>NZ_JBHSGI010000031.1:0-226170 GCF_042654245.1 Seohaeicola nanhaiensis
AAAAAAACCGGTCAACCGACCGGTGATTGAAGCGATGCCTTTCCGGCGCGAGACGCGCGGGACTGGCTGGCGAAGGGAGGATCACCGTGAAGACAATGCCTTGCGCAAGGGTTTTCGCAACCTGCGCGGTGTGCGTCGTATGATGCAGACGGTTTCTCCGTCGGCTCCGGACGTGCGCGCCGAACTGGGCGCGCTGCTGGAGATTCGGAACGCGCAGATCATATATGACAACGCCGTGGAGGCCGTGCGGGACGTGTCGCTTTCGGTGCCGGAGGGCGCCGTGGTGGCGCTGCTGGGGTCGAACGGAGCGGGCAAGTCCACCTTGCTGAAGGCGGTCACCGGGACGCTGCACCTGGAAGAAGGCGAACTGACCAAAGGCTCGATCCGCTATGCCGAAGAGGACATCGGCCATGCGCGGACCGAGCGGATCGTCAGTCAGGGGCTGATTCTGGTTCCCGAGGGGCGCAGGCTGTTCGCCAATCTGACGGTGGAAGAGAATCTGACGATGGGGGCCTACCGCAAGACGGCGGCCGAGATGCGGCGCCTGAAGTCCATGGTCTTCGATCTGTTTCCGCGACTGCATGAGCGGCGCGCGCAGATCTCGGGGTATCTGTCGGGCGGCGAGCAGCAGATGGTTGCGGTCGGTCGCGCGCTGATGGCCGAGCCGCGCCTTCTGGCGCTGGACGAACCCTCGCTGGGTCTGGCGCCGCTGATCATCGACTCGATCTATCAGACGATCGACAGGATGCGGCACGAGCTGAAGATGACGATCTTTCTGGTCGAGCAGAATGCCAGTCAGGCGATGGAGATCGCCGACTATGTTTACATCATGGAAAACGGCCGTGTCGTTCTGGACGGGCCGGCCGAGAAGATGCGCAGCAATCTGGATGTGCAGGAGTATTATCTCGGCTTTTCCGCCGGCGGCGGCGAGCGCAAGAGCTTTCGCGACATCAAGCATTACAAGCGGCGCAAGCGGTGGCTGTCATGACCGACCATCTTTTGCAGCTGCGGCAGGTGACCAAGGGGTTTGGTGGCATCAAGGCCGTCAACGGGGTGTCGCTGCATGTCGACAAGGGTGAGATCGTCTCGATCATCGGTCCGAACGGCGCCGGCAAGACGACGCTGTTCAACCTGATCTCGGGCGTGTTGCCGGTGACATCGGGGACCATCGAGATCGAGGGGCAGGATCTGGCCCGGGTGCCGGGGCATCGCTATGTGCAGCTGGGTATCGGACGGACGTTCCAGAACCTTGCGCTGTTCAAGCACGGCACGGTGGTGGACAATATCCTGGTTGGCCGGCACTGGCGGATGAAGACTTCGGTTGTCGAGGCGGCGTTGCATTTCGGCCGGTCCCGCCGCGAGGAGGTGCAGCACCGCCGGCGCGTCGAGGAAATCATCGACTTTCTGGAAATCGAGCATATCCGCGACAAGGTGGTTGGAACGCTGTCGTACGGCCAGCAGAAGCGGGTCGAGCTGGGCCGCGCGCTGGCGACCGATCCGAAGGTGCTGCTGCTGGACGAAATCGTTGCCGGGATGAACCAGGAAGAGACCGAGGATATCGCCCGGTTCATCCTCGATATCCGCGACGATCTGGGCATAGCCATCCTGCTGATCGAACATGACATGCATCTGGTGATGGACATTTCGGACCGGGTCCATGTGCTGAATTTCGGCGAAACGATCACAGAAGGCCGCCCGGCAGAGGTTCAGACCCATCCCGGCGTGATCGAGGCCTATCTGGGCCACGGCAAGTCGGGTGCGGGCACGGCGAAAACCGTAACGGCAGGTGCGGCATGAACGATCAGACCTTCATGACGGCGCCCGATGCGGGGCAGCTTCTCGATGCGGCGCGCCGGCGGCTGCCTGCGGGATTCAACCCCTTTGATCCGGAAAACCTGAAGGGCGGCACGGGCACCCTGCCCCGGCTTCTGCGCGAACATGCGCGCCGGCATGGTGGCGAACTGGCGCTGCGTGAGAAGGTTCTGGGCGTCTGGGAGCGGAATGACTGGGCGCATTATTATGGCCAGGCGCGGCGGTTCGCCTTTGCGCTGCTGTCGCTGGGCCTGAAGCGCGGCGACCGGATCGTCATCGCTTCGGAGAATTCGCCGCAGTGGTATTATGCCGACCTCGGGGCCGAAATGATCGGCGTGGTGCCAGTCGGGATCTATCCGACAAATCCCTGGCCGGAACTGCAGTATATCGTGCGCCATTGCGGCGCGCGGCTGGCGGTCTGCGGCGATCAGGAACAGACGGACAAGGTGCTGGACGCGCAGGCGCAGGACGGCGGCCTGCCCGATCTGGAGCATGTGGTCTGCGTCGACATGAAGGGGATGCGCGATTACGCGCAGCCGGGGCTGATGTCGTTCGACGCACTGCTTGAGCTGGGCGATGCCTATGTGGCGCGCACTGCCCAGGCCGAGGCCGAGCTGGATGCGATGATCGAGGACACCTCGCCCGACGACGTGGCGCTGATGGTCTATACCTCGGGCACCACCGGTCCGCCGAAGGGCGGGATGCTGACGCATCGCAACATCATCTATTCGACCTACAACTATGCCCGCGCGGTGGGGGCCGATGTCCGGCGGATCGACGCGGTGGGCTATCTGCCGCTGTGTCACGCGGCCGAGCGCTGCTATTCCATGGCCATGCTTCTCTGCGTCGGGGGCACCGTGAGCTTTGCCGAGAGCATCGACACGGTGAACGAGAACGTCCGCGAGATTGCCCCGACCTTCATGGTCGGCGTGCCGCGGATCTGGGAGAAGATGAAGGAAGGATTCGAGTTCCGCCTGCGGGAAAGCGGGGCGGTGCAGAAAGCTCTTGCGGGCTGGCTATTCCGGCAGGGCCGGCGGCTGGATGACATCCGCCAGCGCAACGATGGCGCCTTGAGTCCCGGGCAGAGGGTTCAGGCCTGGCTGCTGCACTGGGCCCTGTTTCGCAACGTCCAGCGGCACATGGGGCTGGATCGGACCTATCACCGGCTGTGCGCCGGGGCGGCGGTGTCGCCGGAAACGATCCGCTTTTTCTCGATCATCGGTCTGCCGCTGAGTCAGGGCTATGGGATGACCGAAGTTGCGGGTTGCGTGTTCATTCAGCGGCCGGGCGCCTTCCGGCTGGGCGGCTGTGGTCTGCCGCTGGAAGGGACCCAGTATGACATCGCGGAAGACGGAGAGATCCGGCTTGGCGGGCCTGCGGTCTTCAAGGGCTATTTCCGCGACGCGGCGGCGACCGACAACACGATGGAAGACGGAATGCTGCTGTCGGGCGATATCGTGTCGGTGCTGGACAATGGCGAAATCTCGGTCGTCGACCGGAAGAAGGCGATCATCATCACCTCGGGCGGCAAGAACATCGCTCCGTCCGAGATAGAGAACGCGCTGAAGGACAGCCCTTATATCAAGGAAGTGATCGTCACCGGAGACGGCCGCAAGTTTCTTGGGGCACTGATCCAGATCGACTTTGACAACGTCGGTTTGTGGGCGGGCGACAGGAACCTGTCGTACACGACCTACAGGTCTCTGGCGCTGCTGCCCGAGGTGCGCACGCTGGTGCAGGGCATCGTCGACGAGGTCAACGGACGGTTCGCGCGGGTCGAGAACATTCGCCGTTTCGTGATCCTGGAAAAAGAGCTCGACCACGACGATGGCGAGCTGACGGCGACCCAGAAGGTGCGCCGGTCGATCATCGATACGAAGTTCGAGAAGGAACTGGAGCAGATCTACGGGAAGGTTCCGGCATGAGCTATTTCGCCGAACTGATGGCCTCGGGCCTGGCGGTCGGAGCGGTCTATGGGCTGATCGCGATGAGCTTTGCCATCATCTACAAGTCGACCGGTCTGCTGAACTTTGCGCAGGGCGAGATGGGGATGATCATCGCCTATGTCGCCTGGTCGATCTCGACCTCCGTCGACGGCAATCCGGTCATCGTGGCGGTGGGGTCCATCGGGTTTGCGGTCCTCTTTGCCCTCGCGGTAGAGCGGATCGTGATTCGGCCGATGATGAGCGAGCCGATCCTGGCGCAGATCATGGTGACGATCGGGCTGTCGGTGATCTTCCGTTCGGCCATCGTACTGATCTGGGACGGCCTTCCGCACAACATGGATGTCGCGTCGGGGAACAATCTGATCGACCTGGGCGGCGTGCGGGTGCGCGAGGCGCAGATTGCCGTCCTGCTGGCGCTGGTGCTGGCCATCGTCGGCATGTGGGCCTTCTTCCGGTATTCGCGCTTTGGCGTCGCCATGCGGGCAGTGGCCTCGGACGAGGCGACGGCGCAGCTGATGGGCGTGAACAGCGGCAAGGTGCAGATGGCGGCCTGGGCAGCGGCGGCGGTGATGTCCGGTATCGCGGGCGTTCTGTTCGCGATTGCCTACGAGCTGTCGCCGAGCCTTTACGCGCTGGGTCTCAAGGCCTTTCCAGCCACCATCCTCGGTGGCCTCGATGCGGTGATCGGGTCGGCCGTGGGCGGGATCATCATCGGCGTGACCGAGAACCTTGTGGGCGGTTACCTGAGCTCGGGCCTCAAGGAAGTTGCCGGCTTTGTCATCATCATCCTGATCCTGATGATCCGTCCCTATGGATTGTTCGGCGAAAAACGAATTGAGAGGCTCTGATGCGCAGCGGCTATTACAAGGAAACCATCGTCGAGCACATCAACCTGACGGATTCGACCCTGCAAAGGGTCTGGATCGCGATCGGGCTGATCGTGGTCGTCGCGGCGCCCTTCTATTTCGACTTCTACGGTCTGTCGCTTTTGACCCTGATGATGATCACCGCAATCGGGGCCATGGGGCTGAACGTGCTGACTGGTTGGACCGGGCTGATCTCGCTGGGACAAACTGCCTTCATGGTCTTGGGCGCCTATGCCTATGCCATCACGACCGAAAGCTGGGGCTGGCCGCCGCTTGCCGGGTTCCTGCTGGCGGGGATCGTTCCGGCTCTGGCCAGTGTGCTGGTGGGGGTGCCTTCGCTGCGGCTGACGGGACTTTACCTTGCCATCACCACGCTCGCCTCGGCCTTCATCGTGAACCATCTGGTGCTGGAATTCGACGGGCTGACCAATGGCTCGTCCGGCATTTTCGTGAACCGGCCGACGGTTCTGGGGTTTGCCTTCGACAGCGACGCGCGGTTCTACTACCTGACCGCGGGCGCCGGACTTCTGACGATCCTCGCCTGTCTGAACCTGCGGCGGTCGCGCGTGGGCCGGGCCCTGATCGCCATCCGGGACAATGACAATGCGGCGCGGGTCATGGGGATCGACCTGCGGACCTACAAGCTTTACGCCTTCATGGCGAGTTCCTTCATCGTGGGCATTGCCGGGGCGCTGTACGGGATTTTCCTGAGCTTCGTGACGGTGGACGGCTTCCCCTTCCTGCTGGCCATCGAGGCGCTGGCGATCCTGATCGTTGGCGGGATGGGCAGCATTGCCGGCGCGATCCTGGGCACGATCTTCATGGTCGGTCTGCCGGAGGTCACCTCTTTCGTCTTCTCGCTGCTGGGCGATGGCGCGCGTGACGTGTTGTCCACCAGTGCGCATGAGATCAAGGGGCTGCTTTATGGCCTGGTCATCATTCTTTTCCTGAAACTGCAACCGCACGGGCTGATGGGTCTCTGGCAGGACGCCAAGAGGGTCTGGACGCTCTGGCCGTTGAAATACTGAACTTCTTTGTGGGAGGACCAAGATGAAGAGACTGACACGACTGGCCGCGGCGGCGCTGTTTGCCCTGCCCGCGGGACTGGCGACGGCCGATCAGGGCGTCACCGATACCGAAATCCTGCTGGGAGAGGTCGAGCCGCTGACCGGTCCTCCGGGGCTGCTGGGTGTGGCGCATAACCTCGGCGTGAAGCTGGCTCTGGCCGAAGTCAACGCGGCCGGTGGCATCGGTGGGCGGCAGCTGAAGCTGATCGCCGAAGACGATGGCTATGTGACCTCGCGGACGATCCAGTCGCTGCGCAAGCTGATCGGCGTCGACAAGGTGTTTGCGCTGACCTCGCTGTCGGGGTCGGGTCAGGCGCTGGCGGCGCTGCCGATCATCAAGCAGGCGGGCATCCCGGCGATGGTGCCGATCGGACCGCTGCCGCCGCTGTATGAGCAGCCGAACGACAATATCTTCGTTGTCGGGCAGTCCTATACCGAGGGGATGCACCAGCTGGCTCTGTATCTTGCCAAGGAATTCCCCGGCAAGAAGTGGGGCGTGATCCTGCAGGATGACGATTACGGCAAGGCGCTGGCCGAAGGCATCGAACAGGCCAAGGCCGAGGCCGAGATCAACGTCGTTTTCGAGACCAAGTATGCGCGCGGGCAGAAGGACTTTGCCTCGGAGATGCTGCGGGTCAAGGACGCGGGTGTCGAGGTGCTGATCGCCGGTGGCATCATTTCGGAAAACATCGCGATGGTGAAAGAGGCCGAGAAGCTGGGCATCTCGCCGGCCATCGCGACCTTCTGGCCGGGACGCGTGCCCGAGGTGCTCAAGGCCATCGGTCCGGCGAGCGATGGGCTGTATGGTGTCGATTATGTCGCGCCGATCCAGTCCGACGCGGGCAAGGCCTTTGTCGAACTCGCCAAGAAATATCTGAGCGAGGAAGAGGTTGCCCGGGTGAACCGCTATACCATGACCGGCTACGCGTCGACGAAGACGCTGATCGAAGCCATGAAGGGCTGCGCGGACGACCTGACCTGGAAGTGCACCATCGAGAAGTTGCAGACCAATCCGCCGGTCGAGACGGGCGTCATGGCGCCCATCGGGTTCGGTGCGGACAACCGGTTCTCGAACTCGCCGGTGACCATCATGCGGGCGCATTACGATACGCTGAGCTATACGCCCGTCGAGTGATCGCACTTGAGACCGGCGCCCCTTTGGGTGCCGGTCTCATTCATTCTGCCCCTATCGGAGAGCCCCCATGGCCGAGGCCTATATCGTCGACCACTGCCGCACACCCCGCGGAATTGGCAAGATGGGAAAGGGGGCGCTGACCGAATTGCATCCCCAGCAGCTGGGGGCGACGGTGCTGGCGGCGCTGCGCGACCGCAACGCCCTTGATACCTCGAAGGTCGACGACATCATCTGGGGCTGTTCGAACCAGCAGAACAAGCAGGGGTCGGACCTCGGGCGCATGTCCGCGCTGGCCGCCGGATATGACGTGCGCGCCTCGGGCGTGACGCTCGACCGATTCTGCGGGTCGGGCATCACGACCGTCAGTTTCGGCGCCGCGACGATCATGGCCGGGATGGAGGACATCGTTATCTCGGGTGGATGCGAAATGATGTCGTTCAACTACGGCGATCCGAAGGCGCGCCGGACGCAGCTGATGGATGCCGACAACCTGGCCCTGCGGGCATTGCATCCGCAGGTCGGACAGGGGATTTGCGCGGATGCCATCGCGACGATGGAGGGCATTCCGCGTCGGGCGTTGGAGGAGCTGGCGGTAGAAAGCCAGCGCCGGGCCGATGTGGCGATCCGCAACGGCTATTTCGAGAAATCGCTGGTTCCGGTGCGCCGCGAGGACGGGACTATCGCGCTGGATCACGAGGAATATCCCCGCCCGCAGACAACGCTGGAAGGGCTGGCCGGGCTGAAACCCTCGTTTGAGGCGCTGGCCCAATCGGCCGTGGATTCCGAGGGCACGACACAGCTCGACCTGATCCGGCGGGTGATGCCGGGGCTCGAAATCGAGTTCGTGCATCATGCCGGGACTTCGTCCGGGGTGGTCGATGGCGCCGGCGCGGTGCTGCTGGCCTCGGCCGAGGCGACCAGAGCGAATGGATGGAAGCCGCGGGCGCGCGTCGTCGCGATGGCGAACGTCGGTGACAGCCCCGAGCTGATGCTGAACGCCCCGGTCCCGGCGGCCCGGAAGGTGCTGGAGAAAGCCGGGCTGACGCTGGACGATATCGACCTGTTCGAGGTCAACGAGGCTTTTGCTGTGGTGCCGGAGAAGTTCATCCGGGATCTCGGGATCGACCGTGAGAAGATCAACGTCAACGGTGGCGCCATCGCGCTTGGCCATCCCATCGGGGCCACGGGGGCTATGCTCATAGGCACGCTTCTGGACGAGCTGGAACGCCGCGATCTGCGGCGCGGTCTTGTGACAATGTGTGCGGCCGGCGGGATGGCCCCGGCAATGATCATCGAGCGGATGTGACCCGCTGCGCTGGCTGTCCCCGGTGTCGGGGACAGGGGGGGCAGCATACCGGGGCAAGATGTCCGCACCCGTGGTGCAGCAGGGCCGACACGGACCTGTGTGCTCCGCCCGGCGGGCAGGGAGCCGAGCAAGTTGGAAACGAACGTTCAATCCTCATTCAAGACAGCTGTCGAAGCGCTTGCCGCCGGGCGCTGCGTGTTCATTCATGGGGAAAGCGGCGCTCGGCGCGCGGCCGTCATGGTCGTTGCCGCCACGCACTGCGATGCACCCGGCGTCAACCTTCTTGCGAAACACGCGCGGGGCCTTGTCTGCCTTGCCATGACCGGCGAACAGGCCGCCCGGTTGGAACTGCGGATGCAACCTAGGCGCAACATGGCATCCGGGCAGACAGGATTCACGGTGTCCATCGAGGCGGCGCGGGGGGTGAGCACCGGCATTTCCGCAGAGGACCGAGCGCGCACCATTGCGGCGGCGATCGACCCTGCGAGCGGTCCGCGTGCGCTGCACACCCCGGGTCACGTCTTTCCCTACGTGGTGGCGGATGGCGGGACGCTATTGAAGCCGATGTTGCCCGAGGCCGCGCTGGACCTTGCGCGGCTGTCCGGGTGCGGGCCCTTTGCGGTGTTCTCCGACGTGCTGGATGACGAGGGTGAGCTGGCCGACATCGGCCATTTTCAGGCTTTGGCCGAGTCCCTGGACTGCGCCGTTCTGGACATCAAGGATCTGATCCTGGCCCGGCGCCGCACCGAGAAGATGGTGGAGCGCACCCATGCCACCTCGGCCGATACGGAGGAAGGCGGCATTTTCGCGGTCCAGCTTTATCGCAACCGGTTGTCGGGGGCGGAGCATATTGCGCTGATCAAGGGGAATTTGTCCGCTGCAACGGGTGCCGTGCCGGTGCGGGTGCATTCGCTGAACATCACCGACGATATCCTGCGCTGGCGCAACTTCGGCCCTTCCGATCATGTCGGGCGTTACCTGCGGGCGGTCGATGCGCTGGGGTGCGGGGTGATCATCCTGATCCGGGAATCCTATGACACGACGCTCACCGAGCGGTTCGTCGCGCGTGAGCGGCAGGCCTCGACCGGCTATGGCTTTACCGAGTTGACCGACTTCGGCATTCCGGCGCAGATCCTTGCCGATCTTGGCGTGCGGCAGATCGAGCTTCTGTCGGAGAGCGAAGGGCAATATGGCAATCTGGCCGGATTCGGCATTTCCTGTGTCGGGACAAGACCGGTGTCCGATGCGGGATGAGTCCGGCACATGCGCTCGGTTGCCCGTCTGGCGCACCGATGGGCTGGCGGACAGGCTGGCGGCGTATCTGACGGATCAGATGCGCGAACCTGTCACCGTATCGGCGTTGAAGCGCTTCACGGCGGGCCTGTCCTGGGTGACGGTGCTTTTCGTGATGCAGCCCGCCTCGGGCGCGGCGCGCGAAGCGATCCTGCGCATCGGAGATCCAAACGGATTGCTGGCCCCCTACTCGACTTTGCCCGAGTATCTGACCTTCACGACGTTGAATGCGGAAACCGTTGTCCCGGTGCCGCGGGTCCTATGGCACAGCGATGACCCGGCGACCTTTGGTGCGCCGTTCCTGATTGTCACGCGCCTGCGCGGCGAGACCCTGCTGCCGCGATGGCCGGGGGCGGAAAACGAGGTGCCCTATCCGTATGCCAAACAGGTGACCGAGGATTTTGCCACGCATCTCGCCGCGATTCACGGGTGTGCCTGGCGCGGAACGCCGATCGAGGCGCTGACCCCCGGGGCGACGGTCGAGACCTGCACGCATATGGAAATCGACCGCTGGAGCACGCATGCGGCGGGCCCGTCCGGTGGTCTGGAAGACAATGCCATGCGATATGCCGCCGGATGGCTGCATGCCCATGCGCCGACGTCCGACGAGGTTGTACTGCTGCATGGCGACTATCGCGTGGGCAACTTCCTGGTAGATGACGGCCGGATTTCGGGCCTGTTGGACTGGGAGCTGACGCATCTTGGCGATCCGCACGAGGATCTCGCCTGGGCCGCGATGCGCACCTTCGGCGGCACCCGGACGACCCTGTCCGGGTTGCTGGACCTTCAGGCATTCCAGGAGCGATACGCGGCCGCGTCGGGCCGGCAGGTGGATCAGCACCGGGTGAGGTATTTCCAGGTTCTGGGACAGTTCAAGATGGCGTCGATGCTGGTGGGTACCGAGCAGCGGCTGCGCAATGGTGATCTGCACGACATCCGCCTTGCGGTGATGGCGCTGCAGAAGGCGACCACACTGATGGGCATGCTGAAGATGATCGAGATTGCGGCATGACCCTGGCGCTGACCCTTTATTTCGACGCGATCCGCAGCTCGCTGAAGGCCGAGGTGCTACCGCATGTTCAGCATGAACACGCGCGCAGCCAGCTTCTTGGGGCGCTCGACGTTCTCGACAAGCTGTCCGCGCTGGCCGACTGGTCGCCCGCGCTGCAGGCCGAACAGAACGCGGCGTTGTCGCAGGGGTTGAGCGAGCTGGGAAAGACGCCCGAGACCGGCGACGGCGATCCGGCAGAGGCGCTTGCAGGAAATGAGGCCGCCTTTGCGCGGGTGATCGCAGCGGTCTTTGCGTCCGGCGGAGACGTGGCTCTTCCGGCGGAAACCGAAGCGATCATTCAAAAGAGCTTGCGGGCCTATCTCGCGGCGGAGCGGTCGCGCATCGCCGCCGCCAATTATTCCGCCATGACCTGACCGGACAGAAGGACTTATCATGCTTTCACCGCAAGACGACAATATCGGGCATCAGCTGCCGACCACCTTCAACCATGTCGTGTCGAGCGATGATCGCTGGACCGAACGGTACTGGTATTCGGGTGCTCCGATCGACACTGGCGACGTGCTGCTGGACCTCGGGCTTGGCTGGTATCCGAACAAGAACATCATGGACATGTTCGCGGGCATCACGGTGGACAATGTCCAGCACAGCTATCGCGTCTCGCGGCAGCTGGGCTCGGCGCCGCTGGAAACCGCGGCGGGGGCGCTGCGGTTCGAGATCGTGGAAGGGCTGAAGCATCACAGGCTGACCCTGGCCGAGAACGATCTGGGTCTGAGTTTCGAGATCGACTGGCGGGCGAGCTTCAAGGGGCTGGAAGAACACCAGAGTTTTCGCCGCAAGCGGAACCGGGTGGAAGAGGACCTGATCCGGATGACGCAATTCGGCCGCATGGAGGGCTGGATCGAACTGAACGGCCGCCGGATCGAGGTCAGCCCGGACACCTGGTATGCGCAGCGCGATCATTCCTGGGGAATCCGCTCGGTCATGCAGACCGACATGATCACGAACGGCACGCTGCCGACCTACAAGGACTTCTTCTGGTTCTGGTTGACCTACCAGTTTGAAGACTTCGCAATCTCGCTGTTCCTGAAAGAGCGAAAGCCCGGCAAGCCGTTCTTTCTTTCGGGCCTGGAGATCGGCAGCGATGGTGAGGAGCGTGAGATCATCGCCGTCGATCACGAGATCGAATGGGCGGATGATCCGCTGGGCCAGACCTGGTCGGGCGGTACTCTGGTGTTGCATTACGAGGACGGCGGGACGCGCGAACTGACTTTGGTGCCGCAGCGGGGCCGGTTCTTCCTGAAGGGTGGCGGTTACGGCGGTCACCAGGGATGGGACCACGGCGACAACCGGGGAAAGCTGCACAGCGACCATTACGTCTGGGATCTGTCCGACCCCGAAACCCGGCGTCAGGCGCGCCAGCTGGGCGACCACTTCACCCGCGTCGAATGTGGCGGGCAGACCGGATATGGCATGAGCGAATACGGGGTCGCCAAGGGCTATCCGAAATACCAGATCGCCCAACGGCACGAACCGTTGTGATGTAACGGGGCCGAAACCCGGAGGGGAACATGCGTCTAACTTCCAGTCTGACACGGGCGGTCCAGACCCGCGGGCGGTATCCGGCAACGATCTTTGCCGGCCGGACAAGAACCTGGTCGGAGGTGGGAGAGCGGGTCCGGTGCCTGGCCGGGGCGCTGGACGAGCTGGGCGTCGCGCCGACAGATCATGTGGCGATCCTGGCATTGAACAGCGACCGCTATGTGGAAGCCTTCTATGCCACCGCCTGGGCCGGTGGCGTGTCCGTCCCGCTGAACACGCGATGGTCGCTGACGGAAATCGCCTATGCACTGACGGATTCCGGGGCGCGGGTACTGCTAGTCGATGCCGCGTTCCGCGGGTTCCTTCCGGAGATACTTGCGGCAACGCAGGTACGGTCGGTCGTCTACATGGACGATGACACGCCGCCCGAGGGGGCATTGTCGTACGAGGGGCTGGTCGCGGGGGCGCAGCCGATGGACGAGCGGTCGGGCGTGGGCGACGATCTTTGCAGTATATGCTATACCGGGGGCACCACGGGGAAATCCAAGGGTGTGATGCTGTCGCACACCAATCTGGTCGTGGCGTCGATCAACTGGATTGCCTCGCTGCACTTCAGCGACGAAACCGTGTTCATGCATTCTGCCGGCTTTTTCCATCTGGCCGGATCCATTCCCATGTTTGCGCTGACGCTGGCCGGTGGGACGCATGTCTGCCTGCCCAAGTTCGATGCCGAGCTGGGCATGGAGATCATCCAGACGCATCGGGTGAACTACTGCCTGTTCGTGCCGACGATGATCAACATGATCCTCAACCATCCGCGCGAGGCGGAGTTCGATCTGTCGAGCCTGCGTTATATCGAATATGGCGCATCGCCGATGTCGGAAAGCGTTCTGGCCAGGGCGCTGGAGCGACTGCCCGACTGCACGTTCATACAGGGATACGGGATGACCGAATGCGCCGCGCTGGCGCTGTCGTTGCCGTGGCGCTACCACTTCGACGGGCCCGACTGGACCGCGAGACGGCTTGCCACCGGGCGCGCGGCCTATGGGTTGGACGTGAAGATCACCGCGCCGGGCGGCGGCCCGGAATTGCCGCGCGGCGAACACGGCGAGATTGCATTGCGTGGGCCGCAGGTGATGCTGGGCTACTGGAAGCAGCCCGAACTGACCGAGGCGGCCTTTCATGACGGTTGGCTGTGCAGCGGCGACGGCGGTTACATGGACGACGATGGCTTCATCTATCTGACTGACCGGGTGAAGGACATGATCGTCAGCGGCGGCGAGAACGTCTATTCGAAGGAGGTCGAGAACGCGATCTTCAAGCATCCGGCGGTGAAGGACTGCGCGGTGATCGCCATTCCCTCGGCCGAGTGGGGAGAGGCGGTTCACGCGGTGGTCGTCTGCAAGGCCGGACAGAGTGTCACGCTGACCGATCTCAGGACACATTGCGCCTCGTTGCTGGCCAACTACAAGTGTCCGCGCAGTATGGAGGTGATGGATGCGCTGCCGATTTCGGGGGCTGGCAAGACGCTGAAGGCAGAGCTGCGGGCGCCTCACTGGAAGAATGCGCCGCGTCCCGTCGGCTGACGGCGGCCCTGTTTCGAGAAAGACTACGGGAGATCTCGATGACTTTACCGACCTCGGTCGAACGTGAGGAAAGCCACCTGCGGACCTACCGGTTTCAGGCCTATCGCCGCAAGGACGGGCTGTGGGATATCGATGCGACGGTTCAGGACAGCAAGCCCTATGTCTATTTCGACCACACAAGGGGTGCGATGGAGCCCGGCGCGTTCATCCACAACATCTCGGTTAGAGTCACGTTCGACGGGGATTTCGTGGTGCGCGACATCGTCTGCGCGCTGGACGACACGCCCTATCTGTTCTGTCAGGGCGGCGGAGACAACCTGCCGCATCTGGTAGGGGCGAACCTGATGAAGGGCTGGCGGCAGCGCGTGGGCGAGGTGCTGGGTGCGACAAGCGGCTGCACGCATCTGCGGGAAATGCTGCTGAGCGTACGGACCGTGGCGTTTCAGACGCTGTCGTCGGAGTGGGAGAACCGGACCGAGCCCGACAGCCTGCACACCGAGACGCTGACCACGCGGCCGGCGTATCTGGGCGGGTGTCATGGGATGGCGCTGGACGGTCCGGTGGTCGCCACGCATTTTCCCCAGTTCAGCATTCGTCGCGAGGAGTGACGGCGGTCAGCCCGACTTTTTCAGGAAGGCGTCCCGTGCCGCCCGATGTTCGGCGGACTGCAGCAGAGTGAGGTAAGACGCCATCTCCCGCGAGAGAACGGCGTCGAGCGAGCCGGCGTTCTCGGTCAGCATCGCCTTGACATGGCCCTTCGCCTCTTGCGTGAAGGCGGCCAGTTCGCGCGCCCGAGTGATGGCGGTCTCGATCAGCTGACCCTCGGCGCTGATCTCGTCGGCAAGTCCGATGCGCACCGCTTCCTCTGCGCCCGTGATGCTGCCCGACAGCAACATCCGCCGCGCGCGGCCCTCACCGACGCGACGCGGCAGGGTGAAGCCAAGCGCGAGGTCGGGCGGCAGGCCGACACGCCCGAAAGAGGCAGAGAAACGCGCGCTCGGGTCGACAATGACCTGATCGCAGCAGAGCGCCAGCGACATGCCCGCGCCATAGGCGGGGCCGGCCACGGCGGCAACGACGGGCCGGGTGCCGGCGAGAAGCATCCGGACGACATCGTGCAGGATCGTCATGCGCGCCCGCGCCACCTCGCGGTCCGATGTCATGGCCGAGATGTCACCGCCCGAGCAGAAGCTGCCCCCTGCCCCGGACAGGACAATCGCGCGGACAGAGGGATCTGTCTGCGCCGCAACGATTGCCTCGCGCAGTTCGCGCCGCAGGATGTCGGTCAGCGCGTTTTTCTTGCCGGGCACATTGAGCTCCAGGTGGAGGAGACTGTCGTGCGCCGTGGCGGTCAGCTGTTCCATCGAGATGCGTCCTTTGTCGTCAGCTTGGCCCGGCCAGGCTATGCTGATTTGCTGCACTGGGCGTCGATGCTGGCTTGCAAATACCGGCCGTCCGGTTTTATTTAAAGGAAATTGTGGGAGGCTTCCAGTGCTGAAAGACAAGGTGATCATCGTAACGGGTGCCGGGGGCGGCATCGGTCGGGCGCTGGCATTGGAATGCGCGCGCGCCGGCGCGGCGGTTGTCGTCAACGATATCGGCGTGTCGCTAAGCGGCGAGGCGGATGACCTTGGCGCTGCTGAGAAGGTTGTGCAGCAAATCAAATCCGCCGGTGGAGAGGCGGTTGCCGCGACGCAAAGCGTATCGGACCCCGGCGAGGCGCAAGCCATCGTGCGCACGGCGATCGACCATTTCGGTCGTATCGACGGGGTGATCAACAACGCGGGCATCCTGCGCGACGGCTTCTTTCACAAGATGAGCCACGAGAATTTCGACTCGGTGGTCAAGGTTCATCTGTACGGAAGTTTCAACATCAGCCGCGCGGCTGCGATGCATTTCAAGGATCAGGGCTCGGGCGCCTTTGTCCACATGACATCGACCTCGGCGCTGATCGGGAATTTTGGCCAGGCCAACTACATGGCCGCCAAGATGGGGATCGTGGCGCTGTCCAAGTCCATCGCGCTGGACATGGAGCGCTTTGGCGTGAAATCGAACTGTATCGCCCCCTTCGCCTGGAGCCGGATGACCAGTTCCCTGCCCACCGATACGCCGGAACAGATCGCGCGAGTGGAGAAGTTCAAGCAGATGGTGCCCGAGAAAATCGCGCCGCTGGCGATCTCGCTGTTGTCGGGCGACGAGCGGGCGCCATCGGGGCAAATCTTCTGCGTGCGCAACAACGAAATCATGCTGATGAGCCAGCCGCGTCCGCTGCGGTCGGTTCAGCGTGGCGAGGGTTGGACGCCCGAGACGGTGCTGGATCATGCGCTGCCGTCGATGGCCGCTCAATTCTACCCGCTGGAACGCTCGGAGCATGTGTTCACCTGGGATCCCGTCTGATTTGGTTCACCTTTAGATCGAGGAATGATCATGCGATTGAAGACGCGGATAACCGAGCTGTTGGGTATCGAACATCCTGTCGTCATGGGCGGTCTGACGTTCTATGGCCGGGCGGAACTGGCCTCGGCCGTGTCCAATGCCGGAGCCCTTGGGATGCTGACTGCTCTCACAGCGGGGTCTCCCGAGGGCCTGTCCCGTGAAATCGCGCGATGCCGCGACATGACTGACAAGCCGTTCGGGGTGAATCTGACGCTGCTGCCGACGATCAATCCAATTCCCTATGACGAATACCGGGATGCGATCATCGAGGGCGGCGTGGTGGCAGTCGAGACGGCCGGGCGCGCACCGACCGACCATTTGCCGCAACTGAAGGGCGCCGGGATCAAGGTGATTCACAAGTGCGCCTCGGTTCGGCATGCCGTTTCGGCCGAGAAGATGGGGGTCGACGTGATCTCGATCGACGGTTTCGAATGCGCCGGACATCCGGGAGAGGATGATGTGGGCGGGCTGGTCCTGATCCCCGCGACGGCGGACCGTATCCGCATCCCGATGATCGCCTCGGGTGGCTTCGGGGACGGGCGCGGCCTTGCCGCCGCCTTGATGCTGGGGGCCGAGGGGATCAACATGGGGACGCGGTTCTGCGCCACGCAGGAGGCGCCGGCCCATCCGGATATCAAGCGGCTGTACGTCGACAAGGACGAGCGGGACACCAATCTTATCTTCCGCCGATTGCGCAACACGGCGCGGGTGATGAAAACCTCGGTTTCCGATGAGGTCGTCGAGCGATTGGCGCATCCGGACGCCACCTTTGCGGATGTTGCGGAGCTGGTGGCCGGCACCCGGGGCAGGCAGGCGCTGGTTGACGGGAACGCCGATGGCGGGATCATCTGGGCCGGACAGGTGATGGGGCTGATCCATGATCTTCCGAAATGTGACGCGCTGGTCGGGCGGATCGTGCGCGATGCCTGCGATCTGATGCGCCGCTGCCCTGTGGTGGAGTGAGCGTGCACGGGTCGCGCATTTCCTTTGCTCGGTTGCGGGGAATATGTTCTGCTGATAGACGAAACCCGAATTTCATAATCCGAACGTTCGACGTATAGATGGCCAGAACTCAAAGCAAAGATTACCCTGAAATCCGCCAGAATATCCTGCGGTCCGCAGCAAAGCTGTTCGCGGAGAAGGGTTTTTCTTCCACGACCATCGTGGACCTCGCGCAGGCGTGCCAGTCGTCGCGCGGGGCGTTGTATCATTACTTCACCTCCAAGGAAGAGATCCTGACCCGGATCATCACCGAGCATGTGGAGGCCATGCTGGTGTCCTTGCACGACATCGGCGAAGAGCGGCTGGAGCCGGAAGCGCATCTGCGTGCCATCGCGCGCAAGATCATGGAGATGAACGCCTTCAACAATGCCGAGCAGATCGTTCTTCTGAACGACTGGAACCAGTTGGACGACGGGACGCGCGCGTCGGTCGGTGCGGCGCAGCGCAAGATCATCTCGATCGTGCGCGATGCGATGACGCGGGTGGATTCGGCGCATCGGATGACGCCGAAATATGCGACCACCTATGCCATGTCGCTGCTTGGGTCGCTGAACTACACCTATGCTTGGTATGATCCCAACGGACCGGTGACCCCGCAGGACTATGCGGATCGGGTCATCGATGTATTCATGTCAGGCTTCCCCGCGAAAGCCTGAGCACGCCCTTCTCCGGAGTTTCTGGATATGACCGACGCCCCGATCGATCTCGTTCGTGCGCGAATCGCCGCGATATTCGGTCAGTGGGGCCGCGGCACCACGCTTGACGAGATGCGCGCCGGGTTTGCCGAGCTTGTCTCTCACGGGCGGCGCCCGGACATGCGTTCCGTCGACGCGGACGGCGTTCCGGCGGGCTGGTTCGGTACCGGTGACGGCGTGATCCTTTACTGCCACGGCGGCGGGTATCAGATGGGGTCGCTTGTCTCGCACGGTGCGCTGATGGCGGAACTTGCGGACGCCAGCGGCACGCGCGTGTTGGGCTTCGACTATCGCCTGGCACCGGAACATCGGTATCCGGCCGCTCTTGAGGATGCGGTGACGGTGTATCGCTGGTTGCTTGATCAGGGAGCGGACCCTGCCCGCCTGGCCATTGCGGGCGATTCCGCCGGGGCTGGACTGGCGCTGGCGACCCTGCTGAAGGCGCGGGAGGAGGGGTTGCCGCTGCCGGCGGCGGCGGTGTTCCTGTCGCCCTGGGTCGACATGGAACTGCGTGGCGAAAGCTACGAGACCCGTGCCGAGGTTGATCCGCTGACGCAGAAGGCCAAGGTGGCGATGATGGTGCGGGCCTATATCGGGCGGGAGGGCGATCCGAGTGATCCCTATGTCTCGCCGGTCAATGGCGATCTGGCGGGACTGCCGCCGATCCTGATCCATGTCGGCAATAACGAGACAGTTCTGGGCGATACGGAGCTTTTGCAGGCGCGCGCCGGCGCTGCCGGGACTCTGGTAGAGACAGTGATCTGGGACGAGATGATCCACCACTTCCAGGTCTTTCCGGAGTTGTCGGAAGCGCGGGAGTCGCTGGCGCAGATCGGCGCTTGGCTGCGCGACAGGATCGGCTGAACCGTCCGTTGACGGCTCAACCGGTCCTTGATGCCTTCAGATTGCGCGCTCGCGGCCTTCCCAATAGGGGGAACGCAGCTTGCGCTTGAAGATCTTGCCGCTGTCCTCGCGCGGCAGGGTGTCGTGGAACGTTACCGCTCGGGGCACCTTGTAGCCGGTCAGCCGTTGCTTGAGCCAGCTTCGGATGGACTCGGCATCTGTCTGCGCGCCGGGTTTGAGCTGCACCGCCGCCATCAGGGATTCACCCATCTCGTCATCCGGAATTCCGAATACGGCGCAGTCCTGGACGTCGGGATGGCTCAGCAGGGCCATTTCCGTCTCTGCCGGATAGATGTTGACGCCTCCGGAGATAACCATGTCTTTCTTGCGGTCGCACAGATAGAGGGCGCCATCCTCGTTCACGTAGCCCATGTCGCCGAGTGTGATCATGGTATCTATCTCGCACTCGGCGCGGGCGTCGGGACGGCCGACATAGGTGAAGTCGCCGAAGGCATCGTTGCGGGCGTAGATCTCGCCCACCTCATTGGGGCCGAGCCTTTCGCCATTTTCTCCGATGATGGCGTAACGAGTCCCTTCGAGCGGGAGTCCGACCGTGCCGGGATAGGTCAGCCAGGTCGCGGAATCGCAAGAGAATGTGATGCCCTGTTCGGTGCCGCCGTAGATTTCGTGAATCACCGGGCCAAACCAGTCGATCATCTGGCGTTTCACATCCACCGGGCAGGGCCCGCCGGTATGGGAGACCTGCCGCAGCGAGGATACGTCATAGCGGGCGCGGACCTCGGGCGGCAGTTTCAGCAGACGGACGAAGACGGTCGGCACGGTAGAGATATGGGTGATGCGGTGTTCTTCGATCAGTTTCAGCATACCTTCGGCATCGAATTTGGGCTGCAGAACGGCGATGTCTGCCTCGTTGACCGCGAAACGGCCGGCCGCATCCGGGCTGGCATGGTAAAGCGGCCCGAGCACCAGAACGCGCGCACCCGGGCCGATTCCGTAGGCGTCGAAGATGAACTTGCGGAACTTGGCCATTTGCGCTGGCGTCATTGTGGGTTTGCGCACGGCCTTGGGGTGTCCTGTGGTTCCCGACGTGTAGAGGATGGCCGCCGGAGGGACGCGGGGTTCGCCGGCATAGGGTTCAAAGCCCGAGATCCAATCTTCCCACACCTTCGAGCCGTGGAAGACCTGCAGGGCCTCGCGGGTCGCGGCACAGTTGGTGGCTGGCTGGCCGTCGACCGGGACGAGGAACACGGGGATCCCGGGCGGAATGGCGTCACGGACGCCGAGAAGGATGTCGGAGTGTCCAACCAGAGCCTTTGGCCTGGCATCCTTCATGATGTAGTCGATCTCGTCGGTCTTATTGTGCCAGTTCAGGGGAACTGCGTAACCGCCTGTCCCGCCGATACCCCTGCTGGCTTCGAAAAAGGCAATGGTATTGCGCATCAGAAGCGCGACAGGATCCTCGGGTCCTATGCCGATGGAAAGAAGGGCGCTGGTCGCCCGCAGGCCCTTTTCGAACAGGGCCTGGCGGGACATCATTTCGTCACCGATGATCACGACGTCCTTGAGCATGTCCTTCTCCTTCTCTGTGTCCGTCGCTTCAGGGCAGGCTTCCTGGCAGTCTGCATGGATTGACCCAACCGAAGATTAAGTCCCGTCCATTGGAGGGGCCGTCCCATGTGCCGGGGACATCCCGCAAGGGCCGGATTCCCCGGGGTTCGGGCGGTGACGGTGCGTGCGCTTCAGTCGAGCGAGGCCTCATAGCGCTTGCGGTAGAACCCCGGGCCGCCATAGCTTTCGTTCACGGTCATGGCGCGTTTGAAGAAATGTCCGACCATCAGTTCGCTGGTGATGCCCATGCCGCCGTGCAGTTGTACTGCCTGCTGGCTGACGAAGCGCAGCGCTTCCGCGGCCTTGACCTTCATGCCGGTGACCGCCCGTTCGAAGGCGCGGGTGTCCGTAGGGTCGGTCAGAAGGGCCATGTAAAGCAGCGAGCGGGTATCTTCGAGATAGAGAACCATATCCGCCATTCGATGTTGCAGGGCCTGAAAGGCGCTGAGCGGCTGCCCGAACTGCTGGCGCCCTGTGATATAAGCGGCAGTGGTGCGGATCAGGGTTTCCATCATGCCGACGGCTTCGGCCGTGTGCGCGATTGTCGCCATGTCGGCGGCGTGCAGGTGAAGATCGGCTCCGGCTCCAATGGCACCAAGACGGGTTTCCGCGCCGACGGCGACACCTTCGAACCGGAGTTCCGAGGCGGGCTGACCATCGATCATGGTGAAGTCGCTTCGGGTGATCGCTGTCGCATCGGCAGACAGGAGAAACAGCGAGAAGGTCTGCTGTTCGTCCTCCTGTGCCGAAACGATGAAATGGGTGGCCAGAGGTGCGCCCGCGACCATGATCTTGGTACCCGTGAGCCGTCCGTTTTCGACGCTCGTGGCAACCTTTCGGGCGCCGGACAGTTGGCCGTGTTCCGCATGGGCCAGTGCAACGATCATCTTGCCGGTGCCGACGCCTTCCAGCGCCTGCGTGGCATCGGCGGCTTGAAACAGGGTGCCTGCATAAACAGCCGTGGGAACGAAACTGTCGAGCGCCAGGTGGCGACCGAGTTCCTGCGCCACGACCATCGCGTCGATCATGCCACCCCCCATGCCCCCCAGGCTTTCGGGCACCATGACGGATAAGAGGCCAAGATCGGCGGCCATGCCCTGCCACAGGGCGCGGCGCGCGGCGATTCCTCCGATGCTCAGGCGATCCTGATCCCAGTGCTTTTCCAGATAGGCGGCGACTGAGCCCCCCAGCATCACCTGTTCCTCGGAGAGATCGAAGTTCATCCCGGTTCTGGTCCTTGTTTCATTCTGCTGTTGCAAAGAGGCCCGCAGTCCATTGCCTCACGGCACCTGACCGGCCGAGATGAAGCGGAACAGGATGTTGCGCTGAATTTCATTCGAGCCGCCGTAAATCGACGCCGCCCGTCCGTTCAGATATTTGGCCGTGGGTCGGATCGCTGATGGAGTGCCGATGGCTGCCTCGTTGGAGCCGGGCTTCAGCGCGGCGCGCTGATCGGCCATGCCCAGGGGACCGAGTGCGGTGACCGACACCTCCTGAGCTGCCTGCTGGCATTCAGATCCACACAGCTTCAGGATGGAGGCGATCGCGTCGCCGACGTTCTGACCCGAGCTGATGGCGGAGACGACGCGCTTTTCCATCCAGCTTTGCGCGGTGACACGCAGTTGCGCATCCGCGAAGTCGCGCCGGAATTGCGGATCGTCCCACAGCCGTTCGCCGGTGACGGGATCGGGTGACTTTGCCGCGGTCCGGGCTTCGTCAAGGCTCGCCTGGGCCTGGGCCGCGTAGCTGCCTGCGCGTTCGAATTCGAGCAGGTATTTGGCGATGGCCCAGCCCTGCCCTTCGTCGCCGATACGGTTCGTGACGGGGATGCGGACATTGTCGAGAAAGACCTGGTTGGTCTCATGCTCGCCCGACATCGATACAATCGGCTGAACAGTGATGCCGGGCGTGTCGGTGGGGGTCACGAGAAAGGTGATGCCTTCCCGTTTGTTGGCAGTCTTCGCCGTGCGGACGAGCAGGAAAATCCAGTTGGACCAATGGGCATGGCTGGTCCAGATCTTGCTGCCGTTGACGACGTAGTGATCGCCGTCCAGGACGGCCTGAGTACTGAGCGAGGCGAGGTCGGAACCGGACCCCGGCTCGGAGAAGCCCTGTGCCCAGTAGTGTTCACCGTTGAGGATGCGGGGCAGAAAGAAGTCCTTTTGCGCCTGGGTGCCGAACTGCATGACCACAGGCCCGAGCAGCTGGTGCCCGGAGACCCAAAGCGTGGGGGCGCCGGCACGCACGCATTCTTCCTCGAAGATGTGCCGGCGGGCGGCGTCCCAGCCTGTGCCGCCGTATTCCTTTGGCCAAGCCGGCGCGGCCCAGCCCTTCTTGTGGAGCTCTTTCAGCCACCAGATACCAAGCGCGGGTTCCGCAGCGATGCCGGCCTGCCGCTGTGCCTGCGCGCGGATGTCGGGTGTGATGGTCTGGTGGAGAAAATCGCGGACCGTCCTTCGGAAGGCTTCGAGATCCGGGTCTGGGCTGGCATCCACGTCAGGTGCTCCGTTAGGGTCGTCTTGAACGGACGCAGAACCGGGGCCGCGGAGTCGTGTTCGCGCGGGTGGAGCCTTGCCCGATCGAATTAATTAAACGAATATTTAGTATCTGCGGTCCCCAAGTTGGGGGACGCATCTTTGCGCGTCTTCCAGGCTGTGCAAAGACCCGCCAACATCGGGGCTACTCATGTGAAAAGTTAGCAAAATCATGGTTGTATTGGAGGGCGCGAGAAAAATTAAATATGAAGATAATTTAGTTGAAAGCTGGCGCGCCGTTCCGCAAGGTTGCTGGTGGGAGGAGATTGGAATGCTGGATATCTTGGAACAACCCTTCGGTCCGGACGAGGTTTCCGGAGAGACGCTGATTGCTGCGATATCGGAGGCGGTTCACCTGATCGGAACGCCGGATTTCGCCGAGGGGCTGATGCGCGCAGTCTCGTCTTTGGTCGATGTCGACGGATGTGAATTGCTGCTTTTGCAT
Source organism: Seohaeicola nanhaiensis (assembly GCF_042654245.1). Lineage (NCBI taxonomy): Bacteria > Pseudomonadati > Pseudomonadota > Alphaproteobacteria > Rhodobacterales > Roseobacteraceae > Seohaeicola > Seohaeicola nanhaiensis. The sequence continues at coordinate 23,147 of NZ_JBHSGI010000031.1, forward strand.
GGTGGTCGTGTGCAGGTGGTCGATCGGGCGGGTGACCCGATGGCCACCGTTTCGGGTGTGATGCCAAGCGCTTTCGACCTGCGGACGATGCTGCGGCCGGTTGCGGGCGGGGGCTGCGCCGTCTCGATCTCGGGCATTGACGCGCCGCAGGGAAACGATCCGCAAAAACATCAGAGGATCACGCTGTGCTGCATGCACGATCATTCCGTGACTGCCCTGCGTCTCTTGCGTTCGCCCGACCGGGAACCGTTGTCCCAAAGGCGGCTGGACCATATTCGGCGTCTGGCCCGCATCTTTCTGTCCTTCGTGACGCGGCATCTGGCCATTGCGGTGCGGCGCTCGCAGGCGGCGGCGCCGCTGGTGTCGCTGCAGATGATAGAGGAGAGCGTATTGCGCACAAACGAGCTGACCCGGCGCGAAAGCCAGGTCTGTGCCCGTATCCTCTATGGATTGACGACCCTCGGCATTGCGCTGGATCTGGATATCGGCAAAGAGAGCGTCGTGACCTACCGGAAAAGGGCCTATTCACGGCTGGCGATCAGCAGCCAGCGCGAACTTCTGGTCTGGTATCTAGACGCCTATGACAAGCAGCTGCTGACCCTCGCCGCGTGAGGTTCAGCGGCGCAGGCCGTTCAGGACCATTTCGGTCAGGAAGTCTGAATAATTGCGGCGTTCTTCGTCGGTGATCTCGTCAACGCCGAACAGGGCGGGCAACAACCGGCGGCGGGCAAAGATGTGGTCGCTGGCGCCAACGACCATCATGTACATGTGCATTGAAGAGACCTTCTTGAACACCCCTTCCGCATAACCCTGCGCCAGAACGGAATCGTAGAATTCTACAATCGGTTGGGCGAATTCCCGGAAAACGGCTTCCTCTTCGCCTTCGGGCGCTGAATCCGACAGGTAGCGGAAGAGGGCATATACGTAGGGCGCCTGATAGTAGGCCTTGACCAGGCCGCGGATATGGGCAGCGATCTTGCGTTCCGGGGACAGGTCCATGCGGATGAGGTCGCTTAGCTGCGCGACGGAGCGATCAGCGCCGCGCCGCATGAGCGCCTGCAGCAGTCCCGCCTTGCCCCCGAAATGATATTGCACCACCGCTGGGCTCTGCCCTGCCCTTTCGGCAATCTCGGCGACTGACACGTCGATGGAGTTCTTGGCGACCATCACCTCGTGCACTGCGTCCAGCAGCAGTTCACGCGGGTCGCCACGGCGAGCCTGTTCCTGTTTGGATGGGCGGCCGCGCTTGGCCTTGGCCTTTACCGGACGCGGGCCCGGCTCTGGCTTTGGGGCCTTCTGGCTGGCTGCCGACTTTATTCGAATCGTTCCACACCTCGACCGGGCGTCCGGCATCTGCCGGAACAACCTTCTGCACCAGGGCCTCAAATGCCACGGCTCAGGGTCCATGTCAAAACAGGCAGTATGCGCTCAGGCTAGTGCCGCGCAGCGCAACAGGTCTGTCCCACGCGGGTGTGACCCCGGTGGGTGCTCTTGTGTGCGGTTGGGGCGGAATGCGGTCAGCTTGCCGGAACTGTCGGGCCCGCTTGTTCCAGGGCCTTGGTCACAGCGAGCCGGGCAGATTCCGCGCAGGCCTGCGTGCCGCCGTTGCCATAGTCCTTGACCGCGTCGCCGACGCACCAGAGGCCGCGAACGGGCGTGTCCACGTCCATGTCATAGCCGGCGCCCGAGCGCTGTGCGGGCCAGTCGTCGCGCATCACCCGAACCGACAGCATCTTTACCTTGTCATCGAAGCCCGGGAACTGCTCGCGCAGGTCTTCGAGGGCCAGGTTCACCTCGGCATCGCTGTCGAAGTCGCCGATGGCCGGATGCGGCACGGCATAGGCCACATACTGGTGCCAGCCTTCCGGCGCGAGTTCGGGACAGGTGGCGGTCAGGTTGGCCATGTTGCAGAGCCGGTTGTTCCGGGTCTGGCCAAAGGTCATGATGCCGGGCGCCTTTGGCATCAGGTCTTCCCGGGTGGCGAAATTGAAGACGATGTTGGCAGCGGGTTTGAGAAGATCCTCGGTCTGACGGACGTATTCCGCGCCCAGAGCCTCGGGGCCGGTCAGACCGACCAGTGCCCTCGGGCCGCCGTTGAACAGGATGGTCGAAGCTTCGACCCGGATCGGCGCACCGCCGTTGCGACGGATCAAGACGGCGGTGGCCTGTCCGTTCGCAATCTCGATCTTCTCGGCGGGACTGGACAGCCAGACCTCGCCGCCAAGCCGTTCGACCGCATCGGCCAGCGCCTGCCAGGCGCCCATGGTGCCTTGCGGATGAAAGCCGAACCGTTTGAATGCGCCTTTCTGGGTGAAATAGGTCAAGAAGGCGCGGGCCGGGATTTCGCTGGAATTCATCGCGAAGATGGCGGCGCAGAGGTTGCGAAAGATCGCGTGGACCGTCTTGTTGCCGGTATAGCGCAGAAGCCAGTCCTCGGTGGACTCGCGGCCATCGGGAAGCGTGCCGGTGCGCGCGATGGCAAACTGGTCGAGCACCCGGGAGGCCTGTTTGGTCACGCCGTTCAGCAGGAAACCCAGGCCGCCCTTGCTGACGTCGACCACTTTGCGATTGAGATAGAAGACGGCGGGCGGTGTCGGTTGGCGGATGTCCAGGGTGGCGCCGCAAAGCTTGAAGGTTTCTTCAAACACGCCGCCAGGTTCCAGCGCGATGGCGCCGATGTTCACCTTGTGGCCGTCGATGATCTCGGTGCCGGCGCGACCGCCCAGATAATCGTGGTCGTCGATCAGGAGGGTATGCTGCCCCGCCGCCGCCAGGCGGGCTGCCGCATGGCATCCTCCTGCGCCTGCCCCGATCACAATGGCGTCAAACTTGAGGGTGTCGGTCATGCCGTCGCGCTCCTGCGTCTTCCTGTTGATGATTCATTAAACCGGATATCCGGCCTAATAATTTCACGGCAATGAGATACGCGCAACACATCTTTGACCGCTGCGAGAATACGCAGGGTCAGGGGATGTCTTTTCCGGGCGAGTTCGGATTAGGGGTCGGTTGCGAGGACCGTCACCAGCATCCCGTCGCGCGGGACAGTCTTCAGCTCGCCCCGGCGCACGAGGCGGTTCACATGCGCCAGCGTTTCGGTGAAGGCAAAGCTCATCTGATGCGGGTCGAGCGGGCGTGTGAACAGCACCGGCACCAGTGCGGCGGCAGTCTGCGGTCCAGCCTTGCAGGCCTCGCGGATCCGGTCGCAGCGTTCCTCGTGGTGCGCTTCGAGTTCGGAGCATCGCTGGTGCAGGCCCCGGAACACCCGGCGATGCCCCGGAAGAACAAGAACGTCGTCAGGGATTTCCGAGCGGAGAAACCTGAGCGACCTTAGATAATGTCCCAAAGGGTCGCCGTTCGGGTCGCCTGCGTAGACGCTCACGTTGGGAGAGATGCGTTCGAGCACCTGATCGGCGGCGAAGAGGAGCTTTTCTTCCTCGCAATAGAGCATCACCTGTTCAGGCGCGTGGCCGTCACCCGTAAGGACGCGGAAGGTGAACGCGCCGATTTCGAGCACGTCGGCGAGGACAAGCCGATGATAGGACAACGGCAGTTCGGCAACCCGACGCAGGTATTCGTTGCCCTGGATCGCGACGACGCCGGCGACCTCTTTGGACATCCCGTGTTTCTGGTAGAAGTCGAAGTTCTGGGCGGTCAGCCTTTCGTTCACACCGAGCGACACAACCTTGCTGCCCATATAGGAGGAATAGCTGGTCAGCAGCTGAGCGTCGAACCGTTTGCACAGCCAGCCGGCAAGGCCGATGTGATCGGGGTGGAAATGGGTCACGATCACGCGGGTGATGGTTTCGCCCTTCATCGGCCCGTCGAACAGGGCGGTCCAGATCCCGATCGCTTCATCCGTCTGGATGCCCGTATCGATCACCGCCCAGCCTTCTCCATCGCGGATGAAGTAGATGTTTACATGATCAAGCAGATAGGGAAGCGGTACGCGGGTCCACAGGATACCCTCGCGCACCTCGACGAGCTCGCCGAAACCCGGCATCTCGGCAAAGGGAAATTCGAGGGTATTGGCTGTCTGTGGTTTCGCGCTGGCTGACATGGCAAAGTCCTTGCTTGTCCGGGGCGGGATCAGTCCGGTGAGGCAATCCTCAGGGTTCCCGAGAGGACGTCCTTGCCGTCATCCGTCCTGACCCAGACGGAGAATCCGTCGTCCGTGCGATCGCCGCCCGCGGTGATGCGTTCGCCGACCCTTACCGGTGCGGTAAACCGGATGTCCAGATCCTGCTGCGTTGCAGCGGCGCCGAACGTGGCCTCGATGGCGTTGAGCAGCAGGACGAGCGACATCGAACCGTGCACGATGGGGCCGCCGAAAGGGGTCTGGCTGGCGAAGGCCTGGTCCAGATGCAGCGGATTGAAATCATGCGCGAGGTTGGCATAGGCGGCGGTCAGGGCCGGATCGCTTTGCAGGCTTAGCTGTTTGAGGGCGGAAGGTGTCACGGCGTTTCTCCTACGCTGCCCAGATAGAGCGTATTGTTCCGGTCATGATGACCTGGCCGTTGGCCGAGGCCTCGACGCCGAAGGACACCCACTTGCGGCCCTTGCGCTCTTCCTTGTCGCGGCAGGATACCGAAATGGCGAGTATGTCGTTCCACAGCGCCGGCGCGCCGGTGAAGGACAGTGCCTGCGAGGCGTGCACGTTGCCATTCGGGCGCGGCTGGATCGCACGGATATAGGCCTCCATCATCGCCGCAACGATCATGCCGCCCGGCAGGCGGGACGAGTCGGACGGGCCGAACAGCGTGACCCATTCCGCCTTCTTCGCCTCGTCCATGGCTATGTTTACCGTGCCAAAGGTCTGGCCCGATTCGAACCTGTCAAAGGTCCAGAGCGCGGCTTCGTCCGGCATTCCGGCCTCTCCTCTTCATCTCTCGGGGTCCGAAAATAATCAGACCAATTGGCCGGATTATCTAAACGCGGATGCGGCGGTTGCCAATCCTCCTTGCACAGCCGCACCGGCGGCGATGCGTGTGGAGTCCTGTCAGACACCGGCGCGGCGACGGTTCACGGGGTCTTGGCGAGCGAGATGGAGCCCTTTGCCGCGAGGGCGCCGATTTGGGCGTCGGTGAGGCCGGCGTCGCGCAGCAGCTCTTCGGTGTGCTGCCCGAGTTTTGGTGGCAGACCGAGTTCGAAGCTGGCGCCGTTCCAGACCATCGGGTTGGCGATGGCGCGCGTGCGGCCCTCGGTGGGGTGATCCTGTTCGACAACCAGTTCCGAGGCGCGGGTTTGCGGATCGTCGAGCAACTCCTGAAGCGAATTCATCGGCGAGACGGGAATGTCGAGGTCATCGAAGAAATCCATCCAGTAGGCGGTGTCCTGCTCCTTCAGGATGTCGGACATGAGCGCGGAAACCGAGTCGATATGAACGACCCGCGCATTGATCGAGCTGAAGTGAGGGTGGTCGAGCAGATCCTCGCGGCCGACCTTGGGTAGGAATCGACGCCAATGGTTGTCGTTGTAGACCGCAACGCAGATGTGCCCGTTTCGGGTCTTGAACGGCCTGCGGTCATGCGACAGCAGACGGGGATACCCAAGCGCGCCATCGCCATCGACCGATGTGGTGCCGTAGAGATGATCGCCCAGCACCAGGGACGCCAGAACCTCGAACATCGGCAGTTCGACCTTCTGCGCCTGGCCGGTCTGGCGGGCGGCCAGAAGGCCAATGGGAATCGCCGCCGCTGCATACAGCCCGACGATGCGGTCGGCCATGTTGATCGGCACATAGCGCGGAGAGTGCGACCCTGCGAGAGTTTGAAGATAGGGCAGACCGCAGGCCCCCTGGATCAGATCGTCATAGGCGGGACGGTCGCGATACGGGCCCTTTTGTCCATAGCCATAAAGGTTGCAAAAGACGATCTTCGGATTGACCGAAACGAGGCGTTCGAAATCCAGTCCGCGTCTCTGCGCTGCCCGGGGGCGAAGGTTGTGTACCACGACATCTGCCTTGGCGATGATCTTGTCCAGGGCTTCACGGCAGCGCGGGTCGGCCAGGTCCATGGACAGGGTCTTCTTGCCCCGGTTCAGGTTCATGAAGAGCGGACCCATTCCGGACGTAACGCTTGGCCCGATATGGCGCGTGGTGTCACCCGCCATCGGTTCGACCTTGATGACCTCTGCACCGCTGTCCGCCAGGATCTGCGTGCAGAGCGGGCCCATCAAGACGGTCGTGAGGTCCACCACCCGGATCCCGTCAAGAGGCTTGGAAGCCGCCTTTTGTGCCACTCGTCGTTCCTCCAGATGGCCGCGTCGTTCGTTTCTGGTGCAAGTGTGCACGAGCCGACAGCAGAAATGAACCTTATTTTTAGAATTTTAAAACTTGTCACTCCCGCAGGGCCATCTCCCCTGCTTCCCGGTCAGAATGCCGTGCGGTCGGAGCCCTTGAGTTGCAGCAGTTCGCGAGCGTCGTCGGGCGTTGCAATCTCGAGCCCCAGTCCCTCGATGATGCCGCGGATCGCCGTGACCTGTTCAGCGTTGGACTTTGCGAGTTGGCCTTTCTTCAGCCAGAGCGAATCCTCGAGGCCGACGCGCACGTTTCCGCCCATAAGCGCGGCGGAGGTGGCAATGCGCATCTGATTGGCCCCTGCCCCGAGCACCGACCAGACGTAGTCCCCGCCGAAAAGACGGTCTGCGGTGCGACGCATGTGCATGACGTCTTCGGCGTGGGTGCCGATCCCGCCCAGGATGCCGAAGACCGACTGAACGAAGAATGGTGGCTTGATCAGGCCGCGGTCGATGAAGTGCGCCAGTGTATAGAGATGGCCGATGTCATAGCATTCCACCTCGAACCGGGTGTCTTGTTCGGAGCAGGAGCGCAGGATGTGTTCGATGTCGGCCAAGGTGTTACGGAAGAAGCCGCTACGGCTGCCTTCCAGATAGTCGCGCTCCCAGCCGCTGATTTCGGGATAGCGTTGCAGCATCGGGTAGAGGCCAAAGTTCATCGTGCCCATGTTCAGAGACGCCAGTTCGGGGCTGAACTCGACAGCTGGACGGAGCCGCTCTTCGATTGTCATGGTCTGCGAACCGCCGGTTGTCAGGTTCAGCACCGCGTCGGACTGCTGCTTGATGGATTGGAGGAAGGGCCGGAACAGCGCCGGGTCCTGATCCGGAATGCCGCTGTCCGGTTTGCGCGCATGGAGGTGAATAACCGCGGCGCCAGCCTTTGCCGCCTCGACCGCGTTCCGGGCGATCTGCTCTGCCGTGATGGGGAGATGCGGCGACATCGATGGCGTGTGGATGGATCCGGTGATCGCGCAGCTGATGACGACTTTGCGGCTCGATGTTTTGGGACGGTTCATGATTTTGCTCCTAGGCCTGTCGCAGACGGCCTTTTGACCGGCGCCGCGCGCCTGACTGATGGGATGGGTATAAAATCGTGTTGCGAGGTCATACAAGTCTTAATGATGAGACTTTTGGTTAATTCCTGCCAACCGCTCCAGCAGGACGGGATGTGGCGTGGAAAAGGCCAGCCCCGCTTCGACAGCCGCACCAGCAGCGATCAGCGCACGGTCTTCGTAACGCCGGGCCATGATCTGAAGCCCGACCGGCAGGCCGTCGGCCAGCCCTGCGGGCAGCGTGAGTGCCGGTTGGCCGGTCGTGTTGGCCGGCAGCACATAGGTAGTTGCAGACCAGCGCGTGTAAGCGCCCTCGTGGTAGGGCAGGTCTGCGGCTGGCGCAGTGTCCAGCATCGTTGGCGTGATGAGGAACCGGTGCGTTTCATGAAAGGTCGCAAGTTCTGTCGTCAGATCAAGCTGGTGTTGCAGCCCCTGCCAGATCGCCTCGGGCCCGATGGACATTCCGCTCTGACCGATTTCCACAAGCTTCGGGTCTACGAGGTCGCGCTTGTCCTCCGGTATGGAACGCAATGCCTGGGCCATGCTGGCCAGCCAGAAGGGCTCGAACCGTTCGCGCATCGGTGGGATGACGGACCCGACCTCGATGATTGTGGCGCCGGCCTCTCGCAAAAGGCGCAGGGCCTCCTCGATGACAGCGAGAGTGCCAGGAGAGGCCTGTGCGCCAGCGAAGCCGGGCGCGTAGGCAAAGGTCAGGGAGGACAGGTCGGGTCGGCTGGCCGGGTACCAGGGCCCGGGATCGTGCGGGAGGCCAAGCGGGTCGCGCCGGTCGGGCTGGCGCATGACGTCAAGTGCGAGCGCGGCGTCGGCGACGTTCCGGGCGATCGGCCCTTCCACGACCATCCGGGCCGAGGGACCTGATTGTGGAAGGAAAGGTATGCTACCGTTTGTCGGTTTCATGCCGACGACGCCACAGTAGCTGGGCGGCATTCTGAGCGAGCCGCCTCCGTCTGTTCCATGGGCGATCGGCCCGAGGCCGGCGGCCACGGCTGCCGCGCCGCCCCCGGTTGACCCCCCGGCGTTGCGTGTCACGTCCCAGGGGGTGCGGGTCGCCCCGTTTCGGCGCGATTGTGTCAGGCTCTTCCACGCGAATTCCGGGGTGGTCGTCTTGGCGAAAATCAGCGCTCCGGCGCGCTTCAGGCTTGCGACAGAGGGCGCATCCGTGCGGGCCTGAACCGAGGCATCGGTCAGGAGCGATCCCTTGAGGGTCGGCCATCCTGCAAGGTCCACCGTGTCCTTGATGGTGATCGGGACGCCATCGAGCCGCCCGCAGGGGCGCTGGTTGCGCCACCGGGTTGTCGATTCCTTGGCTTCTGCCAGCGCGATGTCGAAGCGGACCGTCTGAAAGGAATTGAGCGCGGGTGCCACGCGCTCTGCCTGCCGGGATATTTCAGTGATGACCTCAACAGGAGTCAGGCTTCCCAGCCGGAAAGCGGTGGTGAGTTCGGTTGCGCTCGACCAGATGGGATTGTCCATGATGTCCCTTTGCGGCAAAGTTAAAAATAGGTTGATGGGTTTATCGGAAATTATGTGCCAAGTTAGCAAGGTTTCCGGCGGATGCTCTCGTGCAACGTGCCGCAACCTCATGGAACGACGTGTTAATGACTCGCCGTGGTAAAGGCTCAAGATAGATCATGGTGTGCAGTTTTCCGTGGTTCATTGCGGGAGACCCGCGGCCGTGAGCCGCTTTTTCGGCAGATTCTTCCGGTTTACCGGTCTTCAGCACCGGCATGTCCCCCTTGATAAGGACGTGCACGTCTTTTCGTACCGTCACTTTGCTCCCGTGCGACGCTGTGTTCGCCAAGGGAGGAATTCATGCAAACAGGATTTGTTCTCCGTACCGTGCTGGCTGGCGCCCTCGGTGTGGGATTTGCCGCGGCTGCCATGGCGCAGGATGTGACCATCCGCTATTCGAACTGGCTGCCGAGCGGCTTCTGGCTCAAGGAAGAAGTGATCGCAGACTGGATCAAGCAGGTCGAGGAAGTCACTGAAGGTCGGGTTGTTGTCGAGACGACGCCGAAGGTGGTCGGATCGGTGCAGGGACAATACGACGTTATCCGCGATGGGCTGGCCGATCTGAGCTGGATCGTTGCGGGCTATACCCCTGGCCGCTTCCCGATGATCGAGTTTGGAGATCTCGGTCTGATCGGGGAAAAGGCCGGTACGCTTGCCCCCGCGATGGACCGGATTTATCGCGAGGATCTGGCGCAATACAACGTCTTCGAAGGTGTCGAACCGCTGTCGGTGCTGGTCATCTCGCCCCTGCAGATGGTTCTGAAGGGCACCGTGGTCAACCACGTCGAAGATCTGAAGGGGCTGAAGCTGCGGTCTTCATCGAACACGCTGACAGCTGCGATCGAGGCCGTCGGTGCTGTGCCGATCCTGAAGCCGATTGCAGAGGTTTATGAAATGTTGGCCTCGGGCACGATCGACGGGCAGATCACCAACCTGAACTCGGTGATCGGGTTTGGTGGACTCGCGCTGACCGATTCCCAGTATTACATCCCGGGCGGCATGTCGAACGCGGTCATCCTGTGGGGCCTGAACAAGGCTACCTGGGACAAGATCTCGCCAGCAGATCAGGAGGCGATCCGCAAGATTTCGGGTGAGGTTTTCGCCAAGAACGTTGGCGAGGAATATGACCGTCAGGACGCAGCGGCCCTCGAGAAGATGAAGGAGGCGGGCTATTCGACGACGGTGGCCTCTGAAGAGGACATGGCGAAGCTGCGCGAGATGCTCAAGCCCATCGAAACCGCCTGGATCGAACGGGCCAAGGCGGCCGGGCTGGAGAATGCCGAAGAGATTCTGGCGAAATACAAAAAGGCCGCAACCGGCGGCATGTAAGCAGACAGCACGCGACAAGAGATGGCGACGGGGGCTCGGTGGAGGCTCCCGTCCTTTTTTCCGGACTGCAATGGGGCCAGTAGCATGGAAACGATGAACGCGATCCGCATCCACCGGAACGGCGGCGCAGAAGAAATGCAGTGGGAGCAGATCCCTAAGCCGGTGCCAGGCCACGGCCATGCGCTGGTGCGGCATACGGCCATTGGTGTCAACTTTTCGGACATCAACGTCCGGCGGGGTGGTTTCTATGCGAGCATCCTGTCCGGCAGCGATCAACCATTTCCGTTGGTCCTGGGAAACGAGGCGGCCGGCGTGGTCGAGGCTGTGGGGGAAGGCGTGAGCGATGTCGCCCCCGGGGACCGTGTGGCATATGCCGGTATGCACGGTCAGTTCTTCGAGCAATCCGGCGCCTATTGCGAGTATCGTGCGGTGCCGCAGGACAGGCTTGTCCACATACCCGACGCGGTGTCGGACGAGCAGGCGGCGGCGATGTTGCTGAAGGGCAGTACGGCGTCGTTGATCGTCAATCGTCTGGCCACTCCCGGACCGGGCGACACGGTTTTGGTGCATGCAGCGGCCTCGGGTGTGGGTTCGCTGCTGTGCCAATGGGCGCACTATCTTGGCGCGACTGTGATCGGTACGGCGGGTTCAACTGAAAAGGCCGATATCGGGCGGCAGAACGGCTGCTCTCACGTGGTGCTTTACAACGACGTGGATTTTTCCGAGGCGGTTCGAGATCTCGTGCCGGAGGGGATCAACATCGTTTACGATGGCGTTGGCGCGGCGACTTTCGAGAAATCCGTCGGTCTCATGGCGCCCTTCGGGAAGCTGGTGAACTACGGAAATGCCTCAGGCCCGGTTGCGCCTCTCAATATCCAGACGCTGGCCATGCGCTCGCTTTCGGTGTCGCGGGCCGGCGTCACCGGCCATATCGGTGACGCGGGGGCGCTGCGGCGAACGGCGAGCGAGCTGTTCGGGTTACTTGCCGAAGGGGCGCTGGTTCCGCGCATTGACTCGCGTTTTGCGCTGCGCGACGCGGTTCAGGCACACCAGTTGGCAGAGACGGCCAGGGCCGCCGGGTCGATCCTGCTGCTACCCTGACCCTTCAGGTCTTCAGAAGATGGGTAATGTCGCGCTGTGTCTCATAGCGCGACCCCAGATAGCAGAGCTTGCCCAGGTAGAGAATCTTGCCTTCGACATCCGTGCAGATTCGGGTGATCCGGGCGACGGGCGAGTGCAGCGCACAGCCGAGGAGGAGGGACTCCTCCTCGTCCGACATGCCTACGGTGACTTTTTCCTTCCAGATTGCCACGACATCGCGGCCATAGTCGCTGACCAGGCGCGCCACCTTGATCCGCTGCTCGGCCCCCTCGGGGAACCTTTGATAAAGGCTTTGGGCGATAAAGTTATGCGAGACGGAATAGGCGGCGCCAGCGTCCATGTCGATCTTGTGGATATGCTGGTAATCGCCCGCCAGCTTGCCAAAGAAGGCGTCGACCCGGTCGGGTAGTCCCGGCTGGGACGAATAGATCCGGAGCTTGAAGTCGGGGGTGTCGCGTTCGACCGAACCGACCGAGAGGAAGACCGGCTGGTTCTTGAGCTCGTAGGTCACGGTGGTGCGTCGGCCGCGATGGCTGGAGAGCAGACCTTCGGCCGAGAGCATCTGGATGGCCTGCCGCGCGGTGACTCGCGCGACGTCGTATTGCTTGGCCAGATCCTCGAGCGTCGGAATCGGCTCGTTCTGCGCCCATTCTCCCGCCACGATCTTGCGGCGGAAGATATCCGCGAGTTGTGCGTAAAGAGTCACTGGACCGGATTTCAGGACCGCAGGTTGGCTCGAGTTCATCAATTAACCAGTTCGCTCAATGGTTGTTCTACTGATGGATCTCTATACAACTTTAGTGCTTTTCTCAACTGACGTTGGATGGGGTAATACCGGTGGACCGACCCATTTTCTTATCTAAACGACACAGACCTCGCGATTGCAGAGCGATCGTACCTTCGATGATTGGATGACCACATGACTCCAATATCGACAAAGCAGATATTTAGGACAGGCCCGCACTCTCTTTGCCGGCAATTGATCCCTTAATCTGACGCCGTGACGACACATCGGGGACTTTCAGACTTTCGGCAGTGCGCCGGCAGCGGCATAGTCGGCGACTTCTTCCGCGGTCAGGCCGAACTCGCTCAGGATGTCGGGACCGTTTTCGCCCAGACGGGGCGCGACGGTGCGTGTCTTCATCGGAACATCGCCACCGAACAGCGGCCCCGGAATGGTCAGCGTCGCGCCGCCGGGAAGCTGCATGCGAGTCAGCGCGCCGGCGGTGACCAGTGACGTGTCTTCCAGAACTTCGGGCAGCGTCTGAACCGGTGCTGACGGGACGCCTTCGGCTTCGAGTGCTTCGCGCAGCGCATCGCGGTCCCACTCGGCTGTCAGGACCGAAAGGCGGGCATTCATGAGGTCGCGGTTCTGAACGCGTTCGGCCAGGGTGGGCCAGGGGCAGGCTTCGCCCCGTCCACGATCCAGGACAGACCAGAGGCGCGCATAAAGTCGGTCGTTGCTGGCAGCCAGCAGGATCGGACCAGTTTTGGTGTGGAACGTGCCATAGGGGACGAGCGAGAGATGGCCGCTGCCATAGCGCTGCGGGACGGCACCGCCGAGGCTGTACGAGGCGATCTGGAAATTCATCAGGTTGAGCGCCGAACGCAGAAGCGAAGGTTCGACATAAGAGCCCTGCCCCGTCGCATCGCGATGCCGTAGCGCCGCGAGGATGCCCACAACCGAGGCCATGCCGGTCGACAGGTCCAGCACACTTGGCCCGCAGCGCACCGGATCGCCGTCGGCTTCGCCCGTCAGGCTCATGACGCCGGAATAGGCCTGCATTGTCGCCTCGTATCCGGGCAGGCGTTCATTCCGCGTCTTCGTGGGATGGGCCCGCACCGAACAGTGGATCAGCCGGGAATTCGCGGTCTTGAGCGTTTCGCGGCCGAGTGCGAGACGATCCATGCCTCCATGGCGGAAATTCTCGATCAGGACATCGGATTCGGCGATCATGCGCAGCAGCAGATCGCGGCCGGCGGGTTTGCCGACATCGAGGGCGATACTCCGCTTGGAATGATTGAGCGCGGCGTTGGCTCCGGTGAAATCGCCGACGACCGGGGGCCAACGGCGGGTTTCGTCCATTTGATCGGGGTGCTCTACATGAATGACATCGGCGCCCAGGTCGGCGAGGATGGCGCCAGCGAATGGGCCAGCCAGAACGCGGCTGAGATCCAGCACGCGGATACCCTGGCAGGGCAGCGCGGGGGCGGTGTTGTCGGTGCTCATGGCGATCTGGTCCCGATACGGTCTGCGGTCTCGACGATCCGGCGCGCCCGCCGCAGCATCGGCTCGTCTGTCATGTCGCCTTCGAAGAGGAAGGCTCCGCGGTCGGTGATAGCTTCCAGCATCCGGCGGCTGCGGTCCAGCTCTTGCTCGGTCGGCCGAAAGGCGTTCCGCACGATTTCCGTTTGCGACGGGTGGATCATGTATTTGCCGACGCAGCCGAGCAGCGCGGCCTCGTTCGCGTCACGCTCCAGTATCTGGCCGCCGTCCGAGAGCTCGGCGGTGACAGTGTCGTAGACCGGCACGCGCGCCGCGCCGGCCGCCAGAAGGATCTGGTTGCGGGCCTGTGTCAGGATCGGCAGCAGCGCGCCAGATGCATCTCGCACAGCGCGCATGCCCAGGTCGGCGGCAAGGTCGTAGGGACCCCAGGAAACCGCGCTGACCGCGTCATGGCGCAGGAGTTGCGGCAGCGCCTGAAGGCCGGCGGCGGATTCCACGGTGATCGTCAGGCTGACCGATTTGCCCATGGCAGCGACGACCTGCTCGATCTGGCTGGTCGTCTCGGTCTTGGCCATCAGGATCGAGCGCGCTCCGGCTTCGGCGAGGGCCTTCAGGTCGGCCTGGCCACGCTCGGTCGCGGGGTCGTTGATGCGGACAATGACATGCCTGTCCCCGCCCGCGATATGGGCGCAGACAGCATCACGGGCCGCGTCCTTGGAAGCGGGCATGACCCCGTCCTCCAAATCCAGCACGGCGGTATCGGCAGCTGCGGCGGCCTTGGCAAACCGCTCGGGCCTATCGCCGGGACAGAACAGGATGGAGGGTCCGTAAAGGGGTATCATCATGCGGTCCATTCAGAAATCCGCCGCGGCGCGCATCAGATCCTCACGGTGATCGGGGTGGGCGATTGCCGCCAGCGCTTCGGCCCGTTCACGCATCGTCTTGCCGCGCAGATCGGCCGAGCCAAATTCGCTGACGACGACCTGAACGAGGGTGCGCTGTGCCGTAACTGGTCCGGGAGGCAGCTGTTTCACGATGCGACTGGCGCCCTTCTTGGTGGTCGCGCGCAGGGCGATGACCGACAGGTTGCCGTCGAACATCGCGCCGATGGCGAAATCCGAACTGCCGCCCGTCGAGCCGACCTGTCGCCCCCCGAGGGTCTCGGCGTTCGTCTGGCCGTAGAGGTCGATTTCGAGAACCGAGTTCACCGAGACGAAGTTCTCGACCTTGGCAAGGGCATTGGGCGTGTGCGTCTCGAAGGCGCTTGCCATCCGAAGGTCTTTTCGCCCATCGGCCCAGCGATAGAGGTCTTCCGTGCCGAGGATTTCGCCGATGATGCAGGATGGCCCATCCTGGCGGCAGGCGCCGCTTTCGATCAGGCCGATGCCGGGATCGGAGAGCTGCGAGTAGATGGTGAGGTTCTTGCGGTTCAGGGTCTGCAGCTCGGCCAGCATCGCGCTGGGGATCCCGCCGATGCCGAATTGCAGGGTCGCCCCGTCAGGGACGTGTTTGGCGGCGTTCAGGGCGACCTGCCTGTCAATGTCATCGCCGTCGCGGTGGGGAAAGGGGATCAGGGGATGATCTGCCCGAACGAGGATATCAAGTTCGGACTCATGCACCAGCGCGCTGCCGAAGGTGCGCGGCATCCTGGGATTGACCTCGGCCACGACAAGCTTTGCGCTGCGCAGCATTGGCACTTGCTGGCCGACGTGGATCCCGAGGCTGTGATAGCCCTGCGCATCCGCTTCCGAGACTTGGACAAAGGCGACGTCGATATGCGCGGCGGCCAGCATCCGGGCGGTCTGGGTCCAATTCAGCGGCAGATAGTCCGCCCGCAGGTCGCGCGCCGAACCGCTGAGAAGTGTGCCCGGCATGAACCATGTCCTTAGGCGGAACGCGCCGGCATTTGGGCCGGTCAGGAAATCGTATCCCGTCAGCAGCATGCCGGTGAGGATCGTCACATCGCGAAGCTCACCGCCCCGTGCCCAGAGTGCGGTTGTCAGGTCGGTCGGCTCGGCGCCGATGCAGCCCAGACCGACCGTCATGCCGGATTTCACCACCGCGACGGCATCCTCTGTGGTGCGCCACTTCGAGCCGGTCATTGCGCCACCTCGGCTGCGCGCGCGCGGAACGGCTTGAGCGATCCGGCCTTCATGATGCGTCCGGGCAGCGGATGGCCGACAATCTGTTCCGCCAGCGTGGCGACGGCGATGGTCTGTTCGAGATCGACGCCGGTGTCGACGCCCATCTCTTCGCAAAGAAACACCAGTTCCTCGGTCGCGATATTGCCCGCCGCCGCGCGGTTTCCCGCGAAGGGGCAGCCGCCGAGACCGCCGATGGAGCTGTCGAAGCGGGATACGCCAAGATCTAGCCCGGCGGCCGCATTGGCGAGGCCGAGGCCGCGAGTGTCGTGCAGGTGAAGCGCGATCGGCAGGTCCGGCCACCGGTCTCGCACCGCGCCGATGACGCGGCGCACAAGGGTGGGGTTTGCGGCGCCGATTGTGTCGCAGAGGCAGATTTCGGACGGTTTCTGCCCCAGATCGGCAAGGCCCGAAATCAGGCGCTCGATGGCTGCCAGAACCTTGTCGACCGGCACCGAGCCTTCGTAATTGCAGCCGAAGGCAGTGAAGATGTAGAGCGGGCTGCGGCCCAGTCCGGCCTCGTCATAAAGCCCGCGCATCGCCATCTGTTCGGTCAGGGACCGATCGGGCGTCCGGTTGTTGTTCTTCAGCAGGAAGGTGTCGGATGCGCTGGCGAACAGGACTGGACGCAGGGAGAGGCCGGTTGCCTGCGCCCGCCGGAAGCCGCTATCATTCAACCATAGCGCGCCGTATTCGACATCTTGCTTCTGATGGAGCCCCTCGGCGATCTGTTCGGCATCCGCCATCTGGGGCAGCAGTTTCGGACTGACGAAGGACGCGCAGGTGATGTGGCGCAGGCCCGTTTCGGCGAGCGCCTCGATCAGGCGGATCTTGTCGCGGGTCGCAATGCCGGGCGGTTCGCTTTGAAAGCCTTCGCGCGGGCCTTCCTCGATAATTTCAACCCGTTCCGGCAGATCCGTCATTGTCTTGGCTCCCCTGGTGTCACTTGCCCGGCCAGACCGGCTTGCGCTTTTCGTTGAACGCCGCGAGGCCTTCTTTTGCGTCCTGGGTCATGCCGAACATGCCGATTTGCGATTCCATGAAGGTCAGAGCCTGATCCATCGACATGTCGCGTGTGGCGCGCAAAGCGTATTTGCCGCGCCGGATCGCTGTCGGCGACTTGTCGACGATCCGGCCGAGCAGCCAATTGGTTTTTTCGTCCAGCTCGCCGGCGGGGACGACATAGTTGATCAGCCCGATGTCGCAGGCCTCCTGTGCGGTGATCGGCTCGCCCGTATAGGTCATCTCGTCGAACTTGCGCGGCGGAATCAGTCGTTCCAGCAGGGCTGCCACCTGGGCCGGGAACATCCCGATCTTGACCTCTGGCAGTCCGAACAGAGCCTTCTCGGTCGCCACGGCCATGTCGCACATCGCCAGCAGACCCATACCGCCCGCCAGACAGTGGCCATTCACCCGCGCCACGATTGGCACATCGCAGGATTTGGCGACCCGCAGCAGCCCGGCGAAGGCGGTGCGCGGTTCTGAGGGATCGAATCCGAAGGTATCGGCGCCGGGCTTCAGATCGCCGCCGGCGCAGAACGCCTTGTCGCCCACTGCGGTTACCAGAACGACACGGATTTCGCGATTGGGGATATTCTCCTCCAACGCCATGCGCATCGCGATCATGATCTCTTCGTTCAAGGCGTTGCGGCGTTCTTCGCGGTTGATCGTCAGCTTCAGGACGTGGTCCTGCCGTTCGATCAGCAGATCGGTATAACTCATTTCGAACCTTTCTTTTCAGTGGCGCCGGCGCTGCGCGCGCCAGTCTGCAATGGTCTCCGCAACCGGGATTTCGCTATTCCTGTCCTCTCGCAGAGACCTGCCATCCATCGAGGCAAGGCGCGGAGCCAGCGCGGGGATCCAGGCGCCGCCCTCTGCGCGGCTAAAGCTGCTGCGGGCCCTGGCATGGGGGTGTGCGACCGCTTCGTCGAGGTCGAGCACCGGGGTCAGGCAGGCGTCCTTGTCACGGGCGCGCGCGACCCAGTCGTCCCGCGTGCGTGTCAGGAACGTTTCAGCGAAGATGCGGCGTCCTTCCGGCCAGCGGGCCTGGTCAGACTGTTGCGGCAGATCTCCTTCCGTCAGGTCGAGCACCGCCAGCAGAGCTTTATAGAATTTGGGCTCGATCGCCCCGACCGCGACGTGGCGACCGTCAGCGCAGACGTAGGTGTCGTAGAAGAACGCACCGCCATCGAGCAGGTTGGTGCCCGGCGGGCCTAGCTGATCCTGTCCGTGCAAGGCGAACTGCTTGCTCATCATGATGGCGGCACCGTCGATCATGGCGGCGTCGATCACGTCGCCCTGCCCTGTCGCCCGCGCGCGCCAGAGCGCGGTCATCAGTCCGAACAGCATGGTCATCGTGCCGCCACCATAGTCCCCGATCAGATTGAGCGGGACCGCCGGGCGTTCGTCGGGGCGGGTGATGCGGCCCAACACACCGGACAAGGCGATGTAGTTTATGTCATGCCCCGCCTCACGGGCCAGTGGTCCGTCCTGACCCCAGCCGGTCATCCGGCAATAGACAAGCGCAGGCGCACGGGCGTGGCAGTCGGCCGGTCCCAGCCCGAGCCGCTCCATCGTGCCGGGCCGGAATCCTTCGAGCAGCGCGTTGGCGCCGGACACGAGGTCGAGACAGGCGGCGCGCCCCTCCGGCGATTTCAGATCTAGTCGGACAACGCGCCGCGACCGCACCGCGACATCGTCATCCGGTTCTTTCTGGATGCGGACGACATCCGCGCCGAACCCGGCCAGCAGCGTTCCGGCCAGCGGCAACGGGCCAAGCGCGGCCATCTCGAGGATGCGCAGGCCCGCAAGGGGCCGGTCGTGCGGTATGTCGGCTCCTGTCTGCATCGTTTAGACAGGCTCAGTAGGACCGGGGCAGACCGAGCACGTGCTCGGACACGTAGTTCATGATCATCTCGCGGCTGACCGGGGCGATCCGGGGCAGCATGATTTCGCGCAGATAGCGCTCGACGTTGTATTCCTTGGCGTATCCGAAGCCGCCGTGCGTGCGGACCACCTGATCGCAGGTGGCAAAGGCGGCATCCGCGGCAAGGTATTTCGCTGCATTTGCCTGAGCGCCGCAAGGCTGGCCGCTGTCATAGAGTTTCGCCGCCAGCCAGACCATGAGATCGGCCGCTTCGAGCGACATCCAGCTTTGGGCCAGCGGATGTTGAATCGCCTGGTTCTTGCCGATCGGCCGGCCGAAAACGACGCGGTCGTTGGCATACTGGACCCCGTGGGCCAGTGACCGTCGACCAAGCCCGACACATTCCGCCGCGATCAGAACCCGTTCGGGGTTGAGGCTGTCCAGCAGCATGCGGAAGCCCTTGCCTTCTTCCCCGATGCGGTCTTCCTCGGGGATGACGAGGTTGTCGATGAAGATCGCGTTCGAGTTGACGGCGTTCCGTCCCATCTTGTCGATCTCGCGGACCTCGATCCGGTCGCGGTTGAAATCGGTGTAGAACAGCGTCAAGCCGTCAGTGCGCTTTGCACAGTCTTCCTTCGGCGTGGTTCGGGTCAGCAGAAAGATCTTCGTCGCCTGCTGTGCCGTCGTCGTCCAGACCTTGCGGCCGTTGACGATGTAGTTGTCGCCCTGCCGCACCGCGCGTGTGGTAATCGCGGTGGTATCGAGACCGGCGTCCGGTTCGGTCACGCCGAAGGCCACCTTGTCCTCGCCCCGCACAAGGGGCGGCACGATCCGGGACTTTTGTTCCTCGGTGCCGTACAGCAGCACGGGATGCGGTCCGAAGAGGTTGATATGGAAGGTCGAGCAGGCCGAGATCGCGCCGGCGGAATTGGCCACGGTCTGCATCATGATCGCCGCTTCGGTCACGCCAAGGCCGGCGCCTCCGTATTGTTCGGGCATGGTCAGACCCAGCCAGCCCTGTTCGGCCAGAGCCTTGTGGAATTCATGCGGGAAGCTGTGCGTTTTTTCCTTTTCACGCCAGTATTCGTCATCGAAGCCATCGCAGAGCTTCTTGATGGCGCGGTGAATGCCCGCGCGGTCTTCATTGGCTTCAACACCAGGCGGAAGGGCTTCGGACAAGAGGTTGGCAGTCATTGGTTCGCTCTCCTAATTCGAAACCCAGCGGCACCGTGCGGATGTCGGTGGCCGGATGAACCTGTTTCCTTTGCGGGTGTTTCAGGGGATGCAGGCCTCAGACGGCTGCGAACCTTCCCTTGCGCCCGTCGAGGTAGACCATGGGATCGAGCTCGCCGTCGGTGCGCACGGATTCGACCTGCCCCACGAAAATGGAATGAGTTCCATAGCGGCACTTTTCGGCGACGCTGCAGAAGATGTTGGCCTGCGCATCCGGGAGATAGGGCAGACCCGCCTGGACCTGCCAGTCGCCGAGGCTGAAGCGCGCCTCGCCTTTCAACTCTCCGCTGAACGCGCCGAGCAGCGCGTCGTGATTGCCTCCCATGAGGTTGGCGCAGAAGCGGCCCTCGGCTCGCAGAGGGTCGTGGATGCTGGCCTGGGCGTTGACGCAGACCAGGATCGATGGTGGATCGAAGCTGAGCGAGGTAACCGAGGTTGCCGCCATGCCATGGCGCCGGCCATCGCTCATCGTGGTGATGAGACAGGGGGTGGCAGCCAGGCGGCGCATGGCAAGGCGGAAGCTGTCGCTGACCTGGGGCGCGACCTCGGCCCATTCGAGATGGGCCTTGACGGCCGAGCCATCGGCACTGATCCAGCCATGCGGTGCGGCCTTGGCGACCATTTGATCGAGACGGGTCTGCCATTTGGTGTCGGCAGGCCCGGTCGTGCGCAGCCATGACAAGGACACCCAGGCGGTGTCCTTGTCGGCGAGGGTCAGCGCTGGTTCGAGCGACAGCTGGTGGGCGGCGAAGCTGGTGGCCGTCCGGTCGCACATGACGACCTTGAACCGGGAAAAATCCTCGGCGAGGTCCAGCGTCATTCGGTCTCCCCTGACCCGAACTTCCATGTCCGGCCTCCCTATTCGCCAGCCTTGCGCTGCGCCGCGGCCTTTCCTGCCTCGTGCTGCGCAAAGGCCGCATCGGACGCCGTCTTTCGGCGGGCTTGGAAGTCCGTATTCTGGGCGATCATCCAATCCTGCGTCGCAACCCGGTTCCGGTTGGTCTTTGCGAAATGCGGCATGACATAACGTGCGTAGAGCTCGTAGGATTTGCGGGTCGCCGCGGGGTCGGCCCAATCGACATGCTGTGCCAGGAAAACACCGAATTCGCCCTGCTTGCCCTGCATCCGCTCGATCATCTCGATAGCGTCGTCAGGGGTGCCGATGACCGCGCGCTTGCTGTCGATCAAAGCTTTTGTCAATTCCTTGCCCCTCGCTCCGAAGGGGTTCGGCGAGACGAGCTGATAATAGTCGCCCCATTCGTCCAGACCCCATTCTACGTTCTTCAACGCCTGCTCGCGGGTTTCCGCGATGTGGATCGGGGCGACGAGGCGCAGGTTGTTGCGGTCCATCGTGTTGCCGTATTCCTGGGCCGTTTCGCAGGCGATCTTCCAGTTCGTGTCCAGCACGTTGAACCCGCCGCTATCGGAAGCGGCCACGCAGAGCATCGAGGCCCCGAACTTTCCGGCGGCATGCCCGCCCGACGGGGTGCCGGCGCTGGCAACCGCGATTTCCGGTAGGGGCCGGGAGTAGGGTAGCAGATGGGCGCGCGCGTTCTGGAGTTTGTACCATTCCGTCTCTTCGGTGACTTCCTCGCCCTTCAGCAGACGGATGATGACATCCAGCGCCTCGAGCATACGGTTGCGGGTGGTCTTGGGTTCGATCGCCTGCATGTGCGCGTCGCCGACCAGCAGCCCCGGCCCGAAGCCGAAGCTGACGCGGCCGCGCGTCTGATGGTCGAGCTGCGCGATACGGTTCGCGACCATCAGAGGGTTGTGGTAGGGCAGCGAGATGACGCCCGTGCCGAAGCGGATGCGTTTGGTCGCTTCGGCGGCGGCCGAGATAAACAGTTCGGGGGAACTGATGATTTCCATGCCGCCCGAGTGGTGTTCGCCGATCCAGACTTCGTCAAAGCCGAGGTCTTCCCACAGCTTGCAGTAGTCAATGTCGCGCCGCAGCAACGTCGAGGGGCTTTCGCCGATAGGGTGATATGGCGCCAGGAAGATACCGTGACGAAGCTGTATATCCGACATTCATTTCCTCCTTCAGGACGCTGGTCCGGACGCCGCCATTACTGTGTTCGCGACACGATGACCGCTAAAATAAATCTAAGGGATGGTCAATAGTACTTCTATAGGGGATTTCATGGCCCAACCCCTCGGTCGAGCCATGACATGCTGTGTTCAGTGACCGGCGGATTTGGCGGCGTTGCGTTCCGCGCGGCGCTTGCGTGCGAGGTCGATCATCGCCTGGACTACGTCGTCACCCTGTTCCTTCGCCTTGCGCTTGGCATCGGTCCAGGCCCGGAAATCATCGGCTGCGGTTTCGGTATGATTGTTCCAGTCCTTGTCCAGTGGCGTGGTAATTTCCAGCCGGACGCCGTTGGGGTCGAAGAAGTAGATCGACAGGATGATGCCGTGATCGGTCGGCCCGACGATGTCGATGTCGTTGGACTTGAGCCATTCGTACCATTCCAGCACCTTCTCGGTGCTGTCGACCTCGAGCGCGATATGCGTAAAGACGTCATAGGCGGGGTGAGTAGACTTTGCCGGCGCGGGCAGCCCGGGTGCCTCGAAGAAGGCGAACGTCGAGCCATCCTTCATCTTGAAGAAGAGGTGGAAATAGGGAAATGCGTCGCCGGTCGAGGGCACGGCGTCGTCGATGACAGTGCTCGCAAGTTCCATTCCCATAATGCGGGTGTAGAAGTCGTGAGTTGCTTCGACGTCATGCGTGACCCAGGCCGCATGATTGAGCATCATCGGCGTCAGGCCGGGATTGCGGGGCCGCGCGGTCGCGTGCGGTGCCTTTTTAACGTCCACATTTGCCATGGCATTTACCTCAATTCATCAAGACCGAAAGGCGGTCTGCTTCTGTTTCGAAATTAGCATCTGCGCGTTGGCTGGCGTGTCCCCCCCTATGGGACGCCAGTTCCACGTGCTTTGAGCGTGTTCGATAATCATCTCTGGAAAAGCCCGCGTTCGCGAAGCCAGCCAAGCTGTGTTTCGACTGCTTCCGTCAGATGATCCGGCTGGCCGGCGTAGTAATGGGTGCCGCCCTTGATCAGATGATGGGTCTTGTCCTTACTCGCGGTGGCCGCGTGGATTGCCGGCGTGTGATAGGTGGGCACGGCGTCGTCCGCGCTGTTTTCTATGGCAAGGAAGGGCACCGTGATATGCGCCGCGTTGTCCACGCCGTCGGCCTTGCTGTCCTCGATGGACCATTGCGACAGCCAGGACCGCAGAGTCGAGAAACGCCCAAGCGCGACCGGGCCCGAATTCGCGGTCTCGGGATCGCCGATATAGCTCCAATTCGGCCTGCGGTCATTCGGATCCAGTGAGGGATCCACAAAGCGCGGGTCTGCAAATGTTCGGTGGGTCAGGAAAGGCCGCTCCAATTCGCCGGTGCCACGCGATTTCAGGTCGAGCAGCGTTTCCATGACCTGTGCGCGTATCTTGTCGATTCTCCGGCGTTGCGCCCTGCGATAGTCCGCGATGAAATCGGCAGAATAGGGTGCCTTGTTCGGATTCGAGGGATCGTAGATATCCAGTTCGGGATCGCGTTTATCGGGATCGAATTCGTCTAGAACCGAAGGATCGATATTGTCCCGCAGAAGCCGCGCCCGCGATATGTGGGCCGCTTGGAAAACAAGCGCATCCGCCGGGATAAGGCCGGCGCCTTTCACATCGACCGGGTCGCCGGCAGGCGTTTCGGTGATGGTCGGGTTCTGTGCCTGCGATTGGTACATCAGCGTCAGCGATCCACCGCCGCTCCAGCCCACAAGGACGACATGCCGGTATCCCAGTTCCTCTTTCGCGTGGCGGATGTAGGCACCGAGGTCCAGCAGGACCTTTTCCATGATCAGCGCCGTGTCGTTCTTGGCATAACGGCTCGCCGCGCAGAGCACGTGCATTCCCTGCGCGACCAGAGCGCGGGGGACCGGCAGCAGTTGCAACGTCGAAGCCGGGTGCATGAAGACGCAGAGCGTATCCGAGGGGCAGCCCTCGGGCAGGATCAGAATCCCTTCAAGGTTCACGTTTCCCTGATTGCCTGCAAACCCGTAGGTTTCGACGAACTGGCTGTTCTCGGCGTACTGAAGGTGCAGCCAGCGAAAAGTCAGTTGATACGGCGCCTTGGTCATCGAAACAGTCCCATCCTTGGAGTTGGAAGAACCTTAGTTTCGCGCGGGTTGGCGTGTGTCCCCTCTGGAAGTTACATCGACGGTCCCTGCACACGGGGGCACCGGCGCGGGGCGCGTGTTTTAGTATTCGCGCAGATCAATCCCCGGGAGAAAACGCGTGAAAGACTTCGACGCTATTGTGATCGGTTCGGGTGTCAGCGGACTGACCACAGCCATTGTGGCGGCCCAGCACGGGCTGAAGGTTCTGGTGATCGAGAAAGCCCCGGTGTTCGGTGGAACCACCGCCTATTCCGGCGGGGTTGGATGGATCCCGAACAACCATCTGATGCGCGAGGCCGGGTTAGACGACAGCCGCGAGAAGGCCGAGACCTATCTGCGCGCTGTACTCGGCAACCATTACGACCCGGAAATGATCGATGCATTCCTCGACAACGGGCCGAGGATGCTGAAACACATGATGGATACGACCGAACTGGATTTTGTCGTGACTCCGACGCCGGACTACGAACCTGACAAGCCGAGCGCCTATCATTCACGTGGTGTTCTGGCCAAGGAATACGACGGGACGCGCCTGGGAAAACACCTCGACCTTCTGCGCCGTCCGCTCGACACGCTTACTGTGCTGGGCGGGATGCAGGTGGCGGGCGCGGACATCACGCCGCTGCGGACCGCGTTCCAGACCCCTGCCAGCTTTGCTTATACCACCCGGACCGTTGCCCGTTATGCCCGCCAGAAGGCGACCCATGGCCGAGCGACCCGGTTGGTCAGTGGCAACGCACTTGCCGCGCGGCTGCTCAAATCCGCGCTGGATGCAGGCGTGATGCTGTGGAACGAGACGCCGGCACTGGAACTTCTCAAGACCGGGGGGCGCATCACCGGTGTCAAGGCACGCCATAAGGGCCAGGAAACTGTTCTCACCGCGCGGAAGGCCGTTGTGCTGGCGTCGGGTGGCTTTGGTGCGAGTGAAGGGATGCGCAAGGAGTTTATGCCCAATCCCGAGCACCATCGTTCGATCCAACCTGCCGAGAACGTCGGGGACGGCGCCCGCATGGGGGAAGCTGTTGGCGGACGCATGGCGCGCGACAATCCCTCGAATGCCATCTTCATCCCGATTTCCGAGCACCGCGAGGCGGACGGAACGGTCAAACGCTTTCCGCATATCATGATCGACCGCTACATGCCCGGGTCGATTGCGGTAGACGAGGCTGGTCAGCGCTTTGTTAACGAAGGGCTGTCCTACCAGCATTACGTGACCACGATGCACGCGCGGAACATGACACGGTCGTATCTGATCGGCGACCGGCGTTTCCTGCGGAAATACGGGATGGGGCTGGTGCGGCCCTTCCCCTACCCGATCGGCAAATGGCTGAAGAACGGATATCTGACCGAAGGCGCGACGCTTCAGGATCTGGCGCGCAAGATCGGCGTCGATCCGGCAGGACTGCAGGCCACGGTCGAACGGTTCAACAGCTTCGCGCGCAAGGGTGCGGATGAGGATTTCGGTCGCGGAGCAGACGCGCATTCGCGTTTTCGCGGCGATCAGACGGTCAAGCCCAACCCGAGCCTTGCGCCGCTGGAAACAGGGCCATTCTATGCGATCACGCTGTATCCGGGCGACCTCAGCTCGGTTGCAGGGCTTGTCACCGATGGTCGGACGCGGGTTCTGGATGAGGCGGGCAAGCCGATTGCCGGGCTTTATGCTGTCGGACTCGACATGAATTCGATGACCAAGGGTATGTATCCGGCCGGCGGATCGAGCCTCGGGCCGGGATTGACCTTCGGCTACATCGCAGGGAACGAAATCGCCGCGGCGGAGTGATCCACCGCGGCTTGACCGGTCGCCGGGACCGGAGTTTCGATCAGTTGTCGGATTGCCACTTCTGCACCATCAGCGCCTGCGAAAGACCGCCGTCACAGCAGATTTCCTGGGCGGTGATGTAGGATGCCATGGGCGACGCCAGGAAGACGGCAAGATCGGCGACCTCGCGCGGGGCGCCCATGCGATGCAGCGGGATGCGTTCGGCCCGGGCCGCCTGTGTCGCCTTTGACATATTGGCCAGCAGCAGTGGCGTCAGGACAGAGCCGGGGCTGATGACATTCACCCGCACCCCATGTTCGGCCCATTCCACACCCATCGTCTGCGACAGGTGGATCAGGGCCGCCTTGCTGGTGCCATAGGATCCGCCGTTCGGATAGGCGCGGCCGCCAGCGAGCGAGGCGACGTTCACGACCGAGGCGGCCGGGCTTTTCTTCAGCATCGGCAGCGCGCTGCGCGCCAGTTGCAGGGCGCCTTCCACATTGACCTCGAAGGACTTGCGCCAGCTGGCCAGATCGGCATCGACCAGCCGTCGCGGCGTGATGACCCCGGCGCAGTTGACCAGCATGTCCAGCCGGCCCCAATCGGAATCGACCTTCGCCAGCGCGGCGTCGATGTCAGCCTGACGGCAGACGTCCATCGTGATCGCGATCGCCGTTCCCCCCTGCGACCGAATATCTGCCGCCACGCTTTCCGCCATGTCGGGCCGCAGGTCCGCAACAACGACCTTTGCGCCATTGGCGGCAAAGGCATGTGCGACTGCTTCGCCGATCCCGCTGCCACCGCCAGCGACCAGTGCCACCATGTCCTCGATTGTCGAGGTCCTCATCCAGTCGCGTCGCAGGCCGTCTGCATTGCGGTCTTCGGTCATAGAGTCGTCTCCGGTTGGTTCTGGTCGTCGCGCCAGCGCCGGTAAAGGCGCAAGCGGTGCTCCATCAGAACAGCAGGTTTGGCAGGAAGAGGGCGATTGCCGGGAAAAGGGCCACGACTGCGACACGGATCAGGTCCACTCCGATAAAGGGGATGATGCCGTGGATGATCTTCGAGATCGGCACGTCGGGGGTCACGCTGCGCATCACGAAAAGGTTCACGCCGATAGGAGGCGTGATCAGGCCGAGTTCGCAGAGGATGACCAGAAGGATGCCGAACCAGACCGGATCGAACCCAAGTCCGACCACGACGGGGAAGAACAGCGGCACTGTCAGCAGCACCATCGAGATCGATTCCATCAGCATCCCGAGGACGATGTAGATGAGACAGATCACGAAGATGACCGTCGCGGGCGAAAACCCGGATTGGGCGACGAAGTCCAGCAGGGCGGCATGTGCTCCCGAGTAGTTCAGGAATTCGGTGAACAGACCGGCTCCGATGATGAGGGCGAAGAGGATCGCGGTTGTTTCGGCGGTGTCGATCAGGATCTCGTAGAACTGGCGCAGACCCAGTTTTCGGCGCCCGAGCGCGATGACCATGGCGCCGAATGCGCCGAAGCCGGCGGCCTCGGTGCTGGTGAAGAAGCCGGAGTAGATACCGCCGATCACCAGGATGAACAGAAGCACTGCGGCCCATATGTGCCCCAGCGATGCGATTTTCTCGGACCAGCCGACCTTTTCGGAAGGCGGCGCGATGTCCGGGTTGCGCCAGACGGTCCAGCGCACCGCGGCGATGTAAAGCAGGATCCCGATGATGCCGGGAATGAGACCCGCGGCGTAGAGCTTGCCGATGTGGGTTTCGGTGATGATGCCATAGATGACCAGCAGGACGCTTGGCGGGATCAGGATGCCGAGCGTGGCGCCAGCCGCGATGGAGGCGGTCGACAGCCGATCGTCATACCCGTATTGCCGCATCGATGGCATCGCCACCTTGCCCATTGTCACGACGGTAGCGACCGAAGAGCCGCAGATCGAAGCAAAGCCGCCGCTCGCCACCACCGTCGCGACCGCCAGTCCGCCCTTGCGCGCGCCCAGGAAACACTGCGCGGCCCGATAGAGCTCGCGCGAGATACCGGTGCCGGCGACGAGATTGCCCATCAGGATGAACAGCGGAATCACGACCATCGAATAAGTCATCGTGCTTTCGCGCGATATCATGGCCAACATGGAAGACGCCGGGTTCCATCCGACGAGATAGCCAAAGCCGATAAATCCGACCAGCCCCATGGCAAGGGCGATGGGAACCCGCATGAAGATCAGGAAGAAGGCCGAGGCGAATCCGGCGAGAGCGACTGTCATGGCTGTATTCTCCGGTAATGCTGGAAGGTCGGGACGGCGGGGCCAGCCGGTCAGGTGTTGGGACTTCTGGCGGCCAGTTCACCGGGCGCGTCGGCTTGTCCGACCGGGCGTTTCGAGCCAGACCTGAACATCGTGACGGCTAGCCCGACAAAGGCGATCGCGGTGAGGCCCGAAAAGAGCGACATGCCATAGACCAGGGGAGCAATCGGAATTTTGAGCGTGGGGGTCAGGTCGTTATACCGTGCCGTGCTTTCGGCCAGAATGAACAGGCGCCAGGCCATCATGCCGAACAGAAACACGCCAACCGCCACGCCGATCACCGTCTGCGCGGCCTTGAAGATCCGGTTACCGACGAAGTCCAGCAGGTCGACCACGATATGTTTCTGCCGGATCGCAATCAGCGGCAGCATGAGGAATACTGTCGAGGCGAGCATCAGTTCGGTCAGCTCGGCCGCGCCGTTCAGCGGGCGATTGAAGAAGTTCCGCCCGATGACGTCGATGAAGGTGATGATCATCAGGAGGAACAACAGCACCGCTGCGATGATGGAGATGGCTGTCTCGATGCGCTTGAGCATTGCTGTTCCTCCCTCGTGGCCTCAGTTGGTCGCTTTGGACTCGGCTTCGGCGACGCGGCGCCGGAATTCGGCCAGAACCTCCAGCGGGTTCTCCAGACCCTTTTCCTTGGCCCGGGTGGCCCATTCTTCTTCAAGGGGTCGCGTGGCCTCTTTCAGTTCGGCGACGAAATCGTCGCTGATGGTCTGGATGGTCAGAGTATCGGTCGCCTTCATCTGCTCCATCGCTTTCTTGCCGGCGGTTGCAAAATCGTCGGCCAGAAGCTGGGCGAGTGCCCGGTCCGATACCTTCCAGATCGCTTCCTGATCCTCGGGCGAGATCCTGGACCAGCTGTCTTCGTTCATGACGACACCCAGCGTTGCGCTGAACAGGCCGCCAGGGACCAGCGTGTAGTATTTGGTCATGTCCAGCATGTTCATGTTGATGACCGTCTCTGGCTGGCTGAGGCTGCCGTCAATGACGCCGGTGCTCATCATTTCGAAGGCCTCGTTGGAGGACTTGAGGATCGGCACCGCGCCAACCGCTTCAAGAAGCGAGGTGGCATAGGGTCCGGTGCTGCGCAGCTTGATCCCCTTGAGGTCCTCCATCGAAGTGATCTCTTTCTGGGTCGTCACGATGTTGCCGGGCGCGTTCGAGATCATGGTCATGACCTTGACGCCGCGGTATTCGTCGTGAGGGGCGATGTACTCCTTGTAGATGTCCCAGAAGATTGGGCCGAAGACGCTTGGATCGTTGCCGACCCAGGACATTTCGCCAAGTTCGGACATCACAAAGCGGCCGGGCGTGTAGCCGGTCACGATAAAGGAAACGTCTGCCAGACCGTCACGGACGACATCGAACTGCCCAGCGGCAGAGCCAACCATCTTTGGCAGCGTCTCGACCTTGACCCGGCCTTCGGTCACCTTCTCGATCTGTTCGAACCAGGGATACATGACCTCTGTGTTCACGTGATGTTGCGGCGGCAGCCAGGACGAGTATTTCCATACGACGTTCTCGGCCGCCGCCGGTCCCGCTACCGCAGTCATGAAGGCGCCAATCGCCGCGAATTGAGTGATCTTCATTCCGTCCCTCCTCTGGTCGGTACCTACTACCTGTGATCGGCTCTCGTTCGCCGAGGTGGCACAGGGATGAAGCACCCGTCTGTTATCGTCTGTCCCTTGCAGTGTGACAGTCGTGACGGGCGTCGTTTGTCCCTGCGGGCAGGTGCATGGCCGGGCATTTGTGATAGATAGTCTCGTACAGAGAGCCGCCTCGGGCGGCGACGGAGAGACTATTGGACAATAAGCGAATTCCGCGGGTCAGGGTCGAAATGGCCCCCCTGCCCGCCCGGCCGCCCGGGCAAGACGAAAGAGCCACCAGATGAGCGATGGAACTGCAGAGCGGGTCGGGATGACCCGACCCAGTCCGATGTTGCAGTATGTGTTCTCGGCGATCGTCTTGTTTCTGGCTCTCTTCGGAAGCCATCTTGCGACGCCGCTTTATCCGATCTGGCAGGCAAGGTTCGATCTGACGAACTCGGATATCGTGATGATCTTTGCCTGTTACCCGATTGGTGTGACCTTTGGCCTCCTGCATGGCGGGCGGCTGGGGGATCAACTGGGACGCAAGCCCATGGTGCGCAGTGGCCTGTTCCTGGTTCTGCTGGCAAGCCTTGGGTATCTGGTTGCCAATTCCATGACTCCGCTGCTGGTCGCGCGTCTGCTCAACGGCTACGGAATCGGCCTGCTCAGCGGACCGGCCGTGGCCTCGATCATCGAATTGCACCCCAGGCTGGACCGGGGTGCCGCGTCGCGGGTCGGTGCGGTCGCGACCCTGAGCGCGCCGGCGGCGGGTATGCTGACGGCCACGCTGGTGGTCTACTTCGCGGCGACAGAGACGGCTGTGCTGCTGCCGTACCTGATCTTCGCGACACTGCTGGTGGTGAGCCTTGGACTGACCTGGGGCTATCGGGAAACGATCTTGCCGATTGCCAGGCGCAGCCTTCGCAAGGCTTCGTATCGCCCGCAGGCGATGCGAGTGCCCGCCGACATTCGCGGACCGTTCATCTATGCCGCCTGCCTTGCGGTCCTCTGTTGGGCCAACACCGGGCTTTGGCTGTCGCTGGGACCAAGCATGTTCTTCACTCTGATGACAGATGCGCATCCGCTTGTCGGCGGGCTGTCCGTGGTGGCCTTTCTGGGAACTGCGGGCGTGATCCAGCTCACTGGCGGTTGGCTGGGATACATCAGGGCAACCCTTGTTTCCCTGGTCCTTGTCGTAGTCGCGCTGGTGGCTGTGCTGGTCGCCCTAAAGACGGAAAGCGTGGCCGGGGTCGCCATCGGTCTGCTGGTCGGCGGAATGTCTCAGGGCCTTGGATGGATGGGCACGGTGGAACTGATCAACCGGATCGCTCCTGACACGATGCGCGCTTCGGTGCTCTCGATGCTCTATATGTGCAGCTATTTCGGCTCCATCGTGCCGGTGCTCATCACCGGTTTCGCGGCCGACCGATTTGGATTGTTTCCCGCGCTTTTCGGCATGTGTTCGGTGTCGATTGCCACCGCCTGCATTCTTTTTATCGTTACCGTGAAACTTCGCAGAAGTTTGCCGCAAGGCGCGTAACGAAACCGGCCTGTCCCTAAAGGCATGGACAAATCGCGCGGTCCGGACGTGCAAGACTGTGGCCGAAGACGCGCCCGGCGCGGCCCGACCACATGCACAGGACAAAGATGACTCAGAGGAAATTTTCCGGCCCGCTGCGCGGCATGCGCGTCCTTGAAATCGGCCATTTCATCGCGGCGCCCTTCTGTACCCGACTGCTGGCGGATCTCGGGGCGGATGTCGTGAAAGTCGAGCCGCTTTCGGGCGATCCTGTCCGCAAATGGGGCGACTCGGTCGAGGGCAAATCGCTTTGGTGGTCCGTGCATGCGCGCAACAAGCGGTCGGTGGCGGTCAACCTGAAGGCGCCGGGGGCGGCTGGGGTCATTCTGCGGCTGGTGCGGGACTGCGACGCATTGGTCGAGAATTTCCGGCCGGGCCAGCTGGCCCGCATGGGTCTGTCCAACGAGACCCTGCGTCGGGAGAACCCAGCCCTGGTGATCGGCCATGTGTCGGGCTATGGCCAGGACGGCCCTTATCGTGATCGTGCCGCCTTCGGCGTGATCGGCGAAGCCATCGGAGGTCTGCGGCATCTGTCGGACCATCCGCCGGGGACATCCGATCTGCCGCCGGTACGGGTCGGGGTGAGCATAGGCGATTCACTGGCCGGTCTTTACGCGGCTCTTGGCATTGTGTCGGCCCTCTGGCAGCGGGACCGCGCGGCGGGCGACGGCCTCGGCCGCACGGTGGACGTCGCCCTGACCGAGTCGGTGCTCAGCCTGATGGAGGGAATGCTGCCGGAATATGGCGAGACGGGCAAAGTCCGCCAGCCCTCGGGATCACGTATACCGACGGCCGCGCCATCGAGCGCCTATCCGACGCGGGACGGGAAATGGGTGTTGATCGCCGGCAATTCCGAACCGCTGTTCCAACGTCTCTGCGCCTTGATGGGAGGATCGGGTCTGGCGGCTGATCCGCGCTTTTGCGACAACCCTTCGCGGGTGGCCAATGTGGCTGCGCTGGATGATATGATCGGTGCCTGGACGTACCAATATGAGGCCGCGGCACTTCTGGATCTGCTCGAAAAGGCAGATGTGCCCGCGACCCGGATTTACGATGCCGCGGATTGCGCCGCCGATCCCCAATTTCGCCACCGCGAGATGGTGCGGGAGGTCGAGGATCCGCTGTTTGGCAAGGCGCTGACCCATCCCGGCATTGTGCCGAAGATCACGGACGATCCCGGCGAAATTCGCTGGTGCGGTCCTGCCATTGGCGAGCACACCGACGAAGTGCTGGCCGGGTCTGGCTTTACGCTGCCTGAAATCGCCGCCTTGCGCGAGAAGGAGATCATTGCATGACCTCGCCCGATGTCACACTGGTTGAAGTCGGTCCGCGGGACGGCTTTCAGGGAATTGGCCCCTTCATCCCAACCCAGAACAAGATCGCTTTTCTGCAGCGCCTTTTTGCTGCGGGCCTGAGAGAGATCGAGATCGGGTCCTATGTCAGCGCGAAGGCCCTTCCCCAGATGGCCGATACGCCCGAGCTGCTGGCCGCCTGCACGGCGGTGCCCGACCTGTCGCCCCGGGTGCTGGTCCCAAGTCTGAAACATGCCCTGCGGGCGTTGGACGATGGGGTCACTTTTCCGACCTTTGTGCTGTCGGTCTCGGAATCACACAACAGGAACAACGTGAAGCGGCATCCGGACGAGTCGGTGGGTGAGTATCTTCAGATCGTTGAGGCCCTGCCCGACAACGCGGATTTGCGGCTGGACCTCTCGACCTGTTTTGATTGTCCCTTCGAGGGGCAGGTGGATGAGGAAGCTGTATTGCGGCTGCTGGAGAAGCTGGTGCCGGCGATGCCGGGCGCGGAAATCTGCCTCTGCGACACCACCGGAAAGGCAGAACCACAACAGGTCGAACGCCTGTTCTCGATGGCGCGCGCGACATTTCCCCAAGTGGATCGCTGGGCGGTTCATGCCCACGACACCTATGGCCTGGGACTGGCGAATGTGTATGCCGCCTACCGGACCGGAGTGCGGATCGTAGATGCGTCCTTTGCGGGCCTAGGTGGCTGTCCGTTTGCGCCGGGCGCGACCGGCAATGTGGCGACAGAGGACGTGGTCTGGATGTTCCACCGGATGGGCATTCCCACGGGCGTCGATCTCGACGACTTGATCCCTGTGGCCTGCGATGGTGCGGGCATCCGTGGCGGGCAGAGCGGCGGGCGGGTGCGGGCCGCCATTGCGGCCCGGACCTCGGCACGCTGTGACTGACCCACATGGCGTGTGAAGCCTGGTGCAGCCCGTCGCCGAACGTTCAGGATTATTGTTCCGGACCATGATCCGGGAATATGGCCTGCGGTTCACATCCGTGATCGCGATGGGTGCCGCCTGCCCGTTTGTCAGCCCAAGACCGGCAATCCGCTAGGCCAGCCATTTGTCAGAGGCTTTGGGCACGCGCGATGCCAGGGTCATGCAGGGCGGACTTTTCCGGCAGACAACCTTTCACGTCCGACAAGACGGTATCCCACCCGATCTCTGCGAGCATGACGGCGGTTTTCAGGTCTTTGCCTGTTGGTGCATGGGGAACGTCGATCATGCTCTAATCCACCTTGATCACGATCTTGCCGAAATGCCCGGCACGGCGCTGGAGAGCGTAGGCGTCCTCTACGTTGTCCATCGCAAAGACATGGCCGATGGCCGGTTTCAGGTCATGCAGGGATAGCGCGCGGTTCATCTCGTGGAACTGGGCGCAGTTTCCGACGGTAATGCCCTGAAGGTTGACGGATTTGCCGATCACCAGACGGGGCGCGACGCCCTCGCCTTCCTGCGCGACAAAGCCGATGGCGACGATCGTGCCGCCGACGCGGACCGACTGCATCGATTTTTCCAGCGTGCCGGGACCTCCGACCTCGACCACCACATCGACGCCGCGGCCGTCGGTCAACTGCATCACGTCCTTGTGCCAGTCTGGCGATGCCTTGTAGTCGATAAGGTGATGCGCCCCCATTTTTGCCAGCCGCGCCCGCTTTTCAGCGCTGCCGGACAGGATGATGACCCGGGCGCCGGCCATTCTGGCAAATTGCAGGGCAAAGACCGACACACCGCCGGAACCGATCAGCAGCACATCCTGGCCCGGCTGCAGCGCAGCCACGTTGAACAGCGCGTTCCATGCGGTCAGGCCGGCGCAGGGCAGCGTCGCGGCTTCTTCATCACTCAGATGGTCAGGCACCGGAATGGCGGCATGGGCGGGCAGAAGCGCGAATTGCGCCAGCATCCCGTCCATGTTGGCGCCCATCGACCGGGTGCGTGCAGCGGCAGTGATCGGGCCGGTGATCCAGTCCGGGTAAAAGGCGCCGGCGACGCGCTGCCCGGGGACGAGCCCCGAGACGCCCTCGCCAAGGGCTGCGATCTCTCCGGCTCCGTCCGACAGCGGCACGACAGTTTCCGGCAGGGCACCATACATGTGATCTGCGACCAGCAGATCGCGGAAATTCAGCGATGCAGCGCGGACGCGTACCAGCACTTCACCGCGTCCGGGCTTCGGGACCGGGCGGGATGCAATGCTCAGCGTGCCGCCCCCATGCGCCGGGCGAAGCTCGACGGCTTTCATATTCGTCATGCGATCATCCGATATGCTGCGCCCGGATCAACGATCCGGGCAAGCTTTCATGCGATGAAGAGGCCGCCGTTCACGCCGATGGTGACGCCGGTGATGAACCCGGCCAGCGGGTCAGCCAGAAACGATGCGGTATGCGCGATCTCGTCGGGATGGCCGACCCGTCCCAGGGGGATTGCGTCCATCTTGGTGTATTTGCTGCCATCCGCGGTGGCGCCCGTCGCCTGAGCCAGCATGGGCGTGTCGATCGGGCCCGGCGCAATGGCATTCACCGTGATCCCTTCCTTGGCCAGCGCCCGCGCGGCAAAGCGCGTCAGGCCCAACACTGCGGCCTTGGACGCCGTGTAGTTGACCCCCGACTGAAGGCCGCCGATCTGACCGGCCAGCGAGGATACCGTTATGATCCGTCCGTGCTCGACCGGTTTGGCACGCCGGCACCAGGCCATTTCGCGCATGCAGATCATCGTGCCACGGGCATTGACGCCCATGGTGAAATCCCAATCGTCGAGGTCGGTATCGGCCAGCGCCGGCGCCGTGCTCATGCTTCCGTTGCCAAGCGTGCCCGCGAACTGGGCAAGGACCGAGATCGGTCCGACCTCGGACTCGATGGCGCCAAAGGTCTTTTTCACGGCGGCTTCGTCCGTCACGTCCAGGGCGAACCCCCTGTGCCCTTCGCCGGGCAGACTGGCTGCGGCCGCTTCGGCCGCTTCCGCCTTGAGGTCTGCCACGGCGACGATCATGCCGTCCTTCGCGAACCGTTTGGCGGTCGCAAGACCAAGCCCGCTTGCCCCACCAGTTACGAGTGCAATGCGCATTGGAGAGTTCCTTTCATCCTTCGAGCCTTGCGGCCCTATTCCGTCTGGGTGGCGACCCAGGCCGCGATCATCTCTTCACTGACGAAGACAGACGATGTCTGTCCGCCGTCCACCGCCAGAACCTGACCGGTGACAAGGCGCGCGTCCTGGCTTGCCAGAAAGGCGACTGCGCTCGCCACGTCCTCGGGTTCGCCGGTCATACCGAGCGGCATGGTGGCCACCACCAGCGCCTTGAACCGTGCGGTGTGCAGACGGTCCTCGGTTCCCGGTGTCCGGATCACCCCGGGGGCGACGGCATTCACCCGTACGCCCCTGGGGCCATAGGCACTGGCCATCTGCCGGGTCACGCCGATCACGCCGGCCTTCGCCGCGGTGTAGGCACCAAACCCCATGTAGCCCGACAGACCGATGGACGACGCGATGTTGACGATATTGCCACGGCTTTCGAAAAGCATGGGCAGCGCGTCGCGGGACAGGCGGAACATGGCGCGGAGATTGACGTCGAGATACCGGTCGTAGATTTCGTCGGTCGTGTCATGCAGTGCCGGCGCGTTGCCGAGGCCGACGTTGTTCACCAGGATATCCAGTGTCGTGAAGGATTTCCGACAGGCCTCCAGAATGGTAGCCGGCGCGTCGTCGGCGGTGGAATCCTGAACCAGGATTTCCGCGCCGCGCAGCGACGACAGGCCATCGGGGC
This sequence comes from Seohaeicola nanhaiensis, assembly GCF_042654245.1. Lineage (NCBI taxonomy): Bacteria > Pseudomonadati > Pseudomonadota > Alphaproteobacteria > Rhodobacterales > Roseobacteraceae > Seohaeicola > Seohaeicola nanhaiensis. Next base: position 59,382 of record NZ_JBHSGI010000031.1, read on the forward strand.
GGACATCGACGGCCAGCACCCGGCAACCCTCGGCGATCAGCCGTTCCGTGATGCCGCGACCCAACCCCTGCCCCGCGCCGGTTACGATCGCGGCGCGACCTTCCAGACCTTTCATGGTCACTGTCCTTTCAAGCGGCCGTCAAAGCCGACCTTCCATCCAGTCGCCTGCGTAGTCCTTGCCGATCTGGACAACCTGATTGTCGAACATCAGGACGCGCGTCGCGTCCATGTCGAGGAACTGCCGTTCGTCCTCAATCATCTCGTTCTGGAAATAGGGCATTGCGTGCAGTTCCTTTCTCGCGTCCAGGCTGGGGAACCAGCTCTCGGAAAACCCGTCGTAGTCGAGCGGTCCGACTCCGGGCCAGCCCTGGCTGGGGACCATGTGATGCTGCACGTATCGTTTCAGGTATTTCTCGACGCCTGGAATTCCGGCGATCAAAGGTCCGTGCACGTCCCGCCAATGAGTTTGGAACTGCTCGAGCGTGAGGCCCGGTTTGCGCTTGTAGAAGCCGAGGGTGATGATCATGCGTCCTCCGGAACCGTCAGGGCGTGAATGTCTCTGCGTCAGGTCTGACACTGCATCGCCGGGCCGAGTGACCCCCGGCGATGGGACAGGCGCGTCTCAGGTCCTGTCGGCCATCCATTCAAACGCATAGTCCTTGCCGATCTGCACGACCTGCTTGTCGAACATCAGCAAGCGCGTCGCCGACATGTCGAGGAACTCGTGTTCGTCGGGGATCATGACCTCGGTCTGATAGGGTTGTGCATGCATTTCCTTGCGAGCGGCTTCGGAAACGAACCAGGCTTCGGAAAAGCCGTCGTAGTCGAGAGTGCCGACACCGGAAAATCCGCTGCTCGGTCTGATGTGATGCTGGACGTAGCGTTTGAGAAACCGTTCGATATTCGGTGTCTTTGCGACTAGAGGGCCGTGGATTTCGCCCCAATGGCGATGGAATTCATCCAGCGTGAGCCCCGGCTTTCGCTTGTAGAAGCCAAGCAATATCAGCATGTTGTTTACCTCTTAGGGAGTTGGCGCCGCATCATCCGGCACGAGGTGGGGCATTTCGGCAAGAATCCAGCGCGTGAGTTCGAGATTCACACGTTCGGGCCGTTCCTGCGCCATCCAGTGACCGGAATGAACGATTCGCTCTGTCAGGTTGCGGCAGGACGCGCGCATCGGTTCGGCCAATCGCGAGTCCACGGATTCGCAGGTGATGTCGTAGCGCCCGGCGAGAAACAGCACGGGCATCTCGAGGCGGCCGCCATTCAGGGTGGCAGCGGAATATGCAGCGTTGTCTGCATCGTTCAGATAATAGGCATTCGGGCCTCGAAAGCCGTTCCGCGACAGGGCATCCGTATAGATCGCAAGATCGGTTTCGGTGAGCACCTGTGTGTCAAGCGGCAGGTCCGGTGCCCTGTCGGCCCCGCCAAACCAGCCGCCGTTGCGGAAGATGTCGGCATGCGGGCTGGGCTTGCCCAGAGCCTCGGGCTTGCCGTGCCGAAAGAGTGCACGAACCGTGCACAAGACGTCTGCCTCCATGACCGACGTCGCGCAGTCGAACTGTTCGACATAGAACCTCTGATAGGCCCATTGACCATAGGGCGCGCTGTCTTCGGGATAGAGGGTCCTGTCGACCAGCGGCAGCATGTGCTCCATCCCGAATTCCAACGTGCGATAGGGCACGCAGAGATTGGCAACGCCGTGACAGCGATCCGGGTGATGGCTGGCCACAGACCAGACGGCAGGGGCACCCCAGTCGTGGCCGACCCACACCGCGCTCTCCAGACCAAGCGCATCGGCCAGTCCGATGAGGTCGGCGACCTGGTGGCGCAGCGCATAGGCCGAAGGATCGTCGTACACCTGCGATCGGCCATAGCCGCGCATGTCGGGCGCGATGGCGCGGAACCCCATGCCGCCGAGATGGGACAGAACATGCCGCCAGCTCCACGACAGCTCGGGCCAGCCGTGAACAAGGATGATTGGAACGCCGTCCTGCGGCCCGCAGGAGAGATAGAAGACACGATGTCCTTGCAGGCTGATGGTGTTCGAAACAATCTCGTGCCGCGGGACGTGCGACAGTGCGGTCGTACCGGTGTGCCCATTGGCTGGTGAGTGCATGTCGGATCCTCGCCCGCGCGGCAGTCTGTCGGGGAAGCTGTGCGGGTCATGACCCCTCTGACGGGGACAGGTCAGATTTGCATCCCGGTTGACGGCCAAGACCGGTCAGGAGAAATGCAGGCCGCCGTTGATGTCGAGAACGGCACCAGTCACATAACCGGCGGCGGCCGTGCAGAGAAAGGCCATCGGGCCGCCGACCTCTTCCGGTTCACCCATCCGGCCGGTCGGCAGTTTCGACAGGTCGAACGGCTGACCGGAGGCGCGCAGCATCGGTGTCAGGATCGGCCCCGGCGCGACTGCGTTCACCGTCACCCCATGTGCCGCGCCTTGCCGGGCAAAATACCGGACCAGTGACTGAATCGCGCCTTTGGACGCGACATAGGCCGGTTCCACATCCAGCGTGGTGCCGGCGTTGCGCCCGGCCTGCGATGCGACGATGGCGATCTTGCCGCCGCCTCGGTCGATCATGCCACGCATGACCGCCCGCATCATGTTGATCGGGCCGCGCACGTTCACTTCCATGATCCGCTGATAAAGGGCGTCCCAGTCGCCGCCGTCGCGCCAGTCGCCCTTGCTGTAGATGCCGCTGCATTCGGCATAGGCGTCAAGCGGACCGAGGCTGGCGATGCAGGCTTCGACCGCGTCCCTGTCTGTGGTGTCGAGCTGATGGGCCTGTGCCTTTGTTCCCGCCGCGTGCAGTTCTTCGGCCAGATCGTCCGGCCGGCGGATATCGGTCAGGATCAGCCGCGCGCCCAGGCCGGCACAGGCCCGGGCGGTGGCGCTGCCGAGGGAACCCGCCGCGCCCGATACCAGCACGGTCTTTCCGGAGAGGTCGAAAGGGTTGGCCAGCGGTATCATGCGGCCGCTGTGGCCGCTGTGGCCGCGAGGGCGGGCTGGCGCCGCAGAAGGGTGGCCAACACCTGTTCCATCACGGTCGCCGGATCGGCCGCAGCCTCGAACGCACGCCAGGCCACGTGCGAGTCCGGTCGGACCAGGATCGCACCCGTACAGCCGATTTCGCATTGCGCCGCCCATTCGCGATCTGTGTCGATCACATCCGTTCCCATGCGAACGGTGCGCAGCGAGACGCCGTGCCGCGCGGCGGCATTGGTGGCGGCGGGCAGCCATGCGGCGCCGCCATCCGGGACGATCAGGACGAAATCCCCCTTGCCGCAGAGATCCAGCGTGGACAGGCGTGCGCCGTCCTTCTCGACCCAGCAATGCGGGAGCCGGTGCCCGGGCCGGGTTGTCGGCTGATAGGTTCGGCCCAGGGGATCGCGTTGGGGCGGCAGCGTTCCGTCGCCGATGACCGCCCCCTGTTCGTAGTGAAAGCCGAGCTCCAGGTCATGCGCCTGCCACTCCATCTCCTGCACCTTGAGCACCTGCTTCAGCCGTGCGCGGCGGGTGCGGCCTTCATCGTCCTGGGCAAAGAATTTGACGAAGTTCTTGCGGCTGGTTTCGCCATCTCCCCGCACCAGGCCAATGACGCCGTCGGTCAGCGCATGGTTTTCGAAGGTCATCAGCGCCCAACTGACATTGCGCGCAGCGACCGGCCGGCGCTCGGATTCATAGGTGTCCAGCAGGGCCGGATCGGCCCGACCCTTAAGCACCTCGCGCAGTTTCCAGGCCAGGTTATGGGCGTCCTGAATTGCCGAGTTCAGGCCAAGACCCGTGGTCGGCGGATGCCGGTGCGCGGCGTCTCCGGCCAGAAAGATCCTGTCGAACCGGTAGCGGTCGGCCAGCACGCCTTCGACTTCCCAGTGACCGATGCCGATGATGTCCGGGTCGAGGTCCGGCACCTTCAGCAGAGCGCGCATCCGTGGCAAGAGCGAGGCCTGATCGAACCGCGCCGGATCATCCGGGCGGAAGGAAAAGTGAAACATCCATTCCTCGGAGTGACGGTCGAACCGGGTCGGCCCCAGTTTGCCCAGCACGCCGCTGCTCCACGATCCGCCGTCCGGATTGACGAACCATGTGGTCATGGCCAGATCATCGTCCCACCATTGCGACAGGTCGGCCCTGAAATAGACCGTCACCATGTCGACCAGCTTGCGTCGCCCTTCCAGCCGGCTGCCCACTGCCGGGCCGACCGTGCGTCCGCCGTCTGCGGCAATCAGGTATCGGGCGCGAATGGTCAGATCGCGGTCGTTCTCGAGGTCACGGACGATGGCCGTCACGCGGTCGGCGTCCTGATGCACCTCTTTCAGCTCGTGGCGGAACAGCAGGCCGTCCGGATTTCGAGCCCGGGCCTGTTCCGTCAGCAAGGGTTCGAGCCGAACCTGCGGATAGAGACAGCTTTCGCAGGGGCTGTGCCGCCTGTAGTCGGTCAGCGACCCGCCGCCAAAGGATTCGACACTGTGGAATGTGCGCCGGTCCAGCGGGCCGTCGCCGCCGAGGGTCGTGCACCAGCGGATGCGCTGGATGGCTGACAGCGGCATGGCCTTGTCATAGACGGCCCCGGCCACACCCAACTGGCGGAAGACCTCCATCGTCCGCTGGTTGATGTATCGCGCCTTCGGCAGGTTGCCGGTCGAGGCATGACGCTCGATCAGAAGCGATTTCACGCCGAGTTCGGACAGCGCGATCGACGCGGTCAGACCGCAGCCGCCGGCACCGACGATGAGAACGGGAACTTCGATGTCGGGCATCGTTGGCCTCCTGTAGCGCGCAGGTCGGATTTGCGTCCGTGAAGAGCCGGAGAAGTGACGCCACGGAACCTGATCGTTTTCGAGATAGTTTGGCAATCATGCCACCAATGTCCCCCATCAAAGTTACACAGGATTTCGAATTTGGCGGAAAGATGAGAGAATGTCGGAAATGAGGTGAAGCAGGTGAGCCGCCTGATGGATTCTGAAGACAACGCGGCTCGAGAAATCGAGACCGAAGCCCTTCTCGACCGGATGAGGTTGCCTGTCGGACAGAGCTATAATGCGGATGACAATATCGCGCGGATCTGTTCCGTCATCGCCAACCGCACCAGTCTGCTCATGCAATCCATGTATGGCGAACGCTTTGGGCTGAATGTGCTGAATTGGCGCATTCTCGCGATTCTGGGATACCACAGTCCGATTTCCGCCAAGACGATTTCCGAGATGATCGCGACCGATCAGGTCACGATCAGCCGCGCCATAGATCAGATGTCGCGCAAGAAGCTGATCAGCCGGCGCGTGGACCAGAGCGACCGACGCCGCCAGCTTCTTCGGCTGAGCGATCGTGGCCAGGAGGTTTACCAGCGGGTCCTGCCCCTGTTCGCCGCGTCGGAAAGCGCGCTTCTCGCGCCCCTGAGCGAGGACGAGCAGGCAGAGCTGCGCCGGCTTCTTCATATCGTCGCGAAACAGGCCGAGACGGAATTCTCGGAAACCAAACGCTGGCAAGACGTTCTGTCCGCCTATGGCAAACCCGGCGGAAGCGACGCCTGAGTCCCGCACCGAGGGACAGATTGCCGCCTGCCACGCGCTAGGATCGCCCGAACCGTTGTCCGACGGTGTTTGTAGATCTGGAACGCAAAGGAATCTGGCATGAAAAGCGACTGGTTGGGACTGGATGGCAAGGTGGCTGTCGTCACCGGGGGCGGCGGCGGAATCGGTCGCGTGATTGCCGCGTCTCTTGCCGAGGCGGGCTGCAAGGTCGCGGTTCTCGATCTCAATGCAGAGAGTGCTTCAGCAACGGCCGCGGAACTGACCGAAACCGGGGCAACGGTGATCTCTTGCGCCGCGGACATTTCCGATCATGCGAGCGTCTCCGCGGCCGCAGATCGGGTGCGCGCCGAGCTGGGGCCTTGCGATATCCTCGTCAACAACGCTGCACTGGTGCGCAACGGTCCGCTCTCCTCGCTCTCGGTCGCGGACTGGACTGCTGTGCTTACCGTCAATCTGACGGGCTACTTCATCTGCTCGCAGGTCTTCGGCCAGCAGATGATGGACAAGAAGTCCGGCGCGATCGTGCATGTTTCGTCCATGGCGGGCCTGCACGCCCAGCCGACCAGCGGCGCCTATAGTGTCAGCAAGGCGGGAGTCATGATGCTTTCGAAGAACATCGCGCAGGAGTGGGGCCCGAAAGGCATCCGGTCCAACGTCGTGAGCCCCGCGATGGTCATGACGCCGATGTCCGAAGTGATCTATCGCAATCCCGAAGTGCGAAAGAAACGCGAGGACATCGTACCGATCGGCCGTATCGGGCAGCCTCAGGATATCGCGGATTCCATCGTCTTCCTGGCGAGCGAGCGCGCCAGCTATGTCAGTGGCCAGGAAATCCTGTGCGACGGCGGCTGGAGCACCGTGTTGCTCAAGACAGTGCCGCGCCCCGGGTTCGACCAGAAGGACGTCTGACCCTTCCAAAGAAATTGGCGCAGGCCCTGCGGCGTGCGCCATTCCCGTTCTGCCGGCATCTGCGCAAGTTGGTCAGGCGGCTTCCTGGTGTTGATCGCGGTTGCGTTTGCCCGAGTTCACCCAGTCGTTCCAGACGTCCAGATACCACATCAGCAGTTCGCGCTGGCTGGCAATCCCAAGCCGGTTGTAGGCGCGCTTGCGATAAGTCATCACGCTTTCCTTGCCGATGCCGAGGTCGTCCGCGATGACGCAGGATGACATGCCATGAAGGATGCGTGAGCAGACTTCGCGCTCTCGGCGGGACAAGTCGGACATGTTGTAAACGCAATCTTCGATATCCTCGCGAGAGGCGAGCGCCGGAGTGAGATCGGACTTTTGTTCGAAGAGTTCCGCGTGGCGCGAGATCATCGTCAGGAGGAACCGTGCAGATTGTTCGAGCTCGAGAAGCGTATCGCCGGACAGTTCGCTGCGGTCGGCCGAGCGCAACAACTTGAGACAGTACGAGGCTTGGTTGATCCGGGCATAGACCAGCACTGTCTCGTAATTTTCGGCGGCGGCGCCGGCCTGGTTGGGTTCCGTCGTGGAGTTGACCGGACGGATGACGCGCACACGGATGTTGTCGCCAGCTGTTACCAGATGGCGTTTTACGTCATAAACGCTGCCCTTTATGGCCTGTGCGAGGGACGACGACGTGTGAGAGGCGCTGCCGATTTCAGAAAGGTGATAGTCGCTGAGACGGTAACAGGCGCAATGGTCGCCGCCCAGCAGACGGTCCATCGCTTCAAGCAGCTTCTCGGAAAACTCCAGCGTACCGATCTTGGCTATCAGCTCGATAAACTCGCCGGTCACAATCAGAACCGGTTCGTCCATGGTCGCGGTCGCTTGTGTCTTGATCACCGTGTTTCCTCCCATCTTATGACCTCTTGGGTCTTCTCCCGACAGTCACGTTACTTACGAGAAGAAATGATTGCAATCATCAAGTAATTTTTTGGAGGAAAAAATTTAAAGTATTATATTTAAGACTACTTGCGGGGGCTTGTTGAGATTTGCCCAGGAAAATGGTGGCGCTATCATGTCCGGCGAAGCCGAACCGGTTCTGCGGCGGTCTCGTTTGTCGGGACGACAGGCGAATCATAAGTGGCCGCCGGGGACCGGCGGCCTTCACAGATGGGTCTTCCCTGAGCGGGTCCTAAAGCTGCGGATCGGCGACCCGCACAACCATACCGTCCATCTCATCGGTGATCACCAGCTGACAGCTCAACCGGCTGTTCGGCTCGCGTTCCATTGCGGTGAAATCCAGCATCTGGTCTTCGGTTGGCGAGATCTCGGGGGCCTTGGCAAAGTAGGCGTCGTCGACAATCACGACATGGCAGGTCGAGCACGACAGACCACCGCCACAGTCTCCGACGATACCGTCCAGCCCCGCCGCCGTTGCGGCGCGCATGACGCTGTCGCCGACGGCGACTTCGAGCTCGGTGCGGGTGTTGTCAGGATTGATCAGGGTGACCTTGGGCATCTAAGTTCCTTACTAACAGTCGTGTCAGCTCACCAGCCGCAATGGCAGCCGGTCCAGCGACCTCAGGGTGTTGATGGTCTTGTATTCGGGATCGCCATCCAGCTCGATTCGGCTTAACCGCTTGAGCAGGGCGCCGAGAAAGACTTCTGCTTCCAGGCGGGCGATGTTCTGGCCGATGCAGATATGCGGCCCCGCCCCCAGGGCGACATGCGTCCCGGCGCTGTTGCGGTCGATGTCGTATGTGGTCGGGTTGGAGAACTTGCGCGGATCCAGGTTGGCCGCGCCGATGAAGCAGCCGACCTTCACATCGCCCTTCAGCGCGAGGCCGCCGAATTCCATGTCGCTGACCGTGGTGCGGTGGATAAGCTGCGACGGGCTGTCCATGCGGATCGCCTCGTCGAAGGCCGCCTTTGCCTTGGACGGATCCGCCTTGAGCTTGGCCCATTGATCGGGGTTCTGGGCGAGCCGCAGAAGCATGTGGCCGATGCCGGCAATGGTCGTGTCCACTCCGGCCCGCAGGAACGAGCGGACCTGGACCCCCGCCGTGCCGGTTGGAAAGCCGCCCTCGTCCTCGGCCTGATAGATCTTCTCGCCCAGTCCGCCGGCGATCATGCTCTCGCGGGAAAAATACTGCTCGTAGTTCTTCAGATGCGGGCCGGCCGCCTCAATGGACGCCTTCGTCAGGTCGTTGTTTGGCCCGATCTGGTTGAAGTTCATTTCGCCGATCAGGGGGAAGGCCTCGCGAGGCATGTCCACACCCAGGGCGTCAGGGAAGACCTTGAGGATGAACGGTTCCACCAGATCGCTCACTGCCTCGACGGTTCCGCTGCCGATGATGGTCTCGGCCTGTTTCTCGGCCTCGGCCATGAAGTCGTCGCGCCACTGACGGATGATGACCGGCGAGAGGACACGCTGCAAGGTGCGGCGCACGGCGGAATGGCCCGGCGGATCGACCTCGGCAATCGGACTGGGTGTGCGCCAGGCCCCGGGTTTGCGGATGTCCGACATGCCGATGCCGCCGGTGCTGGTGAAGCGCGTGTAATCGCTGAGCGCCGTCTGCACGAGGTCATGACGCCCGATGGCATACATGTCGTATTTCGTCAGGCGGACGACGGGGGCGGTTTCCCGGATGGCAGTTTGCACCGCCTCGGGGTCGCGCAGATTTTCCGGGGTGAATGGATCGATGTCCACCTCCGGAGGGGAGGCCAATCCTGCTTCGACCGTCATGCTGATCCTCCTTGGATTTTTCGCGGCTTGTCCGGCGGATCAGGCCGCAATCAGGCGCAGCGGCAGCTTTTCAAGCATCCGCATCTGGTTGATCGGTTTATAGACCGGCTCGCCGGCCAGTTCGATCCGCTTTACGCGCTCGGCCAGTGCGGACAGGATCGAGGCCGCCTCGGCCCGGGCGATCATCTGGCCGATGCAGATATGCGCGCCCACGCCAAAGCCCAGGTGCGTGCCGGCAGACCGACGCTCGATCCGGAAGGCGTCGGGGTCTTCGAACTTGCGCGGGTCGCGGTTCGCGGCGCCAAAGAACACCCCGACCTTGGTATCGGGCCGCAGCCGGACGCCGGAAAGCTCCATTTCGCCCGACGTCGTGCGATAGGATACGTGGAAGGACGGCTCGAGGCGCAGCGCCTCTTCGAAGGCGAGACCAGCCTTTTTCGGATCGGCGTGGATCAGGTCATACTGGTCGGGGTTTTCGGCCAGTTTGCACAGCGAGTGTCCGATACCTGCCATGGTCGAATCCGCGCCGCCGCCTACCAGCGAGCGGGTCATGTTCGATGCGAGCCCCGGTTCGGGAAACTCGCCCCGGTCCTCGGCCGCAAAAAGGTCGTCCGCGATAGAACCGGGACGCACGCCTTCACGCTGGCAACTGGACTCGAACCAACCGAGATACGGCTGCGCCTTTTCCATCGCGGCATGATAAAGGGCGTTCTGCGGGCCGGACTGATTGAAACGCATTTCGCCGATGGCAAGGATGTTGGGACGGGGAAGATCGATGCCTACGGCTTCGGGAAAAACATCCAGAATGTAGGTTTCGGCGATATCCTCGACACCGTCGATCTCGCCGCGTGCCACCAGTTCTTCGGCAAGGGTGGCGGCGCGTTCGTCGAACTTCTGCTTCATCTTGCGGATGGCAATCGGCGAGAGGTATTTCATGACCACATTGCGGATGGTGGTGTGGTCCGGCGGGTCATTTTCCAGCATCCGGTTCGGCACGCGGAAATCGCCGGGCTTGCGGATATCCTGGATCCCGATGCCACCCTTTGCGGTGAACTTCTCGAACTCTTTCAGGACGATTTCGCATTCGTGGTGGCGGCCAACCGCATAGACATTGTATTTCGGGATCAGAGCGATGGGCCCGGCTTCGCGCAGCTTTTCCTGGAATTCATAGGGGCTTCGCAGGACCTCGATGTCATAGGGATCGATGTCCAGCACGGGGGCCTCGTTTCGGTCGATTTCCGCCGCGGTGTCTGCCATCTCTGCCATCCTCTTAGATTTGATGCCCGGCGCAGGACGCCGAGAGTCGGCGGTCCATCGGACCAAGTGGGCGCTTGAGCGCACTCTATCGATCGGCTGCGCAGTCGCTGTCCCCCCGAACGGGGAAAATACCAGAGTAGCCGCGCCGTTAGGCTGCGGATCGCAGCCAGAGGTGAACGGCGATGTACTATGAGTTCCGCTTCTATGCGGTCGCGCCCGGCCGGCTTTCGGACGAGATGGCGCTTGTGCGCAATGTGGCGGTCGATCCGGCGCCCGACCTGCCGGCTGGCGAGGAAGGCAGCCTTTGGGATCGCTACGAGGTGCCGCGCCCTGTCGGGTCCTGGATCACCTTGACCGGCCGCGATTGCCCGGGGTTTCTGTACATCGTTCCCTGGGAAAGTCTCGACCAGCGCGATGCGTGCCTGCCGCGCTTCTGGACAGACCCGCATTGGGCGAAGCGGCGGGCAGAGCTGACGGGTGGTCATACGCTGGTCAATTCGATCCAGACATTGATATTCTCCCCCCTGCCCCAGGCCGTTGCCTTGCGTGACAAGCCGTCTCCGCTTCCGCTCGGCGGTGTGCACGAGTTGCGTATCTACGACCTGCTGACGGGCGACCAGCCGGAGGCGCAGCGCGTCCTGGCCGAAGTCGATCTTCCTGCGGCACAATCCCTTGGCGCGCGGATTCTGGGGTTCTTCGGGATGGTTCTGGGGTCCGACCGTCCACGGCTTGCCGCCTTGCTGGCCTGGCCGGACCTGGACACGCAGTTGCGGGCTGCCGAGGCGCTGGACAGTCATCCGGCCGTCACGGCGCAGCGCGAAAACGAGTATGCGCGCACCGGTCGATATGTATTCGACCGCCTGGATCAGTATCTGCTGGAGCCGATGGAGTGGAACAGTCCGCGCCCCAACCTGGGAGCCCGAGCATGACCGCAACGCTCGCGCCCAAGGTCATGATCGAAGAGTATTACGAGCTTCGGCTCTACGAGATGCTGCCCGGCCGGCTTCCGGGCTTTCTGCCCCTGATGGAAGAGACCGCGATTCCGCAGTTTGCGGTTCACGGCATCCCGCGCCCTCTGGCCATCTGGCAGGGTCACGCCGGCCCCATGGCGCCACTTTACGCCTATCTGATCCGCTGGCGGTCGCTGGACGAGCGGATGGCGCGGTGGAACGCCTTTTATGCCGATCCCCTTTGGAGCGAGCGGTTAGGCGCCAATTTCGCCGATGGTCGCCGGTTGCGGCGAACCCATGTTCTGATCCTGCGACCGTCGCACACATGGGCCTCGCTGGTGGACCCGGCTGTGACGGGACCGCAGAGCGGCATTCATGAGCTGACGTTTCACAGTATGGACAACGACAACCCGGCCCGTGGTCACGAGGCCATCGCACAGACAGACCTGCCCTTTCTACAGGCGCGCGGTGGGCATGTTCTGGGGACGTTCATGACCTGGTACGGAGGGGCTATGAACCAGGCCGTCACGGTGACTTCGTGGAAAGACGCTGAAAGCTGGCGCGCGGCGAGTGTCGCCCACAAGAGCGATCCCGGGATTACCCGCATTCATGACGCGTCGCGGATTCGCCGCGGAACGACCTTGGTGCAGGGATCGGACGTGCATCTGTTGCGACCGCTTCCAGGCTGGGAACCGGCCGCCAATTTCGGGCGTGTCTGAGGCCTATTCCGGCAGGACACGCACACTGGCCGAGGCGATCTTCCACTCTCCGGCGACGCGCTGGAACCGCCAGGTATAGAGGCCGTTCATCGCGATCTTTCCCGCTCCGTCCCGCCAGTCGGTGATCAGCGCGCGCGAGAGACCGTGCGCCGTATCCGCGTCGGATCCGGCAGCCAGGACGACATCGGTCATCTGATGGCGGAACTTGCGGTTGAAGCGGTCTATGATCGACGACTGGATCATTGCCCGCAACGCCTGTTCGCCGCGCTTGGTCTCCTGCGGCAGGCCGGAACCGCCCTGGCTGGCCGGAGGAGAGTTCTCGCGCGTCCAGGTGCCGTCTTCGGTGAACAACGCCGTAAAGCGATCCAGATCGCCCGCATCCGCGACATGGGCGTAGCGCGCGATCAGCGTCCGCAGGGCGACGTCCTCTTCCGGCGACAGACGTGGCCCGTCCAGGATCTCGCCCCAGGTCATTCGGAATACACGCCCTGGGACAGCAGGTTCTTGCTGGCATAGTCGCCACCCTGTCCGCGGGTCAGGAAACCTGCGGTCATTCCGCCATCGACCGGAACGATGGCGCCGCTCATGTAGCTGGCCGAATCCGACAGCAACATCATCGCAACGGCGGCGATCTCGTCGGAATTCGCCATCCGGCCCAGCGGAGTGCGGTCGAATACAACACGTTCGATGTATTTCTCGGGCATGTTGGCGCGCAGCAGCGGGGTATCGACGAACCCCGGCATGATCGCATTGACCCGGACGCCATAACGTCCCCATTCCAGCGCCAGCGACTTGGTCAGACCGGCCACCGCGTGCTTGGACGACACATAGTGCAAGCGGCCGGGATGCCCGCCGAGTCCGTCGATGGAGCCGACGTTGACGATCGCGCCGCGGCCGCGCTGGATCATCGCCTGGGCGAATTCGCGCGCCGCCAGGAAGACACCATTCACGTTGACGTCGAGAACGGCCTCGAAGTCGGCCAACGCCACCTTTTCCGCAGGCGCGGTGCGCGAGATGCCGGCGGAGGAAAAGAGCCCGTAGACCGGCCCGAGGTCGGACTCGACGGCCTTCGCGACTTTGCCCATCGCCACTTCGTCGCGAACGTCCAGCGCATAGCCTTCCGCCTTGACGTTCTTGGCGCGCAGCTCGGTCAGTGTCTTGTCGATATTGTCCTGATTGACGTCGAGGACGGCAACATGCGCCCCGTCCGTAGCCGCGGCCAGGGCCGCCGATCGGCCGATGCCCGAGGCGCCGCCGGTGATCGCGATGACCCTGTCCTTCAGTCCGTAATTCACCATGTGAGCGCCCTTTCGCGAAAGATGAGTTCTGTTGCGGCAAGTTACGATCAAGGCCTGGTCCTGATTGTCCCCGGTGCCGGGGACCGTCAATCGGCCGCTGCGTGAATAATCGGCGGAAACCGATCGGAAGACACCATGGCACGGTCTACCAGATTTTCGAACTTCTCTGACTTCGCAGGCTCACCACGCGGCGCGCAGCACCTCGAGCACCTGCGCGGGTGAGGCAAAGCGGCGCCCTCCTGTCTGAAGCTCGGGATGAACCATGGCCTCCTCTGCCATCTGCTCCAGGGCGTCCGCGGGGACGCCTTGTGCGCTTAGCCGAGATGGCAGGCCGAGATCTTTCACAAGGTCGGCCACCGAATCGGCCAGTGGCTGGCCTGGCGCGCCCATCGCCTCGGCCAGCGGGGCATGCAGGTGGTTTGCCTCGGGGGCTGTGTAGCGCAGGACATGCGGCAGCAGGATCGCCGACGCTACTCCCTGGGGAAGGCCTGTATGGCCTGTGATTGGCCGACCGATGGCATGAGATGGCCCAAGCTGCACACCCTGCGCCGCGCCCTGAATCGCCTGCCAACTGCCCAGCTGGCAGTCCTGGCGGGCGTTCAGATCGTCCGGGCGGGCCTTGCTCGCTCTCAGGCCACGGGTCAGCAGCCGCAGGCCCTGCAGGGCAGTGGCCTCGGGCATCGGGGCTGAACCGGCAGCGGAGCACCATGTGGCGATGGCATGATCGACCGCGCGCAGGCCGGATGACAGCCAGAGCTCTTCCGGCGTATCCAGCGTGGCGGTGGAGTCGAGCAGGACGATATCAGCGGCCAGATCAGCATGGCTGACGATCTGTTTCCGACCCGTCAGCGGATTGAGGAATCCGGCGGCGGGCGTGTATTCGGCCCCGGACAGCGTTGTCGGGACCGAGATCAGATAGGGCCGGGGCGACGCTGAGGTGGTCGAGAGAGCCAGCCGCGCAAGATCGTCGGTTTCCGCCACATTGTTCGTGAGACAGATCCTGGCGGATTTTGCAGCCTCGGCGACCGATCCGCCACCGACCGCGACCATCGCTTCGGTGCCCTTGTGGCGCAGCGCGCCGACAATGTTCATTACATCGGCAAATGGCGCGTCGCGACCGATGCCTTCGATCCGGTCGGTGCACCCATCGCCAAGGATCGCACGGCAGCGTCCGCCGGCGCGTTTCGGCCCGGCAAGCGATTGCGACGTCACCAGAACTGTCTGCCGCGCCCAGAGTTCACTTAACGCCTTGGGGAGCATTTCTTCCAGAGGTTCCCCATAAATGACGATCTGCCGTTGAGGCGGCGTGTGGCGCCCTTTGAACATATCCTGCTCCATCTGTTGTGGTAGGGACCGGGGCTCAGCCACGCGGCCGGACGCGCAAGCCCGTTGGCGCGCGGAAGGCGAAGGCGGGTTGAAAGCTCATCGGACCCGGCTCGCTAAGGCGCATATCGGGAAAGGTCTGCGTCAGTTCTTCAAGCATGACCTTCACTTCCATCCGCGCGAGCGGGGCGCCAAGGCAGACGTGAATGCCGTGGCCGAAGGTCAGGTGGCGGCGTCCGTTTGCGCGATCAAGCCGGAACCGGTCCGGATCGGGAAAGATCTCGGGATCGCGGTTCGCGGCGGCGAAACTGACGATGATTTGCGATCCGGCGGGGATCTCCAAACCGCCGATGGTGACATCCTTGACCGCGACACGGCGCCAGTTGGCCACGGCACCATACATCCGCAGCCCTTCTTCAACGGCTGCCGGAATAAGTGCCGGATCCTGCACCAGAGCGGACCAGAGATCGGGTTCGGAGAGAAGCGCGTGCACCGTGTTGGTCGACTGGCTTGACGTTGTTTCATGACCGGCAAACAGCAGCCCGAATGTGGCCGAGTTGATCTCGTTCACCGTCAGCCGTTCATCGTCGCCGTCGCGCAGCCGCAGCAAATCGCTGGCGAAATCGTCGCCCGGTTCGTCCATCCGCTGTTCGACCAGCGCCACGACATAGTGCCAGAATTCGAGCAGGTTCTGCGCGGCACGCATCTGCGCCTCGGGCTGGGCCCGCGAGAAGCTGAGCATCAGACGATCGGTCGCCCAGGCCTTGACCTGAGCTGCGTCCTTCTGGGGAATGCCCAAAAGCCGGAATATGACCCGCGCCGGCAATTCATATGTCATCTCGCGCAGGAGGTCAGCTTCATCACGGTCTGTTAGGGTTGCGATGGCTTCCCGGCTCAACTGCCGTGTATCTGCTTCGAGAGCCAGCAGGCGCTTCGGGTTCATGGCCTGCGCGGCGAAGGAGCGGATCCGCGTGTGGCGCGGCGGATCGCAGTTCACCTGGATCCCTTCCAGCGCGTAACCGCCACGGGACAGCAGATCGAGCGCCTGGGGAGGCAGCGGAGAAATGGGGGTATTGGCGTTCGACGCAGAAAAGCTGTCGGGTGCCCGCAGGATTTCCTGCACGTCGGCGTAGCGGGTGACGACCCAATAGCCAAGCGAGGGCGCGTAGAAAACCGGTTCGGTCCGCTGCGCCCGCGCCAGGGTCTGGTGCATCCGGCCGTGATCGAAGGGATCCCATTCCCACCCGATGCTGCCGGCCGGGCAGACCGCTTTCGGGATGTCCCACACTTTTGCAAGATCGCTCATTCCGCGCGTTCCTTCCGTCCGCCACCCCTGCGTGGCTGAGGCCCGTGTCCCGCCCGAGGGGGCCGGCATGAAGACCTGGGGCAGCCGATTGCGGATGCCCCAGGTTCGTTCAGGCGGCAGACCGCGTCACGGGTTGGCGAGGACCAGCCCGCCGTCTTCGACTTTCAGGATCGCCGCGCCGTAATGTGGGTCGAAATCGTCGCTGTCCATCGTCCAGGTCCCATTGCCGAGGATCGTCGGGACGTCGCGCAGCCCGGCGAGAGCATCACGAACCTTTTCGCGGGTCGGCTCGGGACCGGCCTGCTTGACCGCTTCAACGGCGAGGCTGGCAAGGGCAAAGCCCATCGCGGCCCAGTTGTCCGGCTTCGCGCCGTATTTCGACTCGTAGCTGGCCACGAAGTCTTCGTTGCCCGCGTTCTTCGAGCCGATGAAATAGTCCGCGATCACAATCGAGCCTTCTGCCGCGCCGCCGGCCGTGTCGATGAAGGCCGGTGTCGCGAAGGACGAGGGCCCGACCATCGGGACCTCCATCGGCACGCCAGCCTGGCGGGCCTGAACGACGACGTTGGCGCCCACTTCGGCCGGTGCGGCCACAAAGAAGGCGTCGATACCGGAATTTGCGAGCCGCGTTCCGATAGCAAGGAAGTCGGTGTCGGACGACAGGATGCCATCCTCGGAAACCACCTCGACGCCGGTGCCCTGCAGTCCGGCGACAAAGGCGTTCTTCTGGCTGACGAAGCCATCGTTGGAGCGGTCGAAGACGACGGCGATCTTCTTGATGTCGGTATGCTCGGCGACGTATTTCGACAGCTCGCCCAGCATGTCGTCGCCGACCTGCTGAACCTTGAAGGACCAGGGTCCGGCCTGCACGATCCCGCGCGACGAGCCGATTCCGAACAGCGCGACTTTCTGTTCGTTGGCGACCGGTGCGCCCGCCGTGCCTTCGAGGCTTGTGGTCGGGCCGATGATCATCAGCAGCGCGGGATCCTGGGCAAGGCGGCTGACCAGCGTGATGGTCTGACCCTTGTCACTGGCGGAATCGCCTTCCACCACTTCCAGCTTCACATCGCCGAGCTTGCCGCTTTCGTTGCCCTGCTCGATGGCCAGTTTCATCGCGTTCTGGATCGGCACGCCACCAAAGGCATAGGTCCCGGTCAGCGCGTTGATGACGCCGATCTTGTAGGTCTCGGCCTGAGCGAGCGTCACGCCGGCGGCAAGAACCGCAACGGAGGCCAGCAGCGTTTTTCTGAAAAGTCGCATTCTCATCTCCCTGAATTCCGGATTGTCTCCACGTGCGCCGGTCCCCGGTCAGACAGGTGCCACGTCAGGCCGTCTCCTCTGTCCGGCCCAGGTAATGGTCGACCACGAGCGGATCGTGCGCGAGGTCAGCGGCCGTGCCGCGCATGACGACACGCCCCATCTCGAGAATTGCCGCATGATGGGCGGTCTCCAGCGCCAGTTTGGCATTCTGCTCGACCAGAAGGATTGTCAGCCCGCCGGCGTTCAGCCGGAGCAGGGCGTCGAACACTTCGCGCACGATGACCGGCGCGAGGCCGAGGCTCGGCTCGTCCAGCAGCAGGATACGCGGCGCCCCCATCAGGGCACGGCCGATGGCCAGCATCTGCTGTTGACCCCCTGACAGCGAGCCCGCCAATTGCGTTCGGCGCTCTGCCAGAACCGGAAACAGGTCATGCACCCGGTCGAGAGCGTCCCGGTCCCCGCTGCGCGTACCGGCTGCAATGCGACCGAGTTCGAGGTTCTCGCGGACGGTCAACGGCGCGATGACCTGGCGTCCCTCCGGGACCTGAATGAGGCCCGCGCGCGCGATGCGATGGGCTGGTCGTCCGATCAGCTCGACCCCGTCAAAGCGGGCGTGACCCGTCTGGGCCAGCACCATGCCGCTGAGCGTGTTGAGGAGCGTGGACTTGCCGGCGCCGTTGGGGCCGATCAGGGCAAAGATCTCGCCCTTGCCAACCGTGAGGCTCACGTCCTTCAAGGCGCGAATGCCGCTGTAGGACACGGAGAGCCCAGAGACTTCAAGCATCGGTTCAGCTCCCCAGATAGGCTTCGATGACGCGCGGATCGTTCACCACGGTCTCGGCAGCGCCCTGAGAGATCAGCCGCCCGGACGCCAGGACGCAGACATGGTCGCAAAGACGGCGGACAAATCGCATGTTGTGTTCGATCAACAGGATCGCGACGCCCTGCGCGGCCACGTCGCGGAAGATCTCGGCGAGCGAATAGGCTTCGGCGTCGTTCATCCCGGCGACCGGTTCGTCCAGCAGCAGCAGGCGCGGTTCGGTCGCCAACGCGCGCATCATCTCGATGCGTCTCTGGTGGCCATAAGACAGCGATGCGGCGGGCCAGTCGGCCAGATCGGCCATGTCGAAGCGTTCCAGCAGATCCATCGAACGGCGCAGGAGGGCGCGGCGTTCGCGGAAGGCGGATGGCAGACCCAGAAGGCTTGACAGGGTCGACGTCGTCTCGTGCCGGTGGAACCCGGCCAGGACGTTCTCCAGCACGCTGGCTTCCTTGATCAGCCGGATGTTCTGGAAGGTGCGCGACACACCCATATGCGACAGGTGCTGCGCCTCCATCGTGCTGACGTCCTGGCCGTCCAGCAACACCCGGCCGCGCGACAGCTTCAGCAGGCCGGCGATCATGTTCACGACGGTGGTCTTGCCCGCGCCATTGGGTCCGATCAGGCCCGTGATCTTGCCGGCCTCGGCCCCCATGCTCAGACTGTCGACCGCCGGCAGCCCGCCAAAGTCGCGTCCGACCTCGTGCAATGTCAGCATACTCATATCGTCACCTCGTCGCGATCTTTCGCGCTTGCCCCGCGCGAAAGCGACCGATGCCGCAGCCGGCCCAAGACCGTGTCGACGATCCCGCGCGGCAGGAAGGTGATGGACACCATCAGCAGAGCGCCCTGCAAGATCGACCGGTAGTCCTGGAAGCCGCGCAGCAATTCGGGCAGACCGGTCAGGATCAGCGCGCCGACGATCGGTCCGAAAATCGAGACGCGCCCGCCAAGGACGACCATGGCCAGCAGCATGACCACCATGTGGAACCCGAATTCGTTTGGCGTAATCGAATAGCTGCTGAAGGCGTGCATCGCGCCGCCCAGACCGGCAATGGCCCCGGACAAAACAAAGGCGATCATATGGTGCTTGCGCACGTCATATCCGAGTGACACGGCGACGGTTTCATCCTCGCGGATGATATCGAAACCGCGCCCGATGCCGGACATCCCGATGACGTGCAGGAAGTATGCGACCACCACGACGGCGATGGCGGCCTCGGTGATGTGCACCGCCTTGGGGATCGAATTGATCCCCAGAGCCCCATCGGTAAGGCTGGTCCAATTCAGAGCCAGGGACAGAACGATCTGAACGAGCGCGAGTGTCGCCAGCGCCTGGAAGACGCCGCGCAGCCGGGCCAACGGGACGGCGACGATCGCACCGAAGAGGCCACCGGCGACCAGCGCGATCACCATGCAGAGCGCGGGTGGCACGCCATGGCGGGTGGCGAGGATCGCCGCGGCATAGGCACCGACCGCGGCAAAGGCCGCACTACCCAGCGAGAAGACCCCGGCACGCAGGACGATGTACTGGCTGAAGGCCAGAACCATGTTCAGCAGGGCCAGTTCGACAAGCGGTCCGTATCCGGCGAAAAAGCTCATTGCCGCGCCACCCGTGCTGCGCCGCCTGAAGCGCTGCCGAACAGGCCGGTCGGACGTGCCAGAAGGACGAGGAAGAGAAGGGAAAACACCACCACATCGGCCATTCCGGCAGACAGGTAGGAGACCGTCAGAACCTGCACGATCCCGATCAGCAGGCCGGCGATCAGCGCCCCGGGGATGCTGCCGAGCCCGCCGAGGATGATGACGACGAAAGCGCGCAGCAAAAGCGGTTCGCCCATCATGAAGTGCACCGAATTGAAGACGAGTCCGATCAGCACGCCCGCGACACCGGCCAGAGCGCCGGACAGGAAGAAGACTTGAAAATTGATCGAGAAGGGGTTGATCCCAAGCAGGCGTGAGGTGCCTTCGGAATAAGCGACCGCCCTGATCTGGCGTCCAGCACTTGTGCGCTGCAGATACCAGACAAGCCCGACGACCGTCAGGATCACCACGGCCATGATCACCAGCTGCAGAAGCTGAACCCTCACGCCGAGGATCTCGTAGAACTTGATCGGAAAGGTGTCGAAGGGAAAGCGCATGACCCGTGTGGCGGTCATCTGCTGGGCCAGCGACAGCAGGATGAGGTTCGCACCGATGGAGGACACGATGGCGGAGAACTCCGGGGCATTCCGTTTTCGCAGCGGGCGGAACGCAACCCAGTCCAGCACTACCGACAGCAGCCCGCCGGCAACGGCGCCGATCACCAGCGCGGCGGCAAAGGGCAGATCGAACATGGTGACTGCGAACAGGCCCGCGAAGGCGCCCCACATGAACACCGCGCCGTGGGCCATGTTCATGATGTGATTGACGCCGAACAACAGGGTAAATCCAAGCGCGAACAGCCCGTAGACACTGCCCACGACAACACCATTCAGCAATTGCTGTGCTAACAACGAGACCTCCCTGGCGGTCCGGCCCCCTGACCGGTCGGCATTCTGCCTATTGCAAGGTCCCACAGTTCCAGACGTCTGGTGTAACCAAGCCGGGGGACAGGGCCGAAGATTGTTTCTGGACCGGATCTTAATTCGTTATTTCAAAGACTTGAGCGACGGCCTCTTGGCAAGGATGCGAGCTTTGCAACTCCTCATTCACGCGCCGGCGAGACGGTCTGAAGGAATTGAAGGAGCAACCGGTTCACCTGTGACGGCGATTCCTGTTGAACCCAATGGCCCGCGTTTTCCAGGATGTGGGCGCCGCGAAGATCCGACAGTCGCGGGACGGGATCTGCGTATCGGTCGATCTCCGGAACGAACCAGCGCGTCGGGTCCAGTGCGCCGCCGATAAATAGCGCCGGCATGTCGATCGTCCGGTTGGAGTAAGACCGCAGTCTTTCCCAATCGAGATCCGGGTTGCGATAGCGGTTGAGCGGACCGCGCAGGCCATTTGCCGCGAACTCGGCTACATAGAAGTCCAGTTCTTCCTGAGACAGCCATTCGGGCAGGCTGTCGCGTTCCGGTAATCCGTCCAGCAGGGTGCGCGACCCGAACGGGCGCAATAAGGCGTTGTTGTGCCGATCGCCCTCGGCGGAAAGGCTGAGGAAGAACAGCCGCAGGAACCTTTCAATGTCGGGCTCGAACTCGGCCTCTGCCACACCGGGCGTTTGGAAATACGCCTGATAGAACAGGATATCCTTGTAGATTTCGGCCCAGATCTCGGTGGGCCGGCGTTCAGGCGGAAACGTGGAGGGCACCGAGAGCGTGACCATACCGCGCAGCAGGTCCGGAAACATCAGCGCGGCCGCCTGCACCTGCATGGAGCCCCAATCGTGCCCGATGACAACGGCCCCCTCCGGCGACAGAGAACGGATGACCGCCGCGATGTCTTTTGCATGTTCGGTAATCGCATAGGCCTCGGGCGCTTCCGGCCTGGAGGAGTTTCCGTAACCGCGGACGTGCAGCGCCGCGACCCTGTAGCCCGCTTCGACAAGCGGTCGAAACTGGTGGCGCCACGAGAACCATGATTCCGGGAAACCGTGAACCAGAACCACCAACGGCCCCTCGCCCGCCATCGTGACGGCCAGACTCATATCATTCGCGATATCAACGCGGTGTAAATATGTAGGTACGTCCAAATTCATAGCTTGCCGATCCAAGGGTAAAGATTCGTCGATCTTCATGCATCTTCAGTGCCGCCCTAGTCCCCGAAGCGCGGGACGCGGCTGGTCACGCCTTGTTCAGGCTGGCCAGTCTGCCCGGCAATTGCGACAGGATGCTGCTGCGCTCTGCTGCGGCAAGCGAGGTCCAGCGGAACACTTCCAGGACAGTGCGGCCGCAGCCCTCGCAAAAGCCGGCCTCGGCGTTCTGGCGGCAGATCCGCCGGCACGGCGAAGGCGGGAGGCCTGACTGTTCTCGCTGGTCGTTCATCGCGCAACCCCCTGCCGCCGAGACTGATTGCAGGCGTGCAGCGAGATCGGCATGCGCGTCAGAAGAAGCACGCCGAGGCCGAGGAAGATGACCGCAGCGGCGACAAATACCGCCGCTGCCCCTGCCCTGTCGATCACGAAACCGGCCAGTTGCACGCCAACGGCCTGGGACAGGAAATAGAAGGTTGCGAAGATCGCGACCGACGATCCCCGCACGTCGGGCGCCATCTGGGTGGCCATGGTCTGGAGCGAATTGTGGATCATGTAAAATCCCAGCCCCATGGCAGCGATCAGCGGCACCGCTGTCCAGGCTATCTGGGTCATGGCCAGCCCGAAATAGGTCGCCGCCACGATCAGCGAACCTATAAAGGGCAGTTTACGGTTCCCCAGCAGAGCAAACAGGCGCGACGACTGTGTCACGTAGACCAGCCCGCCTATGCAGTAGCTGGCCAGAAACGCACCTACCATGGCAAAGTCAATGCCGAAGCGAAACTGCAATGTCGCGCCGACGTAGGTGAAGGCACCGAACATCGCAAAGGCCTCGATCGACACCGCGAGCAGGACAAACCGAACGACCGGATCGCGCAGCAAGCGGGAGAAGGTGTGTATCGTTGCACGCACGCCGCCCGATCCGCCGCCGGTCCCGACAGAGGCACCGCCGCGCAGGCGTGCAATGACCAGTCCGGCTACCGCCAGAACATAGATCGCAGCGATTAGCAGGAAGGTGCTGCGCCAGCCGAAATATTCTCCCATCACGCCGCCGCCGACCTGGCCGGCCAGAAGGCCCAGAATCTGACTCGACATGAACTTGGCCAGAAGGGGTTGCCGCTCTTCATGAGGGACAGCGTCACCGATCCAGGCGATGGCCAATGGCACGATGGCCGCGGCCGCAACTCCGGACAGCAACCGTGCGAGGGCGATGCCGGTAAGCGTTGTGCTGAACGCGCAGGCCAATGTCATCAGGCACGACGCGACGCCGGCCCAGGTGATCACCCTGAACTTGCCGTAGCGGTCGCCAAGCGGGCCGAAGACAAGCTGGAAAAGGCCGTAGGTAAAGGCATATCCCGTCGCGACGACGGCGACAGAGCCGATATTGACACCGAACTCCAAGGCGATCTGCGGCAAGACCGCATCCATCACCCGCGTGGTCGCCGCAGCGGCGAAGGATGCGATCGCGAGATAGCGGATGATTCGACCTGTCTCTTGTCGATGGGAAGGCGCGTCAGATCGCATCATCTTGCTGCTTTCTCTTGTCCGCACGGCGCTAGCTGCTCCAGTCTGCGACCCGGCGGGCAGGCGGTATGTCCCCCCGCGGGTTACGGCGGTAACACGTTCCGTGGCGGATAAGGGCCGGGACAGCGCAAGGGAAAGGCAAAACGAAATGATCTACGAATTACGCCAGTATCTGGTCGATCGCGGCCGGACTGGTCACAATCATCTGCGCATGACGGGTGAACTTCCCGCGCTTCTTGCTCGGCATGGGGTGCATGTCGCCGGACGCTGGGATGCCCTGGCCGGCCCGCGCTGGCCGATGTTCTGCTATATCATGGAGTGGGAAAGCTATGCCGCGCGGGATGCCGCCTGGGGCGCCTTCTATGCCGATCCAGACTGGGCCCGCATCCGGTCTGAAACCAACGCCGGGCACGAAATGATTCAGGAGAACCAGCTTCAGTTCGTAGCGCCAAATCCGGCTCTTTGCCCGGATGGCCCCTCGTTCACCGGACCGGACAGCATTCACCAGCTTGTGGTCCATAAGACGGCGATCGGTCGGACGGGCGAGGTCAACCGGTTTCTGGCTGAGACCTATCTGCCGCAGGTTCAGCAGGCCGGTGCCGGAGTCATGGGTGTCTGCGACGTGATCAGCGGTCCGGCCATGCCGGCGGTGGTGATGTTCCTGAACTGGGAGAATCCGGGCGCCTGGCGGAAGGGCTGGCGGGATTTCACCCTGAACCCGGTCATGATCGGCGCTTATGAGGCACAGCGCGCTGTGAATGGAGCGACCCTGCTGGACCGTGGCGAGGTGATCGTGATGGAGACGCTCGAGGGGCTTCCGCCGCAGCCGAAACTGCGGTTCTGACAAAGCCGCCCCAACCCCTGTTGCGCCGGGTTTCCTGAGCCATCTGCGGGGGGCACACAAGCGAGGATCGCACGTTCCCCCGTCCGGGGGACAGAAAAAACTAAACTGTCATTTAATAAACCTTCGAAACCTGTTCCTTCATGTTGCGAAGGGACGGTGCGCTTTTGGAGGAGGCACTTTTCGATGAAACGACTCACTGCCCTTAGATCCACCCTGACCGCTGCCGCACTGCTGTCCGTTGCCACTGCAGCCGGAGCGACCGACATCCGCTATGCGACCGGTTTTGCGCCTGGCACCACGGGCGCCATTTCGGCGATCGCGACCGCAGAGAAGTTGTCCGAACTGACCAATGGCGCGATGAAGATGGAGGTCTTTCCCCAGTCGCTTCTCAGCTTCGGCGAGATGAATGCCGGGGTTCGGGACGGTATCGCGGACGCAGGCTTTGTGCTGTTGCCCTATTTCCCGGCCGAATTCCGCAACACCGGGATGATCGCTGACCTGACGATGATCTTCACGCTCAAGAACACCGGCGATCGCGGCGGGCTGGCCTGGACCGGGGCGCTGACCGAATACATCATGCTGAACTGCGATGCGTGCCAGGCAGAGATGGCCGCGCAGAACCAGGTCTACACCTCCACGTCCGCCACCGAATATGCGCTGATGTGCACCAAGCCACTTGGCACGACAGAGGATCTGAAGGGTCTCAAGATCCGTGTCGCCGGTGCCAACTGGAGTCGCTGGGCGCAGAACGTCGGTGCCACGCCGGTCTCCCTGCCGCAGAACGAATTGTACGAAGGCCTGAGCCAGGGCATCATCGATTGCACGATTTCTGGAATGACAGAAATCAATGACGCAGGTCTGTCCGACGTCCTGAAAGCGGTCATGGTCGATGTGCCCGGCGGAGGTTTCGGCGGGTCGGCGATGATGAACATCAATCGCGACGTCTGGCAGTCCCTCAGTGTCGACGAGCGGATGGCTTACGCCAGGGCGGCAACCTTCGCAGGGGCGAAGCTCGCCTGGGACTATCGCGTGGGCAATACCAAGGGTCGCGAGACGGCCGAGGCGAAAGGGATCGACGTCGTCGATGCCGACGCGGCGCTGCGGACTGCGACCGAGGAATGGATCCATCAGGATTTTGACGGCATCGCCAAGCTCTACGCTGAAAAATACGCGCTTAAAGGCACCGATGAGTCCGTCGCCACTTTCATGCAGATCTTCGAGAAGTGGAACGGGCTGGTGGCAAACGTCGACAGCGCAGAGGCTCTGAGCGATCTGATCTGGGAGCAGATCGGCACGAAAGTCGATTTCGCCACATACGGCATGTAATGCCCGACCAACCGGAGCCGCCAGATGACAGGCGGCTCCCAACCTCGCTCGGTCCGAGCCTGCCGTTTACGGCCAAGCGACCGAGCGTCAGTTTCCCGCGGCCGGCGGGTCTGCCAAGGGCAAAGCGGGCTGACCGTGCGGCCGGAGGATCGGGAAGGCCGCTTGCCGTCTGGCAGAGGGCCCGCAAACGGCCTTTGCAACGCACACCATGTCGGCAAGGGAGGGCCACATGACAACACCCACAGCAGGTCGCGCAGCAATTCCTGAAAGAGGATTGACGAAGCTTGGCCGGCTCATATCGCGCGTCGTGTCTTTGCTGTCGTTCATCGGGACTGTCCTTCTGGCGGTCATGGTGCTGCACATCACGCTGGATGTGGCATCGCGGTACATTCTGAACATGCCCCTTCCCGGAACCATCGAGATTGTCATCAACTATCACATGATCATCATCGGGTTCCTGTCGCTGTCCTTTACCGAGGAAAAGAACCGGAACATTTCGGTCGAATTGGTCGCCGACCTGCTGCCAAAACGGGTTCAGCTGCGTCTGGATGTCCTGGCCAGTTTTGTCTCGGTGATCGTCTTCGGGTTTCTCACCTATCGAAACTGGGTCGAAGCGATGAAAAAGTTCGACATCCTCGCCTTTGTCACACAGGGCACCACCGATATTCCGATCTGGCCGGCCTACTTCGTGGTGCCGTTCGGCTGTGCGATGGTCTGTCTCGTGGCGCTTTACAAGCTGATCTGCGGACTGACCGGCGTGAAATCGGGGCTTGATTCCGAGCTGTTCGATGTCGACGAACTGACCGTTCCTGGAGAAGCCGCATGAGCAATGTCGAAATCGGTTTCAGCGCGCTGGGGATATTGTTTGTCCTGCTCGCGATGCGCATCCCGATTGGTCTTTCGCTGATCGTGGTTTCTTTCGGCGGGCTCTGGGTTCTGATCGGCTGGAAAGGTGCCTATGGTTCAATCGGGATCGTGCCCTACAAGTTCACGGCGAACTGGGTTCTGAGTTCGATTCCCATGTTCCTGTTGATGGGATACGTTGCCTATCACGCCCAGCTGACCAAGGGTCTGTTCCAGGCCGCGCGGGTATGGATGGGCGCGTTACCAGGCGGGCTGGCAATATCCGCGGTCATCGGCTCTTCCGTTTTCGCGGCTGTGACCGGGTCATCGCTGGCCTGCACCGCCGCCATGGGCCGGATCGCCGTGCCGGAAATGCTGAGAAGCAACTACCACCCCGAACTGGCCACCGGCACCGTTGCCATCGCCGGCACCATCGGCGCGCTGATACCTCCGTCGATCCTGCTGATCCTATACGGAGTGATCGCCAGCCAGCCGGTGCCGCATCTCTTCCTTGCCGGTCTGGGGGTCGGGGTCATCAGCGCCATTGCCTATGTCGTCGTCATCGTTCTGCGGGTCGCGGTCAACCCGGACATCGCCCCCCCGGTGAACAACAACTACACCTGGCGCGACCGGTTCACCGCGCTGGGGGATACCTGGCCGATCATTCTCGTGATGATTTTTATCTTTGCAGGCCTGTTCGGCGGGATATTCACAGCGACCGAGGCCGGCGCGCTTGGAGCCTTCTTTGCCTGTATCGTCGGATTTGCCAAGCGGACGCTGACCTGGCAGAAATTCCGAGCCGCCGCGCTGGAATGCCTGCTCACCACCAGCGCCTTGATCGTCATCGGCGTGGGAGCAAGCCTGTTCACGCGTTTCCTTGCGATTTCGGGTGTCGGCACGGCGATTTCCACGACCATCCTCGGTATATCCGATCAGGCAATCGTCATCCTGATCATGATCGTCGTGCTTTACCTGCTGATCGGCTGCTTTCTCGAGCCGGTCGGGGCGCTGCTGCTGACACTGCCCATCGTCCTGCCGATCATCCTCGCCGGCGGATACGACATGATCTGGTTCGGCCTGCTGCTGGTGAAACTGCTCGAGATCGGGATGGTCACGCCGCCCATCGGGATGAACGTCTTTGTCATGAAGGGCGTTGTCGGCGATCAGGTCAGCCTGACCGCGATCTTCAAGGGCGTGGGCTGGTTTATCGTCATGGATCTGGTTGTCGTCGCGGGCATGATCGCCTTTCCCGAAACGGTGCTGTGGCTGCCCAACCTTCTTCTCAACTAGACCCTATCCAACGACTAAGAACAGGAAACGGAAAATGAAAACCATCACTGGCCTCGACGAACTCAAGTCAATGATCGGCCAGACCATCGGCCCGTCGGACTGGCTGACCGTGACGCAGGAGATGATCGACGGCTTTGCCAAAGTCACCGGCGACAACCAGTGGATCCACGTCGATGTCGAACGTGCGCGGAAAGAGTCTCCGGCGGGCACGACCATCGCCCACGGGTTCCTGGTGCTGTCGCTGATCGGCAGTCTGCAACCGGGGATCTACACCGTTAGATCAAGACAGACCCTGAACTACGGCATCGAGAAGCTGCGCTTTCTGAACATGGTGCGTTCGGGCGCCCGCATCCGCCTGTCCGAGCAGATTCAGTCGGTCGAGGATACCGGCAAGGGCCATCGCACCACCTCGCGCGTGACCATCGAGGTCGAGGGGGAAGAGCGCCCCGCTGTCGTCGCCGATCTGGTGTTTCTCTATTTCTTCTGACGCCGCGCCGCCTGTTACCGCCAAGGGAGGATGACCATGTCTACGGATCCGGCGTTGCTGCCGCTGAGGAAAATCGCAACTTACGATGCGCTTCTGAACCATCACGCGGTTGCCAACCGCGATCGGATCGGACTGCGGTATGGCGACGAACTCTATACCTTCGGCGAGATGAACCTGCGCGCCAACCGAGTGGCGAACGGTCTGATGGCCGCTGGGTTGACCAAGGGCGCCCGGGTCACTCACATTGGCAAGAACGACTCCCGGTTCTTCGATATCCTCGGAGGCTGTGCGAAATCCGGAGTTGTCTTCTCGCCGATCAGCTGGCGGCTCGCGCCTCCGGAAATGGTCGATCTGCTGAACGATTTCGATGTGAAGATCGTCTTCCTGGATGCCGAGATGGATCATGTGGCCGAAGCGATCGCGGTCAATTGCCCGCAGGTCCAACAGATCATCGGGATCGGCCGGGCGTTCGGCCAGGCCCCCGAGTTCGACGTCTGGATCGACGCGCAGGAAGATGCGGGTCCCGGTCTGGACGTCGATCCCGAGGATATCGTCCTGCAAATCCACACCTCTGGAACGACAGGCCGGCCGAAAGGGGCAATGCTGTCCCACAGCAATATCCTGGGTCTGGCCAAGCATGCCCTGACCGGTGACGTCGGGACCTGGGCGCCCGAAGATATCAACCTGGTCCCGCTGCCGCTGTTTCACTCCGGGGGAACCTGTTACGCGCTATACGGGCTCCTGGTGGGCGCGACGACCTATCTGGTCCGCGAACCGCGGCCCGATCTGATGTTCGACGCCTTCGGGAAGGAGAAGATCACCAAGGCAGGGTTCGTGCCGGCCGTGATCCAGATGGTCGTGAACCATCCCGATTTCGATCGTGCCAAGGTGGCGACCCTTCAATGTGTTTACTACGGCGGCGCTCCGATCACTGCGGCGCTGCTGGAGCAGGCGATGAAGCTTCTTGGCTGCGGATTTCATCAGATGTTCGGCATGACCGAGAGTTCCACCGCAGGCACCTCGCTTTTACCCGACGAGCACGACGTTACCCGGCCCGAGTTGCTGAAGTCCTGCGGCCGGGCAAATTCCGACACGCAGATCCGCATCGTGGATGCCGGTCGACAGGATGTGCCGGCGGGTGAATCCGGAGAGATCGTCCTGAAGTCGCCCGGCATCATGAAGGGTTATTACAAGCGGCCCGAAGCCAGTGCCGACGTGTTGCAGGACGGCTGGTACTATACCGGGGATGTCGGATATCTGACCCCCGAAGGATATCTCTACATCCGGGACCGACTCAAGGACATGATCATTTCCGGTGGCGAGAACATCTACCCAGCCGAAGTGGAACAGGGGCTGGCCCGCCATCCGGCGATACTCGAGTG
Organism: Seohaeicola nanhaiensis; assembly: GCF_042654245.1. Classification (NCBI taxonomy): domain Bacteria; kingdom Pseudomonadati; phylum Pseudomonadota; class Alphaproteobacteria; order Rhodobacterales; family Roseobacteraceae; genus Seohaeicola; species Seohaeicola nanhaiensis. The sequence continues at coordinate 88,874 of NZ_JBHSGI010000031.1, forward strand.
CGGTGTCATCGGGGTTCCCTCGGCCAAATGGGGCGAGGAGGTGAAGGCCTGTGTCGTACTGCGGCCCGGCCATTCGGCGACCGAAGCGGAAATCATCACCCACTGTCGCAGCCTGCTGGCGGGTTACAAATGCCCGAAGTCGGTCGATTTCATCGACGCCCTGCCCCGCAACGCAAACGGCAAGATCTTGAAGCGCGTTCTGCGTGAGCCCTATTGGTCGGCGACCGACCGTCAGGTGAGCTGAGCGCCGTCATGGACGTTCGACCCGGAGTCTTCTCCCACCGGGCCGAATGAACTGCGGGTGGCCGCAGACTGGATGCTGCCACCCGCTTCTTGCTTTCCATAACCCAGCGGGACCACGCCATGACCTTTGAGACCATTCGATACGAGATCGTCGATGGAGTCGCCCGTATCTGTCTGAACCGGCCCGAGCATCGAAACACCATGAACGTGCAGATGATGCGGGATATCCTTTCCGCCCTCGATCTGGCCGATGCCGATGACGCGGTGCGGGTGATCCTGTTCCACGGAGCGGGCCGCATGTTCTGCGCCGGCGCGGATCTCTCGGCGGGGGGTGAAACCTTCGACTATGACAGCCGCGCGGGCGGCAGTTCGGGGCCGGTGCGTGCGGATGCAACCATCGACTATGCCCATCCCGAGGTGCGCGACGGTGCGGGCCTGATGACATTGCGGATCTTCAATGCGACCAAACCGGTGATCGCGGCGGTTCATGGCGCCGCCGTTGGCGTGGGCTCGTCACTGATTACTGCAATGGACGCCCGCTTTGCCGCGGACGATACGAAGTTCGGCTTTGTCTTCACGCGCCGCGGCATCGTCCCCGAGGGTGCCTCGACCTGGTTCCTGACGCGGCAGGTCGGGATCGGCACGGCGCTGGACTGGTGTCTTTCGGGGCGCGTATTTCCAGCGCAGGAAGCGCTTGAGAAGGGCTTTGTGCGCTCGCTTCATCCAGAGGACCAAGTGCTGGATGCAGCGATGGCCTATGCTCGGGAGCTTGCAACGAATACCGCGCCGGTCTCGGTGGCGCTCACGCGGCAGATGTTGTGGCGAATGGCAGGGGCGGACCATCCGATGATGGCGCACCGGCTTGACAGCCGGGGCGTCTATGTCCGCGGACGCATGGCAGATGCGCGGGAGGGCGTGACCAGTTTCCTGGAAAAGCGCGCGCCCAGATTTACCGACCGTGTGTCCACCGACATGCCGGACTTCTATCCCTGGTGGGATGAGCCCGACTATTTCTAGGCTGGCCTCAGGCGGCGCGCCCGCTTAGGGACGCAAATCGCGCCTGATGATGGCCGATATCGCCGAACATCGGTTCGCAGGCGATCAGGCGCTTGAAATACTGGCCGACGGCAACCTCCTGGCTGACTCCCATCCCGCCGTGCAACTGCACCGCGTTGCGGCCGACATACCGAGACGACTGGATGCATTGAACCTTGGCGGCCGAGACCGCCCGCATGCGGTCTTGCTTTCCCTCGCTCAGGCCAGCAGCTGCGCCAAGGGACATGGCTTCGGCGGCGGACAGCTCGCTTTGCATTTCCGCAATGCGATGCCGCAGGGCCTGGAAATTGCCGATTTCGGTGCCGAACTGCCTGCGGGATTTTACATGCTCGATGGTCAGCCGCAGCGCCGCGCGCATTGCCCCAACAGCTTCCGCGCAGACGAATACGGCCGCCAGATCGAATGCGGCGTCAATGGCCTTGCGGGCGTCGGCTGTCGCCGCGCCCAGGCGTTCGGCCGGAACATCGTCAAAGATCATATCCGCGCCAGCGCGGTCATCGACCAGCCGATAGGTATTGAGGGTCAACCCCGGCGCGTCGCGATTCACGATTGCCACGACAGGCGCGCCCTGCTCTTGCGCCACCACTAGAAACCGGTCCGCCAGCGGAGCATCCATCACAACCATCTTCTCGCCCCGCAGCCGCAGGCCGTCATCCGTGGCCGTGGCCACCGTCGTGCTGCGGAAGGGATCGAAGCGCGCCGTTTTCTCGGCATGTGCGACGGCCAGCCGCAAACGTCCCTCGGCGATCGCCGGAAGCATCGCCTGCTTCTGCGCCTCGTCGCCCAGCCGAATGATCAATTCGGCGCCCAGAACTGCCGTCGACAGGAACGGGTCAATGACCAGATGCCGACCCAATGCTTCGGCCACGAGATGGAGGTCCATCGCCCCCATGCCGATACCACCATAGGAGTCCGGGATTATCAGGCCGGTCACGCCAAGGTCGGCCAGTCCCTGCCAGGTATCCGAGGGTTCAGGCGGCCACGAGGCAGTCAGTTTCCGCCACGATGCCATGTCATAGCTGTCGGCCAGCCAGGCATTCAGGCTGTCGCACAGCATCGATTGCTCAAGGCTCAGAGAGAAATCCATCGTTCACACCTCGGCATAGATCAGGTTGGCGAGAATGTTCAGCTGCGTCTCGGACGAGCCGCCGTAGATCGTCGCGGCACGCAGGAACAGCATCTCTTCCATCTTGCCCTGCGCGCTTTCGGGCGCCGGCGGCGACAGTTGCGAGCCGTCCTGTGCCGGGTGAAACGCCAGTCCGGCATACCCCATGGCTTCGACGCTCAGTTCTGTCACCGACTGGATCAGCCGGGTGCCGCGCAGCTTCAGGATGCTGGCCGATTGCATGTTCGAAATACCCTCGTCCATCTCCCACGCGACCCGCAGGCCAAGCTGTTCCAGGCTGGCCAGCTCGATTTCCAGGGCGGTGATCTTGTCGCAAAAGCTTTGGTCCTGCGCCAGTGTTCCCTCGCCGCATGGCATGTCGCCTGCGATCTGCCACAGCCGCTGCAGGCGCCGCTTGGTCCGGGCGATCTCGGCGATGTTGAAACGTTCGTGGCCCAACAAGAACTTGGCATAGCTCCAGCCCTGACCCTCTTCGCCGATCAGGCTGTCCGCCGGAACGCGCACTTCGTCGAAAAAGGTCTCGTTCAGGCTGTGCCCGCGGTCGATCGAAATGATCGGGCGCACGATCACGCCGGGCGTATCGATGGGGAACACGAAGAAAGAGATACCCTTCTGCGGTTTCACATCCGGATCGGTGCGAGCCAGCAGGAACAGCATGTTCGCGTGATGGGCAAGGCTGGTCCAGATCTTGTGGCCGGTAATGACCCAGTCATCGCCGTCGCGGACCGCTCGGGTGCGCAGCGAGGCGAGGTCGGATCCCGCGCCCGGTTCGGAGAAGCCTTGCGCCCAGAAATCCTCGCCTCTGAGGATGCGCGGCAGATATCGGGCCTTCTGCTCGGCCGTTCCGTAGGTATAAAGCACCGGGCCGATGATCTGCACCCCGTGGCCCATCTGGAGCGGAAGCGGGCCATCTGCCAAACAATATTCTTCGTCGTAGATATAGCGCTGGATGGCCGACCAGCCGGTGCCGCCGGCCTCGACCGGCCAACCTGGAGCGGCCCAACCCTTGGCATTCAGGATGCGCTGCCAGCGCCGCATCATCTCGGGCGCGATGTGGAATTGCCGCCGGGCGGCCTGGCGCAGGTCCTCCGGCAGGTGTTCCTGCAGGAACGCGCGGACCTCCATCCGAAAGCGCTGATGGTCCGCTGTCAGCTTCAGATCCATGGCGCAATTCTCCTTGGGCAAATCGGAGCGGCGGCGCATGGGCGCCGCCGTTCAGGTCAATCAGCGGGCGAGCGAATCCAGACGTTCCTGGATCTTGCCCTCGGCCCCCGGCGTGCAGGGGTCGGCCCGGGTGAGATCGGTGATATCGTCGAACCGTTCCGCGACCTGTTCGATCGTCACCCCCTTCGCAGGGTCGAACTGAACGCCGCGCGTCTCGAACATGTGGACACGGCCAAAGCCGCCCGCCGCGGCGGTTATGGTCGCGCCGCTCACGTCGCATTCTTCCGAGCAGAGATAGGCGACAGCCGGCGAAACCAGTCCCGGCTTGAGCTTTGCCATGAAGTCTTCGTCCATGCCGAGGTTGCCGGTCATCCGGGTCAGGGCGCCGGGAGAGATGCAGTTGACCTTCACGTTGTTCTTCTGGCCTTCGATGGCCAGCGTGTTCATCAATCCGACCATGCCCAGCTTGGCCGAGCCATAGTTCGACTGGCCGAAGTTGCCGCTGGTCCCCGCGATGGAGGTGGTGAAGACGATGCGTCCGAAGCCCTGCGCGTTCATGTGCTTCCAGGCGGCATGGGCGCAATAGAGGGTACCGAAGTAATGCACGCCAAAGACGAATTCGAAATCGTCCAGATCGGCCTTGGCGAAACTCTTGTCCCGCAGGACGCCGGCGTTGCAGATCAGGATGTCGATGCGGCCAAAGCTGTCCAGCGCGGTCTGGATGATCGCGGCGCCGCCTTCCCGTGTGGCCACGCTGTCATAATTGGCGACCGCTTCGCCCCCGGCGGCCTTGATCTCTGCCACCACCTTGTCGGCCGCGGAACTGTTGCCGCCCTCGCCGCTGACCGAGCCGCCCAGATCGTTCACGACGACTTTCGCTCCGCGCGAGGCAAGCAGCAACGCGTGTTCGCGGCCCAGACCGGCGCCCGCGCCGGTCACGACGGCGACTCTGCCATCAAATCGGATCATCTCTTCAACTCCTTTTCATTTTCTGCGGCCAGGCTTTCAGCCCTGGACCGGTGCGAACATCGGCGTTGGAATGCCGTTCCTGTCCTTGAAGACGACGGCGACCGGATCGTCGATGCGGATCGCATCCAGGTCGCAATCGACGATGTTGGTCATCATCTTGATCCCTTCGTCCAGCGTAACGTAGGCAAGGGCATACGGAGGTTCGGCGCGGCGAAAGACCGAGACCGAATAGATGCGGCCGCGTCCCGAGCAGGTGATCCAGCTCAGGTTATCGCTGCTGCAAAAGGGGCAGATCACCCTCGGGTAGTAATGCGGTTCACCGCAATCCTCGCACTTCGCGAGGATCAGGCTGCCGTCTTCGGATTGCCATTGGGGTGCTTCGCTGCGCGCCGGGCGCGGTGTTCTGGGATCAGACACAGACGTTACTCCCTTTCCAGGATCAGGGTGGCGGACCCGTGACGCGACCCGAGGTAGCCGCCCGTTCCGTGGGCCAGCGCCAGGTCACATCCGGGCACCTGAACAGCCGGATGCGCCTCGCCGCGCAGCTGACGGACGGCCTCGATCACCTTGGTCATTCCGCCGCGGTTGGCTGGATGATTGCTGCACAAGCCGCCACCATCGGTGTTGAACGGCAGCTTGCCGACCCCGGAGATCAGGTTGCCGTCGGCGACGAACTTGCCGCCCTCGCCCTTCTTGCAGAACCCGAGATCCTCGAGCGTCATAAGGACGGTGATGGTGAAACTGTCGTAGATCGAAACGTATTTGATATCCGCCGGCGTCACCCCGGCCTGTTCGAAGGCTTTGGGGCCGGACCAGACCGCGCCCGAAAAGGTCAGGTCCGTCTTTCCCCCGTTCAGATGCTTGACGGCCTCGCCCGAACCCCGCACCCGTACCAGCGGCCGGTTCAGCGATCTGGCGATTTCCTGCGACACGACGACAAGAGCGCCACCGCCATCGCTGATGACGCAGCAGTCCAGCTTGTGCAGCGGATCCGAAACCATCGGGCTTTCCAGAACGTCCTCGACCGTGACGACAGTGCGCAGCATGGCGTGTGGATTGTGCTGCGCATGATGCGAGGCTGCGACCTTTACCCAAGCCAGCTGTTCCGAGGTCGTGCCGAACTCATACATGTGACGCGCGGCGCACATTCCGTAGAGGTTCGGGATGACATGGCCAAACGGCAGCTCGTAGGGGACATCCGGACAGTTCGGATCATCAAAGAAGGCGCCTTCGCCCTTGTTCGGTCTGCCCGTGCGCGGCTTGCCCGCAAGCGTCACGACCGCCACCGAACATTTGCCCTCGGCGATCGCCTGGGCGACGTGTCCGACGGCCAGCACATAGGAGGATCCGCCCGTGTCCGTGTTGTCCACATAGGTCGGCCGGATCCCGAGGTATTCGGTGATGCTCAACGCGCCCAGTCCCGGAACGTCGCTGGCACAGAAAAAGCCGTCGACGTCCTGCATGGTGAGGCCCGCATCCTGCAATGCGCCCTTCACGTTTTCGGCGTGAAGCTGGATCAGCGTCTTGTCGGTTGCCTTGCGGGTGGGGTGTTCCCAGGCACCGGCGATATAGGCGGTCGGGGTGATACTCACTGTGCGGTCTCCTGTGTCATGCCCGGCCCGCCGAAACTTTGCGGAAATCCGGCGCACGCTTTTCGGTGAAGGCCGCGACGCCTTCGGCGAATTCGGGGCCGAGGCTGGCGGCAAGCTGCAGCTCGTCCTCGAGATTCAGCTGGTCTTCAAAGCTGTTCCGGTCGGATTCCCAATAAAGCTTGCGAATGCGGGACAGGCCGTTGACCGGCCCGTCGGCAAGCGATTTGGCGATCTTCAGCGTCTCTGCCATGAGCGTGTCCGCCGGGTAGACGCGGTTGACCAAGCCCCAGTTCAGCGCCTTTTCGGCGGGCAGTTTTTCCGCGAGCAGACTCAGCTCGCGCGCCCTCGCGGCGCCGACCAGGCGGGGCAGCAGCCAGCTCGACCCGGAGTCGGGAACCAGGCCGATGCGGGCAAAGGCCTGAAGAAAGTAGGCATCCTGCGAGGCGGTGATGATGTCGCCCATCAGCGCGATGCTCATCCCGGCGCCAACAGCTGGCCCGTTCACCGCCGTCACAAGCGGGACCGGACAATCCCGCAGGGTTCGCAACATGGGGTGATAGAACTTCTGCAAGACCGCTTCGGCACGATTGGCCGTCGCCGCGTTGCCATCATCCCCGCCCGAGAGATCCGCGCCCGACGAAAAGGCCCGCCCCGCCCCGGTCAGGACGATACAGCGCGCGCCTTGCTCTGAAATCAGCGACAGGACCGCCTGTACAAGCGCCGTCACGGTGGCTGGGTTCAGGGCGTTCAGAACATCCGGACGATTGAAACGGATGATGCCAACGGACTCGACCATTTCGGTCGAAACGGGGGGTTGTGTCATCCTGCGTCCTCTCGAAAACGCGCCCGCGCGGCGCTTCGAGCCGAGAAGAAACCCTTTTGTCCCTGACCGGTAGCCCCCTGAAGAGGGGACACAATCAGGAAAATTGAATTAGTATTTAATTTTTGCGGTGGTGCTGCGAAATCCGTTTTGCGGCGTCACCAAGAGCGCGATCAAGGAGCCCGGACCCATGAAAGATACCTTCTGGACTCCGCATGGCCACTGCCTGAGAATACCGCTGATCGGTGCGCCGATGTTCCTGGTTTCCGGGCCGGCCCTTGTCATCGCCCAGTGTCGCGCGGGCATTGTCGGGACGATGCCGGCGCTTGGGGCGCGCACAAGCGAAATCCTTGATGGTTGGCTCGACGAGATCACGACAGCGCTGTCTGCGCCGGGCGAGCCGCAAGCCGCGCCCTATGGCCTGAACCTGATCGTGCACAGTTCCAACACCCAGCTTCCGGCGCATCTGGACCTTTGTGTCAAATACCGCGTGCCTCTGGTCATCACGTCCCTCGGCTCTCGCCCCGAGGTCAACGAGGCGGTCCGGTCGTATGGCGGCATCGTCCTGCACGACGTCACCAATGCCGAACATGCCCGCAAGGCGCTGGATCGCGGAGCGCACGGGCTGATCGCCGTGGCGGCGGGTGCCGGCGGACATGCCGGTGCGATTTCGCCCATCGCCCTGATCGAGACGCTGCGGGCCTTCTGGGACGGCCCGTTGGCGCTGTCGGGTGCCATCGCGACCGGACGCGGACTGCTGGCCGCGCAGAGCCTCAGGGCCGACCTTGGCTATAGCGGCACCCTGTTCATTCCGGCCGCCGAGTCGCTCGCCTCGGATGCCTACCGCGACATGGTGATCGCCTCGGACAGCAGCGACATCGTTTACACCGACAGGGTTTCGGGAACGAACGCAAATTTCCTTCGACAATCGCTGATTGCCAATGGCATCGCGTTCGATGGCGCTCCGCCCACCCACAAACCCGACATGTTGGGCGAGGCCAAGGCCTGGCGTGACATCTGGAGCGCGGGGCATGGCGTGGCCCAGGTTCACCTACGCTCGACTGTGGCCCAGATCGTGGACCGGCTGGAGCGGGAATACAGGGCGGCGCTGACGCGCATTGCCGCCCTGTCCCGAAACTGAGAGTTACACGACTGCGAGCCGGGCCTGGCCCAGTGGACGTCCCTTGGTGAAGGCGGCTGCGCGTTCGACAATTGCGGCGGCGTCGATGCCGTTCAGCCGGTAGAGATCGGCGATGGTGCCGGTCTGGCCGAACTGTTCGACGCCGAGCGGCAGGACCGCATGCCCAGCCACGCCGCCGATCCAGGACAAGGCGGTTGGGTGTCCGTCGATCACGGTGATGATCCGGCAGTCGCGCGGCAGATCGCCCAGCAGCCGCTCGACACAGGACATGGCGCCCGTGCCCTGGCTTCTCTGCCGTTGCGCGGCGGCCCAGCCCGCGTGCAGACGGTCGGCCGATGTGATCGCCAGCACGCCGATATCGCGCCGGTCTTCGGCCAGCAGGCCGGCCGCGCGGATCGCCTCGGGCGCGACAACGCCCTGATAGGCGATGATGAGATCCGGGTTCGGCCCCGGTTTGCGCAGCCAGTAGGCACCATCGATGGCGCCTTGCCGCCATGCATCGTCCGGGCGCCGCCCCGGTTGTTCGATCGGATTGGTCGACAGCCGAAGATAGACCGCGCCGCCCTTGTCGTCCGCCAGCGACGTGCGCGGATCGAGTTCTCCGTCCCCGCTGCGCTGAACATAGTCGAGCGCCCATTCGGCGATAACGGCCAGTTCGTCGGCGAAGGCCGGCTCGAATGCAGCCAGCCCCGGTTGGGTCATCCCGATGCCCGGCGACCCGATGGACTGATGCGCCCCGCCTTCCGGCGAGAGCGTCACTCCCGAGGGCGTTCCGACCAGGATAAACCGGGCGTCCTGGTAGCAGGCGTAGTTCAGGGCATCGAGCCCGCGCGCGACGAAGGGATCATAGACCGTCCCGACCGGGATGACCCGCTTGCCAAACAGCGAATGCGACAGGCCTGCCGCACCCAGAAGCAGCATCAGGTTCATTTCGGCGATGCCCAGTTCCAGGTGCTGGCCTTCTGGCGCGAAGTCCCACTTTGCCGTCGACGGGATCTTTTCCGCCCGGAACAGATCGACCTCGGCCTTGCGCGCGAACAACTTGCGCCGGTTGACCCATGGACCCAGCGAGGTGGTGCCGGTCACATCGGGCGATGTGGTCAGGATACGATCCGACAGGGCGCTGTCCCCCTTCGCCAGTCCATCGAGAATCTTCCCGAAAGCCGTCTGGGTCGAAATCGTGCCCTCGGGCGACAGGGACAGCGCCGGGACCGGCAGCGGGTCGTCGTCAAAACGCCGGCGTCCCGCCGCGAAGAATGGCACCTTGTCCAGCCAGGCTTGAAAGCCGTCGGGATCGCGCACCGTAGCGAGGCGGTCCCATTCGCGGCCTTCGGGAACGCCCTGATCGGCCTGCCAGTCCGCCATCTGCGCCGGGGTCATAAGACCGCCGTGGTTGTCCTTGTGACCGGCGATGGGCGTGCCCCATCCCTTGATCGTATAGGCCAGAAAGCAGGTCGGGCGATCGTGGTCGATGGCGGCGAAGGTTTCGGCCATGGTCTCGACGCAGTTGCCGCCCAGGTTCTCCATCAGTTCGGCCAGTTCGTCGTCCGAACGCGTGTCAATCAGTGCCGTGACGTCCCCCTGATCCCCCAGCGCGTTCATCAGATGTTTGCGCCAGACCGATCCGCCCTGGTAGGTCAGCGCGGAATAGAGCTGGTTCGGACAGGCATCGATCCATTGCCGCAGCGCCTCGCCCCCTGGCTCGCGAAAGGCGGCACGTTGCAAGGCGCCATATTTGACGCGCACGACGTCCCAGCCGAAGGCCTCGAAGATCTTCTCGATCCGCTGCCACAGACCTTCCCGAACCACACCGTCGAGAGACTGCCGGTTATAATCGATCACCCACCAGGTGTTCCGCAGCCCGTTCTTCCAGCCTTCCTGCAGGCACTCGTAGATATTGCCCTCGTCGAATTCAGCATCGCCCATCAGCGCGATCATCCGGCCCGTTCGCGCACCCTCACCCCAGGGCTTGGCGCGGATATAGTCCTGAATCAGGGATGCAAACGATGTGATGGCGACCCCGAGCCCGACCGACCCGGTGGAGAAGTCCACATCGTCATCATCCTTCGTCCGGCTGGGATAGCTTTGCGCGCCGCCCAGCCCGCGATAGGCCTTCAGTTTCTCGACCGTTGTATTGCCCATCAGGTATTGCATCGCGTGAAACACGGGCGAGGCGTGGGGCTTTACTGCCACCCGGTCTCCCGGCTGAAGGACGCCGTAGTACAGAGCCGTCATGATACTGACCATCGAAGCCGAAGAGGCCTGGTGCCCGCCCACCTTGATCCCGTCGACTTTGGGGCGGATGTGGTTGGCATGGTGGATCATCCAGTGAGACAACCACAACAGGCGGCGTTCGACGGTTTTCAGGTTCGTTTCCATGTGAGCCATTTCTCTTCGATCATTGCGCCCATCTTAACGCCGCGGGCCGCAGGGAATCCTTGCAAAGCCATTGCTGACGGGGCAGGCTTTGGGCGGATTTGAAGCGTGATTGACGACATGGTAGGTAATATCCCCAAGATCGATAAATTTGATATTGAAATACTCTCGATTCTGCGGACAGAGGGCCGGGCAAGCGTTCTTGAAATTTCAGAGCGGATCGGGTTGAGTGCCACCCCCGTCTCGCGCCGGATCCGGCGCCTGGAAGAACAGGGTATCATCACACGCTATGCGGCTCTGATCGACGAGGCCAAGCTTGGATACGAGGTGTCCGTTTTTGTCTCGGTCAAGCTCGACAAGCAGGTGGACGACTCCCTTGCAGCCTTCGAGGCGGCCATTCAGGACTTTTCCGAAGTTGTGGATTGCTGGCTTATGACCGGCAACCGAGACTACATGTTGCGCGTCGCAACCCGCAGTCTGGCGGATTTCGAGAACTTTCTTGTCGGCCGGTTGACGCGGGTACGAGGAGTGGCTTCCATCGAGAGTTCCATTCCATTGCGCCGGGTGAAGGCCGGGATCGCGCGTGCCTTCTGATCGGCGGTCTTGAGATATTTGACTATTGACCGGTTTACATGATCAATAAAACTCCGCCCGATGTGGTCGGGCAGCGAAGTCACGAATAGCGAGGCGGAATGAAGTCCCCAAGCCCCAAAGATCCCGGACATCACACCCCGGCACAAAGCGGGGCGACGGGTCAGCCGCTTGAGGGCATTCGTGTCATCGAAATGGCCACCCTTGGAATGGGCCCTCTGGCGGCGCAGAGTCTCGGTGACTATGGCGCCGAGGTTATCAAGGTCGAACCGATAGGGGGCGATCTTTTTCGTCAGACGACGCCGCGCCGGTCGGAAGGCATGGGTCACACCTTTCTGCAGTTCAACCGAAACAAGAAAAGCCTCGCGATCGACGTGAAGTCGGAGCGCGGCATCGATCTTGTGCACCGGCTTTTACGTGGCGCGGATGTGTTCCTGTCCAATACGCGGTCCCCATCGATGGCGCGTCTCGGTCTCGACTACGACTCGTTGTGTGGCGACAATCCAGAGCTGATTTACTGCGCCTGTTACGGTTTCTCCGACCTCGGGCCCTATGCCGGCCGACCCGCCGCGGACGACACCATACAGGCGATGTCCGGCCTCGTGGACCTGCAGGCGAAAGCCGGAGGCGGGGCGAATTTCACGGCATCCGTCGTGGCCGACAAAGTTGTCGCAATGACCATCGTCAACGCGGTTATGGCCGCCCTGATGCGCCGGATGAAGCATGGCGGCGGCCAGTTCCTGGAAGTGCCGATGTTCGAAAGCATGGTCGCCTTCGTCATGCCCGAACACATGGCCGGCAAGACCTATGAGCCTCAGCAGGGCGCGGTTGGCTATTCGCGCCTGCTCAACCCCAATCGCGTACCCTTTCCAACCCGAGACGGTCTGCTTTGCGTCCTGCCCTACACCGACAAGCAGTGGAGCAAGTTCTTCACCCTGATCGGCCGTCCCGACCTGGCGGAATCGCCGGATTACGCGACGCTTGAGGGGCGGGGCCGGAACATCGAGGCGGTCTACGCTGTCATCCGGTCCGTTCTTCCGTCGAAGACAACCGCCGAGTGGATAGCACTTCTGGCCGAGAACGATATTCTCTATGGCGAAGTAAACTCGGTCGAGGAGCTATTTTCGGATCCCCATCTGACCGCGCGCGCGATGTTCCCGGAATACGATCACCCGACCGAAGGACGGATTCGGTTGATCGGCTATCCCGTGGTCTCCTCTGAACCGGCCACGCGTCTGCGCCATCTGCCGCCGACCCTTGGCGCTCATAGCGCCGAGATCGCGCGGATGGCCGGCCTGTCAGACGAGACCATCGCCGTGATGGTTGCAGCGGGCGAGCTTGTGGACCCTGCGATGCAGGATCCTGTCCGCTAGCGGCAGGGGATTGCAAGTGCTCGCAATAAAGTTCTAAAGATGGGTCTAGGTGTTCAGGCGGAGGGGCCGTGCGTTGCCAGCCGGCCCGCCATCGCAACGGGGAACGCCGTAGACCCGGCCGGAGGACGCCTTGCCTATCTTACGACGAGCCATGAGCCGGATCGAACTGGTCTTGGGCACCTTTTCCGCATTGGCCCTTGGCGTCGTCATGGTCGCCATGTGTGCCGACACCTTCATGCGATATGTCTTCAACAGCCCGATACAGGGTGTGCAGGATCTGGTCGGGAAATATCTGATGGTGGGCGCCTATTTCCTGGTCCTGTCGCTCAGCTATGCCTCGGGTTCGCAGGTTCGGATCGACTTTCTCAATCTCAGAATGCCGCTGCGCCTGCGCCATCTCATCGAAGCCGCCATCTGCCTTGCAACGGCGGTGCTCTTTTCTCTGATCGGCTGGCTCGCCGCAGCGCGTTCGCTCGTCAGCTTTGAGAGGTCGGAAATCCTGCCCGGCCCGATCGGCTGGCCTGTCTGGCTGACCACCGCTCTGGTGGCCCTCGGCACAGCCCTTCTGGTCGTGCGCCTGATCCTGGACGCTATTGGCCATGTCGCTGGCGCCGCAGGTGCCACGGACGCCCCGTCCCTTCCGAACGCCGAAGGCGGGCATTAACGCCATGCTGGTGCTTGCAATCACGCTTCTTATGCTCGGCCTGCTGGTCGTCGGAATGCCGGTCGGCTTCGCCATGGGTGTTGCCGGGGCGGCAGGACTCTACCTGCTTGGCGGCACGCGGTTCGTTTTCGGTATTCTCGATACGACACCTCTTTCGACGGTAGGGGTGTACGAGCTGGTCACAATCCCGATGTTCCTTCCGATGGCAGAGCTTGTTCTGCTGAGCGGAGTTACCGAAGACCTGTTCAAGGCCGCCGCCGCCTGGCTGAGCCGCGTGCGGGGCGGGCTTGCCATGGCCACGTCTATCGCTGGTGCGGGCTTCGCCGCCATCTGTGGCTCTTCGACCGGTTCGGCCGCGACGCTTGCCGCCACCACCATTCCGTCGATGCTCAAACAAGGATACGAAGCGAAACTGGCCAGTGGTGTCGTCGCGATCTCGGGCACCCTGGCGATCCTCATTCCGCCATCCGTGGGCATGATCGTCTATGGATTCATGGCTGAAGTTTCCATTGCCAAGCTCTTCATCGCGGGTGTGATTCCCGGACTGCTGGTGGTTACAGCCATCATCGCGACCATCGCCATCCTTGTCCGCCTGAATCCTGACGCGGCCCCCCAAACCGAATCCGTCCCCATGGGCGAACGGTTCCGGCTATTGGTCGGGGTTCTGCCCACGCTGCTGCTGTTCGGCTTTGTCACCATTGCCATCTACAGCGGCGCCACCACCCCGACCGAGGCGTCGGCGGTGGGTGCCGCCGGCGGTCTTGTTCTTGCTCTGGCCCGCGGGCAAACGTCCTTCGCGCAATACCTTCATGCATTCCGCCGGGCGGCGCTGACCAGCTGCATGATCTTGACGATTATCCTTGGGGCACACATCTTCGGTTATTTCATCACGATCACCCGATTGACCCAGGACATCATCGCTTTCGTGGGAGGATTGGAAGCGAACCGCTGGGTGATCCTGCTGATCCTTCTGGCCGGCTACGTCGTGATGGGCATGTTCATGGATCAGATGGCCATTCTCGTGCTGACCGTGCCGATCGTCGTCCCCCTTGTCAGCAGTCTTGGATTCGACCTCATCTGGTTCGGCGTTATCTTCATCATCGTGGCCGAGATCGGCCTGGTCACGCCGCCCCTGGGGCTGAACTGTTTCGTGGTGGCACGCTATGCCGGGCGGCCGCTGAACGAGGTGTTCCACGGAACGTTTCCCCATGTGCTGGCCCACTTCGTCGTGATTGCGATCCTCCTTGCCTTTCCCGCCATCACTCTCTGGTTGCCTGGTCGGATGTAAAGACCGCGCTGGAACCAATTTTGGCTTATAAACTCCATTAATAGGTTTTTAGGTCTTGACCGGCTTGCCCGGCCGACGCACCAATGCAACCAAGGGTGCGGGGAGCGCCCAGGAGGAAACAGGAATGACAATTGTAACCAGGACGACGCTTTGCACCACGATTCTGGCGGGGTCGCTGCTCAATCCGCTGTTGGCGTCCGCGCAGGACTATGACCCGGTGACGCTCAAGCTTGCCGACTCATTTCCGACGACGCATGTGATCTCGGTCGAGGGAGCCCAGTTCTTTATCGACGAGGTCAAGAAACGTTCGGACGGCAAGATCAGCATAGAGTATTTCCCCGCCTCGCAACTGGGCAAGGCCGGCGATTTCTTGGCACTTCTGCAATCCGGTCTGGTCGATATAGCCTACGTCCCGCCGGCCTATGTTTCGGAAAAGATGCCGCTGTCTGACGTCGGAAGCCTTCCCGGGCTGTTCTCGGATGTCTGCGCCGGAAGCCGCGCCTTCACCAAATTGGCGGCAAGCGGGCCTGTGGCCGAGAACGACTTTGAAGGCCAAGGCATCAAGTCGCTCTTCGCAACGCCCCTGCCGCCCTATCAGATCAGCGGTCCGAAGGTTCCAATCAAATCGCTGGACGATCTCGAGGGCCGCAAAATTCGATCGACCGGGGCTGCGACCAATCTGGTTGTCGAGGCTCTGGGCGGTGTGCCGGTCAATATCAGCGGCGCGGAAACCTACGAGGCACTGGACCGTGGCACGATCGACTTCAACCTCGGTCCGTACAGTTCGTACAAGGGCTATGATCTTTACGACCAGACGAAATACGGCACGGTGGGATTCGGCTTTGCCAATATCATCGTCACGTATTCGATCAGCGCCGAGACATGGGGGAACCTCCCCGAGGCCGCGCAGACCGTGCTGAGCGAAGCCGGCGCGGCAACGGCCGAGCATCTGTGCGGCGCGCTCGAAAGCGAGAACGACAAGGCCATTCAAGAGATGACCGACCTCGGGTCTGAATTCTACAGGGCAACGCCAGAGGATCTCGCCAAATTTGCGGAGACGGCCAAAACCCTTCAAACCAACTGGGCGAAGGCTCTTGATGCACGCAGTTTCAAGGGAACCGAAACACTTGAAGCCATGAAGGCCGCGCTGGCAAACTGACAAATGCGCCGCGCCTTCGGGCGTGCTGCCACCCTGCCCAAGGTCACCTTCCGGGAACCGATGTCGAGTGACACGGCCCCCGGACGGTGGCCTTTCGGTTTTTAACGGCTCGCCCTGCACGTAACCTGCCGTCTTCAGGCGACACACCGGCAACCTGGCGGCCGAAAGATGATTCCGTCGCTTGCAAATACCGGTCGTCCGGTTTTATTTACGCGCAGGCATCGACACGGGGAACAGGATGAGCGACGCATACGACATGATCCGCGACGAGGTCGCCAAACTTTGCGCAAGATACCCCGACGAATATTGGCGCAAGCTGGATGCCGAGCGGAAGTATCCGTCGGAATTCGTCGATGCCCTGACGCAGGCCGGCTATCTTTCGGTTCTGATCCCCGAGGAATACGGCGGCACCGGGCTTGGCCTGTCGGCTGCCGCGGCGATTCTCGAGACCGTCCAGGAGATGGGCTGCAACGGCGCGGCCTGCCATGCCCAGCTCTATGTGATGGGCACCATCCTGCGGCATGGGTCCGAGGCGCAGAAAAAGGCCTATCTTCCGGGTATCGCCGCGGGAGAGCTGCGGCTGCAGGCCTTCGGGGTTACCGAACCGTCCAGCGGCACGGACACCACCTCGATCCGCACCTTCGCGGCCCGGGATGGCGACGGCTATGTCGTGAATGGCCAGAAAGTCTGGACCAGCCGCGCCGAACATTCGGATCTGATGATCCTTCTCGCCCGGACGACGCGGAAGGATGAGGTGGCAAAGAAGACCGACGGCATCTCGACCTTCATCGTCGACATGCGGAAAGTTCCGGAAGACCAGCTGCGCATCCGCCCGATCCGCACGATGATGAACCACAACTCGACCGAGATCTTCTTCGAGAACATGCGCATCCCCGCCGATGCGCTGATCGGCGAAGAGGGCAAGGGCTTCAAATATATCCTGACCGGTATGAACGCCGAGCGCCTGCTGATCGCCGCCGAATGCGTGGGTGACGCCAAATGGTTCATAAAGCGGGGCGTCGACTACGCCAAGGACCGCAAGGTCTTCGGTCGCGCCATCGGGCAGAACCAGGGCGTCCAGTTCCCGATTGCCAAATCCTATGCGGCGATGAGGGCCGCCGAGCTGATGGTGCGCGAGGGGGTGCGCAAATACGAGGCCGGCGAGAACTGCGGAGCGGAGGCGAACATGGCCAAGATGCTGGCCGCAGACGCGTCCTGGGAGGCAGCGAATGCCTGTATCCAGACACATGGCGGCTTCGGTTTTGCCGAGGAATACGACGTGGAACGAAAGTTCCGCGAAACCCGGCTCTATCAGGTCGCGCCGATCTCGACCAACCTGATCCTGTCCTACATCGCCGAGCACGTTCTCGGCCTGCCCCGCAGCTATTGAAGGATTTCGGCATGACACGCAGAGCCGCCATCGTCGCCCCGCTTCGCAGTCCGATCGGCCGCTTTGGAGGCGTGTTCCGCGATCTTCCGGTCGAGTCGCTTGGCGCCACCATCGTCAAGGCTGTCGTCGACAAGAGCGGGATTGACCCGGCGTTGATCGAGGATGCGGTCTTTGCGCAGTCCTACGCCAATTCGGAAACGCCCTGCATCGGGCGCTGGCTGGCGCTGTCGGCGGGCCTGCCCATCGAGGTTCCAGGGCTCCAGCTCGACCGTCGCTGCGGCGGCGGACTGCAATCCATCGCGACCGCTGCGATGATGATCGAGTCCGGCGCCTGTGACGTCGTCCTGGCCGGCGGCGTCGAGAGCATGAGCCGGATTGAATACTACAATACAGACATGCGCTGGGGCAAACGTGCCGGTTCGGCAATGTTCCATGACCGCCTTGACCGGGGCCGCGAACGCTCGCAACCGGTGGAACGTTTCGGTGTGATCTCGGGCATGGTCGAAACGGCCGAGAACCTTGCCCGAGACTATCGTATCAGCCGGGAGGCCAGTGACGCCTTCGCCGCCGCGAGCCACCACAAGGCCGCGGCCGCCTGGGCCGACGGACGTTTCGCGGCCGAGGTCGTGCCGGTACCTGTGCCTCAGCGAAAGGGCGATCCGGTGGTCATCCGCGAAGACGAAGGCATTCGTGCCGACACCACGCCCGAAAGCCTGGGCAAGCTTCGCGCGATCATGAAGGATGGCGTTGTGACGGCCGGCAATGCCAGCCAGCAGAACGATGCGGCCGCCGCCTGTCTGATCGTGGCAGAAGACAGACTCGAAGCCCTGGGGCTGAAGCCCGAGGCCTTCCTTGTCGGCTGGGCGGCCGCCGGCTGCGCGCCGTCGCATATGGGTATCGGGCCCGTCCCGGCCACTGCGCGTGTCATGGCCCGCACCGGCCTGAGCCTCGACCAGATGGACCTGATCGAGGTCAACGAGGCCTTTGCCTGCCAGGTGCTGTCGGTATTGAAAGAATGGGGGCTCGACGCCAGTGATGCGCGCCTCAATGTCAACGGGTCCGGCATTTCGCTGGGTCATCCGATCGGCGCAACCGGAACGCGGATCATGACGACCCTGCTGCACGAGATGCCACGCCGAAATGCACGCTTTGGTCTGGAGACCATGTGCATCGGTGGCGGTCAGGGCATGGCCGCGATCTTCGAGCGCGCCTGATGCCGCGCGAGATCCCGCCGGGCGATCTGGATTTCAGCAGCCTGATCCGCCCCGGCGAGACCCTCTGCTGGGGCCAGGCCTCGGCCGAACCGCTGACCCTGACCGAAACGCTGATGGCGCAGCGCCACGATCTTGGTGGCGTGTCGGTCTTTGCCGGGATTGGCTGGAATACGACAACAGACCCGGCCCATGCGGACGTCATCCGGTTTACCGCATATGGTGGCACCGGGCGGACGCGGTTGCTGCATGATGCGGGCGTCATGGACCCCTTGCCGGTCCACTACTCGCAGTTCGAAACCTATCTGCCGCAGCGCGTGGACGTTCTGTTCCTGCAACTTGCACCGGGGCGGCGGCCCGGGACCTACAGCTTTGGTCTTGCCTGCGAATATCTCTGGCCGCTGATCAAGTCCTCGCGCCTCGTTGTCGCCGAGCTGAACGATCGAGTCCCACCAACTCCGGCGCTGGTCGAGATTGCGGCGGAGGATATCGACGTCGTGGTCGCTACCTCGCGGCCTCTGCAGGATCCGCCTCTCGCTGCGGTGACCGATACCCATCGGTCCATCGCCCGGCTCGTTGCCGGTCTGATCCCCGATGGCGCGACGCTTCAGGTCGGATTGGGTGCCATCCCGGCCGCAATTCTCGATGCGCTGGACGGGCATCGCCACCTTGGCGTGCATACCGGCCTTTATGTCGATGGGTTTACACGGCTTGTGGAACGCGGCGTGATCGACAACAGCCGCAAGCCTTTCGACGCAGGGCTTAGCGTGGCTGGACTGATCGCCGCCACCGCGCCGACGCACAGGCTTTGCGCCGAAACCGATCTAATTGCGCTGGCTCCTACGTCGCACACGCACGCGCTCGGCAATCTCGGACGGATCGAAGGGTTCACTTCGATTAACTCCGCCATCGAAGTCGATCTGACTGGCCAGATCAACGCGGAGACTGCCGGGCAGAGCTATGTCGGCGCGGTGGGCGGCGGGCCGGACTTTGCCCGGGGCGCCGCGCTCGCACCGCGTGGCCTGCCGATCTGCGCCCTGCCCGCCGCGCGCAGGACGCGCGAGGGCGCCCTCATCTCGGCCATCGTCCCGCAGCTGTCGGGTCCGGTCAGCTTGTCGCGCGCCGACGCCGGAGTGATCGTGACCGAGTTCGGCGTTGCCGATCTGCGGGGCAGAACGCTGTCGGAACGCGCGCGGGCCATGGTGGCCATCGCTCACCCGGATCTGCGCGACGAACTCGAACGCGCAGCCCGCGACCAGGGTCTTCTGCGCCTCTAGAAACGCGGCGGGTCGGTTGTGGCCCGGCCGTCCATCGCGGATGGCGGAAGACCCCTTGGGGTCTTCCGTGCTGTGGATATCAGGCGTGGGTGATCTTGGTGCCCAGCACCTTCAGGCATTCGCGCATGAAGGCAGCAAGCCCGGTCCAGCCCTTGGCCGACACCATGTTGCCGTCGACATAGGCGTCCTTCGGTTCGACATCGATATAGGTGCCGCCCACCGCGAGAATCTCGGGCTGGCAAGCGCCAAGGCCGGCCACCTTGCGGCCCTTCAGGACGCCGGGCACCGCCATCAGGATTTGCACGCCGTGGCAGATCGTGAAGATCGGTTTGCCCGTCTCGTGGAAGTGGCGGACTATGGCCTGAATGCGGGGATCGGTCCGGATGTATTCCGGCCCGCGTCCGCCCGCGCAATAGACGGCGTCATAGCTGTCGAGTTCCGCCTCGGCCTCCGAGAAGGTCTTGTTGATCTCGGCATTGTGGCCCGGCTTTTCGGTATAGGTCTGGTGGCCTTCGAAGTCATGCAGCGAGGTGGCGATGGACTCGCCCGCCTTCTTGTCGGGGCAGACGACGTGGATGGTGTGGCCCACGGCTTCCATGCCCTGCTGATAGACGTAGATTTCGTATTCCTCGGTGAATTCACCGCAGAGCATGAGGATTTTCTTGCCGCTCATCTTGGTCTCCTGTGCAAGGGAATGTCCCGGCGGCAGAGTGCCGGCCGGGCGCTGTCTGGGCTCAGAACGGGGAGTCGGGGAAGTAGAACTGATCCGCGTTCTCGGGGGTGATCAGCGGCGCGTCGAGCTTGAACGTGCCGCGCATCGGGGCCTGACCGGCGAATTGCGCCGCCGTCATGTAGATGGCCGAGGCGATCATCGACGGCGGATAGGGGGTCGAGATCGGGGTGCGCTGGTCACCCGCCTTCACCATCTCGATCACCTGTTTCATGCCGTTGCCGCCAAGCGCGTATTTGATGTCGGTCCGCTTGGCCTGATCGACGGCTTCGAGCACGCCGAGCAGCATGTCGTCATCGTTGGCCCAGACGGCGTCGATATTGGGATAGCGCGCCAGATAGTCCTGCATGAGGGTAAAAGCTTCGTCCTGGTTCCAGTTGGCATACTGGATGTCGAGGATCTTGATGTCGGTGCCTTCGATGACCTTGGTAAAGCCCTCGATCCGCTCGTCGTCGATGACGGTCGGAATGCCTCGCAGAACGACGATCTCGCCCTTTCCGCCCAGCTTGTCGGCCAGATACTTGGCGGTATTGGCGCCGACCGCGATGTTGTCACCGGCGACGTAGAGATCCTGGATCGACGGATCGGCCAGACCACGGTCGACCACGGTGATGAAGGTGCCTTTTTCCTTCACCTGCTCGACCGGGCCGGTCAGCTCTTCCGAGGTGAAGGGCAGGATCACCAGCGCGGACAGATCGTTGGTGGCCGACAGATCCTCGAGAGCCGAGACCTGCGCAGAGGCCGAGGATGCGGTCGAGACGATCACGTCGATGTTCGGGAAGGCGGCCTCGATCTGTTTCTCGGCCTGCTCGGCGTGGTAGACCACGCCACCGGTCCAGCCATGCGTCGCCGCGGGGATCGACACGGCGATGGTGACCTTCTTGTCCTGCGCCAGCGCCGATGTGCCGGCCAGCGCCACCCCGGCAATGGTTGCGGCGGACAGAAGGTGCCGCGCGCGGGAAATCGTCTTTCTCATTGGTTTTCTCCTCCTTGAAGTTTGGTTTTGTTGGCCCGCTGTCAGCGGGCACTTGTGAAGCGATGCGCCAGCATTGCGATGATGATGATTGCGCCCTGGACCGCCGCCACGAGGTATTCCGACACCATGTCGGACAGCACCATGACGTTGGCGATGACCTCGAGGATCAGGGCGCCGGCGACGGTGCCCCAGATTCGTCCCTTGCCGCCGCGCAGAAGCGTGCCGCCGATCACCACGGCGGTGATTACCTGAAGCTCCCACAGCTGGCCGGTGGTCGGGGTCGCCGCACCCAGCCGCGGGACATAGCAGATGGCGGCGACGGCCACGCAGAGACCCTGGATCACAAAGGCCCAGGTGCGGACACGTCCGACATGCACACCGGAAAAGCGCGCCACATCGTCATTCGAACCGGCGGCGGTGACGCGCCGGCCGAATTTGGTGCGATAAAGCAGGAAAGCGCCCAGGAGGACGACCACCAGAGTGATCAGAACCGGATAGGGGATGCCCAGGAAATCGCCGAAATAGACCGGGCGATAGGCATTGCGCAGGCTGCGGTCGATCGGCAGCGAACCGCCATCCGACATGAAGGTGATGAAGGCGCGGAAAATGCCCATCGTCCCCAGCGTGACGATGAACGGTTCTATCCGGCCCACGGTGACAATCAGCCCGTTCATCAGGCCGCAGAGACCCCCGACGACAAGGGCGACACCGGCTCCGGCCGCGATTGCCCAGGTGCCCAGTGACGGGGCCAGGGCGTTCATCGACATGATCATGATGCCGGTAACGAAAGCCATCATCGACCCGACCGACAGGTCCAGCCCGCCCGAGGCGATGACGAAGGTCGCGCCGACGCCGATGATGGCAATGAAGGCGCTGCGCGTGATCACATTCAGCAGGTTGTTCGAGGACATGAAGTTCGAATTGATCAGCGCCCCGAGGATCACGATCACGGCCAGCGCGATGAAGGGGGCCATCTCACTCCACCGGATGCTCCGGCGGTCGGTTTCGCGCGATGCGGCGACTTCGGCGGCACTCATGCGATTTTCCTTGTATTGGTGTCGTGGTGGCTGCTTGCGGCGGCAAAGACGACGTTCTGTTCTGTGATGTCCTGGCCCGTCAGTTCGGCGACGAACCGCCCTGCCCGCATGACCAGCACGCGATCGGACAGGCCGACGAGTTCGGGCATCTCGGAAGAGATGACGACGCAGGCCTTGCCCGCGCGAACCAGCTGATCGATGAAAAGGTAGATTTGGCTCTTGTTGCCGATGTCGATCCCGCGCGTCGGCTCGTCGATGATGACGACGGAGGGGTCGGTCATTATCACCTTGGCCAGCAAAAGCTTCTGCTGGTTGCCGCCCGAGAGCTGGCCTGCGGTGAGGTCGGGCGAACGTACACGGATATCGTATTCCTCGACGGCGCGGTTCAGGGCGCCGGCCTCGGCAGCGCGGTCCAGAACCACGCCGGGGCTGACCGTATCGAGCGCCTGCAGCGTCAGGTTCGGGGCCAGCCTTTCGTTCAGCAGCAGGCCTTTGCCTTTGCGGTCCTCGGTCAGATAGACCAGCCCGGCGCGCATCATCGTGCCGACATCGGGATGGGTGACCCGCTGACCGTTTACGGTGATCGACGCGGCATGGGCCGGGCGCAGACCCATCAGGCCCTCGATCAGTTCGGTACGGCCTGCGCCGATCATCCCGCCGATGCCCAGGACTTCGCCGGGGCGCACGGTGAAGGACCCCTCGACACGTCCGTGATCCACGGACAGGCCCTCGACCTCCAGCGCGGGCGGCGCCGAAGAGAGCCCCCGCTTGGGCGGATAAAGCATGTCGAGTTCGCGCCCGACCATCAGCTCCGCCATCCTGCGCTGGTCGAGTTCGATTGCCGGCCATGTGCCGATCATCCGCCCGTCGCGCAGCACCGTCACACGGTCTGCCAGCGCCTCGACCTCTTCCAGGCGGTGCGAGATATAAAGGACGGCGACTCCCTGCGCGCGCAGGCTGCGCACGATCTCGATCAGCGCCGCGACCTCGTCGTTGGCCAGCATCGCGGTCGGTTCGTCCAGGATCACCACCTTGCGGTCGTCCAGCAGGGCGCGGGCGATCTGGACCAGTTGCCGCTGCGCCAAAGGCATGTCGCCCACGCGATCGTTCGGGCGCACCGTTGCACCGACCCGGGCCAGCACCTCGGCGGTGCGCCGGTTCATCGCTCGGTCGTCGATCCAGAGTCCGCGCGACAGTTCGCGGCCAAGGAACAGGTTCTGCGCCACGGTCAGATCGGGGGCGAGCAGGATTTCCTGATGCACCAGAACGATTCCCGCGGCTTCGGCCTGTACCGCGTCCTCGAATTCCACCGGATGACCAGCCATGGTCAGCTGACCTTCGGTCGGGCGAACATATCCGGACAGCAGCTTCATCAGCGTCGATTTGCCGGCGCCGTTCTCGCCGATCACCGCGTGAACCTCCCCCGCGCGGATATCCAGCGTGACGCCCGACAGCACCGTGACCGGGCCATAGGCCTTGCCCAGCCCTTCGGCGCGCAGCGTGGCCTCGCCCGCTGGTGGTATGATTGCGGACGGCGTCATTCGTAGGCCAGCAGCAGCCGCGCGCGCGAGCGGTCGATATGGTCGTACATCGCCTGATGCGCTGCCTCGGGGTCGCCTTCGCGGAAGGCCACGAGCAGACGTTCGTGTTCTTCCAGCGCCTCCTGCGTCACGCGGCTGTGAAACATCAGCCGGAAGATGTGCAGGTGAACATGCTGATCGGCCAGCGCCTGGCGGATGACCTGGTTCCCGCCGATGGCAAGGATGTCGTCGTGAAACTGGGCATCGGCGCGCGCGAAGCGGGAGTAGCGGCTGTTGCGGTCGACCGGCGGTTCGCCGCGGCCCATGTCGGCGGCGTCGGTCTCGAGCCGGGCCAGAGCTTCGGGTGTCATGTTGCGGCAGGCCAGCCGCGCGGCTTCGGGTTCCAGCAGCAGGCGGAAGGTATAGAGGTCGTCGAATTCCTTGCGGGTCAACTGCGGCGCGGCGGAATAGCCGATGAGATGCGCCTTGCGCACCAGACCTTCGCGTT
Source organism: Seohaeicola nanhaiensis (assembly GCF_042654245.1). NCBI lineage: Bacteria > Pseudomonadati > Pseudomonadota > Alphaproteobacteria > Rhodobacterales > Roseobacteraceae > Seohaeicola > Seohaeicola nanhaiensis. The sequence goes on from NZ_JBHSGI010000031.1 coordinate 113,085, forward strand.
CGAGCATGCTGAGCGCTTCGCGGACCGGTGTCTGAGAGACGTTCAGATCGCGGGCCAGCGCGTCGATCGGGATCCGTGCGCCCGGCGCGATTTCGAGCGCCATGATGCGCTCGTAAATTCGGTCGTAGACACCTTCCGAGATGCTCGACGGGCGCGCGAGTTTGCCCTTGCGATCCTGCTGCTCGATATCCGCCAAGACAGCCCCTCCCCGGCTGGTTCGACTTAAGACGTTTACATACCGCGCAGATATGATATCGAATGTCAAATAGAATATCCTATACGATATGATTTGGACTCGCTCGACCGATGACATGCCTGGCCAGCCAGAAAGGGTACAAGCCTTTGATAAATGGCTTGAAATGCATTCGACTCCCGGGCCGGTCCACCGTGTTCATCAAGCGGCGAAAATTCGAAAACCGGTTTCGGGATGCGAAGATTTGGGCGCCCGCCGCAAACCGTTCGGGCGAATCCGGGAGGGTCCGGCCCGACCTAAGCCTCTGTGTGACCCGTCAGGAGGAGGAAACAAAATGACATCATTCGGCACGATCAGAGCCCCGCGCGAACTGATCTTCGGTTCCGGACAAAGAGCGGCCCTGGGCACGGTTGCCGCGAAGTTGGGCAAGCGCGCGCTGGTCGTGACCGACGAGCGGCTGGCTGGAGACCGCCTGTTCATTGAAATGATGGAAGAGTTGGCTGAGGCGGGCCTGAACCTGCAGGTCGACAGCTCGACCCAGCCGGACGTCCCGGTGGACACAGCGGTTGCCAGCGCCGACAGGGCCCGGGCCTTCGATCCGGACATCGTCATCGCCATCGGCGGCGGTTCGTGCCTCGACATGGCGAAATGCGTGGCGGTTCTGCTGGCGCATGGAGGCAAGCCGCAGGATTATTATGGCGAGTATCAGGTGCCCGGCCCGCTGATGCCCCTGATCGCCGTGCCCACCACGGCCGGCACTGGATCGGAAGTCACCCCGGTTGCGGTACTTTCTGACAGCGCGCGCAGTCTGAAGGTCGGCATCTCGAGTCCCTATCTGATTCCCACCGTGGCGATCTGCGATCCGGACCTGACGCTGACTTGCCCCGCCGGTCTGACCGCCATCGCCGGGGCCGATGCGCTGACCCATGCGATCGAGGCCTTTACCGCGATCCGCCGCGACCCGGTGCCGGGGCTGGCGCAAGAGCGGGTCTTTGTCGGCAAGAACGCCCTGTCAGATCACTTCGCCCTGCAGGCCATCGGCCTGTTGTGGAGCGGGCTGGAAACGGCCTGCCGTGATGGCGCCGACCGTTCGGCCCGCGAGCAGGTCATGATGGGTGCTACCCTGGCCGGGCTCGCCTTTGGCGTTGCCGGAACGGCGGCGGCCCATGCGATCCAGTATCCGGTCGGCGCGCTGACCCATACCGCGCATGGCGCGGGCGTTGCCTGCCTGATGCCCTATGTGATGCAGTGGAACGCCCCGGTGATTTCCGACGAACTGGATCAGATTGCCAAGGCCGCCGGTCTTGGCAGCGGCACCGAGGTGATTCCGGCGATTGCCGCACTGTTCACACGCATCGGCATCCCGCCGACACTGGCCGCACTTGGCCTCCCCGAGGACAAGCTCGACTGGGTTGCCGAGCAATCCAGCGGCATCGCCCGCCTTGTGCAGAACACGCCCCGGCCGCTCGACCCCGCCGCGATGCGCCGCCTCGTCGGGGCCGCCTTCTCGGGCGACCTCACCAAATTGAACTGACAGAACAGGAGCTTTCCGTGACTCTCGATACCGTTTTCACCGGCTATGCCGACCCCGCCCTGCATTCGCAGGGGCTTTTCATCGACGGCCAGTGGCTGGCGGGAGGCGGCATTCCGGTTATCGATCCCTCGACCGGCGACGTTCTGGCCGAAGTGGCAGACGCCAGCGTTGCCGATGCGATGCGCGCGGTGGACGCAGCCGAGAAGGCGGCCGCGGGCTGGCGCCGCACTCCGGCGCGGCAACGTTCGGAAATCCTGCGGCGCTGGTTCACGCTGATGACCGAACATGCCGAGGAACTGGCGCTGCTGATCTCGCTCGAGAACGGCAAGGCGCTGCCCGACGCGCGAGGCGAGGTCGGCTATGCCGCCGAGTTCTTCCGCTGGTACGCCGAAGAGGCGACGCGCATTCCGGGCGAGTTCCGCCCGACCCCCTCGGGGTCACACAACATTCTGGTCGACCACGAGCCGATCGGAATTTCGGTGCTGATCACGCCCTGGAACTTCCCGGCCGCGATGGCGACGCGCAAGATCGGCCCGGCCCTGGCCGCCGGCTGCACGGTGATCCTGAAACCCGCGTCGGAAACCCCGCTTACCGCTTATGCCATGGCGCGCCTGGGAGCCAAGGCCGGTGTCCCGGCCGGTGTGGTCAACGTCCTGACCACCTCCAACCCCGGTCCGGTCACGAACGCCATGCTGGCCGATCCGCGCGTGCGCAAGCTGTCATTCACCGGTTCCACCGGCGTGGGTCGCACGCTGCTGGCCGAAGCGGCCAAGACGGTGGTCAGCTGCTCGATGGAACTGGGCGGCAACGCGCCGTTCCTGGTCTTTGACGATGCCGATCTCGATGCCGCGCTGGATGGCGCGATGGTCGCCAAGATGCGCAACGCGGGCGAGGCCTGCACGGCGGCCAACCGTTTCTACGTTCAGTCGGGCATTCACGACGCCTTTGTCGCCGGGCTGTCGAAGCGCATGGCGGCGATGAAGGTGGGTCCCGGCTATGACCCGGCAACGCAATGCGGCCCGATGATCACGACCCGTGCGGTCGACAAGATCGACCGTCTGGTTGCCGACGCCAAGGCGCGCGGCGCGCGGGCCACGACAGGCGGCGAGGCGATTCCGGGCAGCGGCTATTACTACCCCCCGACGGTCCTGGAAAACGTACCCGTCGACGCCGATCTGGCGCATGAGGAAATCTTTGGCCCGATCGCCCCGGTCTATCGTTTCGAGACCGAGGAAGAGGCGATCCGCCTGGCCAATCAGACCGAATACGGACTGGCGGCTTATGTCTATTCCCGCGACCTGACCCGCGCGATACGGGTTGGCAGGGGCATAGAAACCGGCATGGTAGGGATCAACCGTGGTCTCATGTCCGATCCGGCTGCACCCTTCGGCGGGGTCAAGCAAAGCGGACTGGGCCGCGAAGGCGGGGTGCATGGTATTCTGGAATTCATGGAAGCCAAGTATTTCGCCGTCGAGTTCTGACGCATAAGGACCTGTCGCATGATTCTGCCCGACCTCTACCGCAACCGCGACTTCATCCCCGATTTCGATGCGCTGATGGAGGAGACGGCCGCCCGCAGCAAGGCGTTCGCGGCCGAGCAGGCGATCATGTACGACATTCCCTATGGCCCGTCGCCCCGGCAGCAGATGAATATTGTGCTGCCGGACAACGCTCCGCCGGGCGCGCCCCTGCACATGTTCGTGCATGGCGGCTACTGGCGGGCGGGCAGCAAGGACGTTCACACCCTCGTTGCGGCGCCCGTCCTTGCGGCGGGCGGCGTGGCCGCCATTGTCACCTATGACCTGATGCCCGGCACCCGACTCGAAAAGATCGTCTGGCAGGTCCGATCAGCAGCACGCCTGCTGCAGGCCCGTGCCGCAGACTATGGTGCAGACCCCAAGCGCTTTACGGCCAGCGGGCATTCCGCGGGCGCCCATCTCGTCTCTCTTCTCGCGGCCAAGGCGCCCGGAGACAAGAGCGGCCCGCTTTTGCCCGACCTGAAGGCGATGCTGCTTGTCAGCGGCATCTACGACCTGTCCGGCATTCCCGACAGTTTCCTGCGCCACGAGGCCGAGATGACCCATGCCGAGGCCGATGCCTGGTCGCCCCTGGACGCGCGGCATCTGCCCGGGCCGCAGCGGGTGATCACCCGGGGTGCCGAGGAAACCGCGCCCTTCCACGATCAGGCCATGGCGCTGCACCAACTTCTCGAACAGAGCGGGGCGCAATCGGAGCTTCGGGTCGAGCCTGATCGCAATCACCTGAACGTGGTCTTCGATCTTGGAGACCCCGACAGCGATCTGGGGCGCTGCCTGACCGAGATGGTGGCGAACTCCTGACCGCCTTCCGTCAAATGTGCAGCGCGTGGCCCAGGGCGCGCAGACAGGCTTCGTGCAGCGCTTCGCCGCGGGTGGGATGCGCGTGGATCGTGCCCGTGACATCCGCGATCAGCGCGCCGCTTTCCAGCGCCAGGGCAAAGCCTGCGGCCATCTCGGACACGCCCTCGCCCACGGCCTGAATCCCCAGGATCTCCTGCGTATCGGCGCGGGCGGTTACGCGGATGAAGCCATCGTCGCGCCCGGCGGTCATCGCGCGGCCATTGGCGGCGAAGGGGAACAGGCCGGTGATCACCTCACGCCCGGCAGCCTGTGCCTCTTCCGGCGAAAGACCGACCGTGACGATTTCGGGATCGGTGAAGCAGACGGCCGGGATTGCGCGGTGATCCCAGGCGCGGCGCGCGCCACCGATCAGCTCGGCCACCATCTCGCCCTGTGCCATGGCACGATGCGCCAGCATGGGTTCTCCGGTCACATCGCCGATGGCATAGACGCCGCGCATCGAGGTGCGGCACTGGGCATCGATGCGGATGAATGGCCCCTGCCGGTCAAGTCGCAGTTCGGCCAGCCCCGCCGCCTCGCTGCGCGGACGCCGCCCGATGGTGACCAGCACCTTTTCGGCCGCGATCTCTTCGGCGCCGTCGTCACCCGCAATGCGCAGCGCGCCCTCGGGCGACAGCCCGCCTGCGCGAACGCCGGTGCAGACCCGCACGCCCAGCTCGGACAGGCGCGACATGACCGGGCGGGTCAGCTCGGCGTCATATTGCGGGAGAATACGGTTCGCCGCCTCGACCACGGTGACCCGCGTGCCCAGCTTGGCGAAGGCGGTGCCCAGCTCCAGGCCGATGTAGCCGCCGCCGACCACGGCCATGGTTTCGGGCAGCTCTTCCAGTGCGAGCGCGTCCGTCGATGAAATGACCGCGCCCCCGAAAGGCAGCGCGGGCAGTTCGACCGGTTCCGATCCCGTGGCGATCACCAGAACCTCGGCCCGGATCATCACCGGTCCTTCCGGGGTCTCGACCACCGCGGTCTTGCCGTCGCGCAGGCGCGCCTCGCCTGTCACCAGCCGCACCTTCGCCTTGCGCAAGAGCGCGGCAACCCCACCGGTCAGACGGCTGACGATACCCTGGCTCCACCGCCGCGTCTGGCCCAGATCCAGCGTCGCGCCATGGGCCGAGATGCCCATTTCGGGTGTCTCGGACAGGGCAGTGATGCGGTGAAACTCGTCTGCCGCATGGATCAGCGCCTTGGAGGGGATGCAGCCGACGTTCAGGCAGGTGCCGCCCGGCGGATCGCGGTCGACAATCACGGTGTCGACGCCCAGCTGGCCGGCCCGGATCGCGCAGACATAGCCGCCCGGTCCGGAACCGAGAACCAGCAATCGGCAACTCATCTCGCGCATCTCAGCTCTCCACGAAAATCAGGGCGGGGGTTTCCAGCAGGGTCTTCAGTTTCTGGACGAAGACCGCGGCATCCCAGCCGTCGATCACCCGGTGATCGAAGCTGCAGGAAATGTTCATCATCTTGCGCGGTTCGAACTGGCTGCCGTTCCAGTGCGGGCGCACGGCCATGCGGTTCACGCCGACGATGGCCACTTCCGGCGCGTTCAGGATGGGTGTCGTGGCAATCGCTCCTAGTGCACCTAGCGAGGTGATGGTTATGGTCGAGCCGCTCAGCTCTTCCCGCCGGGCCGAGCCGTCGCGCGATGCCTCGGCCAACCGGGCGATTTCGGCCCCCGCCGCGCGCAGCGACAGCGCCTCGGCGTGACGCAAAACCGGCACCATCAGGCCCGCGTCGGTCTGCGCGGCGATGCCGACATGCACGCCGCCGAAGCGGCGCAGAATGCCTTCCTCGGCGTCGTAATGCGCATTCAGAGCCGGCTGATCGCGCAGCGCCCGGACCATGGCGCGCACGAGATAGGGGAGGAATGTCAGCTTGGGCCCGCCTTCGGCATTCATCCGGGCGCGCAGGTCTTCCAGGGCGGTCGCGTCCACCTCTTCGACGATGGTGATATGGGGGATCTGGTTGGCCGTCGCCATCCGCTCGGAAATCTTGCGGCGCAGGCCGATGACCTTGATCTCCTCGACGCTTTCGTCGGGCTGGGTGCCGGCGGGGGCTGGCGTGCCGCCGGAGGAGATATATGCCGACAGATCGTCCTGGGTGATCCGCCCGGCGGGGCCGCTGCCGCGCACCAGCCGGAGGTCGACCCCGGCATCGCGCGCCCGGGCCCGGACCGAAGGCGCGGCCAGCGGGCGCTCGCCTTCCGCACGCAAGGGGGCTTGAGTGGCCTTCGGGGCCACCTTTGGCCTTGCCGGTTCGGGCGCGGGTGCCTTGGGTTTGTCCGGCTGCGTTTCTGGCTCGACAGGTTCGGGCTCTGCCTTTGCGACTTCGGGCGCGGCGTCTTCGCCGGTCCAGTTGCCCGGGCCATCGATCTCGAGCCGGATCAGTTCGGCGCCGACGGCGACGATTTCTCCGGCCTCGGCGGCAAGCCACGTCACCTTGCCCGCCGCCGGCGAGGGTACTTCGACCGTCGCCTTGTCGGTCATGAGTGCCGCCAGCGAATCGTCTTCGCGCACCTGCTGGCCGATGCTGACCAGCCATTCGGCGATTTCCGTCTCGGCGATGCCCTCGCCGATATCGGGAACGCGGATCGACAGAATGCCCATCTCAGATCTCCTCAACCAGCTTGCGCAGCGCTTCACCTACCCGCTGCGGGCCGGGGAAATACCGCCATTCGTGGACGTGGGGATAGGGCGTGTCCCAGCCCGCCACCCGCGCCACCGGCGCTTCCAGGTGGTAGAAGCATTCGGCCTGCACCAACGCCGCCAGTTCGGCGCCAAAGCCCGAGGTCAGCGTGGCCTCGTGCAGCACAAGACAGCGGCCGGTCTTGCGGACCGAGGCGGCGATGGTTTCCAGATCGAGTGGCAGGAGCGTGCGCAGGTCGATGACTTCGGCGTCGATCCCCTGCTCATCCGTGGCGACCAGCGCGACATGGACCATCGTCCCGTAGGTCAGCACTGTCACCGCCTGACCGGTCCGGCGCACCGCCGCCTGTCCGAGCGGCACCACATGGCGGCCTTCCGGCACTTCACCGAGTTCGTGCGCCTTCCACGCCATCACCGGGCGGTCGTGATGCCCGTCGAACGGCCCGTTGTAGAGCCGCTTGGGTTCGAGAAAGATCACAGGATCCGGGTCTTCGATGGCTGCCATCAGAAGGCCCTTGGCGTCCTGCGGGTTCGAGGGCACCACGGTCTTGAGACCGGTGACATGGGTGAACAACGCTTCCGGGCTCTGGCTGTGGGTCTGGGCGCCGAAGATGCCGCCGCCGGTCGGCATGCGTACGACCATCGGGCAGGTGAACTCTCCGGCGGAACGATAGCGCAGGCGCGCCGCCTCGGACACGATCTGGTCATAGGCCGGGTACATGTAGTCGGCGAACTGGATTTCGACCACGGGGCGCAGCCCATAGGCTGCCATGCCGATGCCAGCGCCCACGATTCCCAGCTCGGAAATCGGCGTGTCGAAACAGCGGGTTGGCCCATATTTCTTCTGCAGGCCCGCGGTGCAGCGGAAGACGCCGCCGAAATAGCCGACGTCCTCGCCGAAGACGACGACGCGTTCATCCTCGCCCATCGCCACGTCCAGCGCATCGCGGATCGCTTCGATCATCGTCATGCGTGCCATGTCAGAACCCCGATTCCTGGCGCTGCCGTTGCAGGTGCGGTGGCATCTCGGCGTAGACATCCTCGAACATGTCACGCGGGCTGGGGTGCAGCCCCTGGTGCAGGGTGCCGATTGCCTCGGCCTCTTTCTGGGCGGCGATCACGGTGGCCAGAACCTCGGCCTCGGCCTGATCGTGGCGCGCGTCGCTCCATTCGCCCAGGGCGATCAGGTGGTTCTTCAGCCGCAGGATCGGATCGCCCAGCGGCCATGCGGCGCTTTCCTCGGCGGCGCGATAGGCCGAAGGATCGTCCGAGGTGGAATGCCCGCCGGCGCGATAGGTGACGTATTCAACCAGTGTGGGTCCGAGGTTGCGGCGTGCCCGCTCGGCCGCCCATCGCGCGACGGCACAGACCGCCAGATAGTCGTTGCCGTCCACCCGCAGGGCCGGAATACCGAAACCATGGCCGCGCGCCGCGAAGGTGCCCGATCCGCCCCGCGCGATGCCCTGAAAGGTCGAAATTGCCCATTGGTTGTTGACGATGTTCAGAACTGCCGGCGCCTTGTAGGTCGAGGCGAAGACCAGCGCCGCGTGAAAGTCGCTCTCGGCGGTCGATCCGTCCCCGATCCAGGCTGCGGCGATCTTGCGGTCGCCCGAGATGGCCGAGGCCATGGCCCAGCCCACGGCCTGGATATACTGAGTCGCCAGGTTGCCCGAGATCGAGAAGAACCCGTGCTCTTTCGACGAATAGAACACAGGCAGCTGGCGCCCGCGGACGGGGTCGCCGTCGTTCGAAAAAACCTGACACATCATCGTCTTGAGCGGATAGCCCGACGCCACCAGAAGGCCGGCCTGCCGGTAGGTCGGAAAGTTCATGTCGCCGGGTGCCAGCGCGCGCTGGAACGCGCAGGAGATCGCCTCTTCGCCCAGATGCTGCATGTAGAACGAGGTTTTCTGCTGGCGCTGCGCCATCTGCATCCGCGCGTCATAGGCCCGCAGCGTCAGCATGTGGCGCAGCCCGTCGCGCAGGTCGTCGGCGTCGAAATCCAGCGCCTCGGCCCAGGGCCCCACCGCCTCGCCGTCGCGGTTCAGGATGCGGATAATGGTGAAGGCGAGGTCGCGGATGTCCTCCGGATCGACGTCGACCGGCGGGCGGCGGACATCGCCGGCGGGCGGAATTTTCACATGCGAAAAATCGGGCCTGCCGCCCGGCCGCACCTCGGGTTCCGGCACGCTCAGCCTTAGTGGCGGCAGGTCGGGGTCGCTGTCCTTGGTCATGGAAGTCCTTTCCTTCCTCGGTCAGGCCTGGCGCGGGGCGAGACCGCCCTGCAGATCGCGGATGCCCGGAATGCCAGCGATCCGGGCGAGATAGTTGTCGGCGGCAAAGGCGTTGCTGGCGTCGAAATCGATGCGGATTTCCGCCAGCGCGCCCTCGTTTGCGGCGGCTATCGCCTGCCCGTTGGCCCCGACGGAGACCGCCAGGCCGCACAGCTGAAAGCCGCGTCGCCGCAGTTCGTCCAGAACCCGCCCAAGGTGATCCAGCGGCGCCGCCGACGTGAAACTCGCAAAGTGCACCGGCCGGTCCTCCTCCGTGATCTGACGGGAAGAATGTGCCACGGCTCAGATAGAATTAGTTTTCGCATTGCCAAGTTTCAGATAGGTTTTCAGACGATCCTTCTGTCATTCCCCAGATTTGAAAGCACAATCATCCATGGAAATCCGACCTCTCGACGATATCGACCGCCGCATTCTTCGTTCGCTCCAGCGCGACGGACGGCTTGGGAACAACCACCTTGCCGAAGAGGTGGGACTGTCGCCCAGCCCCTGCTGGCAGCGGACCCGCCGGCTGGAGGCCGAGGGGTACATCAAGGGCTATACCGCCGTTCTGGATCAGGAAAAGCTGGGTGCGCCCGAGACGGTGATCATCGAAGTCACCCTGAACCGGCACGACGATGCGGTGCTGGAAACCTTCGGCCGCGCGATGGCGGAACTGCCAGAGGTGCTGGAAGTCTATCTGACCACGGGGGAATACGACTATTACATCAAGGTCGCCGTGGACGGGACCAGGGGATACGAAGAGTTCCTGCGGCACAAGCTGTATCGCGTGCCGGGCATCCAGCATTCGCGGTCGACCTTCACGCTGCGTTGCCTGAAACAGGGCGGAATTTCGGTTCCGGCGTGAGGCGCTGGGTCAGATCGTCTGCACCTGCGGTTCGGTGCAGATGCACAGGATCTCGGCGTCGCCGTCGCCGGTGCTGAGATAGCCGTGCGCCATGGAACTGTCGAGGTAGACGCCGTCGCCCTCGCCGAGCGTGACCGGTTCGTAGAATTCGCTGTGCACTTCCACCTGTCCCTTCAGGACGTAAAGAAACTCTTCGCCACCGTGGCGGAACAGCTCGCCGAAGGTCTTGATATCGCGCGATTTTACCTTGGCCAGGATCGGCACGATGAACTTGTTCTTCACCTCGGGGCACAGATACAGATAGTCGTAATTGGTCGTGCTGATCAGCGCGCCCTCGCCTTTCATGGCGGTGGACATGCGGCTGTTGGGCAGGGACTCGCGCGGGGAGTCGCCCTCTTCTCCGTTCACAAGATCGCCGATCTTGACCTTGAGTCCGTCGCAGAGCTTGAGGATCACATCCAGCGTCGGCGACAGCGCCCCGTTCTCGATCTTCGAGATGGTCGAGACCGAGACATCCGACCGCGATGCCAGCTCGGCGAGCGTCATCTGCTCTGATTTCCGAAGGAATTTCAGCCGCTTACCGACTTCGCTCTTGTTTGGCATCCGTCCTGATCCCGTCGCGCGTGATGCTGCAATTTTCCACATCATGCGCCCAATTCATAGACGAAAAGCAAACCGATTTTCGTATGTGAAAAATTTTCTTGTAATCAAAACCGATTTCACGGAAGCTGATTCGAAAGCGCATCGAAGAGACTCGGAATGCAGACTCCTCCTCCAGAAACCGCCGATATCCTGGTCATCGGGGGAGGCATTGCCGGTGCCTCGGTCGCGGCCGAACTTGCGGCTTCGGCCCGTGTCATCCTGCTCGAACGCGAAAGCCAGACGGGTTATCACACCACCGGTCGTTCGGCGGCGGTGTTTGCGCCCTGCTATGGGCCGACCCCGATCCGGCAGTTGACCGTCGCATCGGAACCGTTTTTTCGCGAGCCTCCAGAAGGGTTTACGTCAAACCCCCTGTTCTCGCCCCGCCCGGTGCTGATGATCGCACGCGACGACCAGCGCGCCGCGCTGGACCGGCTGACGGAGGATGTCGCCTCGCAGACAGAGGTCGAGCGGTTTGACGGCGAGGCGCTGGCAGCTTGCCAGCCGTTGCTGCGCCCCGGTTATGCCAGCGCCGGAATGATGGACCGTCAGGGGCAGGACATCGACGTGCACGCCCTGCACAGCGGCTATCTGCGAATGTTGCGGGCGCGTGGCGGGCGGGTGGTGACCAATGCCGAGGTGGCGGGTCTGGCGCATGACGGGACCGACTGGCGGGTCGAAACGAGGGGGGGTGATTTCCGTGCACCACTCGTCATCAATGCGTCGGGCGCCTGGGCAGATGTGATCGGTGCCATGGCGGGGGCCGGAGAGATCGGGCTGGTGCCGAAGCGCCGTACCGCCATGACCATCGCCGACCATCCGACCGTCCGTACCGCCGGGCTGCCGATCACCATCGACGTGGACGAGGAATTCTACCTCAAGCCCGATGCCGGCCGCCTGCTGATCTCGCCGGCCGATGCGACACCGTCCGAGCCCTGCGACGCGCAGCCGGACGAGATGGACATCGCGATCGGCGCCGACCGGATCATGACCGCCTTTGATCTGACCATCCGACGGATCGAAAGCAGCTGGGCGGGACTGCGCAGTTTCGTTGCCGACAAGGCACCGGTCGCGGGATTCTCGGACCGCGTGCCGGGGTTCTTCTGGCTTGCGGGTCAGGGCGGCTATGGCATCCAGTCCGCCCCTGCCCTCGCGGCCTTTGCCGCCAACAGCGTTCTCGGGTTGCCGCCGTCCGAGCGCCTGCTTGCCACCGGATTCGATCCGGCCTCGCTGTCGCCCGAAAGATTGAGGTCCGCCGCATGATCTGGCTTGTTCCGCTTGCAGCCATCGCCCTGCTTGCCTCCGGTCTGGCCCTGGCCTATGTCATCGGCGGCGCGGCGATCCTGGCCTTCGTCGCCTCGGACAACACCCGCTATCTCGCGGTCATGCCGCAGAAGATCTTTTCGCAGATCAGTGTCTTTTCGCTGCTTGCCATGCCGCTGTTCATCCTGGCCGGTGAGGTGATGAACCGGGGGGGCGTGACCAAGGCGCTGATCGACGTGTCGATGGCGCTGGTCGGGCGCCTGCGCGGCGGGCTGGGCCATGTGAACATCATGACCTCGGTGTTCTTCGCGGGCATTTCCGGGTCGGCCGTGGCCGATGCCGCCGCGCTGTCGAACACCCTTGTCCCCGCCATGCGCGAGCGGGGCTATACGGCGGCCTATGCCGGCGCGATCACCGCGGCCTCGTCGATCATCGGCCCCATCGTGCCGCCCTCGATCATCCTGATCTTCTATGGCGCGCTGATGCAGACTTCGGTCGCGGCGCTGTTTGTCGCCGGGATCCTGCCGGGCCTCGTTCTCGCTGGGGCGCTGTTCATCGTGAACGGCTGGTATGCCTGGAAAGAGGATCACCCCCGCATCGAGAAGGCCGATGCGCCTGCGGTGCTGCCGGCGATCTGGCAGGCCCTGCCCGCCATGTGCCTGCCCGCCATCATCGTCGGCGGCATCGTCTTCGGCTGGATGACGCCGACCGAGGCCGCCGCCGTCGCGGTTGTCGCCGCCACGCTGGTCGCCTGGTTCTATACCGGCCTCAACCTGTCCGACATGTGGGAGGCCCTGTCGCGTACCGCCGTGCTGACCGGGTCGATCTTCATGATCCTTTGCGCCGTTGCCGCCTTCAGCCACCTGCTGGCGCTGGAGCGGGCGCCCCAGGCGCTGGCGCAACTGGTGGACAGCATGGGCCTTGGCCCGGTCGGCTATCTGGTTGCGATGAACATTCTGTTCATCCTGGCCGGCATGGTGCTGGACGTGACCGTCGCGCTGGCCCTGCTGGTGCCCCTGCTGGCCCCGGTCGCGCTGGCCAATGGCGCGGATCCGGTCCACCTGGGCATCGTCATCTGCTTCAACCTGTCGATCGGGCTGGTTTCGCCGCCGCTTGGGGGATGCCTGCTGATCGTGTCGACCGTCACCGGCATCCGCTATTGGGAACTGGCGCGCAAGGTCATCCCCTTCGTGATCGTCGAAATCATGGTGCTCGCGCTGCTGGCCGCGGTGCCCGAGATCAGCCTTATCCTGCCGCGCATGATGGGGCTCTGGAACTAGACTGCAAACAACAGTGGAGAGAGAAACATGAACTTCAGGACAATCATCGCCGCCACGGCCGCGAGCCTCGCGCTGGCCCTGCCCGCGACCGCAGAGATCAAGATCGCCCTCGATGCGCCGCCGGACATGGACAAGTCGGGCACCTATGTCTGGGCCCATACCTTCGCCGAATATCTGAACGCGAACGGCCTGAACGCGGTCGAGTTCGAGCGCAACTCGCTGGGCGAAGAGGCCGAGCGGCTGGATCAGGTCAGCACCGGGCTGCTGGAAGTGTCGATGTCCGACGCGAAGTCGGCCGGGCAGCTGGATGGCACGATCTTCGGGTCGATGATGCCGTTCTTCTTTGACGGCACCGAACAGCTCGACACCGCGCTGGACGACGGGATGCTGGAGACCATCAACGCCGGCACGCTGCCGCATGGCGTGCGGGTTCTGGATCTGGTCTATCTCGGGCAGCCCACGGGCATCTTCACCACCCAGAAGCCGATCCGCAGTTTCGAGGATTTCGCTGGCGTGCGGATGCGCGCACTGGACGAGCTGCAGATCAATACCTTTGAGGCCTGGGGCGCGAAGGGCACCATCGTGTCGTGGTCGGAGGTGCCGAACGCGCTGCAGACGGGCGTGGCCGAAGGCTATATCAACCCGCCCTCGGTGCCGCTGGTCTATGGCCACACCTCGTTCATCAAGTATTTCACCAACGTGAAGATTTCGCCCTCGGTCCGCATCGCGATCGCTTCGGAGGACTGGTATCAGGGTCTGTCCGAGGCCGACCGCGCCGTTGTCGATGCGGGCGTGAAGGCGGCGCATGACGCCAACCGGGCCTTCCTTGAAGCGGGTCAGAAAATCTTTGGCGAGCTTGAAGCCGCCGGGATCGAGGTGATCAACCTGTCGGATGAAGAGCGCGCCAAGTTCCGCGCCGCGTCGGAACCGCTGTACGAGGCCGTCGAGATGCCGGCCGAGTCCTTCGCGGCCTGGAAGGCAGCGGTGGGACGGTGAGCGCCATGCGCCAAATCGCCCTGGGCCTGGACCGGCTGTCGCGCCGGTTCTTCCAGGCCGGGCTGGCGGTGGCCACGCTGGCGGTGGCGGTCATGCTGACCGCCGCCTCGTGGCAGGTCTTCGCCCGCTATCTTCTGGCCCAGCCGCCGATCTGGACCGAGGAACTGGCGCGCTTCTCGATGGTCTGGGCCGGGGTGATGGGGGCGTCATGCGCCTACAAGCTGAAGGCCGACCCCACCCTCTTTCCCGAAGCGCTGCGGCTGCGGGGCGCCTATGGCGCGGTGGCGACGCTGGTGCGCAGCTTCGGCGCGCTGATCTTCGTCTCCGTGACGATCTGGTATTGCGTCTTTGGTGCCGGGATGGACCCGACGCGCGGCTATATCGCCCGGCTTGCCGGCCGTCAGGCCGAGACGATGCCCCTGCCGATGATGGCCTTCGGCATCGCGATCCCGGTCGCCTTCGCCTTTATCGTTGTCCATATCCTGGCCGATCTCGCCCGGCTGGGGCTGCCCGACGAACCGACCCCGCAACAGGAACCTGCCGCATGAAGATGTTCATGGCCTCGCTGGCCACCGAGACCAATTCCTTTTCGCCCATTCCGACCGGCTGGAGCGGCTTCAAGGAAAACCTTCACACCAAGCGGGCGTCTTATGGCGAAACCGGACCCTATGCCACGGCGGTGACGGTCTGGCGGCGCCGGGCCGAGGCCCTGGGCTGGGAGGTGGTCGAGGGACTGGCGACCTATGCGCAGCCGGCCGGGCCGACCGTGCGCGCGGTCTATGAGGCGCTGCGCGACGATATTCTGGACGACCTGCGCGCCGCGATGCCGGTGGATGTGGTTCTGCTGTCGATGCATGGGGCGATGATCGCCGAAGGCTATGACGACTGCGAAGGCGACCTGCTGAGCCGCGCCCGCGAGATCGTCGGGCCGGCAGCGACCGTCGGGCTGGAAATCGACCCGCATTGCCATCTGACCGAAGAGATGCTGGCCGCCGCCACGGCGATCATCTGCTACAAGGAATACCCGCACGTCGATATCGGCGAACGCGCGGAAGAGCTGTTCACGATCTGCGCGGACGCCGCCGAGGGGCGCACCCGCCCGGTGATGCGCGATTACGACTGCCGGATGATGGCGATGTATCACACGCCTTTCGAGCCGGTACGCGGCTATGTCGACCGGATGTCGGCGATGGAGGGCAAGGACGGGATCCTGTCCGTTTCGCTGGCGCATGGGTTTCCCTGGGGCGACAGCCCGCGTGCGGGCACCCGCACGCTGGTCATCACGGACGGAGATGCGGAGCTGGCCGAAAGCCGCGCCCGCGACCTGGGCCGCGAGCTTTGGGACATGCGCCACCAGTTGCGCAGCTTTCCCGGTATCGAGGAAGGGCTGGGCCGGGCGATTGCCAGCAACGCCTTTCCGGTCGTGCTGGCCGATTTCGCCGACAACGCCGGTGGCGGCGCGCCGTCGGATTCCACTTTCGTATTGCGCGCCGCGCTGGATCGGGGGCTGAAGGATATCGCCTTTGCCACCTTCTGGGATCCGGTTCTGGTGTCGATGTGCATCGATGCGGGTGTCGGGGCGGTGATGCCGGTGCGCGTCGGCGGCAAGATCGGCCCGATGTCGGGCGATCCGGTCGACCTGACCGTGACCGTGCGCGGCATCAAGCATGACGCGAAACAGCATTTCGGACCCGCGCTGACCGGCCTGGGCGATACCGTCTGGATCGAGGCGGATGGCGTGCATATCGTGCTGTCGACCCGGCGCACCCAGACCTTCCATCCGGAGGTCTTCACTGAGCTTGGGCTGGATCCGGCGCAGATGAAATATGTGGTTGTGAAATCCTCGCAGCACTTCTACGCCGCTTTCGAGCCGATCGCCTCCGAGATCATCCACCTGGCCACGCCGGGCGCGATCCCGCCGGATTACACCATCATCCCCTACACCAAGCCGGACGACAATTACTGGCCCAAGACCGAGAACCCCTTCGCAGGAGACCGCCCATGACCCATGATCTGCTGATCCGCAACGGCCGCGTGATCGACCCCGAGACGGGTTTCGATGAGGTGTGCGATGTCGCGGTCACGGGCGATACGATCACTGGCGTCGGCACCGATCTTGGCGCCGCCGCGCGCGAGATCGACGCCACCGGGCTGGTCGTCGCCCCCGGCTTTATCGACATCCACGCGCATGGCCAGTCGGTTGCCGCCGACCGGATGCAGGCCTTTGACGGGGTGACGACCTCGCTGGAACTGGAAGTGGGCGTGCTGCCGGTTGCCGAGTGGTACGAGACGCAGGCCGGTATTCCGCGGGTGCTGAATTATGGGACCGCGGTTGCCTGGGCCTTTGCCCGCCGCGCCGCCTTTGGCGGTTTCACCCCGGACGGGACGCGCAACATCATCGCGCAGATGGGCGGATCGAACGACAACCGGTGGAGCACCGACGCGGGAACGCCCGAGGTGATCGAAGAAATCGTCTCGATCACCCGGCAGGGGCTGGAGGAAGGCGGGATCGGCATCGGTCTGCCGAACGGATATCTGCCCGGCGCGGGTCTGAAGGAGCTGTCGCTGATCTGCGATCTGGCCGCCGAATACGGCCGGCCGACCTATACCCATATCGCCTATATGGCCAATATAGACCCGAATTCATCGGTCGACAGCTATATCCGCCTGATCGGCCTGGCCGGTGCGACCGGGGCGCATATGCATATCTGCCACCTCAACTCGACCAGCCTGCGCGACATCGACCGCGCGGTCGAGGTGATCGCCAAGGCGCAGGCGCAGGGTCTGCCGGTCACCACCGAGGCCTATCCCTATGGCACTGGTTCGACCGTGGTGGGCGCCGGGTTCTTCGCCGATCCCGAATTCACCGCCCGGACCGGCAGCGATTATTCGGATATCGAGCTGGTGAAGAACCACCACCGCTTTGCCGACCGCGACGACATCCTGCGCGCGGCGCATGAGGCGCCTTCGGATCTGGTGATGTGGCATTATCTGGACGTCGAGGTGAACCCCGAGCACCGGCGGATGCTGGATGCCTCGGTCACTTATGCCGGCGGCTCCATCGCCTCGGACGCGATGCCCTGGGTGCGGCCTGACGGGTCGCTGTACGAAGGGCTCGACTGGCCGCTGCCGCCCGAGGTTTCGGCGCATCCCCGGTCATCGGGCACCTTCACCCGGTTCCTGCGGGAATACACGCGCGAGCGCGAGGTGATCCCGCTGGTCGAGGCCATTGCCAAATGCACGCTGTACCCCGCGCGCGTGATCGAGGGCGCCGCGCCGCAGATCGCGCGCAAGGCCCGGCTGCGGGAAGGGTTCGATGCCGATATCGTCGTCTTCGATGCCGCCACGATCAGCGACCGCGCCACCTTCACCGACATGAACCGTCCGGCGGAGGGCGTGCGCCACCTGCTGGTGGGCGGTGTGCCGGTGATTGCCGAGGGCGAACTCGATGCCGCCGCCGCGCCCGGCCGGCCGATCCGATGCCCGGCCAGGTGACCGTTCCCGTCGTGCTGGTCACCGGGTTTCTCGGGGCCGGCAAGACGACCTTCATCAACGACCTGCTGGCGCGCGCCGATGGCCGAAAGATCGCGTCCATCGTCAACGATTTCGGCAGCATCAACATCGACGCCGCCCTGCTGGAAAGCCGCACCGACGAGGTGATCGGCCTGAGGAACGGCTGCATCTGCTGTTCGCTGCAGGGCGATCTGCTGCGCACGATGAAGACCGTGCTGGGGAAGAGCGCCCCGGACCTGATCGTGATCGAGGCGAGCGGCATCGCAGATCCGGCGGGCGTGGTGCAGGGGCTGATGGACCCGGTGCTGTTCCGCGCCGCCGCGCTCGACAGCGTGATCTGCCTGGTGGATGTGGAGGACGTGCTGGGGGATCCCGCCCGGTGGAACGACCCGCTGTGGCAGGCGCAGGTGCGGGGGTCGGATCTGATCCAGCTCAGCAAGGTGACGCCCGGCGATGCCCGGTTGTCCGAGGTGGAGACGCGGCTGGCGGCGATGGGGCGCAAGCCGGTGTTCGGGCTTGACGGAAGCGCGGCCGAGATCGGCGATCTGATCGGTGCGACGGTGACCCGGCAAAGCGGCGCGCCTTCGGCGAGAACCACGCAGAGCCGATTTGCGACGGTGGAATGGACCTGCCCCGGGGCGGTGTCGCTGCCCCGGTTTCAGGGCGTGATCCAGACGCTCGCGCCGAAGCTGTTGCGCGCGAAGGGCTTTCTGACGCTGCGGGAAAAGCCCGGCCAGACCCTGCTGTTCCAGATGGTCGGCCGCCGCGCAAGCCTTGTGCCGGCGACGCAGGATCTGCCCGGCTGTTCGCTGGTGCTGATCGGCGAGGCGGAGGGGTTCGAGCCGAACGCGGCGCTGCGGCTGCTGGATGCCCTGCGCGCCGGTTAGGTGCCCTGTGTCAGCGCGGCGTTGACGAAATCGCGCGCGGAGCGGCCGATGGTTGCCCCCATTGCGGCGGCAAGGCCGTTGCAGGCCGAGATAACCCCGTCTTCGTAGGTGGACCGTGCGTCGCCGATCCGCGCGCTTTTGGCGGCGACGGTGACGGCGGCGATGCCGCGCGCCTGCAGCGCCGGCAGGCGGGAGGTGGCCGCGCCGCCCGCGTCGTTGAACAGGGCGAGATAGGCATCCGCCTTGAGCGCGTTGGCCGGATTGCCACCGAAGATCGCGCCATGCGAGCCGGTGACGACAACTTTCCCGGCGTCTTCCGGCCCGACCAGACTGGCGGAGTCGACCAGCACCAGATGCCGGCCACCGTGCAGCGGTTGCAGGTCTTCCCGCCCCTCGCGGATTTCGGGAGCCTCGCCCGAGGGCGGAACGGCGGCCTCGAGCAGCTGCGCCGCCTCGGCGCAGGTCATGCCGGGGCGGGCGCCGGTGGCCCGTGCGGCCGCGTTGACGTGCGAGATCACGCCCTGCGCCAGCATGGCCGCCGCATCGCCGATGGGGGCGCTGCGGTGATTGACCGCCGCCGCCGCCATGCCGGCGCGGTCGAGCCAGGCCAGGCCGCCGATCCCGGCACTGTCGAGCCCGACGCCGGCGTCATGGAACACCGCCGCGCGGCAGCCCGAGCGGTAGGCGAGGCTGGCGGCGTAGACGCCGCCATGCGAGCCGGTCACCACCGTCCGGCCCTGCGCCCCGTCCAGCCTGGTCACACTGTCCGCGAGCAGCGGATCAGGCAACGCGGTCGCCCTTCTTGACCTTGACCGCGCGGCTGTCGGCGGCGGGCAGCATCTTGCCGGGATCGCGTGTCACGACCACATCCAGCACCGTGGGGCGGTTCTTTTCGGCCAGGCCCCGGCGGATCGCCTCGCCCAATGCATCGGGGGTTTCGACCCGGATGCCGAGACAGCCCATCGCCTCGGCGACATTGGCATAGTTGGTCTCGGCCAGGTCGCTCGACTGGTAGCTGCCCTCGCCATACATCAGGTGCTGGAGCGCCTTCACATAGCCCGAGGCGGCGTTGTTCACGACCATGATGACCGGGGCCAGTTTCATGCGGCGCGCGGTCTCGATCTCGCCCAGCACCATGTTGAAACCGCCGTCGCCGGTGATGGCGAAGACCGCGCGTTCGGGCGCGGCGAGACAGGCGCCGATGGCGCCCGGCAGGCCGTAGCCGATGGAGGCAAAGCCCCGGTCCGGCACGAAGCCGCGGCCCGGTTTCTTGCTGTCGTAAAGCAGCCCGCCCCAATGCGCGGCAAAGCCGCCGTCGGCGATCAGGATCGCGTCGTCGGGCAGGTTCTGGTTCAGCTCGCCGATCATCCGGCCCATCGACACCGGGACTTCCTCGCTGGTCAGACGGGCGCTGGCCATCTTGCGCCAGTCCTCCATCTTGGCGACCACGCCGTCGCACCAGTCCTTGCGCGCGCCCGGCAGCGGCTTGCCCTTCAGCGCGGCGTGCAGGTCGCG
The DNA here is from genome assembly GCF_042654245.1 of Seohaeicola nanhaiensis. Lineage (NCBI taxonomy): Bacteria > Pseudomonadati > Pseudomonadota > Alphaproteobacteria > Rhodobacterales > Roseobacteraceae > Seohaeicola > Seohaeicola nanhaiensis. The sequence goes on from NZ_JBHSGI010000031.1 coordinate 133,087, forward strand.
GATGCCCTCGCGCGCGTCGCCCCAGAGCGGCAGCTCGGGCTGATAGGTGCGGCCGATCTCTTCGGCCACGCAGTCCAGATGGATCATCCGCTTGCCCGGGCCCGGCACGGTATAGCGCTTGGTTGCGATCTCTCCGAGCTTGCAGCCGACCACCAGCAGGCAGTCGCTGTCCTCGATCAGCCCGTTGGCGATGCGGTCATAGCGGCCGAACAGGCCCGCCGAGAGCGGGCTGGTGCAGGCGATGGCGCCCTTGCCGCTCATCGTGTGAGCGACGGGGATCTGCATCGCCTCGGCGAGTGCCTGCAGGTCCTCGGCCGCCTGCGAGATATGCACGCCGCCGCCGGCCAGGATCAGCGGACGTTCCGCCGCCGCCAGCAGCGCCGCGGCCTCGGCCAGGGCCGACGCCTCGGGACGGCAGCGCAGCGCCGGTGCGGCTTCGTAGCGGGGGTCGCAGAGGAAATCCTCGTCCTCGAAGCCGTAGGTGCCATGCGCGACATCCTCGGGCACGATCACCACAACGGGACCGGGCCGCCCGGTTGTCGCGACGATGAAGGCGCGTCGCAGGAGTTCGGGGATGCGCTGCACCGACTCGACCCGGATCACCTCCTTGCAGGCGGGGCGCAGAATCTCGGCCTGGTGGGTTTCCTGCGTCATGTTCTTCCACGAGTGATCGCGGTGGGTGTCGCCGACGATGGCCACGATGGGCGAGCCGGCGTTCAGCGCCTCGACCAGCCCGGTCACGAGGTTCGTCGCGCCCGGCCCCAGCGTCGCGTCGACCAGCCCCACCCGGCCCGAGACCTTGGCATAGGCATCGGCGGCGAAGGTGCCGCAGCGTTCGTCGTTGATCAGATGGTGGTTCAGGCCCAGCCGCCGCGCGGCGTCGTAGAAGGGCAGCAGCTGGAAGCCGCCCATGCCGAAGACCGGCCCGACCTCATGCGCGAGCAGGGTCCTCACCATGGCTTCGCCGCCGGTCATCTCGTTCGTGTCAGTCATGTCTTATGTCCATTCAGGTGATGCGATAGCCCAGCAGCCTTGGCAGCCAGAGCGCGATTTCGGGGAAGACCAGGATCAGACCCAGCGCGACGGCCATGGCCAGCAGCAGCCAGCCGACCCAGCGGAAGGTGGATTCCAGCGGCACGTTGGCGATCTTGGCGGTGACCATCAGGTTGACGGCGACGGGTGGCGTGAACTGTCCCATGGCGATGTTGATCGCCATGACCACGCCGAACCAGACGTAGGACCAGCCGAATTCCTGCACGATGGGCACCAGCAGGGGCAGCGCGATGAGGTAGATCGACACGCCGTCCAGCACCATGCCGGCGAGCAGCATGATGATCATCAGCAGGACCAGGATCACCCACTGGTTGTCGCTGACCGAGAGCAGCGCGCGGGTGGTGGCGTCGAAGGCCCCCATGGTCGACCCGGCCCAGGCGAAGAGCCCCGCCAGCGACAGGATCAGCATGAGCACGCCGGAGATCTTGGCGCTTTCGGCGAGCACGTTGTAGACGTCGCGCCAGCCCATCGTGCGGTAAAGCACGGTGCCGACGAACAGCCCGTAGAACACGGCCACGACTGCCGTCTCGGTCGGGGTGAAGAGGCCCGAGCGCAGGCCGCCCAGGATGATCACCGGCGCCATCAGGCCCGGCAATGCGCGGCGCAGGCTGCTCCAGAAGGGCGGGCGCTCGGGCGATTCCAGCGCGCCGAAATCGTGGCGGCGGCTGAGGATCAGGGTGGGCACGGCCACGGCGGTGCCGAGCAGGATGCCGGGGATCAGACCGGCGGCGAAGAGCGCCCGCAGGTCCATGCCGGGGATGATCACCGAATAGACGATCATCGCGATGGAGGGCGGGATGAGGATGGCGGTCGAGGCCGAGGCCGCGATGACGCTGGCGGTGAAGGGCTTGGGATAGCCCGCCTTGACCATCGAGGGCAGCATGACGGTGGCGACCGCCGCCGCATCGGCGGGGCCGGAGCCGGACATGCCACCCATGATCATGCAGACAAGGATCGCCACCAGGGCCAGTCCGCCGCGGCGCGGGCCGACCATGGCCTGGGCGAATTCCACCAGCCGCGCGGCGACGCCCGACCTTTCGAAAACTGCCCCGGTGAGAATGAACAGCGGGATGGCGATCAGCGGGTATTTGGCGATGGCCGCATAGGTATTGGGCCCGATCATCCCCATGGCGGTGGCGTCGAGGCCAAGATAGACGCCGACCGCCCCGCCGATGCCAAGCGCGACGGCGATGGGGGTGCCGACCGCCATCAGGAAGATGAAGACGAGGAGCAGCAGCAGGTTGGCGGTGATCATCGCGCCGCCCTCCGGCCACGGATCAGCACCGCCCAGCCGCGGCCCAGAACGCGCAGCAGGATCGCCACGCAGAGGATCGGCATCCAGATGGTGTAGATCCAGCTGGGATTGCCCAGACCGGGGGTCGTCTCTTCCCAGTACCATTCGGAATAGGTGACGCGCGCGCCGTAGTAGAGCACCAGCGAGAACATCAGGGTTGTCGCGGCCAGTGTGATCAGCTCGCAGATCCATCGCAGCGCCGGCGGCAGCCGGTCGAGCAGGAAGGTGATGCGGATGTGCTGGTTGCCCGCGAAGGCGGCCGAGGCGCCGACGAAGGTCATAAAGACCAGCAGGAAGACCGAGTATTCCTCGGTAAAGGCGAAGGACACGTTGGTCGCATAGCGCGCGACGACATTGCCGAAGGAGATCAGGCAGATCGCCGCCATGGCGGCGGCACCAAGCGCCTCTTCGATGCGCACGGGCACGATGGTATGGGCGGTGTCCGCGTCGTTCGCGTTCGGTTCAGCGGATTCGCCGTCTGGCTGGGTCGCCATCGCGCGCTCCTAAAGTCTGGGGGTGGTCATCAGGGTCCGCACGGAGGCGCGGACCCTGTGGTTGCTCAGCGGTTCTTGATCGACTCTTCCGCTTCGTTCACCAGATCGACGCCGATCTTTTCCTTCCACGCGTCATAGACGCCGCGCGTCGCGTCGACGAACTGTTGCCGCTCTTCGTCGGTCAGCGTGACCACATCGACCCCATAGCCCTTGACCTGGTCGATCAGGCTGGTGTCGCCGCCGGTCAGACCCTTGCGGGCGACCTCGACGCCATAGGTGCCGGCGTCGATTGCAGCCTGGCGCAGGATCTCCTGGTCTTCGGGGGTGAAGCTGTTGAAGACCTCGGGGTTCACCGCGAAGATCAGCGGGTCGGCGACGTAACCCCACATGGTGACGTTGGTCTGGCCCAGTTCATGCATCTTCAGCACGGTGTAGATGGTCAGCGGGTTTTCCTGACCGTCGACCGCGCCGGTGGTCAGCGCGGGCTGTGCGTCGGCCCAGCTCATCTGGGTCGGGTTGGCGCCCAGGGCGGTGAACATGTCGTTGTAGATCGGCGAGCCGACGACGCGCAGTTTCAGGCCCTGCATGTCGGCCGGGGTGCGGATCGGATGCTTGGAGTTGGTGACCTCGCGGAACCCGTTCTCGGCCCAGGCCAGCGGGATCGCACCTTTCTTCTCGACGATGTCGAACAGCTTTTCGCCCACCGGACCATGTGTCAGCGCGTCGAGCGCCGCATAGTCGGGCATCAGGAAGGGCAGCGAGAAGAGGTTCAGCTCGGTGATCTGGGGCGACCAGTTGATCGTGGAGCCGACCGCCATGTCGATCACGCCCTGACGCAGCGCGGTGAATTCGCGGGTCTGGTCGCCCTGCACCAGCTGCACGCCGGGGTAGATCTTCATCTTGATCCGCCCGTCGGTGCGCTCGGCCGTCAGTTCGGCCCAGCGTTCTGCGGCCAGGCCCCAGGGGAAGGGCGCCGGGACCACGGTCGAGACGCGGTATTCGTCCTTGTAGGCGGTCTGCGCCATGGCCGGGGCAAGGCCCAGCGTTGCGAGTGCCGCACCGGCGGCGATCCAGGTCTTCAGGTTCATCATGATATGTCCTCCCATGACTGATGAATGACGGCGCCCTCCCGGCGCCCTGGCTTTCAGGAAACCCCTGCCGGCTGCATCATCCGGCGCGCCGAGGCCGTGATCCGGTCCGCGCTGACGCGGGCCTCGTTCTCCATTGTCGGCGCATAGGCGATCGGGATGCGCGGCGCGCCCAGCCGCGTCACCGGGGCCTTCAGGCGGAAGTGCAGCGCCTCGGCGACAGTTGCCGCGATTTCGGCGCCAAAGCCCGAGACGGCCACGGCCTCGTGCGCGACCAGCAGGCGCCCGGTCTTTTCGACCGAGGCGAAGACCGTGTCGCGGTCCCAGGGCCAGAGCGTGCGCAGGTCGATGACCTCGGCCTCGATCCCCTCCGAGGCCAGCGCGGACGCCGCCTTGAGGCATTCGTGCCGCATCCCCGACCAGGTGACGATGGTCAGGTCGCGCCCCTCGCGCGCGACATCGGCCTTGCCGAGCGGGACCACATGGTCGCCCTCGGGCAGGTCGCCCTCCATCGCCCAGAGGTTCTTGTGTTCCATGTAAACGACCGGGTCGTCGCAGCGGATCGACGCCTTGAGCAGGCCCAGGTTGTCGGCGGGTGTCGCGGGGGCGACCACCACCAGACCGGGGATATGGGTGTACCAGCTTTCCAGCGATTGCGAATGCTGCGCGGCGGAGGAGCGCCACATGCCCACGGGTTCGCGCACGACCAGCGGCACGCGCATCTGCCCGCCGAACATGAAGCGCGCCTTGGCGGCCTGGTTCACCAGCTCGTCCACGGCGCAGAGGGCGAAGTCGGAAAAGCGCATCTCGACGATGGGCCTTGTGCCGGTCATCGCGGCGCCGACGGCGGCGCCCATGATGCAGGCCTCGGAAATCGGCGTGTCGGCGATGCGGCCGGCGCCGAACATCTCTTGCAGGCCCTTGTACTGGCCGAAGACGCCGCCGCGGCCCAGATCCTCGCCAAGCGCCCAGACCGAGGCGTCGCGCTGCATTTCTTCCATGACCGCGCGGCGGCCGGCTTCCAGATAGGTCGACTTGGTCATCTCAGAACGCCCTCTCGCGCGGGTCACCCATATCCTGCACATCGGTGAAGGCCCCAGCGGCCTCCGGCCAGTCGGTATCGCGCGCGGTGCGGGCGATCTGTGCCATGGTCTCGGCCTCGCTGCGGTGCAGCTCGCTCAGCTGGTCATCGCCGACTCCCGCCACGCGAAGCGCCACCTCGAGCCGTGCGATGGGGTCGTTGCCGCGCCATTCCTCGACCTCGCGGGCCGGGCGGTAGGCGGCGGGATCGACCGAGGTGTGGCCGGTCATCCGGTAGGTGTGACAGGTCAGGAACCGCGGCCCCTGCCCCGCCCGCACCGCCGCGATGGCCGCGCGCGCCGCCGCGTCGACGGCAACCAGATCATTGCCGTCGACCTCGGTCGCCTCGATGCCGAGGCTTTCGGCGCGGGCGCCCGCGCCGGGGCCGCCGGTCATGTCGCTGGTGCGCGTGGTGGCCGAGAAGCTGTTGTTTTCGCAAACGAAGAGCACCGGCAGATCGAAGACCCGCGCCCAGTTCAGCCCCTCCATGAACGGCCCCCGGTTCACGGCGCCGTCGCCGAAGATGCAGGTCACGATCTGGCGCGAGCCCTGCAGTTTCAGCGCATGGGCGGCGCCGGTGGCAATCGGGATATTCGCGCCCACGACACCGTTCGCGCCGAGCATGCCGACACCGAAATCGGCGATGTGCATCGAGCCGCCCTTGCCGCCGCAGGTGCCGCCCTGCCGGCCGAAGAGTTCGCGCATCATCGCCAGCGGATCGGCGCCCTTGGCCAGGGTGTGGCCATGACCGCGATGGGTCGACAGCATGAGGTCGGCGGTTTCGAGATTGGCGCAGACGCCCGCCGCGACGGCCTCCTGCCCGATCGAGGGGTGGATGGCGCCCAGCACCAGACCTTCCTTCTGACCGGCGATGGCCTCTTCCTCGAAGGCGCGGATGCGGTGCATCAGCCCCAGCATGTCCAGGAACCGCTCCCGGTCGAAATTGTCACGGCGCAGGCCCGAGCCTTCCGTCATATTCTATTCCTCTTCCGTCACTTCCAGAGGCCGTGCCGCGTGGTCGCGGCGCCGGCCGATGCTTTTGCCAAGCTCCGCCGCCTCTGCGGTCAGCAGGGCAACGAGTTCCGTCAGGCGCGGCGCGGTCATCCGCTCGCGGATCGCCGCAACCGACAGCGCGGCCGCGACGCGCCCGTTCTGATCCATCACCGGCACGCCGACCGCGTTCATCGCGCTGACGATGTGCCCGTCGTTGAAGGCAAAGCCCCGCGCCCGCGCGTCGGAGACCATCGCGCGCAGGGCGTCATCGCCAAATCCGGTGAAGGGGCGCCGCGCCTCGTGGCTGGTGGCGATGATGCGCTCGACCTCGGCCTCGGGCTCGAAGGCCAGCAGCGCCAGCGAGCCCGCGCCGACGCCGAGCGGGCGGCGGTCGCCCACCGACAGGGTCAGCGTGCGGATCGGGTAGGCCCCGGTCTGGCGGTCGACGCAATGGGCCTGATCGCCGTCGCGCAACGACAGGAAGATCGTGTCGTTGGTGACCTCGGCCAGCCGTGCCAGAGCGGGGCGGGCCAGTTCGATGATGTGAAAACGGCGGGCGGCGTTGCCGAGGTTGAACAGGCAATAGCCCAGCCGGTAGCGCTTGCCGAGTTCGTCGGTCTCGACATAGCCGACGTCGATCAGGGCGCGCAGAAGCCGCGAGACGGTGGATTTGCCCAGCCCGACGGCCATCGCGACATCCGACAGGCGCATGCCATCGGAACTGCTTTCCGACAGCACCTTGAGCACCATCGAAGCACGCCCGATCGTCTGCACGGATGCGACGCCAGTTTCCGGCAAAGTCCCCTCCCTAGCACGGGTCCTCCAACCCGTGTGTTTCACTAGGTGATACTGATTCGACCGAAAAGTGAAACAAAATTTTCCGGAGTCCGGTTCGACCGAGACCTGTGACGTTGCGTAAGCCCTTGTGCGACCGTCCGGGGTGCGGGGCTGCGAGGCGCCGGATTTCGGCAGGAAAGATCGGCAAGTCATATCGGCAAAACCTTGCGGTGATGCGTCAAAACATATTATATGGAAAGGAGATTTTGGATTTTCGGGATCGGCAAGAATGTTGGAGACACCGGGCAGGATCGAGCCCTGCTTTTTCGAGGATCGTATCCCCGCGCGCCTGGCGGACCTTTCGGTCGAGATCCAGCGCGAGGCGGTGGGCCTTGGGCAGGGTCTGCATCCTGACAGCGCGGCCGAGCTGGCGGAAATGGTCCGGGTGATGAACTGCTATTATTCGAACCTGATCGAAGGCCACAACACCCGGCCCCGGGATATCGAGCGCGCCCTTGCCGGTGCCGAGCTGGAGGCCGAGACACGCCCGCTCGCGCTGGAGGCGCGCGCCCATGTCATCGTCCAGCGCGCGATTGACGAAAGATACCGGGCCGGGACGCTGCCGCGGCCCACCTCGCTGCCGTTTCTGACCTGGGTGCACAGGACGTTCTATGAGGAAATGCCAGACGAATTCCGCGTGATCGACCATCCGGATGGCACGCGGGAGCCGATCGTACCCGGCCGTCTGCGGCAGGCGGGCGATGCCGATGTCTCGGTCGGGCGCCATCTGCCGCCCTCTTCGGCACGGGTCGCGGCCTTCATGGATCACTTCGACAAGCGGTTCCAGATCGCGGAGGGGTCAGCCAGCGGGCGGATCATCGCAATCGCCTCGGCGCATCACCGGCTGAACTATATCCACCCCTTTCCCGATGGGAACGGTCGGGTCAGCCGGCTGATGTCGCACGCCATGGCGCTGACCGCCGGGATCGGTGGCCAGGGCCTGTGGTCGGTGTCGCGGGGGCTGGCACGCGGGTTGACGGACCGGGGCGAATACAAGCGGATGATGGATCTGGCCGACAGCCCGCGACGGGGCGACCGCGACGGGCGCGGGAATCTGTCGGAATCGGCGCTGGCCACCTTCTGCGAGTGGTTCCTGAAGGTCACGCTGGACCAGATCACTTTTTCGGCGCAACTTTTCGACCTTGCGGGGCTGGAGAAACGCTATCGCCGGCTGGTGGCGGATACGGTGGAGGACAAGCGCGCGCCGGAACTGATTTCGGCGGTCCTGCGGCATGGCGCGCTGGAGCGCGGCGATGCGCCGGTTGTGCTCAAGACCTCCGAGCGGACGGCGCGCAACACGCTTCGGACGCTCACCGAGGCCGGATATCTGACCTCGGCCTCGCCCAAGACGCCGGTGCGGCTGGCCTTTCCGCTGGCCTATCGGGAACGTCTTTTCCCCAATCTCTTTACCGACGCCGATCTGCCGGGGTAGGCCCCGGCAGATCAGGCCGAGGGATCAGTCCTGCTGGGCCGCCTTGAAGGCCTCGTATTTCGCCTTGTTCTCGGCATTGGCGGGATAGAGGCCGGGCAGCGGCACGCCGGCATCGACCTGGGACATGATCCAGCCTTCGAGCCGCTCCTGCTCTACCGCCTCGGTGGTCACGGTTTCGACCAGATCGGCGGGGATCAGGACCGCGCCGTCATCGTCGGCCACGATCATGTCGCCCGGAAAGACCGCCACGCCGCCGCAGGCGACCGGCTCTTCCCAGCCCACGAAGGTGAGTCCGGCGACCGAGGGCGGCGCGGCCACGCCGCTGCACCAGACCGGCAGGCCCGTACCCTTGACGCCGGCCGCATCGCGCACGACGCCGTCCGTCACCAGCGCGGTGACGCCGCGCTTGACCATCCGGGCGCAGAGGATGTCGCCGAAGATCCCGGCATCGCTGACGCCCATCGCGTCGGTCACGCAGATGCAGCCTTCGGGCATCGCCTCGATGGCGGCACGGGTGGAGATCGGCGAGGCCCAGCTGGCCGGTGTCGCCAGATCCTCGCGCGCGGGCACGAAGCGCAGGGTGAAGGCGCGGCCCACCAGCCGGGGCTGGTTCGGCGTCAGCGGGAAGGCGCCCCGGATCCAGACGTTGCGCAGACCCTTCTTCAACAGGACGGTCGTCAGGGTCGCGGTGGTCACGCCGCGCAAGGCCTCGATCAGGGCGGCGTCGCGATTCGGTTCGGTCGTCATGTGGGCAGTCCTTCCTGTCAGACACGGGCCAGCGATCCGTCCAAGGACGGAGTATGCCGCGGCCCATATACGGGGCGAGTGCCGGCGACGGCAACTCGTCTCGAAGAGTGCCGACGCATTTCCTGCGAGGGGGTTCGGGGTGGCTCTAATTCGGACGAAACGCCTTGTCCGAGAGCGGCCAGTAGTTTCCGTCGCGATGACGGAAGGGATTCACCGGACCTTCAAACTGCACGGCCGTCGGAGACCGGGCATAAAGGATATCCGCCGCGACAGGCGCAAAGCCGGCGTGGAAATGCTGGGTCGATTTCACGACGATCACAGGGGCCGCGGTGACGTCCACGCCGAGGCCGGTGAAGGCATCGGGATGGAAGGTCTGGATGCGGCGGTCGGACAGGGCGATCCGGATGCCGCCGGTCGTTTCGACCAGAACCGCATTGCCGCAGATCATGCGCTGACCGGCCACCGTTGTCTGGTGCAGATCCGGGACGATCCTGAGCACCTTCACGTCGAGATCCAGCGGCGGGCCGGACCGGGGGCTGAACTTGCCGCCGATCCGCAGCGCCAGTTCGGCCCCTTCGCCGGCCCCGGCGCAGATTTCGACCGCCATCGGATCGTACATGACCCCGACAACCGCCCCCTTAGCCCCCGCATCGATCAGCGCACTGAGCAGATAGGTGCTGTCCGCTCCGGCCCCGGTGCCGGGGTTGTCGGCCACATCGGCGATGACCACCGGTCCCTTTGGCGCCGCCAGGGCCGCCGCCACCGCGTCGGCCTCGTTCATGACCGGTATGCGGGTCTGATGGCGCAATTCCCAGATCTCCTGCGCCAGCCGCTCTGCCAGCTGCTGTGCCTCGGCCGGGGATCCGTCCGCATAGACCAGCATCCGTGATCCGAGATCGGGCGTATCCCCCAGCGCGAAGCCGTGGCAGAAGCTGACCGACAGGGCCGTACCCTCCGCTTCCAGCGCGTGCATCCGGGCGACGAAATCGGACATCGGCGGCTTGGTGGTGTGCCAGACCGACAGCATGTGACATTCGGCAACCGCCGCCACGGGGGCGACCTCTTTCCGCAGGGTGCGCAGCGCCAGTGACCACAGATCCTCAGCACGTTCGACAATGTCGGTGTGGGGATATTGCTTGTAGGCAACGACCAGATCGGCCGAGTCCACGATCCGGGCCGTCAGGTGGCAGTGCAGGTCGAGCTCGCAGCCGATGATGGCCTCGGGACAGATGGCGCGGATGGCTGCCAGAAGCGCGCCTTCGCAGTCGAATTCGTCCGAGGCGATCATCGCGCCGTGCAGGTTCAGCAGGACCATGTCGAGCGGCCCCGCCGCGCGGATATCCTCGAGCAGCCGGTCACGCAGGCTGTGCCAGGCCGAGGCGACGGTCGTGCCACCGGGCTGGGCGGCGGCCATCAGGCCCTCGACGACGTCGATGCCCTCGGCTTCGGCCCGGGCCCGCCAGACATGCAGAGGCGCGGTGAAATGCTGGGGGTCGACCCGGGTTGCGGTGCCATGGAACAGCCCGCCCTTCTCGAAGTCGGAGAGGGTGGTGGGCACCGGGCTGAAACTGTTGGATTCCGTGGCGATGCCACCGATGAACACGCGTGTCATGTCAGGTCCTTTGATGAAAGCGTATCGAGCCGCGAAGGCGAGAGGTTGCCCCGCGTCAGCCCGGCCTTTGCCAGGTCCTCGGGGACTGGATCGCCGCGCAGGATGGCGGCGGCCGCACGGGACAGGGCGGGAGAGGACTGGATGCCAAAGCCGCCCTGACCGGCGTACCAGAAGAATCCCTCCGCCTCGGGGTCGTAGCCCGCCAAGGGATCCTGATCCGGGAAAAAGCTGCGCAGGCCGGCCCAGCTGGCCCTGGGGCGGCGCAGGTTCAGGTCAAGCCAGCCCTGCATCCGGTCCACCGCCACGGCAATATCGAGATCGTCGGCCCAGACCTCTCCGGGGGGTGCGGGCGTTTTGTCAGAGGGCGAGACGAGGATGCCGGTCGACTCGGGCTTCACGTAGAAGCTGAAGTCCGGATCGGCGATCAGGGGCCAGCCGCCGGTGGACAGACCGGGGCATTCGAAGTGGGCGATGGTGCGCTTGCAGGGGGTCAGGCCGCGCGGCCGCAGACCCGCCAGCAGTGCCACCTCATCCGCGAAGGCCCCTGCCGCGTTCACGACGATTGGGGCAGTCAACCGCTCGCGGGAGGTGTCGACCACCCAGTCCGAGCCAGCGCGCCGGATGTCCCGTACCCGCGACTGCAGGCGCAGATCGGCATCCGAACCGCGCAGATAGGCGCGATGAAGGGCGTCGACATCAATGTCGCGTGGCTCTCCGTCGTGGAGTCCCAGCGCGACACGGCCGGTGATCGGCAACCCCATTGCGGCAATCTCGGACCGGTCCATGAGGCGTAACGTGCGACCCTGCGACAGTCCCTCGTCCAGTGCTGCCTCCAGCCGCTCGCGCCCGGAGGCGTCCGCAAGCCGCAGCACGCCGCGCGGCGCGGTCAGCGGCACGTCGCAGAAACCCTCGGGCGGATGGATCAGAAAGCCGCGGCTTGCCAGACTGGCGGCCCGCGTCAGCGGCGCCCCGGCATAGGGGGTCATCACCGCGGCAGAGCGTCCGGTGGAATGATGCGCCGGCGTGTCTTCCGCTTCGAGCAGAACCACCCGCCCGCTGCCGCGCAACTGCCAGGCCAGGGACGCCCCCGCGATCCCGGCGCCGATGATGAGGATCTCGGCGCGCGCGCTCATGCCCCACCGTCGACCGGGCGGGGGCAGCGCCGTTTCAGCGGAGCGGAGGCGCCCGGAATGCCACAACACGCCGTTACACCGCAGCGGTCCGGCGTTCGCACGACAACTTCCGCACCGATCATTCCCAAATCCCGCTTTTCATTTCCTTCCCGGCGAGACTAGAGTGTTTCCGGCCCGGTCGATAATGCAAAGGCGGCGGCTTCTCATTCCGCCGGGTTATCAGCGCGACGCGGACAAACCCGTGCAAAACAGAAGAATAGGCGGTGAGACCTTTCTGCGTTGCCGCATGAGGGCGGCAGGTTGCCGGCGCCGCAAGGGCCGGCGAAATCGCATAACATGCGGTTATGATATTGGCGATCTATTGAATTTTACAGCTTTGCATCCGGCCCATCACACTGCCGGAACAATCGGTACCGTTCCGGACCGGACAGCGAACAATGGGGAACCAAATGAACAAACTCCTGAATGCAGCCGCGATCGGTCTGATCGCCACCCTGGCGACCAGTGCTTCGGCCGAGGTCATCCATGCCACCTGGGGCGGCGGCGGCGCTCGCACCCTTGGCGAGTTCGTGCAGAAGCCGTTCAGCGATCAGACCGGGATCGAGACCCGTGTCGTCGAGGTGCCCAATACCGCGGGCGCCGTGCGCTCGCCCACCGCGTCCCAGTATAACGCCGTGACCGTCACCTTCTTCGAGGGCGTCGGCCTGTCGGGCACCGATCTTCTGGAAGGCTTCACCGACGAGGAAATCCCCGAGGTGAAGAACCTGCCGCCGGAAGTGGTGATCCGCAACGAGGAAGGTCTGATCGTCGGGATCCCGACCTACTTCGCCTATTACGGCATCGTCTATAACAGCGATCTTGCCAGCGCCGAGGACTTCAAGAGCTGGAAGAACCTTGCCGATCCGAAATGGAAGGGCAAGCTGGCGATCACCCGTCCGGTCTATGCCGCGGCCTATGACCTGACGATGCTCGCCCATGCCAATGGCGGGGATGCCGAGAACGTCGAGCCGGGCGTGGAGACGCTGAAGGGCCTGATCGCCAACGCGCTGACGACCTATACGTCGCTGGCCCATATGAACACGCTGCTTGGGACCGGCGAGGTCACCGCGGTGCCGTTCTATTCGACCCGCGTCTGGCATCTGCAGAACGAGGGCCAGAAGAACATCAAGATCGTGATCCCCGAAGAGGGCGGGCTGATGCTGGCCTATGCGGTCGTATCGCCCAAGGGGGCGGCCAACCGCGAGGAGACGCGCCAGTATCTGAACTACCTCGCCGGGGCCGAAAGCCAGGTCGCGGTTTCGGTCGAAGGCGGCGGCATCCCGACGAACAACACCGCAAAGCTGCCGCAGGCCTATCTCGATACGCTTGGAACGACCCGCGAAGAGCTGATGAAGCAGATGTATGTGCCCGACTGGAAAGTGGTCTGGGACCATCATGAAGAGCGCATCAACATGGTTGAGCAGTTGATGTCGGAAGCCGCGAAGTAACCGTCACATACCGACTCCTTCCTGAAATGGCCGGGCACGATCCGGCCATTTTTCAGACCGCAGAGGCCCAATCACCTATGACCAGCGCGACCCAGACCATGATCCGCGACGCCGCCGTCGGCAGCATCGACATCGAAGCCGTTTCGAAATCCTACGGGGATGCCGAGGTGTTGTCAGAGGTGTCGCTGAGCATTCCCGCCGGCAGCTTCCTCACGCTGCTGGGCCCGTCGGGCTGCGGCAAGACGACCCTTCTGCGCCTGATCGCCGGGTTCATTTCGCCCACGCGCGGGCGGATCCGGATCGATGGCCGGGACATGACCGACGTGCCCACCCAGAAGCGCCCGATCGGGATGGTGTTCCAGAACCTGGCCCTGTTCCCGCATTTCTCGGTGGCCGAGAATATCGCGTATGGCCTGAAGCTGCGCCGCGTCGATGCGGCGTCGATCCGGACGCGGGTCGACAAGTTCATCCATCTCGTCGGGCTTGACGGGCTGGGCGACCGGCGGATCGCGCAGCTGTCGGGCGGGCAGAAACAGCGTGTCGCCCTGGCCCGGTCGCTGGTGCTGGAACCGTCGATCCTGTTGCTGGACGAACCCCTGTCGGCGCTGGACATGCAGCTGCGCAAGCAGCTTCAGTTCGCGCTGAAGGACATCCAGAAACAGCTGAGGACGACGTTTGTCTTCGTGACGCACGACCAGGAAGAGGCGACGATGATCTCGGACCGGATCGTGGTCATGAGCAACGGGCACGTCCAGCAGGTCGGCACCCCGCAGGAGATCTACGCCGACCCGCAGAACCTGTTCGTGTCCAAGTTCATCGGCGAGGTGAACCAGCTGCCGGGCCGCGTGCAGGCCGTTGGCCAGAGGCTGGCGATTGCCACCGGTGCCGGGACGGTAGATCTGCCGTCGCATGTCGCCCGGGGGCACGATCCGGCGGTGGGAGACTCGGTCATCGTCTGCCTGCGGCCCGAGAAGATCTCCATTCACGAGCCGGGCGAGACGCTGGCCCCGGACATGGTCACCGCTGCGGCGGTGGTACGCGATGCGCTGGTGATCGGCCCGCTGACCCGGGTGACGCTCGACGCGCAGGGCACCCGGATGGTCAGCGTCCGCATGACCGACACGCCCGGACGCATCGCGTCCGGGCAACAGGTGCAGATCGCCTTTCCCGCCGACTCGGCCCGTGTCTTCGCACCGCTGTCGGCCGACATGGCCAGCGCCTTCGGAGAGGACGCATGAACACCGGCGAGAAACCGACGCTGGCCAAGGGGCTGATGCTCTTGCCGGCGCTGATCGTGCTCGGGCTGTTCTTCATCTCGGTCATCATGCTGTTCAGCAATGCCTTCGTCGACCGGGGCGGATTTTCCCTGAAGTATTTCGAGCAGATCCTGTCGCGGCCGGATTATCACGTGGTCTTCTACCGCACGGTGCTGACCTCGATCGTCGTCGCGCTGCTGGCGGTGTTGTTGGCCTATCCCATTGCCCTTCTGTTGTGGCGGTCGGAGCGGCATCGCAACATGCTGCTGATCGTGGTGCTGGTGCCCTGGCTGGTCAGCCTTGTCGTACGCACCTACGGCTGGATCATCCTGCTGGGTCCCAAGGGGTTCTTGAACGCCTTTCTGGGCTGGGTCGGCGTGATCGACACGCCGTTGAAGCTGATGTTCAACGATACCGGCATCGTCATTGGTCTTACCCATGTGCTGATCCCCTTTGCCGTGGTGTCGATCCTCGCCTCGCTGCTGTCGATCGAGGAGAACCTGGAGGAAGCCTCGCGCGTGCTTGGGGCGAACCGTCTGCAGACCTTCCGGACCATCGTGCTGCCGCTGTCGCTGCCGGGTGTCTTCACCTCGCTGATGGTGATCTATCTCGCCTCGGTCGGGGCCATCGTGACGCCCCTGCTGTTGGGCGGGATCACCGAGAAATTCGTCGGTTCGCAGATCTATCAGGAGGTGATGGCGACCTTCAACATGTCCAAGGCCGCGGCGTGGTCCATCTGTCTGCTGACGCTGTCCTTCGTGTCGCTGGTCATTCTGAAACTGATCGAACGCCGCGCCCTGCGCGGGCAGGAGTAACCGATGCGCAAGCTGACTCCCCTGACCAAAACGCTGGGTATCGTCCTGCTGCTGATGCTGCCCGCGCCCATCGTGATCGTCTTTGGCGCCTCGTTCAACGGGTCGGGCTATATCCAGTTTCCGCCCGACAGCTGGTCGATCCGCTGGTATATCGAGGCCTTCACGGATCCGCGCTGGGGCCGCGCGGTGCTGACGTCGCTCTGGATCGCCGCCATCGTGGCGACGCTGATCACCGCAATCAGCTTTCTGGCCGCCTATTTCACCCTGCGCTATGCGCCGCGGATCTCCGGCTGGCTGGAACTCGCGATCTTTTCGCCGCTGTTCTTCCCCCATGCCTCGATGGGAGTCGCGGCGGTGGCGCTGATGGCGGCAATGGGCATCGTCGGGACGCCCTGGGCGATCATCCTGGCGCATCTGATGGTAACCCTGCCGTTTTCCTATCGGCCGATCCACGTCGCCCTGCGGTCGGTCGACCCGGACCTGATCCGCGCCGCGGAAGTGCTGGGCGCGTCGGAACTGCGCGCACTGTGGGACATCATCCTGCCGATCTGCCGCTCGGGCATCCTGACCTCGCTGCTGTTCACCGGCATCATTTCCTTCGACGAGGTGACGGTGACAATGTTCCTGATCGGGCCCGACATCACCACCCTGCCCGTCCAGATCTTCACCTTCATCCAGGACGATGCCTCGCCGGTGCTGGCGGCGATCTCGACGCTGTCAGTGATCATCACCTTCCTGGCGATCCTGCTGCTGGAGCGTGTCGCGGGGCTGAGTTTCTTCGTGCAACGACAGTCGGGGTGAGGGCGACAAAACGGGGCTTGACTGAAACTGGGCAATCACCCAAATTTGGGTAAACACCCAGAATCGAGTGATCGCCCATGTTCCTTTCTGTCCTGCAGTCCTTGTCAGAGGCAGCGCCCAAACCGGTCTGGTATGCGGTTGGGGCGCTGCTTATCCTTTTGCTGATCCTGCTCAGGTATGCCGTGCTCAGCTCTGCCGGATATTCGCTTGGGCTGGCTCTGGGACGATGGGCGCCCTGGCGGCGGTTGCAGCCCCGACCCTTCTCTTCGGCGCAAATCTCGCGGGAGATACGCGACTCGGTTGTCACCGTCATCGTGTTCACCGGCATTGTCGGGCTGATCATCCTGATGAAACAGGCGGGCCTTACCGCCATCTACGACGACCCGTTGCACTATGGCGCGGTCTGGCTTGTCCTTCAGATCCCGGTCGCGCTGCTGATCCACGACTGGTATTTCTACTGGATGCATCGGCTGGTGCACCGGCCGCCGTTCTTCGAGCCGATCCACCGGACGCACCATCTGTCCACGAACCCGAGCGCCTTTGCCGCCTTTGCCTTTCATCCGTTCGAAGCCATTCTGGAAATCGCCGTCTTCGTTCCGCTGGTCATGGTGATGCCGATGTATTCGGTCTGTCTGCTCGCAGCCTCGTTGGTGTCGCTGTCCTATAACGTTTACGGGCACCTGGGGTACGAGATCATGCCGCGCTGGCTGGCGGCGACCTGGCTGGGCCGGCTGCTCAACAAATCGGCCTATCACAACCAGCATCACAGGACGTTCCGATACAACTTCGGTCTCTACACCGTCATCTGGGACCGCCTGCACGGGACGCTGCATCCCGAGGCGGAACAGCTTTATGATCGCGCGACGCGGCGCCCCGATGGCTAAGGCCGGGCTGTCACCGGCGACGGTTGCCGCCTTCGGGTCGAAGACGCGCGGCAAGATCCTGCGCGCGAGCCTGGCGCTGTTCGACGAGCAGGGTTTCGATTTTGTCACCACGGCCCAGATCGCCACGACGGCCGATGTCCTTGAGGGCACGCTCTGGTATCACTTCAAGACCAAGAAGGACTTGGTGCTGGCCCATCTGGATACGATGGAGCAACGGCTGGAAGAGCATTTCGGGCAACCGTTTCCGGAGGCGCCGGCGCAGGCGGTCGAGACCTTTCTCGCGCTGTTCGGGATCCTGTGGGAGTTCCGATATCTGCTGCGCGATCCGCTGTTCGCGCTGGAGCCGCGCGAGGCGATCCTCGAGCGGTTGCGGGACAGCTACGTCAGGATCGAAGGGCTGGTCGAAGAGCGGTTGCGCGCGGCAGAGGCCGCGGGGCTGCTGGATCTGCGGGAGGCCGGCGTTCGCGAAATCGCGGCCAACTGTGTGATCATCGGGCGGTTTCACATGGACTATGCGCGCATGCGGCATAGGGAGTCGGCGGACACGGAGCTTCACACCGGAGCGCGGGCTATTGCATCTCTCCTCAGGCCCTATATGACCGAAGGTGTCGCGGGCGTCTTGCGGACGCGCGACCCTGCCGCGACGCTGGATCGGTCAGAGGGTCAATAGACCTCGGCCTGCTGGCGGGCGATGCAGATCTGCCACGGCCCCATGTGCAGCAGGCCGTCGTGGCTGACGCTGACGGCGCCCAGCTCCTGACCGATGGTTTCCCAGGTGCCGGACGGCAGGTTGTGTGCCGAGGGCGTGTCGGAGAGGTTGAACGCGCAATACAGCGTCTCTTCGGGTGAAACCGTCCGGAAATGCAGGACATCGCCGTAGACGTAGACACCGTCGAGCATCCCGGTGCGCAGGGCCGGATGGGTCGCGCGGAAGGCCAGCGCCCTGCGGTAATGGTGCAGCATCGCGCCGGGTTCGCTTTCCTGGACATCGACCGCATGGCGCAGGTGGTGCGGGCTGATCGGCAGCCAGGGATCGCCGGTGGTGAAGCCACCGTTGCGCTCGGTTCCGGTCCAGACCATCGGGGTGCGGCAGCCGTCGCGCCCTTTGTATTCCGGCCAGAATTCGCGGCCGTAGGGGTCGCGGATATCCTCGAAGGCCAGGTCGGCCTCTTCCAGACCCAGTTCCTCGCCCTGATAGAAGCAGGCCGACCCTGGCAGGCACAGCAGCAGCGTCGCACAGAGCCGCTGGGCGGCTGGGGACAGGTTCCACCGAGTCGCATGGCGCATCACGTCATGGTTGGAGAAGGCCCAGGCCACCCATCCGCCCTTGGTCAGGTGGTCCGCCTTGTAGAGCACCTCGGCCACGCGGGCGGCGCTGAGCGGTTCCTGCGCGAGGAAGTCGAAGGCGTAGCACATGTGCAGAAGCTCGGCACCCTCGGTATAGGTGCCGATCAGTTCGAGGCCCCGTTCGGCATCGCCGATCTCTCCCAGGGTGGTCGTCCCGGGATATTCGTCGAGAAGCGCTCGAAGGCGTTTCAGGAACTCCAGGTTCTCGGGCTGGTTCTTGGAATGGATGTGCGACTGGTAGTTGTACGGATTGACGGAGGGCGCCAGGATGGCGTTGCGCTGGTCTTTCGGCAGCGGCGGGTTGTCGCGCAGGTCCTTGTCGTTGAAGTAGAAGTTGACGGTGTCCAGCCGGAATCCGTGAACGCCACGGTCGAGCCAGAAGCGGACAACACCCAGCAGCGCGCTTTGCACCGCTTCGCTGTGCAAATTCAGATCGGGCTGCGACGTCAGGAAGTTGTGCAGGAAATACTGCTCGCGCCGTGAGTCCCACTGCCAGGCCGATCCGCCGAAGAACGACAGCCAGTTGTTCGGCGGGGTGCCGTCTTCTTTCGGATCGGCCCAGACGTACCAGTCGGCATAGGGCCCTTCCCGCGAGGCGCGGCTGGCCGTGAACCAGGCGTGCTGGTCCGAGGTATGCGACAGCACGAGGTCGATCATCACCTTGAGGCCGTGGTCGTTGGCCGCCGCCACCAGTGCGTCGAAATCGGCAAGCGTGCCGAACATTGGATCGACATCGCAGAAATCGCTGATGTCATAGCCGAAGTCCTTCATGGGCGAAGTGTAGAAGGGCGACACCCAGATCGCATCCACGCCCAGACTGGCCAGATAGGGCATACGGTCCACGATGCCCCGCAGATCGCCGATGCCGTCGGCGTTGCTGTCCTGAAAGCTGCGGGGATAGATCTGATAGATGACACATCCGCGCCACCAGTCCCGGTCGATTTCCGTCCGATCGGTTGTCATGATCGCATAGCCTCGCGCCCAGGCGGCGCTTCGAGTTCACCATCTTGCCCGGGGCCGCCAGGCCGGCGCACGGGCCTCCGAAACGGCCGGTCCCAGCGATCCCTGATCCCGGGATCGCGGTCCGGCACGTGGTCGAAAAACGACACAGCCATAACCACTTGTCAATTCGTCCTTGCCGGCGGCGGGACGATCCCGCGCCGCAGATCAAACAAGCCATCTAGCGCTTGGGCTTTTACAATCAAAGGCTTGCCTGTATCGGCCTATCCCATTCCTTGCGAAACGGCAGCGCGCTGAAGAAAAATACCGGGCAGGCAAGGTTTGCGCAGGATTTGTGCGCCACACCGCGAAAAAGGGTCAAGATGTCGCTTTTGTGCCATTCGACTGTTGCAGCGAGACCCGCAAGCTTTAGATACAGCCCATCAACACCTCTATGTGAAAGGACGACACGCCGCCCTGGCGCCGTTGCCCGATGGATAAGAATCCGAAAGGGAACATGAACGAAGAGCTGCAATCACACCGCCTTCCCACCCTGCCCTATACGCGCTTTGCGGTCATTGGCGCGGGGGCTTGGGGAACCGCGCTGGCCAGTGTCGCCGCGCAGGCGGGACATCAGGTTCGCCTGCTCGCCCGCGACCCCGAAGTCGCCGAGGCCATCAATCGGACCTCGCGCAATCCGCGCTATCTCGACGATGTTCCGCTGCCCGCAGGCTTGCAGGCCACGACCGACGCGGCCGAAGCGCTGGTGGGCGCCGATGTGGTGCTTTTCGTCGTGCCCTCGGTGGCCACCCGCGCCATGGCGCGACAGGTACGGCCGCTGATCCCTGCCGGCACGCCCGTCGCGGTCTGCACGAAGGGCATCGAACCGAGCAGCGGGATGCTGATGTCGCAGGTTGTCGCCGACGAACTGCGCGACGCCCGCGTCGGGGCGATATCGGGACCGACCTTTGCCCGCGAAACGGCGCTTGGCCACTATACCGCCGCGACGGTTGCCTTCGACTTCACCCATGCCGACCGGCTTGCCCCGCACGACAGTCCGGCCGCCCGCCTTGCCCTGTCGATGAGCACCGGGTTCTTCAAGACCTACATTTCCGACGATCTGGTCGGTGTGGAGATTGGCGGCGCGGTGAAGAACGTGGTCGCCATCGCCTGCGGCATGATGACGGGCGCCGGGTTTGCCGAAAACACCCGGGCCGCGCTGATCACGCGCGGCATGGACGAGATGAAGCAGCTTGCCGAGGCCCTGGGCGGGCGCCGCGAAACGGTGACCGGACTGGCCGGCGCTGGCGATCTGACCCTGACCTGTTCCAGCCGCACCTCGCGCAACATGTCGCTGGGCGTGCAGCTCGGCCAGGGCATTCCGCGCGAGAAGTGCTTTGACGGCAAACCCGTTGTGGTCGAGGGCGAGGTCAATGCCGTCTCGATCGTCGATCTGGCGCGGCGGCTCAATGTTTCGATCCCGATCTGCGAGACTGTGTACAGCATCCTGCATGAAGGCGCCGACATAGGGCAGGCATTCGGCGATCTCTGGACGCGGCCGATCCAGGGTGAGCCGCGCGCACTCGACATCCGGCTGTCGAACCCGGCGCAGGCGCGGCAACTGGTCATGGACGGACGCGGCACATGACGTTTGACGCAGAGGCAACGGACAGCCGGGCATTCACGCTGGCGACGGATCTGGACGGCACCTTTCTGGGGGGATCCGACGAGGACAGGGCACGTCTGTACAGCTGGATCGAAGACAACCGCGACAGCGTGCGACTGATCTTTGTAACCGGTCGCGATCCCGAGTTCATCGGCTCGGTCTGCGCCGAAGGCAGACTGCCCTGGCCGGAATATATCATCGGCGATGTCGGCACGACCATCGCCCGGGTGTCTCCCGAGCGGACCATCGCGCCTATCGAGGTGCTGGAAGACGAGATCGTCACGCGCTGGAACGACAGTGGCGCGCGGGTGCGGCAGGGTCTGGAGAACGTCGCGGGGCTGACGGTGCAAGAGACGCCGTTCCGCTATCGCGTCAGCTATCACTACGACCCGGACCGGTTCGATCCGGTGGCGCATGATATCGTGGCCGACCTCGGGCTGGATCTGCTGATTTCCGACAACCGCTTTCTCGATGTTCTGCCGCCGGGCGTCAGCAAGGGGCCGTCGCTGCTGCGGCTGCTCGGCCATCTCGGGATCGCGCCGGCGCGCACACTGGCGGCGGGGGACACGCTGAACGACCTGTCCATGCTGGTGGCGGGCACGCGCGCGGTGGCGGTTGGCGGATCGGAACAGCCCCTGCTCGACGCTCTGCCCGCGACGCCCGATATTCTGCGCGCGCGGGCCATCGGCGCGGCCGGCATCGCCGAGGCGATCGCGCATTTCAACCTGCACCCCAGAAGCGAGGAGATCCTGTCCGATGCCGTCTGATCTGGTCATCGTCTACCACCGGCAACCCTATGAAGAGGTCGAGGTCGATGGCAAGGTCACGCTGCGCGAGAACCGCAGCCCGAACGGAATCGTACCGACGCTCAAGAGCTTTTTCTCGACCGCGGAAAAGGCCTCGTGGATCGCCTGGAAGCTGGCCGAGGATCCGGCCAATCCCGAGTTCGAGAGGGTCATCGAGGTTTCCGATGCCTATGGCACCTACAACGTGTCGCGACTGCCGCTGACCTTCGAACAGGTGTCGAGCTTTTACCACGTTTCGTCGAAAGAGGCGTTCTGGCCGATCCTTCACAGCTTCAAGGAAAAGTTCAATTACGACCCGGTGGACTGGCCGACCTTTCGCGAAGTCAACTGGGCCTTTGCCGAGGCGGCGGCGCGCGAGGCGGCGCAGGGGGCGCGGGTCTGGATTCACGACTACAACCTGTGGCTGGTGCCGGGGTATCTGCGCAAGCTGCGCTCGGACGTGAAGATTTCCTTCTTTCACCACACGCCCTTCCCCGGGGCCGACATGTTCAACGTCCTGCCATGGCGGCGCGAAATCATCGCCAGCCTGCTGGAATGCGATATCATCGGCTTTCACATTCCCCGTTACGCGGCCAATTTCGTTTCGGTCGCGCGCAGCCTTTTCGATGTCGAAACGGTCGAGCGGGCCGCGCTGGGGCCTGAACGGATATCGGACGGCACCGCGCTCAGCGAGCGCAGCGCTCCGACCATGCTGTCCTATGAGGGACGGAAGATCGCGATCAGCGCTGCCGCTGTCGGGGTGAATTTCGACTTCATCGCCGGGCGCGCCTCGGATCCCGAGGTGCAGGCCGATGCCCAGCGGATCCGCGAATCGCAGGCCGGGCGCAAGCTGCTGCTGTCGGTGGGGCGCACCGATTATACCAAGGGCGGCGTGGAGCAGCTGGAAAGCTTTGAACGGGTGCTGACCGACAACCCGGACCTGCGCGGCAAGGTCAAGCTGATGCATGTCTCGGTCAGCGCCGACCGCAGCATGTCGGCCTATGCCCCGATCCAGACCGGCATCGAGGAAACCGCAGGCCGCATCAACGGCCGGTTCGGAACGCTGGAATGGCAGCCCATCGCTCTGATCTCGCGCGCCATCCCCTTCGACGATCTGATCAAATACTATCTTGCCGCCGATATCGCCTGGATCACCCCGCTGGTCGACGGGATGAACCTTGTCTGCAAGGAGTTCGTTTCGGCGCGGGTGGATGGCGACGGCGTGCTGGTCCTGTCGGAATTCGCCGGCGCGGCGGTCGAACTGCACTCAGCCGTGGTCACCAATCCATTCTCTCACCGGTCGATGGATTCGGCGATTCTGTCGGCGATCAACATGCCCGAGGAAGAGCGGCGTAACCGGATGAAGAACCTGCGCTCTGTCGTCAGTCAGTTCACGGTTGCCCATTGGGGCGCCGAACAGCAGCGGCAGTTCGATGAGGTGGACAGGCGCAAGAACGAGCTTGCCAAGGCGGGCTGACGGGCGCTGTCGCGCGCGGGTGACACCGCCCTGGCTCTGTGCTCAGACCTCGTCCTCGATGGGGTTCGACAGGGTGCCGATCCCGGTGATCTCGATCTCGACGCGGTCGCCGGGCTTCATGAACACCTTCGGTTCGCGGAACAGACCCACGCCCGAGGGGGTGCCGGTGGCGATCACGTCGCCGGGCTTCAGTTCGCAGACGGTCGAGCAATAGGCGATCAGTTCCGGGATGCCGAAGGCCAGATCCGAGATCGGGGTCGATTGCATTTCCTGCCCGTTCAGCCGGGTCACCATATGCTGCGCCTCCGGTTCGGGCATCTCGTCGGCGGTCACGATCCAGGGGCCCATCGAGCCTGACTTCTCGAAACTCTTGCCGGCCCAGAACTGGCTGGTGTGGCGCTGCCAGTCGCGCACCGATCCGTCGTTGAAGCAGGTATAGCCGGCGATGACGCTTTTTGCCTTGGCGGCGGGAACGTGGCGGCAGGTCTTGCCGATCACCACGGCCAGCTCGCCCTCGAAGTCGAACCAGTCGGACACCTTGGGGCGGATCATCGCGGCCTGATGCCCGACGATGGAGCCGGGAAAGCGGATGAAGATGGCCGGGTGCTTTGGCGCGTCGCGGCCGGTTTCGCGGATGTGCGTCATGTAGTTCAGGCCGATGCAGATGATCTTGTCGGGATTGGGCACCGGCGGGAGGAAGGTCACGTCGGCGGCCGCGAGGGTCTCGCCCTTAGCCTCTGCGGCGAGGTCGCCGCCGGTGGCGAGAAACGCCTGCAGGTCCCTTGCCTTGCCGCGCAGCGCGGCACCCGCGTCGCGGAGGGTGTCACCCTGGGCAAGGCCATAGGACTCGGTTCCGTCCGGAAGGACGTAGGACAGGATTCGCATTCAGATCTCCGTTGTTGAATTCTGGGAGCGCCGGATCCCCGGGTCACTCGCGCCGGATGACGCTGTCGAGCCAGGCGCAGTTGCTGACCGGATCCGGCGCGCGCAGCCCGCGCCGCGCCGCGTCCATCCGCATCTCGCGCATCCGCACCCGGGCCGGATCGCCCTCGGGCATGTGCAGGCGCTCGTGGCCCCAGTAGGAGGGGCCGTCGAAAGTTTCGTGCGGCTCCCAGGTCTCGGGGTCGATGACCCGCGCGCCCCAGCCGTATTCGACAAAGAACCCCGAGGGCGAATTGGCGTAGAACGAGGTCATGTGATCGTTGGAATGCCGCCCGAGCGTATAGGCCACGCGGCCCGCCTCGCTTTGCGCGAGGTCATATCCCTGACCCACGTCGTCCAGCGACAGCAGTTCGACCATGAAGTGGTGCATTCCACGCCGGCCGCTGCCAACCATGGCGAAGGAGTGGTGGCGCCCGTTGAGATGGAAGAAATACAGCTTGATCGGCGAGAGGCCGTAGTCGGTCACGCTGAAGCCCAGCAGGTCGCGGTAGAAGGGCAGGAGAACGTCCACGTCGGTCGCGTGCAGCACCGCGTGCCCCATTCCCAGCGCCCCTGTCTTGAAGCCCGAGATCGCCCGGCCCGGGGTGAAGGGATCGCTGGCCACCTCCGGCCCGCAGAAGACCTCGAGCCGGTTGCCCGCGGGATCGCTGAAGGAGATCAGACGCGCCACGTGCCGTTCGTCGGCCAGGGATCCGCTTTCGAGCGTCACGGCCACGCCCGCGTTTTCCAGCCGCGCGGCCAGCGCCTCCAGCGCCGCCGGGCTTTCGGCCTCCCAGCCCATGAAGCCCAGCCCGTCGCCCGTGTCGCCGCTGACAATCAGCCGCTGCTTGCGGTCGTCCATCCGGAAGGCGCGGACATCGCCGCCGCGGTCGACCTGCTGCATCCCGAGGAGACCGGTCGCGAAGCCGCTCCAGTCCTCGGTCCTTGTGCTGCGGATGCCGATGTAGCCCAGCGATGTCAGGGTCATGCTCTCTCTCCCGGTGGGGCCCCGGGGGCCGAAGCCCCCGGAGATGTTCAGTGCGCGGCGGCGGCGGCGTCCAGCCGTTCGCGGAAGGCGTCATAGATCGCCTGCCCGTTCTCGGTGGTGGCGATCCAGTCATCGACGGCCACCTGGGTGGCGTCCTTCCACCGCTGCGTCAGCGCCGCGTCGGGCTTGACAATGGTCGCGCCGGTCGCCGCCTCGCGGTCGCCCGCCGCATCGTGGTGCGCGTCGAAGCTCTTGCCGAAGCGTTCCGAGAAGGCGGCGCCGGAGAACTTGTCGATGGCGGCCTTCGCCTCGTCCGGCAGGCTGTCGTATTTCGCCTTGTTCATCAGCACGAGCATCGGCGTCGCTCCCAGAGGCGCTGTCATATAATAGTCCGTCACCTCGCCGATGCGGAAGGTTTCGACGGCGGCCCACTGGGTCATCGTGCCTTCCACCAGCCCGCGCCGGATGGCGTCGGCGATGGTCGGGCCGGTGATGCCGCCCACCGGCACCGCGCCGAGGGCCTCCACCGCCTTGAGCATCACCGGGCCGGGGCCGCGGAAGTTGATGCCCTTCATGTCCTCGGGTTCGACAATCGGAATGCGCGAGACGATGAAGTTTGGCGCCGAGACCAGCACCCCGATCAGCTTGAACTTGTCATAGTCGCCGGTGAAATAGCCGTCTTCGACCATCTTCCACATCGCCTCGGACCCGACGGTGGCGTTCGGCACCATGAAGGGCAGTTCGGCGACCGTTCCCTGCGTGAACCGCCCCGGCGAATAGCCCGGGATGATCCAGGCAAAATCGGCCACGCCGTCCTCGACCAGCTTGAGCTGCTGCGCGGGTGAACGGCCCAGCGTGCCGCCGGCGAACATCTGGATGTCGATGGTGCCGTTCGAGGCGGCCGAGACCTCTTCGGCCCAGGGGGTCAGGATGTTCTTGGTGATATGCGCGACGGGCGGCTCGAAACTTGAAAAGCGCAGCGTTTCGGCCCCGGCGGTCCCGGCGGCGAGCGCCAGCGCCGCCGCGGTGATGGTTCTGATGATGGACATGGTTCCTCCCCTTCGTCCGTCGTGGTCACGTTACGCTATCGCCTGCCCCGGCCCGGAACCGCTGCGGATCGGGATGTGTCCGTTCTGCGGACTCAGTGCATCACCGAGGGCAGCCAGAGGGTGAGTTCCGGCCACAGCGTCAGGATTGCCAGGCGGATCAGGTCGGCGATCAGGAAGGGCACGATCCCCCGGTAGATCGTGGTCAGCCTGGTGGCGCTTTGCATCGCGTTCAGCACCATGACGTTGATGCCGATGGGCGGCGTGATCATCCCGATGCCGATGACGACGACGTTGATGATCCCCCACCAGACCAGATCGTAGCCAAGGTGCTGGATCACCGGGATCACGAAGGGGAGCGTGATGACCATTGCCGCGATCTCGTCGAAGAAAGCGCCGAGGAAGATGTAAAGCAGCAGCAGCAGGAAGATCACACCCAGCGGCGGGATGGCGAGGCCGCTGATGCCGTCCACGAGGAAGGCCGCGGCCCCCGAGACGGCGACGAAATACGAGAAGATCGTCGCGCCGAAGACCATGATATAGACCATCGCGGTCGAGGCACTCGATTCCGCGAGGACGCCCAGGAAGGATGTCCATCCGAGCCGCCGCCGGATCAGCGCGAAGACGAAGGCGATGACGACGCCGACCGCCGCCGCCTCGTTCACGGTGAAGATGCCGGAATAGATCCCGCCCAGCACGGTGACCGCCAGCAGGATCACGCCCCAGCCCTGGCGGATCGCCTGCCAGCGCTCGGGCCAGGACATCTTTTCGCCCGCCGGACCGACCTCGGGACGCAGCGCCACGGTAACCCGGACGGCGATGTAGTAGAACAGCACGGCCAGGATCGCGGGCACGATCGCGGCCGAGAACAGGGAGATCACCGATTGTTCGGTCAGCACCGAATAGAGGATCATGATGCCCGAGGGCGGCACGATGATTCCCAGCGTGCCGCCGGCCGCGATGGAGCCCGTCGCCAGCGCCGGGCCGTATTTGCGCCCCAGCATCTCGGGCAGCGCTACCCGCCCGAAGGTTGCCGTGGTCGCCACGCCCGAGCCGCAGACCGCGCCGAACCCGGCACAGGCCAGGACGGTCGTGGTGGCCAGCCCGCCCTTGCGGTGCCCCACCAGCGCGCCAGCGAGGTTGTAGATGTCCCCGGCCAGCCCGCCCGCCGCGGCGAGGCTTCCCATCAGCATGAACAGCGGGATCACCGCCAGATCGAGGTTCGCCATGGCCGCGGCGGGCTCGCTCGCCATCAGCGACAGCGCCGGGGCCCAGCCGACGAGGATGCCAAAGCCGGTGACGCCGACCAGGGCCATGGCGATGCCGATGGGCACATGCACGGCGATGAGGCCCAGCATGACGACAAAGCCGATGAGGGCGAGCAGAAGCGGGTCCATGTCGGGGCCTTTCTTGAACGTTCAGACCGCGGGCGGCGCGTCGCCCGGAACACCCCGGCCGCCGGTGACCAGCGCCCTAACGTCCTCGACCAGCACCATCACCTGCACCAGCGTGGCGAGGCAGAGCAGCGCGGCGGCGCAGGCCCACCATGGCCAGACCGGCCAGGCCAGAACCCAGGTCTGCTCGCCCGTCTCCTTCAGTCCGGCGGCATAGGGCACGAACTGCCAGGCCATCAGCCCGACGAAGATCAGCGTGAGCAGGCTGGCCAGAACCTCGAAACAGCGCTCTGCCCGGACGCCGAGAAAGGCGCCCAGCACGTTGACCGTGATGTTCTGCTTGAAGGCGAGGTTCGCCGGAATGCAGGCCGCGACGACGACCGCCATCACCACGGCGCTTACATCGTTGACGCCGTGCAGCGGCGCGGCGAAGAGCCAGCGCAGGAGCACGTCGAGGGTCGTCATAATCGCCAGCACGAGCAGCCCTGCCAGACCGATCAGCGCAAGTCCCCGGGCGCCGCTGCGCACCTGCCGTTCCAGACCGTTCATGCGTTCCTCCCTCTCCCTTGTCTGACAGGGTGAAGGATTTCGTGCCAGGAGACAGGGTTGGCTGCGATCTGTTCACCTGATGGACATTCATCGCGACATGGCTGACCATCCCGGCGATAGCCGTTCACCTGACGGACAGTGAAAGGAGTGCCCGATGTCCACCTTTGCCCGCGTCCGCGCACTGCAGCGGGGGCTGGAGATCCTCCAGGCCCTCAATGCCCACAACGGGCTGAAGGCCAATGTGGTCGCCAGGATCACCGGAATGCCGCGGCCCACGGCCTACCGTCTGCTCGAAACTCTGGAAGAGCTGGGCTTTGTCACCCGCTCGCCTTCGGACGATACGTGGCGGCCGACCCTGCAGACGAAATCGCTGAGTTCCGGGTTTCGGGATGAGGATTGGGTGGCCCAGACCGCGGTTCCGCACATGATGAAGCTTGGCCGGCGGGTGCTCTGGCCCATCGACCTTGCGACCTTCCACGACTACCGGATGGTGGTGCGGGAATCGACGCATAACATCAGCCCGTTTTCCATCGACATCGGGGTGGTCGGGCGCGACATGCCCGTGACCCTGACGTCGGGCGGGCGCGCCTGGCTTGCCTTCTGTCCCGACGCCGAGCGTGAACAGATCCTTGCCGGGCTTGCGGTGCGGGGCGAGACCGGCGGTGGGATGATGGAGGACCGCGCCTCGCTCGACTATGTGATCGAGCGCTGCCGGAGTCTGGGTGTCGGCTATCGCAGCGGCGGGTTCAACGACCACACGATGAGCCTGTCGGCGCCGGTCATGCAGGGTGACAGGGTCATCGCGTCGCTTACCCTGATCTGGATCGCCTCGGCCATGGGGTTTGAAGAGGCGCTTACTCGCTATCGGGCCGCGCTGATCGAAACCGCCTCGGTCATTGCCTCGGAACGCTCGGCCGCGGCGGAAAACAGCGCCTCGTAACGCTGCAGGCCTTCGGCGAGGGCTTCCGGCCAGAAGGCGGCGGCGCAGTAGCGGTCGGGGCGGATCAGAAGAACCTGGCCCCGATGCGTCCGCAGGGGGCGCGCAGCGGCTTCCTCGGCCAGGACATGTCCGCCCCCGGTCCGGCCGGCAAGGGGCACGAGGCTGAGCGGCAATCCCAGAAAGCTGTCCCGCCCGATGGCCTTGGCGGCCTGAAACCCCGCCTCGCCCTGCGCGATCAGGGCAAAGCCCGGCCCCAGCAGGTCGTCCAGCTTGCCCGCGCCCTCCGCGAGATCGGGCTGGGGGATCATCTCTCCGACCAGATCGGACTCGAATTCCGCGTGCCCGAGGCCGAGGAACAGGCCGTCGGCATAGCGCGGGCGCGGCTTGAAGCGCATCTGGATCAGATAGTCCTTCACTGCCGGAAAGGGGTCGAGCGCCTGCATCAGCAGGTCGCGGAAGGCCACCTGCGAGGCGCCGGCGGGCATCACGATGTCACCCATCGCGACGGCAAGCTGGATCATGTCCCAGGCCGGTTTGCGCCGCTCGGTCTCGTAGCTGTCGAGTATCGCCGGATCGGCCCCGGCCAGATGCGCCGCGATCTTCCAGGCGACGTTATGCGCATCGCGCAGCCCCGCGTTCATCCCCTGCCCCGCGAAGGGCGGGGTCAGGTGGGCGGCGTCGCCCAGCAGCAGGATCCGTCCCTCGCGGAAGCGCTCGGCGATACGGGCGTGGAAGGTATAGACCGTCTTGCGCAGTATCATCGCCTCGTCGTAGGGCCGGAACGGTTGCAGGAGGTCGGCCAGGAAAGCGGGTTCCAGCACCGCCGCGCGCGTCTCGCCGGGCAGCAGCATGAATTCGTAGCGCCGCCCGCCGTTGGGGGCGGGGATCGAGACATGTGGCCGCGAGCTGGAACAGAAGAAGCGCGAAAACGGCGCGCTGTCCGGGTCGTCCTTGGTATCCAGAACGATCCAGTCCTGCGCATAGGTCTCGCCGCTCATCGGGATGCCAAGCCGTTCGCGGATCGGCGAGCGGCCGCCGTCGCAGGCCGCGACCCACTGGGCCCGGATCACATGCGGCTGCCCGTCCGGCCCCGTGACATGCACCTCGGCGCCTGACGGACCCTGCCGCACGTCCGTTACATCCGACCCAAAGCGCAGGACGTCCGGCGCGCGCGTCACCAGCGCATCGCGCAGCGCGGTTTCGAATTGGGGCTGATAGATGAAGTTGCGCTTGGGAAAGCCGTAGGTGCGCGGGCCACGCCCGGTTTCGGCGAAACAGTGCCCGGCGTCATTGTAATAGCGCGACCCCTCGCCGGGCAGCGTTCCGGCGACATAGCTGCGGTCCAGCCCGAAGACCTGCAAGGTCCGCGCGCCTTCGTCGTCGAGCACGATGGCGCGTGGCAGGTTCATCGGCCCCGGCTCGCGCTCGAGCACGAGGCAGTCGACGCCCATCGTCACCAGCAGGTTCGCCAGCGTCAGACCGCAGGGTCCGGCGCCCACGATGACAACGGGCATCTCGGCGGGGTAGGTCTGCATGCGGCGGTCCTTCCGGTCTGGGGTCGCGTGATGGGATAGCGTTACACCGGCCCCGCCCCCAAGGGTCCACGGTTACGGCCTTGCTGTCCACTCTGCGGACTGAGGCCGGGGCCACCGGGGACGGCGCGCTGTGCCAATGCTAGGACATCTCCACCGGGAAGAGGAGGATGCCCATGAGCGCCGCGGACATGATCGAGGTCGGGCAGCTGATGCAACGCTGGGGACTGGCGCGCGATCAGGGCCGCTGGGATGTGCTCGAGGCGTGCTATACCCCGGAGGGCGAGATGCATGTGACCTGGTATTCCGGCAGCGCGCGGGGATTTGTCGAGGCCAGCCGCAGGACCTTCAAGCAGGAGGGTCCGCGGACCAAGCACCTGATCGGCACACCGGTGATCGAGCTGAACGGAGACCGCGCCCTGGCCGAGACCACAATCCAGATCCTGGGCCGCGCGGTGATCTCGGGCGTCGCGGTCGACAATCTGTCCTATGCGCGTTTCATCGACCGGCTGGTCCGCCATGACGGCGCGTGGCGCATCGCCCGGCGGGTGGCGGTCTACGAGAAGGACCGTTTCGATCCGGTGATCCCCGGCCCCGATTTCGACCGGTTGATGGCCGAGACCGATTTCTCGGCGGTGCCCGAGGCCTATCGGTTCATCGGTCACCGCCTGCTCGACATGGGCAAGGCGCTCGTGCCCGGGATCCTGACCGATGGCAGCCCCGCCGCAGAGGCCTATCGCGCCGAAAGCGAGGCCTGGCTGGCGACGGACTGACCCCGGGACCATGCCATCCAACCTCGATATGCGTGCAAAATCGCTATACAGCCGGGCCTGCTCTTCCTAAACAGGCCCGGAGCGCAGCAGTCAGAAAAGGCGGTATTCTTGGACAAGACTCTTTCCTCGCCCGCAGAGGCCGTTGCCGGGATCGAAAGCGGCGCCACGGTGATGATCGGCGGTTTCGGCGGATCCGGCGCACCGATCGAGCTGATTCACGCGCTGATCGCGCGCTTTCGCGAGACCGGCGCGCCGGGCGACCTTACGATCGTCAACAACAATGCAGGCAACGGCAGCATCGGCATCGCCGCGATGATCAAGGCGGGCATGGTGCGCAAGATGATCTGTTCCTTCCCGCGCTCGTCCAACGCCGAGGCCTTCAACGAGAAATACCTCGCGGGGGACATCGAGCTTGAGCTGGTCCCGCAGGGCACCCTCGCCGAGCGCATCCGCGCCGGCGGTGCCGGCATCCCGGCCTTTTATACCCCGGCCTCGGTCGGCACCGAACTGGCCGAGGGCAAGCCGGTCGAGACCTTCGAGGGCCGGCAATACGTCCGCGAACGCTGGCTGAAGGCCGATGTCGCGCTGATCAAGGGGCAGACCGGGGACCGGATGGGCAATCTGACCTACCGGCTGGCGGGGCGGAACTTCAACCCGCTGATGGCGATGGCCGCCAGGCGCACCATCGCGCAGGTCAGCCAAATCGTCGAACCGGGCGGGATCGACCCCGAAACGGTGGTCACCCCCGGGATCTTCGTGGACAGCCTTGTCGAGGTGTCCGACCCACAACAGGAAGAAGTGCTCGTGCGCTCGGGAGCGGTAGCCTGATGTCCCTGACCAAACTGTCCAACGCCCAGATCGCCTGGCGCGCCG
This sequence comes from Seohaeicola nanhaiensis, assembly GCF_042654245.1. NCBI lineage: Bacteria > Pseudomonadati > Pseudomonadota > Alphaproteobacteria > Rhodobacterales > Roseobacteraceae > Seohaeicola > Seohaeicola nanhaiensis. The sequence goes on from NZ_JBHSGI010000031.1 coordinate 165,323, forward strand.
CCCAGGATATCGAGGATGGCGCCTATGTGAACCTCGGGATCGGCTTTCCCGAGATGATCGCCAAGTTCCAGCCAGAGGGACGGGAGGTGATCTATCACACCGAGAACGGGATTCTTGGATTCGGTCCCGAACCGGCCCCCGGCGCGGAAGACTGGGATCTGATCAACGCCGGCAAGAAGGCGGTCACCCTCAACCCCGGTGCGGCCTTCTTTCACCATGCCGACAGCTTTGCCATGGTGCGCGGCGGGCATCTCGATCTGGCCGTCCTCGGCGCCTTCCAGGTGGCGCAGAACGGCGATCTGGCCAACTGGCGCGCGGGGTCCAAGGGTGTTCCGGCCGTGGGTGGCGCGATGGACCTTGTGCATGGCGCCAAGCGTGTCGCAGTGGTGACCGACCACGTCACCAAGGACGGCAAGCCGAAGCTCGTGGAGCGCTGCAGCTTTCCGCTGACCGGGCTGGGCTGCGTGACGCGCGTCTATACCTCGCTGGCCGTCGTCGACATCGGCGAGGACCGGTTCATCCTGCGCGAGAAGCTGCCCGGCATGTCCTTTGACGAATTGCAGGCCGTCACCGGCGCCCCGCTGACGGTCGATCGCACACTCGCCGACCTGATCGTGCCGGATCTGGACTGACGACCGGCCTCAGGCTCTGCCGCCAAGCGCGGCGACCACCGCTGCCGTGATCTCGACGGTGGAGTTCCGGCCGGGACGCGTGCCGATGCCCTGCCGGGTCGCCCCCTCGATGGCCGAGAGCACATCGGCAGCGGCCCCGGTCTCGCCGAGGTGGTCCAGCATCTGGGCGCCCGACCAGATTGCCGCAATCGGATTGGCGATATTCTTGCCCGCGATATCCGGGGCCGATCCGTGCACCGGTTCGAACATCGACGGCGCGCTGCGGTCGGGGCAGATATTGGCAGAAGCGGCAAAGCCGAGGCCGCCCTGTATCGCCGCCCCGAGATCGGTCAGGATGTCGCCGAACAGGTTCGATGCGACCACCACGTCGAGATCCTGCGGGTTCATGACCATCTTGGCTGCCATCGCGTCGATATGCATATGGCTGACCGTCACATCCGGATAGTCGGCGGCCAGTTCGCGTGTGATCTCGTCCCAGAACACCATCGAATATTTCTGAGCGTTCGACTTGGTGACCGACGTGAGATGCCGCCGCCGCGCCCGGGCCTGCTCGAAGCCAAAGCGCAGGATGCGTTCCACCCCCTCCCGCGTGAAGATCGACGTTTCCACCGCCACTTCATTGTCGCGGCCCTGATGCACCCGCCCGCCCGCGCCGGAGTATTCACCTTCGGTGTTCTCGCGGATGCACAGGATGTCAAAGCCTTCCGCCTTAAGCGGTCCCTCCACCCCGGCCAGCAAACGATGCGGGCGGATATTGGCATATTGGTTGAAGGCCTTGCGGATCGGCAGCAACAGCCCGTGCAACGACACGGCGTCGGGCACCGTCGCAGGCCAGCCCACCGCCCCCAGGAAGATGGCATCGAAAGGCCGCAGGGTTTCGATGCCATCCTCGGGCATCATCGCGCCGGTCTTGAGGTAATGGTCGCAGGACCAGGGAAAGCGTTGCGTTTCAAGGGCGAAGCGATGCCGGCCGGCGGCCGCATTCATGACCACCATGGCCGCGTCGATGACGTCGATGCCGATGCCGTCTCCGGGGATCAGGGCGATTTGATATGTGTTCATGTCAGCTTCCTTTGTCATGACGGATCGATCGGTAGCGATCTGGTTCAGAATTTCGAGACCTTGCCCCACTGGGACGTCCCGAACCGGGCCAGACGGTATTGCGCCGTCTCGGCGATGGGGGTCCGTCCAAGTACCAGGTCGGCCACCAGATGGCCCACGCCCGGCCCGATGCCGAACCCGTGTCCGGACAGGCCGGAGGCCAGGGTCAGACCGGGAATGCCGATGTCGTTGTCAATTACCGGCACGCCGTCGGGGGTGCTGTCGATGTAGCCCGCCCAGCTTGCCTGAAGGGGTATGGCCTGAAGGTCGGGGAACATGCGGCGCGCGCGGGCCAGCGTGTCGTTCACGATGGCCTGCGAGGGTCGCGGGTCGAGAATCCGCACGCGCTCCATCGGCGTCTCGCGATCCAGGTCCCAGGTCGCCATGGTCTCGAAGCCTGATTTCCAGGCCTGCACGCCGCCGGGGACCAGCGACCGCCAGCGTCTGGCGAACATCGGCAGGAAATGCCGGCCGTTGCGGATCATGCGCGGCGTCGGGTCGACACAGCCCTTCCCCGAGATCGCCAGCGTATAGCCGCCATCGCCCCGGCGGGTCGCGGTCACGGTTGCGGTATGCAGGGCCGGCGGCAGCCCCTTGGCGCCCGGCGCCACAGACAGGATCGAACTGCGTATCGAGGCCTGCGGAAAGAAGATACCCGACTGGTGCAGGAAACTCCCCGACCAGGCGCCGCCCGCCATCACGACCTGCGGCGTCCGGATGACCCCGCGTTCGGTGACCACGGCCGAGACCGCCCCCGCCTGGGTTTCGATCCCGCGCGCGGCGCATCTCTGGATGACCACGCCGCCATGCCGCTCCACGCCCTGCGCGATCAGCGGCGCCGCGCTGGCGGGGTCGGCGATGCCATCGGTCGGCGACCAGACGCCGCCGGCCCAGGCTTTCCCCGTGACAGCGCCCCGTTCCGTGGCTTCGGCCGCGCTCAGCATACGGGTGTCCACACCCTCGCCCCGAGCGAACCGGCCCCAGGCCGCCCAACCCTCGATCTCGGCGGGGTTGTCGGAGAGATAGAGCAGCCCGCAGCGGCGAAAGCCGAGGCCGGGGCCAATGTCCTGCATCATCTCGTCCCAGAGCGCCAGGCTGCGGGTCGAGAGCGGCAGTTCGCGCGCGTCGCGGTTCTGTTGGCGGCACCAGCCCCAGTTCCGGCTGGACTGCTCGGCCCCGACAAGGCCCTTTTCCAGCAGGGCGACCTTCAGGCCGGATCGCGCGAGCCAATAGGCCGTGCAGACGCCGACGATTCCGGCGCCGATCACCACGCAGTCGGCGGTATCGGGAAGGTCCTCGGTCGTGGTTATTTTCTTCAGCGGCGCTGGCATCGTGGTCTCCGCAGGTGCGCAATCGGGCGCATTGGTGGCCGGGTGGTCCCGGAAATCGCGGCACTGAATCAGGCGCCGCGACCCGCGCTCAATACCCTCGGCCCGGATCGACGCGCCCCGGCAATGGGCGGTTCTCGCGCGTTGCCCGGATCACCGAGAGTGCATGAAGCGCCCCGGTCCGGTGATCCGTTTCCGCCGCCACATGTGGGGTGATGATCACGCGCGGATCGCGCCAGGCCCAGTGATCGGCCGGCAATGGTTCGGGGTTGGTCACGTCCAGCATCGCGGAGCGCAGCGCGCCCCGGTCCAGCGCGGCGCGCATCGCGTCCATGTCCAGCTGCGCCCCGCGCCCGGCATGAACCAGCGCCGCGCCCGCGGGCAGTCTGGCGAAGAGGTCGGCGTTCAGGATACCGCGCGTCTGGTCGGTCAGTGGCAGCAGACAGACGAGAATGTCGCTCTGCGCCAGGAAGTCATCGGTCCCCGAGGCGTCGAACACCGGAACGCCCGCCGCCGCACGGCCCGAACGCGACCAGCCGCTGACCCTGAACCCCAGCGCGCCGAGGGTTTCCGCCGCCAGCGTGCCGATCCGGCCCATCCCCATGATCCCCACGCGCGCGGTTCGGGCATGGACGGTCTCCTGCGCCTTCCACAGACCCTGCTCGGCCTGCGCCAGATAGTCCTTCATCCGGCGGTGCAGCATCAGCGTGGCCATCACCACCCAGTCGCGCACCATCTCCTCGATCCCAGGATCGAGCGTGCGCACCAGTTCCACGCCCTGGGGCATGGGCGGCATCTGGTCCACCCCCGCGCCGGCGCTGATCACGACGCGCAGGTTGGGGTAGCGGCGCAAATCCTTCGGTGGCATCCAGCACAAGAGATGGGTGATCGCTGCGGGATCGGTTACCGCCTCTTCGCCGATGACAAGCGCTTCGCCCGCCTCGGCGAAGACCTCGGCCCAGACGGCCGCGCGTTCGGGTTTGGACAAGAACAGCAGGGCCATCAGCGCACCACACCGCGCAGTTCCGGATCGTCGAGCGTGAGATCCAGAACCCGGCGGGTTCGGGCCACGATCTCGTCGATCTCTGCCTCGGTACAGCAGAGCGGCGGCGCATAGCCGAAAATGCCCTGGGCGAAGGACCGGATCACCAGCCCCTGCTCCCACGCGCGGTCGAAGAGCCGCGTGGCGGGCTGCATGTCGGCCGGCAGCGGCGTTTTTTTCGCCTTGTCGGTGACGAGTTCCAACGCCGCCAGCATCCCGCGCCCGCGCACATCGCCGACCAGCGGATGATCGCGCAATGTCTCGAGCCCGGCCATCAGCCGTTTCCCGGCGCGGATGCCGTTTTCGAATATGCCGCCCTCGTAGAGCGCCAGCACCTCCAACGCCACGGCGGCCGAGACCGGATGCGCCGAATAGGTAAACCCGTGGCCGATTGCCCGGGCGCCGGCCCCTTCGGCGATGACCTGGTAGACGTGATCCGACATCAGCACCGCCCCCATCGGCACATAGCCCGAGGTCAACCCCTTGGCGCAGGTCAGCAGGTCGGGCACGATGCCTTCATCGGCGCAGGCAAAGATCGGCCCGGTGCGGCCAAATCCGGTGATGACCTCGTCGGCGATGAAGAGGATGCCCAGCTCGGCACAGAGATCGCGCATGGCCTTGAGCCAGCCGGGTGGCGGAACCAGCACGCCGCCTGACCCCTGAATCGGCTCGACATAGAAGGCCGCCACACGGTCGGCGCCGATCTCGTCCACCTTGGCGCGCAGCTCGGCCACCGAAGCGGCGATGACCGCCTGCGGGTCGTCGCCCAGCGGATTGCGGTAGAGGTAATGCGACGAGATCTTGTGCTGCCAGGCGTAGGGGACGCCGAATCCGTCATGAAAGCCCGGCAGCGCGGTCAGGCCCGCTCCCATCGTGGTTGACCCGTGATAGCCCTGCTCCACCGAGATGAACTGGTCGCGGTCGGCCTGCCCCCGGGCGTGCCAGTAATACCGGACGAACCGGATCGTACTGTCCACCGCATCGGAGCCGCCCAGGGTGAAATAGACGTGGTTCAGATCGCCCGGAGCCCGCTCGGCCAGCGCGGCGGCCAGACGGATCGGCGGCTCGGATCCCAGATCGAAATAGCCCGTGGCATAGGGCAGCCGGCGCATCTGTTCGGCCGCCGCCTCGACGATGCTTTCGTGACCGTATCCGGCGTTCACGCACCACAGGCCCGCGAAGCCGTCCAGCAGCTCGCGCCCGGTGTCGTCGGTCAGGGTCGCACCCTTGGCCGACCTCAGAACGCGGACGCCGCGCGCCTCGTGGCCCCGGAATGACGAGACCGGGTGAATGAGGTGCTGGCGATCCAGCTCGTGCAGAGAGTTGGTCAACATGATCTGTCCCATTCGAATTAACCAAGTGCCTGCGACACAAGCCCGAAGGTCTTGAAGTCCGAGGGCGCGCGGTCTTTCGCGCCTCGATTCATGGCGGTGCTGACGCCCGCAAGCGCCAGTCCCAGCCGCGTTGCAGTCTCGCCGAGCCCTGCGTCGCCCGGCAGGTCGACGCGCATATGCTGCCCGGCGCAGCGGTGTGCGGCCTCGGCCATCAGCGCCGCTGCATGGGCCGCGTCCCGCGCGACAACCGGCCCAAGCACCCGCCCCTGCCCGAAATCGCGCAGCAAGGCGAACCCGCCGTCGTCGCTGCGCAGCACTTCGCCGCGCGCGGCGATCGTCGCCAGCAAACCGGCCCGCGACATCCCCGAAGCCTGCTGATCCAGCGCCGCCAGCGCGGGCACATCCTGCGCGTCGCCGGTCCGTATCGGCAACTCGGGCCGCGCATCCTGCGCGGTGCCCTGGTGTTTGCGCACCTCTCCGCAAGGCAGGAACCCCAGTTTTTCATACAAAGGCCGTCCGTCTTCGGTGGCGACCAGCCGCAATTCGCGCGCCCCGCCAAGGGGAATGACCCGGTCCATCAGCGCCCGACCCAACCCGCGCCCGCGCATTCGAGCGTCGACGATGATCATGTTGATCATTGCCACGTCGCCGAGGAGCGAGCACAGCGCTGTCCCCACCACATCGTCACCGAGCAGCGCCACGACCCCTTCGGAGACCGACCGCGTGAGCTGCCAGTCGTCGGCGCGATGGGGCCACCCGGCCTGGGCGGACAGGCGCAGCGCGCCGTGCAGGTGAGCGTCCTCGAAGGGGACGATCCGGATATCGTCGTCGGGCTGCGTGGCCGGGCGGGGACGTGGGGCAGTCATGCGAGTTCCGTTCCGTTTGGCCCGAGCTGAGATCCTTGCGGGCGGCAGTTTCATTCTGATGCGGGCGGGCCACTTCTCGCCTTGCCGAGGCGCGGCGCCTTCAGGCGTCAGGCGGCGACACGAAGACGTAGATCTTGCGCAGCGTCTCGAGCGTCTTCCACTGGCCGGTAAATCCCGGTTTCATCAGAAAGCTGTCGCCCGCGCCAAAGGTATATGTGGCGCCGCCGTCTTCGGTGATCTCGGCGCGGCCCGAGAGGATGTGGCAGAATTCGAAGGCTTCGCCCTTTATCGACTTTGTCGTTCCGGGCGTGGCTTCCCAAATGCCCGAGTCGACCCGGGACCCGCCGGCCAGTACCTCGTCCAAAGCCCAGGTGCGAAAGGTGGGCGCGCCTTCGATCAGGCGGTCCGGGTCCGCCACATCTTCGCGCGGCGCGAATGCGGGGGCGGTGTCGAGCGGGACGATAAGGGCCATGGTGCGTGCTTTCTCTTGTAGCGCCGAAGAGGCGCGTCATGCATTCCTGCAGACTGCACCAGTTTGCCCGGCGATGCAGACCAAAGACTCCGCCCCGGCGGCAGGTCATGCCGGATCGCGCGCGATAATCGCAATTTAATGCTCGCGTTCGGGAAAACGCGGCAAGCCCTTCGGCGCGAAGGCGACGAACATGTAGCCAACGCAACGCCCGGAGAGACCCATGACCGTCCGTCCCAAGTTCATCACCTTCGACTGCCATGGCACGATGATCTTCTTCAACATGGAAGGCGCCGCGCGCGATCACTACGCCGAGCAGCTGTCGCCCGAGCAGATGGACGCCTTTGTCGCCAATTTCTCGGCCTACCGGCTGGATGAAGTGCTGGGCGCCTGGAAGCCTTATGCCGAGGTCGTCCACAACGCGCTTGAACGCACCTGCAAGCGCAACGGCATTGCCTTCGACCCGGCGGTGGCCGAAGAGATCTATGCGCGTGTGCCGACCTGGGGTCCGCATCCGGACGTTCCTGCGGGTCTGGCCAAGATCGGCGACAAGATCCCGCTGGTAGCCCTGACCAATTCGATGAACGCGCAGATCCCGCACAACATCGCAAAACTCGGCGCCCCCATCGCCCATGTCTGCACTGCGGAAAGCGCAGGGGCCTACAAGCCGCATATGAAGGCGTTCGAGTATCTGTTCGACACCCTGGGCTGTGGTCCAGAGGACGTGCTGCACGTCTCGTCCAGCTTCCGCTACGACCTGATGACGGCGCATGATCTCGGCATAAAGAACAAGGTCTGGGTCAACCGTGGCCACGAACCGGCCAACCCCTATTACGGCTACACCGAGATCAAGGATGTTTCCGGACTGGCCGCGGTTGTGGGTCTCTGACACCCCGGAGGCTTTGATGCAATTCACGTCCTACTGGCACGACACGGCCCCTGTTTTTGCCCAGGCCCAGAGGGGGCCCGTAACCGGAAAGGTCGATGTCGCGGTCATTGGCGGCGGCTTTACCGGGCTGAACGCGGCGCTGCGTCTTGCCCGAGCGGGCGTCAGCGTCGCGGTGCTGGAGGCCGCCCATGTCGGCGCCGGCGGGTCGGGCCGCAACGGCGGTCATCTCAACAATGGCATGGCGCATGGCTATGCCGAGGCAAAGGCGCATCTCGGACCGGAGCGGGCCCGCGCGCTGTACAAGGCTTATGACCGTTCGATCGACATGATCGAAAACGTGATCGCCGACGAAGGCATCGCCTGCAATTTCCGCCGCTCGGGCAAGCTCAAGCTGGCCTCCAGAGCCTCGCATGTCGATGGGCTGCGGCGCGGATTCGAGCTGATCCACCGCGACGTGGATCCCGACACGTGCTGGCTGGACAAGGCCGAGCTGGCGGACGAGATCGGATCGCCGGAATTTCACGGCGCGATGCTCTATGGCAAGTCGGCGATGATGCACATGGGCCGTTATGTCACCGGTCTGGCCGATGCCGCGCACCGTCATGGCGCCCTGATCTGGGAACACGCGCCCCTTCTCGCGCGCGAGCGCGCCGGTAACGGCTGGGCGCTGAAGACGCCCGACGGCACGCTGACTGCCGACCGCATCATTGTCGCAACCGGCGCGTATTCGGGCGTCGTGCCCAAGGCGCCGCTGGCCTACTTCCGCAAGCGCATCATCTCGGTTGGCTCTTTCATCGTCGCCACCCGGCCGCTGACGCCGCAGGAGGTCGCTGAGACCATGCCGGGCAACCGCACCTGCGTCACCTCGATGAATATCGGCAACTATTTCCGCCTGTCACCGGACAACCGCCTGATCTTCGGCGGGCGCGCCCGCTTTTCGGCCACCTCAGACCAGCAGTCCGATGCCCTCTCCGGGCAGGTGTTGCGCCGCTCGATGGCCCGGATTTTCCCGCAGCTGGCCGATATAGAGCTGGACTATTGCTGGGGCGGGCTGGTCGGCATGACCAAGGATCGTTATCCGCGCGCGGGCGAGGCCGAGGGCATGATCTACGGCATGGGCTATTCCGGCCACGGCGCGCAGCTGTCCACGCTGATCGGTCAGGCGCTGGCCGATATGGCCCTGGGGCGAAAGGACACGAACCCGCTGGACGGGCTCGAGTGGCCGGCCATCCCGCTGCACACGGGCAAGCCCTGGTTCCTGCCGCTGGTCGGGATGTGGTTTGCCATGAAGGACCGTTTGTCCTGACGACCCGGAGGGCTATCCCAGGGAGTGCGCGGCAAGACCGTAGAGAATGGCGCCCGTCTCGGCCCGCCGCTGACGGCCGATCCGCATCTCGGTTGTGGTGTCGAAAACACCCAACCCTGCGGCCGCCAGAAAGGCCTTGAAATGTTCGCTTTGCTGCGGTGTGTCCATCCGGACGAACCCGCCTTCGTGCTGCCGGATCAGCGGCGCGCAAAGCTGCATCGCCATCTGGTCGTCTTCGGCCACAACCGGGCCGATCACTGTGCCCTTGCCAAAGGGACGCGCCAGCGCAAAGCCGCTCACCACGCCGTCGCGCAGCGCGACAATGCCGGTGGACTCGCGCAACAGCGCTGCCCTCGTGACGCGGCGGTCGGCGCCATAGGCGCGGGTGTCCAGCGCACCAATCGCCTCGTGATCGGCGGGCTCCGATGGGCGCACCTCCAGACCGGCGACCGGCGCCGGCAGATGCGCCAGCCGTGCAATCCCCTGCTGCTGCCAGATCGTCGCGACGATTTCGAAACCGGCGTCGCGATACAGCCGGAACCCCGAACGAGTCGCCGTCAGCCGGATATCGCGCCCCTCGCAATCGAGCAGGATACGCCGCAGGAGCTCGCGGCCGACGCCCTGAGTCTGAAGACGCGGCGTGGTGGCCATCATGCCAAGCATCGCAAAGTCTTCGCCTGACAGGAAATACATGCCCGACCCCAGGGGGCGGCCGATCTCGTCGCGGGCGATGTAGCCCTTGCCCAGAGACAGCAGCATGTCGTGATCCGAAGCCCGGTGCGGCCAGAATACGGAAACCGTCAGCGCGTGCAGCAAATCCCGGTCCGACGCGACCAGCGGCTGGATGTCGGCCTCGTAACTGTCCAGCCTCAGACGTTCATCCGGATCGGGCGAGGCGCTGGTCATGAAGGACTTGTAACGCGCAGCGCTGTCCCTGTCGCCATAAGGGCCTTCGACCTGCATTCGCTTCCAATCCTGTCCTCTGTCAGCGCACCGTCCGGCCGGGCCCCTCAGGCCCGATTTGACCGGATTCCGACGCACATTTCCACCGAAAGGCGGCGAAGGATGCAATTTTCTGCCGCGTGCGGATGGCCCTAAGCTTGCACGGACTTCTGACGCGGCACGGGGACTCCGGCTTGCCCGGGCGGTGTTTCAACACGGAACCCGAGGTTGCGCTTGCTGCGAAAACGGCCAGTCTTTTGCCTCCTCCGGGTCCATGCCGGATGGCATCACCTCTTGCTGCGCCACCATGCAATCCGGTCCTGCAACGCATAGCCCTTGATGAACGCAGGCATGAACCACGGATTGCCTCTGTACAGCGGAACCGCAGCGGGCGGACGCGAGAAGAAGGCAGACCGCGCCTGATCGCCGCTGCCCAGCAGCCTGTGCGCCGCGCGCGTGCCGACCCACGGCGCCCAGACCACGCCCGAGCCGCAGAATCCGCTGGCATAGAGGATGCCGTCCTTTTCGAAGATCCGCGGCAGCATGTCCCGGTTCATCGCGACCCTGCCAAACCAGCTGTGCGACAGGCGGACCCCCTCGAGTTCGGGGAAGAGTTCGGTCAGGCCCCGGCGCAGACGGCGGATTGGCGCGGTGGCATCCGTGCCATGCCCGCTTTCGCGCCCGCCCAGCAGGATGCGGCGGCCATCCGGCGTCGGGCGATAGTAATGGCCCAGCTGCCGGCCCTCGCCCATCATCATGCGCTGCGGCATCAGCCGGTCCATCACCTCGGGCGGCAGCTCCTCGGTCACGATGATCCGGCTGCGCACCGGAACCAGGCGGCGGCGCAGATAGGGCGCGGCCCCGTCGGTGTAGCCATTGGAGCAGACCAGAACCTGCCGCGCCTCGATCGTCCCGGCCGGGGTCTGCAGCCGGAACCCTGCGCCATCGCGCCTGATCGCCGTCACCGGGGTATGTCCGTGAACGCTGACACCGGCAGCCAGGGCGACCTTCAGCAGGCCGGCATGGAACTTGGCCGGATGCAGCCCGCCGATATCCTTGCGCACGACTCCGCCCCGGTAGAAGTCCGTGCCGATATACTGCTGTTGTTCCTTGTAGGGCACGGCATAGCTCTCGATACCGAGGCGTTTCGCCAGCCCCTCGGCGTCGCGGGCCATCTTGTCATACTGGTCGTATCCCAACGCGCCCTTGAACAGACCCGTCTTCTGGAAATCGCAGTCGATGTTTTCGGTGCTGAGGAACTCGTACAGGAATTCACGGGCGGTCTTGCCCTCGGCTTCGACGGCATTGGCCGTGGCCTCGTCGAAGGTCCTCGCGATCGCGGCATGGCTCGGGCGGATCGAGCCGCTGGTGATGCCCCCGTTGCGCGACGAGGCGCCCTCGCCCGGGTGCATCGCATCGAAGGCCGCAACCGACCGGCCCGCCCGCGCCAGCGTCAGGCCTGCGGCGAGCCCGGCATATCCGGCCCCGACGATGGCCACATCGACAGACTTGGCCAGCGGCTGCGCGGGCACCGGGCCGGGCGGCGCGGCTTCCCACCAGTAGGGCGATGCCTTTTCCGCAAGAATGGAGGTATTCGACATTTTCTTTCCCAATCAGACGGTGTCATTCCGAACGTCGAGCGCATCGCGCAGGCCGTCACCGATAAAGTTGAAACTGGACACGGCGATGGTGATCGCAATGCCCGGAACGATCGCGAGCCAGGGCGCGGTGGCCAGATATTGCTGCGCCCCGTTCAGCATGTTGCCCCAGCTTGGCAATGGCGGCTGAATACCAAACCCCAGAAAGCTGATATAGGCCTCGAGCAGGATCGCGCGGGCCACGGTCAGCGTGGCGGCAACGATGATCGGTCCGGTGACGTTCGGCAGGATTTCGCGGAACATGATGTGCATCCGGCTCAGCCCCAGCATCCGCCCCGCCATGACGAACTCGCGTTCCCGCAGCGACCGGACTTCGGCCTCGACGATCCGCGCGACTTCCATCCAGCTGGTAACGGCGATGATCACCGTGATCATGATCGGACTGGGCTTGAGCACGGCAGCCAGCGCCAGCAGCAGAAAGATCGACGGATAGGACAGAAACCCGTCGACGATCCGCATCAGAACGGCGCTGATCCAGCCGCCGCGATACCCCGCGATCACACCCACCACAGTGCCGACCATGGTGGCCAGAACCATGGCGGTGAAGCCGACCAGCAGCGAAATGCGCCCGGCCATGAACAGCCGCGCCGCCAAGTCGCGCCCCAGCGGATCGGTGCCCAGATAGTGGTTGCCGGTGAAGGGCGGCGCGAACCGCGCGCGCAGATCGATGTAAAGGGAATCGTAGGGCAGCAGATAAGGGCCAACGACGCAGGCCAGAACCAGAAGGCCGATCATGATCAGGCCCAGCAGGGCCAGCCGGTGACTGCGGAAGCGGCGCATGACGCGGCTGCTCCACCAGCTGGTCGGCGCCCGGTCGGCAGTGAGGGTGGTCATTGTGGTGGCCTCCTGTTGTGTCGTGGCGCTTAGGCCAGGCGGATCCGCGGGTCGACCATCGCGACGACAATGTCGGCAATCAGGTTGCCCGCGATGGTCAGCACTGCCGAGAACATCAGCAGCCCCATCACCACGGGATAGTCGCTGTAGCCGAGGCTATCGAGAAACAGCCGCCCCATGCCGGGCCAGGTGAAGACCGTTTCGGTCACCAGTGCACCCGTCAGGATCGCGGGCAATTGCACCCCCGCCAGGGTGATCATGGGCAGCAGTGCGTTGCCGACCACGTGTTTCATCAGCACACGGCGTTCGCTGACCCCCTTGGCCCGGGCGGTCTTGACGAATTCCTGGCTGATCACGTCGAGGGTCGCGGTGCGCATGTAGCGGCTCCAGATCGCGATATGAACCAGCGCCAGCACCACAGAGGGCATGATCAGGTGATGCAGGTAGTCCAGAACCGACCCGTCGCCGATGTTGTACATGTTGCCCGCGGGCAGCCATTCCAGCCGCAGCGAAAAGATGTAGATGCCGACCAGACCGAACCAGAAGGTCGGAATCGACAGGGCGATCATGGCCCCGATCGTCGCCGTGTAGTCAAACAGCGAGTAGCGGTGGGTGGCGCCGCGGATGCCGATCCAGGTGCCGAGGGCAATGGCAATCGCCGTGGACGACCCCATGAGCAGCAGCGTGGCGAAGATGTGCCGCTGGATCACCGACAGCACCGGCGCACCATCGCGGAACGAGGTGCCCCAGTCGCCCTGCAACAGCCGCCAGACCCACTCCAGATATTGCACCCACAGAGGACGGTTCAGGCCCAGTTGCTCGGCCAGCCGGTTCAGGTCGGCCTGGGTCATGCCGGGGTCGAGCGCGTATTGCGACATCGGGCCGCCCGGAATCAGATTGAGGACGGTGAACCCGATGATCGAAACGATGATCAGAAGCACGATGCTCTGCGCGAGCCGGCTTAGCAGGAATGCGGGCACGACGCCCTCCTTTCATAACGGGTTGCCTCAGCGGGGCGATGCCGCCCGGGCCACGGGCCCGGGCGGCAGGGGGCAGATCAGCCCCAATACCAGCTTGCAGCCTTCCAGGACTCGGTACGCGTGTTGGTATTGGGCACATAGCCCTGAATACCGGCCTTGCGCCCGTAGATCTGCGTGTTCGCGAACAGCGGCAGGAACGGCAGATCCTGGCGGATGATCTCCTGCACCCGGAAGTAGATCTCGCGGCGCTTTTCCGGATCGAAGGTCCGGCTGCCTTCTTCCAGCAGGGCGTCGACCTCGGGATTCTTGTACTGCGCGTTGTTCGACCCGGCGCCGCCTTGTGCCGTGATGGCCTTGGAGTGGAAGCGGTTGGTCACGTCCGGGTCCGCGCCGATCAGATAGGTGATCCCCACCATGGCGGTGTCGAATTGCGACAGGCCCCAGAAATCGCCCCACATCACGGCCGCCGGCAGGTTCTCGATCGTCATCTCGACGCCGATTTCAGCAAAGGTCTGTTGCATGAACTGTTGCGCCTGTTCGCGCAGATGCGCACCCGAGGTGGTCGAGTTTGCGAAGGACAGGCGCACGCCGTCCTTTTCACGGATACCATCGGCACCGGGTTTCCAACCCGCGTCGTCGAGGAGCTTGCGGGCGCCCTCCAGGTTGAATTCGTGCGCCGGCAAGTCCGGGTTGTAGTAGTAGGACTGCGGCGGCATGAAGGTCTCGATCGGCTTCGGGACGCCATAGTTCAGCGCGTCGATGATCGCGCTGCGGTCGATCGCCATATACAGCGCCTGCCGCACCGCCGGGTCCTTGAACTGCGGCTTTTCCATGTTGAGATAGATCGACTCGACCGATCCTTTCGGCACCAGCGTCACCACGCGGTCGGCCAGCTTGCTGGCTTCGGCATAGTTGTCGGGGGTAATATAGTGCGTTCCGACCATGTCGATATCGCCGCTCTTGAACTGGGTATAGAGCACCGTCATGTCGGGGATGTACTTGAAGATCAGCTGCTCGATATAGGGACCCTCGCCGAAGTAGTCGGGGTTCGCCACCAGCTCCAGCCGGTCGCCGGCCAGGCGCTGGCCCCACTTGAATGCCCCTGTGCCGACCGGCGCCTGGTTGAAGGCGGCGTTGTTCAGATCGGCCTCGGCACTCAGGATGTGCTTGGGCACCATGAAGGTTTCGGTCAGGAACGATATGTAGGGGGCAAAGGCCTCTTCCATCCGCCAGGTGATCTCGGTCGGCGAGACAACAGTGATGTCGCGGACCAGCGAATGGCCTGCCGTCCGCCAGGCGCGGAAGTCGGGGTTCACGATCAGCTCGAGCGTGTATTTCACGTCTTCGGCGGTGAAGGGCTCGCCATCGTGCCAGCGGACGTCATCCCGCAACTTGACCCGCCATTCCAGGCCATCCTCCGAGATACCGCCGTTGGCCTGGCTCGGCACCTCGGTGGCCAGGTTCGGAACGATGACCCCGGTCGGATCGATCCGGAACAGCGCGTCGAACACCGAGAAGTCGACGCCGTCGTCGACCTCGATGTGGGGCATCAGCGGGTTGAACACGGTCGGTTCCTGCGACAGGCCGACAACGACCCGGCCCTTCGGGGCGGCGGGCGGCGTCTGCGCGAAGGCGGGCTTGCCCAGCAGCTGCGGCACGAACAGGCCGGCAGCGCCACCGGCGCCCAGGATCCTCAGCGCACCGCGGCGCGAAAAGCCCGGGTTGTTTGAATTGGACTTGGTCATCTTAGACTCCCGTGTGTTGGATTTTTGTCTGGTTGGTTTCTTGTGGTGGATGCTGCCGCTCAACCATCGGCGGCGGCCATGGCAGGCCGGTCGTTGCGCTCGCCGGGAATGGCGGCGACCAGTTCCCGCGTGTAGTCGGACTGCGGATTGAGGAAGATCTGCGATGGCGGCCCCATCTCGACGATCCGCCCGCGCTGCATCACCGCGATCTCGTCGCAGATCTGGCTTGCGACCCGCAGATCGTGGGTGATGAATATCATCGACACCCCCGTCTCGCGCTGGATCTTGTCGAGCAGCTGAAGGATTTGCGCCTGGATGGAGACGTCCAGCGCCGAAACCGCCTCGTCCGCGACCAGCAGCGTGGGCTTGAACATCAGCGCCCGCGCAATGCCGATGCGTTGCCTCTGGCCGCCGGAAAACTCGTGCGGATACCGACCGAAGGCGCCGCCGTCGAGCCCGACCAGCTCCAGAAGCGCGCGCGCCTCTTCCCGTGCCTTCGCATAGGGCATTCCGTGCGCGATTGGTCCCACGGTCAGGATCCGGCCGATCGTCGCCCTCGGGTTGAGAGAGGCGAAGGGATCCTGGAAGATCATCTGGATACGGGGTCGCAACGGGCGAAACCGGGTTTCGCTCATCGGAGCGATGTCGGTGCCCTCGAACAGGATGCGCCCGCCGTCGCTGTCCATCAGCTTGGTCAGCAGCCGGCCGAGCGAGGATTTCCCCGACCCGCTTTCGCCGACCACGCCCAGCGTCCGGCCGTTGGTCAATTCGAAGGAAACCTCGCGCACCGCCGGCACGACCCGCAGGCTGCGCAAGAGCGCGCTGCCGCTCCGATAGGTCTTGGCCAGTCCCTCGACCCTGAGCACCTGCCGGGTACCCGCGTCCTGCAAGGCCGGACGGTCCTTGTCGGTGAGATGCGGCACCGCCGCGATCAGCCGCTTGGTATAGGGATGCTGCGGCGCCTTGAGAATCTGCACCGCAGGGCCCTGTTCGACCACGTGGCCCTTTTCCATGACGACAACGCTGTCGGCGATTTCGGCCATCACGCCGAAGTCATGGGTGATGAACAGCACGCTCATGCCCTTGCGGCGCTGGATGTCGCGGATCAGGGAGAGGATCTGCGCCTGCGTCGTCACGTCCAGCGCCGTGGTCGGCTCGTCCGCGATCAGGATCGACGGTTCGAGTGCCAGCGCCATGGCGATCATCACCCGCTGCCGCTGTCCGCCGGACAGCCGGAAAGGGTATTGGTTGTACATCAGCACGGGATCAGGCAGGCCGACTTCGGTCAGCAGTTCGATCGACCGCTTGCGCCGCGACGCCGGCGTGCCTTCGCCGTGCGCGCGCATCACCTCGTCAACCTGGGCACCCACCGTCATCAGCGGGTTCAGCGCCGACAGGGGATCCTGGAAGATCATCGACACTTCGCGCCCGCGCAGGCTGCGCAATTCCTCGGGGTCCATGCCGACGATTTCGCGCCCGTTCAGGATGATCGACCCTGCGCTGACACCGATCCTGCGCGGCAGAAGCCCCATGACGGTATTCGCGGTCACCGACTTGCCCGAGCCGGACTCTCCAATCACGCAGAGGATTTTACCGCGCTCGAGATCGAAGCAAATGTCCCTGACCGCATAGGCCCGTTCCATGCCCTCGGGCAAACTGACCGTCAGACCGCGCACCGATAGCGCAACTTCCTGGGTGTCGCCGGTGAGGGTGGGTGCTGTCATGTTGCCCTTTCTCTGGATGCGAATCCGTTTGCGATCCGCACGTTCGATGCCGGCAGTTTGGGCTTTGAGCGGGTTAGGTTTCACCAAATCGTCACATGCAGACGGCAGGATCAGCTGTACTGACACACGGCTCAGGCAGATTATTCTGCGCCGCCCGGGGCTGATGCCGTCACGGGCGGTCCGGTGTGGCTTTGGACGACGCGGAACCTTCCCTTGCCCCTGCCCCGCCTATGTGCTGAAACGCACCCGGGCCGCCTCGTTCAGGGATCACAGGGGGATGCGATGGGCCGGACGTCCCTACAGGTGTCCTGCGCAGCCCGCACAGATACGAAGCAGATGACGGCCCGTTGCGCAGCGCATATAGTCTTCCCGGAGGGATTGGAGTGACGGCATGATCCTGGACAAGATCGACATCAAGATTCTGTCCGAACTCCAGAAGAACGGCCGGATCACCAATGTCGAGCTGGCCGAACTGGTCCACCTCTCGCCCAGCCCCTGCCTCATGCGGGTCAAGAAGCTGCAGGCCGAAGGCTATATCACCGGCTATTCCGCGCAGATCGACGTCTCGAAACTGGGCCAGACGCTGATGGTCTTCACCGAAATCACCCTCAAGAACCACCGCCAGACCGACTTTGCACGTTTCCTGGCGGCCATAGAGAAGGTGGACGAGGTGATCGAATGTCACCTCGTGTCCGGCGGCTATGACTATCTGGTGAAATTCGTGACCGCCGGGATCAGCGACTATCAGCTGATCATGGAAAACCTGATCGAGCGCGACATCGGCATCGACAAGTATTTCAGCTTCGTCATCCTGAAGTCGCCCATCGTGAAGACGCATCTGCCGCTGGCCTCGATCTTCTCGAACAACTGACTCTGCGCTGCGGGGCCGCGAAGGAGCGGGACGGCCAGAGCGTCCTGATCATCCGCGCCCCGGAGAGGGTTCCAGGTAAGCGACTACAGGCGTCATCCACACAGCCGGTCAGGATGACACCGGCCTGATTGCGCTGATGGCATAGCGGTGTTCGGAACGGCGCAGAAGCGACTTGCGCCAGCCGAGTTGAGCGGCCTGCGCCCGATGGATCGGGGCCATGCGCCTGTCAGTGGTGATCCGGTCGAAACCGGCGGCCTGCAACATCTGGGCCACGGCTTCGGCGCGGGCCCCCTTGTTGAAATGGACGCGCGCAAGAATGTCGCGATGTCGGGCGCCATGGAAGGCCACCGCGCCGTTGGAATTCTGTGGCAGGAAGAGCTGAATCACCCGGCCCAGCCAGTTCCGCGACACGAAATCGCCGTCCACCAGCAACAAGTTCCCGCCCGGCCTCAGGACGCGGAACCATTCGGCAAATGCGGCGGCGGGGTCGACGAGTGTCCAAACCAGATGCCGCGTCACGATGACATCCATGCATTCGTCGGGAAGCATCGTTCGTTCGGCATCGGCTTGAAGGAAGGTCACTCCGGGCAGTTTCGCGCGGGCCCTTTCCAGCATCGGTTCCGACCAGTCGAGCCCTGTGACCTGAAAACCCAACCGCAGGCAGAGCCGCGCGATTTCGCCGGTTCCCGACGCCAGGTCAAGCAACGTGCGGCCCTCGGCATCGCCAAGGTGACGATGAAACAACGCCTCCCACGCGGCCATTTCCGCTCCATCGTCGATGCGATGGCCCGGATCGTTGTCAAACGTCGCCGCGCGATCGGACCAGTATTCGCGGATTTCGTCGCGCAGGTTGCGGTTGCTTATGCTCATCTTTCAGGATCCTGCCTTTCCCGCGCGGAGTGGCTTTGTCGAATGATTTTGTCAACTTTATAATTGACTATAGTAGTCAGGAATTATACCCCGCCTCGGCAGTCCCTGACAAAGGAGGACATCATGTCCGTTCGTCCGCTGCTCTGCGCCTCGGCGCTGAGCCTCTTCGCAGCGAGCCTCGTGCAAGCCGATCCCGTAACCCTAACTGACATCGCGGGTCGCGACGTCACGGTCGAGGCCCCGGTCGAGCGCGTGATCCTCGGCGAAGGACGGCAGGTGTTCTTCACCGCCGTGCTGGACAGGGACAATCCCTTCCGGCGCGTCGTCGGCTGGCGCGACGATTTCCGTCAGGCGTCGCCCGAAAGCTACGCCATCTATGCCGAGAAATTCCCGCAGCTGGTGGATATCCCAACCTTTGGCGGCTTCAAGGACGGATCGTTCGATATCGAGCAGGCCGTTTCGCTGAACCCCGACGTTCTCATCATGAACCTCGAGTCCAAAGCCGCAACCGAAGAGGCCGGGTACGAGGAGAAACTGGCCAAGGTGGGGATCCCCATCGTTTACGTCGATTTCCGCGAAAAGCCGTTCGAGAACACCTCGCGGTCGATGGAGATCATCGGGCAGCTCTACGGCGAAGAGGAAAAGGCCGAGGAATTCAACGTCTTCTACAAGGAACAGATCGCCCGCGTCACCGATGTCATCGAAGCGCAAGCGGATCTGAAGCGACCCTTGATGTTTGTCGAGCGTGCCGGCGGCTATTCGGAAGATTGCTGCATGTCCTTTGGCGACGGCAATTTCGGCAGGTTCGTTGAGCTGGCCGGCGGAACCAACATGGGCTCTGCCTTCATTCCCGGCACCTTCGGCACCGTTAATCCCGAGCAGGTCATCGCGTCGGATCCCGACCAGATCGTCGTGACGGGCGGGAACTGGGACGCCTATGTGCCCGGCGGCGCCTGGGTCGGCATGGGCCCGGGCTCGGACCTTGCCGAGGCGAAACGCAAGCTGAAAGCGCTGAGCGAACGACCGGCGTTCACCGGCGTGACGGCGGTCGAGACCGGCCAGGTCCACGCCATCTGGCACCAGTTCTACAACTCGCCCTACAGCTTTGTCGCTGTCCAGAAGCTGGCTACCTGGCTGCACCCCGAGCTTTTCCCCGATCTCGATCCTGACGCGACGCTGAAAGAGCTTCACGCGCGCTTCCTGCCGGTGGACTACCAGCCCGGCTATTGGGTTTCGCTGCGCGACCCAGCGCAGTGATCGACCGAAATTGACCGGGACGGCCCGTGACGGGCCGCCTTCCCCTGTCGGAGTGGCCATGACCAGTATCGACATCCAGGCCCCGGAAACCGAGAGCGCGCAAAGCTATCGCGGGCTCGTCGCCCGGCGCATCGCCATCCTTGCTGGCCTGACGGCGGCGCTGATCCTGTCGGTGGCCGTGGACGTGTCACTGGGTCCAGCGCGCTATGCCGTCTGGGACGTGCTGAAGACGCTGGTTGCGCCGGGGGCCGCCGATGTGCAGATGCGCGTGGTGGTCTGGGACATCCGGCTGCCCATGGCGCTTCTGGCGGTCACCGTGGGGGCAAGTCTTTCGCTGGCTGGCGCCCAGATGCAGACGATCCTGGCAAATCCCCTGGCCAGCCCCTTCACGCTGGGCCTGTCGGCGGCGGCGAGTTTCGGGGCGGCGCTGGCCATGGTGCTGGGTGTGGCCCTGTTTCCCGCCGCAATCACGCTGATGGTGCCGATCAACGCCTTTGCGATGGCGATGGCTGCGTCGCTGCTGATCTTCGGGCTAAGCACCTTGCGCGGGGTCACAGTGGAAACCATCGTGCTGCTGGGCATCGCGCTGGTGTTCACGTTCAACGCGGCGCTTGCGCTGCTGCAATACTTCGCCTCCGAACAGGCGCTTTCGGCCGTGGTTTTCTGGACCATGGGCAGCCTGACCAAGGCGACCTGGGGCAAGGTCGGCGTCACCGCTGTCATCCTTGTCGTCTGTACGCCGCTCTTTGCCCGCCGCGCCTGGGCGCTCACGGCGATCCGGCTGGGCGAGGTCCGGGCCTCGGCCATGGGCGTGCCGGTCAAACGGCTGCGGCTCGAGGCGCTGGTGCTGGTCTCGGTGCTGGCGGCGGTGCCAGTGTCCTTCGTCGGCACCATTGGCTTCATCGGCATCGTCGGGCCCCATGTTGCCAGGCTGCTTCTGGGCGAAGATCAACGGTTCTTCCTGCCCGGCGCGATGCTGTCGGGGGCCGTGATCCTGTCGGCAACCTCGGTGCTGTCCAAGGCACTCCTGCCCGGCGCCGTCCTCCCGATCGGGATCATTACCGCGCTGGTTGGCGTGCCGTTCTTTGCCGCGCTGATCCTCACCAAAGGCCGCAAATCATGGTGAACCTGAGTCTGGTCAACATTGGCGCGCGGTATGGGCGGCACGAGATCCTGTCGGGCGCTTCGGCCGAATTGACAGGCGGCGGGCTGACGGCACTCGTCGGAGCAAATGCCGCCGGAAAATCCACTCTGTTCCGCCGGATCGCCGGGCATCTGCGCGGTGCTGGCCGCATCCAGCTTCACGGCGCCGACCGCCAAGAGATGCGCTACATGCCACAGGATACCGGCATGAACGCGGCGCTGACGGTTTACGAGTCGATCATTCTGGCGCTGAAACAGGGCAATGGCGGCTGGCGCCTGTCGCCCGAAGAACTGCGCTCTGTGGACGGCATTCTTGTCCGTTTCAACATCGCTCACCTGGCCGACCGGCAACTGCCCGAGCTGTCGGGCGGGCAGCGGCAGGCAGTGTCGATCGCCCAGACGCTGGTGAGCCGGCCAAAAGTGGTGCTTATGGATGAACCAACCTCGGCGCTGGACCTCAATCGCCAATACGAGGTGCTTGAAGCCCTTCGACTTTATTCCGAGGAAACCGGCGCCGTGATGATCCTGGCCCTGCACGACATCAACCAAGTAATGCGCTGCTGTGGTTCTACTTTGGCCCTGGGCGAAGGACGGATCATCGCGTCGGGTCCCACGCTCGAGGTGCTGACCCCTGCCCTGATCCGCCGCCTCTACGGCATCGAAACCCGCGTTGAACGCTGCTCGCGGGGATTGCCGGTCATGATCGTGGACGGACCCGCCGGTCAAGCTGCTGCGGAATAGGGTCCTCGAGCGGTGACATTAGAAAGCTCCTTGCGTTGACCGGGTTCCCTGTCCGCAATCACATTGGCGGTGAGTGCCAACCCGGACCGAAAGGCCACAGGTTGTTTGATTTCGGTGCGCTGATTGGTGACGCAGGCGTAAAGATGCGCTAGCATCTTCAGGTCGGTCGAGATCAATCCGGATGGGTTTCGGCACGTCACGAATCCCATCACGCGCGGCGCTTTTACGTTTATTATGAGGTAAAAACCGCCCTACCCTTGGCGGTTCCGGTATGTCCAATAAGTTTGCATTATCGGACATTTACATGTTTCGCAGCGAAACGTCACACGGCCCCCTTGCCTCTTGCGGTTTTGTCCATCTGGTAGCGGCTTCTCCTTGTGGGAGGGTCTGGAACAACCGTCCCATAGAAGAGGTTTCGCAGCGAAACATGTGGAAGGTTCGAGAGCCTGAATTCTGCAGGACTGCCCGAGCCGCCGCCGGCAAGCGCCGCGGTGGTCGTTCGGTCCGGCCGGGGGATGTTTCGCTGCGAAACCTCCCAGCGCGGATCCCAGGGATGACGGCGCCGGGAGGAAGATCAGAGGCGCGGCACATTGGCCAAGTCCGGTTCGAGAGGGACGTTTCGCAGCGAAACGTCCCCTGCCCTCACGGCTCCAGCAACTGCTGGATTGTCTGCATCAGGCTGTCCATGACCTCGCCGTCCACCGCGCTGCCTTCCAGGCGCAGGATATGGCCCTTGCTGTCATGGCCGCGGCGGATGGTGACGCCGGTCGAGGTGCGGATCGTGTATCGGTCAATCCAGCCGACGGCCGGCTTTCTGACGCTCGGGCGGCCGCCCCGCGCGGGATCGCGCGGCTTGACCTCGGTGCGGGCGATGGCCTCTTCCAGCGCCGCCCATTCCTCTTCCGCGTCGGCCGGCGCGCGGTCGGCCAGCGCGTTGCGCAGCCGGCTCTCGTTGCCGGCCCGCAGCGCATTGGCCAGCTTCAGGCCGCGCCTCTCGGTCAGCGCCTCAGGGAATTCCAGCATGTCGCCCAGCTCCTCGAAGACCAGCGCGAAGGAACGCACCTTCGACCGCTTGGCCCGCGAGCCGGAGGAGAACAGCTTTTCCACCGCCTCCTCGGTATTGGTGAAGGCGCCCTGATTGGCGGCGATCACCGCGATGCGGCCACGCTCGAAATGGCTGAGCTCCTGGCGGACCTCGTTCTCTTCCACCATTGCGACGAAGGCCGCATCGACGCCCGATCGCGGACGCACGATGGCGCGGATACGCTGGTATTTCTCGGCCTCGGTCAACTCCAGCAGCCCGCGCACGGCCAGCAAACGGCGGTAGCCAGAAAGCAACCCGTAGCGATGGCCCTCGGAACTGACGCTGTCGAGTTCAAAGACTTCGATGGGCAGACGCAGACCGTGCGCGGCGATGGACAGCCGCAGTTCGGTCAGCTCGGCCTCGCCCAGGGTCATGCGGTCCCGGATCATCGCCGTCTCGTCGATCTCGAACAGCGGTATCTCGGTCATCAAAAGGCCCTGCGCCTGCGCCTCCTGCAGGCGGGCGGCGTCGGCCTCTGCCTTGGCCCGCGACGCCCGGGTCTCGGCGTCCTCGGCGCTCGACAGAGCGGCGCTGTCGGCGGCGACCTGCGCGATCGGAGCGAGCCCGCGCATGCTGCGCGGCGAGGTTTCGCTGCGAAACTGTTCCTCGATCCTGTCGAGATCGGCGGTGGACGGCGCCTCGAGCCGTTTACGCTTAACCATTGGATGCCTCCTTGGCCTCTGCCTTCGCCATCTGCTGATCGCGCCACCACGTGGCAAGGATCAGTTCCTTGACCTCGGCCCAGGTGCGGTCGAAGGTCTCGCGCCCTCGGACATAGGTGTCCCGGTTGAACTCCCGGTAGTCGGCCTCGTAGATGCCATTCACCTGTTCGCCGGCCTGCCCCACCATGGCCGTCACCTCCTGCCGGTAGGTTGTCATGAAGTCGCCGAAATAGGCTTGGATGACATTGGCCAGATCGGTCTGCTGGGCCGCGTCGAACCGCGTGATCAGCGCGCGCACCGCGTCCCATTCGAATTTCATCTCGGGAAGGCCGTCTCGGCGCCGGGCCGCGTTTTCACCTTCCTCGACGCTGGCAAAGGTCGAATAGAGCATATCGAAGAACCGGCCCGTCGAGTCAAATTCCAGAAACGACGCGCCGAGCGGGACGAGCAGGATGTCGGCTGCGGCCAGCGCGTTGATCGTCAGGTATCCCAGCGCGGGCGGAGTATCGAGGAGGATGATGTCATAGTCGTCAACGATCCGGTCGGCGGTCAGTGCGTTCGACAGGGCATCCCAGAGGGCCCAACTGCGCAGGCACATGCGCCAGACCGGCACCTGGAATTCAGCCCAGTAGAGGTTCAGCTGTGCCCCAATCAGGTCGATGTTCGGCCAGTGCGTTTTTTGAATGAGGTTTCGCGGCGAAACCTGCAGCGCCTCGGTCAGGGTTTCGTCGAAGGGCAGGGGCGGGCGACCTGCGGCTTCGCGCACCCTGTTCTCGTCCTGAAGCGCGAGGGCATAGTCCTTGGCGATCAGCGGAAAAGCGGTGGACCACTCGTCCGGCACGTCTCCCCCCATGATGGAGGTCATGGAACCCTGGCTGTCGAGATCGATCACCAGCACCTTATAGCCGTCCAGCGCGGCGGACATGGCAAGGTGCGCGGCGGTGGAGGTCTTGCCGACGCCGCCCTTGAAGTTGGCCACGGCAATCGTCTTGGCCGGCAGCCCCTCCGGACGCCACGGCCGGTATTCCCGGCCGGCGGCGCCTTCGGTGGCAAAGTGGTCTCTAAGAAGGAGAACTTCCTCCAGCGTGAACCATTTCGAGTTCCCCTCACCCGTGCCTTGCGGCAGATCGGGATGCTTGCGCAGCACCCGGCGAAAGTGGCCTGCGGCAACCGGGATCAGATAGCGGCAGACTTCCCAGGTGGAGAAGCGCCGCAGGCGCTTGCGGCCATCGGGGGCGTAACCGCGTTCGGCCAGGTCCTGACGCCCTCGGGCGGCAAAGGCCGCGGCTTTTGCGAATCGGGCGGTGTCGATAGGTTCGGACAGACGCCGCGCGGCCTTGGCCGGGTCGATGTTGAAATAGGGGGGAAGGGGGTCCTTGCCTGAGGACATGTCGCTACCTCTGCGATGTTCTACATTGTTGTGCGTTTTCCCCGAAGTATTGCACACGCATAGGGTCAAGTGAATCGCCAAGGTGGTTTCGCAGCGAAAATCCTTCCGAAATCGACAAAAGCAGGCACGTAAAGATTGAGAATCTTTGAGAGTCTTTCAGATCTTTAGGTCAATTTAACAATGCATTATCAATATCTTACTAAAGGCTCGGCACCCGGATACAGGTTTCAGGGCACCTGTTTTCAGGACAAAGGGTACCCGGATGCGGGTCTTGAGGCACTGATTCGCGGGAAGAGGGGGGCCCGTTCCCGGTTCGAGCCTAAAACAGCAGGTTTCGCAGCGAAACGTGCGGCGAAGGGGTACCGATGCGCACCGTAAATGGGTACCTGAGCGTCGATGCCGCCCCTAAGGAACCCGTTTACGGGACCCGTGAAGGCGCGGCTGAAGAACCCGAAGAATTGTTGCCCACAGGTACCCGATGCGGCATACTGATGCCCAAGAACAAAAACGGGCAGGACGATGGACGAGATTCCGCGCGACCAGCTGACCGGCGCGCTGCGCCGGGGGGCGGTCAAGAAACACGTGGCGGCAATTCACGTGTCGGGCAAGCTGACGCTGTTGCAGCGAAAGCTGTCGAACGTCCTGCTCTTGAACGCCTATGACACGCTGGTGACCCAGACGCGGCACCGGATCGACGCGCGCACCCTGTGCCTGATGATCGGATACAACTCCAATGACATGGAAACCCTGAAACAGTCTCTACGCGGGCTTGCCGAGACGGTCGCCGAATGGGACATGCTGGACGAGAAGGGCCAGCAGGAATGGGGCGTCTCGAGCCTGCTGAGTTATGCCAAGCTCAAGGCCGGCGTCTGCGAATACGCCTACTCCCCGGCGCTGGCCGAAAAGCTGCACGATCCCAAGGTCTTTGCGCTGATCAATCTCAACATCCAGCGGCGCTTCACCTCGGGTCATGCGCTGGCGCTGTACGAGAACTGCTATCGCTTCGTTCGGACGGGCAGCACCGGCTGGTGGCCGCTGGACCTGTTCCGCCGGCTGATGGGGCTGGATGGGTCGAGCTATTACGAGAGCTTCAAGCATCTGAATGCCAAGGTGATCAAGCCGGCGGTGGCCGAAGTCAACAAGACTTCGAACATCCTGATCGCGCCTGAGGTGCGGCGGCAGGGCAGGGTGGTCACCGAGATCCGGTTCAAGGTGAAGGAGAACCCGCAGCTTGCGATCCTGGACATCGACGACGGCGAGGGGATGCGCCACGGGCCGGTCTATGCGCGGCTGCGCGAGCATGGGGTCAGCGACCGGCTGGCGCGGCAATGGCTGTCGACCCATGGCGAAACGCAGGTGTCCGCCAAGCTCGATTACGTCGAAGGGCGCAGCAACGTGCGCAGCAAGGTCGGGTATCTCGCAGCAGCGCTGGACGGCGGATTCGGGGCAGAGGCTGAAGCGGAGGCCGCGCCCAGTTCAGCGCGGGCGCAGCGGCTGGGACGGATTCTGGAGGCTGTGAAGGCCCGGACTCCGACCCAGCGGGATGCCGACAGGCGCCTGTTCCAGAGCCAGCTTTCGGACCCCGCCGCGCGCGCCGATTTCGAACGCCACGGATGGATTTCGCCGCTGAACGCGACCCGCGTGGCCGCTTTCTGGGAAGAGATGTCGCCGGGCTTGTACGAGGGGCTTGAATAGACCCTAAAAAGGCTTATTGCGAGGCGGTGACCCCGCCATCCAGATAGACGATCTGCCCGGTCATGTAGCTTCCCGCAGGCGCGGCAAAGGCGATCACCTGACCGGCAACCTCGAGGGGGTCGCCGATGCGGCCGAGCGGATTGCGCTCGAGAATGAAATCCCGGAATGCCGGGCGGTCGAGATGCGGGCGGATCCGGTCGGACTGGATGAAGGTCGGCGCAACGCCATTCACGGTGATATTGTGCGGGGCAAGTTCCATGGCGTGCTGTTTGACCAGCATCGCCATGCCGCCCTTGGTGGCGCAATAGGCCGAATACCCGCGCCCGCGCAGCGCAAGCTGGGCGCGCACCGAGAGGATGTGGATCTGCCGTCCGCCCTTGCCTCGGGCGATCTGATCGCGCGCGACGGCCTGTCCGAGGAACATCGCCGACCTGAGGTTGGTGCGATAGACATCGTCAAAGACCTCTTCGGTCACCTCCATCAGGCGCTGCTCGCGCTGGATGCCGACGCAGTTTACCATCACGTCGATCCTACCCATGGCGTCGACCGCGGCACTGGTGGCGGTGCGGATCGAGGCGACCTCGCGCGCGTCGAGCATCAGGCCGTGGGCCCTGCCGCCCTGGGCGCGGATGCGGGCGGCGAGCGCTTCGGCCTTGTCGCGTTTCGGTCCCGCGATGGTGACCTCGGCGCCATGTCCGGCCATGGCGCAGGCGATCGCCTCGCCGATGGCGCCATAGCCGCCCGGCAGGAAGACGCGCAGGTCCCGAATGTCGAACAGGCCGGCGATGCGTGCCGGGTCGATGCCCGGGGTGAGGCTGGCGGGGTCCTGTGTCATGGCCCTAAACCTCCACCCCCGCCGCCCGATAGACGCTTTCCATCAGGCGCAGGGTTTCCAGGTTGTCGCGGCTGTCGGTCTCGAAGGGGGCGCCGTCCTCGAGGCCGCGCACAAAGTGCGCCATCACCGTGTCGAAGCATTCCTGATAGCGGCCAAGCAGGTCGACCTCTTCCGTCGAATCCGTTCCGACGATCGAGACGCGGTTCAGCTCCATCAGGATGGTGCCGGTCTCGCCGATGAGTTCCAGCCGGTCCCCGTGCAACTGGGGGTAGCCCGGAGCGACAAGGCAGCCGTCGGCGGTGGCGATCAGCCCGTCTTGCCCGGTCATCAGGATTGCTGCCGTGTCCTCGCCCGGAAGGCCGTGGGCGAGCCGGTTCAGTCGGGCTGCGACCACGCTCAGCGGCCCGCAGAGGCAGCGCAGCACGTCGAGATGATGGATCATCGTCTCGAACACCAGATTGCGGCGGAAGGCGGTCAGGTAGGGCTGGCGCTCGATCAGGAAGGGCACCGTTCCGTCGCGGGGGCAGAGGCCCGAGCCGCGGCAAGAGATCTGCGCGTGCCGCAGGCGGCCAATGCGACCCTCGGCCAGCCACCTGCGGACGGTCATGTAGTGAGGGCGGAAGCGGTAGTTTTCGTGCACCATGAAGCGCACGCGGTCGCCGATGTCGTCGATCAGCGCCTCGGCCTCGGCCACGGTTTCTGTCAGGGGCTTCTGGCACATGATGTGGACGCCGCGGTCGGCGGCCATGCGGGCGACGGGGGCATGGGCAGGCACCGAGGCGGCGATGTCCACAGCGTCAAAGCCGCCGGCCGCAAACAGTGCCTCGGGGTCGGCGTAAACTCTGGCAACGTCAAACTCCTCTGCCCGCACGCTGGCCTTGGCGAGGTCCAGATCGCAGAGCGCAACGACTTCGGCGCCGGCATTGGCCCAGGCCCGGAGGTGATAGAGGCTGATCAGACCGCAGCCCACCAGCGCGACGCGCAACCGATCAGCCATGACTGCCTCCGAGCAGGTCGCCGAGATAGGCGCGCGCCGGAGCATGGGCCAGCAGGGCGGGATAGTGGGGCAGGGGGGTCACGGTGCCGTCCTTCACGAAGAGGAAACGCTCGCAGATCTCCTCGACGATCTCGAGGTGGAAGCGTTCGTTGGGGTGGATGCAGAGAAAGACGAGCCGGCCTTCGCCGCGCAACCTTCGGAAGAAGTCGAGCATGAAGCCGATATAGCCGTCCTGCGTGTTGAACTGCGGTTCGTCGAAGAGGTGAACCATCGGGTAGTCCGACCCCGCCGGTTGCAGCAGGGCGTTGGGTGTCCAAGACCGGAAGTGGCGCACCTGATAGGACTGGTGGTAGTGGATCGCCAGGCGGTCGCGCTGGTCGGTGCGGACGCGGTGGATGTCCTTGCCCGTCACGCGGACCTGTCCCGACGTCGGCGTGTTGGACCCGGTGACCAGCTCGAACAGTGTGGTCTTGCCCGACCCGTTCGGCCCCATCATCCCGACAATGGCGGGTTGTTCGATGGTGAAGTCGGCGGTCAGGCGGAAGGTCGGGGTGCGGTCGATCAGCGACCTTGTGTAAACCTTTTCCAGCTGGCGGACCTCGAGCATGGCTTACATTCCGATCAGGCGGCGGCGCTTGGCCGGATTGTCCAGCAGCTCTTGCGCGGGGCCGTCGTGGACGATGCGGCCCCGGTCCATGATATAGACCCGGTCCGCGACCTGCAGCGCGGCCAGCGCGTTCTGTTCGACAATCAGGCAGGACACGCCTTCGGATTTCATCCGGCGCACCGTTCTCAGCACGTCCTGCACCACCTTGGGGGCCAGGCCCTGGCTGGGTTCGTCGAAGAGCACGATACCGGGAGAGCCGAGCAGGGCGCGGCTGATGGCGATCATCTGCAGCTCGCCCCCCGACATGGCCTCGCAGTCGCGGGAGAAAAGGTGTTGCAGCGCCGGGAAGACCTCGCACATCTCCTCCTGGGTCCAGGCGCGGAATCGGGTGCGCCGCGCGCCAAGGGCGAGGTTGCGGCGCCCGGTGAGCATCGGGAAGACGCGGCGGTCGTCGGGCACCCAGCCGATGCCAAGGCGCGAAATCCGGTGCGTTGCCATGCGGGTGATGTCCTGGCCGTCAAACCGGATCGTGCCCCGTCGCGGCGGCGACAGGCCGAGGATCGAGCGGAGCGTGGTTGTCTTGCCGGCGCCATTTGGGCCGAGCAGGGCAACGATCTCGCCTTCACCCACGCGGAGCGAGGGGCCGAACAGCGCCTGCGTTTCGCCGTAAAACGTCTCTATCCCTGTAATTTCAAGCATCAGGCCAGCTCTCCCAGGGCAGAGCGCGCCACCCATTTGTTGGCCTTCAGTGCGGCGGGCGTGTCATGGGCGATGACCTGGCCCCAGTGGATGACCGAGATGCGGTCGACCAGGTCGAAGAGGAAGGCCATGTCGTGTTCGATCATGACGATGGTGTAGCGCTGCCGGAGCCTCCGGATCAGCTCGGCCAGGGCGCGCGTCGCCTCGGCGCCAAGGCCCGAGGTGGGTTCGTCCAGGAAGACGATGCGCGGCCTTGCGGCCAGTGCCACCGCGATTTCCAGCGCCCGGCGCTGGCCATAGGACAGCGACTGCGCCTTGTCCCAGGCGTGGGCATCGAGATCGACCTCGGCGAGCACGCTCAGCGCTTCGGCCACCAGATCCGTATCGTCAAAGACGCCGCGGCCGGGATGAAAGCCCATGGCGCGGAAGCGGGGCAGGGCGAGGATCACATTCTCGATCACCACGGTGTCGTCAAAGAGGTTCATGATCTGGAACGACCGCGAGACGCGCAGCCGCGCGATGCGGTGCGGCTTCAGCCCGGTGATATCCTGCCCGTCGAAGGTGATGCGCCCGCCATCCGGGGCGTAGTGCCCGGTCAGAACGTTGAAACAGGTGGTCTTGCCGGCGCCATTCGGACCCATGATGCCATGCACCTCGCCCGCCTCGACCGAGAGCGAGACGTTTTCAAGCACCACGCGGGCGCCAAAGCGTTTCTGGATATGGGTTGCCTCGAACAGGGCCATCACACGCTCCGCCGGGCCGGGGCAGGGGCGCGGCGCAGGCGGCGGCGCAGCACATGCGCCATGCCGGCGGCCCCTTCGGGGCGGGTCATGACCATCGTCATGAACATCAGTCCGAACCATAGTAGCCAGGTTTCGGTCAGACCGCCGATCACGTCGCGGGCGATGAAATAGACCAGCACCCCCAGAACCGGCCCCCAGAAGCTGACCAGCCCGCCGCCGACGAGGATCATCATGACGATCAGGCCCGACTGATGCAGGCTCATCACATCGGGATAGGCGCTTTCCTGCGCCATCGCGAACAGCCCGCCTGCCAGCCCGGCAATGGCTGCGGACAGGGTGAAGACCAGCCATTTGATGCGCCAGACGTCATACCCGATGAAGCGTGCGCGCATCTCGTTCTGGCGGATCGCCTGCAATACCCGGCCGAAGGGCGCGTTGACCAGCCGCCATATTGCCAGCATGGCCAGCGCCAGGATCACCGCAACCAACCAATACAGAGCCGCATTGTCGGCCAGGCTGATCCCCCAGAAATCGGGGCGGGGGATGCCGAGCAGCCCGTCTTCGCCGCCGGTCAGCCAACGCAGCTTGATCGCGCAGAACCAGAAGATCTGCCCGAAGGCGATGGTCATCAGGGCGAAGTAGATGCCGCGCCGGTGGGCGACCATGGCGCCAACGATGGCGCCGGCCAGCGCCGCCGCCAGTACGCCCGCCGCCAGCCCGCCCCAGAGCGAGACGGCGACATTGTGCTGGAAGAGCCCGAAGGCATAGGCGCCGATGCCGAGATAGGCGCCGTGCCCGAAGGAATGCAGCCCGGCATAGCCGAACAGCAGGTTGAACCCCATGGCGAAGAGGATCCAGATCGCCATCTCGATGCCAAGATAGCGGTAGAGCCCGATCGGCTCGATCCAGAAAGGCGCGGTGAAGAGGGCCAGCAGGAACAGGCCCATCGCCGGGGTGACCGGCCAGGCGGTGCGCGCGGGAATGTCGGAGAGGGTGATCATCAGTTTTCCAGCGCGCTCTTGCGCCCCATCAGCCCGCGCGCGCGCAGGCCGATGACCGCGATCAGCAGCAGATACATCGACAGCAGCGACCAGGCGGGCGCATAGGCCCCGGCGACGCCGACAGACAATCCAACCAGCATCGCGGCGATCACCGCGCCCCAGAAACTGCCAACGCCGCCGATGACGATGATGAGAAAGGCCGGAATCACCACGTCGACGCCGATGTGGGGCCGCAGCCCCCAGATCGGGGCCATGATGATGCCGGCCAGCCCGGCCATGGCCGCGCCGAAGGCGAAGACGGCGAGGCGCAGCTTGCCCAGATCATAGCCCAGGGCGCGCACCATCTCGCTGTCATGCGCGCCGGCCTTGATGATGGCGCCGTAGGGCGTCCGTTCCAGCAAGAGCCAGACAAGGAAGATGGCGACGATGGCGAAACCGGCCGCGTAGAACCTGTATTTCGAAAAGATCATGCCCCCCATCAGGAAGGCCCCGTTCATGCTCTGGGGCACGGTCAGGCTTTGCTCGCCCGTGCCCCAGGTGATGCGGATCAGTTCTTCGATCACCAGGGCCGCGCCGAAGGTGAGCAGTAGCCCGTAGAGCGGCGCCTTGCCGTAGGTGGGACGCAGGCAGAGTTCCAGCACCATCCCCGCGATGGCGGCTGCCAGCGGGCCGAGGAGCAGCGCGGCGGCATAGCGCGCGCCGATGGGCAAGGACAGCCACCAGGCGCCAAAGGCCGTTCCCGCGAACCAGCCGGCGCCGACGGTGGCGAGCGCAAAATAGGCGCCAAGAGCAAAGAGGGTGCCATGGGCGAGGTTGATCACCTCCATCACGCCGACGATCAGCGTGAAGCCGAGGGCGATCAGCGCGAAAAGCAGGCCCAGTGTCAGGCCGTTCACGATGTGGGGCAGCAGTTGCAGCATGCGACAGTCCGGGAATGGGAGGCCGGCCCCTTGCGGACCGGCCCTGTCAAGCCTGATCTCAGGCGTCGAAGGTTGGGGTGTCGTCGTAGCTTTCAAGCTTGCACTCGGCCGCCGCGCTGTCGTCGCGCACCTCGTCCGGGGCCGACTGAGTGAGGATTTTGAACATGTTGTCCTTGTCCTCGCCCGCCTCGGTATTGGCCGTGGCGAGGTAGATCGTCTGCTGCACCTGATGGGTCGCCGGATCCATGTAGGCGTCGTGGTGCTGCATCCGCTCTTCGGCGCTGGCCTTGTAGGCTTCCAGCTGCTTGATCACCGCGATGTTGTTCGTCGTTCCGGCGGTCTCGATGGCGTTCAGCAGCCCCTTGGTCGCCATATAGCCGTTGTAGAAGACGTTGCCGGGCACGCGCATCGCCGTGTCGGGATACATCTCCTGATACCGCGCGACGAATTCCTTCACGCCGGGCAGGTCGAGCCCGTAATACCAGGTGGTCCCAAAGACCCCGAACAGGTTGTCGACCGGCAGGCCATAGACATCCGGCCAATCCTGCTGGTTGTTGATCCAGGCGGTGGACTGGCCCATGCCCAGCTGCGCGACCTGCTGGCGCATCGCGACCTGATCGTCGCCGCCCACCGCCGCCGAGACGACATCGGGCGCGGCCTGCTGGATCGACAGCAGCGCGGCCGAGAAATCGCGCGTGCCCTGCGGGATCAGGATCTCCTGCACCTCTTCCGCGCCGTATTGCGCCATAAGTTTTCGGGTGGCGTTGGCGGTGTCGTGACCCCAGCCATAGTCGTTGGTCAGCAGCAGCCACTTCTTGCCATAGGCGGTGACGGCGTTCTTGACCGCCGCCTTGGCGAAATTGGTGCCGTTGCCGTCCCAGACGAACTTCACCCGGTGACAGTTCTTGCCGGATTCGGTGGGCGAAGAGGAGTTAGTATTGAGGTAGATCACGCCATAACGCTGCGCCACCTGGCTGACCGCGTTAGCCACACCCGAGCTGACCGCGCCGATCAGAAAGCCGCATTCCTCGCGGGTGATCATGCGCTCGGCCACCCGGCTGCCGGTGGCGGGGGTTGTTTCGGTGTCGATATGCACCGTCTCGACCTTGCGGCCCAGCACGCCGCCCTTTGCGTTCGCCTCGTCGATGGCCATGAGCATCCCGCGACGGTCCGAGGCGCCCGAGTTCGCGTATTGCCCCGAGGCGTCGGAGGTCAGGCCGATGCGGATGGGCCTGTCGCTTGCGGCGGCATAAACGCGGTTGTGTTTCCAGGGGCCATAGAAGCCGGCAACAGCCCCTGCCGCCGTGGCAGAACCCAGCAGCCGCCGACGTGAAATCGTCCTTGTAGACATTGTTTTCCTCCCCAATCCGGCCCTTGAGCGAGCGCGGTCGTCATCGGACGTTGCAGGCCCTCCCGGCCATTCGAACAATCCTTCCGAAAGATAGAAAGAAAATTCTTTCTGAGTCAAAGATTGAAAATTCACTCGCGCTTTGCCGCGTGCTATGTCTCTCTCATGACCATGAACATTTCCGATCCCAGGGCCGAGGCGCCCGAGACCTTCGATGCGCTGCGGCAGCGCATTCGCGACCGGTTTCCCGGCCTGTCGCCACACCTTCAGCGAATCGCGCGTGCCTCGCTGGACGAGCCGAACAGCTTTGCCCTGAACACCACGCCGGTGATCGCCGAGGCGCTGGGAATACAGCCTTCGACATTGATCCGGTTCGCGAAGGAATTCGGCTATTCCGGGTTCTCGGACCTCCAGCGGGTGTTCCGCCAGCGCCTGATCGAAGGGGCGGCAACGGTGCGGGACGAAGTGATGTTTCGCAGCGAAACCGCGTCGCCCCAGGATATCCGGACGATCCTTGAGGAAACGGCCCGCGCCCATGCGGCGGCGCTGACCCGGCTGACCGAGACCTGCGATATCGCGGCGCTCGCGCGGGCGGTCGAGATGCTGAGGAGCGCACGGCACGTCTATGTCGCCGGGCTGCGCCGGTCACGGCCGATTGCCGACTATCTGCTGTACGGGCTGATGCGGGGCGAGCGGGCGTGCAGCCTGCTGGATTTCGCCGGAGGCATGGCGGGGCCGCAGACCTCTACCATCGGGCATGACGACGTTCTGGCCGCCATCGCCTTTCCGCCCTATTCGAAGCCGGTGGTGGATGCGGTGATGGACGCCCATGTCTCGGGCCGCCGGATTCTGGCGATCACCGACACGGCTGAGAGTCCTCTGGCCCGCTGCGCCCAAGTGGCGTTGTTCGTCGATTCCGATGCCGCCAGCCGGTTGCAGCCGATCTCGGGCGCGGTCGCGCTGGTGCACGCGTTGCTGACGGCGGTGACCACGACCTGAGTTCAGGCCGTGCCGGAAAAGGCGCTGTCCTCGGCCCGGGCGTTGGTGCGGTCGAGCTCTTCCAGCCTGGCCAGCATGGCCGGGTAATGGCGGCGCATGTCAGCCGCGAAGCGGTCGAAGGGGAACTCGTCGAAGACTCCGACCTCGCTCACATATTCCATGTGCCGGCGGCCGGCAGTGTCATAGGGGTGATAGATCGAATCTTCGGTGCCGTCGAAGTCGAGCGGGTGCACCCCAAACCGGTCGCAGAGGCCGATGTCAAAGGCGGGTGTCGCCTTGACCCATTTGCCGTCAATCTGCAGCAGGCTGTAGCCGTGCCAGCGGAACACGTCGCTGCCCATCATCGCCGACAGCTTGGGCGAACTGAGGTGGTTGCGCACATCGGCGAAACCGACGCGCGCCGGAATGCCCGCCGCGCGGGCCGCCGCGGACAGGAGTATGGCCTTGGGCACACAGAAGGCCGAGGGCGCGGTCAGACAGTGCGAGGCGACGAAGATCCTGGGATTGACGCGGAAGCTGTAGGGATCATAGCGGATGCCGTCCCGGACCGCGCGATAGAGCCGGACCGCCCGGTCGCGATCGCTGCCCTTGCCGGCGGACTCCAGCGCGAAATCGCGCAGGGCAGGCGTGTCTGAATCCAGAAAGCGGGTAGGCGCGAGCGCGGGATCGGTGATCATGCCGCCTCTCCGGCCGTCCGGCGCTTGCCCAGCACCTTCCAGATGCCCGAGCAGGTCGCGACCAGACGGTCGCCGACCCGGCATTCGCCGCGCATGAACATGAGCGATCCGGTGGCGCGCATGACCTCGCAATGCGCGACCACGAACTCTCCCTTTTCGGCGCCGCTGATGAACTGGCATTCGAAGGAGACGGTGAAGAGTTGTTCCCCGGGCCGGGCGCGGGCGGCGGTTGTGCCCATGCCGTCGTCGCAGAGCGACATGATCATCCCGCCATGCGCGCGGGCGTGGGAGTTGTCGTGCTTGGTGTCGACGATAAACCCGACGCGGCGACGGCCGGGGCCATCGTCCTTGCGCCAGGTGGGGCCGACATGGCGGGTGAAGTCCGAGATGTCATCATTGCGGACCCAGCCGTCGCGCTCCAGAGTTGCGGGGGTGATTTCGGGCAAGGGAGTCTCCGCTGCTGGGTCAGGTAGTGAGTTATCGTCATTTGACAGGAAGACTATGGGAGGCGTCAACGGGCAAAGCGTCAGATTGCAAGAGAGCATTATTCATTAGGAGAAGGGGCCAACGTCTGTGGATATTAGACCTTGCGTGAATTCCGGGAAGATGGCACGGATTTGAGACGCTGATGAGTGAGGTTCACTAAAACTTGGCCATGACAATCCCATTCGAAAACCACCTGCGCGCGCCCATCATTGCCGCCCCGATGTTCCTGGTGTCTTGCCCCGATCTTGTGGTCGAAACCTGCCGGTCGGGGCTGATCGGCAGCTTTCCGGCGCTGAACCAGCGGACGAGCGAGGGCTACTCCGACTGGTTGTCGGAGATCCGCGACCGTCTGAGCGGGATGGGACGGGCCGATGCGCCCTTTGCCGTGAACCTTGTCGTCCACCGCTCGAACACGCGGCTCGAGGCAGATCTCGCGATCACCGCGGCGCAGCGGGTGCCGATCGTGATCACCTCGCTGGGGATCGTGCCGGAGGTGATCGAGACGGTGCATTCCTATGGCGGGCTGGTCTTTCACGACGTGATCAACCTGCGCCACGCGCGCAAGGCGGCGGAGTCGGGGGTCGACGGGATCATTGCCGTCTGTTCCGGTGCAGGGGGCCATGCCGGCGAGCTGAGCGCCTTTGCCTTTCTGTCGGAACTGCGGGCGATGTTCGACGGCACGATTATTCTGGGCGGCGTGATGTCGAACGGCGCACAGGTCGCGGCGGCGCGTCTTCTGGGGGCTGATTTCGCCTACATGGGAACGCGGTTCATCGCGACGCAGGAAAGCCTCGCGCCCGCCGGCCACAAGGCGATGGTGGTGGAGGCGCGGGCGGATGACATCATCTATACGCCGGCCGTCAGCGGTGTGCATGGCAACTTCCTGCGCCCGAGTTTCGTCGCAGCGGGGCTGGACCCGGACACGATGACGGCGCCCGGCAAGCTGAACCTTGGAACGGGCACCGAGATCAAGGCCTGGAAGACCATCCTGTCGGCGGGGCAGGGGGTTGGGGGCGTCGGGGATGTGCTGCCGGCGGCCGAGCTGTGCGACCGACTGGTCGCGGAATACAATCACGCGCTCGAGTCCGCGCCGAGACTGCGATTGGGGGCCTGAAGGAACTGAAACTAGCAGGCGTTTCGGCATTTGACTTAACCGAACGTATGGTATTTTAATTCAGGAGATCATCCTGGAACGCAAGATATGAAAAACAGCCTGGCCGCAAAGCTTCGCCAAGGAACGCCCTGTCTTAACGGCTGGCTCAGCCTGCCTTCCGCCATGGCCGCCGAGACCATGGCGCGGGTCGGGTGGGACAGCCTGACCGTCGACATGCAGCATGGGGTCCACGACTTCATGAGCGCTGTCGCCTGCATGCAGGGAATCGCCGCCTCGGGCATTCCGGCGCTGGTGCGGGTCCCGCAGAACGACGGCGGCCTGATCGGGCAGGTGCTGGATGCCGGTGCGTGGGGGGTGATCTGTCCGATGGTGAATACGGCCGAGGACGCGCGACAGTTCGTGGCGGCCTGCCGGTACGGTCCTGCAGGCAAGCGGTCCTTCGGGCCGAACCGGGCGGCGGCCTTTGGCACTGCTGACGCGCCCTATCATACCTTTGCCAATGACGAGGTCCTGGCGATCCCGATGATCGAGACGGTCGAGGCGCTGGAGAATCTGGATGCGATTCTGGACGTGTCGGGGGTGAACGGGTGTTATGTGGGGCCGAGCGATCTGTCGTTGTCGATGGGCCTGGATGCGCGCTTTGACCGGGAAGAGCCGGCGTTCATGTCCACGCTGGACAAAATTGCCAAGGCGACCGCTGCGCGGGGACAATTTGCCGGCATCCACTGTCTTTCTGCCGGCTACGCCCGGAAGATGGTCGATAGGGGGTTTCTGTTCACGACCGTTGCGAGCGATGCCTACTTCATGGCAAAGGGAGCGGGCATGGCCGTGGCGGAGTGGCGCAGCAATGCCTGAGATCGGTCCGCCGCCCGTGTCTGGCGTGAATACCCGTTTCGCCGTCTTGCTCATCTGACTGGAAACAGCTGGCCGATGACCCTGGAGAAGACAACAGCCAAACGAGGACGTCCTTCGGCCAAGCAGCGCGTGCTGGATATAGCGCTGGAGCTGTTTGCCGAAAAGGGCGCCTCGGGCCTGACTTATGACGAGCTGTCGAAGGCCACCGGTCTGTCCAAAGGTGGGCTGATCTACCACTTTCCGAGCAAGGAGCGGCTGATCGACGACGTGCGCCGTCAGTTGAGCGCCCGCTATCGGGAGGCCTGGCAGGAGGTCTATGACCAATTGCCGGAAAGCAGCAATCGCGCCTTGAAGAGCTATGCGCTGGCGTCGCTCGAGAACCGGTCGAACTCGGATCATATCAGTGCGCGGATGATGGTGTCGGGGCTTTGGGATGTGACCTCGGGCCGGCAGTATTACCGCGAGCGCTTTGACAGCATCGAGCAGGGCGTCGGGTTCGAGCGGGCGGCGCTGGTGCACCTTGCCACCGAAGGCCTGTGGTTCATGGAACTGATCGGGTTTTCGCCGTTCAGCCCTGAGGAACGCGCGCGCATTGTCGGGATGATCAAACGGATCATCGACGGGGGCGACCTGGAGTGGCCCCCGGACGAGCCGGCGGGAAAGACCTAGCCGAAGCCGTAAAAGTTTTCGTCCTCGGACAGGGGTCTGGCTGCGGCCAGCGCTTCGAGGTCCACGCCGGGCCGCGAGAGGTCGGGATTGCCGGCGAACTGTGTTTCCAGCGCGGCGGCAACGCGCAGGACTCCCAGATCGTCATGGCGCCGCCCGATGATCTGGAGGCCGAAGGGCATCCCGGTTTCGTCAAGGCCCATGGGGATCGTGATCGACGGATGCCCCGCGATGGTCGAGGCATAGGCGAGCGAGAGCCATTGATAGTAGCTGTCGAGCGTCTGGCCATCGACCACGGCAGGATAGAGTTCGCGCCAGGGGCGGGGGGAGACGGAGACAGCGGGCGAAATCAGGTAGTCCCAGCTGTCGAAGAAGGTTTTCCATTGCGCCATGTAGGCGGTCTGGCTGGCCAGGGCGCCGGTGTAGTCGGCCGCAGAATAGCTGCGCGCCTCGGCGATATTGGCGAGTGTATTGGGCCCAAGGGCGCCGGGTGTATTCGCGAAGCGCCGGAAGCCGGCGTTCATCATCACCATCGAGCGCAGGAGGGCGAAGAGTCTGTCGGCGCCGGTGCAATCGGGGCTGGCGGTTTCGGCGGTGCCGCAGAGGGGGGCAATCGCGCTGGCGCGTTTCTGGAAGGCGCGGCGCACGATGCCTTCGGTGATGGCAAAGCCGAAGTCCTCGGTCACGGCGATGCGCAGCGACGACAGATCGGCCGGTTGTGGCGCGGCGAAGCGGTCGCCGCTTTGCAGGGTCGAGAAGGGATCGCCGAGATCAGGGCGAGAGATCACCGAGAGCATGAGCGCGGCATCCGCCACGTCGCGGGCCATCGGGCCGGCCAGACTCATCGGGATCAGACCGAGCACGCGTTTGGGATCGGGCACCACGCCGGGCGTGGTTCTGAACCCGACGACACCGTTATAGGCCGCCGGATTGCGCAGGCTGCCGCCGGTGTCGGTGCCGGTGCAGAGCGGCGCCATGCCGGTGGCCAGCGCGACGCCGGATCCGCCGGACGAGCCCGCGCAGGTCTTGGTGAGATCGTAGGGGTTGGCGGTGACGCCGTAGACCTCGTTCCGGGTGTTCCCGCCCAGTCCGAATTCCGGCATGTTGGTCTTGCCCAGCAGGACCGCTCCGGCGCTGCGCATGTTGGCGACGATCAGGCTGTCGGTGGTGGCGATGTTGTCGGCCATCAGGCGCGAGCCGAAGGTGGTGGGAAGGCCGGCGGCATCGGCCTGATCCTTGACGCCGAACGGCAGGCCGTGGAGCGCGCCGAGCGGGCCGCCCGAGGTCACCTGTGCCTCGGCCTGGCGGGCCGCGTCCATCGTGCGGTCGAAATCGTGGGCGACGAGGGCGTTGACGGCCGGGTTCACGCGTTCGACGCGGCGGATGCAGCTTTCGGCCAGTTCCACCGGCGACAGCTGTTTCAGCCCGATCAGGCGGCGTGCCTCGACGGCGGAAAGGTCGGCGGGTTCGTGGCTCTGGCTTGTCATATGGGCGGTTTCCCTTTGGGTTCGTTCAGAGATCCGAGGCAGGGCCGAGGGTGGCCATGTCAGGCACTTCCCATGTCTGGCCCGGCATCGCGTCGATCAGTTTGCGGGTGTAGGGGTGGGTGGGGTTGCCGAAGACCTCGGCGACGCTGCCGCGTTCCACGACTTCGCCCTCGCTCATCACGATCAGCTTGTCGCTGACTTGTGCGGCGACGCGCAGATCGTGGGTGATGAAGAGCATCGTCAGGTTCATGCGCCGGCGGATGTCGCGCAGCAGGTCCAGCACTTCCTTCTGCACGGACACATCGAGCGCCGATACGGCTTCGTCGGCGATCAGGATCTTCGGGTCGAGCATCAATGCCCGGGCGATGCAGATGCGTTGGCGCTGGCCGCCAGAGAACTGCGAGGGATAGCGCCAGAAGGCCTCTTCGCCGAGGCGGACGATCTGGAGCAGTTCCATCGCGCGTTTGGTGGCATCGGCGCGGCGGGCGCCGAAGTTGAGCGGGCCCTGGACCATCTGGTCGCCCACCGTGCGGCGCGGGTTGAGGGAGCCGTAGGGATCCTGGAAGACGATCTGCATGTCCTTGCGCGAGGCCCGCAGCGCGCCCCGGCTGCTGGCGGCGACATCGGTGCCGTCGATCAGGATCTGGCCGGTCGTCGGGTCGGTCAGGCGCATGAGGCATTTGACCAGCGTCGATTTGCCCGAGCCGCTTTCGCCGACGATGCCCAGCGTCTCGCCCCGGTAGACGGTCAGGTCGAGCGGCTTGACGGCGTGGATGGTCTGCGCCTCGCCCAGCATGGTGGCGCCGATGTGATAGGTTTTTGACAGGCCGCGCACGTCCAGCGCGACCTCGCGGCCCGCCTCATGTGTCGGGGCGGTGCGGGTGCGGCGGGGCACGGCGTCGATCAGCTGCCGGGTGTAGCTGTGGCGGGGGGCGTTCAGCACCTCGCTTGCGGTGCCTTGTTCCACGATTTCGCCGCGGCGCATGACGATGACCCGGTCGGCCACCTCGGCCACCACGTCGAAGTCGTGGGTCACGAACATGATGCCCGCCTTGTGACGCTGTTTCAGCTCGTTCATCAGGTCGAGGATCTGCGCCTGGGTGGTCACGTCGAGCGCGGTTGTGGGCTCGTCCGCGATCAGAAGCGCAGGGTCCATGGCGAGCGCGATGGCGATGACGATCCTTTGGCGCTGGCCGCCTGAAAGCTGATGCGGGAAGCTGTGATAGATGCGTTTTGGCGAGGGCAGCTTGACCTCGTTCAACAGGTCGAGCGTGCGTTCGCCCATTTCGGCGCGCGTCAGGCGGCTGTGGGCCTGGAAGACCTCTTCGATCTGGTTGCCGACGGTGTAGCAGGGGTTCAGTGCCGTCATCGGTTCCTGGAAGATCATCGCCATCCGCTTGCCGCGCAGGCGCATGTGTTCTTCTTCCTTCAGGGTCAGGAGGTCGCGGCCTTCGAAGATCACCTCGCCCGAGGACACCTTCAGCGCGCGGGGCAAAAGCCCCATCGCGGTGAAGGAGGTGATCGACTTGCCCGAGCCGCTTTCGCCGACGACGCAGACGGTCTCGTTGGGCAGGATATCGAAGGTGAGCCCCTGAACGGCATGGGGCCGGTCGCCGCCTTCGGGGAGGTCGACGGTCAGGTTGCGGATCGACAGAACGGGAGCGGTCA
The DNA here is from genome assembly GCF_042654245.1 of Seohaeicola nanhaiensis. Classification (NCBI taxonomy): domain Bacteria; kingdom Pseudomonadati; phylum Pseudomonadota; class Alphaproteobacteria; order Rhodobacterales; family Roseobacteraceae; genus Seohaeicola; species Seohaeicola nanhaiensis. The sequence goes on from NZ_JBHSGI010000031.1 coordinate 206,988, forward strand.
TCAGTTTCTTCCCTCCGGCTCGGTGATGTCGCGCAGGCCGTCGCCGAACATGTTGATTGCCAGAACGAGGATCATCAGCGCGATGCCTGGGATGGTGATCAGCCAGCTGTCGAAGAGCAGCATTTCCTTTCCCTCGGAAATCATCAGGCCCCAGGACGGGGTCGGAGGCTGAACGCCCAGCCCGAGGAAGGACAGCGCGGCTTCGAGGATGATGGCATGGGCCAGTTCGACGGTTGCGATGACAATCAGATGGTTGGCGATATTGGGCAGGATGTCCTTGACCAGAAGTTGCAGGGTGCTGGCGCCCTGGACCTCGGCGGCGGCGATATATTCCATGCTCCGCACCTGGCGGGTGGCGCTGCGCAGCACGACAGCGAACCGATCCCAGAGCAGAAGGCCCATGACGATCATGACGGTCATGAGCGAGCCGCCGAACAAGGAGACGACGGCCAGCATGATCAGGATGCCGGGCAGGGCGAGCCGGACGTTGATGATGAACAGGACGACCCTGTCGACGCGCCCGCCAAAGAAACCGGCGAGGATGCCGAGCGTCGTGCCGATCACCGCGGAGATCGCCACGGCGACCAGCCCGATCGAGAGCGAGATGCGCGCGCCGTACATCAGGCGGCTGAGGAAATCCCGGCCCAGGGCGTCGGTTCCGAGTATGTGCTCCCACGAGCCGCCGAGGAAGACGGGGGGCACGGTGCGGGCCAGCAGGTCCTGCTTGTAGGGATCGTGCGGGGCGAGCGGCGCGAGGATCGCGATCAGGACCACGAGGATAAGAATGGCCGAGGAGATCAGGAAGCCTGTATGGCTGCGGGCGCGGCGCAGCATCCGCGCGCGTGGCGACTGATCGCGGGGCTTGGCGGGGGAGGCTGTGTTTTCGGCCACTTCAGTTCCCCCTGAGGCGCGGATCGAGCCAGGCGTTCAGAACGTCTGCCAGCAGATTGAAGAAGATGTAGAACATCGAGAAAATCAGGATCAGCGCCTGCATGGTCGGCAGGTCGTTGCGCGAGATGGATTGCCATGCCGCATAGCCGGCGCCGTTGAGCGCAAAGACGGATTCGACGACGACCGATCCGCCGAGCAGAAAGCCGAGCTGGACCGCAGCGAGGCTGACAACCGGAATCACCGCGTTGCGCAGCGCGTGCTTGAACAGGATCTTGCGCTGAGGCAGGCCTTTGGCCCGCGCGGTGCGCACATAGTCGGAGCCCAGAACCTCGATCATGCCGGTGCGGGTCAGGCGCATGATTGCGGGGGTCGCAGAGGTGCCGAGCACGATCATCGGCATCACGAAGCTTTTCCAGCTGTCGGTGCCGGAGGCGGGGAGGATGCCTAGATGGATCGAGAAGAACATGATGAGCAGCAGGCCCATCCAGAAGTTGGGGATGGCCTGCCCGAAAACGGCGATTGACAGGGCGATCCGGTCTAGGGCCGAGTTCGGCCGCATCGCGGCCAGCACGCCCAGCGGGATGGAGATCGCCAGCGCCAGTGCGATGGACAGGAAGCCGAGGGTCATTGTCACGGCCAGCCGTGGTCCGATCAGGCTGGAGACGGGTTGGTTGAAGTAGGTGCTGACACCGAAGTCACCGTGCAGGACCCCCCACAGCCAGCTGCCGTATTGCACGACAAGCGGCCGGTCGTAGCCATAGAATTCGCGGACGGCCTGAACGTCTTCCGCTGTCGCGTTTTCACCCGCAATGGCAATCGCGGGGTCGCCCGCGGCGAAGACCAGCAGGAAGCTGATCGATGACACGGTGAGCGCGACGAGCAGCGCCAGGCCCAGTTTCGAAACGAAATATCTCAGCACGATGACTGACCCCCGGTTGGGGGCACCGGGGACAAGCCCCGGTGCACGATCCTTATTTCCAGCTCATGTCGAAGAAGCGGACGACTTCATCGGCTGTCGGAACGAAGTCGAGATCCGCGCTGATGACATAGTTGGTGGGATAGGTCCACAGCGGAACCCAATAGGCCTCGTCGGCGATCTTCTTGAGGGCCTTGGAGTAGTTCTCCTTGCGCTCGGCCACGTCGACCACGGTGCTGCCCGTGTTCACCCAGTCTGCAACCTCCTGGTCATGAGACTGATCCCAGGCACTGTTGGTGAAGAAGCGTGCGGTGCTTGCGGCCACGTCGTTGATCGAACCCGACCCCCAGGTCATGAAGGCCATGCCGACTTCGCCGGAGGAGATTTTGTCGCTGAGCGCCGAGTATTGCATCATGTTGATGTTGGCGGTGATCCCGACCTCGGCCAGCATTCCGGCCATCGCCTCGGCCAGCTGGCGATCGCGATAGGCGTAGAACTCGACGGTGAGGCCGTCGGCATGTCCCGCTTCGGCGAGCAGCTCTTTCGCCTTGGCCGGATCATAGTCGTAGGTCGTCACGTCCTGTTCGCATCCGAGCTGGGTCGGGAAGCAGGCGCTGTTGATCACCTGTGCTTTCTCGCCCAGCAGCGCCTTGGCGATGGCGTCGCGGTTGATCGCGTGGTTCACCGCCTTGCGGACCAGCGGATCGGTGAAGGGGCTGTTGCCCGTCCGGTTGGCCGCGTCCATCGTGATGTAGCCGATCCGCATCGTGGTTTCGGAAATAACGTTCAGACCGCTGCGCGAGGCGAGCTTTTCCGCCTGATCGGTCGGAACCTGCCAGATGAAATCCGCGCCGCCGCTCATCAGCTCGGCGATCTGGGTATTCACGTCGGGGATCGTTCGGACGTGGATCGTTTTGATCTTCGCGGCCGATTTGGGGCTGTCCTTGAAATAGCCGTCAAAGCGTTCCAGCGTGAAGCTCTGTCCGGGGACGATTTCGGTGAACATGTAGGGACCGGTGCCGACCGGTTTCATGGAGAAGCCCTGTGCCCCGACCTCGGCGTAATATTCGTTGGGATAGATCACCGTATTGCCGGCGAGGTATTCGAAGGCTGCGGGGTAGGGGGCCGGCAGATGCAGGACGACCGTGAAGTCGTCGATCTTTTCGGCGTGGTCGATGAAGGAGACCAGCCCCTTGTTCTTGATGCCCTGGGCCGGGTCGAGCATCGTGTTGATGGTATAGACGACGTCATCGGCATTGAATGCCTCGCCGTTGTGGAAGGTCACGCCTTCGCGCAGCTTGAGCTTGAGCGTCTTGTCGTCCACCCATTCCCATTCGGTGGCCAGGCAGGGCAGGTAGTCGCCCGTTGCCGGGTCGCGGTACATCAGCGTGTCGAAGGCAGAGTAGCCCACAACCGTGCCTTCGCGCGCGGTGGTGTAATAGAGGTTGGCATTGTCGAGCTCTTTGGTGAAGAGCAAGGTGGCGGTGTCATTCGCCTTGTCGGCGAGGGCAAGGGCCGGTGCCAGGGACAGCGCCGTTGCCAGCATCAGTTTCGTCATAGTTTTCATTTCTTGGTCTCCCTTGTCGAACCAGTTGATAAATCGACGGTTGGTCACGTCTGTTCAGAAGTTTTGAGCCATCGTGTCGGTGGCCACGCGGCGGCAGTCCATTTCGTATTCGACGTAGCGGACCGGGGGCCGGCAGTATTGCCATGAGAAGCCCGCACGTCCTCCGCCCATCGCGGCAAGCCTGGAGAGTGTGGCGACGGGTGTTTCGTGCACCGTATAGGTCTGGACCGTGCCGCAATCGGCCCAGCCCAGTTTGAAGGCGTCAAGGCGGTCCGAGATGGCGCTGATCGTCTGGGCAGTCTTCAGCGCCAGACCGGCGGGCGATACGTCATTGAAGGCGACGATGCGTTCCTGAGGGGTTGTACCGGAGTCGAGCGTTTCGGCGCCGCCTGCGATGACGAAGGTCCGCGGTCCCTGGCATTGGGTCGGGGCGACGTAGCAGAAGGCATGCAGGCAGGTGTCTTCCGGCCCGTTGAGTTCGGGGCAGACGTTGCTGCGGGCGACCGGGTTGCTGTCACCGTCGAAACAGCCCCAACGCCGCAGCGTGGCCGCGTAGGCCTCGTTGAAGGCGCGAAACTCTTCGGGCGTATAGGGGGCTTTGGACCGCAGCTCGCAGGCGGCGAATGCGGTTGTCGGCAGGCCCAGTCGCTTGAGGTGGGCCTCGATCCAGGCGAAGCCTTTTTCTAGAGGCATTTCAGCGGGAAACCAGACACGGTGCACCGCATGGCCGGGCAGGGCGGCAATGCCGAGGGAATACTGGAATTCGTAGGGTATGTATTCAAAGCCGCGGTCGGATATCTGTGCCGTGCCTCGTGACATAAAGCTCTCCAATCGTTCAGAAATAAGTTCGTACAGCCGAAGTGACCCTGTACGCTTCATCGACGACGAACAAAGTGCGCCACTTGTCGAAGGTCAGGCAGGGATGGCTGATGCCAAAGGCGACCATGTCGCCCACCGCCAGAGGCGAGGATTCGGGTATCTCCATGTGGCAATGCTGGTCGTTCATGCCGGTAACCTTGTGGCCCTCGCGCAGAGGTTCGGGGCCAGTCATGTCGGACTCGGGGCGATACCAGGACAGCAGCACCGGCAGTTGATCGTGGGAGGCGTCACGCTTGCCGAAGGCAACGATGGCCTTCCCGGGCTCGGGCCGGGATTGCACGTAGGCCCAGACTTCGATCGCATTCCTCAGGCCGCCATCCATGGCCGCGAGCTCGGGGTTGCGGTCGCGGAGCTGCTCGAAGGCGAAGGTATAGAGGACCGAGTCATGGGTCAGGTAGCAGCCGCTGCGCAGAATGACCTGTGTCGGGGTTGCCAGGCCAGCGTTGGCGAAGGCATCGGCGACGATGTCGTAATATTGCGAGCCGCCGGCGCTGAGGATGATCCTGTCGGTTCCGAACAGTCCCTCGGCCTCGCACTGACGGGCAAGGGCGACCGTATCGTCCAGGATGGCGCTGACCTTGCGGCGGTATTCCTTGGGATCGAAGGAATGGATGAGACCTTCGAAACACTCGATTCCCGCCAGAACCAGCGCACCCTGCGTTGCCTTGACGGCGCGCGCGACTTCCATCGCCTGTTCGTGCGTGCGGCACCCGGTGCGTCCGCCGAGATAGCCGCGTTCGACCATGACGGTCATCGGGCGCTGCGATCCGGCGTCACGCACGGCGGCGGCCAGCTTGTCGACGTTGGCGCTGGAATCGACGAGGCAGTAGAATTCAAAGTCCGGGTCTGCGTTGAGTTCGTTCACCACGTAGCGGATCGCCGCCTTGCCAACCAGCTGATTGGCAAGAAGAATGCGCTTGTGGCCGAAACTGCGGGCAACCTGAACCTGGTGCGGCGTGGCCAGTGTGATGCCCCATGCGCCGGCATCCAGCTGCATGTCGAAGAGCTCGGGGCTCATCGTTGTCTTGCCGTGCGGTGCGATCATTGCGCCGCTCGCCTGAAGGAACTTCTGCATCCAGAGATTGTTGTGGCGCAGATTCGAGTCCTTGAGGATGGCCAGCGGCAGCGGCATGTCCTCGTCCAGAACATTCCAGTTCTGGGAATCGATGTCCTCGATCGCGAAGGGGACCGTTCCGCCAGGTATTCCTTTGGTGCGAAGATCGATCAGCGCGGCATCCCTTGGGCGGGCAGGCATCAGAGGCATATTCCAACTTTCCGAGTATTTTCTTGGCGTATGGGCGCAAGGGCGCCGATCCGAACCGGGAACCGACCACGACGGCATGGGCAAAGTCGTTGATTTGATCTCAATGCAGTCCCAACTTGCGCTAATTAGTGTACCATACGTACGGGTACTATATTTGGCTGAAAAGCTTTGTCCACAAAAATTCTGTGACAGCCCGACGGCATTTGTTCGCATGGGGAAAGACTGGGCAACCTTCAGGCGCAGAGGGCGGCAAGTGTAATAACATAATTCTCATTATGCGCCTTTTTATTTCCGCCGGGGCACATTCTAATCTGGCTTGCGACAACTCCCCTTCCCGGCTGGGCTACCCGACAATCCAAAGAAATATAGACCTATTGACACGACTACCATACTACTTAACCTGCGGCCAACCGGTGTGAAGGGCGGGACGCGGATCGCCTGGACCTAATTACGCGTAGAAGGAACCGATCATGCCAGAGGTCCTCATCGCACAGGACAGCCGGGGTGTGCTGCGCATCACGCTGAACCGCGACATATGGAACTGACAGAGGCAATCAAGAGCCGGCGTTCGGTGCGCGCCTTTACGGATCGGACGGTGCCGGCCGAATGGGTGCGTGACATCCTGGATCATGCCCGGCTGTCCGCTTCCGGTGGCAACCTTCAACCCTGGCGGGTTCATGTCGTAACCGGCGAGACGCGTGCCCGGATCGTTGCCGCGGCGCTGAGGGCGCATGAAGCCGGAGAGACGCGGAACCCCTTCCCTGTCTATCCACCCGGCCTGTGGGAGCCTTATCGCACCCGGCGCCGCGATGCCGGCACGCTGCGATTTCAGGCCCTGGGCGAGACCGGGCGAACCGCAGAGGGAACCGACCACATGGCACGGCTCAACTACGGATTCTTCGGCGCTCCGGTCGGGCTGTTCTTTTTCCTGGAACCGCGGATGGAGCCGTCGCAGTGGACGGACCTGGGTCTGTTCCTGCAGAACGTGATGCTGTTGTGCCGGGATCGCGGGCTGTCGAGCTGTCCTCAAGCGGTCTGGTCGACGGTCAGCCATGTTGTGCGGCCAATTCTGGGCGAGCCGGAGGCCAATGTCCTGGTGGCGGGCATGTCGGTGGGGTTTGCCGACGAGGACGATCCGTTGGCGAAGCTACAGACCGACCGCGCTGATGTGGACAGTTTCACGACCTTTCACGACTGACCTGAGGGAAGAGCGCCCATGCAGAACCGCCATATCATCCTGAAGCAGCGTCCCGACGGGCTGCCCCGACTGACGGACTTCGCGCTCGAGGCCTCTCCGATACGTGCGTTGGAAGAAGGCGAGTTCCTCGTCGCCAACAGTTTCATCGGGTTGCAGCCTGCGGCCCGGATCCGGATGGGGACCGGAGACAGCTATGCCGCCCCTACCCCGCTGGGCACCCCTCCGTATGGGCAGACGGTGGGTCGGGTTGTGCAGTCGCGCCATCCGGGTTTTGCCGAAGGCGATCACGTTGCGCTAGAGGGCGCGTGGGAGAGTCATACGATTTCGAACGGGGAAAAGGCCTGGGTGTTCGACCCGCAGATCGCACCGGAGAGCTATTGGCTGGGCTGTCTCGGGGTGTCGGGCATGACCGGTTATGTCGGCGTCAAAGAGATCCTCAAGGCGCAGGCGGGCGAGACAATCGTGATTTCCGCCGCAACGGGGGCGGTCGGCCATGTGGCGGGGCAAATCGCGAAGGCCATGGGGTGCCGGGTGATCGGGGTTGCCGGGGGCGCCGAGAAATGTGCGGCGGCGGTGTCGGAGTTCGGATACGACATCTGCGTCGATCATCGCGATCCGTCCTTTGCCGAGCGGTTGGCCGAGGCCTGTCCCGATGGGATCGACCTGGATTTCGAGAACGTCGGCGGCCCGGTGCGGGATGCCATCTGGCGGCTGATGAACCCCTTTGGCCGGATCGCAATCTGCGGGCTGATTTCCGAGTATAACGCCGAGGGCGCGATAGGTGGCCCGTCGTGGCAATTGGCCTTGGCGCGGCGACTGACGGTCAGGGGGTTTCTGCTGCGCGATCACCTGGAGCTGAGGCCGTCGTTCATCGCGGAGGTGTCGGCCCTGCTGGCCAAAGGCGCCTTCCGCACGCGGGAAACCATCACCGATGGGATAGAAAACGCGCCTTCCGCCTTCATCGACATGCTGCAGGGTCGCAATTTCGGGAAGGCGCTGGTGCGCGTCTGATCCTTTGCGCCCGGATCCTAATGCGGGACCGAGGCCAGGCAGCGCACCAGTTCGAGCGAATTGCGCACGCCGAACCGCGTCATCAGGCGGTTCTTGTGGACGTGGACGGTGCGTGGCGAGATATCGAGTCGGCGGGCGATTTCCTTTGCGGTGAGACCCTCGACGAGAAGCATCCCGACCTGCCGCTCGCGTCGCGAGAGGGCGAGGACCGGACGTTCGGACGACAGGTCGGCGAAGGACCAGACGGCCCGGGCAAGCGGTTGTTCGGAATCGAGCGCCTGCCCCCGGACGCGGCACCAGAACAGCTCTCCTGACTTGCGGCGCATGATGCGTTCGTCGGAATAGATGCCATGCGCGCCGAGTTCGCGGATCCAGTGCTGGCCGGTGTGGTCGAAATCGTCCAGCGAGGGATAGAGCATGGCGAGCGACTGGCCGTCGAGCTCGTCCGGGCCGTAGCCGAAGATCGCCGCAAAGCGCCGGTTGCCGCGGCGGACGACACGGTCTTCGGAATAGAGCAGTCCGATGGGCGCATTCTCGAATATCTCGGTGTTTAGGTCGATGGCGGTCATATCCAGCCGCCGGGATTAGGTAACATTGCGTAATGTCCAGCTGGGCCGCGAATCCCTATGATGGCGGTCTGCATCGAGGAGGATGTCATGCAACCATGTATCGTCGGATGGGGCCACACGAAATTCGGTGCGCTTCGGGACCAGAGCCTTGAGGACCTGATCGTCGCCGCGGCGCGCGCGGCGCTGGATGACGCCGGGGTGCCGGCGGCGGATGTGGATGGCATCTGGCTGGGTCATTTCAACTCGGGCATGGTGCCTGACGGTTTTGCCTCGTCGCTGGTGTTGGGGGCGGACGACGACCTGCGGTTCACGCCGGCCACGCGCTGCGAGAACGCCTGCGCCTCGGGATCGGCGGCGGTCTATTCGGCGCTGGAGGCGGTGCGCAGCGGATCGGCGCGGATCGCGCTGGTGATCGGCGTCGAGAAGATGACCGAGCTGGACACCGCCGGCGTGACCAAGGCGCTGTCGGGCGCGTCCTATCAGAAGGAAGAGGCCGGGGTCAGCTTTCCCCAGATCTTCGGGCGGATCGCCGGGCAGTATTTCCAGCAGTTCGGCGACCAGTCGGCGACGCTGGCGCGGATCGCCGAGAAGAACCATGCCAATGCCCTGTCGAACCCTCTGGCGCATATGCAGAAGCAGGTGTCGTTCGAATTCTGCAATACCGTGTCGGACAAGAACCCGCTGATCGCGGCGCCGCTGCGGATGACCGACTGTTCTCTGATCTCGGACGGCGCGGCCGCGCTGGTGATCGTTGCACCTGAGCTGGCGGCGGATTTCAAGCGTGCCGTCACTTTCCGCGCATCGGCGCAGGTCAACGATTTCATGCCGATGTCGCGGCGGGACATGACCGAGCTGACCGGCGCGCGCATGGCCTTCGAGCGGGCTTTTGAAGGCTCTGGCGCAGGCTCGGGCGATATCGGCTTTGCCGAGGTGCACGACTGCTTCACTATTGCCGAGCTGATGATCTACGAGGCGATGGGGCTGAAACCCAAGGGCAAGGGCGCCGAGGCGGTGGCCGAGGGCACGGTGCTGAAGGGCGGTGCGCTGCCGGTGAACCTGTCGGGCGGGCTGAAGGCCAAGGGCCATCCGGTGGGCGCAACCGGCGTGTCGATGCATGTCATGGCGGCGCGGCAGCTGACCGGCGAAGCGGGCGAAATGCAGGCGGAGAACACGGACCTGGGTCTGGTCTTCAACATGGGTGGATCGGGGGTCGCGAACTACTGCTCGATCCTGGAACGCGCGCGATGAACCCGGCGGAGTGGCTGGCCCGGACCGCGCGATCGGTTCCGGAGGCGCCGGCGCTGTTTCGTGGCGCGCGTGTGGTCGCCGATTACGCGGGTTTCGCCCGACGGGCTGCCGGTATCGGCGCGGCGCTGGCCGCACGGGGGATCGGCCCGGGCGACCGGGTCGCGATCTTCCTGCCGAATTCCGTTGATTACCTGCCCATCCTCTACGGAATCCTCTGGGCTGGTGCTACGGCGGTTCCGATCAATGGCAAGCTGCACGCGAAGGAAGCCGGCTGGATCGTGGAGCATTCGGCGACCAAGTTCGTCTTTACCGGCGATGCTGCGCTGAGCGAGGCCTGCGGCCTGCCCTGTGTTGATCCGGCGACCGAAGCCTTTGCCGAGATGCAGGGGACGCCTGGTTTGGAGGCCCCCTGCCCCATGGCTGGAAGCGATGCGGCGTGGTTGTTCTATACCTCGGGCACGACCGGGCGGCCAAAGGGCGCGGTTCTGACCTGCGGCAATGTGATGGCGGCCTCGCTGGCCTATCTGGCCGATGTCGATGATGTCGCGCGCGAGGATGCCGCGCTTTATGCCGCGCCGATGTCGCATGGCGCGGGGCTGTACAACTTTATCCACGTCCTACGCGGCGCGCGTCATGTGGTGCCCGAGAGCGGCGGATTCGATCCGGCCGAGATCATGGGACTGGCGGCAGAGCTGGGGAATATCTCGATGTTCGCCGCGCCCACGATGGTCAAGCGGCTGGTTGATTTCGCGCAGCGGTCGGGGGCGGATGGCGCCGGGATCAAGACGATCGTCTATGGCGGCGGGCCGATGTATGTGGCCGATATCCAGGCTGCGCTGAAGGTATTCGGCCCGAAGTTCGTTCAGATTTACGGCCAGGGCGAGGCGCCGATGACGATCACGGCGCTGTCTCGGCAGGATATCGCGGATTCGGACCATCCCGACTGGCTTCGTCGGCTGGCATCAGTGGGCAAGGCGCATTCGGTGGCCGAGGTACGCGTTCTTGGCGAGGACGGCACGCCCCTGCCCCCGGGACAGATCGGCGAGATTGCCGTGCGCGGACCGCAGGTGATGCAGGGGTATCTGGACAACCCCGACGCCAATGCGAAGGCGCTGCGCGACGGTTGGCTGTGGACCGGCGATCTGGGACAGCTGGACGAGAATGGTTATCTGACCCTGCACGACCGGGCGAAGGATCTGGTGATCTCGGGCGGGTCGAACATCTATCCGCGCGAGGTGGAAGAGGCGCTGTTGACCCATCCGGAGGTCAGCGAGGTTTCGGTTGTCGGGGCGCCCGATCCGGAATGGGGCGAGATCGTTGTCGCCTTCGTCGTGGCGAGCGGGGCGACGCCGCCGGAGACGGCAGCGCTGGATGCCGCCTGCACCGCGTTGATCGCCCGGTTCAAGAAGCCGAAACGCTATGTCTTTGTGAAAGACCTTCCAAAGAACAACTACGGCAAGGTGCTGAAGACCGAGCTGCGTGAACGGCTGGCCGCGATGGCGGTCTGATCCGTCAAGCGGCCGTATAGCCGCCGTCGACGGCGATGGCGGCCCCGGTCACATAGCCGGAGCGGTCGGACATCAGCCAGATGGCCTGTGCGGCGATTTCCTCGGCGGTGGCATAGCGCCCGATGGGCGTTTTGGCGACCGACGCGGCGCGCTTTTCCGCTTTGCTGGTCGCGGTGAGCGGCGTTTCGACGAAGCCGGGGCAAATGGCGTTGATCCGGATCCCGAGGTCGGCGTAGTCGATGGCGGCGGCCTTGGTCAGCCCGACCACGCCGTGTTTGGCGGCAGTATAATGCGCGGCACGCGGCAGGCCGATCAGGCCGGCGATGGACGCCATGTTCACGATTGCGGCGCCGCGCGCCATGACCGCGATCTCGTGCTTCATGCACAGCCAGACACCGGTCAGGTTGACGTCCAGCATCCGGCGCCAGCTGTCTTCCTCGAGGTCTCCGGCGCGGTTGCCGACGGCGCGGGTTTCCAGCGTGCCGATCCCGGCGTTGTTGAAGGCGGCATCGAGCCGTCCGAACGCTTTGGCGACGGAGGCGACCATGGCGGCGACGCTCTGGGCGTCCGATACATCGACGGTGACGGCTAGGACCTCGGCGCCCGATTTGGCCAAATGGGTTGCGATTTCTTCGACGCCAGGGGCGTTCCGGTCGGCCAAGACGACTTTGGCCCCTTCGTGCGCGGCCGCGCGGGCCGCGGCGGCCCCGATGCCCGAGGCGGCCCCGGTCACCAGGACAACCTTTCCCGCGAGTAGCCCGGCGGTCGCGGTGGATCGGAGGTTCGGGGTCATGACGGTGCCTTCAAGATGTTAGCCGGCCTGCAGGACTCTTCCGTGACATAAGAAGGGCCAAAGCGATCAATGCGAGGTTACGGCAACCAAGTAGTATGTTCAAACATACTTTTCAGTGAAAGCAGCCCGTCATCCGGCGGCGACGCCCATGCCGCCGGATACGCCGAGGGTTTCCCCCGTGATGTAGCCGGCTTCGCGTGAGGCGATGAAGGCCACGGTGGCTGCAACTTCTTCGGGCGTACCGAGGCGGCGGGCCAGGGTTGCGTTCTCCATCGCCTTGAGAAGTTTTTCGCCACCCTCTTCGACCGCGCGGCGCAGCAAGGGCGTGTCGATCGGGCCGGGCACGATGGTGTTGGCGGTGATGCCGTAGCGGGCGTTTTCCATCGCGATGGATTTGGTAAAGGCGATCAGGCCACCCTTGGCGGCGGAATAGACCGACCCGCCGCGCGAGCCGAGCCGCCCGGCCTCGGAGCCGATGTTGACTATTCGTCCGAAGCCCGACGCCTGCATGTGCGGAAGCGTGGCGTGGGTGACGGCGAAGACGGTTTCGAGGTTGATCGACAGAAGCCGCCGCCAGTCGTCCTCGGTCGTCTCGGTGAAAAAGGCGTGCTGGTCGACGCCGGCGTTGTTCACCACGATATCGAACGGACCCTGTTCCGCGATCAGGCTGCGCAGCCGGGCGAAATCGGTAAGATCGACGGCAGCGACCGAAGCGCCATTGCCGCATTCCCTGGCGAGAAGTTCGGCGATATTGGGATTTCGGTCGAAGATCGCGACGCGCACGCCTTCGGCGGCGAGGCGACGGGCGATGGCCGCGCCGATGCCCTTGGCGCCGCCCGTGACCATGGCCGAGAGGCCGCGCAGACGGTTCGACATGTCCATGTCAGTGGCCTTTGAAGACGGGCTGGCGTTTTTCGATGACGGCCTGGAGGCCCTCCATCGCGTCGCCGGTGCCCGAAAGTGCGGCGACTTCGCGGGCCTCGTCCGGCAGGGCGGATTCGAAGCCTCGGGCGAGGCCGTTCCACATCATCCGCTTGGCAGCCGACTGCGCGCGGGGCGCACCGGCGGCGAGCTGGCGCGCGACGGTCAGGACCGCCTCGTCCAGCTGGTCGTCCGGCACGGCGCGGGTGACGAGGCCGATGCGTTCGGCCTCTTGCGCGTCGACGAAACGGTTGGTCAGCACCAGATCCATCGCGCGCCGGAAGCCGACAATCTTGGAGAGGGTGGCCGTGGCGCCGCCGTCCGGCGCCATGCCGACCCTCGTGGCGCCGGCCATGAAGCGGGCGCTGGCGCCGCAGATCACGATGTCGGACGCACAGACAAGGCCCAGCCCTGCCCCGCCGGCCGCAAAGCCATGAACGCGAGTCACCACCGGGACTTCCAGATTGACGAGACCCGAGACGCAGATCTGCAGATAGGCGGTGGCCATGCGCAGGTAATGCGGAAGCTCGGCACCCTTGGAGGCGAAATCCTTTACGTTGCCGCCGCCGGTGAAGATCTTGCCGTTGCCGGAGAGGATCACGGCGCGAACGCGCGAGTCGCCATGCACCTGCATGACGACCTCCTGAAACTGCCGCATCAGATCGACGTCGAACCCGTTGCCCGTCTCGGGGCGGTTGAGCTGGATATGGGCGATCCCTTCGCCATATGTCAGCAGGACCGGCCCTTCGCCGACCAGCGTCTCTTCGCCTTGGAACACGGAATTCCTCCCCTTGGCTTCCTCAGACGAGGAAGGACAGCGTGTAGATCGCCTTGTTGTTGTTGATGAGAACCACCTTTTTGTAGGCCATCCTCAGCGCACCATCGACCCGGCGCAACGAGTATTCGTTGCGAGACGCCCACATCGTGTCGCCGCGCAGGTTGGTCTCGAATATCTGGGTGTTGCACATCACCTTGATGTCGTCGGTGTCGGACGCCAGGAATTCGAAATTTGAGATCACGCGCGCCAGCTGCGAGGGCGGCGTCTGCGAGTGCCGACGCCCGGTCTTGAGCTGGCGGATCCGCAGCGCGATGCGGGACCGGTTGTCGTAGATCAGTGACATCTGCTTTTCCGGATCCGTATCGGTTCCGTTCGCAGGCACCCAATAGAGGGCGTCATCGGTCCAGAGCTCTTCCCAGGCGTCATAGTCGTGAATGTCCTGAAGCCGGGCCTCGCGGAAGATGAAATGTTGCACCTCATGGTAGAGTTGCGGGTTGAACGATTTTTCGTAGACCCGCGATTTGCCGACCCATTCCTTGAGGATGTCCGGCCCTTCGATTTCTGCGACGTCGGTGCTCATTTGTCTTCCATTATCTCGCGGTAGTGTTTCCAGATTTCCCGAGACGGCAGGTCGTCGGTGGAATGGCCGATCAGGTATCCGTTTTCGTCGCGCCGTTCGCGGTGCTCGCCCCGCTTGAGGTAAAGGTACTCGGGCTGGCGGATTTCGAGGCCGCGCTGGTTGCGCTCGTACATCTCGGTATCGTCGGCGAGCAGGAAGCCGGCCGGGCCGACCGAGCCCATCGTCTGCTGGCGCAGGCGGCGGTTGATGTCGGGCGCGCCCTTGAACTGGATGGCGGTGGAATGCTGCACCGACTCGGTGGCCGAAACCGGCTGGATCACGAAGATCTGGATCTCGGCGATGAAAAGGTTCGGGAAAATCATGGTATGCGGCGTGCCGTCGATCATGATCTGGCGGGCGCGGTCCTCGCCATAGGCCTCGTTCATCTGTCGCACGTAATCGGGCAGACGATCGGGCGTAGTCCCGAACCAGCTGAGCGGCTTGTCGCGGCGGCGGAATTCGGGGCGGGGATCGACCTCGGTATGGCCGTTGCCGAAGCTGCGCGTCACGGCCACGGCGGCGTCGCCATAGAGATCGCCGATGGCGCTGTCCGAGACGGAGAAGATCGAAGAATGCACGAAGGCCGGGTGGTAGCCGTCGCATTCGTTCTCGAGGATGAATTTCCAGTTGGCGCGGGTGCGGTGTTTCAGGAAGCCGGCAGAAATCTGGATTTCGCCCGTCGGTGAGTTATCGCAGAGCAGGTCGATGCTGCTTTTCGCGCCGCCGAGATGCTCTTCCAGCGTCGGGCCATCCGCGGCCATGGAGCCGAAGACGAAGCCGCGATAGCTGGCAACCCGCGTGACCTTGGAGAGGCCCAAAGTGGACTTGTCGGTGCCCTTGTAGCCCTCGGGGAAGGCGTAGTTGATGAGTTCGCCGGTATTGGCGAAGGTCCAGGAGTGGTACGGACAGGTGAAGCGGGCCCGGTTGCCCTTGTCCTGTACGCAGACTGCGTTGCCGCGATGAGGGCAGCGGTTCAGCAGAAGCTGAATCTCGCCATTCGAGTCGCGCACCATGAGGACAGGCATCGGGCCGAGCGACTTGGTCACGAAGTCGTTCTTCTCGGGCACTTCGCTTTCGTGGCCGATGTAGACCCAGGTCTTGAACCAGATCTTCTCGACCTCTTCCTTGAAGATGGCCTCGTCATAGTAGAGCGATCCGTGAACCCTGCCGGGCTGGATCAGGTCATCCCATTTCGGGTTGAAGTTTCCGTCCATGGTCCCCTCCTTTTCTTGATCTCGCTGGCGGGAAGTTCCGGGGTCTCGGCGTTCATTCAAAAACCGGACGACCATCCTGATAATTGGTGAAGTGGCGCAAGTCAATCCCGCAACGTGATGGCGTGCTCAGCGCCCCGTGAATGTGGGCCGGCGGCCGGAGAGGAATGCGGAGATGCCCTCGCGGGCGTCTTCGGTGGCGAAGACCTCGGCCTGGAGCCGGGCCTCGGCGTCGAGTGCGGCATCCGGATCGGCGACGTGGCGCAGGATGTGCTTGGAGCGGCGCAGCGCGGCCGTCGGTCCCGTGGCGAGCCGCTTTGCAAGCGCCCGGGCGCCCTCCTGCAGGTCGGAGTCGGGCAGGACGTCGCTGCACAGCCCCATGTCCAATGCGGCGCGCGACGGGATCGTTATACCGGTGAAGATCATAAAGGCGGCGCGCTGGTGGCCGATGGTGTCGCGCAGGAAGCTGTGCAGGCCGGCGTCGCACATGATGCCGATGTTGCTGTAAGGCGCGCCAAAGCGGGCTGATTCGGCGGCAATGGTGATGTCGCAGGCCGCGGCGATGCCGAAACCGCCACCGACGCAGGCGCCGGTCACTGCGGCGAGTGTCGGAACGGGCACGTCGCGCAGCGCGCGCAGGGCGGGATTGACGAGGCTGTCGATGATGGCGAGGGCGTCGGTCTTGTCCGGTTCGATTTCGGCGATGTCGAAGCCCGAGCAGAATGCGTCTCCGGCACCGCGAATCAGCAAGGCGCGCGCGGGGCTGGCCGTCACCTGCAGGGCGGCGTCGGTCAATGCGGACCAGTCCTGACCGCGCAGGGCGTTCTTGCGCTCTGGACGGTTGAGGGTGATTTCCGCAAGGTCGTCGTGGAAAACAAGTTCGACTGCCGTCATTTTGCTGGCCTCCGTCCGGTGGGAAATTTAATAAACCGGTCAACCGTATGTCTTATCTAGCATCGCGCGGAGAGATGTGCAATTTTCAGGCGTCATCCAGACAGGCGGCACAGAGGAAAAGCATGAACATGACCAGCAGAGCGAATGCAGATATGCCGGAGGCGGGGTTCCGCCTGAACGATCCGGTTTTCGTGGGCGAGGAACTTGTCATGCTGCGCGATCAGGTGCGCCGCTTCGTGGAGAAGGAGGTCACGCCCAATGGCGAGGCCTGGGAGCGCGAGGGAAAGATCCCGCGCGAGATGTTCCGCAAGCTGGGTGACATGGGGCTGCTGGGGATGCAGCACGAAGAGGCCTATGGCGGTACGCAGATGGGGTCGCTTGCCAGCGTGGTCTTTGGCGAGGAGCTGTCGCGGTCGACCTTCGGCGGTTTCACCGCTGCCGTGACGGTGCACACAGACATGTCGGCCAGCCACATCACCCGCGTGGGCACGCCCGACCAGAAGGCGCGGTTCCTGCCCGACATCATTAGCGGCGAGACGGTCTGCGCCATTGGTGTGACCGAGGCGGGCGCAGGATCGGACGTTGCGGGGATACGGACGCGCGCGGTGCGCGACGGGGATGACTGGATCATCAACGGCACCAAGATGTTCATCACCAATGGCGTCTACGGAAAGGTGGTCGTTCTGGGGGCACGGACCGACGGGATCGAGGCGGGAGCCAGGGGGATTTCGCTGTTCATCGTCCCGACCGATACGCCCGGTTTCAACGTGACGACAAAGCTGGAAAAGCACGGCTGGTTGTGTTCGGACACGGCGGAGCTGTCCTTCGAGAACATGCGGGTGCCGGGCGAGAACCTGCTGGGCGAGATGAACCGGGGTTTTCATGCCATCATGCAGGGGTTCGAGCACGAACGGCTGATGATCGGTGCCTTTTGCGCCGGTGAAGGGGCGAAGGCGATCGAGCTGACGCTGGACTATGTACGGACGCGCCGGGCCTTTGGCAAATCGCTCTGGGATCAGCAGGCGACGCGCCAACGCCTGGCCGACCTCGCGTCGAAGGTCGCGATGATCCGCGCGCTGACCTATCAGACCGCCGCGGCGAAAGACGCGGGCCAGCCGGTCAGCCGCGAGACGGCGATGATCAAGTCGGTTGGCCCGGAGATCCTGCACGATGTGGTGCATGGCTGTCTGCAACTGCACGGCGGCACCGGTTACATGCGCGGCACGCCGATCGAGCGCATGACCCGCGATGCGCGCATCCTGCGGATTGGTGGTGGCGCCACCGAGGTCATGCTGGAAGAGGTGGCCAAGCGGATGTGACCGCCTGGCCGCCGCGGT
Source organism: Seohaeicola nanhaiensis (assembly GCF_042654245.1). Lineage (NCBI taxonomy): Bacteria > Pseudomonadati > Pseudomonadota > Alphaproteobacteria > Rhodobacterales > Roseobacteraceae > Seohaeicola > Seohaeicola nanhaiensis. Next base: position 224,592 of record NZ_JBHSGI010000031.1, read on the forward strand.
TCATGTAAGTGCGCCGTCGGCCCGCATCGCGGCGATGTCTTCGGCGGAAAAGCCGGCCTCGCGCAAAAGGTCGCCGGTATCGCTGCCCGGTGCCGCGGGGGCGCGCACGGGGCCGGCCGGAGTGCGGTCGAACCGGGGCGCGGGCGCGGCCTGAAGCACGCCGTTCTGCCGGAAGAAGATCCCGCGGGACTTGTTGTGAGGCGATTGCTCGACCTCGTCGAGGGTGAGAACCGGCGAGACGCAGGCGTCGCTTCCGTCGAAGATCGCCGCCCATTCGTCGCGTGTCTTGCTGCGGAAGACGGCCTCGTATTCGGCGTTGAGACGCGGCCAGGCGTCCTTGTCGTTCTGCTGGCGGGGGGAAAGGGGTTCAAGGCCCGCCTTCTCGCAGAGTTCGGCGAAGAATTGCGGTTCGATGGGGCCCACGGCGATGGCCTTGCCGTCGGCCGTTTCATAGCAGCGATAATAGGGGGCGCCGCCGTCGAGCATATTGTGGGCGCGTTGCAGGTCCCAGATGCCCTGTTGCAGCAGCATGTGGAAAACGCCCATCATGGCGGGCACGCCATCGACCATGGCCGCGTCGACCACCTGCCCCCTGCCCGACTGCTGCCGTTCCAGCAGCGCGGCCAGAATGCCGAAAATCAGGAACATTGCGCCGCCGCCGTAATCGGCGACAAGGTTCAGGGGCGGCATGGGCGGACGGTCGGCAGAGCCCATGGCGGCCAGCGCGCCGGACAGCGAGAGGTAATTGATGTCGTGCCCGGCCGTGTGGGCCAGCGGGCCGGACTGGCCCCAGCCGGTCATTCGGGCGAAGACGAGCCGGGGGTTGCGGTCGAGGCAGATGTCGGGGCCGAGGCCGAGCTTTTCCATCACGCCGGGGCGGAAACCTTCGATCAATGCGTCAGCTTCCGCGATCAGGCGTAGGGCGGCCTCGCGGCCCGATTCGGACTTCAGGTTCAGCGCGGCGGACCGTTTGTTGCGGCGGTTGATGTCCGTGGGTTCGGCCGGCCCAGAGGCGCGGTCTATCACGATGACTTCGGCGCCGAGGTCGGCAAGCAGCTGCCCGGCCAGCGGACCGGGTCCGAGGCCGGCCATCTCGATAATTCTGAGGTGTGAAAGCGGTCCGGTAGTGCTCAAGGCGGTCTCCCCTGTGTGGTTGAAATCTGGCTCGCGGCAATAAGCCTGTCGTTCATCCGGTTTATATTGACAGCATTCGGGCCGCACAACAGGCGTCTTTTGCTGGCGCGCGTGGCTGAGGAGTGAGGATGATAGCCGCGGTAAGAACAGGTGCGTGCGGTAGCGCTGAGCGGCCCGAAAGGCAGATTTTTAACGGTTCCGAAGGGGATATGCCTCAGATTTGTATGGCAGTTCAGGCGGATAAGGTTCGCTAGGAAACGCGTGTGGGGGGCGGTCGCAGGAAGGTGAAGCCAGGGGTGCTCGTGACGGGGAAAAATTAGTAGGCCGGACCACCGGTTTTTTAATGCCAAGGCTCTTGATTGAAGATGAAAATATGATACCCATTAAAAAAACCGGTCAACCGACCGGTGATTGAAGCGATGCCTTTCCGGCGCGAGACGCGCGG
>NZ_JBHSGI010000032.1:0-79497 GCF_042654245.1 Seohaeicola nanhaiensis
AGCTGTGGGATAAGTCCGCCCGGGGAAAGGGGAAGCTCGGCGTTCAGCCGGTTTGTGCAACAGAGCCCCTCTATATGGTGCATGCCCTCGTCGAGAAAGCCGGCTTCACTATAGCCGAAAGGGTATTGGGCACTGACCTGATGCCGCTGTGGGTCCTACCGGTGATACTGCTGGCGGCGATCGGGGCCGCCGCCATTCTGTACCACATGATTGAAGAACCTGGTCGGCGGGCTCTCATTAAACCTGCCGCCGGGAGACTCTAGTGGAGTTCCTCGTAGAGTATGCGGAGATCATTAAATAGGACGAGAGCTCCGCCAACGTCTTCGTAGGGTAGGGTAAAGTTGGGCGGTGAAGGAGATCAGAATACCGGTAGTGGCTCGGGTGCGGCCCCGCCGGCGGCGCCGCGCACCCAGTCATAGACCTTGGCCACCTGCCGCGCCTTCGCCGGCCAGGTGAAGTCGCGGAGTGCCTGCTGCCGCGCGGCGGCCGCCAGGCCGGGCAGGGCGGAGGGATCCGCGACTAGGGCGGCAAGCCGGGCCTGCAGGCGGGCGACGATTTCGGCGCGGGTACCGACCGGGATCTTGAGGCCCACCGTGTCGGTGACCAGCTCGCCCGGACCGGCGTAATCGACCACCAACGGCACCACGCCAAGCGCCATCGCCTCCAGCACCACGCCCCCGCCGAACTCGCGGATCGAGGGAAAGGTCAGGAGGTTGGCGCGCACCGCCACGTCCTGCACCCGGGCATGGGGCAGGTTGCCGTGGAAGGTGACGGTGCCCGGGGTGCTCAGGGCGGCGGCCTGGGCCTCGAGCGCGCCGCGCATCGGACCGTCGCCGATGATGTCGAGGATCAGCCGGCCCTCCCGCAGCAGCGGCGCCGCCGCCTCGATCAGCATGTCCGGCCCCTTGTAGGGGACCAGCCGGCCGATGAAGCAGCCCCGGAGCGGCAGGGAGAGATCCTGCGCCGCCACCTGGTTGAAGCGCGCCGGGTCGATGGCGTTTTCGGGCAGCCAGACCGTCTTGGCCTGATGACGGGCCGGGATCTCGCCCTGCGTGTGGCGCGAGCCGCAGAGGATCGCCGAGGCGGCGGCCAGGGTGCTGCCGCGTCCGGGCAGGAGCTTGTAGGCGCCGCGCACGTAGGACAGCCATTCGCGTTCGCGCCGGCGTTCGGCATCGAACCCCGCCGGCCAGGGCACGCCGCCGTTCAGCGGCCCGAGGACGAAGGGCACGCCGGCGGCGCGGCAGCGGGCGGCGACGGGCGACTGGACTGTCGGGCTGAGCGGCGTGACCCGGTGCACCAGGTCGAATTCGCCCGCGCGCAGACGGGGGCCGAAGGTCTTCCAGAGCAGGTGTTCGAAATAGGGGTAGGACAGGGCGGTGATCGCCGTCGTCATGGTCCAGCCCTTGCCCGTTCCCATGCGCAGCAGGCCCGCCAGGCGGGACATCGGGCCGGCGATCGCCTCGGAATCGATGGCGGTGAAATCCAGCCCCTCGGTCAGCCCGGCCCGCAGGAAGGCGTCCCGGTTGCGGATCTGGGTGACGATATGGACCTCCGCCACCTGCCGCAGCGCCGTGGCCAGCGACCAGCCGACCAGCGGCACGCTGACCCATTCGGGATTGGCGGCCTCGGCGATGACGAGAACCTTGGGACGGGAAGAGGTCTCCATGAGCGTGCCCTGCTGTCTTCTCTGCCGAACGGACGTCTGCCGGAACGGAGACCATCTTGCCCGGGATTACAATATCCCTGCGGCAATTGCGATCCTCGTTGCGGAGGGTCGGGAGCAACTGTTTCCACTCTGCGACCAACCGGAGGGGTGGTGCGGAAATGCCGTGGCTGGGTAAACAATATACGCCAATCACCCCCGCTTTACTTGAAAAAATTGGAGGACCTGTCTAGAAGGAGGCAGTGTGCCGCCGGTCGCCCGGGATCGCGGGGTGCAGGTTTTCACCAAGTGGCTGTCGTATGTCTGTTGCTCAAGATACTTCCACCTCCAGTCTGACGTCCAACTGGGGGCCTTTCTGGCTCGTGATCGCCGCCCTCGCGGCGGGGCTGTTCTTCCTCGACGGGCTCGACGCCCTGGCGCGGGCCTGGCAGAAGCCGGAATACAGCCACGGACCTCTGATCCCGATCCTGTCGCTGCTGCTGTTCCTGCGCCAGCTGCGCGAGGTGCCGGTGGAACCCGGCCCCAAGAACGACCGCTGGCCCGGTGTCGCGCTCCTGATCTTCGCCCTGTTCTGCGGCGCCCTGGGCAAGCTGGCGGGGATTTCCGACGTGGTGGCCTATGCCACCATCCTCTGGGTCGGGTCGATCCTGCTGATCAGTTTCGGCTGGAACACCGGCAAGCATTTCTGGCCGCCGGTGCTGCATCTGGTCTACATGCTGCCGCTGCCCGATGTCTTCTATTACAAGCTGTCGACCTACCTGCAGTTCATCTCCTCCGAACTCGGCGTCTGGTTCCTGCGGCTGATGGACGTGCCGGTCTTCCTGGAAGGCAATATCATCGACCTCGGGGTCATGAAGCTGCATGTGGCCGAGGCCTGCTCGGGGCTGCGCTATCTCTTCCCGATCCTCTCCTTCAGCTACATCTTCGCCGTGCTCTACAAAGGTCCGGTCTGGCACAAGGCGGTACTGCTGATCTCGGCCGCGCCGATCACCGTGCTGATGAACTCGGTGCGCATCGCGGTGGGCGGGGTGCTGGCCCAGGAGTTCGGAACCGAATGGCTTGCCGGATTCAGCCATTTCTTCGAGGGCTGGGTGATCTTCCTGATCTGCGTCATCATCCTCTTCGGGCTGGCCCGGCTCATGCTGTTCCTGCACCCGCAGAAGATGTCGCTGGTCGAGGCGCTGGATCTGGAGACCGACGGGCTGATGGTCCAGGCCCTGCGCCTGCGCTATGTCTGGCCCTCGCCGGCGCTGATCACCAGCGCGCTGATCACCAGCGCGCTCGCGCTCGGCTGGTTTGCCCTGCCGGACTGGGATGCCATCCGGATCGACCGCGAGAGCTTTGCCTCCTTCCCCCGCCAGATTGCCGACTGGCAGCAGATCGGCGCGCCCGAAACCCTGAGTCCGGATGTCGAAAAGGCGCTGCAGGCCGACGACTACCGCTCGGTCCGCTTTGCCCGGCCAGAGGATGCACAGACGGTCAGCGTCTTCTCGGCTTGGTATGCCGATCAGAGCGCGGGGGGCATCCATTCGCCCGAAGTCTGCCTGCCGGGCGGGGGCTGGGAGATCGCCTGGCTCGAGCGCGTCAACATCGCGGGCGACATGGGGCTCGCGCAGCCGTTCAACATCAACAAGGCGATCATCCAGAAGGGCGAGACCCGGATGATGGTCTATTACTGGTTCGAACAGAAGGGCCGGAAGGTGGCCTGGGACTTTGGCGCCAAGATGCTGCTGATGTATGACGGCATCGCCACGGGCCGCAAGGATGGGGCGATCGTCCGCCTGACGACCCTGATCGGCCCTGGCGAACCGGATGCCGCTGCGGCCAAGCGTCTGGATGCCATGGTCCGGGATCTGATCCCCGAGCTGCCCCGTTTCATTCCGGGCAGCTGAGCGGGCGGTGCAGACATCGGGACGATCCCGGGCGGGGAGGCTGGCCCTGGCCCTTGCGGTTTTGCAGGGGCTGGCGGGCGGCGCCGAGGCCGGACCGCTGACCCTGGTCGGCAGTTATACCTGGGAGACCGACTCGGTTGTGGGGCTGTCCGGCCTCGAGGTCTCGGATGACGGCAGCCGGTTTGTCGCCATCTCGGACCGGGGCTGGATCCTGACCGGCCGCTTCCTGCGCGAAGACGCGCGCATTTCCGGCCTCCGGCTCGACCGGTTCCTGCCGATCCTGGGCCAGGACGGTCTGCCGGTCGCGGCGCGGCGCCTGCACGACTGGTCCGATGCCGAGGGGCTGGCGATGGCGCCGGACGGCACGCTCTGGATCGCCTTCGAGCAATGGACCCGGGTCGCCCGCTATGCCGCGCCGGAGAGCGCCGCCACCTGGATCCGGGACCACCCGAGCTTTCGTCTCTTCGCGCCCAACCGCCAGCTCGAGGCGGTAGCGCTGCACCCCGACGGCACGCTCTACGCCTTTCCCGAACAGCCCCTGCCGGGCGGCTTTCCGCTCTACCGGCTGGAGGCGGGGGCCTGGACCATTGCCGGCTATGTCCCGCAGCAGTCCGGTTTTGCCGTGGTCGGTGCGGATTTTGCATCCGATGGCCGGCTTTACCTGCTGGAGCGTAAGCTGGTGCTAGGGCTCTGGTGGCAGAACCGGATCCGCCGGCTGACCCTGACCCCCGCAGGCGCCCCGACGCGTGACGAGCTGCTCTGGACCGGAGGTCGCGGCGAATACGACAATCTTGAAGGGATCGCGGTCTGGCTCGACGGGACAGGGCTGCGCCTGACACTGGTCTCGGACAGCAACAGCGATCCGGACGAGCCCACCCGGTTCGTGGAATACCGGCTTGAAGAGGCGGACCGGTGAGCGGTATGCGCCCCTCCGCGCGCAGGGCGGCCGTATTGCATCCCCAGTCCCGCAGAACTAGGGTTTTGGCCGGCGGTCAGGGCAGATCCCGCAGGCTGGTCCGCCACATCGCAACGCAGGGCGGCGCGGTCATCGCGACGCTCCGTCCCCACGAGGAACACGCATGAGAATCCTGATCACCGGCGGCGCCGGATATGTCGGCAGCGCCTGTCTGCGCCATGTTGCGGAACTCGGGCATGAGGTGATGGCCTATGACGACCTGAGCATGGGGCATCGCGCGGCGGTCGACGGGCATCCCCTGACGGTGGGCGATATCGCCGATACCGCGTTGCTGAGCCGCACCCTGAAGGACTTCCGCGCCGATGCCGTCATGCATTTCGCCGCCTCGACCTATGTCGGGGAATCGGCCGAGAAGCCGGAGCTCTACTATCGCAACAACGTCGGCGGCACCCTGTCGCTGCTGAACGCGATGCGGGCGGCGGATGTCGGGCGGCTGCTGTTCTCCTCGACCTGCGCGACCTATGGCATGGCCGAGTCCGAGGCGATGACCGAGGCGACGCCGCTGGCGCCCTTCTCGCCCTATGCCCGCACCAAGCTGGCGGTGGAATGGATGATCCGCGACTTTGCCCAGGCCTATGGGATGGGCTTTACCCTGCTGCGCTATTTCAACGCCGCCGGCGGCGATGCCGACGGCCGCCATGGCGAGGATCACCACCCCGAGAGCCATCTGATCCCGCTGGTGCTGCAGGTGGCCCTGGGGCAGCGGTCACATATTGCGGTCTTCGGCACCGACTATCCGACCCCCGACGGCACCTGCATCCGCGACTACGTGCATACGCGGGATCTCGCCTCGGCGCATCTGCTGGCCATCGAGGCCACCGGCGAGACCACGGCGGAGGTCTTCAACATCGGCACCGGGTACGGCCAGTCGGTGATGCAGATCCTCGAGGCCTGCGAGAGGGTCACGGGCCGCGAGATCCCGCGCGAGATCGTTGCCCGCCGGGCGGGCGATCCGCCGCGGCTGGTGGCGGATCCGGTGAAGCTGAAGACGCAGCTGGGCTGGACGCCGCTCTACGAGGACATCGAGGAGACCATCGCCACCGCCTGGGCCTGGCACCGGGCGCATCCGGACGGCTATCAAGACTGAGAGGGGCGGAGGGCCGGAAAGGGGCCAGCCGCATAGGGCGAGATAACGCCGATAATGGTTATTATGTTAAATTAAGCTTGCCGGCCTAACTCCAAGGATCGAGGTTGTCGGTGGGTTTTCCTGGCGGGATGGGCCTATTAGAGACTGCCTACCATCTAGGACTTCGTCTCCCGATCTAGGCGAAAGTCTCGCCTTTCCCTGTGGCGGATTCCGTTACCCTTGTGATGCACCCCTTCGCCCCGAGTGAGCGCGGCGCGCGGTGCAGTCGATCCCCTTAGACCGAGGACGCATTCGACGACCGCCCGCTGGGAGAAGCGGTGGAAGTTCGACGTTGGTTCGTGAAGCAATACGGTCTGCCACCCCCAAGATCATCGCTACGCACCTCGGCTGATCCATCCCGAAACCGGGATGGATCAGGCTGCGAAGGGTTTCCTTCGAACTCTACGCCAAGGTCAAAACGAACTATCACCACCAGCAGGCACCCCTCCGTGTGCATCACAGCAGCAGGTTCCGGGTGATGGCGGTGAGATCCGCGCCCTCTGCCCCGGCGTCGATATCACCGAAGCGATACCGAAGGTGGTCAACACATCGCGGAACAGTCCAAGGGCCACATGGAAGTTGGTGGATCGGGAAGGGCGCCGTATTGCAGATTGGCTTCCCTCCCGAACTTGGTGCGATCGGACGTTGTAGCGATTGAGTCACGCCAGAGTTAGATTTCCGTTCGCCCGGTCTGGCCAGGAGCCGGAATGGAATGGCGCTCTCTTGGATCAGTCCCCGCCCAACTCGCGGTCATCTTCGGCATCACGCTTGACCAAATGCGACGTATATTCCCGCCGGACATGAGCCACGAACTCCTCCTCGTCGAGATCCAGAAGCTGGCAGAGGGCGGGTATCTTGTCGGAGGGCACCCGCGTCAGGCCCTGGCGCAACATGGTGATCAGGTTGCCGTGGATGAACCCCGTTCGTAGAGCGACGTCCTTGTCGCTCAGTCCGGAAGTCTCAATGGCGGTAGCGAGGGTTTCGGCGATGGTCGGTTCGGGCATACAGTGTCTCCTGACATCTCGTGTTGCGATGTTCAGTGATATGCAGCCCGACGCGATCCGCGTTGGGGAGGGTTTCAGTTGGAGAGAACACCGTGCAAGGCTACGGCCATCCTCGATGGCAACATCGAAACTGTAGGATGACAAATCAGGGTTTTCAGACTAGCGTCAGACATACCGCCTGTTTGACCTGTTTCTGAGTGCCCCGGCTGCAGCCCCCAACTGCACCGGGGTTGTTCATGTCTTTTTTGGCCCCCTCCAGTCGGTTCGCATAATCACCTAACTGGACCGTCCGACAATGGACGCCTGGTCTTCTGAGAAGCTGAGTCGGACGAGGTGACTGAACAGCTCAGCAATATTCCAGCCCATGCACGTCAGGCTCGAGCGCGGCGTGGGGTATCGTAATGCAAATACGAAGTGCTCCGTCGACCCAGTCCCGTGTCAGTCTTGCCCCGATGTCCTGAGCGGTAAAGTCAAGGAGCTGGCTTCCAAAGCCAGCTCCACCGGGATTGGCCTCGTCTTTCGGCGAACCAAATTCGCGCCAGATCACCTTGAGATCTCCATCTTCCAGTTCCGCGGAAATCTCCAACCGTCCGGTGTCTGACAGACTGCCGTATTTCGCGGAATTGGTCGCCAGCTCGTTCAGGATAAGGGCAAGTCCACTCGTTCCTCGTGCCGACAGTCTGATGTCGACTCCTTTGATGCTGATGCGGTTACCCTGTTGGTAGGGAGCCAGGACCCTTTCAACCAATTCGTTCAGGGGTTTTGAACTTGGTAGCCCGGCCAGTTCCAAGGTCTCCTGATAAGAGCTGGACACCGCGTGCAAACGCCCTGTCAACTCATCGAATGCTGGTGCTGCCTCCGGGTTTTCCCGGCGTGTGATCGACATCAGGGCGCCGATCACGGCAAACAGGTTCTTCATGCGATGGGAAAGTTCATTCGTGAGAACCTCGACCCGCTCTTCTGACGCGCGTTGTTCGGTGACGTCAGTGTTGACGCCACTCATGCCGAGAAAGTGACCTGATTCCGAGAAGCGCGGACGGGCACTTGTATGCAGCACGCGGTAGACGCCGTCCGAACGTTTGTATCTGGCTTCGATTTCAAAACTCTCGTGCTTGGACATGGCAGTAACAAAGGCCCGTTGCAATTGCTCCGCATCATCGGGATGCACAGTCATCGACCAATCGAACTGCGAAATCGCCTCGTTCGATACACCCCAGAATTCTCTCTGAGCACGGTTCAGGAACAGGCACCTGCCCTCTGCGTCGCCCAACCAGAGCATGGCAGGAACGCCCTCGATTATGGCGCGATACGTCTCACTCGTCGCCAATTGTTGCTTGTCGAATTGACTCCACGGCATGCAACGTCCCCCCTTTAGACCAGGCAGCATTGAAACCATCCTTGCCAGGCAGAACTTCTTCGCTCCCCTGTCTCATTGCAAGCAGCTTCGGGCCCAGAGGCGCGCCTGATCGGCTCGCACATGTCACTGGTTGCCGGTCGACCCCATCCGCCTCGGCGAGACTATCGCTGATCCTCAAGACCCAAGCGCTGAACGCCTCCATGACCGAGGAGGATCATCTCGCCCTGCATATCACTGAGCATCGCAACACGAGATCTCAGGAGACGACCCATGCCAGAACCCACCACCGCCGAAATGCTTGCCGAGGCCGTCAAGGCCTCCGGATTGCGGGACGAGGAGATTGCCCGCCAACTGGGCCTCGCCTATAGCCACATGGTGACCATGATGCGCCAGGGCCTGGTCCGCGTGCCCCTCGGTCTGATCCCTGACGTCTGTCGGGTACTCGGACTCGATGCGGCAACCTTTATGGGACGTCTACTCGCGGAATACGCCTCGCTTCCCGCGTGGCGCGACCCCGAAGCTGCCCGTGAGCGTCCCCAATACCCTACGGTGTTTCCGGATATCGAGAAGCATCGCCGCTTCAGTGTCACGGCCATGACGCTGGACGCCGGCATCAGGGCGTCAAAGCTGCCGCTGCGAGAGATCGCCGATCGCATCGGGATCAAGACCCTGAGCGCCCTCGAAGACATGCGCACCGGCATGCTCATGATCCAGCTGCTCGACCTGCCGGCGATCGCACGCACGCTCGACATCGAGGAGCGCAACCTGATCATCGTCGCCATCGAGGAATACCACCCCGGCCTGATGGAAATCCTGCACTCAATCTTGGGCCTGCCGAGATCGGAGGCCGAGGTTGGGGTGCTCACCATGTTCCGGATGTTCAGCCTGCGTGGGAACAGCGATGCTTACAGGGCCTTCCTGCGGGCCTTGGACGCCTTGCTGGACCTGGCGCCGCAGATCGAGGTCTGAGGCGCTGGAGGTGCCCGGGGCAGACAGCCGGGGGGTAAGACTGAGCGTCAGCCTTGGGCCGCCAAATCCCGCCACCGGGATCAGCCAATCCCATCAGAGGGCATGCCCGACGCTACGACTCACCAGAACGAGGTGCCTGTGGAATCACGGTGGACCCGATCTCACAACCAATTCACATCCCAAAGGCGCCAAACAGCGATACCCGCTGCCGGTTGGTCGATCGGACGCTGCTGCGGGATGGCTCGCCCTCTGGCGCCGACAGAGTTCGAGGCACGCATCACGTGCCAGCCTTCCGATACCGCCATCCACGACGGACGGGCTTCCGATCTCCAAGTTGAGCTTATATCGGCCTGCCGGAGGCTTAACATCCTCTCCGACCTGTGGAGCATACCGCAAACATGATGCCCCACTCCCATACCTCTCCGGCGCCCAGAATTCGCCGCTGGCGGGCACAATGGGTCTCGCCGCACTCGAAGGGCAGCCCCGCGGACAGTTGGTTCTCCTGGGCCAATTCTGAGAGATTCGCGGGTCATGGTGTCGGCTTGGGATCAGAACCGACGGCGCAGGCCTCAATCCGGAGCAGTGCTACTTACGACCTGACTCCGATGGGAAAGCTCCATCCACACGCCGAGGCCTACAACCCCATCCTTCGATATTGGTGGATCCCCTCCGGAGGAGTTTGAAGACCAGACTCCATCCGTCTCAACCGACTTGAGTTCCGGCGCGGCCCTTATAAGACGATGCCTTCAATGTCAATCTACCAAACGTTGATTTTCAGGTTTGATTTTCAATACTTTTCTATTTACAATTTTGTACTTAAAGTATAGTCTTACGACTATGGAGTAAGACGTTGAGTACGTACTTTTTTGTACGTACATACTTTGAAAATCAAACCTGAAAATCAACGTTTGAGGGCTTGACACCCGCGCGGCGCCCCTCCTCCGAATCACCTCCAAAGTCGAGTCCACCGGCTCCGAGCACGAATCAGCTCCATTCCATTATCGTGGTCCGAAAGCAGGCCCGAGGCCACCCCCTCCCGGAGTCGTTCTGCAAGATCGGAGCCTTCGGGATGAAACAGACATGCCCGAAAGGAACCTTGGCGGACCCGTCGCACACAGAGGATGGTGTGCAGTGCGGAATGTTGTCGGGCAGACCACCACTTGTAAGCTCCGGTTCGGATTTTCGGATTACAGGCCCCGCCAGATTGCCGTCCGCGTGGTATGTCGCCGTCGGACGTGCTCACGCCCGCGGCTTTCAATCTGTTCGTCATCGACCAGGGTGCAGCTCTACACTCTCAGATTTCGCGCTACAGACGCGGTTCAAGCCCTGCGCTGTCTAGAAGCACCTGACACATCCACCGCGCTGTAGCAGCGTTCTGAGAGGCCTCAGCGTGTATCCAGCACATGACGCATGCTCTCTCGCTAGTCGCACAGTGCCCGGTGTCTGTTGATGCGCCCCATCCTTCGATGCCATGGAGGCCGCCAGGAGCTCCGGGCAACTCTTCCCACATCGGATGGCTTTCCCCTGAGCAGTGACCTGATCGACTGGCGGATCTATCACAGACCCGTCGCACCTCGGCACCACAGCTGGTCGCGGTATCGACCTGATCAGAAGGGTACCGCGCGCAAGAGGCTATGGCAGATCCCGGGCGTGAACGAAGCACAGCTTATTGCCCTCGGGGTCGCGACAATAGGCAGCGAAAAAGTCATCATTGTATTGCGGGCGGACGTCGGGTCTGCCTTCATCTGATCCCCCGTTGTCAATCGCTGCTTGCCAGGCCGCCACGACGTGCTGTCGCGATGGCGCTGCAAAACTGATTTGTACGCCGTTGCCCGCAGTTGCCGTTCGGCCGTCGAAAGGACGTCTCAAAGCAAACTGGGGCCATCTATGCCCGCAGCGTTGCCAGATAAAACCGGCTGGGCTTTCGGCTTCCTGGGGGTCACGTGCCAATCCGAGGGTGCCAAGGACGGCATCATAAAAGGCCACCATGACCTCGACGTCATTTGCACCAACCATTACGTGGCTGAACATCTTGAACCTCCTCGTGCGGGATGAACGCGCGGTCCCGGGCAATCGCGGCCCAGTTTGACCGCAGACTGAAGGGCCGCAAAAAGAATATCTAGAACAATAACTTAAGTATACTCCATGTAAAACCCCGTAGGAAAACAGGCCAAGAACCCACGGGGATAGCTAGGGGATCGAATGGGAATTTTCCGGTCTCCAGCTGTCCGAGGTCCCGCCTGCCAGACCAATAGCGAGAGACCGATCGAGAGAGCGGCTGACCAGGGTCTCCCGGTTCGCGCCTCACCCGAGCCGGTAAACACTCTCAGATTTCGCGCTACAGACGTATAGCGGGGTTCCCCGCTACATGGGAGCATCCGACACGTCGGACGCGCTGTAGCAGCGTTCTGAGAGCTCAGGGCGTATACCCAACTGATGACGCTCGCTCTCTGGTTTCCCGCGCAGCGCCCGCCGGCTGTTATCATGTCCGAGCCCTCCGGTGGCGCGGCATGAATCGGCGGGTCCCCTGCCCTACCATGCTAAGGTCACGCCTGCACCGGAACATCTGGAGGCCGGCTCAGATCGGTCGAATGGCAGGCGCCGCGCGATGTGTAATACCCCGTGCTTTCGGACGACGCGCAGCCACCAGGACCAAGGTGGCACTGACCTGCTCCTCCATGGATCGGCAGGGAGAATGAGGGAGGCAATGTGAGGTCGCGGTTGCCCTAACCCATTCCTTGTAGTTGCGATCCCATACCGGCTTCCTTCCGTTGTCTCTTCCGCCTGTTTCTGGTGACCATTGCTCCAAGACCTGTTGGACCATGTGCGCCGCCCATGGGGAGACCGGAGGGCAATCCCCCTGGATGTTGTCCCGGCTGATGGTGCAGCTGACGACCTACATCGTGCTCTGATGCGGCGCTGCTTCAAAGGGACAGGTCGCCCCATCCGGTCTCTGCACCGGGCAGATGCAAGCATCATTGTGCCGTAAACCAACTCCCTGTAGCCTGTGCCTGCTAGGCATTTGAACAGCACATTTAACAGGGTTATCCATGACCAGGATTTTGACCTACAGTCAGGACGTGGACTACATCACGTCCGTCCTCGACAATTTCTACAATTTCATCCGCTGGGAGAACCCGAGCTTCGCGCGGGACGGGTCGTCGTTCAGCGTAACGGACTCATCGGGATACGGCTTCACCTGCTATGGGACCAACCTGTCGGCCGCGACCGGAGGTGGCTACACCGGTACCGTCACCGCGGTCGATCCGTTCTACGCTTCCTATACTCTTTTCGAAGTTGCGGACCTGTCCCTGACCTGGTCGCAGGTCGTGGCCGCCAACCAGTCCAATGCCCAGGCGGGAGCTCGCGATTTCATCGAGCGGCTGTTCCTCGACGGCGGCGTGACCGTTATCGGGGCCTCGGGTGCCGACAAGAACCTGGAACGCGATACCAATATCTACGGCTCGCCACACGAGTTCACCGGGGACGATGTCTTCAGGCTCAAGGGCGGGGCCGACCAGTTCTGGCTTGGCGCCGGCAACGACCGAGCCTTTGGCCAGGGCGGCAATGACCGTCTCTGGGGGGATGACGGGCGCGACTTTCTGTCAGGGGGCAACGGCCGGGACAAGCTGTTTGGTGGGGCCGGGGCCGACCGCCTGATCGGCGGGAAAGGTGACGACACTCTGATCGGCGGCGGCGGCCGGGATACCTTCGTATTCGGTACGAATGACGGGTCAGACAGGATCATCGGCTTTGACGACCGACAGGACCACATCATCCTGAACGGCGATCCGGTACGCCAACGCATCGTGGAAACCGACGAAGGAACGGTGATCCATTGGGGACACACCGAAATCCTCCTTGTCGGTGTCGACGATTGGTCGGGATTCTGATCAGCCCCTCGCAATGATGTCGGCGGATCCACCCGTCGAATTCTCACCAACGGTCGATAGTGGAGCACCCTGAGCAGTGCTAACCTTTAGGTGCGGGCTCGAAGGGAAAGCAGATCAAGCTGGCTTGACTACGTAAGAGGCTTGGCCTTTCGGCGCAGGCAAGTCCATCCGTAGCTTGTCCTTCGCCGGCTGTTTTCGGCTTCTCGGCGTTCTGAAGAGCCTTGAGCAAGGCATGAACAGTCATCCGGTCAATCTGGGTGGTCGGTTTGGTCATAGTTTCCTCCTGTCAGCAGAATGAACCGAAATGGTTAACTATCGCTTAAGACCCGGAGCGAGGTACCCCCGGATTGTTATCAGCCAGTAGAGTAGTCGGACTGAGACTGGGTTGATCGGATTGTTCCTATCTTATTTTTCTCTCAGTCATTAAGACAGCCCTGGCAGTTCGTCGGTCTCCGCTTCTCCCCAGCCTTCGGCTGGGCGCTCCGACCGCCAAACTGCCTCCTTGTGATGGAAGGAACTCGAGGGGCAGGTGTATCAAGCAATATATACGATTGTAGTACCGGCGCTCCCAAGCCCCTCCACGCGAATTACGGATAAATACATATTTTTCAGATACTTATATAGGGAATTTCGAGACTTTTGCGTGACGCTTCCTGTCACGAAAGGCAATCTGCAATGGCGCCTCTGGGGAACTTGCCGCGTTAGCGAAACCGCTCTTTGTAACGCTCGAAGAACGCATGCACGTGCACCATCAAGGCCTTTGACCGATAGGCCTCCGAAAAGTCATTCTTGACGGCATAGCTGGCAGCTCCGCGGAAGTGCGTCTCAGCTGGGGAATACTCCATAGGGTGACTGCCGATTCGGGTCAGAAGTTGGAAGTGAACTGTCTTGGGATCATCTGTGCCAGCAATCTTGTAAAATTTAGGCCGTAGCTTCGGGATTACATTGCTCATGAACGGGTGAAGGGCTAGCGCGTGTATGTGTGGCGCCGTCAAACCTCCCGCCTTGTCCTGCTGTTCAATGATAAACATGAACTCCGCATCGCGCCCGAGTACTTTCTTGAAAGCTCTGGAAACAACGCGCTTGATATCCTGAACAGATTCTCTTGTGAGCAATCCCGTGACCGTATCCCTCACGACATAGCGCGGATCAATTTCCCTGACCGTAATCTGATAACCATTCGCAAGCTTCGCCGACATGCCACCGCGCGAGTCCCGTAGGATTCGAAGACGATCAGAGAGCGCAGCGGAGGTGACCACGTATTGATCTGGTTTAATAAGCTCTTTGAAGCGCGCCTTTGGTCGCAGACGCTTCATTCGGCGCTTATGCGCAGCGTCTGCAGCTTTTGCCTTGGGCGACCTCGCCATGCGGCCTCACCAGTCCGGTTCGAATTTGCTGGCCTGACGTAAGAAGGGCCCTATGGCATTCAAGGGCGATGATGGTGTCAATTCCATCATCATAGCTCAGTCATGAGGACAGCGGCTCGCCGAACTTGGGAAAGCTCCCGGATGTCCCGAGATCATGACGAACCGGCTTTCATGATGATGCTGGGACGGGTCGATCAGTCCTTGTCGATCCGGGTGAAGGCCTGGAACCTCATGGGGCAGCTCCCTGCCGCGGCAGGGATGTTGCTCGCCGTTCCTGCCAGCAGGTGCAATCTGCGGGACCAGTGGTGTTCCTGCTCTAGGTGATCTGCAGGCTCTCTTCGGACACGCCCGCGTCGATAGCCTCCTTGTACCACTTGGGCTGGCGCCCCATGCCTGTCCACGTCAGCTCAGAGTTCTCCGGATGGCGATACTTGGGCGGTTGTTTGGGACGCGGTTTCTTCAATTGTCCCATGAGTTCCGCCAGCGAAAACCCATGCGTTTTCGCTGCATCTTGTGCAGCCGCGAGCGCTTGATTGCGCCTGCGGGCTTCGAATCCGCGGATCGCGCGTGAAACGGTCTTCTGGAGGTCTTTCAGTTCTTCGAGGCTCATCTCTTCAAGGTTCGGCTTGGTCATTCAAATCTCCATTTTCTCTTATTTTCAACATTCTGCTATCGTGCACCTTACCAACAATCAATGCTCGTGAGTGGCCGAAAGTTTCAGAGAAATCGCTGAGGAACAGCGGTCATTGTGACAGCGCCATCAGCCTTTGTCGTATCAACTGCTCCCGGCTGCGGACAAACTCGGGCAACATGGTTGGCATCCACAGGTCGGGTGCATCCTCTATCAGGTGTCGGGCTCGATAGTCATCGCTCCGGCTGGTGATCCAGGAGTCAAACGGCAGATCGTTCTTTTCCAGGTTCTCCTGGCTGGGCAGCAGCTGCAGATTGCCCAGCCTGTTCACACTGTTGGTGATCTCGCGGATCCGCTGTTCCGGTAAATTCATTCCCATCAGAACGCGGCGCTCTGCCCTGGCTTTCGGAATGATGTGATCGACATGGTAGACTGTGCCATTTCCATCCAATCCGTCATATAGCAGCGACAAGACCAGGAAGGTCTTGGCCTTGCCATATCCCAGTTCCAGCAGTTCCTGGATGGCTCTCTCATCAAGCCGCGTCATCCGCCCGCCGATTGCCAACGCGTGATAAAGGTCCGCTTCGGGGAAGTTCCTGCTGGTTTGTCTTGTCTCCTTCAGGGTAGTGCGTGCGACCGAAATGGTTCTGTCCGAGGTCCCGGCAAAGACACCCATCAGGAGGCTGTTGATGAGCCACCGCTGGGCCGCCTGGCCGTTATGACGGTCGAACTCGGAAGAGCCGTGTAAGGTGACGTTGGGGGTGTGAAACAGGAACCAGGCGATGGGCAGCACGGCGTTCAACGAGGTGAGGTTCTCCGCGGTGATCCCAATGCAGTTCAGGAAGCGGAAGGTGCGCTCGATCGCATCTTTGATGGCCGGCCAGTTCCGTTCGATCTCGGTGATCGATTGGGCTGTAAAGTTGGACACGTTGTATTTGACGTCGAAGTCGCACAGCACCAGGCACGCCTTGAGCACGAAGTCCTTGGAGATCTTGTTTTCGTGCCCGAGGCCGGTATTGACGTGCTCCACGAAGTTGGCCATCGCGTCGCGCGCGGATCCGTTCACCCACCGGGAGGTGATCATCGACATCATGAGGTCGGACTTCGACAGCTTGGTGCCGGCGTCGTTGGCGCGCACGAAGATGTCCAGCACGCGATCCAGCGAGCGGCTGGTTTCGGTGTAGTAGTTGACGACCTCGTCGGTCCAGATCACCTCGTGCAGGCGCCGCAAGGACGAGGTGACCAGCTCGCGTTCAAAGGCCGTGACCCCATGGTGCAGCTTGCCCAGGGTGGCGTCTATCAGCTCGTCGAGCTTTGCCTCGGTCCGGTAGTTCAGCATGTCGCCCAGCCTGAACCAGTGATGGCGATGGTCGTTTCGTGGCGGAAGCGTATGGAACCGCAGGCCATAGCTCACGCCCAGGTCAGCATCCTCGTCCTCGTAATTCCCTGCGGGATCCTGAAGCAGATCCAGGTAGAGGGTCATTTCCGACCAGGCATCGGCATTGGAACGATGCTTGTATTTGGCCTTCTCCGCGAAGGTGCCCCGCAGGGCGATCAGCAACGACGTGATCCGCTGCTGGCCATCCAGCACCAAGGTGACCTCTCGGCCGTCCGTGGAGGCGGTGGGGTTTTGCATCCCCGGCTTCCAGTTCTCGATGAAGGTGTAGATCTTGAGATCCCGCTTCAGGTCTTCGTCTACCGCCCAGAACATGAATGAACTGATCGGATAACCCTTCATCAGCGAGTCGATCAGGGTGATCACCTGATCCGTATTCCAGACATAGGGTCGCTGGATGGCCGGCAGGAAATACCGGGTGTTCACATCCGCGAGGAGGTTCCCGATCGTGATTGTGGCGTAGCTCATGCGGCACCTGGGGTCGTCAATGGCTGCCTTGACCCGATGATGTCAGGCAAAGCGAGCGCGGTTTCGGTTGATGGGGGCATGCGTCTTGCCGGAGTTCAGCCGGGAGACGCGGGTCGTGTAACAATGTCGTTCTGCTCGCAATTCTTCCGCAGGGAGAAATCATCTTTTCGCCAAACCAGAACAACTGTTCGTGGTGAGCTGTCAACCCATGCGGGATGGCTAACGCATGAACCGGCAGAACGAACGACTTGTGGCAGCCTTTGCCATCGTGCTCGCCGAACTGCGTGAACAGGCAGGGCTGACCCAGGAACAGCTTGCCGAACGCGCCGACGTATCCGCGCGGTTCATTTCCTTCCTGGAAAACGGTCACCGACAACCGTCTCTTTCAGCGCTGTATGCGCTGAGCAGAGGGATGGGTATCCGGATGCGGGACTTGGTGGATACTCTCGAGCGTCACTATCACACTACAGATGCGTCCGGTCGCACGGATGTTAATACCTAGAGATGGAATTTCGGCGAGCCGTCGCTTCGGGTGATGTCCCCCTTCTCAATCTGAGAGAGGGAATGTCGGCTCGATAGATAAAACGAGCTTTCAAGGCAAAAGCAGCAACACTTGGCTTAGATCGAAAGTTCCCCGCAAACAGCCTTGGCAGTTCGTCGGTCTCCGCTTCTCCCCAGCCTCCGGCTGGGCGCTCCGACCGCCAAACTGCCCCAGTTTGTAGAGATACTCTTTTGGGGTCTTTGCGTCGTTTTTCCGTAGGATGGAGGAGGCGGTTCCGGGTATGCGCTCGTTGGCTCGCCTCTGGCTCGCCGTCTCGCAGGGACTCCTCCCTTGACCCGCGCCTGCGGCGCTGGTCTTCGGTCGTCGTCGAGGCGCGCTTGTCGAGGTCGCTGCTGCGCAGCTCCTCTCCCTTCGCGCCTCGAGCGGCCTTCGGCCGCATTTTTGTATTTAGGTTAGGTTAGGTTAATTCAATTTAGGTTTTGTTGCTTCCCTGGATTTGCCTGAAAGATCACACTGCGCCGTCCTCTTTCAGGCAAAGAACTACACATCACGTCAGGTTCTCCTGACATGTGCAAGCTGGGCGAAGAACGCCTGACTGCTCACTCCGCAGGGCGCAGCCCCAGCGGAAAGAACGACGCGCACAGGGTTTCCCATGCGTTGCTCGGATAGCCAACTATTTGGAATCAGGGAGGCGCTCGGCGTCATTGCCTTACGTTTATGGGGCCCTTAAGAGGTATGGAATTCCTTGGAGGTAATGAAAGAGGCTTGGTTGTCCGTGAAAATCTGTTCTTTCGTGGCATAGAACGCCAATCCGTCCGGTGACGATACTTCGCGGATGACACACGTCCCGGACGGGATGACACGTTTCCAGTGCCAGTTCAGCAAGTGCTCCAGTTGTCTTTCGTACGTGGTGGACCGAATGAGATGGTCATTGATCGCTCTGTCCACACGCTCTGGGTAAAGATCTGCAGAAAGACGCCAAAGAAGATGCCAATGCCTGTTGAGTTCGTGACCTTCCGGGTAAGCGACCCACTCGCAGCGCAGATGCCGCATGCCAGCTTCTTGCCAACGCTTGCCGATGAGGTCACAGTTCACGTAGGCATCCCAGCGACGCAACAATGCGTGTGCGTCGCTCCCGCGCGTATTGACACCACCGCGGTCAAACCTGGCGGGCCGGTGGGGGTTCAACGTGACGAAGTGGGTAGATCGCTGAGCGAGAGACTTTGCCCAATCAGTGGTTGCCTGCGCAATTTGGATGCGGTTGGAATAGGTCATGGCATCGCGCTCACGTCTTGGCCGGCAAATCGGCCCGCCGCGCGGCAAAGGGGAATGTCAGCGTATCCCGTTCGTTTCTCAGATCGACCAGCTCGAGAGGAATTGAACTCCGAGCAGAATGGCCGTTGGTTTCGGTAGGCGCCATTTGGACCCGGATTGCATGACAGCGATGCTCTGCATCGAAGATAGTAGGACGCGGCACTGGTTAAGGACCCCGATTGGACTAGGTCGATATAAGGAGCATTCAGACTGGATCAAGGCGGCTGCCCGCATATCCAATCGCCATATGGGAATCATCTTTTTCGATTACAAGAATGATTGTTGGGGGCCCTAAACCTTTCCTTCCAGAGACAATCAGGAAATTTGTTGGGAATGACGCTCCACAACCGGGGTGCGGATCTCTGGGTTGGTCTTACGAAACACATCTCCGAGGAGTCAGCTTATTACCAAGGCTGAGCATATCTTGGTTTCAAGTTTTCTATCGGTGCCGCCTGTTCGACCTCAGCATCAGAGCCTCCTCGACGACCTGACGCTCTATGCCCCGGGTTCAGTGGCGGTTGACCGGGACGGTTTCGTAATCCTACACCGGGACGCGGAGTCGCGCATTCCGTGACAGGTAGTGGGCTTGCCGGTGGGGCACGTCGGCAAGCCGCTTGCCTGCCGGCCGTGGGAGGTCCGTCGCTGCCGCCAGCGCCGCCTTAAGAAATGTTCGCCAACCTGCGCCATGCCCTCGGCCTGATCGCGGCGTGGCGTGGCGTGACGATTACAACCATCATCGACCCCACACGAGCCTCGACGGGCTCACCCCGTGGGAGTATCATCAACGGTCGAAAGAGGACCAACCCTGAACAGGGCTAACCTATAAACGCGGGCTCCAAGGGGAGCAGGAGACCCTCTCAAAAGACGACGTGATCCTGCATTAAGAGTTGCGCTTGTCCCGCGAGCTCCTCCGCAACGGATGGAATAGGCTCTATCCTGCCGGTTTACGGAGACCTCAACTATCGCAGACCCGCCTACGACGCCGGGAATTTCTCGTCGAAGGCCGGCGATGTCGTCTATGACGGTGCCTTATTCGGGCGGAAGCTGTCACCGATCGAGGCGATGCTCGTCAACGTGAACCGGAACATGATCCCTCCGCGCGACTTGGCCTCCTATACCTTCACGAGCCTGAGCGGCCGCGACCTGACCGTCTCCGGGGAAGGACGGGATCTGCTCGACAGAAGCTACCGGCTTGCGAAAGTGCTGACAGAGGCCGAAGCGCAGAGCGGCGCGCGACGATCGCGGCTCAGGACGCTGGCGCGGAAGATATACTCGGCCGGTCAGCGCCCCGCCTCATAGCCACCGCGGGGGATGGCGACCGGCGCGGCACAGGGGATGGCGCCCTCAATGCGCCGTGCGCATGGCGGAGAGCACCGCCGAGCGCTCAACCAACGCTTCCCCGACATAGCGCGAACCGGGGATATTGAGATGGTAGGAATCCCGGAACAGCAGAGTATCGCCGCGCCGCATGCTGCAACTTTCCGCGTTGCAGAAGAGATCCGCGAGCCGGACGTATTCGGCCCCTTCCCGACCGGCGACCGTCCGGAAGATGTCGTCGTAGAGCGCCTCGGTGGCTTGGAATTCCGAGACATCCATGTCGCATTTGCCCGACGATCCGGCATTGAGCGAGAAGGCGCAGCGATAGGGCGGGAACCAGAAGCTGGGCGTCGCGCCCACGATCACCACGGTCTTGCCCCGAACCCTAAGCCAGCGGATCGTCTCGGTTAACTCGCCCTCGAGCGAGCGTCCTTCCGCCAACAGCTCCGGGACCTTCTGCTTGTAATACATCGTTAGCACGACCGTCCTTAGGTCGGGTTGCGCGGCGAGCGTTTCGAAGATCAGGTGCGACTCGGGCTGCGCGATCAGTGGAAGCGAATGATTGATGTAGAAGACGATATTGGCCTGCGGCAGGTTTTCGGCGAGCCCCAGGAACAGATGCTCGGCCATGGAATCCCCGATCAGGGCGACCTCGGGGGCGCCGGGGCGGGACTGGAGGCAGCGGAGATAGCCCTCGTATTCGGCCGATTGCTGCGCGAAGGATTCGGGCGTGCAGCGCAGATAGGTATCGGCCACCTTGCGGTGCATCGGCAGATGTCCGACCTCGCCCTGGCTGATCAGGGCACTGCGCACCAGGCGTCCGTCGAACCCGTTGGCCAGATGGATTGTCAGGCCAAGGGCGGCGAGGGCCGCGAGCCATGCCCCGCTGGTGCCCAGAAGGGGCCAGCGTCCGAGGAACCGCCGGTCGCGGAAGGGAGTCTCGACGAACCGCCAACTGAGCCAGGCCAGCGGCAGGCAGAGCAGGCTGAGCGCGGCCATGAGCCATGGGGACGGTGCGCTCAGGCTCTGGTATCGCGCAAAGGCGAAGAGTGGGAAATGCCAGAGATAGGCGCTGTAGCTGATCAGCCCGATGCCCACCAGCAGGGGCTGTGCAAGCAGGTGGTGGACCAGCGTTCCGGGCCGCGCGCAGAGCAGGATCAGGGCGGTTCCGACGGTCGGGAACAGGGCGTTGAACCCGGGAAGGGGCGTGGTCTTGTCCATCAGCAGGACAGATCCGATCAAGAGCCCAAGACCGGCCAGGCTCAACCCCTGGCGGAGCGCCTGCGCCGCCCTGCCGTCCTGGACCAGCGGGGCGGCGGGCACGAGGGCGCAAAGCGCGCCCAGCAGCAGTTCCCAGGCCCGTCCGGGCAGCAGGTAGAAGGTGGCGGAGGGGGCAGCGTGCACGCCCCACTGGGCCAGCGCCAGGCTCAGGACCGAGAGCAGGACCAGGACGGCCGCAACCCTTGCGCGCCCCCAGTGCCAGAGCCCGGCCAGCAGGAGCGGGAACAGGATGTAATACTGCTCCTCGACGGCGAGGCTCCAGGTGTGCAGCAGGGGCTTGAGTTCGGCATTGGCCCCGAAATACTCCGCCTCCTGCCAGAACAGGAAGTTCGACAGGAAGGTGGCGACCGCGATCAGGCTCTGGCCGAAATCGACGAAATCCCGGGGCACGAACAGGATCCCTGCGACGGGAAGGCAGAGCAGCGACACCAGGAAGAGTGCCGGCAGGATGCGGCGGGCGCGGCGTTCGTAGAAGCCGATCAGGGTGTAGCGCCCGGCCGCGATGTCGCGCACCAGGATCGAGGTAATCAGGAAGCCGCTGATCACGAAGAAGACATCGACCCCCACGAAGCCGCCGCCGAAGGCCTGGAAGCCAGCATGGAAGAGGATGACCGGCACCACGGCGAGCGATCTCAGCCCGTCGATCTCGGGGCGGTATGTGACCGCGGATCCCGCCGCCAAGGTCAGAGCAGCCCCGCCTTGCCGAGCACGGTCTCCAGGCGATCCAGGAAAGCCGTGCCGGAGAGCGCGTGCAGCAGCCGCTCGCGGGCGGTGCTGGCCACCTGCGCGCGCCGCGCCTCGTCATCGAGATAGGGGGCACAGGCCTTCCCGAGATCGGAAAAATCCCAAGCGAGGGGCACATAGGTCTCGTGGGGAACAAAAAGGTCCGGCCAGGTCTCGACATGCGACATGTCCGGCTTGACCAGAAGGCTGCCGCAGAGGATGGCTTCGAAATCGCGCCAGCAGAGTTCACCGAAGCCGAAGGGACTGACCGTGAGGCGGGCGCGGAGCATCTCGCGGTAATATTCGGCCTGCGACACCCGGTCGGTCGGCGCATGCAGGGCCCAGCTGCCATTCAGCGACTTAATAGTCTGCACGGCCGGATCGCGCAGGCCGAAGGTCCAGTGCGTCGGCGGGACGCTGGCGCGGCAGAGGATGTCGATGTCGCGCGGTCCGTCCGGCAGCGCGGCGCCGATATCCGTGCAGAGGTCGTATATCTTGTCGTCCTGCGCGATGTTCCAGCCCAGCAGGATCCGGGTCGCCTGCCCGTCGTCCAGAGGCGCGGTGGCGGGCGTGTCGTCGCTGTCGAAGGCGACCCCGAAGGTCCGGGCGACGTGGTCGGTCAGGTTGGATTTGCCGATGAAGCCGCGCCGATAGGCGGCGGGATCGGACAGGCGGTGTTTCTTGATATAGGCATCCGCCATGTCGAGCACGGCGGGCCACTGGACGCCCTGATCGTCGTCGCCGTCGAAATAGAGGGTGCGCGCGCCCGCCTCCTGCGCCACGGCGAAGAGCCTGCGGGCGAGCGCGACGGCCTCTGCCGCCGGTGTCCTGAAGGACAGCTTCAGCCCCACGGCATGGCATCCCTTCAGATCTGCCGCCTTTAGATCGCGGATCGCTGCAGTACCCGCCAGGACGAACACCAGGCCGAACCGGGCGGCGATCTGCTGACGATGGCGCAGCAGTGGGGCGAACTGCTGTTCGCTGGTATAGGCAAGACCGTCGCTGAACAGCAGCACGCGCCGGGGATGCCGGCCTCCCAGCCGGGCCCGCAGCGCGGCGAGCGCCGCGCCGCCCACGCTTCTCTTCAGCGCCCGCCCCAGCCGCCGGGAGGTTCGGGTGAAGGTCGAGGGAACACCGGCGTCATGCATGCTGTTTCAATTCCCGTCGCTCCGCGGGCCATGGCTGTTCGATGGCTGCGGCCAGAGATACCATAGCGCCTCGGGGCGGGACACCGGTCACCCGCCCTGCCCCGCCACCGCGGCCTTCAGGTCTTTGAAGGTGCTGATCTCGCCCAGACGCTGACCGGCGATCTTCACGTTCAGCGCCTGTTCGATCTCCATGGCGAGCTTCAGGTGACCCAGGCTGTCCCAGCGCTCGACCGTGTCCATGCTAGCCACCGACAGGTCGGCCTGCGGGTCGAGCCCAAAGGTGCGGCGGAACACGGCCGCGAGCCGGGTCTCGAGCTCGGGGGAGAGGACGGCGCCATTGACCGGGGGCGGCGGAGCAACTGCCGTCTGCGCGGGTTCGGATGTGGGCTTTGCGACCTGGTCCGGGGCGGTCGGGCGATCGCCGCCGGCTTCTTCGTGTACGGTGAAATAGCCGGGCACCTCGGGCACCCCGGCCGCCAGATCCTGACGGTAGAGGCCGCCCTTGCCCTGCTCGATGGGGCTGTCGATCCGGGCCAGCCCGCTCTTGGAGAAGACGTCGCGCACCGGCGTGTTGCGCGGCGCCTCGATCACTTGGCCGACCAGCGCGGTCGCGCCCTTCGCAGCCACCTGCCCGGCAGCCCAGGCGACGATGGCCTGTTCGACGGTGCGGCCCAGGATGCGGCAGCTGAGCAGCAGGCTGTCCACCCACCACTCGCCGTCCCGGGCATGGCTGGTGACGGCGGCGTCCTGGGAATAGGCGGCGGCCATCGTCGTGCCCGGGCGCAGCACGATGACGCCCATCAGCTCGTAGGGGGAATGGCTGTCGGAGACACCGATCGCATGGACCTCGCCGCCCTCGGCCTCGATCCGCGCCAGCGCCGCCGCATCGTGCCGGCGCAGGGTCGCGTTGAACTGGTTGGTCTTGGCGAAGAGCTGGAGCACGCGCTTCTGGTTGGTCGCCCCGTAGCGCTCGAAGGTGAGGTGCATGTCGAGGTCGCGGTAGAAATCCTCGATGTTCTGGAACTCGCGCTTGGCCGCGGTGATCTTGGCGCGGACGCTATACTGCCGGGTGCGCTTGAGATCGCTTTCGGTCAGCTCCAGGCATTCGAGGAAGGGATTGGCCAGCAGCCAGCCGGCCAGATCCTCGGGCTTGTCGGGGAAGGCGGGGACGATGATGCCGGGAATGTTCTTGCGCACCTTCTCGCGCTCGACCGGGTTGTCGTCGATGAACATGGCATTGGCCGAGCCGAGGCCGATCTCGTCGAGCATCTCCTGGATGCCGATCGCCTTCTCGGTCCAGCCGATGCGATGGGCGACGATGTCGTCGAGCCGCAGCGCCATCTCGGGATGTTCCGAGATCATCCGCAGGGCCAGATCCTCGTCGTTCTTGCTGGCCACGGCGAGGGCGATGCCGCGCTGGGTCAGCGCCTTGAGCGCCTGCTGGAAGGCGCGGTAGGCCGACCCGGGATAGGCGCCGCCGATCTCCAGCCCCTCCATGCCGTCCTCGCCCAGCACCCCGCCCCAGAGCGTGTTGTCGAGGTCGAGGATCAGGATGCGGGCGCTCTGGCCGCGCAGCGACAGCAGGCCGCCTAGCACGCGCCGCGCCAGACAGGCCCCGAAGGCGGTGCCGAAGGGCACGCGGCCGAGATGCCAGAAGGTGCCGGGATCGGCCTCCTTGCGGCCGACCTCGGCGATCATGTCGGCGGCGTCGAGCAGGTAGGTGTCGGGATGCTGCGCAACTTCCTGCGCCAGCAGCGCATTGGCGCGGGCCAGCAGCGCGGTCTGTCCGCGCGGGCTGGCGGCATCGGCGAGACCCAGGGTCGAGCGCCCGAAGGCGGCGAGGCCCAGCACGAAGACCGGACCCGAAAGCCGCGCGCGGGCGCTGCGGATCAGGTCGAGCAGCGGCTGTAGCGCGCCGTCGAGATAGGCGTCGCGGTCGGCCTCGGCGAGCGACAGGGGCGCGGCGAAGACATCCTGCAGCAGATCCTCGGCCCGTTCGGCGATCAGCGTGGCCATCGGGCCGTCCCCGCCCGCGCCCAGCAGGTCGGAGCCCTCCTGCAGCAGTTCCGTGCGCGCCTGTCCGAAGGGCGGCACATGGGGGGCGATCGCCAGCCCGTAGGCCTGGGCCTGTTCGGTGAAGGTCATCGCCAGGTAGTCGAGGTTCGCCGAACCCAGCAGCGCGATGGTGCCGAGATCGCGGGTCTCGGCCAGCATGGCCTCCTGCGGCGCCGCGGAGGGTTCGGGCGCGCGCGCCTCCGGGGCCGCCGCCGGCATCGGCGGGGCGGAGGGGGCCGGTTCTGCGGCAGGGGCCGCGGCGGGGCGGGCCATCGCATAGATCTGGGCCGGGTTGCCCATCACCGTCGCCCCGGCGGGGACATCGGTCAGCACCAGGGCATTGGCGCCGATCTTGGCGTTGGCGCCGACATAGACCGCGCCGGCGATGCAGGCCCCGGCGCCGATGTCGACGCCGCTGGCGATGATCGGCAGCTCGTCATTGCGCCAGGTCTGCCCCACCCCGATCGTGGTGTTCTGGCGCAGGTGCACGTCGTCGCCGATGGCGCGGGCGCCGATGATCATGCCCGAGTGATGCCAGAAACGGACCCGGCGGCCGATCTTGACGGTGTACCAGAGCGAAATGCCGGTCATCCATTCGATCAGCTTGAACAGGATACGGTAGATCAGGGTGGCGGGCGCGCGGATGATCTTGGGCTGACCCATCCGCCAGTTGCCGAAACGGTGCACGAAGAGCGCCCAGAATCCCTGTTCGAAGATCTGTCTGTCATGGGTGCGGAAGTCTTCCGCCACGAGGGCCCAGAAGCCGATCCCCTTCGGGTTCTCGTTGCGCCGTCCGCGTTCGGAGACAGGCGGAATCGCCATCTCCCGTTCCGCGCGGTGATAAGCCTCCGAACCTTGGGACATCACATATAATCCTGTTTAAAATCGGCAAATCCGCTGGGCCGGGATGTACTGCACGCCGGGGGTCACTTCAACTGTCCGGGCCGGAAACACACTGATCCCCTGCGGGCTGTGCCCTATTTCCCCGGCCGGGGGGTGACGGGGCGGTTTGCCGGATTGCGCGCCGTCGGCGCCACCGGCGGCGGCGAGAGGCGGGAGAACAGCGTGGCCGCCGCGAAGTCGCGCAGGAAGCGCTGCGGGCGGGGCACCTGCCGCCCGCGCAGGGAGCGCTGCAGATCGCCGAGCAGGGTGGCCAGGATCCGGAGCAGCGCCGTGGTGCGGGCATGGGCCGGCCCGTGATTCTTGGCGAAATAGCGCGCCCAGGCCTGGAACCAGTAGGCCGGCATCCGGCCGCGGGCGACGGTCTTGTCCACCACCCCGGTGGCGGCGCCGGCGATGTGATGCACCCGCGCCTGGGGCGCATGCCAGCTCTGCCAGCCCAGCCGGGCGCCCTGGAGCATGTAGTCCACCTCTTCGTAGTAGAGGAAATAGCCGTCATCCATGTCGCCGAGCTCGGCGAAGGCCTGACCGCGGATCATCATCGCCGTGCCGGTGATCCAGTCGGCGCACACCGGCCGGTCGCTGTCGGGGATGGTCGAGCGGAAATGCCGGGCCAGGACATCGAGCCCCAGCGCCCCGAAGACCTCGCCGCCCATGGAGGGAAAGTTGAAGGCGCCGACCCAGCTGCTGCCGTCCGGATTCTCGACCCGCGGCCCCACGAAGCCGATGGCAGGATCGCTTTCGAGCACCCGCAGCATCTCTGCCAGCGCCCCCGGGCGTACCTCGGCATCCGGGTTGAGCAGCAGCACCGCCTCGGGGCGGAGACCGAGCCGGCGGATCTCGGCGAAGGCGACGTTGTTGCCGGCGGCAAAGCCGCCGTTCACGGCGGAGGGCAGGAAGCGCACCTGCGGCGCCGCGCCGGCCGCCTCGGGAAAGGCGCGCAGCCCCTCGGCCAGCGCCGCGCCATCCTCGCCGGGCGAGGCATTGTCGACGATGAAGACAGCCGATAGCCCGAGGCCGTCGAGATCGCGCAGCAGGGCCGGAAGCGCCTTCAGCACCAGGGCCGAGGTGCCGTAGTTGACGATGATCACGGCCAGACGGGCCTCGTGGGATTGGGTCATGAGCTGCCTTCCGTGGGTCATGCGCGCCGCAGCCGCAGCGTTGCCGCATGCATAGCGTCATGGCGGTGGATTTCACAATCACCTCCTGCCCCCGCCGATAGCGGAGGGGCGGCCTTTGACTGCCCGTCGTATTCGGGTATGGGGGGAAAGGCAGGACCCCGATCCGAAACGGTATGTTTGATGACTGACACAGGCGCGAAGGCGTTCCGGTGGGCCATTTTCGGCACCGGACAGGTCGCGCGGAAGTTCGCCCTGGATCTTGCCGGTGCCGGCGCTCCGGCCATCCTGCATTCGGTGGCCTCGCGCGATCCCGGGAATGCACGGGCCTTTGCCGCCCAGCTCGGCGTGGCCCGCGCCGCCGACAGCTATGCCGCGGCCCTCGAGGGCGCGGACATCGTCTATATTGCGACGCCCGCCACCCTGCACGAGGCCCATGCGAGGATGGCGATCGCGGCCGGCAAGGCGGTGCTGGTCGAAAAGCCCTTCGCCAGCGACGCCGCCGCCGCGCGGCGCATTGCGGCGGCCGCCGCGGAGGCGGGGGTCTTCTGCATGGAGGCGATGTGGACGCGCTTTCAGCCGCTGCTGGGCGAGCTGCGCGCGCGCATCGCCGCCGGCGCGCTTGGCGATCCGCTTGGGCTGGAGGCGCGGTTCATGGCGGCGACCCCGCCCGCCCCCGGCCTCGCGCTCTACGATCCGGCCGGTGGCGGCGCCCTGCTGCACCGCGGGCTCTATCCGTTGTCCCTCGCCCATTTCCTGCTGGGAGGGATCGCGCGGGTCCAGGCCGCCGCCGCGATCGGGGCGACGGGCGTCGATGAGGATTGCGCGCTCACGCTCACCCATAAGAGCGGCGCGCTGTCCACGCTGCGCGCGTCGCTGCGCACCAGCGGCCCCGAGGGCGCGGTGCTGTTCGGCACGCGCGCGACCCTGGCGATCGAGGGCCCGATCTGGCGCCCGACCGGGGCCCTGCTGATGCCGGTGCGCCCGGCGCTCCCGCCCAGGGGCGCGCGCCGCTTCGAAGCCTTCCGGGAAAGTACCACCGGGCTGCGGGTGGCGGGCCTGCTCGGCACGCTGCGCGGATCGGGACGCCGGGGCAGCACGCGCATCGCGGCGCCTTTCGCGGGCAATGGCTATCGCCACCAGGCGCTGGCGGTGATGCAGGCGCTGCGCGAAGGCCGCACCGAGGACCCCCGCATGACCCTCGCCGACAGCATTGCGATCCTGGACGCGGTCGATGCGGCCAGGGCCGCCTGGCAGCAGGGAGACCGGGCATGAAGATTGGCGTCATCGGCTGCGGCTATGTCTTCGACCACTACATGACCACCCTGCCCCTGCACCCCGGTCTCGAGATCGCCGGGGTGGCCGATCGCGACAGCGAAAGGGCCCGGGCCGTGGGCGCCTTCTACGGGCTGAAGGTCTATGCGGACGCGGAGGCCCTGCTGGCCGATCCGGAGATCGGCATTATCGCCAATTTCACCTCGATAGAGTCGCATTTCGAGGTGAGCCGGGCGGCCCTGGAGGCGGGAAAGCACATCTATTCCGAAAAACCCCTGACCACGACCCTGGCCGAGGCGCAGGCGCTGGCCCGGCTGGCGCAGGACAGGGGGCTGCGCCTCTCGGCGGCGCCGTCCAACGCCCTCAGCCCCACGGTGCAGACCATGTGGAAGGCCGTCGAGGCCGGGGCGGCGGGCGAGGTGCGCATGGTCTATGCCGAGTTCGACGACAACCCCGTCTATCTGCTTGCGCCCGAGACCTGGCGGTCGCGCTCCGGGGCGCCCTGGCCCTATCTCCATGAATACGAGATGGGCTGCACCTGGGAGCACGCCGGCTATCACCTGACCTGGATGTGCGCCCTGTTCGGACCGGTGCGGGCGCTGACCGCCTTCTCGAAGGCGACGCTTCCGGACAAGACCACGCATCCGCTCAACCCCTCCAACACGCCGGATTTCTCGGTGGCGGTACTGGATTTCGAAAGCGGCGTGGTCGGGCGGCTGACCTGCTCGATCGCCGCGCCGACCGATCACCGGATGCGGATCATCGGCAACCGCGGCGTGATCGGGGCCGATACCTATCGCGACTACTGGTGCCCGGTTCAGCTGGAGGGGTTCGATCCGCTGACGCTGAAGGCGCGCAATGCCCGCTCGGTCCGGCAGAACCCGTGGCTGGCGCGGCTCTTCGCGGTGGGCGGAAGGCGCCTGCCTCTGGCCGAAACGCCCCCGCCGGGCGCCCAGCGGATCCGGCGCCTGGATGGCGGCCTGTCTCCGAAGGCCTGGCTCCGGCGGCTACGCCGGGCCGAGCTCGGCCAGCAGGACAAGTGCATCGGCCTGGCCGAACTCTCCGCCGCCATTGCCGAGGATCGTCCGCATTTTCCGGCGTCCGACTTCACGCTGCACCTGACCGAACTGACGCTGGCGATCCAGGCGGCGGGTCCGGACGGGGTGCGCTATCGCCTGCAGACGCGGTTCGAGCGGCCGGCGCTGCCCGAGCGCACCCGCCGCCTGCCGCTGCCGGATTACGAGGCCTTCGCCCGACCATCCCGCCTGGCCCGCGCCCTTTCCCGCCTTTCGGCCAAACTGCGCTGACGAGATGACCGTGACAGACGACTGCCCTACCCTGCCCAAGATCGCCTATCTGACCGGGCAATACCCCGAGGTCTCGCTGACCTTCATCCTGCGCGAGGTGGAAGCGCTGCGCCGGCTCGGGGCCGAGGTGATCACCTGCTCGATCCGCCGTACGCCCCCCGAACAGCACCCGGGCCGCGCCGAACGGGCGGCGGCCGCCAGCACCTTCCATGTGCTTGAGGCCGCGCGCAAACCCCTCGGGCTGCTCGCGGCGCAGGCCCCCCTGCTGTCTGCGCCCCGCCGCTATTTCCGCGCACTCGGGCTGGCCCTGCGGATCCGTCCGCCGGGACTGAAGGCACTGCTCTACCAGCTGATCTTCTTCCTGGAGGCGACGATCCTGGCCCGCCACCTGGTGCGCGAGAAGGTCGGGCACCTGCACAACCACTTCGTCTTCGGCAGCGCCACGGTGGCCATGCTGGCCTCGGAGCTGACCGGCATCCCCTACAGCTTCACCCTGCACGGCCCCGCGGACCTGCTGGAACCCTACCGCTGGCGAATCGACGAGAAGACGGCGCGCGCGCGTTTCGTGGCGACGATCAGCCACTTTGCCCGCAGCCAGATCATGTTCTTCAGCGATCCGGCTCATTGGGACAAGATCCGCATCGTCCATTGCGGCGTCAGCCCCGAGCGCTACCGCGCGCCCGCCGAAGCGCCCCTGCCCCCCCGCCAGAAGGGCGAGTTCCGCCTGCTCTTCGTCGGCCGGCTGGCACCGGTCAAGGGGCTGCGAGTGCTGCTGGAGGCGCTGGAGAGCCTGTCGAGGACGATGCCCGACCTGCGCCTGATTTTGGTCGGAGACGGACCGGACCGCAAGGCCCTGGAACAGGCCGCCGCCCCCCTGGGCGAGCGGGTGGTGTTCACCGGCTATCTCTCCCAGGCCGAGGTGGCCCGCGCGATGCAGTCCTGCGACATCGTCGTGCTGCCGAGCTTTGCCGAAGGCGTGCCCGTCGTCCTGATGGAGGCGCTGGCCAGCCGGAAGGCGGTCATCGCCACCCGGGTCGCCGGAGTCGGAGAGCTGGTGGAGGAGGGTGAGACCGGTCTGCTTGTCGCGCCCGGAGATGCCGGGGGTCTCGGGGAGGCGATCCGTCGGCTGGCCAGCGATCCCGCGCTTTGCGCGCAGATGGGCGAAAGGGGCGCCGCGCGCGTCGCCGCCGAATTCGACATCGCCACCGAGGCCGCACGCCTGGCCAGACTCTTTGCCGAGGGGCCGGGAACCGCTCTGCGCCCTGCCCCGGTTGCCGCGCCGGTGGCCCCTGCTTCGGAAAGCCCTGCCGCGTGAAACTCCTGCAACATCTGCGCGGCAGCGGCACCAAGGCACGCGCGCTGCGCGCCACCGGCATCACCGTCTTCGCATCGATAGCGAACAACGTGCTCCGGCTCGGGTCGAACCTGGTTCTTGCCCGGCTGCTGACCCCGGAAATCTTCGGCCTGATCGCCCTGGCGAATGTCTTCCTGACCGGCCTGAAGATGTTTTCCGACACCGGTTCCACCACCGCGATCATGCGCAGCCCCCGCGGCGACGATCCAGATTTCCTCAATACCGCCTGGACGCTTCAAGTCTTCCGCGGTGGGCTCATCTGGCTGGGCGCCTGCGCCCTCGCCCTGCCCGTCGCCCTGAGTTACGGGGAACCGCTGCTGGCCGTCCTGCTGCCGGCCGCGGCGATCAGCATGCTGATCACCGGCTTCACCCCCACCAAGGCCGTGACGGCGGGCCGCCATCTCCAGCTCGAACGGGTGACCGCCCTGGCGCTGAGCACGCAGCTGTTCCAGGCGCTCGTCGTCATCGCGATCGCCTGGTTCTGGCCATCTCCCTGGGCCATCGTGATCGGCGGCATTCTCGGAGCCCTCCTGCTGGTCTTCCTCCAGCGCGTGGCCCTGCCCGGCCCCGACAACCGTTTCCGCTGGGAGCGCGAGGCGCGGCAGGAACTGTTCTCCTTCGGCAAATTCCTTTTCCTGGCGACAGGCTGCACCTTCCTGATCGATCAGAGCGACAAGATGATCTTGGGCACATATGTCACCACGGCCCAACTTGGCATCTACAGCATCGGTTACATGATCGGGTCACTGCCGCAGATGCTGAGTTCGCAGGTTGTCGGGCAGGTCATGATGCCGCTCTACCGCCAGAATCCTCCGGCGGCCTCGGGGGCGAACCGCAGAAAGATGATCTGGGTACGCCGGATCGTGGTCGCCGGCAGCTTGGCGCTGGCCTTCTTCGTGGCAATGATCGCAGAACCCTTCGTCTCTCTGCTCTATGACAGCCGGTACACCTTGGCCGGTCCGATCGCCGTCTTTATCAGCCTTAGCCTGCTGCCGCGGATCATCCTTTTGGGTTATGGCACGGTGTTTCTCGCCGCCGGGGATTCCCGCGCGCATTTCATGGTCATCACGACCACGGCGGTGCTTCAGACCGGGCTCACGCTGGCCGGTGTGATCTGGCTGGGCGTCCCCGGGGCCATCCTGGCCATATTCGCGGCCAATCTTCTGACCGCGCCGCTCTGCATATACTTTCTGCAGCGCCACAAGGGATGGGATGCGGCGGGCGATGCGGTCTTCTTCGCCGTTGGCCTGCTGCTGAACGGGCTGCTCTGCTGGCACTACTGGGACGACATCGCCCGGCTTTTGCCATAGGCGCGGGTTCTCTGGCAGACGAGAGGTATCAAGATGCAGGATATGGATCGCGGCTTCCCCGCGCTGAAAGCGCAGATCGACAGCGCAGAGGCGCATGTCGGCATCATCGGCCTTGGCTATGTCGGACTACCGCTGGCGGTGGCCGCGGCCAATGGCGGCTTCAGGGTGACGGGGTTCGACATCGACCCCTCCAAGGTCGACAGCATCGCCGCAGGGAAGAGCTATATCAGCGCGGTGTCCGATACCGCCTTGGCCGGCGCGGGCCTCGAGGCCACCACCGAATTCAGCCGACTCGGCCAGTGCCGGGTGATCGTGATCTGCGTCCCGACTCCGCTCGACGCGCAGCGCGCCCCCGACCTCTCCTTCGTCACGGCGACTGCCGGGGTCATCGCGCAGCACCTGCAGGCCGGCACGCTAGTTGTGCTGGAAAGCACCACCTGGCCGGGAACCACCGAGGAGGTGCTGGTGCCCCTGCTCGCCCGCAGCGGGCTGGAGCCGGGACGGGACGTCTTCACCGCCTTCTCCCCGGAGCGGGAGGATCCCGGCAACACCCGCTTCACCACGCGCTCGATCCCGAAGATCGTGGCCGGCTCCACGCCGGAGGCGGGCGCCCTGGCCGAGGCCTTCTACGGCAGGATCGTGGAGCGGGTCGTGCCCGTGCGCGACACCCGCACCGCCGAAGCGGTGAAGATCACCGAGAACATCTTCCGCTCGGTCAATATCGCGCTCGTGAACGAGCTCAAGCTGGTCTACGACGCGATGGGCATCGACATCTGGGAGGTGATCGAGGCGGCCGCCACCAAGCCCTTCGGGTTCATGCCCTTCTACCCTGGACCGGGCCTTGGCGGACACTGCATCCCGATCGACCCCTTCTACCTTTCCTGGAAGGCCCGCGAGTTCGAGGTGCCGACCCGATTCATCGAACTGGCCGGCGAGATCAACACGGCGATGCCCCATCATGTCGTCGCCCGCCTGCGCGAGGTCGTCGATCGTGACTCGGGGCGTGGCCTGAACGGCACCGCGATCCTGCTGGTCGGCGTCGCCTACAAGAAGAACGTAGCCGACATGCGCGAAAGCCCTGCGATGAAACTGATGCAGCTTATGGAAGAGGCCGGGGCCGAAGTGTCCTTCATAGACCCGCATGTGCCCGAGATTCCACCGATGCGGGAATACGGCCAATACGAGAAGCGCGCCGCGCTCGACCCCGACGGACTTGGCCCCGGACAGTTTGCCGCCGTGCTGATCGCCACCGATCACGACGCCATCGACTATGACGCCCTGCTGAGGCTCGGTTGTCCGGTCGTCGATACCCGCAATGCCATGGCCCGCCATGGCCTACCTCTAGAGCGGGTCACGAAAATCTAAGGTAGAGCGGGTCACGAAAATCTAAGGAATCAGTCCGCCTCCCGCCTCTGGAAAGTGCAGTGGCACTTGTGCCAGAGTAGGACTGCGTTACAGTCTGGCCTCTTGCGATGCGTATCACTTTCGTCCTTCCATTCGCCGGTCTCACGGGAGGTGTCCGTGTCGTGGCAACATATGCCCGCATCCTACATGAGCGGGGACATGTGGTGCACGTCATTTCGGTTCCAGCGCGCCGGCCATCGGGCTGGCGCTATCGGATCCAGCGGATGCTAAGACGGATTCCGGCTTGGGTGCCGCCGACATTCACGCCACTGCTGGACGTTCTAGGTGATCGTCACGTAATCGTAGCGGAGCAGATGGTCGCTGAGCGCGACGTGCCCGATGGTGACATCGTCGTCGCGACATGGTGGCAAACAGCAGAATGGGTAAACGCCTTACCGGCCTCGAAGGGTCGCAAATTCTATCTGTTGCAGGATTACGAACTTTTCGAGAATCAGCCCGCCGATCGCGTGAGCGCGACCTATGCGCTCGACCTCCGCAAGATCGCTGTGTCGAGCTATATCCGTGACAGGATTCTGGCGGCTCATGACGTGCAAGGAGACATTGCGGTGGTCCCAAATGCTGTCGATTTGACGCACTTCTCGGTCCAAGCAAGGCAGCGGAACCGACAGTTCAAGGTTGGTGTTCTCTATGCGACAGCACCCCGGAAGAATATCCGGCTTGCCATCGAAGCTCTAGAACGCGCCCGACATCACAACCCTGGTCTCCGGGCACTGTTATTCGGCGCCATACCGATCTCGGCCGACTTACCCCTGCCGGACTGGGTGGAGTATCATGAAGCCCCGGACCAAGCGGATATTCCCCAACTTTATGCCTCATGCGATCTGTGGCTATTCCCGAGCAGAGAGGAAGGGTTCGGCCTGCCTATCCTTGAGGCGATGGCCTGCCGCACACCAGTGCTAGCCACAGATGCCGGCGCCGCGCCTGATCTCATCGACGGGCGCAATGGCCGGATACTGCCCCACGATCCCGAAGCCTTCGCCGCCGCCATCCTGGAGTTCGCCCGGATGTCTCCGCAGGATTGGCGCTCCTGGTCCGACGCTGCCTTCGACACCGCATCGCACAACCGCTGGGACGATGCGACCGACCGCCTGCTGGCCGTGATCGGGCGCTGACAGCCGACGTCACTTGTATTCGATGAGGCCGCCCCGACGTCCGGCCAGCCGTTCACAGGCATAGCCCAGTATGCCGGCTGTCTCGGGAAAGCTCCCCAGCGTCAGAAACAGCGCATGCAGGGGCGGATACCCCCGCAGGGTCAGGCGCAGCACCTTCAGCGGCCAGAGCAGGGCAAGCAGCAGAGCCCATGGTGTAACTGTCAGCCCGGCGAGCAGGACCAGGGGCAGCGCGACACCCCAGACCAGGGCACGGCGCAGCCGGGTGATATTGTGACGCTCGGGCGGGGCGCCGTGCAGGGCCGCCCCTTCCGCATAGGCATGGCCGGCCCGCCGCATCCTGGTCCACCACTGGGCGAACCGGGTCAGCGCCGCATCGTGCCAGGTCATCTCGGCATCGAGGCGCCAGATCTTCCAGCCCGCCGCGCGCAGACGCACGCAGAGTTCCGGTTCCTCGCCCGCGATCAGATCGGGATTGTAACCTCCCACGGCCCGCAGCGCCGCACTCCGCATCAGCACGTCGCCGCCACACGCGCGTGTCTCGCCGACCGGCGTGTCCCATTCGCGATCGGTCAGCCAGTTGTAGAGCGAAGCTTCGGGGTGACGTTCGCGCCGCCGGCCACAGACCGCGGCGACCTCCGGCCGCGCCGCGAGAAAAGCTGTGGCCGCACCGATCCAGCCGTCGCGCAGGCTGCAGTCCCCGTCGATGAACTGCACTAGGGCAGGCGCAGGATCCCGGCGCATCGCGGCCTCGAAGCCGGCATTGCGCGCCCGCGCTGCAGTGAAGGGCTCGCGCATGTCCAGCGCGACGACCACGGCGCCCGTCGCCGCCGCCGCCGCCGGGCTGCCATCGGTCGAACCGGAATCGACATAGACGACGGGAGAGAAGCCCCCCTTCAGCGAGTCCAGGCAGGCCAGCAGGCGCGCGCCCTCATTGCGCCCGATCACCACCGCCGCGATGCCCGGCAGGCCCTTATCTGTGGCGTCTGACCCCATCTCTTCCTCGCACATCTTCCTCCTGCGCCGGCGGCTTGGCCGCCTTTTCCGGTCCCTCGAAAGAGCGATGCAGACGATAGGGCATCGGCCGGTCGTGTCCGAACCGGGAATAACGCACTTCCCTGAGCCCCTGCTCGGGTTCATCCGCCGCATGTCCGGCTTCCACCTCCCGGCCTGTCAGTTCCAGGCGTCCTGCCAGCGCGCCCGCCAGAAGCCAAGTGATCTGCGTCAGGGAGGCATTCGGAATGAGGTCGACCATGTTCGCCGTCAGGATCAGACAGACCCCGGCCGTTTCCGGCAGCAGAGTATAGCGCCTTTGCCGGATGGCCAACAGGATGATGGGAATTCCCAGCAGTCCGAATCGGCAGAGATATCCGATCCACCCGTCCCGGCCGATCGCGATAATCCAGAATCCGTCCGTCGTGGAACTCAGGCTAGCGTCCTCGCGATAGAGCAGACTGCGCCCCCAGCCCCCCCAACCGAACACGGGCCGCTGGTTCGCCTTCTCAAGCAGACGCTCCTCGTTCAACAGGCGGAACCGGAGGGAGCTCGACCGCTCCTCGCTGATCGATGCTGCGAGATTGTTTACCCGCTCAACCGGTATCAACCCAGCCCCGCGCAGAAGCGGATAGAGCATGATCACACCGACGAAACAGGCGGCAATGACGACCTGCAGACGCGGCTTCATCAGCAGCAGGATAGAAGTGAACATCAGACCAATTGCAAGACTGCCGAGCGAGCGGCAGAGGTAAAGGATCAGCAGCAACCAGAGACCGGCGGCAAGGTATTTTCCGCGGCTCTCCGGTATCGCGATACGGAACATCGTGAAGGCGGACAGCACCGTTCCCGCCATGAAGATGGCCAGCCACAACCCATGCTCCAAGAAAACCAGAGGACGGTAGTGCCCCCCGCGGATATGCTGGATCCAGCTGTGCGGAAAAAATCCATAGATCATCTGGTTCAGCTGCGGCGAGAAGCGAACCTCGAAGAGGATCGGGACGGAGTATATGAGCCCGGCCAAGCAGAGGATCCGCAGGAGATTGCGATGCTGCTGGGGATGGCCCAGCAGGCGGCGGGCAATCAGGAAGGGCAGCAGTTCGATGATCGTGCTCAGCACCGCCGCGAGCGCATCGTAGGTTCTGAGACCGGGCAGGACGACGCCCCCCCCGATCGGGAGCGGGTCGGTATTGGAGAGAACGGTCAGGGCTGCGCTGGCCAGGAGCCCCAAGCAAAGCAAGAGGAGAATCGGGTTGGCGGGCAGCCAGCCCCTGAGTACGACGGCCCCATCCTGGACCTTGGTTTTGCCCACCAGGATCAGGATTGCGACCAGGGCCACCAGGCTGGGCATCGAATTCTTGTCGACTGACGGCAGGATCGGGAGATCGAAGGCCACCTGCGTGGGCAGGAAGAGGTAACCGGCAACGATGCACCAGCAGACCGCAATCGGCAACGGCATCGAACGGAAGAAGGCAATTCCCGCCAGCGGCCAGGCGAAGATGACGGCCAGAGGCGGAATCATCGGCGGGTCTTCTGGATGTTCGTGGCGCCCCCGGTACCTGTCATCGCGGCTCCTCCTCAGGCAGGCCGGCTCGGCGGGACTTCAGCGCGACGACCACCAGACCCGGCAGGACGGCGAAACATTCCGCATAGCGCCGGCCCATCCGCCGCGGATCATGAACCAGCCGCCACAGCCACTCTGCCGCCAGGCGCCGCACGATCCGTGGCGCGCGGCGCTGACGCCCGGCGATGAAATCGAGTCCGGCGCCGATCGACACGAAGCCCATGTGCGGCAGAACCTCCTGCGCATGAGCCGCGAAGCGCTCCTGCTTCGGCGCTCCCAGAGCGAGGAAGCACAGCCCCGCGCCCGAAGCCCCGAGACGGGTGAGACAGGCATCGGCATCCGGACCGGTGGGATCGAACCCCATAGCCGGCGCGATGAGGGCCGCCACCTTCAGATCGGGATAGCGCCGCGACAGCGCCTTCGCCGCCGCCTGCAGCGCCTCATCGGTCGAGCCCAGAAGCGCGATCGAAACGCCAAGCTCGGCCGCCAGCGCAACGAGGGGATTGATCAGATCGGATCCCGTCACCAGATCGATCTGCCGCCCCGCCAGGCCTTCCAGCCAGCGGATCGGGTTTCCATCCGCCGTGACATGGCTGTGGCGTAGATAGGCGGCCGCAAAATCCGGCTGCCGGCGCAGCTTGACGACGTGATCGAGATTGAGCGTGGCCAGGGTGAACCCCTGCCGGTTCTCCAGTCTCGCGCACAGATCAGCCAGCAGCTCCGCGCGCGACGCGACATTGACCGTCACGGCGCTGCGGGTCTCGTCGGTGAGGCAGGTCGGCCAGTTCATCGTTGCGTGTTCCCGTCTCTCTTGCCGCCGGGATCCATCGGCCTGCTCTTCCGGAAGTATGCTCCCAGAATATAACCTTCCAGAGAGGCATAAAAGGGCCGAAACTTGGACGTCCCCGCGGCATCCCGGACGACCGGCACCGTCATGCGCGAAATATGTTCGATCCGGTCGGGCCACGGCATAGCCGATCGTCACGGGGAAGGCGACCCCCGGCAGGACCGGAGAGGCTGTGCCGGAAGCACAGGATGGCCGCTTCGCCGCGCTTCCCCCGATAGGGCATTGATTTCCGGCGCAACCTTCCTCTAGTTCCTCGGTCATGCCCCTAATGCCCGAGCGCCAGGACATGATCGACCCACGCGCCTATGTACTGATCTCCCCCTGCCGCAACGAGGCGGATTACATGCGCCGCACGCTCGACAGCGTGGTCGCGCAGACGCTGACCCCAGCGCTCTGGGTGATCGTCGACGACGGCTCGACCGACGCGACGCCCCAGATCCTGGCCGAGTATGCGGCGCGCCACGACTGGATCCGCGTGGTGAAAAAGCCCGACCGCGGCCACCGCGCCGTCGGCCCCGGCGTGATCGAAGCCTTCTACGTCGGCTATGACACCATCGACCCCGCCGACTTCGCCTATTCCTGCAAGCTCGATCTCGATCTCGATCTGCCGCCTCGCTATTTCGAGACGCTGATCGAACGGATGGAGGCGGACCCGCGGCTTGGCACCTGTTCGGGCAAGCCCTACGTACGCCATGGCGGCAAGCTGATCTCGGAACGGCGCGGCGACGAGATGAGCGTGGGCATGACCAAGTTCTACCGGCGCGCATGCTTCGAGGCGATCGGCGGCTATGTCCGCGAGGTGATGTGGGACGCCATCGACTGCCACAAGGCGCGCATGCTCGGCTGGCGCGCGGCAAGCTGGGACCATCCTGATCTGAACTTCGAGCACCTGCGTCCCATGGGCTCGTCGCAGACCTCGATCTGGACCGGCAAGCGGCGGCATGGCTACGGGCAGTGGTTCATGGGATCGGACCCACTCTATTACCTCGCCACCTGCGTCTTCCGGATGGGCGAGCGTCCCTTCGTGCTGGGCGGGCTGGCGATGCTGCAGGGCTATGTGCAGGCCTGGATGCGGGGTGACCGCCAGCTTGACGATCCCGAACTGGTGGCCTTCATCCGCGCCTACCAGCGCCGGGCTCTGTTCAGGGGCAAGGCCCGCGCGGTGGCCGAGATCGAGGCCGGGCAGACCGCGCCCCCGCCGGCCCGCACCCGGTAAGGCGGCCCGTCAGCGGGCGGCGGGGCGGTCCCCGCGCCGGACCTTCGGGCCGGGCTTGAGGCTGAGGAAGAAGCGCTCCAGTGTTCGGAAGCTGATCTCCGCGATGAGGATCGCCCCAGCCACGAAGATGGCTGTGGCGATGGTTTCGGCCAGAGCGGGGGGTAGGCCCAGGACTGCGGCGCCCTCGACCCCGACATGGCGGGCGATCAGGTGATAGAGGTAGATGCCGTAGCTGATTTCTCCGATCCGGGCGACCGGCGCCCAGGAGAAAAGCGGCGCCAACCGGTGATCCTCGCGCACCACCAGGGCGGCCAGGCAGAACGCCATCGTCAAATGCACCAGCAGGAAGGGCAGACCGGTCAGATCGGCGGGGAGAACCGCCAGAACGACGACCAGGGCGGCAAACAGGCAGGCCGGGGCGATGCGCGCGCCGCAGAGGGCGTAGAGCATCCGGAACCCGCGCGGATCGTGCAGGAGAACGGCGGTCAGGGTGCCGCAGAGGATGGCGCCGAAACTGGCGGCCGGCAGCGCCCAGACGGCATGTTCGCTGCGGATGGGACTGAAGCCCATCGCGGCCATAACTCCGGTGGCGGTGGCGACGCAGAGGCCGAGCAGCAGCAACAGGGCGGGGATGCGGAGCCGGGGCGCCAGCAGCGACAGCAGCAGGGGCCACACGAGGTAATACTGTTCCTCCACCGACAGGGACCATGTGACCGTCAGCATAGGGATATCGCCGATCAGCATGTTCGCCAGGAAGAGATAGTAATAGGGCACCAGGGGCGCCAGTTCATCCATTCCCTTGTACCAGA
Organism: Seohaeicola nanhaiensis; assembly: GCF_042654245.1. NCBI lineage: Bacteria > Pseudomonadati > Pseudomonadota > Alphaproteobacteria > Rhodobacterales > Roseobacteraceae > Seohaeicola > Seohaeicola nanhaiensis. The sequence goes on from NZ_JBHSGI010000032.1 coordinate 40,310, forward strand.
CCCAGTACAGCGACATGGCTGTCACCAGCAGGAAATAGGCCGGAATGATCCGCAGAGCGCGTCGCAGGTAGAAATCCTTCAGGGAAATCGCCCGGGTCCGGCTTTCCTCACGCAACAGCAGGGTGGTGATGAGAAAGCCGCTGAGCACGAAGAAGAAATCCACCCCCAGAAATCCTCGAGTCAGGAACTTGGGCGGGGCCTCGAGACTGCCCAGAAGCGGGCTGTGATGCCAGAGCACCATGCCGATGCACAGGCAGCGCAGCCCGTTCAGGGAGCCAAAGAACCGGACGCTCCGATAGTGGTCGTAGGCGGTCAGAGTCGTGTTCGGCACCTGATCCATCATCGTTCCCATCCGGTCGTTTCCCGAGACGACCCTGCCCGCGGGGGGGAGCAGACAGTCGCGCTGCAGGCCATGGCGGCCGCGGCGCAGGAGACAACGGGAAAGCGGCCCTTTTCCAGCATGACTGCGATCAGCCGAAATCGTGCAGCGCTTCGGCCAGAGCGTCGGCGCTGCGGCTGGCGCCGAAGCTCTCGACGATCCGCGCGCGGCCCTGGCGGGCGAGAGTGTCGCGCAGCTCGGGCTCGCGCATCAGCCGCAGCAGGGCCGCGGCCAGCGCCGGACTGTCCTTCGGTGGGACCAGCAGACCGTCGCGGCCGCTCTCGATCAGTTCCAGCACGCCCCCGGCCGCCGTGCCGATGGTGGGCACGCCGCAGGCCATCGCCTCCATATAGGCGACCCCCAGCGGCTCGGCCCAGCTGGCCAGAACGAAACCGTCGGCGGCGTGAAGCTGGTCCAGCACCTCCTGCTGCGTGACCGCCCCGAGCAGCGTCACCCTGTCGGCCAGTCCGGCGCGGGCGATGCGCGCTTCCAGTTCGCGCCGGTAGCCCTGCCCGCCCTGCTCGTCCTCGCCGGCGACGAAGAGCTCCCACGCCAGCTCCGGCCGGTCCCGCCGGATCGCTTCCAGGGCGTCGAGAAGCACGTCGTATCCCTTGACCCGGTTCAGCCGTGCACAGCAGAACCACCGAAAGGGCCGGCCCTCGGGGCGATCACCGGGCTGCGGGCTGAAATGGTCGGTGTCCACACCCATCGGGGCAATCCGGCACCGCCCGGCCACCGAGGGCAGCATCGCGGTCATCTCCTGCCTGAGCTTTTCCGTAATCACGAAGCCAAAGCGGGCGCGGGCCCACTTGAAGTCCTGGTCCGGGCCATAGTCCTCGACCGGGCCATGCAGCACCAGGCTGTAGGGCAGACCGTAAAGCAGGTGGCAGAAGGCGGCGATCAGGGCCGAGTTCGCACAGGAATGGACATGCAGATGGGTGATACCCTCTCTCCGGCAGAGCTGCCCGAGACGGCCAGCCAGCACCAGCAAGGGCCATGTCTGACGTCGCCGCAGGGTGCGGCGGGCATCGGGCTGGGACAGGACGCGGCCGCCGCGTGCCAGCAGGCCGCCCAGAACCAGCGGCCAGCTGGCGGGCGGCAGGGGAAAGAGATACTGTGCCTGCGCATTGACGACCCAGTCATGCATCACGCTGCGGATCGGCATGCGGGTGGAGAAGATCCGGACAGGGTACCCGTGACGCGCCTGAAGTGCCAGGATTTCCCGCCAGAAGAAAGAATGGGTCTGACCGGGAAACTCGGGAATGAGATACCCTATCCTGGGTCCGAGCTCTGCCAAAATCCCGACCTCTTCCGCGCCTGCCCTGCTCCCGGCCCTGCATATCTGGACGAGAGTCCGGAACTCATAATTGCCGAAGGCGCAGGGAGCAAGGGCGATCCGGGCAGGGCCGCGCCAGCACGGAAGGCGGTTGGCGCGCTCACGGCATATCACACCGGACCTGTCGGGATCTCCGGCTGGAAAGATTGTCCTGGTCCGCTTTGGCGCATCCAATATGCCCTTGCGAGAATCGCCAACCTGTCCCAATCGTCCAATGGGGGACTGAAATTGAAAGATATCATCGTTGTAAGTGAACGAAATTTCGAGCGATCACCGGCGATGTGCTGCGTTGTCGAAATGGAGGATGTCTTGGTGCGCGCATTCGGTGGGCGACTCGTGTTACCAAACGAGCCCTTACCGAAAGGCGACGTCAGCAGGTCCGTGGCCTTCTTCTGCGCCATAAAGGCAAGCAGGCTTGGGGTTCACCGGAAGTACCTGAATGAGCTGCGGGCGAGAGGCGCCACGGTCGTATGCTACATTTTCGATGCCTGGACGGTCCCCGATTTTTTCAACGATCGGTCGCGGCGGCTGAAATCTGCCCTGCTCAGGCAGTTTTCGCTGGCCGGTGTCTGCGATCACCTCGTCATCCCGTTCCGAGATTCGATCGACAGCTTTTCGCCAGACGACCGGAAACTCGTGCTGCACCTTCCGCTTGGGGTGGACAGTTCCTTGGTCAACGGCATGAACGCCGAAAGACCCATCACTGCGCTCGCCTATGGCAGGCAGCCAGAAGGCCTGACCGCGGCCCTTTCCGTCGCGCTGAACGCCCCGAACAGGGACGGTTTGCTCTATCATACCGATCATATGGAAATCCGCTCGATTCTCGACTTCCACGCACACCGCCGGCAGTTCTGGAAAATCGCACAGAACTCAGAGATTGCCCTGGCCTACGATCCCTGGACCTCGCACCAAGCGCGCTTTCCGTTCTCCATCGTGGGCCAGCGCTGGCTGGAATCGCTGGCCGCCGGCTGCGTCGTCGTGGGGAAACGCCCCCTGACGCCCGAGGCTGATGAAATTATCGGTTGGCAAGACGCGACCATACAGGCGCCGGATGATCCGAAAGAGGCGGTGGAGTTCATCCTCGCCCTGTCCCGGGACAGGGCGAGGCTACGGGACATCCGCGAGCGTAACGTCGATCAAATCACATCCAGGCACGACTGGAAGCATCGCATCGAGCAGCTGTTTCGGATGATCTAGGTGTTTTCGTCACCGCCGTCGTCCCGGTCCCTAGCACCATTGTCACGGTCGTGACGGTCCTGTTCACCTCGATCGTGCGGCCAGTCCCGGCCGGGACTACATTGTCAAAGCTGCCGTCCACGTCGATCTGGGTATAGCTGCCATCGGCTAGTGCGGTCACGTCCGGGGCAAGCGTGCCGCCCAGAACCACGGGCGCGGTCAAATCGGGCGCGGCCGTTCCATTCAGCCCCGAGCGGAATTTTGCGAGCCGGCCAAGCTCCACTGTGCTGATCGCCGAGATCGTGCCGACACCGGCCAGACCATGGCTGTAGTTGAACTCGAACTGGCTGTCGTCGCAGGTCAGGGCGTCCGAGGGTGCGAAGGCGCCCGTCACGATCTGGACGGTGAACACCGCGCTGGTCCCGAGGCGATACTGCCAGTCCATCACGAGGCCGGTGGCGCCGCTGCCGTTCGAGACGGTCGAGCTGATATTGGGAAGGACCATACGACTATTCGGTGCCGTGAGCCCGGTCATCGTCAGCCGGACGGTCGGCCTGAAGTGCAGCGTGGAGCCGGCTGCCAGGATCAGGATCAGGATCGAGATGCCACCGACCGCGCCGTCGAAGCCGACGAGGCTCTTGCCCATAATCGTCAGGCTGCGACCCGCCGACAGGATGAAGGATGCGTTATCGTATCCCAGCAGCACCTCGGAGCGGTAGCGCGCGGTCAGGTCAATGCCGCTGATGACGGTGCCGCGGTTCATGAAGCGCACCTGCAGCGCGTCCACGCTCAGCCGATTGGCCGAGTCATAGCCGGGAACATAGAACTTTCCGCGTTCTTGACCGCCACATCGCGCCCGCCGGCGTCCGTGACGATTGTCCCCTTCGGATCGAGGAAGCCCGCCGTCACGCGAAGCCGCTGCCAGCGCCGAACGTGAAGTCGTTCAGGGGGTGGCGTGATGTTCCAGCCGATGACATGCCCGTCCAGGTCAACGCTGTCACCGGGGACGGTGCCGGGAAGCTCCCTGGTCGACCAGTCACGCCGGATCATTGCCTGGTTGCCGGGCGACTTACCGAGGGGGTCCGGCTGATACACGCAGGTCGCCGTGACGCGCTGGGTGACGCCGGCTTTCGTCCGATCGTAGACCACCACGATATCGCCGTCGAAGTCATGCTTCAGCAGATCGACGCCGATCCGTGCATCCTGACGCGGGATCGCCCGTCATCGGGCGTCACCGGAAAGATGTGGGAGGGCGGGCTGTTGATCCCGCTGACATGACGGCTGAAACGATCGGCCAAGGCGAATCCTTTCCTGGGGTTCGGCATCGCACCACCAGACCGGCGGACACGGGGTCGCCGTGCCGGGAAAAGATCCTGCCTGAAGATGCGATGGGCGTCTGAGCCCTGCACCTTCCGCTCATTGTTCTAATAATTCGAAAGCAGGGCGCGCGGCCTCAGTTCCCCCGGCCGAGACCGTCGCGCAGGGCGGCGTCGACCGCCGGGGCGATGCGGCGGCCGAACCTGTCCTCGCCCTGCGGCGACCAGTGGTCGCTGTCCGACCAGTAGAGCCCGTCGCAGTCGAAGATGTCCCGCCCCGGATCCAGGCCGATCAGAGCCTGTTCCGAGAGATAGCCGAGACCGGCCTGCTGCACTGCCTCGGCCAGATAGGCATCGAGGTCGGCAAAGGCGCGCAGCTGCGCGGCGGGCAGGCGCAACGCCTCGGAGGCCTGGTCGCAGTCGATCTTCAGCAGGGTATCGGGCGGGACATGGGGTTCGAGCCGGGGGCCGAGCCAGATCACCGGAACCTCTCCGCGCAGGGCGGCCAGCCCCCCTATGGCGCGCTCGATGGCGGGCAGGTTGAGCCGGACGTCGATCTCGCCGGCGTCGAACAGCGCCCGCGCCCGCGCCTGCCCTTCGGCATCGGTAAACAGCCAGAACCCCGCCTGGGCATAGAGTCCAAGGGCGATGTGGCGGGCTTCCTCGGTCAGGAAGCGCGCCAGCGGCGAGCCCCCGCAGGCACCCTCGGCCATTGCAGGGCGGCACTGTCCCTGCCCGAAGCCGACGATGAAGGGATAGTCCATCGCATGAATCAGGCCGTTGTAGACGTCCAGCGAATGCGAGTCGCCGAAGATCACCAGGGCGCCGCCGTATTGCGCGGCACAGTCCTCGAACCGCTTGCGGACCGGATCGCTGAAATCGTCCTCGGCATAGAACCGGCAGGGGCCGGGATCGGCCACGGGGCCATGCGAGATGCGGGGCATCTCGGTGATCCGCGCCAGCAGGCCGTGGTTCATCGGCGCGATATGCGCCCGGAAATAGTCGGCCTGCAGGCTGGAGAGGCTGAGCCAGGCCCCCAGGGCGCAGACCGTCAGGGATCCCGCCCCTGCCCCGGCGACGACCTTCCAGGCCGCCATCTTCCTGTGGCGCGCCGGCTGCTCGACGAAACGCCAGCTGAGCCAGGCCAGCGGCAGCGACAGCAGGCCGAGCGCCACCATCACCCAGACCGGCGGCGGCAGGGGATCGCGCACCCGGGCCAGCGCCAGCAGCGGCTGGTGCCAGAGATAGGCACTGTAGCTGATCAGGCCGATCCCCACCGGAATCCGCATCGACAGCAGCCGCGCCACCGCCGTGCCCCGGCTGAAGACCAGGATCAGCGCGGTTCCCACCACCGGCAGGAGGGCGAAGAGCGAGGGGAACGGCGTGCTCTCGTCGAAGAGGAAGATGCTGACGATCAGCGACAGCAGGCCTGCCCCCGCCAGCACGCCATTGGATCCCGTGCCGTTGCGCAGGACCCAGATCGCGCAGAGCGAGCCGGCCATCAACTCCCAGGCCCGGCTGGGCAGCAGGTAGAAATTGGCATCCGGCGCCTTGCGCCAGAGCACCTCGGACGCGGCCAGGCTCAGCACCAGGATCACGGCCAGCAGGACCACCGAAAAGCGCCAGGAGCGACGCCAGAACAGCATCAGGAGCAGCGGGAAGAACAGGTAGTACTGCTCCTCCACCGCCAGGCTCCAGGTATGCAGCAGCGGCTTTGCCTCGGCGGCCGCCGCGAAATAGCCGCTCTCGATCCAGAACAGGAAGTTGGAGGCGAAGAGACTGACCGCCGCCACGCTCTGGCTGTAGTCCTTGAACTCGCTCGGCAGCATCCAGATCCAGGCAAAGGGCGTCGTCACGGCCACGATCAGGGCCAAGGCCGGCAGGATCCGCCGGGCCCGGCGCGCGTAGAAATCGACGATCGAAAAGCCCGGTCCGTCCAGCCGCTCGACGATGATGGTGGTGATCAGATAGCCGGAAATGACGAAGAATATGTCGACCCCGACGAAGCCGCCGGAAAACAGGTCGAGCCCGGCATGGAACAGGATGACGGGCAGGACGGCGACCGAGCGCAATCCGTCGATTTCTGAACGATACTTCAAGACGCGCGCTCCCGGGCGATGAGGTCGAGCAGCGCCCTGCCGAACCGGCGATTGGCCTCCGGCGTGTAGTGGCCGTCCGGCAGGAAGGCGGCGGGGTCGCGCGGATCCACCTCGTCGGCCGTGGCGAGATAGGGAATCTGCCCGGCTTTCAGCGCGGGCACGAGTTCGGCGGCCAGATCGACATCCGTCGCCTGGCGCGACTGGATCAGCAGCACCACGGGCAGTTGGCCATCCTCTTTCGCGGTCTCGGCAAAGAGGCGCACCATGCGCCGCAGCACGTCGGCGTGCGGATAACCGCCCCCGAGGACGGCGGCCTTGGTCCTGTCCACATGCGAGATCGCGAGCGAGCGTCGCACCAGACGCAGGAAGGGCGAGGCATCGAGCGCCGGCAGGCCGAAGGTGAGCGGCCCGTAGAACGCATCCTGCGCGCTCAGCTGGTCGCGCCAGGCCTGGGCCTGGGCCGGATCGCGGGCAAGTCCCCGCTCGGCACTCGCGCTGTTCACCAGCGGCTCGATCCGGCGCAGGGCGTCCGGCCCGTCGGGCAGGTAGATCGGATAGGTGAAGGGCGCGGGCTGCTCGAACACCCAAGTCCGGTTGCTGAGGGCTGCGAGGGCCGGCACCGAGGAGGACAGGATGCCAAGCACGACGATATCTCCCCGGCGCCGGTTGCCGCGGTCCTCCTCGAACAGCGCAAAGGTGAAGTTCGGCGGCGCCGCGGGGCCGCCATGCTCGTCGTCCCTGAGCCCGGGATCCTCGGCCACCGCGGCCTGGACGATGTGGTGGCTGAAGGACATGCCGTAGTTGCGCAGCACCGGCCCGATGTCCTCGGGTTCCGCCCTGAAGGCCTCCTGCGACTGGGCCAGGATATCCGGACGCCAGGCGACGTCGAAGAGATTGCCGGGCACGCCGGGGGTCGCCTCCCACCGGGCCAGCTTGCCGGGCACCGAGCGGCCGTATTCGAAATACTGGACAAGTCCGTTGAGCCTGCCCAGAGATCTCGCGCCCGCGAGGCCCGCGGCCACCAGCCCGTCCAGCACCACCAGCAGAAGCAGCGTCAGCGCAAGAACCCCGAACGTCTGTCTCATCGCCCCACCTCAGAACTGGAAATAGATAAAGGCACTCGTGGCCGTGGTTGCCCCGAACGCCAGGAGATAGATCATCCCCGCATAGAGACCGGCCCGCACGACCATCGGCCAGCGGGCGTAGAACTGGACGTCGCCGCGGCGTTCGATCGCGGCGTCCCAGAGGAACAGAACCGCGATCCCCAGCAGGCTCGCGGCCGGAGGCACCGGCATCGACAGCATGGCCGGCGCAGGAAGCACGCCCGCCAGCCGGCCGGTGAACTCGGTGATCTGCTCGAACGAGCGGGCCCGGAACAGCAGCCACCCGTAGCAGACGATCTGGAAAAACACGGCGATGGCCAGGCCCTTCCACAGCAGCCGGCCCAGGCCGGCGGGGCGGCGGCCCGGACCGCCCCAGCGGCCGGCAAGCGCACGGTGCCCCGCCAGCAACGCGCCCTGGTAGAACCCCCAGAGGACGAAATTCCAGGCCGCCCCATGCCAGAGCCCGCCCAGCACCATCGTCGCCATCAGGTTCCGGTAGGTCTTCCAGCGTCCTCCGCGGTTCCCGCCGAGGGAGATGTAGAGATAGTCGCGCAACCAGGTCGACAGGCTGATGTGCCAGCGCCGCCAGAACTCCTGAGGATCGGTGGCGAAATAGGGCTGCGCGAAATTGCGCATCAGATGGAACCCCATCATCTTGGCCACGCCCCGCGCGATATCGGTATATCCCGAGAAATCGCAGTAGATCTGGATCGCGAACAGCCAGGTGGCGAAGAGGATATCCAGCCGGGACGGGTCGGGGCTGGAGTATATGGCGTCGACCGAGGGGGCCACGCCATCGGCGATGACCACCTTCTTGATCAGCCCGGTCATGCAGAGCACCGCCCCCCGCCGCAGCGCCTCCCAGCTCAGCACCCTGGGGTTCTGGATGTTGGGCAGCAGATTGGAGGCCCGTTCGATCGGGCCGGCAACGAGCTGCGGGAAGAAGGCCACGAACAGCGCGAAATCGAGGAAGTCCCGCGAGGGCTCCAGTTCCCGGCGGTAGACGTCGATCGTGTAGCTGAGCGTCTGGAAGGTATAGAAGGAGATCCCGACCGGCAGCACGATCGCCAGCATCACGGGATCGGGGTGATAGCCGGCCCAGCCCAGCAGCTCCTGGAAGGAGTCGACGAAGAAGCCGAGGTATTTGAAGATCGCGAGCATGCCGAGATTGGCCGCAAGCGAGACCATCAGCCAATGGCGCCGCCGCAGGTCGTCGCTCTCCTGGCGGATCCTGAGGGCGACGAGATAGTCGATCCCCGTACTGAGCAGGATCAGGCCGAGAAAGCGCCAGTCCCAGGCGCCGTAGAACACGTAGCTGGCCACCAGCAGCATCCGGTTCTGCCCGCGGTGGGGCAGCAGGACGTAGGCCACCATGACAACAAGAAAAAATGCCCAGAACTCTAGTTCGGTAAACAGCATACTTGGCCTGAAATCCGCTTCCGAACCTTCTGATCGGCCTCACCGGGGATCACGAGTGACGGCGAGCGATTCCGAGCATAGCCATCTTATCCCGGATTATGAACAGGTTTCTGGTTCGTCCCGCCCGGCGCCAGAGGGAGGCGCAAGGGCCCCGTTCTGGCCGCGGCCCGCAGCCGGCGCCCTCGGGCGGCCCAGGCGTCGCCGGCCCGCCCGGGACATGTCGGCGAGATTGCGCCAAGCCCCTTCCCCGCCACGGCCGAGACACATTGTTACCGATAAAGGCTCGCAGAAAAGCCACATAACCCATCGAGATTTGGGGGGTAATGCTGACCAAAGGCGAGTAAACCATGAGAATTGCCCCAGTTTCACCCAATCTCAACTCTGCCTTGGGAAGTTCCGATGACCGCACATGCCTCCGGCAAGCCTGCCTTCTCCTCGACTGCGGCGCGTAGACTTCAGATGGCTGCTACTGTTTTGGGACTGGTCACCGGCATCACCGCTGCGGACGCGGACACCGTCGCCTCGAACCTTCCGGGCGATGGCATCGCCGTCTCTGCCATGGCAGGGCGGACGACGACCCTGCAGCTTGGCGATTCCTCCATCACCGGCGTAGAGGTCCTGAACGGCCCGGCGCATGGCAACATCACCGTCAATCCCGACAATTCCCTCGCGATCGTCCTGACCACCTCCGGCCAGACGTCCGATATTTCCTGCGACATCCGGATCACCCACGCCGATGGTACGACCGAGGATCGCACGGTCGAGATCGACGTGACGCCCGGGGTGGAACAGGCCGGATGGGGCAATGCGGACTTCTACAAGCTCGCCACGGATTCCGATAACCGCACCATCGTCGAGCATGGCGAGAATCACCGCGAGGTCTATGTATCCGCCAGCGCCGAAGCGCTGACGCTCGCGGATATTGCCGCGCGCGAAGGGGTCGACGTATCCCAGGTCACGGGTCAGTTCCTGGTGGAGCACTCCCAGTACGGCAGCAGCGAAGACCTCGCCCTGGCGCAGGATGCGGGAAAACTGCTCTGGTCGGCCCTGATGGATGCCTCCAGGACGGAACCCTCGTCGCACTGGCTGATGTTCGAACGCGGCTATACCTACGACAAGATGGAAAACGCCTTTCCGTCGCCGGGCGCCAACGGAGAGTCAGAGCTGCACCCGATCTATCTGGGCGCCTTCGGCGATGGAACCCGGCCGGAAATCACGACGATGCAGTATACCTTCAAGGAGGGCAGCGAGAACGTCGTCATCCAGGATCTGCATTTTTCCGGGTCGGTGATCCTCAACGCGGGCAGCAATTTCATCTTCGACAGTGTCGAGATCACCCGTGGCGACCTGGTCGCGCAGGGCGTCGACGAGCGGTTCGAGGGCTTCACGTTCCGGAACTCGGCCATCTACGACGTGTACCGCGACGAACCCACCGGCGGCCGGACCACCTGGGAAGCAATCCCCGACAGGGTTGCCGGGCTATATGCCTCTCTCATAGACAACCTTCTGATTGAGGACAGCTTTTTCGACCATGCAGGGTGGTCTGACGACTATCTGGATGGCAATGGCCAGCCCCCCGGCCTGGGCAGCCACAACATCTATCTGCAAAGCAATGCCACCGGCGTCACCCTGCGCGACAACATCATCATGCGCGGCGGCGGCAATGATGCGCAGATCCGCTCGGGCGGGTTCATCGAAGACAACATCTTCATGGACAGCAATGCCGGGGTGTTCTTCGCCGCCGGGGGCGCCGACAATGACGGCGAGGGAAACTATACCCTGTTCACGGGGAACGTGGTCACTTCGGGCGGGCACCGGCAGGTGGACGGGCACTCTGCCGGTCTGACGATGGGCATTTCCAACAAGGGGTTCATGCCGACCCTGCTGGACAACATTGTCGCGCATCTGGCGAACCCCAACGATCCCGACGAACTGGCATCGAAGCCGATCACGCATCTGGGACTCGACAACAACACCGGCGCTCCGGTCTATGACAACACGATCGTCTACAACTGGGCCGGGGCGAATGCCGTCCGGGATGCCCAGGATCAGAATGTCGATGGCCTCGACCGTGCCGTGCTCGACCAGACGACGATCCAGAACTTCGCCTCCCAGCTGCTGGGCAAGGCGAATGCCTCGATCGCGGACCTGGCGAACTATCTCCGGGCCGCGGCTCATGGCCAACTGGACAGCCACGTCGATGCCGATCTGATCAACGCCTACTTCCAGACGGCCTTCGGGCTCTCCACCACGCTGCGGGCAGAGGCAGCAACGCTGCGCTTCATCCCGAACGAGCTGGGCGACGGCGTCCGCTGGGACAACCGCATGAACTGGGACAGCGGCGACCTGCCCGGCACCCAGGACGGCGACAGCGTCGATCTGGGCGGCAACTGGGTCTTCTATGAGGGAACCTCCGAAATCCGCACCCTCGAGTTCGGGCTGAAGGGTGAACTGAACGTCACCAACGGGCTGCTCAGGGTAACCGACGGGCTGGTGGTGGACGCTTCCGGCGCGACCCTGAACATCGACCGGTCCGGACAGTTCTGGACCGGCGGCTATTCCGATACCGACGTGCTCCGGGTCAATGCCGCCGGCGGACGATACGCCAACACCGGCCTGTCCATCGGCAACATCAAGATGGACGTCTCGGACAACGCCCAGGTTCTCCTCGCCACGGATGGTGCGGAATACATCATGCGGGGCCGCAGCCAGCTGACCGTGACCGGGGGCGATGCCAAGGTCGGTTTCGATGGCCAGGCCGGCGGCACGGCGGCCCTGCTGATGACCGCAAGCTCCGACCTGACGTTCGTCGCCGAAGGCGGCAAGATCGGAACCATCGGCGAATTCTACTCGGGCCATTACGACGCAGGGGCCGGCGGGGTCCGGTCGGGCGTCAGCCTCGGAGGCGCCACCCTAGAGGTCGATGTGTCGGACGTGGCGGCGCTGGGAATCGGAAAATTCGACCTGATCCATGTGGACGAGCTGATCGGCACCTTCGGAACGATCAACATCGTTGGCCTGGCCAAGAACCAGTCGGCCAAGGTGGTGATCAACTACACGACGGACAAGGTCACGCTGCTTCTCGGCGAAGTCGGCAAGGGCGACGGCCTTGCCACCTTGCAACTCGTGGGCAAGGCGGACAGCGCCATGTCGGACAGGGAACTCTTCGACATCCTGACCGACGGACACGGTGTCTATCCCGTCGACCGCCCCGAAGCGCCCACCCATGAGACACTGGACGGGACATCCACCGACGATGTCATCAAGGGGACGGAGAAGGACAGCTACATGAGGGGCTTCACCGGCAATGATACGCTGGACGGCAGAAATGGCCACGATACCCTCTTTGGCGCGCGGGGCGACGACGTCATCTATGGCCGCCGGGGCATAGACACGCTGGTCGGCGGTGCCGGCCACGACACGCTCTATGGCGGCGGCCGGAGCGATACGCTGACCGGAGGCGCAGGCAAGGACTTCCTCTCGGGCGGGCGGGGCAATGACAGGCTGACCGGCGGCTCGGGCCGGGACACCTTCCACTTCGACGAGAGTTTCAGCCGCGACAGGATCACGGATTTCGAAATCGGCAGGGATAAGCTCCATCTGGACTTTGCCGGGGCCGATTTCGACAGCCTGAACATTCACCGCGGCTCCGGGGGAACGGTCATCGAAACCATCCAGGGCGTGATCGTTCTGGAAGGCATCCTGCCCCAAGACCTGTCTGCCAGCGACTTCATGTTCTGAGCGTTCCTTTCCCCCGCGCCAGGCGTCCCAGCTGGGACGGGGGGTCAAGGCACTGACAATGACTGCCAAATCATCGAGTGACCTCTCAGGACGCCGTTTCGCACCGGCCCTGAGGGCCACGGCGGGGCCTGAGCCGCGGGCAAGAGGCCTGTCATGGTATGGAGGCACACTCCACCGGCCCCGCGCAGGATGTCGAGAGCGCGCGGATCGCTGAACCAGAAGGGGCCAGATGCGGAACTCTGTCTTGTTAGAGACAGATCCTCGGACCTATAGGGCAGGAAGACCTCAGGCCAGGCAGGCGTACGCCGGGCCCCGGCGCACTTCGGGCGAAACGGGGCGCATCGCTGAAATCCTAATAGACCGTTAGGGCAGCCCCCGCACCGGTAGGGCGGGGTTCAGGGCGGATGCGCAGGGTGGCGGGCGTAGCCACGACCACAGGAGGGGTTCATGTCGGATACCTCGGCCATTCTCGGCCTGCCATACCTGATGCCGAGCCAGGCGCAGAAACACGTCACCCACAACGAGGCGCTGGCCCGGCTGGACCTGCTGGTGCAGCTGCGCGTCGAGGCGCTGGAGGCCGAGACGCCGCCCCCGGCGCCCGAAAAGGGCCAGATCTGGGGGCTGGGCCCGGCGCCGACCGGCGCCTGGGCCGGGCAGGCCGGCCGCCTCGCCGCCTTTGCCAATGACGCCTGGCTGTTCCTGACCCCGGGCCCCGGCTGGCGCGCCTGGGACAGGGGGGCGGGCGAACTGCGGCTCTGGGACGGGCTGGGCTGGATCCTGCCCGGCGCGGCAACGCAGAACCTCGCGAGCCTCGGCATCGCCACGACCGCGGATGCGGTGAACCGGCTGTCGGTGCGCGCGCCGGCGGTGCTGCTGAGCCATGACGGGGCCGGCCATCAGCTGAAGGTCAACAAGGCGGCTGCGGCGAGACCGCCGCGCTGCTGTTCCAGACCGGCTTCAGCGGCCGCGCCGAGATGGGGCTGGCCGGGAGCGACGACTTTGCGCTGAAGGTTTCGCCCGACGGGGCCGCCTGGACCACGGCGCTGGCGGCGGAGGCGGCCAGCGGGACGGTGGATTTCCCCGCCGGGCTGCGGCTGGCGGGCGGCGCGCGGCTCGAGACCTGCGAGACGGGCAGCTGGACGCCCGAACTGGCCGATGCGGCCAGCGGCGGCGCGGTGGCCGGCGCCACCACCGCCGCCGGGCGCTATGTGCGGATCGGCGAAATGGTGCAGGCGAGCTTCGTGCTCGACGGGATCGATACCACGGGGCTGGCCGGCGGCAACGACCTCTGGATCCGGGGCCTGCCCTACCCGGTCAAGGCCTCCGCCAGCGCGCGGCTGACCGCCGCGGCCCATCTGGCGCATGTGACCGCGGCCAGCCCTCCCTGGCTTTACGCCACGGGCGGCGACAGCGCGCTGCGGCTGATGCGGATGGTCTCGGGCGCCGCGCCCGCGGCCCTGACCAGCGGCAGCGCCGAGATCGGGGCGAGCCTCAGCTACCGGGCCTGAAGCCCCTTACAGAGTCTATTTCGCGCGCAGGCCGGCGGGATCCTGGGTGAGATACCACCGATAGGTCCCGGCGATCCCCTGTTCCAGCGGGATCGTCGCGCGCCATCCCAGGCGGGTCAGGCGCGAGACGTCCATCAGCTTGCGCATCGTACCGTCGGGCTTGGTTGCGTCGAATGTCAGGTGGCCGGTGAACCCGGTGACCCGGGCCACCGTCTCGGCCAGCTCGCGGATCGTCACATCGGTGCCGGACCCGACGTTGATGTGGCTGAGCATCGGCTGGGTCTCGGCCTCGTAGGTCGCCCTGTCGAGGCCGGCGACGAAGAGCGAGGCCGCCGCCATGTCGTCCACATGCAGGAATTCGCGCATCGGTTTGCCGGAGCCCCAGACCACCACTTCTTCCGCCCCCTCCTGCGCCGCCTGGTGAAAGCGGCGGATCAGCGCCGGCAGGACGTGGGAATTCTCCGGGTGGAAGTTGTCGCCCGGGCCGTAGAGGTTGGTCGGCATCACGCTGCGGTAATCGGTACCATACTGCCGGTTGTAGCTCTCGCACAGCTTGATGCCGGCAATCTTGGCGATGGCGTAGGGTTCGTTGGTCGCCTCCAGCACCCCGGTCAGCAGCGCGTCCTCGGCCATCGGCTGAGGCGCTTCCTTCGGATAGATGCAGGAGGAACCGAGCTGCAGCAGTTTCGTGACCCCGGCGGCATAGGCCTGGTGGATCACATTGCACTCGATCATCAGGTTTTCGTAGATGAATTGCGCCGGATAGCTGTTGTTGGCGTGGATCCCGCCCACCTTCGCCGCGGCAAGGATCACCTGGTCGGGCCGTTCCGTCTGGAAGAAGGCGCGCACCGCGGCTTGGTCCGTGAGGTCCAGCTCGGCCGAGGTGCGGGTGACCAGCTCGTGCTGCCCCTGCGCCTGCAGCGCGCGCAGGATGGCGCCCCCCACCATGCCGCGATGGCCTGCGATGTAGATCTTCATGGCGGTGTCTTTCCTGCTTTTCCCGGCCTCGCCTTAGCCGATAACCTCACCGGTGCAAAGCAGGCGCGCCCGGTCGGTGCGCCCCAAAGGAGATAGCATGACCCTTCCCACCTTCGACAGCCCCCGTTTCCGAACCGAATCCGGCTGGCGCGTCGCCGTCCAGGTTCCGCAGGCGCATGCGGCGGAGATCCTGGCCGCGGTGCGGGAAAAATCGGCTCTGACATGGGGGGATTACGATACCGTCAGTTTCGAAAGCACCGCCGGCATCCAGCGGTTCCGATCGTTGGGCACGGGCCACAACCCGGCCAGCGACGGCATCCTGGAGGTCCCCTGCGTGGAGCTGTCCTTCTTCCTGCCCGGCAGCGAGGCCGAGGTGGCCGGCGTGCTGGAAGCGATCTATGGCGTACATCCTTACGAGGAGCCGGTGCTCTTCGCCATGCCGGCCGTCCGCAGCCTGCATATCCGCGGGATGGACGAGGACAACCCCAACCGCTTCTGGAACGGACCGCCCAGGGATTGGGTGATTGACCCGAAAGCCTAGAGCGCCGAGCCGTCGCGCGCGCGCTCCCCGGGCCTACCCGATCTCCAGCGCCTCGCAAATCTGATCGGCCACCCGCGCGCCATAGGCGGCGTTCATGTGCCAGATGTCCAGGTCGGAGTCGGCGAATTCCGCCGGGGTTTCCCCTGCGGCGCCCCAGGCGGGATCGGGCCAGTCCAGCGGGATCAGGGGCGGATCGAAGCGGGTGGCCAGCGCCTGCACAAGCGCGCGCTGGCGGGCCGCATACCAGGCGGCGAACCGCGGGGTATTGGCGCCATAGGTGCGGCGCAGCGGATCGTCTGCGGGCATCAGGGACAGCGCCGGCAGCGGGGCAGGCACCAACAGGATCGGCCCCGAATAGACCCTGCGCAGTTGCACGAGCGCGGCCCGACCGGGCAGGCGCGGCAGGGTATCGGCCAGCAGCGCGGTCAGCACCGCGGCCGAGACCGGCACCTCCACGCCGGAGGTGGCGAGGCCGGCCAGGGCCGCATGGTGCAGCGGGTGACCCGCCTGCCCGTCGCGCAGCGCGCTGAAGCCGAAGCTGCAAAAGGCGATATAGTCGTATCTGCCGGGGTCAAAGCCGGCAGGGCCGAGGCCGGACATGTCGCTGTAGATCGTCGCCCCGGGCCGCGCCGGCACCACCCGCCCTTCCTGCAGACGGATGTTCGGCCCCCCGCCGCCGTTGATCGCCCAGAATTCGGCCGGGGCGCGGGCCTGCTGCCAACCCTGCCGGACCGCGGCGAGGTGCGAGTTCCCGAAGATCAGGCCCGCCACCGCCCCGCCCTATCCCTCGAGGCTCACCGGCAGGTCCAGGCCGTGCGCCTTGAGCAGCGCGTGGCGGCGGGCGGTCTTGAGGTCCTCGGCCACCATCTCGGCGCACATGTCCTGCGCGGTGATCTCGGGGGTCCAGCCCAGCACGCGCTTGGCCTTGGCAGGATCCCCCAGCAGGGTTTCCACCTCGGCGGGGCGGAAATAGCGGGGGTCGATCCGCATCACCACGTCGCCGACCTTGAGCGCCGGGGCCCTGTCGCCGGTGATGGCGGTGATGGTGGCGGTCTCGTGCACGCCCTCGCCGGAGAAGTCGAGCGTCAGGCCCAGTTCCGCCGCCGTCCAGGTGATGAACTCGCGCACCGAATACTGCTTGCCGGTGGCGATGACAAAATCCTCTGCCGTCTCCTGCTGCAGCATCATCCACTGCATCCGCACATAGTCGCGGGCATGGCCCCAGTCGCGCAGACTATCGATATTGCCCATGTAGAGACAGGGTTCGAGTCCCTGGGAGATATTGGCCAGCCCCCGGGTGATCTTGCGGGTGACGAAGGTCTCGCCCCGCCGCGGGCTCTCGTGGTTGAAGAGGATGCCGTTGCAGGCATACATCCCATAGGCCTCGCGGTAGTTCACCGTGATCCAGTAGGCATACATCTTGGCCACCGCATAGGGCGAGCGCGGGTGGAACGGCGTCGTCTCGGTCTGCGGCACCTCCTGCACGAGACCGTAGAGCTCCGAGGTCGAGGCCTGGTAAAAGCGCGTCTTCCTCTCGAGCCCGAGGAAGCGGATCGCCTCGAGCAGGCGCAGCGTGCCAAGGGCGTCGACGTCGGCGGTATATTCCGGCGCCTCGAAGCTGACCGCGACATGGCTCTGCGCGCCGAGGTTATAGACCTCGTCGGGCTGCACCTCGCTGAGGATCCGGGTCAGGTTGGAGGTGTCGGAGAGGTCGCCGTAATGCAGCTTGAGATGCGCATGGTTGGAATGCGGATCCTCGTAGATATGGTCGATCCGCTGGGTGTTGAACGAGGAGGCGCGGCGCTTGATGCCATGCACCTCATATCCCTTCTCCAGAAGAAACTCGGCCAGATAGCTGCCGTCTTGTCCGGTGATGCCGGTGATCAGGGCGGTCTTGGTCATCGCGGGCGGGGCCTTCGTTGCTGTACGGCGTCGCTTGTTTCACACCTCGCCTGGGGACGCCAGATGGGTTATTCCCCTCCGCCCGTCCCGTCCGCCCAGAGGCCAGGCATTTTGCCCCCGCGCCAGAGCCTGCGATGCCCTGTCCCGACACCCTTCCCGTGATCGACGCCGGCAGGAACGATGGCAGGGACGCCGATTGCCATGCGCTGCGCGGTGTCAATTGCCCATGCGCCGGTCGAGGTCCTCTTCCCTCGGGCCTGTTCGGCGAGGATCGGCAGGGCCGCCGGCCGAACCAGGAACAGGCGCTGAAGGGCACCGACGCGCCGGACGCGGGGTGCCGCCGGGTGCCCGGCAGCCTCTGGGCCAAGACCATCGGCCGGTTCGGCCTGCACGCCAGACGGAAGGGCTGAAAAACCTCTGACAGGGTCTGATATGCGCCCCTCGAGCGCGGATCAGACCCGGCTGGTTCCGGACCGGCAATTGGCCTAGCCTCGGGCACACAGATTCGGCCGCCGGCCGGCTGTCCACATGCCAGCAGGAGGCCCGCCGCATGGCCATGATCGTCGCCGCCGACAGCACCACCCGGATCAGCCTCGCCGATACCGACCGGCTGTATGTGGCGCGCGATGTCGAGGTGATCGTCGCCACCGGCAGCGCCGTCACCGGCAGCACGCTTTATTCCAACCAGCTTCAGGTGGCGATCGACGGCACCGTGGTGGCGATGGACGGCAATGCCGTACTGCTGGCGGACGACCAGACCGGACTGGGCGCCAATACGCTGATCGTGGGAAGCACCGGCATCCTGCGCTCGCTCGACATTCCGGGCAGCGCGGCGGTCTATATGGTCGGCACCGAGAGCAGCTTCCAGAACCACGGCGAGGTCACCGGCAGCTGGGGCACCTATCTCTATGCCTATACCGGCAGCACGCTGGCCAATCACGGCCTGCTCTCGGGGATCGACCGTGCCGCGGTCTATCTGCGGGACTCGGGCGACATCCGCAGCCTCAACTCCGGGCTGATCACCGGCGCCCATGGCTTCGAATTCTCGAATTCCGACGGTCGGATCGACAACCGGGGCGACATCGTCGCCACCGCCCCGGCGGGATCGGCGATCCTGGCCACCGCCGCCTCGGGTGGCATCGTCATACTGAACTCGGGCAGCCTCTGGGCCGCCAATGTCGCGGTGGAGACCGCCGATTTCGACGACCGGCTGGTGAACAGCGGCACGATCACCGGCGACGTACTGCTGGGCGACGGCGCGGACTTCTACCGCGGCACCGGCGGCACGGTGGTGGGCACGGTCTATGGCGGCTTCGGCAACGACCGGCTGTTCGGTGGCGCCGACGACGACGTGCTGTATGGTCAGTCCGGGGTGGACGAATTGCACGGCCGGCACGGCGACGACGTGCTGGTCGGCGGCAGCGGCAACGACAGCGTGTATGGTGGCGCTGGGTACGACAGCCTTTTTGGCGGCGATGGCAACGACGCGCTCGGGGGCGGCGATGGCGACGATACGCTGAGGGGAGGCGCTGGCGACGACGTGCTGAACGGCGGACGCGGCGATGACGATCTGACCGGCAATGGCGGGAGCGACATCTTTGTCTTCCGACGCATGGCCGGCGACGACGTGATCACCGATTTCCAGAACGGCGCGGACCAGATCGACCTGAGCGCCTTCGGCGGACGCGCCGCCGACTTTGCCGGCCAGGTGGCACCGGCGCTGTCGGATGCCGGCGACGGTGCCACCTTCCTCGATCTCACAGCGCTTGGCGGCTCTGGCTCGGTGCTGATCCTGGGGCTGGAGTTCGCCGATGCGGATGCTGCTGATTTCCTTTTTTAGAGCCTGATACAGCTCGTTCAGGCCGGCGCGCGATGTGTCTCCAGCACCTCGGTCAGCGCCGTCATAACCGCCCCGGCAAGCCGTGCCCGCTCGGCCAGCCAGAGGCCAGTGTCGCCAAAGCGCGCCGCCAGCGCGGCCTGGGCCGTGGCATAGGCCTCGAAGAAGGTGGCGTCGAAGCGCACCGCTGCGATCGCCCCGGCGGCCTGCTCCACCGAGAGACCGTGGAGGTTCAGCCAGGACGCCGGCGGCAGGCCCAGCGTATGCGCCCGGTGCCCGGGCGAGGCGACGTAGAGCGGCAGCGCGCCGCAGGCGAAGGCGTCGAAGAGCTTCTCGGTGAGATACTCGGGCTGATGGGTGTTCTCGATGGCGGCCAGCATCCGCGTGCTGCCATCGAGCCGTACCAGCTTGTCGAGATGCCAGTTGCCGATCTCGAAGCGGCTGGGCCCGCCCTGCCAGCTCTGGCCCAGCCGGCGCACCCCCGGCCCCGTACAGGCCTCGGCCAGGTCGGTCCGCCAGGCGCAGAGGCCGAGGATGTCGCCCTCGGGCCAGTGTACCGAATGGAAGGCGCCGGGGCGGCGTTCGAACATGAAGGTGAGATCGGCGCCATAGGTGGCGAAGCGGGCCTGCCACTCGGCCGGGGTCAGGGCCGCATTGCGCGCGAAACGGGCGGCATAGGCGCTGGCGAAGCGGTGGTTGGAGAGCAGGTAATAGGGGATCGCAGCAAAGCGGAAGATGGCGCTGGTGGCATGGGTGAGCTGCACCGCCGGCAGGCGCCCGCCGCGGCTGTCGATGCTGATGTCGCGGCAGAGCGGGCGGCGGCCCCAGAGCGTGTCCCAGAAGGGCTCCTCGGAGAGGATCACCACCGGCGGCCGGCGCGCGCGCCAGACGTCGGCCAGCGCCGCCGGCGCGTCGGCCAGGTCGAGCGGATGGGCGAAGAGCCAGAGGTCGGCCTCCTCGGGGCGCGTCACCTCCTCCAGCCGGCCCGCGAAGAGCGGCGCCAGCGCCGGATAGGCCAACGGCATCCGGTGGGCATGGGCACCCGTCCTGAAAATCCTGATCATGCCGCCCCTGCCCTGCCCGCCGACGGCCCCTGTTACACCAGCCCCGCAGGCGGGGAAACCGGGCCGATTGCACTGGCGCGGCGCGGACCGGGCGGCTAAAGCGGCCCCGACAGGGCGGCGGCCGCTCTTGTCATCGCCCTGGGCCTGTCGCACGATGCCCCGGGCGCGCACGCGGACAAAAAAGCGAGGCAGGCATGACACACGGCAGAGAGGGAGCGGCGGAACAGGCGCCGATGCAGGTCTGGTGCGCCGATCCCGCCGAGGCCGCCCCGCTGGTGGCCCTGCTGGGCCCGGTCGAACGGCTGGAGCGCCTGCCCGAGACGCCGGGCGACGCGACCCTGCTGATCCTGCACCCGGCCCCTGTTGCGGCGCTGGCCGGGCATCTCGCCGCGGGCCTGGCGCCCGAGGCCGCCGCGACCGCCTGGGCCGGGGAGACCCGGAGGCTGCTGCGCCTGCATCGCGCCGCCCGACGCCGGGTGCGGCTGGCCGAAATTTCGGCCGCGCGCGCCCATCCGCGCGCCTTCCAGGCACTGTTCGGTGGTCCGGGACAGGAGGCCCCAGTCGAAACACCTTTGTCAGAGCCTACTTTTGACCCGGTTTTGGGCCTTCTGTCGCAGCGGCTGATCCTGGGCGATGCAACGCTGAACGCGCTGGTCGACGAGCTGGAGGCGGCGAGCGCCGATCTGACCGGGGGTCAGGGGCTGACCGCCGACAACCCCGAGGCCGCCTGGCGCAGCCATGCCGAGGCGGGGCAGCTGCGGTCGCAGGTCGAAAGCGCCGGCCGCGCCCGCCAGGAGGCCGACCTGCTGAAGGCGCAGAACCGGGCAATGATGGACGAGCTGGAAAGCCTCGCCCGCCACAGCCAGCAGATGCAGGACCGGCTGACCCAGACCGGCCAGGGCCTGGACAGCGCGCAGGCGCAGATCGCGACGCTGGAGGCCGCGCTGGAGGCGCTGCGCCGGCGCACGGCGGACAAGGAGCGGAGCCTGCTGGCGGCAGGGCGGATGATCGAGGAAGCGGAGCTGCGCGCCGCCGGGCTGAAGACCGCGCTGGAGCGCGCCGAGGACAAGGCCGCCACGCTGCGGGCCGAGCTCGAGCGGATCACCGCCTCGCGCTCGTTCCGGCTGACCGCGCCGCTGCGCCGGATGCGGGCGCTGATCGGAGGACGGTCATGAGCTTCCCCGCCGGACCCGACGGGATGCCCGCCCATCTGCTGCACATCGGCGCTGGCGACGGCGACGGTGTGACCGCCTGGCAGGCCGCCGGGGTGACCCGCTTCACCCTGGTGGAGGCCGATCCCGACACCGCCCGCGCCCTGTCCGCCCGGCTGCGGGGCACGCCGGGCGTGCAGGTGATCACCGGGGCAGTCTCGGCCGACCTCACCCCGCGCCCGTTCCGGCGCTGCAACCTGCCCGGCCTGAACAGCTTTCGGGCGCCCGAGGGGCTGGAGGCGCTGTTTCCCGGCCTGCGGGTGCTGGACGACAGCCCGGTGACCCCGCTTGACCCGGTGGCGCTGGTGAGGGAGCTGGAACTGGGCGACAGCGCGGCACTGCTGATCGAGGCGCCGGGCGAGGCGCTTGGCATCCTGCAGGCGCTGCAGGCGGCGGGCCTGCTGGACCGCTTCGCCACGATCCGCCTGCAGGAGGGACGCGAGACGCTCTACGCCGGAGCACCGCCGGCCGAGGCCATCCGCAACTGGCTGGAAGACAATGACTTCATGGCCCTGTTAGAGACCGATTCAGACGATCCCGACCGCCCGCATCTGAGCGCCGCGCGTACCGCCGCGCTGGTCAGGCTGCGCGCCGAACGCGACGCCGCCCTTTCGGCGATGGAGGTGTTGCGCGCCGAACTGGACGAGATCCGCACAGTGGCCGGCGAGCGGGCAGAGCGGCTTGCCGGGCTGGAGCGCGATCGCGACACGGCGCGCGCCGAGGCCGCGGCGGCGACGCAGCGGCTGACCCTGGCGCGCGCGGAACTGGAGCGGGCCGAGGAGCAGGTCGGTCTGATCCGCGAGCTGCTGACCGCCGGGGAAGCGGGATGAGCGGCGGGAAACTCAAGGCAAAGCGGCGGCCCAGCCCGCTGGCGGCCCGCGCCGAAGCGGCCTGGGCCGCTGCCGACTGGCCGGCGCTGGCGGACCTGGCCGCAGAAAAGCTGAAACCCGAGCCCGGCCGCGCCAGGCTGGCGCTGCTCGCGGCGGCGGGGCTGGCGCAGACCGGCAAGACCGGCGCCGCCCGCAAGCTGGCCGCCAAGGCCCGGCGCTGGGGCGCGCCCCCCGCCGAGATCGCAGAGGTCCTGCTGGCGGGAACGCTGACCACCCTGGGCCGCGCCGCGCTGCTGCTGGGCGACGAGGCGCGTGCGGACGCGCTTTTCGACCGCGCCGCCGCCCCCCGCCCCGGGCGCGACCGCGCCATCGCCGAGGCCACGGAGATGGAACTGCTGCCCGAGGCGGCGGCCCGGATGACCCGGTCGCTGGAGGAGTTGCGCGAGGGCACCCTGCCCGCCTCGGCGGCGGCGGTGCTGCAAAGCCAGATCGAGCTGCTGAACCACACCCTGGCGCTGGCCCAGCAGCGCGGCCAGCTGCGCCCCGGCGGCGCCCAGCCCGGTGCCGGCCCCAGCCTCGCAGCGCGCGCCACCTCACAGCTGGGCCAGGAGCTCTGGGTACTGGAGCAGACCGGGCACAAACGGGGCGGCTTCTTCGTCGAATTCGGCGCCACCGACGGGGTGATCCTGTCCAACAGCCTGCTCCTGGAGACCGAATTCGGCTGGCAGGGCATCTGCGCCGAGCCAAACCCGGCCTTCTTCGCCAAGCTGAAGCGCAACCGCAGCTGCATCGTGGCCCCGGACTGCATCATGGGGCAGAGCGGCGAGGTGGTGGAGTTCATCCTGGCCGACGAATATGGCGGGGTCGCCGATTTCGCCGAGGCCGACGCCCATGTCGCCCGCCGCGCGGCCTTCCGCGACGAGGGCGCGGTGCTGCGGCTGACCACCATCTCGCTGGACGATTTCCTGAAGAAATACGACGCGCCGCGCCATATCGACTACATGAGTATCGACACCGAGGGCAGCGAATACGAGATCCTGCGCACATTTCCGTTTCAGGACTGGGACATCCGCCTGCTGACGATCGAGCACAACTTCACCCCGCTGCGCGGCCAGATCCGCGAACTGCTGGAAGGCCATGGCTATGCCTGTACCGAGCGCGAGTGGGATGACTGGTATGTGAAGACCGGCTGAAATGGTCCTGTCAGAGCCTGTTTTCAGGTTCTGACGAGGTCTGGGCCAGGGCAAGGATGCGGGCATGATCGCGTCCGGTGCGCCCGGTCAGCCCGTCGGCGACGGCATGGGCGAGCAGGCGCAGGAAGATCCGCCGCTCGCCGGAATGGTCGCGCACCTTCAGCAGCCATTTCGGCAGCACCGCCAGCAGCGCCGGCCAGAACATCCACCCCGCGGCCAGCCGGTAGAGCAGCAGCAGGTTGCGGTGGTAGTAATAGACCTTCCACAGCGGGCGGAAGCGGCCGCGCTGGCCCGCGAAGGTCGAGCAGTCGTGCTCGAACGCCACCTGCGGCGCGAACCAGAGCCGCCCGCCGGCGCGGGCAAGACCCAGCGTATAGAGCCCGTCCTCGCCATAGACGAAGAGCCGCCCGTCGGGATAGCCGACCCGGGCGATGGCATCCCGGGACACGAAGAGGCCGACGAAGGAGGCGACGTCGATGCTGCGTCCCGGCCCCGCGTAATCCTCGGGGCGGACGTGAAAGCCGCCGCGCCCGCCGAGGGTAAGCAGGGTGCGGCGGAATTCCGCCCCGTGCCAGAAGGGATTGCGCGAGGGGCGGTTCATCTCGCAGATCGCGCCGTCGGGGTAATAGACCGCCGCCGCCACCGCATCGAGCCCGGTGAGGTCGAGCGCGTGGAAGGCGGCCAGCGCGCCGGGCCGCGGACGGGCGTCGTCGTCCATTACCAGAAGCCAGTCGGGATCGAAGCGGTCGGTGGCCAGTTTCATCCCCGCCTCGAAGCCTCCGGCGCCGCCGACATTGGTGGCGCTGGTCACCCGGACCAGACGGGGATCCTCTTGCGTGGCCAGCCAGGCCGCGGTGCCATCGGTGGAGGCATTGTCGACCACCACCACCGCCGCGAGCAGCGCCGCGGGCGTCTCGAGCAGGCGCGCCAGCGTGGCCTTCAGCTTGTCCAGCCGGTTGTAGGTGACCACCACGGCCACCAGCCGTCCGGCCCCCGCAGGCCCTGCGGCCGCCCTGCTGTTCTCTGCCCTGCCCTGCCCGTCCACGTTTCGAACCGCTCCTGCCGTTGTGCCGGGGCCAACACTCATACTTCGGGTCCGGTGTCAAACCCGCCGCTTCCGGTTTGACAGACTGCGCGGGTTCCGTCACCTAGAGTTCATGCAGACCGCACTTGTCACCGGCTCGGCCGGCTTCATCGGATTTCACGTCGCAACCCGCCTGCTGGACGCCGGCTGGCGGGTCATCGGGCTCGACTCGATGTCGGACTATTACGACGTCGACCTGAAGCGCCGCCGTCACGCGCTGCTCTCCCAGCACGCCGGCTTTACCGCTGTCGAGGACCGGCTGGAGGCGCCCGGCCTGCTGATGCGGCTCTTCGCCGAGCACCGGCCTGCGCGGGTGGTGCATCTGGCGGCCCAGGCGGGCGTCCGGTTTTCCATCGAGCAGCCGCGCTCCTACCTCGAGTCGAACCTGATCGGCACCTTCGAGCTTCTGGAGGCCGCCCGCGCCCATCCGCCCCGACATCTGCTGCTGGCCTCGACCTCTTCGGCCTATGGGGCCAATACCGAGATGCCCTATGTCGAGACGCAGCGGGCCGACCATCAGATGTCGTTCTACGCCGCCACCAAGAAGGCGACCGAGAGCATGGCGCATTCCTATGCCCATCTCTACAGCCTGCCGGTGACGATGTTCCGCTTCTTCACCGTCTACGGACCCTGGGGCCGGCCGGACATGGCCTATTTCAAGTTCACCCGGGCGATCCTGAAGGGCGATCCGATCGATGTCTACAACCACGGCCAGATGCGCCGCGACTTCACCTATGTCGACGACCTGGTGGAGGGCATCATGGCGCTGGGAGAGGCCGTGCCGGGCGATACTCCGGTGTCGGAGCGGGATTCGCTCAGCCCGGTGGCGCCCTTCCGGGTGGTCAATATCGGCGCTGCTGCGCCCGCGCCGCTGATGGATTTCATCGAGGCTATCGAAGCCGCCTGCGGGCAGACCGCCGAGAAGGTGATGCTGCCGATGCAGCCGGGCGACGTGCCGGCGACTTGGGCCGATATCGGTCTGCTGACCGATCTGACCGGCTTTACGCCGCAGGTGGAGATGCGGGAGGGCGTGGCCCGCTTTGTGGCCTGGTACAGGGACTATTACGAGGTCTGAGGGCATTCGACCTCAGCAATTTCAATGGCTTGCAGAAAAATGTTTCGCGCGCGAAACATTTTGGCGGGACAGGGGCGGTTACCCCGCCGCCCCCTGCCGCCGCAGCCAGGCCTGCAGCGCGCCGTGCAGCGCCGGGGTGACCCCTGCACCGGTCAGGACGATACGGGACCCGTCGAAATCGACCTCCACCTCGAGGATCTGCGGCTCCGGCGGCGTCGCTACAGGAGCGGTCTCTGCAGGCGCCGCGGCGGGCGGGGCAGGGCGGCGCACCGCGGCGGCGGCAAGGCGGGCCAGCAGGGCCATCTCGGCTTCTGGGGTGTCGGGCGCGGCGCGGCGCAGGCCCTCGGCGATACGCTCCGCGCCCCCGGCCTCCACCGCCTTGACCAGGTCCAGCCCCAGCTTTTCGGAAATCGCGGTGGGAAAGCGCAGGCTTGCATCCAGCGCCTCGACCAGCGCGGTGAAGCTGTTGATCTTCGACCGCTTCGAGCGTGACACGGCACCGAACAGACCCTGCAAAGCCAGTTTGCGGGTCGGGTAGATGCCTTCCTGCCAGGCCTTCAGAGCGATCCGGGCACGTTCGTAGAGACTGAGGTTGGCGCGGATCTCGTTTTCCTCGACCATCGCCACATAGGCGGCCTGCCGGTCGGGCGGGGCCACCACCAGCGCCTTGACGCGCCCGAAGCGGTCGCCGTGCCGCTGTTCCAGCGCCTGCAGCGCCGTGAGCCGGCGCCAGCCCGAGACCAGCCCGTGGGTCTGCGCCCCCCTGGGCTGGGGCAGAGCGACGACCTCGATGGGCACCTGCTGGCCGCGCGCCTCGATCGAGGCGGTCAGGGCCTCCATCTCTTCCGGATCCTGCGCCATGCGGTCGCGCACCAGATGATGCGGGTCGATGGCCGACAGCGGCAGCGTCTCGATCAGCCGTCCCTCGGCGCGCGCGCTGGCCATCGCCTCGGCCACCTCGCCAAGCGCCGCCGTGGCCGAGGCCTCGCCCGCCACCCGGGCGATCGGCGGCTCGGAGGGCATCAGCGCCCGCATCGCCGGGGCAGGGGCGCTGCCGGCCCCGTCCAGATAGCCTGCCTGCGGCGGCGTCAGTCGCTTGCGCTTGGCCATGGGTTGTCTCTCCTCAGGCTCTAACCGGCCAGTTCAGTGTCTTGCGCGGCCCGTTCCTCGCGTCGCCAGATGCCCAGCAGCAGCCGTTTGAAGGCGGCATAGGTCGCATCAAACGTCTCGCGCCCGCGGGCATAGGTCTCGCGATTGAAGTCGCGGTAATCGGCCTCGTAGATGCCCGAGACCTGCTCGCCCGCCTGGCCGATCAGCGCGGTGAAATCCTGCCGGTGCGGCGAGAGCGTGCGCCCGAGATAGGCCTGCATCAGCGCCGCCAGCTCGCCCTGCTGGGCGCCGTCGTAACGGGTGATGACCGCGCGCACCGCGTCCCACTCGAAGGCCAGCCCCGGGCGGCCCAGGGCGCGGGCCGCCATGTTCTCGCCCTCCTCGATCGAGTGGAAGGTCGAATGCAGCATGTCGAAGAAACGGCCGGTGGAATCGAACTCGAGGAAGGAGGCGCCAAGCGGCACCAGCAGGATGTCGGCCGCCGCCAGCCCGTTGATGGTGAGATAGCCAAGCGCCGGGGGGGTATCGATGAAGATGACGTCATAGCGGTCGAGCACCCCGTCGGCCTCAAGCCGGTCGGTCAGCGCATCCCACAGCCGCCAGCCGCGGGCTGCCATGCGCCAGACCGGAATCTGGAACTCGGCCCAGTAGAGGTTCAGCTGGGCGCCGATGAGGTCGATGTTGGGCCAGTGGGTCGGCTGGATCACGTCGGCGGCGGTCATCTCCAGCGCCGCCGCCAGCGTCTCGTCCAGCGGCTGCGGTGCCTCGCCCCGGTCGAGCCGGCGCTGGTTCTCGCCGCGCAGATGTTCGCCGTAATGGCGGGCGAGCAGGGGGAAGGCGGTTTTCCATTCATCCGCCACCTGGCCGCCGAAGATCGAGGTCATCGAGCCCTGGCTGTCGAGATCGATCACCAGCACCTTGTAGCCGTCGAGCGCGGCCGACATGGCGAGATGGGCCGCGGTCGAGGTCTTGCCGACGCCGCCCTTGAAGTTGGCCACCGCCACCAGCTTGGCCGGCAGTCCCTTGGGGCGGTAGGGCAGGTAGTTCTTCGACTTCGCCCCCTGCGCTCCGAAGAAGGCACGCAGGCGCAGCACCTCGTCGAGCGAGAACCACTTGGCCCCGCCCTCGGTGTCGCTGACGCCCTGGGGCAGGTCGGGGTTGGCGCGCAGCACGCGGCGGAAATGGGCCTGGGCGACGGGGATCAGATAGCGGGTGATCTCCCAGGTCGAGAACAGGCGCAGCTGCTTGCGACCCTCGGCATCCAGCCCCCGGCTGGCGAGATCGGCGCGCCCCCGCGCGCAGGCCTCGGCGATGCGGGCAAAGCCGGCGGTGCTGGTGGGCGCCTCCAGCTCGGCCTGGGCCGCATCGGCGTCGATGTTGAAATAGGGGGGCAGCGCGGAAGGCGCCTGGGGAAGATCTCTGGCCATGATATGCTCGACATGCCGCGTTTTTGTCAGGATACCACAAAAGGCGGCACATGGAAGAAAAAGCCGCATGTCCAGCGGTTTTTCTCAGCAAATCTTGTGGGATGACACCTATTGATACCCCAGATCGGCGTGCTGCGCGAATTTTTTTATCCGTTAGGAATGTGTTATTTAAGTGTTACGGGATTTTCGGGGTTCGGAGTCTGCCCTTGTTTTACAGGGGCAGGGGCCTGCTCGACGGGCTTCAGGCGACTCTGAACCCCCGATAGGATGACTCCGTTCCCCCGATGCGCCGACTCCGAACCCCCGTTGCCCGCCCTTGTGGATAACTCTAGGCTGGGCGTCATCGAAACCACGAAAAAACCGAGTCGGGAAACGACCCATGAGCAGGGCAGGGACAGGCGCCGGCGGGCTGATGCCCGACCGCAGGGAGCAGGGTGATTTCTTCCTCTGCGATGTCTTCGACGCGATCCCCAAGGACGACCTGGCCAGCATGGAGCACCCGCTGTTTTCGCTGGCGACACGGCCCGATCTGCGGGTGCTGAAATACGCCCACAATGGGGTCGAGATCGAGGTGACGCCCTCGGTCCGGGGGCTGGCGACGCTGCACGACAAGGATATCCTGATCTTCTGCATCTCCCAGCTGATGGCGGCACTGAATGCGGGCCGCGCGGTCAGCCGCACGCTGCAGCTGAAGGCGCACGACCTGCTGGTCGCCACCAACCGCGAGACCAGCGGCGACGCCTACCGCCGCCTGCGCGAGGCCTTCGAGCGGCTGGCCGGCACGCGCATCACCACCAATATCGTCACCGGCGAGACCGAGACCACCAGCGGGTTCGGTCTGATCGAACGCTGGGAGATCGTGCGCAAGACCCGGGGCGGGCGGATGATCTCGGTCTCGGTCACCCTGTCGGAATGGCTCTACCGGGCGGTGCTGGGGCGCGCCGTGCTGACGCTGTCGCGCGACTACTTCCGACTCAGGAAACCGCTGGAGCGGCGGATCTACGAACTGGCGCGCAAGCATTGCGGGCGCCAGGACAGCTGGCGGGTCTCGGTCGATACGCTGCTGAAGAAATCGGGCTCGGCCTCGCCCCGCCGGGTGTTCCGCGCCATGCTGCGCGAGATGATCACCTCGGACCACCTGCCCGACTACCGCCTCAGCGAGGAACCGGGTGACCTGATCCGCTTTACCCAGCGCGCCGCCGTCATCGAGGGGCCGCCGCCGGTGCTCTCGGAGGCGGCGCTGGCGGAGGCGCGGCGCCTTGCGCCGGGGATGGACGTCCATGCCCTGGCCGCCGACTGGCGCGCGCTCTGGGCGCGCACGGGGGCGCAGCGGTTGAGGAAGCCCGACGCGGCCTTCCTCGGCTGGCTCAGAAAGCGGCTCTAGGCAGGCGGGTCGCCCAGGGTCCGGGCCATCAGGGCGGGGTCGCTCCGGGCCAGTTCCGCGCGCACCGGCGCCGCGAGGTCGCGGGTGGCGAAGGTGCGGGTCAGCTCGGCGAGCCGGGGGCGGTGCGCGGCGGCGACATGATCGCCGATCCAGGCGCAGAGCCCCAGCGCGAAGCGGGCGAAGGGCAGGGCAAAGGGGGTGCCGGCGGTCTCGGCGGCGAGGCGGGCGAAGGGGCCGAAGACCTCGAGCCGCGCGGAGCTTTCCAGGTTGGTCAGCCGGTCGCCGCCCTGGTTCACCACATGGATCACGCCGACGCGGTCGCTGGCCAGGATGGTGCGGGCGTGCACGAAGCTCTTCCAGTGCAGTTCGACATCCTCGTGCAGCAGGATCTCGGAGCAGCCGATGGCCCTCTCGCGCAGGAAGGCGGTGCGATAGATCTTGTTCCAGGGGTAATTGGCGGTCTGGGCAAGGTGGGTTGCCGCCTCGGATGTCACCTCCGACAGCGCCCCGAGCGCCACGCCCGCCCGCTCCCACAGCGCCTGGTCCCATGGCATCTGGCCCCAGGCGCGGTCCTGCGCGCGGCGGGTGTCGTGATGGGCGAAGAGGCAGAAGTCGAAGCTGCGCCCGGCAAGGTCCTCCATCAGTAAGGGCAGTTCGGCGGTCGGCAGGTCGTCGGCGTCCAGGAACAGCACGTGGTCGGTGCCGACCTCGGCCAGGGCGCGGTTGCGCGCGGCGCCGGGGCCAAGCGCGGTTTCATGGCGGATCAGCGTCAGCCGCTCCGGCGCGAGCCCGGCGGCGGCGCAGAGCGCGGTGGCGGCAAGCGGGCGGTCCGAGCCGTCGTCCACCACCACCACATGGTCGAAACAGCCCAGCCGCCGCGCCCGCGCCAGCAGCGCGGCCAGCGGCTCGCGGTCGTTGTGGCAGGGGATCGCCAGGGTCAGGGTCATGCGAGGAAGATCCGCAGGTCGTGCAGGTGCCAGGTGAAGGGGGCACCGGGCAGGAACAGCACCAGTTCGCGCCAGGGCGCGTCGGCGGGCAGGTCCGGGGTGGTGGCCAGCGGCAGCGCATCGACATGGCTCTGCGCTTCGGGCTCGGCCAGGATGTGGCGGGGAAAGAAGGTATCGGCAAAGCCGGTCCCGGTGCCCGAGCGTAGGCAGGGCCGGACCACGATCGGCGCGGCGGCCGCGCTCTGGCAGGCGAGGCCAAGCCAGCCGGTTTCGGGCAGAGAGGCGGTGTCGAGAGCGACATGCAGGCCGATCCAGCCGGTCCCGCCCGGCGTGGCCTCGAGCTCGAGCAGCCGCCCGGCGGGCGAGCGGAAGCGCCCGGCCAGCGCCAGGCCCGGGTCGGCATGCAGCGCAATGCCGGGAACGAAGGCGGTTTCCGTGGCGGCCAGCGGCCCGTCGGCGCGGCTGTCGCGCAGGCGGGCGAGACCGGGGGCAAGGGCGGCGGTCATGGCGGCGGCAGCTCCGGAACAGATCCTGCCGGTTAGTGGCAATGCGCCACCGGCTTGTCCATGGCGAATTGCATCCGCCGGAAATCCGGGCAGGCGGCGGCGGCAAAGGGCCGGTCTGCTCCCCCTGTGGTTGTCAGGGCGGCCGCTCTCGGGCTAAGGACAGGCGATTGGGTCGGAGTCCGGATCCGACCGGGGCAAGAGAGCGCGCATGGACGGCGATGTCACGACATTCTGGCGGCAGTTCGATGCCCTGCGCGAGGCCGCCCTGGGCGGGGATATCGCCGCCGCCAACCGGCTGATCGCCACGCTGGCCCGCCGCCGCGCGCCCGGCGCGCCCGAGGCGGAGCGCGCGCGCACCGGCATGCTGGAGCTGCTGGCCGAACGCTTCGGCCTCGACCGGGACGGGCTGGATCTCGCGCCCTTCACACCGCAGGAAGTGCCGGCGGGGGCGATGCCGGGCTTTGCTCCGGCGGCCGGGCAGACGGGTCTGAGCCTGGTCACCTGCTGCATGAACCGCGAGGCCAATCTCAAGCGCGCGCTGGCCTCCTGGCTGGTCTGCCCCGAGATCGACGAGATCGTCATCGTCGACTGGTCCTCGACCCGTCCGGTGCGCGAGGCGCTGACGGCGGATGGGATCGACGACTCGCGAATCCGCGTTGTCAGGGTCGAAAACGAGCCGCGATGGATCCTGTCCTGGGCCTGCAACCTGGGGTTTCGCGCAGCCTCGGGCGACCGCATCCTGAAGGCCGACGCCGATATCGTGCTGAGCCCGGATTTCTTTGCCCGGAACCCGCTGGCCCCCGGGCAGTATATTGCCGGCAACTGGCGCACGGCGGGCGAGGACCAGGCCCATGTCAACGGCTTCTTCTACCTGCACCGCGCCGATCTGGCGGCGGTGGCGGGGTTCAACGAATTCATCACCACCTATGGCTGGGACGACGACGATCTTTATGACCGGCTCGACCAGGCGGGGGCGGTGCGCCGCGACGTGGCGCGCGGCACCATCCGGCATCTGCCGCATTCCGATGCCGAACGGCTGGGCGAGGCGGGCGGGGGGGACAGCGCGGGCGAGGAACTGGCGCGCGACACCATGCAGAAGATCCGCCGCAACCGGCTGCTCGCCCATATCATGCCCCAATGGGATACCCGGAAGACGCTGATGCCTTTCGAGGTGACCCGGGGCGGGACCGGCGACCTTGCCCTGGTCCGCGCCGGCTGGCTGCCGCATCCGGTCCCGGCCCAGGTGGAGGCCGATGTCGACCATTACGCCCGGCTCGAACTGACCTCCTGGCGGCTGGGGCCGCAGGTGCTCGATCTCGATCGCGGGCGGCTCGCCCTGCTGCTGGCGCGGCCCTTTGCCGACCTGGGTCCGCTCGACGTGGAACTGGCGCGGGGGAATGCGCCCGAACAGCTCGCCGCGCCCGGCGGCTGGCTGCTGCTGCGCACCGGCGCCGAGGGCATCGCCGGCCCCGCGGGCGGGGCTGCGGCCTTTGCCCGGCTGACCGCGCTGGCGGCGGAACGCGGCATGGCGGTGGTGATCTCGGGGCCCGGGCAGGCGCTGGCCGATCCCGAGCCCGAGGCGGCCCGTGCCTGCGCCTACATCCCCGCCAGGCACCTGCCGGCGCTGCCGCCGGAGGTCGGGGTCGCCGATCTGCAGGGAGCGGCGCCGGCGGCGCGCCGCTGGCGCGCGCTGGCCTGGACGGCGGCGACGGTGGCGGCGCTGAACCGGTCCGGTCCCGCCGCTCCGGCGCTTGCCGCCGTGCGCGGACGGATCTTCGCCGACGGCCAGCACGGGTTGGGCAACCGGCTGCGCGCCATCGCCTCGGCGGCGGTGATCGCCGAGCGAACGGAGCGCGAACTGGTGGTGGTCTGGCAGCCCGACGCCCATTGCGACGGCCGCTTCGCCGACCTGTTCGACTATGCCGGCGCGGTGATCGAGGAGGCTTTCCCGGCCGAGGCCGAAGGGCGCGGAATCAGGCTCTACAACTACATGGAAGTCGAGGAGGGCGCCGCCAAGGACGCCCCGGTCGCGGTCGATGCGCCGGGCGATCTCTACCTGCGCTCGGCCTATGTGATGAATTCGCCGCTGACCGACTGGGAGAGCGAGAACCGCTGGCTGCGCGGCCTGACGCCGGTGGCGGAGGTGCGCGAGATGATGGCCGGGGTGCGCCATCCCAACGACATCAGCGCCCATGTCCGCATGGCGGGCGGTGCGGCCTACGAACACCTGCCCTGGGAGGCCTCGGACGGCAACTGGAGCGCCGAGGGTCATGCGGCCATCGCGCACTGGCGCGAGAAGAGCCATTTCAACCATTTCCTGAAACGTATCGACGCGCTGACGGCCGAGGGCCGGGCCGGACGCATCTTCCTCGCGGCGGATGCGCCCGAGACCTACGAGGCCTTCCGTGCCTGCTATGGCGATCGCCTTGCCATGCTGGAACGTGCCGTCTATGACCGTTCGGCGGCCCAGCTGCGCTATGCCCTGGCCGACGCACTGCTGCTGGGCCGGGCGCCGCTGCTTCTGGGATCGACCTGGAGCTCGTTCTCGGAACTGGCGATGCGGATGGCGCCGCAGCAGATGGTGGTCGAGATGAGTGGCAAGGACTTCTGACACGACATGCGGGTTTTGTTCTCGAAGGGGTTCGCGGCCCTGTCCAAGCCGCGCTGCGGCTCGACCAGCCTGCGCCGGATGCTCGACCCGCTGCTCGATCCCGCGGCGGGCGACATCGCGGTCAACATGGGCGGCGAGCGGCCGCCCTTCCATCCCCATCTCACCGCGCCCTATCTCAAGCAGCTGCTGCGCGAGGCCGGCCATGACGCCGATGCGCTCGAATATATCATCACGGTGCGCCACCCGGTCGAGATGCTGTGGTCCTATCACAAGTTCTTCAAGCCGGACCTGCAGAGCCGCTACAACTTCGCGCCCGGCTGGGACGCCAGCCAGCCGATGGGTTTCGAACGCTGGCTCTTCGAGGGCCGGCTGGGCGCCAATCCCGCCTGGTCCGCGCTGGCGCCGGAATGGCCCTCGGGGCGCGACCTGTCGCATCTGAGCTTCGAGTTCTGTGCCATGAACCGCGACGGATCGCTCGCCGTCGACGAGGTGTTCCGCATCGAAGAGCCGCAGCGGCTGGCCGACTGGATCAGCGAGAAGGTGGGGCGACCGGTGCCGGTCCGCCATGTCAACCAGTCGCACGAGGCGGATCTGCCGCCGCTGGGGCCCGAGGCACTCGCCCGCATCCGTACGATGCTGCCCTACGAAAGCAAACTCTATGGAGTCTGACGACATGACCGACATCCCGGCAGAGCAGGCGCCCCGGCGCAAGAAGTACCGCAACTTCATTCATGCGCGCGAACAGAACTTCATTTTCGCCTTCATCCCCAAGGTCGGCTGCACCAACTGGAAGTCGATCCTGCGCTATCTCGCAGGCCAGCCCAACCACCTGAACGCCCGCCTGGCCCATGACGTGAAGAACAGCGGGCTGACCTATCTCGATCTTGAAGATCCCGGCGACCGCGCGCTGGTGGCGGATCCGTCTGTTCCGAAATACACCTTCGTGCGCGATCCCTATTCCCGGGTGCTCTCGGCCTATCTCAACAAGGTCGCCTCGCGCCTGCCCCCGGGCGAGCCGCAGGAGAACGAGAACCACTTCATCACCGTCGCCCGGGCGATCGACCGCTTTCGCCAGCGCAGGCTCGACACCGCAGTCTATCCCGAGGTGAATTTCGAGGTCTTTCTTCTCTGGGTGCGCGACGCCGCCACGCCGCTGCGCGACGACGGCCACTGGCGGTCGCAGACGCTGATGCTGCACTGGCCCGAGGTGAGCTTCGACTATGTCGGCCGTTTCGAGCGGCTGGCGGAGGATGCGCCCGTCCTGCTGGACAAGATGGGCTGCGACATTCCCTTCCCCTCGCAGAAGGACATCGGATTTGCGCCGACCCATGCCACGCGCAAGCTCGACATCCATTACACGCCTGCCACCTACGCCCTTGTGAACAGTCTCTACAAAGACGATTTCATCAATCTGGGCTATGAAATTCGCGAGGCCTGAGCGCGGCCGCAGGCTGACCTTCGACGGATGTGCCCCTGTGCGCGCCGGACCGGTCGGGACGAAAGGAAAACCCCTTGACCCAGACAGAGACATCTTCCGAGGGCGGCGCCTTTGCCGCGCTGACCGCGCAGATCGCCGCGCTGCAGGGCGGCGCCGTGAGGGCCGGTCATCTCGATCTCGGACCCGACCTGTGGCTCTCGGCCGACCCCGGCGGTCGGGCCACGCTGACCTGCCAGCCGGAGGAGGGGCGCATGGTGCTGCGCCTGGAGGCGGGCGACAGCGGCGCCTGGTCGGCGCTGGGACTGCGACTGCCGGTCGAGACCCTGGCGCGCGGCCGGTACCTGGGCCTGATGGTCGAGGCGACGGCGCGGGGCGCGCTGTCCTTCACGCCCACCCTGCGCTATGTCGCCGGCGGTGGCGGGACGGTCGATGTCGCCCCTCCCGAGCCGGTGGTGCTGGCCGGCGGACCGCGCCGGCACCTTGCCTGGCTGCCGCTCGACCGCGACCGCCTGGCCGCCAGCCGGGCCTGCGAGCTGAACCTGTTCTTCCACAACGACACGATGCAGCTGGAAATCGCCCGGCTGGAGCCGCTGCTGATCCTCTGAGCCGGCGCGCTCAGCCCTGCAGGAGGCGCAGGATCTCCTCGGCCCGGCGCCCCGCCGCGCCGGGCGCGGCGCGGTGGCCGGGATGCAGCAGCGTTTCGGGGTCGTAGGTGCCTGTCTCGGGCGCCTCCATCGCCGCCAGCTCGGCGGCGATCCGGCCGGCGTCCTGCGCCGAAAGATCCACCTCCAGCGCCGCCGCCAGCCGGGTCAGTTCGCGGGCCGGGTCGGCGATCATCCCGGCATAGGAGATCTCATGGTCGCTTCGCGCTTTCCAGCTTGTGTAGAGCCTGTTGTGATGGACCCAGGCCCGGCGGATCGCGGCCGGGTCGTCCGCCAGCCAGCCCATCCGGATCAGCGAGGCGAGGCACTCTTCGGCCGCCCGCCGCGTGGTCAGCACCAGGTCGGGGGCGAAATCCACCTCGCCGGGCTGGTGCGCCTTGACCAGATGGGTGCGCGCGGGGTGGTGCGGGTCGCGGTCGGCGACCCAGGCGGCATGCAGCCCGCCGGGGGCCTGCCCGAGCAGGCGGCGTGCGGCGTTGAAGGCCCAGGTGCTGCCCGAGCGCGGCACGCCGGCGACCAGGATGAGGCGGGGAGGGGCGGGATCGGTCATGGCCCTTCCTAAGGGCTGGACCGGGGGATCGTCCAGCCACCTGCGCCGCCGCCGGGCACCATTGCGGCTTGAATTCGCGGTATCAATCGGGGGATACATCGGGGGCAACGCATTCTGGATCGGCTCAAGTCCTCGTTATGATTACCCCCGTGCTTCTCTGCGGTGGCTCCGGCACCCGCCTCTGGCCGCTCTCGCGCAAGTCCTATCCCAAGCAGTTCGTGCCGCTGGTGGGCGAGACGACGCTGTTCCAGGCCTCGGCCAAGCGGCTCTCGGGCGCAGGCTTTGCCGCGCCGCTGGTTCTGACCAATGCGGATTTCCGCTTTATCGTGACCGAACAGCTGGCGGCGGCGGGGATCGACCCGGGCGCGATCCTGATCGAGCCGGAGGGGCGCAATACCGCCCCCGCGGTGCTGGCGGCGGCGCTCTGGCTGGAGAAGACCGACCCCGAGGCGCTGATGCTGGTGGCGCCCTCGGACCATGTGGTGCCCGACGCGGCCGCCTTCCGCGCGGCGGTCGAGGCCGGGGCCGTGGCGGCGCGCGCGGGGCAGCTGGTGACCTTCGGGATCAAGCCGACCCATGCCGAGACCGGCTATGGCTATCTCGAGCTGGCCGGCGATCCCGAAGGGTTCGCGGCGCACCCCCTGGCGCTGAAGCGCTTCGTCGAGAAGCCCGACGCCGCCCGCGCCGCCGAGATGGTGGCGGCCGGGACCTATCTGTGGAACGCCGGGATCTTCCTGTTCTCGGTGCAGACGATCCTTGCCGCCTTCCGCGCCCATGCGCCCGATCTGCTGGCCCCGGTTCAGGCGGCGGTGGACCAGGGCCGGCCCGACCTCGGCTTCCTGCGGCTCGACCCCGCGGCCTGGGGCGGGGCGGCGGATATCTCGATCGACTATGCGGTGATGGAGCGGGCCGACAACCTGAGCGTGGTGCCCTTCGCCGCGGGCTGGTCGGACCTGGGCGGCTGGGACGCGGTCTGGCGCGAGAGCGGGCCGGATGCGGCGGGGGTCGTGACCTCGGGGGCGGCGACGGCGATCGACTGCACCGACACGCTGCTGCGCTCGGAGAGCGAGCGGCTCGAGGTGGTGGGGATCGGGCTGGAGAACGTGATCGCCGTGGCGATGAACGACGCGGTGCTGGTGGCCTCGATGGACCGGGCGCAGGACGTCAAGAAGGCGGTCGAGGCGCTGAAGGCCAGGGGCGCGGTGCAGGCGACGCATTTCCCCAAGGATCACCGGCCCTGGGGCTGGTTCGAGAGCCTGGTGATCGGCACCCGCTTTCAGGTCAAGCGGATCCATGTCCACCCCGGCGCGGCGCTGAGCCTGCAGAGCCACCACCACCGCTCGGAGCACTGGATCGTGGTGGAGGGCACCGCGAAGGTGACGGTGGACGACGAGGTGAAGCTGATCAGCGAGAACCAGTCGGTCTATATTCCGCTGGGCGCGGTGCACCGGATGGAGAACCCCGGCAAGGTGCCGATGGTGCTGATCGAGGTGCAGACCGGCAGCTATCTCGGCGAGGACGACATCATCCGCTACGAGGATGTCTACGCCCGGTCCTGACAGGTGTCCCGGCCGGGACGGTGGGTCAACCAACTGAATAAAAGGATATCCCGGGAGAGTGATTTCGGGGGTACCCTCAGCTGTTCAGAATGTCGCGGTGATAGCGGCCCAGCAGGATCTGCCCGAAGGCCAGCAGCACCAGGCTGATCCCCAGCACGTAGACCGGGCTGGCATAGGTGGCGCCATAGGTCGAATAGAAGCCGCTGCGCATCAGGCCGGTGATATGGACCAGCGGGTTGAACCACAGGATCTCGCGGGCGACCTGGGGCAGATCCTCGTAGAGGTAGAGGATGGCCGAGGCCAGGAACAGCGGGCGGGTGATGATCGACCAGGCCACCTCCCAGATCGGGAACAGACCGGCGATCGCGCAGTTCACCGTGCCGACGCCGAGGCCGAGCAGCATCGCCAGGCCCATCGCCTCGAGGATCGGCATCAGGTCGAGCGTGCCGCGATGGTCGATCACCGTCAGGATGCCGCTGAACAGCAGCACCGAGATCACCACGCTGGTGAGGCTGTTGAGCAAAAAGCGCGCCAGTACCGCATCGATCCAGGTCACCGCCGGATAGAGCAGCAGCGGGCGGGAGAAGAAGATCGCCCGGGCCACCATGTTCGAGATGGTCTGATACATGTCGAAGGCCAGATAGCCCGAAGCGTAGAACAGCAGGAAGGACGACCCCAGCGAGGGCGTGCGGATCAGCAGAGAAAATCCGAGGCTGAGGACCAGGATGGCGCCAAGCGGCTCGATGATGCTCCACAGATAGCCGCCCGGCGTGCGGCCATAACGGGTCGACATCTCGCGCAGCATCAGCGCCAGCACCGTGCGCAGCGTCGCAAAGCGGCGCCGGCCGGCATCGGCCGGGGGCAGGGCGGGGGTCTGCGGCGGGGGCAGGGCGGCCATGAGGCGGTGTCTCGGGCTGGCGTCGGCGGGGGCTTTATGCAAGAGATACGGGGCAATTACAAACGGCTTCGCGCCGCGAGCGACAGGCAGAGATGAGCATGGACGGCAAGCCCGAGGAGGACCCGGCCCGGCGGCGCAGCACCGCCGCCGAAGGCAAGGCCGAGACATCGCAGCCGGCAGAGATCGGGTTCGACGACGACCTTCTCGACGACGACGACGAGGATCTGCCGCCGCGGCGCCGGGCCGCCCGCGCCGCCCGGCGCGCCGCGCTGCGCCGGGGCAGCGACGCGCCGCCGGTCCGCGC
>NZ_JBHSGI010000033.1:0-569938 GCF_042654245.1 Seohaeicola nanhaiensis
AGCTGTGGGATAAGTCCGCCCGGGGAAAGGGGAAGCTCGGCGTTCAGCCGGTTTGTGCAACAGAGCCGCGTCGGCGTCCCAAGGCCATTTGCCGCTGGTGCTTGGCCATATCATCTGAAACGTCCGGAAATCATGATTGCCATACAGCCAAATATCCCAGCCGAGATACTCGGGATAAAGATCTTTGGACATCAACTTGAAGATCACGTCATGTCCGTCCAGAAAGCCCGAATAGGCTTTGTCCGGCTGAAAAACTTCTCCCTTCCGCACCCTGTCGTTGTACTCGTTGACAATCCAATGCGCGAGTTCGCGCTTGAGGCCAGTGACAATCAGTTCGGGTTGATTTGACGTCTTCTCTATACCGACAGAATAGGTGAACCTTGGTCCCTCCTCGTCTTCAAAGACGTGGATAATGTGACACCCATACTCGTCAATATTCGACAGGGCCTTTGCGTCGTGAGGGTCAATTGCCATACGCGAATGATGCTTCGACTCAGAGGCGTAGACAAGGTTCTTTTGGCCTCAAAGCGGCCACAGGGCCTACCCGCTCGCCGCCTCCGCCGCAATCGCCCGCTCCACCATCCGGCGGAACCGCATGGCGCCTGCGTCCAAGCCGAGGTTCAGGGCGGGGGTCCGGGGCGCCTTCATGCCCCTGTGCACGGCTTCCAGCACGTCCTTGTCCTCGTTGAAGGCCATGGTCGCGCCGGCGAACATCTGCTGGTTGATCGCCTCGTCGTCGGCGCGGGCGTTCCTGTGCTGGAACCAGAAATAGAGCGTGTGGTCGTCGTCGACCGGGGTCATGAAGTTGTAGGAGATGTTGAGGAAGGCCTTGTCCGACAGCGGCTTGTCGGCGCCGCCGAGGCCGGCGGGCGTGTAGACGGACATGTTCACGGCGGTGGAGGGCAGGCGGCATTCGTAGTGCTGCTTGCGGTCGCAGTTGCCGGGGTAGTTGAGGATCGGCTTGTAGTAGGGTGGCGGCGGGGCGTCGAGGATCCAGCGCCAGACGGTGAGGCGGTCGCCCTCTTCGGTGATCTCGAGCGGGCGGTTGTCGGTGCCGGCGCCGCCGAAGGAGGTGACGTGCACCCAGGCGACGTGAGAGGGGTCGAGCAGGTTGTCGGTCACCCAGAGGTAATGGCAGGCGATGTCGAGCGCGCCGCGCCGGGTCTTGCCCCAGGTGGGGTCGTCGTAATGCGGGATCTCGATGATCTGGGCCGGGTCGGCCTTGTCGGCCTCGCCCATCCAGATCCAGACGAAGCCATAGCGTTCGGCCACCGGATAGGCGGCGACGCGGGCGCGGCGGGGCACGGCGTCGGGCTGGGTCGGGGCGGCGACGCAGGTGCCGGTGCCGTCGAAGGTGAGCCCGTGATAGCCGCAGACCACGCGCTCGCCTTCCAGCCGGCCCATGGAGAGCGGCAGCTTGCGGTGCGGGCAGGCGTCCTCGAGCGCGGCGACCGTTCCGTCGGTGCGGCGGAAGAAGACCAGATCCTCTCCCAGAAGTCTCAGCGGTTTCAGGCTGTTGGTGATGTCCTCGCTGCGGGCGGCGACATACCAGGTGTTGCGGATGAAGCCGGCTGACGACATGGGCGAAACCTTGGGCTGCGGATGCTTGAGCTTGGTATTAGCATATGCTTTAGTTCAGCTAAAGAGGGCAAGGGGCGGATGATGCAGCGCATCGACATGCATGCACATTATTACGGCGGCGGGCTGGTCGACTTTCTTGCCGCGCGACAGGCACGGCCGTGCCTGCGCGCGGGCGCGGACGGCGGGCGGGTGATGATGGCGATGAACGGGGAATTTCCCTTCACGCCGGCGCATCATGACGTCGGGGTGGGGCTGGCCAGGATGGCCGAGACCGGGCTGACCCGGCGCATGCTGACCTTTCCGGGCGCGCTCTGCGTCGATTCCCTGCCGGCCGATCAGGTGGCGGGGCCGATCGCGGCCTTCAACGACCATCTGGCGGGGCTGAAGGGGGATCGGCTGACGGGCCTCGCCGGGCTGCCGCTGGCGGATATGGCGCTGGCGGCGCGCGAACTGCGGCGGGTGCGGCGCGAGCTGCGGCTGCCGGGGGTGATCCTGCCGTCGGACTATTTCAACACGCTGGAGGATGCGCGGCGGCTGGCGCCGGTGCTGGAGGCGGCGAGCGCGGAGGGGTGTCTGGTGATGCTGCATCCCGGGCCGATGGCCGGGCAGGCGCCGGCACCGCTGGCGGCGGATTTCCCGCAGTATCGCACCTCGGTCATCCAGCTGCAGGCCCAGGCGGCGCAGAGCGCGCTGACGGTGGTGCTGGGCGGGATGCTGGACGCCTATCCGGGCATTCGGTTCCAGGTGGTGAACCTGGGCGGCACGCTGCCCTTCGTGTTTGAACGGCTGGAGGCGGTGGCGCGCCATCGCAATCCGGGAGAGCCGTTTCCGACTTCGCAGCTGCGGCGGATCTGGTACGACTGCGCCTCTCTGGGGCCGCGGGCGCTGGAGGCAGCGGTGGCGCTGTACGGGGCCGAGCGGATCATGCTGGGGTCGGACTATCCGATCTTTCACGACGACCCGTGGGAGGTGGCGCTGGCCCCGGCGCGGATCTCGGAGGCGGAGCGGGAACAGATCGCCTGGCGGACGGCGGCGGAACTGCTGGACGGGCTGGAGTAGCGTCCGGCCGATGACGCCCCTCCCTACCGCCCTCGAGGGTAGGGTGAGTCGGATAACGGGTGTTGAACGCGGGCGGGGGTTTTATTCGCTATTTTTAGTGGCTCGTTGGCTCGTGACGCTTTGAGCGATGAGCGATGAGCGATGAGCGATGGGCGGTGAGGCCGGGCCGGGCAGCCGGGGCCGATGCCGCTGGGCGCGGGCGGCCGCTGCGCGCGCTCAGGGCCTTGGTGCGGCGGCGCGGTGGAGGCGGTCGTTGATGGCGCGGCCGAGGCCGGTGTCGGGGACCGGGGCGACGGCGATGGGGCGGCCCGTCGCGTCGAGGCTGTGCAGGTGGGTGAAGAGATTGGCCGCGGCTTCGGCCAGGTCTCCGGTCGCGGACAGGTTGAGGTCGCAGGCCATCGGGCCGAAGCCGAGCAGTACCTCGCCGGGCTTGGCGGCCTCTGCGTTCAGCCGGACCGTGGCGGCGGGGGCGTAGTGGGACAGCAGCTGGCCCGGTGCGGTGGGCGTTTCCGTCTGCGCGGGCCGGGCGAGGGGCGCGCCGAGCACCGCCTCGATCGCCTCGGCCGCCAGGCCGCCGGGGCGGAGCAGCGTCGGCGGGCCGTCGAGGCCGACGATGGTGGATTCGAGCCCGACCGCGCAGGGCCCGTCATCGACCACGGCGGCGATGCGGTCGCCGAGGCCGGCGAGGACGTGGCCGGCGGTGGTGGGGCTGATGCGGCCCGAGGGATTCGCCGAGGGCGCCGCGACAGGGCCGCCGAAGGCGCGCAGCAGGGCCTGCGCGGTCGGATGCGCGGGCACGCGCACGGCCAGCGTGGGCAGGCCGGCGGTGACCAGCCCGGCGATGCCGTGATCGGGGCCGAGAGGCAGCACCAACGTGAGCGGGCCGGGCCAGAAGGCGGCGGCGAGGCGCTCGGCCGTATCGGTCCATATGACGTGGCGGCGCACGGCGGCGGTGTCGGGCAGATGCGCGATCAGCGGGTTGAAGCTTGGGCGGCCCTTGGCGGCGTAGAGGGCGGCGACCGCTGCGCCATTGCGGGCGTCGGCGCCGAGGCCGTAGACCGTCTCGGTCGGAAAGGCGACAAGCCGGCCATCGGCCAGCAGCCTGGCGGCGTGGGCGAGGTCGGCGGGGGTGGCGCCAAGGCGGAGGGCGGCGTGGGTCATCACGGGTGACGCGGCGTTCTGAACGGGGCCTGGGGGCCGGACGGGCTAGAAGTTCGAAGGTTGCTGTCCCATAAAGGTGCGGTGCGGCAAAGCCAAGGCTGTGCCGTCCGCCGCGTTTCGTCTGCCGAGGTTTGCCCCATGCCCTATCGCGCCCCCGTCTCCGATTTCGAATTCCTGCTGCGCCATGTCGTCGGCTTTGACCGCGTGGCCGCGACCGAACGCTTTGCCGAGGCCAGCGCGGATACGGTGAGCGCGATCCTGGGCGAGGCCGGCAAGATGTGCGAGGAGGTCATGGCGCCCCTGCAGCGCAGTGGCGACCTGCATCCGGCGCGGCTGGAAAACGGGGTGATGCGCACCTCGCCCGGCTATGCCGAGGGCTGGAAGGCCATCGCCGAGGGCGGCTGGATCGGCATCAGCGCGCCCGAGGAGCATGGCGGGATGGGGCTGCCGATCACGCTGCTGACGGCGGTCAACGAGATGATGTCGGGCGCCTGCCTGTCGCTGGAGTTGGCGCCGCTCATGTCGATGGG
Source organism: Seohaeicola nanhaiensis (assembly GCF_042654245.1). Classification (NCBI taxonomy): domain Bacteria; kingdom Pseudomonadati; phylum Pseudomonadota; class Alphaproteobacteria; order Rhodobacterales; family Roseobacteraceae; genus Seohaeicola; species Seohaeicola nanhaiensis. The sequence goes on from NZ_JBHSGI010000033.1 coordinate 4,332, forward strand.
CCAGATCGAGGCGCTTGAGGCCCATGCCTCGGAGGCCTTGAAGGAGCTGTATCTGCCCAAGCTGATCAGCGGCGAGTGGTCGGGGACGATGAACCTGACCGAGCCGCAGGCCGGGTCGGACGTGGGGGCGCTGTCGTCCAAGGCGGAACCGAACGGCGACGGGACCTATGCGATCTCGGGTCAGAAGATCTTCATCAGCTGGGGCGACAACGATTTTGCGGAGAACGTCTGCCATCTGGTGCTGGCACGGCTGCCCGATGGCGTGGCGGGCACCAAGGGGATCAGCCTGTTCCTGGTGCCGAAGTATATCCCCGACGCGGACGGAAACCCCGGCAAGGCCAACAGCCTGAAGGTGGTCAGCCTGGAGCACAAGATGGGGCTGCACGGCTCGCCCACCTGCGTGATGCAGTATGACGGGGCGACCGGCTGGCTGGTGGGCGCGGAACATGGCGGCATGGCGGCGATGTTCACCATGATGAACAACGCGCGGCTGGGTGTCGGCGGGCAGGGCGTGGGCGCGGGCGAGGGCGCCTATCAGCACGCGCTGGCCTATGCGGGCGAGCGCAAGCAGGGCAAGGTCGGGGGCACGGGCACCATCGGCGAACATGCCGATGTGCGGCGGATGCTGACCACGATGCGGGCCGAGCTTTTCGCGTCGCGGGCGATCCTGCTGGCCTGTGCCGGGGCGATCGACATGGCCACGGCGACGGGCGAGGCCGAGTGGAAGGCGCGCGCGGCGCTGCTGACGCCGATTGCCAAGGCCTGGGGCACCGAGACCGGGATGCATGTCGCCGAGATGGCGCAGCAGGTGTTCGGCGGCATGGGGTTCATCGAGGAATCTGGGGCGGCGCAGTATTACCGCGATGTGCGGGTGACGGCGATCTACGAGGGCACCAACGGGATCCAGGCGATGGATCTGGTGGCGCGCAAGATGATGGACGGCGGCGAGGCGGCGCATCGGCTGCTGGACGAGATCGAGGCCCATGCCGAGACCGCGCGGGCCGATCTGCCCGAACTGGCCGAGGCGGTCTGGCAGGCGGCGGAAAGCCTGCGCGAGGCGACCGACTGGCTGAACGGGCGCAAGGAGATGAACGACCGCTTCGCCGGCGCGGTGCCCTATCTGCGCGCCTTCGCGCGGGTGCTGGGCGGGCATTACCACCTGGCCGCGGCCCAGGCGGAGCCGGGCAGCGCGCGGGCGCGGCTGGCGGCCTTCTACATCGAGCGGCTGCTGCCCGAGCATGCGGGGCTGCTGGCCCATGCGCAGGCGGGGGCCGGGGGGCTCTACGACCTCAGCCTCGACGATCTGGCGGCCTGAGCCTTGGATATGGATCCGCGCAAGGGCGCGCTGCGCTATCCCTGGGACACGCCGCCCGAGCCGGGCCAGTGGACCGAGGTGGCGACGGGCGTGCTGTGGATCCGCCTGCCGCTGCCGATGAAGCTGGATCACGTCAACGTCTATGCGCTGGACGACGGCGACGGGTGGACGGTGATCGACACCGGTTTCGGATCGCGCAAGACCCGCGAGATGTGGGAGGCGCTGATGCGGGGCGTGCTGGGTGGCAAGCCGGTGCGCCGCGTGGTGATGACGCATCACCATCCCGACCATATCGGCAATGTCGGGTGGTTCCAGTCCGAGTTCGGCGCGGAACTGCTGTCGACCCGCACCGCCTGGCTGTTCGCGCGGATGCTGCTGCTGGATCACCCGCCGCTGCCGGTACCCGAGACGCTGGCCTTCTGGCGCAGCGCGGGGATGGATCCGGAGATCCTGGAACAGCGCGCGGGCGAGAAGCCGTTCAACTTTGCCGATGTCGTGCATCACATGCCGCTGGGGTTCACCCGGATGCAGGAGGGCGAGACGATCCGCATGGGCGGTCGCACCTGGGATATCCGCACCGGCGACGGCCATGCGCCGGAACATGCGACCTTCTGGAGCCGGGACGACACTCTGGTGCTGACGGGCGACCAGATCCTGCCGTCGATCAGCCCGAACATCGGTGTCTATGCGACCGAGCCCGAGGCCGATCCGTTGCAGGGGTGGCTGGACAGCTGCAACAAGTTCCTGCCCTTCGCGCGGGAGGATCATCTGGTGCTGGGCGGGCACAAGCTGCCGTTCACCGGGCTGCCGTTCCGGCTGCATCAGCTGATCGACAACCATCATGGCGCGCTGGAGCGGCTGACCGCGTTCCTGGAGCAGCCGCACACTGCCGCCGACTGTTTCGCGACGCTGTTCAAGCGGACGATCGGGGTGGAGATCTATGGCCTCGCGCTGGTCGAGGCGGTGGCGCATATGAACCACCTGTGGCGCACCGGGGCGGTGCAGCGGACGCGCCGGCAGGACGGGGCCTGGCTGTATCAGCGGATCTGAGCCGGCAGCGGCGCGAAGGCGGTGGCGGCGCGCGGGCGAAGCGGGTAGCACTGGCGTGCCCCCGCCCGGGCGAGACCCAGACAGCAGACGTGAGAGCCGGAGCCTTGACCCAGATCCCCGAGACCGACATCGCCACCGCCGCCGAGGCCGAGGAGGCCGCCACCCTGCCGCGCCTCTACGAGGTCCATGCGGAGGACGCGAGTTGCGAGGGGCTGGACTGCGTCCCCGAGGTGCTGAACCGCCCGGTGACCGGCAAGAGCGCGGCGCAATGGGCCTATGAGCGGCTGATCCTCTATATCCAGAACTTCGAGAAGCAGCTGGATGGCGAGCATGAGGTGGCGATGGGGTTCACCGGCAGCGAGGCCGGGGTGCTGCGGATCGAGGGGATGGGCTATTTCGACCCGGATATGCTGACCTTCTACGGCACCGATCTGGACGGCGCGCGCACCCAGATGGTGCAGCATGTGAGCCAGCTGAACGTAATGCTGCGCGCCGTGTCCAAGCCGAAGGCGGAAGGCCAGGCGCGGCGGATCGGGTTCCGGCTGGCGGAACATCTGGAGGACGGCGGCGCCTCGCCGCAGGACGAACAGACCGGGTGACACCGCTGTTCGAATCCGCTATCCAGCGGCAAAGCAAGTCAAACGGAAAGCGCGAAGATGGCCGAATACAAACATGGCGAGATGGACATCACGGACCAGACCGCCACTTTCGACGGGTTCATGAAGTTCGTCACCCGCGCGGTGATCGTGATCCTTGTGCTTGTCGTCTGGATGGCGATCTTCATCACCTGATCCGGACCGTTTCCATGTTCACCCGTTTCCTGATGGCAGCCACCGTCGCGGTGGCGCTGGCCGGCTGCGCCGCCAAGCAACCCTATGCCGACGACGCGACGATTGCGCGCGTGCGCTACAGCGATCCGTCGCATCCGTCGCTGACGCTCTACACGATGGTGAACAACCGGACCGGCGCGGGCGGGCATTCGGCGCTGATGATCAATGCGTCGGAGCGGGTGATCTTCGACCCGGCGGGATCGTTCAAGGTGGATGTCGTGCCCGAGCGCGACGACGTTCTGTTCGGGATCACTCCGGCGGTCGAGGCGGGCTATCGCAGCGCCCATGCGCGCAGCACCTTCAGCGTGGTCAGCCAGAAGATCGACGTGACGCCCGAGCAGGCCGAGACGGCCTATCGGCTGGCGCTGTCCAATGGCGCGGTGCCCGGCGCCTTTTGCGCCAATGCGACCTCGTCCCTGCTGAGCCGCGTGCCGGGGTTCGAAGGGATCAAGACGACCTTCTATCCGACCAATCTGCGCGACCAGGTGGCGCAGCTGCCTGGGGTGGTGACGGACACCTATTACGAGGGTGACAGCGCCGACCTGAAGGACGGCATCGCCAAGTCGAACGCGGCGCTAACCGAGTAACCAGAGCAGCAGGTAGAGCGTGGCCGCGCCGCCCGCGATGGCGGCGATCACGTTCTTTGTCCACAGACCGATGGCCAGCGTGACCGCGGCCGCGGCCAGGCGCGGCGCGTCCGGGTGGCCGCCGGTGGCCGAGGGCCAGATCACCAGCGGCGTGACCAGCGCGGGCAGCATCGCCACCGCCGTGTAGCGCAGGTGGCGCAGCAGCCAGGGCGGCATCGCCCGGCTGCCGACCAGACCGATGAAGATGAAGCGCAGCGCGAAGCTGCCCACGGCCATGCCGATGATGACGGTCCAGAGCGTGACCGGATCGAAGGGGACGCCGGAATTGGTCATGTCAGGGCTCCCTTGCGGGCGAGCCAGAGCTCGGCCTGGGCGCCGGCGATCATGCCGGCGAGCCCGGCCACAAGCAGGCCGAGGTTATAGGGGATGCCGACCGCGAGGATCGCGACGATGATCGAGACCAGCATCGCGACCACATGCGCCGGGGTGCGCAGCATCGGCGCGATCATCGCGAGGAAGGCGATGGGCAGGGCGAAGTCGAGCGCCCAGGAGTCGGGGATCTGCGCGCCGAGCAGGGCGCCGGCCAGCGTGGTGCCGAACCAGATCGGAGCGATCAGTCCGTTGGTGCCGAAGAAATAGGCCACCCGCTGTTGCAGGGTCATCTCGGGCTCTTTCTCGTATTGCACGATGGCCAGCGAATAGGACTGGTCGACGGTGAGATAGGCCGCGAAGATGCGCTGCCAGAGAGGGGCGGCACCGAGATAGGGCGTCAGCGAGGCGGAATACATCGCCACCCGCAGGTTCACCGCCAGGGCGGAGGCCAGGATGATGAGCGTCGGCGCCTCTTCGCGCAGCAGTTGCAGGGCGGTGAACTGGGCCGAGCCGGCGAAGACGGTGACGGTGAAGGTCATGATCTCGACCAGCTTCAGCCCGGCTTCGGCGGCGAGCACGCCGAAGAGCAGACCGAAGGGGCCGGCCACGAAGACGAAGGGGACGCTGTCGCGGACGGCCTTCCAGAAATACGATTTGGGTGTGGCCGATGGCATGGACTGTCCCTAGACTGCGCCGGACCGGACTATCGGTGATCTGGAGGGGTTGCAATTGGCGACGGGGCTGGACCTTGAGGATTTCTTGATCGCGCCCGATCCCTCGGCGCCGCGGTTGACGCGCGCGGTCGAGGGGCTGGACCAGACCGGCGCGCCGACCGCGCTGGCGGTGGTCGAGGAGCGGCCGCTGACGATCTACCTGAACGCGCAGGAGATCGTGACGGCGATGACCATCGGCGATTATCCCGAATATCTGGCGCTGGGGTTCCTCAAGAACCAGGGGATGTTGCTGGCGGACGACGTGGTGACCGGCGTCGATTACGACGAGGAACTGGAAACCGTCGTGGTGCGCACCAGGCGCAAGACGTCCTACGAGGAGAAGCTGAAGAAGAAGACGCGCACCTCTGGCTGTGCCGTCGGCACTGTCTTTGGCGACATGATGGAGGGGCTGGAGGGCGTGACCCTGCCGGCGGGCGAGTTGCGCACCTCGTGGCTTTATGCGCTGTCGGCCAAGATCAACCGGACGCCCTCGCTCTACCTGGAGGCGGGGGCGATTCATGGCACGGTGCTGTGCCGGCAGGACCGGCCGCTGGTCTATATGGAGGACGTCGGGCGCCATAATGCGGTGGACAAGATCGCCGGCTGGATGGTGCAGACGGGCGAGGGGGCGGCGGACAAGATCCTCTATACCACCGGGCGGCTGACCTCCGAGATGGTGATCAAGACGGCGATGATGGGGATTCCGGTGCTGGCCTCGCGGTCGGGATTTACCGCCTGGGGGGTGGAGATCGCGCGGCAGGTGGGGCTGACGCTGATCGGGCGGATGCGGGGACAGCGGTTCGTCTGCCTGTCGGGCGCCGAGCGGCTGGTCTGGGACGCCGACCCGAGCGCGGTGCCCGAGGAAGAGCGGAAGCACCGGCGGAAGAGCGCGGCGGAATGAGCTATGCGTTCGACTATGACCTGACGGAGAAAGAAGCCGTTCGCGGCGCAAAGCTCATTCGGGTTGCCGTATACCCGGCACTATGGCGCTGGGTGGTTGAATTGCACGGCTTTGTTATTGGCCTCAGCATTGCCGTTGCGGGCTTTTTCCTTTCGGCAGCCATCTTGCGGCTGGCTGGAATTCGCTTCTCCGAGCGTCTTTTTCTCTATAATGCTCTGGCTTTGCTGTTCATCGTGCTTGTTCTCCTGGGCGGCAGAGTATTGCGCCGTCTCCCCATGAGAAAAAAGCTTGAAAGTGCTTTGATGCGCGGCCAACACGTCGCGCTTTCCAGCGATGGCATCCGGTTCTCGAATGACCGCAGCCATTCATTTACCGATTGGCGTGATATTTCGTCTCTTCGGTCCGCGAAGGGGCTGACCATCGCTATTTACGGGGACACGGGTTTCGCTTTTCCAGACCGGATCCTTGCCTTGGCTGGCGATTTAGAGGCAGTTAAGGCGCAGCTGTTTCGCTGGCATGCCGAGGCCAACGCGTGATGCAACACCCCCTCGGCGTGATCCTGGCGGGCGGGCTGGCCACGCGCATGGGCGGGGGCGACAAGGGGTTGCTGTCGCTGGGCGGTGAGACGCTGCTGGGCCGGGTGATCGGGCGGCTGGAGCCGCAGGTGGCCGCGCTGGCGCTGAATGCCAATGGCGATTCGGGGCGGTTCGCCGGGCTGGGGCTGCCGGTGCTGGCGGATAGCGTCGCGGGCTATGCCGGGCCGCTGGCGGGGGTTCTGGCGGGGCTGGACTGGGCGGCGGCGCAGGGCGCCGAGAGCATAGTGACGGCGGCGGCCGATACGCCGTTCTTTCCCGAGGATCTGGTGCCGCGCCTGCTGCTGGCGGGCGAGGGGATGGCGCATCCGCTGGTGCTGGCCGCGACGCGCGAGGGCGGGCGGCTGAACCGGCATCCGACCTTCGGGCTGTGGCCGGTGGCGCTGCGCGACGATCTGCGGGCGGCGCTGGAGGGCGGGTTGCGCAAGGTGGTGTTGTGGACCGACGGGCATGGCGGCCGGGTGGCGGAGTTTCCGACCGCGCCCTTCGACCCGTTCTTCAACGTCAACACGCCCGAGGATCTGGCCGAGGCGGAGCGGCTGGCGGGATGAGGCTCTATGGTGTCACGGGCTGGAAGAACGCGGGCAAGACCACGCTGATGGAGCGGCTGGTGAGTGAGATCACCGGACGCGGCTTCAGCGTGTCGACCGTCAAGCACGCGCACCACGCCTTTGACGTGGACCATCCGGGGCGCGACAGCTGGCGGCACCGCGAGGCGGGCGCGCGCGAGGTGCTGGTCGCCTCGCACGCGCGGGTGGCGCTGATGACCGAGCTGCGCGGCGCACCGGAACCGCCGCTGGAGGAGTTGCTGGCGCGGCTGGCGCCGGTCGATCTGGTGCTGATCGAGGGTTACAAGCGCGAACGCCATCCCAAGGTCGAGGCGTTTCGCGCGGTGACGGGGTCGCCTCTGATCGCGCGCGAGGATGCGAGCATCAGGGCGGTGGCGGCGGATGTGGCGGTTGCGCTGGACCGGCCGGTTTTTGCGCTGGACGATATCGCGGGGATCGCCGGGTTCATCCTGCGGGAGGTGGGGCTGTGAGGTTCGACCGCTTCGTGATGGTGGACTGGTCGGGCGGGAACGACCGGGGCGCGACGCCCAAGCGGGATGCGATCTGGGCCTGTGCGGATGGCGCGGCGCCGGTCTATCTGCGCAACCGGCAGGTGGCCGAGGACTGGCTTTGCGACCTGATCGAGGGCGAGCTGGCGGCGGGGCGGCGGCTTGCGCTGGGGTTCGACTTTCCCTTCGGCTATCCGGCGGGCTTTGCCGGGGCGCTGGGCGTGGCGGGGCCGCTGGCGCTGTGGGACTGGTTCGCGGCGCGGATCGAGGATGCGCCGGGAGGCAACAACCGGTTCGATCTGGCGGGCGAGATCAACCGGCGGTTTGGCGGGCACGGTCCGTTCTGGGGCAACGGGCTGAAGCGCGAGATCGCAGGGCTGCCGCGCACCAAGGCGGGGTATCGCAACCCCTTCCCCGAGCGGCGGGCGGTGGAGCATCTGGCGAAGGGCAGTTTCACTTGCTGGCAGATGTCCGGTGCCGGGGCGGTTGGCAGTCAGGTGATGATGGGCCTGCCGATGCTGGCCCGGCTGCGGCGGCGCTTTGCCGGGCAGGTGGCGGTCTGGCCGTTCGAGGCGCTGGACAGACCGGTGGCGCTGCTGGAGATCTGGCCCTCGCTGGACATGCCACCGGTGCCGGAGGGATGGATCCGGGATGCCTGGCAGGTGCGGCATGTGGCGGAGGCGCTGGCGGGGATGGCTCCGGCGGCGCTGGCCGGGTTGCTGGACATTCATGCGCCCGAGGAAGGATGGATCCTGGGTGTGCCGGGTGCGGTGGAGATGGCGGCATGACCGGGGCGCCGCCGCTGAAGAACGACTGTTTCGCCCTGCCGCCGGGGATCGACTGGACTCCGGTGGACGAGGCGCTGGCGCTGCTGCGCGACCGGCTGGGGCCGGTGACGGCGGTGGAGCGCGTGCCGCTGGCGCAGGCGGCGGGGCGGGTGCTGGCCGAGGAGGCGGTGGCGCTGCGGTCGAACCCGCCGCAGCCCAATACGGCGGTGGATGGCTATGGCTTTGCCGGGGCGCGGGACGAGGGCGAGCACCGCCTGCCGCTGGTGGCCGGGCGGGCGGCGGCGGGGGTGCCCTTTGCGGGCGCGGTGCCAGCGGGCCATGCCGTGCGGGTGCTGACGGGCGCGGCGCTGCCCGAGGGCGTCGATACGGTGATCCTGCAGGAGGATGTGGCGGCGTCGCCTGAGGCCATCGCCTTTCACGGGCCGCTGAAGCAGGGGGCGAACACGCGCCGGGCGGGCGAGGACGTGACCGCCGGGGCGGTGGCGCTGACGGCGGGGCGCGTGCTGACGCCTGCCGATCTGGCGCTGATGGCGGCGGTGGGGCTGGACCGGGTGGCTGTGCGCGCGCGGCTGCGGGTGGCGGTGCTGTCGACGGGCGACGAGGTGGTGGAGCCGGGTCAGGCGGCGGGACCGGGGCAAATCTACGACGCCAACCGGCCGATGCTGCTGGCCCTGCTGGCGCGCTGGGGGTTCGAGGCGGTCGACATGGGCCGGGTGCCCGACGACCGCGCCGCCCTGCGCGCGCGGCTGGACGCGGCGGCGCAGGGGGCGGAGGCGATCCTGACCAGCGGCGGCGCCTCGGCCGGGGACGAGGACCACGTGAGCGCCCTGCTGACCGAGGCCGGGGCGATGCAGGAATGGCGCATCGCGGTGAAGCCGGGCCGGCCGCTGGCGCTGGGGCTGTGGGACGGCACGCCGGTCTTCGGCCTGCCGGGCAATCCGGTGGCGGCGCTGGTCTGCACGCTGGTCTTCGCGCGGCCCGCGCTGGGGCTGCTGGCCGGGCAGGGATGGGCGGCGCCGCAGGGGTTCGAGGTGCCCGCGGGTTTCGAGAAGCGCAAGAAGCCGGGGCGGCGCGAGTATCTGCGCGCGCGCATCCGCGAGGGGCGGGTGGAGGTCTTTGCCTCGGAAGGGTCGGGGCGGATCAGCGGGCTGAGCTGGGCGGAGGGTCTGGTCGAGCTGCCGGACGGGGCGGTGCATGTGCGCCCCGGCGATCCCGTGCGGTTCCTGCCCTGGGGCAGTTTCGGGCTCTGAGTCCGCCCGTGTGAAGCGGGTCACAGACGGGCGGGCCTGTTCCGTGTCTGGTGTCTGTGGAAGCATCGAACCCGCACCCCCCTGGGACTGGCCTGCGTTGCCGCGCAGGGGCCTGTCCGGTCAGGGACCGACACGAGGAACACGGCATGTGGATTTCCATCAAGGCCCAGGACGGCGATACGCTCGACACCATTGCCAAGCGCTACAAGAACCGGGATCCGAAGGCGATCCTGCAATACGATGGCAACAAGAAGATCGCCGCGCGCCTGAAGAAGGGCGAGGCGCTGGCCAAGGGCGAGACCGTCTGGGTGCTGGACCCCAAGGGCAAGGTCTATATCGTCAAGGGGCCGAAGGGCGAGGTGGTTCTGGACGAGAAGGAATACAAAGCCCTCCAGAAGGACGTCCATGCAAAGATGGACCAGTTCCTGGAGCGGCAGCGGATCAATTACAACTATGCTGTCGGGCGCCATGATGCCCAGCTGAAGATCAACGAGGATCAGTGGTTTGTCGCCTCGGTGGTCGGCACGATCAGCTCGGTCGACGAGCCGAAGAACGGCTGGAAGGTGGCGCAGGCGGCCTACAAGGCCCTGAAAAAGGTGGTGAACGCGCGGGATTACAAGGGCTTTCCTGCGGCGGCGCTGGTCTGCGAGAAGGAAATCGCCAAGTATACCAACGATGTGCACAACTGGATCGAGGGGCTGATCAGCACCGCCGAGGGCACGGTCACCGTGCTGACCGGGGTCAAGGAGGTGGGCAAGTTCTGCGGCGTGCTGGCGGCGGTGACGATCGCGGCACCGGCGACCCTGGGGGCGGCGGTGGTTGTCGGCGCGGCGTCCTCGGCGGGGGTCGGGCTGCTGTACGACGGGGGCGAGAACGTCGGGCTGGCGGCGAACGGCATGAAGACCATGTCGGCCGCCGAGATCGGCAAGCGCTTTGCGGCCAATGCGGCGACCGGGGCCATCGCGGCGGGGATCCTCGGCAAGCTGATGCCGATGCTGAAGGGCCCGCTGGTGAAGGCGCTGACCAACAACACCCTGCTGCGCACTCAGGCGGCGCGTCTGGCCAAGGGGCTGGGCGGACGGGTGTTCATGAAAGAGCTGGAGATCGCCTGCGAGAAGATCCTGCCCGGGATGACGGAAAAGGGCACCATCCATATCCTGGCGATTCAGGAGCGGGTGCTGATGGAGGCGGCAAGCAAGTTCCTGGTGCGCGCCGGAAACGGGCTGCTGCACAAGCTTCTGCAGACCGGGAAGGTCGTCCGCTATATCGAGGATGTGCTGATCGGCTGGATCCAGTCGGTGCCCGCCGCGCTGAACGACGGCAAGAGCCTGGTCGACGAGGCGGTGAAGGTGATCGTCAAGTCGGGCAAGGTGGATGCGATTTTTGACGATCTGATCGACGAGAACATGGACGCCTTCCGCAAGGAACTGCGCGTGGTGCTGGAAGCGCATCTGTCGAAGTATGCGAAGAAGGCGGCGTAAGCCGCCGGTGTGCAGGCCCTCAGTCGAACGTCCCCGCCACGCGGCCGAGCAGCATGAAGGCGCGGGCGGTGCGGGTTTCGGCGAGGGCCTGGATTTCGGCGTCGGTGGCGGTCTGTTCGAACTGGGCGATCATCCGGTCGAAGAGGCGCAGGAAGTGGTGCGCGGCGTCGCGGAAGATCGGGTCCTGTTTCATCCGGCCGGCGGTCAGGGCCAGCGAGGTGCGGTCGCGCACGCCGCCAAGCGCCGCGACGGCGCGGCCGCGGGTGCCCTGGGCGAACTGGCGCCAGACGTCGGGGCGGGCCATGTCGGGGCGCAGGTCGTCCATGTAGATGCCGTCCTGGCTGAGCAGGGTCAGCACATCCTGGCTGGCCTGGATGATCTGCGCGGTCCGGCGGTCGCGCATGGCGCGGCGCAGGGCGGCGAAGCCGGCCTCGTCCTCGGCGGTTTCCGGGAAGTTGAGCGCGCGGACGAAATCCTCGGTCGCGGGGGGCTGGGCCAGCGCCTCGGCGGGGGTGCCGAGCGCCAGCATTCCCTGATCCTCGGCCGGTTCGGCGGGGGCCTGAGGCCGGGGCGCGGGCGCGCGGTCGCGCCGTGTGGTGAAGGTGGCGAGCGCGGTTTCGGCCTTGCGGGTGGAGGCGGCGATCTCGTCCAGCTTCTTGGCGACGGAAATCTCGGAGCCCATCGCGTTGCGCTGCGACTGGGCGACATAGGCCTGGCGGATGCCGTCGATGGCGGCCTGGAGGCGGGCGCTTTCCTCGCGGAAGACGCGCTGCGAGCGGGCGGCGGTGGCGGCGACCCAGATGATCGCCACGGGCAGGAAGATGGTCAGCAACGTGACCAGAAAGCGCATGCCGTCGAAGCTCGGGCGGCTGTCCTCGGGCACCAGCATGAAGAAGATCAGAGTGCCGCCGACCCAGATGACCGAGACGATCAGCGCGACCACCTCGATCCCGGTGATCGCGGGGCTTTGCGGACGGTCGTAGATGCCCAGCGGGGTCGACTGGGGGTCTTGCGGGTTGCGCTCGGGGGTGGACATGGCCTTCCCCCGCTCAGCCGAAGACGATTTTCAGTACTTCGTAGGAGCGCTCGCCGCCGGGGGTGCGGACTTCGACGGAATCGCCCTCGGCCTTGCCGATCAGGGCGCGGGCGATGGGTGACTTGATGTTGAGCAGGCCCTTTTCGATATTCGCCTCATGCTCGCCCACGATCTGCCAGGTGCGTTCCTCGTCGGTGTCCTCGTCCACCAGGGTCACGGTCGCGCCGAACTTGATCGGGCCCGAGAGCTTGGCGGGGTCAATGACCTCGGCCAGCGACAGCACGCCTTCGAGTTCCTTGATGCGCCCTTCGATGAAGGACTGCTTTTCGCGCGCGGAATGGTATTCGGCATTTTCCGACAGATCGCCATGTTCGCGCGCCTCGGCGATGGCCGCGATGATGGCGGGGCGCTCGACCGACTTCAGCTGCTTGAGCTCGGATTCGAGCGCAGCATGGCCGGCGGGGGTCATCGGGATCTTGTCCATTGGCCTCGTCTACTACAAAAACCGGCGCCCCGCCGCATGGTGCGCCGGGGCTGCCGCTGGAATCGCATTACAAGAGACTCAATGCCGGGCCAAAATGCAAGGGGCCACGGCGGCAAATCATTGCTGATGGCTGGCGACCTCCCATTCGATCCCGTCGGAATCGTCGAAATAGAACCGCCGTCCGGGGGCGTAGGAGGCGTGGTTTCCGGGGGTGAATCCGGCGGCGCGCACGCGGTCTTCCACGGCGTCGATGTCGTCGGTGAAGACGGCGACGTGATTCAGCCCGCCCACGGTGCGGTAGCTGTCTTCGCGCGAGGGTTTCGCGCCGGCGTGGCTGAAGAGGGCGAGATAGCCCTGGTCGGTGCCGACGTGGACGGTGAAACCGGTCTGCATCGCCGGACCCTGCCAGCGGATGCGCCAGCCGAAGACCTCGCACAGCCAGGCGGCGGTGGCCTTGCTGTCGGAGACGGTGATGTTGGCGTGTTCGAGTTGGGCCATGGGTTTTCCTTTTGGGCGTGTTTTCGATGGAGTCACTTTCCGATCTCAAGTAAGGTTTAGGTCAAGAATAAAGAGTGGTTTGAAAACATGGCATTGGCAAAGAACATCAAGGGGCTGCCGATTGGCTGGGTGGCCGAGCGGACGGGGCTGAGCGTGTCGGCGATCCGGTTCTACGAGACCGAGGGGCTGGTGCGGCCCGGGCGCGACCGGGGCGGACGGCGGGTGTTCGAGCGGGGCGACGTGCGGCGGCTGTCCTTCGTGATGATCGCGCAGCGGCTGGGGTTTGGCCTGGCCGAGATCCGGGCGGCGCTGGACGCGCTGCCGCAGGGGCGCACGCCGACGCGGGACGACTGGACGCGGCTGGCCGAGGGGTTCCGCGACCGGATCGACCGGCGGATGGCCGGGCTGGCCGCGCTGCGGGAAAAACTTGACGGATGCATAGGCTGCGGTTGCCTTTCGCTGGACCGATGCGCCATCTATAACCCGGACGACGGTGCGGCGGATCTTGGTGAGGGTCCGCGCTTTCTGCTGGGCGACAGCCTGGAGGCACCGCAGGACGAACCGAGGGGAGATCGGGCGGGATGACGGATATGCAGCAGGCGAAATTCGAGCGCTTCCGGGCGATGCACTGGGACAAGGGCGCTTTCGTCATGCCCAATCCCTGGGACGCGGGCACGGCGCGGATCCTGACCCAGATGGGGTTTCAGGCGCTGGCCACCACAAGCGCGGGTTACGCCTTTTCGGTGGGCAAGCGCGATTCCCATGCCGGGCTGACGCGGGCCGAGATTCTGGAGAACGCGCGCCAGATCGTCGAGGCGACCCATCTGCCGGTGTCGGCCGATCTGGAGGACGGGTTCGGCTTTGCCCCCGAGCTCTGCGCCGAGACGGTCGAGCTGGCGGTGGGCGTCGGGCTGGTCGGCGGGTCGATCGAGGATGCCACGGGCCACCCCCATGCGCCGATCTATGAGACCATGCTGGCCGCCGAGCGGGTGGCCGCCGCCGCGGATGCGACGCGGGGCAAGCCGTTCCTCTTGACCGCGCGGGCCGAGAACTTTCTCTGGGGGCGGCACGACCTGAAGGACACGATCGAGCGGTTGCAGGCCTATTCCGAGGCGGGGGCGCATGTGCTTTACGCGCCGGGGCTGTCGGACATCAACGATATCCGCACGCTGTGCCGCGAAGTGGACAAGCCGGTGAACGTGGTCATGGGGCTGGTCGGCCCTACCTTCACGGTGAGCGAGCTGGCCGAGGCGGGGGTCAAGCGGATCAGCGTCGGCGGATCCTTTGCCCGGGCGGCGCTGGGCGCGCTGATGCGCGCGGCGGACGAGGTTCTGGAACACGGAACGTTCCGCTATGCCAAGGATGCCGCGCGCGCGAGCACGCTGACCGAGATGATGTCGGATGCGAAAGCGACCGACCGCACGTAACGCCCGGTTGCGATTGACCGCGGCCTTCGGCAGAAGGTATTAGCCGCGAAACAAAATTGCGCCTCCAGCCACCAGAGGAGCCCGAAATGGCCGAAGTCGAACGCGAAGCAATGGAATACGACGTTGTGATCGTCGGGGCGGGGCCGGCGGGCCTGTCAGCGGCGATCCGGCTGAAACAACTGGACGCCGACCTGAACGTGGTGGTGCTGGAGAAGGGCTCGGAAGTCGGGGCGCATATCCTGTCGGGTGCGGTGCTGGACCCCTGCGGTCTGGACGCGCTGATCCCTGACTGGAAAGAGAAGGGCGCGCCGCTGAACGTGCCGGTGCGCGAGGACAACTTCTATATGCTGGGCGAGGCGGGCAAGATCCGCATCCCAAACTGGCCGATGCCGCCGCTGATGAACAACCACGGCAACTATATCGTGTCGATGGGCAACGTCTGCCGCTGGATGGCGGAACAGGCCGAGGCGCTTGGCGTCGAGATCTTTCCGGGCATGGCCTGCTCGGAGATGGTTTACGGCGAGAATGGCGAGGTCAAGGGCGTGGTGGCCGGCGAGTTCGGCAAGGAAGCCGATGGCAGCATGGGCCCGAACTATGAGCCCGGGATGGAGCTGCACGGCAAGTATGTCTTCATCGCCGAGGGCGTGCGCGGGTCGCTGGCCAAGCAGCTGATCGCGAAATACGACCTGTCCAGGGGCCACTGCCCGCAGAAGTTCGGCCTGGGCATGAAGGAGATCTGGGAGATCGACCCGGCCAAGCACCGCGAGGGCACGGTGACCCATACGATGGGCTGGCCGCTGGGCGGCAATGCCGGCGGCGGGTCGTTCATCTATCACCTTGAGAACAATCAGGTCTACGTCGGTTTCGTGGTCCACCTGAACTACAAGAACCCCTACCTGTTCCCCTACATGGAATTCCAGCGCTTCAAGCACCACCCGATGGTGGCCGAGCTGCTGAAGGGCGGCAAGCGCGTGGCCTATGGCGCGCGGGCGATCAGCGAGGGCGGCTGGCAGTCGATGCCGAAGATGGTTGCGCCGGGCGTGGCGCTGCTGGGCTGTTCGGTCGGCATGGTCAACGTGCCGCGCATCAAGGGCAACCACAATGCGATGCTGTCGGGCAAGGCGGCGGCCGAGGCGGCCTATGCGGCGATCCAGGCGGGGCGGGCCAGCGACGAGCTGACCGACTACGAGACCGAGGTGCGCGGCGGCGCGATCGGGCAGGACCTGAAGAAGGTCCGCAACGTAAAGCCGTTCTGGTCGAAGTTCGGGCTGCTGGCGAGCCTGGGCCTGGGCGGGTTCGACATGTGGACCAATACCTTTGGCTTTTCGCTGTTCGGCACCCAGAAGCACGGCAAGACCGACGCGGCCGCGACCGAGGAGGCGAGCCAGCACACGCCGATCGACTATCCCAAGCCCGATGGCAAGCTGAGCTTTGACCGGCTGACCAATGTCAGCTTCTCGATGACCAACCACGAGGAAAGCCAGCCGCCGCATCTGACGCTGAAGGATCCGGAGGTGCCGGTGAAGGTGGATCTGGCGAAATACGCCGGGCCGTCGCAGCGCTATTGCCCGGCCGGGGTCTATGAGTTCGTGGAGGATGACGCGGGCAATCCGAAGTTCGTCATCAACTTCCAGAACTGCGTGCACTGCAAGACCTGCGACATCAAGGATCCGCCGCAGAACATCGTCTGGACCACGCCGCAGGGCGGCGACGGGCCGAACTATCCGAACATGTGAGACTGGCGCCGCCGCAGGGTTTGCCCTGACGGCGGCAACAATTCCCTGTTCACGCGGATTTTAGGCAAAAACCACACGCCTTGTCGGCGGCTTTCGGCGCCCGGCATTGCCTGTCCGGTTGCAAGGGCTTAGCTTGAAAGCGACCTGTCCATCATCCGAGGTAGTCGCGTGATCAAGGCAATATCCAAGGCGGCAGCGCTGGCCGCCGTGTTTTCGACGGTACTCCCCCTTTCGCTGCAGGCCGAATCCGCTTCGGGCGCCTATCTCGCCGGGCGGCAGGCGCTGTTCACCAGCGATTTCGACGCGGCGGCGACCTATTATTCGCGCGCGCTGGCGCGCGACCGGGACAATCCGCAGCTGATGGACAATGTGGTGCTGGCGCAGCTGGCGCTGGGCCAGATCGACCGGGCGCTGCCGGTGGCCGAGCTGATGGAGGCGCGGGGGCAGCGCAGCCAGGTGGCGCATATGGTCATGGTGTCGAGCCTGATCGCCAAGGGCGATTACGACGGCCTGCTGGCGCGCGACCCCGAGACGCTGGGCATCGGCCCGCTGGTGGACGGGCTGCTGAAGGCCTGGGCGCTGATGGGCAAGGGCGACACCGAGGCGGCGAAGGCGGCCTTCGACGATGTGGCCAAGCAGAACGGGCTGCGCAATTTCGCCATGTATCACAAGGCGCTGGCACTGGCGAACGCGGGCGATTTCGAAGGGGCCGAGGCGATCTTTGCCGCAGGCAACGGCGCGCTGTCGCGGATGAGCCGCCGGGCGGCCATCGCGCGCGCCGAGATCCTGTCGCAGCTGGGCAAGAACGAGACGGCCCTGGACGTGCTGGCCGAGGCGTTCAACGCCGGGTTCGATCCGGGCCTGACCAATATCGCCGACCGGCTGGCCGCGGGCGAGACGCTGCCCTTTGACATCGTGACCTCGGTGCAGGACGGGATGTCGGAGGTGTTCTTCTCGATCGGGCAGGCGCTGATGGGCGAGAGCTCGGACGACTATGCGCTGGTTTATGCGCGGATCGCCGGCTATCTGCGGCCCGGCCATATCGACGCGCTGCTGGTGAGCGCGGAACTGCTGGACAACATCAAGCAATACGATCTTGCCGTGGCGACCTATCGCCAGGTGCCGGCGGACAGCCCAGAGCACAGCGCCGCCGAACTGGGCCGCGCCGAGGCGCTGCGCCGCGCGGCCAAGCCCGATGCGGCCATCGAGGTGCTGGAGCGGCTGAGCCTGGATGTCCCGTCGCAGCCGATGGTCTTTTCGGCGCTGGGCGATCTGTATCGCCAGCAGGAGAAATACGAGGCTGCGGTGCGCGCCTATGACAAGGCGATCGAGTTCACCGAAGAGGGCGCGGCGGGCGAATGGTTCCTGCTTTATGCCCGCGGGATCAGCCAGGAGCGGCTGAAGGACTGGGACAAGGCCGAGGCCGACCTGCGCCATGCGCTGGAGCTGAACCCCGAGCAGCCGCAGGTGCTGAACTATCTCGGCTATTCGATGGTCGAGCGGCGCGAGAACCTGGAAGAGGCGCTGGGCATGATCGAGCGGGCCGTCGCGGCACGGCCGGACAGCGGCTATATCCTCGATTCGCTGGGCTGGGTGCAATATCGTCTGGGCCGCTATGACGAGGCGGTCGGGAACATGGAGAAGGCGGTCGAGCTGATGCCGGTCGACGCCGTGGTGAACGACCATCTGGGCGATGTGTTCTGGGCGGTCGGACGCTATCGCGAGGCGCGGTTCCAGTGGCGACGCGCGCTGTCCTTCGTGGACCTGAGCGATCCGGGCAACGAGGCCGACCCGGACCGGATCCGGCGCAAGCTGGAGGTCGGGCTGGACAAGGTGCTGGCCGAGGAAGGCGCACCGCCGCTCAAGGTTGCGAATGGCAGCAAATGAGGTCTTCGCCCCGGCGAAGATCAATCTGACACTGCATGTCACCGGCCAGCGGGGCGATGGCTATCACCTGCTGGATTCGCTTGTGGTCTTTGCCGGGATCGGCGACACGGTGGCGGTTGCGCCCGCCGGGGCGCTGTCGCTGACGGTCGAGGGGCCGGAGGCGGCGGCGCTGTCGGGCGAGGGCGACAATCTGGTCTTGCGGGCGGCGCGGCTGATGGGTGCGGAGCGCGGTGCGGCGATCCGGCTGGTCAAGCGGTTGCCGGTGGCCTCGGGCATTGGCGGCGGCTCGGCCGATGCGGCGGCGGCGCTGCGGGCGCTGGCGCGGCTGTGGGGCGTCGCTCTGCCGGACGAGCGGCAGGTGCTGGGCCTGGGTGCGGATGTGCCGGCCTGTCTGGCCGGGCATCCGGCGCGGATGCGGGGGATCGGCGATGACCTCGCGCCGGTGCCGGGCCTACCTGAAATGGATATCGTGCTGGTCAATCCGGGCGTCGCGGTGCCGACGCCCGAGGTGTTCCGGCGGCTGGAGCGGCGGGACAACCCGCCGATGCCGGCCGAGTTGCCACGCTGGCGCGATGCGGGCGACTTCGCCGGCTGGCTGGCAGAGCAGCGCAACGACCTGCTGGCGCCGGCGCTGGCGGTGGCGCCGGTGATCGGCGAGGTGCTGACGGCGCTGCGCGGCACCGACTGCCTGTTCGCCGGCATGTCGGGATCGGGGGCGACCTGTTTCGCGCTCTATCCGCCGGGGAGTGCGGAGTCCGCGCGGGCGCGGATCGACGGGGCGCATCCCGGATGGTGGAGCGCGGCGGGACCGGTGCTGCGCTAGTTCAGCCGGTCGACCACATAGGCGGCGAGATCGGAGAGCATGTCGCGCACCGGGGCCTCGGGCAGTGCGGCCAGGGCGGCGCGGGCGGTGTCGGCCCAGGCGAAGGCGTCGGCGCGGGTGGCCTCCAGCGCGCCGTGGCGGCGCAGCAGGCCCTGCGCGGTGTCGAGGTCGCCCGGTTCCTGCTTGCCGGTGCCGATGACGCGCTGCCAGAAGGCGCGTTCGCCCTCGTCGGCGGCGGCGATGGCCTTGATCACCGGCAGGGTCAGCTTGCCTTCGCGGAAATCGTCACCGACGTTCTTGCCGGTGGCGGTGCTGTCGCCCTGATAGTCGAGCAGGTCGTCGGCGATCTGGAAGGCGATGCCGAGCGCGTCGCCATAGGCGTGGAGCGCGCGCACCTGGTCCTCGGGCGCGCTGGCGATGACGCCGCCCACCTCGGTTGCGGCCGAGAAGAGCGCCGCCGTCTTGCCGCGCACGATCTGGAGGTAGGTCGACTCGGTCGTGGCCAGGTTGCGGGCGGCGGTGAGTTGCAGCACCTCGCCCTCGGCGATGGTGGCGGCGGCATTGGCGAGGATGTCGAGCACCCGCAGCGAGCCGGTTTCGACCATCAGCTGGAACGAGCGGGCGAAGAGGTAGTCGCCGACCAGGACGCTGGACTGGTTGTCCCAGAGCAGGTTCGCCGTGGGCCGGCCCCGGCGCTGCTGGCTTTCATCGACGACGTCGTCGTGCAGCAGGGTGGCGGTGTGGATGAATTCGACCGTGGCGGCGAGCTTGACGTGATCGTCGCCGCTGTAGCCGCAGAGCCGGGCGGCGGCGAGCGTCAGCATCGGGCGCAGGCGTTTGCCGCCGGCCTCGACCAGATGGGCCGTCACCTCGGGGATGCGCGGGGCATGTTCCGAGGCCATCCGCGCGCGGATGAGTGCGTTGACTGCGGCCAGATCCTCGGCCAGCAGGGCGGCGAGCCTGTCATGCGGTTTCTGAGCTATCACGACGTCCATCGAACTTCCGCTTCAAGGCTCGACAAGGCGCCGGACCTGACCTTACATCCCCAGTCATGAAGGAACTCTTGCGCAGCACCGACCCGACGATCTTTGCCTTTGCCTCGGCCCTTCTTCGGGGCGAGGATATAGACTGCTTTGAGATGGACGTAAACATGAGCGTCCTCGAAGGAGGGTTGGGCATCTTGCCGCGCCGGCTGCTGGTGCGGAGCGAGGATTACGACCGCGCGGCGGTGGTGATGCGCGACAACGGCATCGCGCTGTCGTCGTGAGTTTCGCGGCAGACGAGCTGACCCGCGACGCCTTTCTGCGCGGGCGGATCTGGCTGTATCAGCCGAAGCTTGGGTATCGCGCCGGGATCGACCCGGTGCTGCTGGCCGCGGCGGCGCCGGTGCGGGACGGGCAGGAGGTGCTGGACCTTGGCTGTGGCGCGGGCGCCGCGGCGCTGTGCCTGCTGGCGCGGGTGCCGGGGGCGCGGGTGACCGGGCTGGAGATTCAGCCCGAGTATTGCGAGCTGGCCGAGCGGAATGCGCGTGAGAACGGGGTCGATTTTCACCCGGTTCTGGGCGATGCCGGCGATGGCGGGCGGGCCCTGGCGGGGCGGAACTTTGACCATGTGATCACCAACCCGCCCTATTACCGCGCCGGGGCGCATACGCTGGCGAGCGATGCGGGGCGGCAGAGGGCGCTGGGCGAACAGGTGCCGCTGGCGGACTGGATCGCAACGGCGGCGAAGCGGCTGAAACCGCGCGGCTATCTGCACATGATCCAGCGGCCCGACCGGGTGCCCGACATGCTGGCGGGCTGCGCCGGGCGGCTGGGGTCGCTGGAGCTGTTGCCGCTGGCCCCGCGCGCGGGCCGGGCGCCCGAACTGGTGATCCTGCGGGCGCGCAAGGACGGGCGCGCGGCCTTTCGCCTGCACGCGCCGCTGGTGCTGCATCAGGACGATATGCATCTGGGCAACGGCAAGAATTACAGCCCCGCGATCCTGGCGGTGCAGCGCGATGCGGCGGCGCTGCCCTGGCCGTAGGGTTAAGCGGGAGACCGCCAGTGTAACAGTTTGTTGACCATGATCTTTCCAGGGCGCGTGACAGACTCGGACGAATGTGCTCAACTACAATTGCAAGTTGTTCAAAGGAGGATCGTGATGAGCCTTAGCGCACACCTGACCGAACTGAAGAAAAAGCACGAACATCTGAGCAATGAGGTAGAAAGCGCCCAGCGGCATCCGGGAATGGATCAGCTGGTGCTGGCATCCCTGAAGAAGCAGAAACTGAAGCTCAAGGAAGAGATTCAGCGTCTATCGCACTAGGCGCGTCTGAAGCTGGCGCGCGCTGCGATCAGCGCGCCGCCGGTGATTAGAACGGCGGCGATGGCCAGCGACCAACTGGGCGCAGCCAGGCCGGACACGACCAGCAGCACAGTGGACAGCAGCGGCGCGGCGTATGAGCTGGTGCCGAGCAGCTGGATATCGCCCCGTTTGACGCCGACGTCCCAGACATAGAAGGCCAGCCCCACCGGGCCGAGCCCCAGAGCGATTGTCGCTGCCCAGCCGGCAGGTCCGACGGGCCAGACGGTCTGTTCGAAGGCCAGGTGCAGCGGGGCCGACAGGATCGCCGTGGCGATACAGAAGACCGCGACCGAGGCGGTGGGTGTCGTGCCAAACCGGCGCGAGACGACAGAATAGGTCGACCAGGTGAGCGCGCAGGCGAAGGCCAGCCCATAGCCGGCGGCGTATTGCGTCTGGAACCCGGTGCTGCCGCCGCTGATGATCAGTGCCGCCCCGGCAAAGCCCAGAGCCGCGCCCAACAGGTGCGCGGCGCGCAGTCGTTCGCCCGGCAGCAGGCCCGAGAGCAGCACAATCAGCAGCGGCCAGAGGTAGGCGATGAGCCCGGCCTCGGCCGCAGGCGCCAGGCGCAGGGCCGAGAAATAGAGCGCGTGGTAGCCGAAAAGCCCTAGCGTGCCAAAGGCATAGACAGGCAGCGGCACGGCGCGCAGCTGGGCCAGCCCGCCGGTCGCCATGGTCCAGATCAGCCCCAGCACACCGCCGATGGCGAAGCAGATGGTGTTCAGCAGCAGCGGCGGCACCGGGGCCGAGCCGACGGTGAGCGTGGCGAGCAGCGCCCAGAGCAGGACGGCGACAAAGCCGATGGCGGTGGCGCGGGAGCGGGTCATGGTATGGCGGCTCATGGGGCGGGCACTTCTTCGACGGGGATGATGGTGAGGCCTTCGGTGACGCTGGCGGTCTTGGCGATTTCGGCGAGGATCCAGTCGCGGAAGGCGCGGATCTGGGGACGGTTCTCGCTGCCCTGGGCGCAGATGAAGCGGAACTGCGCGCGGGTGGAGATGGCGACGCCGTAGGGTGCGACGAGGCGGCCTTCGTGGATGTCCTTGATGACCAGCGCGCGGCGGCCCAGCACCACGCCGGCGCCCGCCATGGCGGCATCGACAGCGTGGTCGGCCTGGCTGAAATGCGCGCCTTGGGTGGGGCTGTGGTCGATGCCCACGGCGCGGAACCAGACGGGCCAGTCGCAGGGCGGGTCGAGGAAGGCGATCGAGTCGTCAAAGATCAGCGGCGCGGCGCGCAGGCTGTCGGGGGTCGGATAGCGCTCGGCCAGTTCGGGAGTCATCACCGGGGTCAGCCATTCGTTGGCGAGCGGCAGCGAATAGAGGCCGGAATCGGGGCCGTAGCCAAAGCGGATCGCGACGTCGATATCGTCGCGGTCGACGTCCATGATACGCAGGCTGGCGGAGAAGCGCAGCTCAACCTCTGGATGAGCGCGGGCAAATTCGTAGAGTCGCGGGGCCATCCATTTCGCGGTGAAGGCGGGGCCGGCGGTGACGGTCAGCGTGGTGGTGTCGTGCAGCCGCCGCGCGGCGGCCCAGGCGGCGTTCAGGGCGCGGAAGCCCTCGGCGGTGCCGGGGGCGAGGGCGCGGCCGGCCTCGGTGAGTTCGACGGCGCGGTTAAGGCGGCGGAACAGCGGTTGGCCCAGATGCTCTTCCAGCGACTTGATCTGGAAGGAGAGCGCGGCGGGGGTCACGTGCAGCTCGTCCGCGGCCTTGGCGAAAGACATGTGCCGCGCGGCCGCATCGAAGGCGCGCAGGGCAGTCAGCGGAGGCAGGGCGGCGGACATGGACGGTCAAGTTATTCTTGTGTGAATGCCGGGAAAGTCTCGTTTGTGCGGGGAACTGTCAAGGATGATATTGGGGTCAGTCCAGTTTTGCTGATCCAAGGAAATCCCCCGATGATCGAGATTGCCACCACGACCGTCACCGCCGATGCCTATGTCCGCGCCCATGTGGAACGGGGCCGGGCGATCCGCAGCGCCCTGGCCTGGCTGTTCGGCCGCCGCTGAGCGCCGCGCAGGGCAAACAGAAAGGCCGGTTCGCAGGAACCGGCCTTTTGTATTCGTGGAGCGTGTTCAGCCGAAGAACTGCGCGCCGTTGGCCGAGATGGTCGAGCCGTTGATGAAACCGGCGTCGTCGGAGGCGAGGAAGACCACGCAGCGCGCGATCTCTTCCGGCTCGCCCAGACGGCCGGCCGGGATTTGCGCGATGATCGATTCGCGCACCTTTTCCGGGACCGCCATCACCATGTCGGTGGCGATATATCCCGGGCAGACCGCGTTGGCGGTGATGCCGAACCGCGCGCCTTCCTGGGCGAGGCTGCGCACGATGCCGATGTCGCCGGCCTTGGTGGCGGCATAATTGACCTGGGCGAACTGGCCCTTCTGGCCGTTGATCGAGGAGATCACGATGACGCGGCCGAACTTGCGCTCGCGCATCCCGGACCAGACCGGGTGCACGGTGTTGAAGACGCCGGTGAGGTTGGTGTCGATCACCTCGTGCCACTGCTGCGGGGTCATCTTGTGGAAGGGCGCGTCGCGGGTGATGCCGGCGTTGGCGACCACCACGTCGATGGGGCCGATGTCGGCTTCGACCTTGGCGATGCCTTCCTTGGAGGCGTCGTAATCGGCCGCGTTCCACTTGTAGGTCTTGATGCCGGTTTCTTCGGTAAATTTCGCCGCGGCTTCGTCGTTGCCCGCATAGGTCGCGGCGACGGTATATCCGGCGGCCTTGAGCGCCCTGGAAATCGCCGCGCCGATTCCGCGCGAGCCCCCGGTCACAAGTGCAGTTCTGGCCATGGTCATGTCTCCTCCTTCAGGAATTCCGTTGTAACTCTGTTACCCGTCAGCCTTGAGATACGCAACAATCTTGCGTGATGAAAATTCACGCCACGGTGCCGATCAAAGGGGCATGGGGCATAAATCTTTGGCATGGCACAAAAAAAGGCGCCCGAAGGCGCCTTTCCGTCCGGCCGGTTGTTACGGCCGTTCGACACACATCGCCACGCCCATCCCGCCGCCGATGCAGAGCGTGGCGAGGCCCTTCTTGGCGCCGCGGCGCTGCATCTCGAACAGCAGGGTGTTGAGGATGCGTGCGCCCGAGGCGCCGATGGGGTGGCCGATGGCGATGGCGCCGCCGTTCACGTTGACGATGGACGGATCCCAGCCCATGTCCTTGTTGACCGCGCAGGCCTGGGCGGCGAAGGCTTCGTTGGCCTCGACCAGATCCAGATCCTCGGGCTTCCAGCCGGCCTTGGCCAGCGCCTTGCGGCTGGCGTAGATCGGGCCGACGCCCATGATCGACGGGTCGAGCCCGGCGGTGGCGTAGGAGGCGATGCGGGCGAGCGGGGTGATGCCGCGCTTTTCCGCCTCGGCCGCGCTCATCAGCAGGACGCCGGCGGCGCCGTCGTTGATGCCCGAGGCATTGGCGGCGGTCACCGAGCCGTCCTTGGTGAAGGCCGGGCGCAGTTTCGCCATCGCGTCGAGCGTGGCGCCGTGACGGATGTATTCGTCGCTGTCCATCACCGTCTCGCCCTTGCGGGTCTTGATGGTGAAGGGGATGATCTCGTCGGCGAACTTGCCGGCCTTCTGGGCGGCTTCGGCCTTGTTCTGGCTGGCGACGGCGAATTCGTCCTGCGCCTCGCGGCTGATCTGCCACTGCTGCGCGACGTTCTCGGCGGTCTGGCCCATGTGATAGCCGTTGAAGGCGTCCCAGAGGCCGTCGCGGATCATCGTGTCGATGAAGGACATGTCGCCCATCTTCTGACCGTTGCGCAGGTTCTGCGCATGCGGGCTCATCGACATGTTTTCCTGGCCGCCGGCGGCAACGATCTCGGCATCGCCGAGCTGGATGTGCTGGGCGGCGAGCGCGACGGCGCGCAGGCCCGAGCCGCAGACCTGGTTGATGCTCCAGGCGGCGCTTTCCTTGGGCAGGCCGGCGTTGATATGCGCCTGGCGGGCCGGGTTCTGGCCCTGGGCTGCTGTCAGCACCTGGCCGAGGATGGTCTCGCTGACCTCGCTCTTGTCGATGCCGGCGCGTTCGACGAGGGCCGTCAGGACGGCGGCGCCGAGGTCGTGTGCCGGGGTGTTGGCGAAGGAGCCGCCAAAGCTCCCGACGCCGGTACGCGCGGCCGATGCGATTACTACGTTGGTCATGGTTGCATTTTCCTCTGCAGGGACCGGAGCGCCGTTCTACCTCGCACGTCGCGGTCGGCTTCCGTTCATCCCGCCCCGATCAATAACGGATCGGCGGTCGTGCGGCAACCGGCTGGCGTGCCGCAGGGTCAGGCGGGGCGGCGGGCGTCTTCGGCGACGGCCCAGTCCGGGCGCAGGGTGGGGGCGGCGAAGAGGTGGCCCTGCAGGCATTCGACCCCGGCGCGGACGAGAAATTCGGCATCCTCGACCCGTTCGATGGCATTGGCGATCACCATCATGTCGAATTCGCGCGCCACCGCGACCAGCGCCTTGACCACGGCCTGATTGCCCGAGGAGCGGGCGACGCCGTGCACGAACTGGGCGTCGATCTTGACGGCGTCGAAGAAGAATTCGCGGAACTGGCGGAAACTGGTCTGGCCGCTGCCGAAATTGTCGAGCGCGAAGGCGACGCCGTGGATCTGCAGCCGGTCCATCAGATCGATCACCAACTCGGGGAGGGCGGCGGCCGAAGCCTCGCCGATTTCGAGCATCAGCCGTTCGCCGAGGCGCGGGGCCTGTGCGAGGGAGGATTCGAGCAGGTCGAGCCAGGGCCGGTAGCCGATGGAACGTGCGGAGAGGTTGATCGAGAGCCGCAGGCGGGGGTGGCGCGCAAGGGTGCGCAGGCCGATGTCGAGCGCCTGACGGTCGAGCGTGCGGCCGAGTTCCGTATCCTCGATCAGCGGCAGGGCGTCGCGCAGCGGGAGGATTCGGCCGGTGGCGTCGAAAATGCGGATGAACCCTTCTTGAAAGAGCGCGTCATGGGGCGGCTGGGCGCGGAACACCGGCTGGAAGGCGAGCGCCGTTTCGCCATGGCGGATCGCTGCGGCGAGGGTGTCGATAAGGGCATCATCACGACCTTTCGCGGCCGCGGCGAGGGGGCTTTCCTCGCCCTCGGGCACAGGGCCGCGCGAACGTCTTTGCAAAATGCGCATGGCGCCTCCGGGGTCTGGCCGCTGGCGCCTGGTTTGACCGAGAGAGATGAATCCGGGTTTAACCTTCGGCTTTTCCGGTGTTTTGATGAAACTTGGCCGGGCTGAAGGAGATCGGGGATGCAACGCTGCGACTGGGCGGGGGAGGACCCGATTTATGTGGCTTATCATGACACGGAGTGGGGCGTGCCCGAATACGACAGCCGGGCGTTGTGGGAAAAGCTGATCCTGGACGGGTTTCAGGCCGGGCTGAGCTGGATCACGATCCTTAAAAAGCGCGACAATTTCCGGGCGGCGTTTGCCGGCTTCGACCCGAACGTCGTGGCAGGATGGGGCGAGGCCGAGGTGGCGCGGCTGCTGGGCGATCCGGGGATCATCCGGCACCGCGGCAAGATCGAGGCGACGATCACCAATGCGCGGGCCTGGCAAGGGATCGAGGCGGCGGGCGGGTTCGACCAGTTCCTGTGGGACCGGGTGGGTGGCAAGCCGATCCAGAACGCCTGGGCGAATCGCGGTGAGGTGCCGACCTCCACGGCGCTGTCGGAGCAGATTTCGAAGGACCTGAAGCGCGCGGGGTTCCGGTTCTGCGGGCCGACGATCGTCTATGCCTTCATGGAGGCGGTCGGCATGGTGAACGACCATGTCACGACCTGCCACCGCCATGCCGAGGTGGCGCGGCTGGGGTAGCACGGCGTTTTCCGGCAGGGAACCTGTCCGGATTCCTGCGAGGACTTCCGAATTGGCCTGACCGGCCTGGCGGTTTAGGGCAGCTGCATCACGCCGCTTTTGCCCTTGCCGTATTCGCGGATGAACTCCACCGACTTTCCGGCGATCCGAACGACCTGGCAATCGGTGCCGAGCTGCCGTTTGCCCATGACCGCATTTCGGCAATACATCCGGTTCTGCCAGACCCAGGCGGCGTTGAATTTCTGCTCGAAGATCCGCCCGACGGTGGTGCCGTCGGATTTGACGGTCATCCAGTCCTTGCCCGCAGTCAGTTTCCTGTCGACGACCAGCGCGCGGAAATCGGCCTCGGAATTGATGCGTTTGAAGTTTTCCGCGTGAAGGATGGTGGCGGCAAGCGTGGCGACGCAGGCGAGGCAGAGCGTGGTAATTCGCATGATATTCCCCCGATGAAATGAAATAGGCGCAGTTCAATACGCCAATTCTATCACAGGGCGTGCTTTTTGCCAAAGGCGGAGGACGTCAGATCCCCGCCCGCAGCCGCCAGGCGGCGCGTTCGTCCTGGGAGAGCGCGAGCCGCACGGCAGGGGCCTTGATGTCGGGGAAGCGGATGTGCAGGCCCTGCCGGATGTTGGAGGCCTGCGCGCCGAGCAGGGGGCGGGCCCCGATGTCGCGTCCGAAGGCCCAGACCAGGCCGAAGCCGGCGGCGGTTTCGAGCAGGGCGAAGTGGCCGCTGGCGGCGAGGGTGACGGCGCGGGCGGGCTCCTCGGGGAAGTGGCTTTCCCAGGCGGTGCGGGCGCTGTCCTCGGTCAGGGTCACGGGGATCGACCTGACCTGCAGGTATATCCCGATGGCAATTGCGGCAATTCCGCAGAGGATCATGATGAAAAGAGTATGCGGCGGCACGAGAACCCTCCGCGGGCGATGTTGCTCACGGTTAACGGCGACGTTGCTCGCAGTTCAGGAAATTGTCAAAGCAGTCTTTGCGTTTCCGCCAGGCGGGGTGCGGATTTTTCCAGAAGCCGCGGGTCGGTCTGCCCCAGAAAGTGCAACGCCGCGAGCGGTTCGCCAAAAAGCGCCACCCGGATGTCGGGATTTCGCGACATCACGCGGATGAACCGCCGGGCAATGGAGCGGCCCGGTTCGCTGTCGGCCACGATGGCGATGCGTTTGGCGCGGTTGTGCATCAGGAAAAGGCCGCTGACCAGTTCGCTGATGTTATCAATGACCTCAGGGTCGAATGTGAGCCATTTGATGTCTTCGAGATACACGATTTCGTCCAGAGTACGATGGTATCGGGGGTCGATCTCGAGCCGGTCGAACATCTCGACGGCATCGCGTGCGCGCGGGAAGCCAGAGTAGACGATCTTGGCCGCGTTCAGGTCAGGAAATATGACATAACTGCAGGGCATTTTACTCCCGTTCGGACCGGACCAGTACAGGAGAGACGAAATACCGCCTCAATCTGCCATATCTCCGGTCAGTCTCCGAATGATTTCTTTGGCGCTGTCCGAATTCCAGTCGGCGTCGCCGATCAGGCGCGCGATCTCGTTGCCCTCGGCATCGATCAGGACGCTGACGGGCAGGCCCAGCACGCCCATCTCGCGCGCGACGGCCTGTTTGGGATCCTGATGCCGGGGCAGGTCGGTGACGCCGATCTCGGCGAAGAATTTCCTGATGCCGTCCGGCGAGTTACGCCCGGTGGCCAGCGTCAGCACCTGGAAGCGATCGCCGCCGAGTTCGGTCTGCAGGGCCTGGAGGGCGGGCATTTCCTTGCGGCAGGGGGCGCACCATGTGGCCCAGAAGTTGAGCAGGATCACCTTGCCGCGGAAATCCGCCAATGTGGCGGTGCCGGCATCGTCGGCGAGCTGGAATTCGGCGGTGGAGGCGGGCTGCGGTTCGGCGTGGAAGCTGAGTTTCTTCATGTCGCCGTCGCGCAGCGCCTCGAGCGCGGCGATGTCGGTGGCGGCGGCGGCGTTTGCAGACAACAGCAGGGCCATATAAAGGATCAGGGAACGAACGGGACGCATGATTTCTCCAAGGGCTGCAAGAATGACAGACAAGACCGCCAACCAGATGTGGGGTGGCCGCTTCGCCGCGGGACCCGATGCCATCATGGAGGCGATAAATGCCTCGATCGGGTTTGACAAGCGACTGGCCGGGCAGGATATCGCCGGTTCGCGGGCCCATGCCGCCATGCTGGCGGCGCAGGGCATTGTTAGCGATAGCGATGCCGAGGCGATCCGGGAAGGTCTGCTCACGGTGTTGTCAGAAATCGAGGGCGGCAGCTTTGTTTTCTCGACCGCGCTGGAAGACATTCATATGAATGTGGAATCCCGGCTGAAGGAGATCATCGGAGAGCCCGCGGGGCGGCTGCACACGGCGCGGTCGCGCAACGATCAGGTGGCGACCGACTTCCGTCTGTGGGTGCGCGACCAGTTTGACGCGGCCGAGGGCGGGCTGCTGGCGCTGATCCGCGCCCTTCTGACGCAGGCCGAGGCGGGGGCCGATTGGGTGATGCCGGGCTTTACCCATCTGCAGACCGCGCAGCCGGTGACCTGGGGCCATCACATGATGGCCTATGTCGAGATGTTCGGCCGCGATCTGTCGCGCGTGCGCGATGCGCGCAAGCGGATGAACGAAAGTCCGCTGGGCGCGGCTGCGCTGGCGGGGACGTCGTTTCCGATCGACCGGCACATGACCGCCGCCGCGCTGGGGTTCGATGCGCCCTGCGCCAATTCGCTGGATGCGGTGAGCGACCGTGACTTTGCGCTGGAGTTCCTGTCGGTCGCCTCGATCAGCGCGATGCACCTGTCGCGTTTTGCCGAGGAGCTGGTGATCTGGTCTTCGGCGCAGTTCCGGTTCGTCGCGCTGTCCGACCGGTTTTCGACCGGGTCGTCGATCATGCCGCAAAAGAAGAACCCGGATGCGGCCGAGCTGATCCGCGCCAAGGTGGGGCGCATCTTCGGGGCCAACGTGGCGCTGATGATGGTGATGAAGGGCCTGCCGCTGACCTATTCGAAGGACATGCAGGAGGACAAGGAGCAGGTGTTCGACGCCGCCGACAACTGGATGCTGGCGCTGGCGGCGATGACCGGGATGGTGGCCGACATGACCGCACGGCGCGACAATCTGGCGGCGGCGGCGGGCAGCGGGTTCTCGACCGCGACGGACCTGGCCGACTGGCTGGTGCGGGTGCTGAACCTGCCGTTCCGCGAGGCCCACCATGTGACGGGCAGCCTGGTGGCGCTGGCCGAGAAGAAGGGCTGTGATCTGCCGGACCTGAGCCTGGCCGAGATGCAGGGCGTTCATGCGGGCATCACGCAGGATGTCTTTGCTGTTCTCGGCGTCGAGAATTCGGTAAACTCGCGCATGTCCTATGGCGGGACCGCGCCCGAGCAGGTCCGCGCCCAGATCGACAGGTGGAAAGCGAGGCTGGCATGAAACGTGTGGCGCTTCTTCTGATCCTGCTGGCCGGATGCGGCGCCGACGGCGAGCCGGTCCAGCCGACGATGGCGGCGCGGGTGGGCATCGGCAGTTCCGGCGCCCATGCGGGCGGGGCGGTCGGGCTGAACACCGGGCGGGTCGGGCTGACGGTCGGTTTCTGAGGGCCGGCCTGAACGGTCGGTGACCGCAGCATTTGCGGGATTTCAGAAACAATCGCGCCCAATTCCCGCCATTTTTGCCTGTTACCCGGATTTCCAGACCCTGACCTGGCTGAAGGAGACCGGACATGACCACCGCCACGATGGAGGACAAGGCGCTTCTGGCTGTGCCCGCGCGCCCGGCGCCGCCGCCGGCCTCGCTGATCGTCGAGGTCGCCCGCACCTTCGGGGTCAGCCCGTTCAGGCAGCTGGGCGAGATGACGCGGTTGCATTTCGGCCCCGGCCGGGTGGCGGGGCCCGAGTATTACGCCGCCGGGCTTTACGATCCGGCGATGAGCCCCGATGAGAAGCGGGCCTATGTCGGGCTGAAGGGCAACCAGCGGCTGAACGGCCGCCTGTCGCCGGACGAATTGGTGACGTTGATCGACTTTGTGGCGAACAAGGTGATGTTCACCGCGCTGATCCGCCAGCTGGGCATCGGCACGACCGAGACGCAGGCGGTGGTGTCGAACCTGCGGCAGTATGGAACGCTGCCGAACCCGGGGACGCCCGAGGAACTGGCCCGCTTCCTGCGTGAGGAGGCGCGGTTTCCGCTGTTCGGCAAGCCGACCGTGTTCAGCGGCAGCTACGGGTCGGTGCTGCTGGAGCGGATCGAGGGTGACAGTCTGGTGCTGGGCAACGGGCGGAAGGTGTCGCTGGAGGGGTTCTGCAAGGAGATCTTCGCTGATTACGCCGGAGGCTATGTGTTCCAGACGGCGCTGCGCCAGCATCCCGAGATGGAGGCGATGACGGGCCGCGCGGTCGGGTCGATCCGTATCGTCACGGTGCGCGACGGGGCGGGGCCGGATGTGCTCTATGCGTTGTGGAAGATCCCCTCGCCCGAGGCGATGAGCGACAATTTCTGGCAGGACGGCAGCATGATCGCGCCGCTGGACGTGGCGACGGGGCAGGTCGGGCCGGCACGCACCGGCACCGGGCTGAAGTCGCGCGATATCGCGGTGCATCCTGTGTCGGGCCGCGCCTTCGAGGGCTTTGCGGTGCCGCACTGGCAGGCGGCGCGCGAGGCGGCGATCCGGGCGCATGCGCTGTTCCCGGAGTTCGGCGTGATCGGCTGGGACGTGGCGATTTCGCCCGAGGGGCCGGTGATCATCGAGTGCAACGACAATCCGTTCCACACGCTGTACCAGCTGTCGCATCGGCGTGGCATCCTGAACCCGGCCTTCCTGCCGGTCTTCGACCGGGTGGCCGAGGCGAGCCGGAAGAAGCTGGAGGACCGCAAGGCCCGCGTGAAGGCGGCGAAGGCGCGGCACAAACGCTGAGGGCGGAGCCGAAATCCGGCAAGGATTTTGGACGTTTTCCGTGCCGGAAAACGGCGCTTGGCCGGGGCGCGCGTGCGCGGTGTTGATTGCGCGCCGATTCCGCCGTAAATGCGCGGAATGGATCACTTTCTCTATCGCGACGGCGCGCTCTACGCCGAGGACGTGCCCGTCGCCGAGATTGCCGCGGCGGTTGGCACGCCGTTCTATGTTTATTCGACCGCCACCCTGCTGCGCCATTACCGCCTGTTCGACGAGGCGCTGGCGGGCGTGCCGCATCTGGTCTGCTATGCGATGAAGGCGGCGGGCAATGTCGCCATTGTCAAGACGCTGGGCGACGCCGGGGCTGGGATGGACGTGGTGAGCCAGGGCGAATACCTGCGCGCCCGCGCCGCCGGCGTGCCGGGCGAGCGGATCGTCTTTTCGGGCGTCGGCAAGACCGCAGAGGAGATGCGCACGGCGCTGAGCGGCGGGATTCGCCAGTTCAACGTCGAATCCGAGCCCGAGATGGAGGTGCTGAACGCGGTGGCCCTGTCGCTGGGCACCGTCGCGCCGATCACCATCCGGGTGAACCCGGATGTCGATGCGAAGACCCATGCCAAGATCGCGACCGGCAAGTCCGAGAACAAGTTCGGCATCCCGATCGCGCGGGCGCGCGCAGTCTATGCCCACGCCGCCCGGCTGCCGGGGCTGAAGGTGGTGGGCATCGACGTGCATATCGGCAGCCAGCTGACCGAGCTTGCGCCCTTCGAGCAGGCCTATGCCAAGGTGGCCGAGCTGACCGAGGCGCTGCGCGCGGACGGGCATGTGATCGAGCGGCTGGATCTGGGGGGCGGTCTGGGCATTCCCTATACCCGGTCGAACGTCGCGCCGCCGCTGCCGACGGACTATGGCGCGATGATCCAGCGGACGCTGGGGCATCTGGGCTGCGAGATCGAGATCGAGCCGGGGCGGCTGATCGCGGGGAATGCCGGGCTGCTGGTGTCTTCGGTGATCTATGTGAAGTCGGGCGAGGGTCGGGATTTCCTGATCCTCGATGCGGCGATGAACGACCTGATCCGCCCGGCGATGTATGACGCCCATCACGACATCATCCCGGTTGTCGAACCCGCGCCGGGGACCGAGCAGCGGCCGTTCGACGTGGTGGGGCCGGTCTGCGAGACGGGCGACACCTTTGCCCGGGGCCGCGACCTTCCGCCGGTGGCGGCGGGCGATCTGGTCGCCTTCCGCAGCGCGGGGGCCTATGGCGCGGCGATGGCGAGCGAATACAACGCCCGTCCGCTGGTGCCCGAGGTGCTGGTGAACGGCGATCAATTCGCGGTTATCCGCCGACGGCCGACCTTTGACGAAATGATAAATCGCGATACTATACCCTCGTGGCTCTAGCGCGCCTCAGCGCCGGACCACAAGGAGACCCGTATGGCCCCATCCCCCGGCCCTGATCCCGCGCTGCGCGCCCTGCGCCTGCCGCTGGCGCTGACCCGCGCCGGGATGGTGGCCGAGCAGGTGCTGCGGGCGTTCTGGCCGTTGATGACCGTGATCATGCTGGCGCTGGCCGTGCTGATGCTGGGCCTGCACGATATGGTGTCGGTCGAGGTGGTCTGGGGCGGCGGCGTTCTGGTGGCGCTGGGCCTTTTCGGGACGCTGATCTGGGGCATTCGCACATTCCACTGGCCGACGCGCGCCGAGGCGCTGGCGCGGCTGGACGAGACTCTGCCGGGGCGGCCGATCCAGGCGCTGATGGACCGGCAGGTGATCGGCGAGAGCGATGCGGCCTCGGCCGCCGTCTGGCGCGCGCATCAGGCGCGGATGGCGGCGCGGGCGGCCAATGCCCGGCCGGTGCGGCCGAACGTGCGGCTGTCGCGCGCCGATCCCTTCGCGCTGCGCCATATCGCGACGCTGGCGCTGGCGGTGGCGATCATCTTCGGGTCGGTCTGGCGGGTTGGCACGGTGGCCGAGATGACTCCCGGTTCAGCGCAGGCGGCAAGCGGGCCGACCTGGGAGGGCTGGATCGAGCCGCCGCGCTATACCGGCAAGCCGACGATCTATCTGGCGGATATTCAGGGCGACCGGCTGGACATCGCGCAGGGCAGCAAGATCACGCTGCGGTTCTATGGCGAGGTCGGCGCGCTGACGCTGGCCGAGACGGTGTCGGGCCGGGTCGGCGCGCTGCCCCCCGCCTCGGACGTGGCGCAGGAATTCACTGTGGTGCAGGACGGCGAACTGCGCATCGACGGGCCGGGCGGCAAGACCTGGAAGGTCTCCGTCGTGGCCGATGCGCCGCCTACGGTCGGGGTCGCGGGGCCGCCCGAGGCCGAGGCGATGGGCACGATGACGCTGCCCTTCACGGCGAGCGACGATTATGGTGTGGTGGGCGGCACGGCGGTGATCGCGCTGGATCTGGGCGCGGTCGACCGGCGCTATGGGCTGACGGCCGAGCCGGATGCGCGCGAGGCGATCAGCGTGCCGCTGCCGATGCCGATTGCGGGCGACCGGGCGGAGTTCACCGAGAAGCTGATCGAGGATTTCTCGGAGCACCCCTGGGCCAATATGCCGGTGACCTATACCCTGAGCGTGCAGGACGCGGCGGGGCAAAGCGGGCAGAGCGAGGTCTATTCGGCGACGCTGCCGGGGCGGCGGTTCTTCGATCCGCTGGCGGCGGCGGTAATCGAACAGCGCCGCGATCTGCTGTGGTCGCGGGACAATGCGCGGCGCGTGTCGCAGATGCTGCGCGCGGTGAGCTACAAGCCCGAGGATATCTTCCGGTCGGAAACCGCCTATCTGCGGATGCGGGTGATCCTGCGGCGGCTGGATGCGCTGTCGCGCGATGGGTTGCAGGCCGAGCATCAGACCGAGATGGCCAAGGCGCTGTGGGATCTGGCGGTGCTGCTGGAGGATGGCGACCTGTCGGACGCGCTGGAGCGGTTGCGGCGGGCGCAGGAGCGGCTGACCGAGGCGATGAAGAACGGCGCCTCGGATCAGGAGATCGCCGAGCTGATGCAGGAGCTGCGCAGGGCGAGCGACGATTACATCCGTCAGCTGTCGCGGCAGGCGCAGAACGAAAACCAGAATGGGGCGGACCAGCCGAATTCGGGCAGCGACCCGAATTCGATGCAGATGACGCAGAACGATCTGCAGAAGATGATGGACCGCATTCAGGAGTTGATGGAGCAGGGCCGGATGGCCGAGGCGCAGCAGGCGCTGGAAGAGCTGCAGCAGCTGATGGAGAACATGCGCGTGACCCAGGGGCAGGGCGGTGGCCAGTCCCAGGGGCAGCAGGCGATGGAGGGGCTGGCCGAGACGCTGCGCAACCAGCAGGGCCTGTCGGACGACGCCTTCCGCGATCTGCAGGAACAGTTCAATCCGGGCGCGAACGCGGGCCAGAACCAGGGCAACGAGGGCCGCAACGGCGGTCAGGGCCGGGGGCAGAGCCACGAGGGCCAGGGCGGCCGGGGCGAGGGCCAGGCGCAGAATGACGGCGAGGGCCAGCAGGGCGGCGGCGAGGGGCAGGACCTGCAAGGGTCGCTGGCCGACCGCCAGCAGGCGCTGCGCCGCGAGCTGGACCGCCAACAGGGCAGTCTGCCGGGTGCCGGCACGCCCGAGGGCGACGCCGCGCGCGATGCGCTGGGCCGCGCCGGGCGGGCGATGGACGATGCCGAGCAATCGCTGCGGCAGGACGATCTGGCCGGGGCCATCGACAACCAGTCCGAGGCCATGGAAGCGCTGCGCGAGGGGATGCGGGCGCTGGGCGAGGCGATGGCGCAGGAACAGCAGCAGCCGGGGCAGGGCACGGCCGAGGGCTCGCAGCGGGCGCGCAACCGTGACCCGCTGGGCCGCGATGCGGGATCGAACGGGTCGATCGGCACGGAAGAGAGCCTGTTGCAGGGCGAGGATGTCTATCGCCGGGCGCGGGAACTGCTGGACGAGATCCGCCGGCGCAGCGGCGACACCTCGCGCCCGCAGGTCGAGCTGGACTACCTGAGGCGCCTGCTCGACCGGTTCTGAGGTCTAGCGCGGGACGTAGGCGGCGAGCTTGGAGTCGATCCAGAGCCGCGCGGCATTCACTGTTTCGACATAGCTTTGCAGCGCCGGCGCGGTTGCCGGCACCGCCTTGGCAATCGCGTCGGCCTGGAGGTAGACCACCACCAGCAGCGCGGCGAGCACGAGGACGAGGCTGAAGCCGCGCATGAAGCCGCTGCGCCGGGGCGGTGCGGCGACCGGGAAGTCGACCTTGGCCTGTTCGGGCGCGGGCTGCGGCGCGGGCTTGTCGCTGGCGGTGAGCGTCGAGTTGATCTCTTCCACATCGGGCAAAAGGCGGCTGCGGGGCCGGTCGGGGGCGGGGGGCGGCGTCTCGCCGCGCAGGCGGGCCATGCGGTCGCGCGCCTCGCGCCCGGCGTTCGAAGGCTCGGAGGGCGGCAGCGAGTCGAGGCCGAGGTCGCCCTGGCTTTCCAGCGTTTCGCCCTCGCGCGCGCGCAGGCGGCTTTCGTGGGCGGCCTCTTCGCGCAGGATCTCGGCGACATCGGGGTCGATCTGGCGCGGCGTCGGGGCGCGGGTCTCGGGGCGCGGCGGCGCGGGGTCCGGCCGCGGCGGCGGTGGCGGCGGGGGAGGAGGCGGCGGCTCGGGCGCTGCTTCGGGTTCAGGCTCGTCCAGCGGATAGTCGGGATGCGCCTGAAACCAAGTGTCGCCGCAGTTCGAACACTGGACGTCCCGCCCGTCGGCCGGGATCACCTCGTCGGGGACCTCGTACTGCGCGCCGCAATTCGGGCATGTGATACGCATCGGGCACTCCTGCTATGGTAAACTGCCTGTGTGTTCTTTTTCGGGACACCTTAAGCAAATGTCGCTGCCGCGAAAAGTGACTTTCGCCGGGAGCCGCAACTGAGCGCGCCGGCGTTGCAAATGCGCGTTGAACCACAGCGCGTTCTTCGGCAAAAGGTCGGACGAAAGCAGGTGCAGGCGTGATCACTCTCGACAATGTGGGATACAGCTATGGCGGCGGCGATCTGCTGAGCGACGTCAGCATGCGGCTGAACCCCGGTTCGTTCCATTTCCTGACCGGCCCTTCGGGCGCGGGCAAGACCACGCTGCTGAAGCTGTGCTATGGCGCGCTGATGCCGACGCGGGGGCAGGTGACGCTGTTCGATGCCGACCTGCGGGCGCTGGACCGCGACCAGATGGCGCTGATGCGGCGGCGGATCGGCGTGGTGCATCAGGACTGCCGGTTTCTGGACCATCTGCCCCTGCGCGAGAACATCGCGCTGCCGCTGACCGTTTCGGGCCGCGACGTGGCGGCGGAGGGTGAGAACCTTTCCGAGCTGATGCAATGGGTGGGGCTGGCCGGCCGGGCCGATGCGCTGCCGCCGGAGCTGTCGGGCGGGGAGCGGCAGCGGGCGGCGCTGGCGCGCGCGGTCATCATGTCGCCCGATGTGATCATCGCGGACGAGCCGACCGGCAACGTCGACTGGGAGATGTCGCAGCGGCTGCTGACCCTGCTGATCGAGCTGAACAGGATGGGCAAGGCGGTGCTGGTGGCGAGCCACGATCTGGCGCTGATCCGCGCGGCCAAGAGCCAGGTGCAGGCGCGGGTGCTGCGGATTTCCAACCACCGGTTGCAGCTGGCGGGGGCGGACCTGTGAGCGCGGGGACGATCCGCACGCTGCTGATGGGCGATGCGCAGGCCGCACGGGTGGTGCCGCCCTCGGGCGCGACGGCGCATCTGACGCTGTTCGCGGCGGGGGCGATGGCCTTTCTGGCGGTCTTTGCGCTGGCGCTTTCGCTGGCGTCGGGGCGGCTGGCGGATCGCTGGGCCGAGGAGCTGGCGCGCAGCGCGACGCTGCGCATCAGCGCGCCGGCCGACCAGCGTGCGGCGCAGACCGCCGCCGCGCTGGCGATCCTGGCCCAGACGCCGGGTGTGGCCAGCGCCCGTGCGCTGACGAGCGAGGAACAGGCGGCGCTGCTGGCGCCCTGGTTCGGGGCGGATGTGCCGATCGAGGCGCTGCCGGTGCCGCAGCTGATCGAGGTGATCGGCGATGCTGATGGATACGATGCCGCGGGGCTGCGGCTGCGCCTGTCGGCCGAGGTGCCGGGCGCGATCCTGGACGATCACACGCGGTGGCGGCGGCCTCTGGTCGAGGCCGCCAACAGCCTGCGGCGGCTGGCGGTGATCTCGGTCCTGCTGATCGGGGGCGCGACGGCGGCGATGATCACGCTGGCGGCCAATGCGGCTCTGGCGGCCAATGCGCAGGTGATCGAGGTGCTGCGGCTGGTGGGCGCGCGCGACCGTTATATCGCGCAGGCCTTCGTGCGCCGCTTTACCCTGCGCGCGCTGATCGGCGCGGGCGTCGGCATGGCGGCGGGGATGCTGGGGGTGGCGCTGCTGCCCGAAGCCTCGGACGAGGGCGGGTTCCTGACCGGTCTCGGCTTTCAGGGCGCCGGCTGGCTGGTGCCGCTGCTGATCCCGCCGCTGGGGGCGCTGGTGGCCTTTGCGGCCACCTGGTATGCGGCGCGCCGCCGTCTTGGAGAGCTGAGCTGATGGCCTATGCGTTTCAATGGATCCGGTCGCTGATCTTCATCGTGACGATCTATGCCGGGATGCTGGTTCTGGGCATCGTCTTTGCCCCCTTCGCGCTGTTCACGCGCGAGGCGGCCTTCATGGCCTGCAAGAGCTTCTGCGTCTGGACGCGGTGGAACGCGCGCTGGATGATCGGGCTGCGCACCGAGGTGCGGGGGCCGGTGCCGGAGGGCGAGGTGATCGTCGCGGCCAAGCACCAGTCGTTCCTGGATATCCTGCTGATCTTCCAGACCGTGCCGCGCGCAAAGTTCATCATGAAGAAAGAGCTGATGTGGACGCCGATCATCGGGCTGTATGCCAAGCGGGTCGGCTGCATTCCGGTGGACCGGGGCCGGAAGGGCGCGGCGATTGCGAAGATGGTGAAGGACGTGGCGAAGGAATTCACCGATCCCGGCCAGCTGGTGATCTATCCGCAGGGCACCCGTGTCGCGCCGGGCGCCAAGCTGCCCTACAAGGCAGGGACGGCGGTGCTGTACGAGGCGCTGGCCGAGCCATGTTATCCGGCGGCGACCAATGTGGGGCTGTTCTGGCCGCGCAAAGGCATCCTGCGCAAGCCGGGGCTGGCGGTGGTGGAGTTCCTGGACCCGATGCCGCCGGGAATGGCGCGCGCGGCCTTCATGGCCGAGCTTGAATCGCGGATCGAGACCCGGTCGGACATGCTGATGAAGGAGGCCGGATTTGACCCAGAGCGCCTACGTTGAGGATATCGCCTCGCTGGAAGCGCTGTATGGCACGCCGCCCCAGGCGGCGCTGGTCAAGGTCGCCCGGCGGATGACGCCGGCCTATCGGCGGTGGATCATGGAATCGCGGCTTTGCGTGCTGTCGACGGTCGGGCCCGAGGGCACCGACGGCAGCCCGCGCGGCGACGAGGGGCCGGTGGTGGCAGAGCTGGATCCGGGAACGCTGGCGATGCCGGACTGGCATGGCAACAACAGGCTGGATTCGCTGCGCAATATCGTGCGGGACGGGCGGGTGTCGCTGATGTTCATGGTGCCGGGATCGGCCAATGTGATGCGGGTGAACGGCACCGCGCGGCTGAGCACGGATGAGGCTTTGCGCCGGCTGTTCGAGAAGAAGGGGCGGCTGCCGACGACGGTGATCGTGATCGCCATAGCCGAGATCTACAGCCAGTGCGCCCGGGCGCTGCTGCGGTCGGGCACCTGGGGCGACGTGCAACCGCCCGAGGGGCTGCCGACCTCGGGGCAGATCCTGACCGAGATGACGAATGGCGGCATCGACGGCGACGCCTACGATCAGGCCTGGCCGGCGCGGGCGGCGCAGACGATGTGGTGATCAGCCGTTGACCGGCGGCAGGGTGATGCGCGTCGGTTGTGGCGGCGCGGGGTCCGGGTGAGAGAGCCGGGCCAGCGCGATGATGACGATCACGAGGATCACCAGCAGGCCGGCCACCAGCGCGGGCAGGCGCACCAGCCAGCGGCGCAGCGGCGCGTGGTCCTGGTTGCGCCCGGCCAGCCAGACGGCGGAGGCAAAGGCGCCCGCGACGATCTGCCAGCCGAAGAAGGCCATCAGCCGGTTCAGGCCGCGGGTGAAGCCGTCGCCCGCGCTTTCGATGCTGAGGAAGGCCGCGACGGAGGCGGCATAGGCCAGCGCCCAGCCGGCCAGAAGCACCCAGATCAGCGCCTTGCGGGTCATTGTGGCGCCGCTTCGATCCGCGCCCAGGCGGGGCGCAGGATGTCGTCGCCGATGGCGAGGTTCAGGCGGTCGCGGACCAGCGTGGCGAAGGCGGCGAAATCGGGCAGGGGCGCGCGGGTCTGAGTGTCGGGGCCGTGCAGCGTGACCATGCGGTCGAAGACGCCGATGCGGGTGGCGCCGTCGTAGCCCGCGAGCATCAGGTGGTTGGGGAAGACGGTCATCGGCCAGTTGGCGCAGAGCCAGTTGGCGGCCTGCAGCTCGGTCTCGCCCATGAAGGCGTCGTCGAAGCCGTAGAGCGAAGCCCAGCTGTCGCCGTTCAGACGCTCGACCACGGTTTCGCCGCTGATCGGGTCGCTCACCAGCCGGTAGGTGCCGTTGGGCGCCTCCTGCGGGCCGGTGAGGCCGATTTCCAGCGGGGCGAGGGGGCTGTGGCCGCCAAAGCCCGCGTCGGCGAGCCAGTCGCGACCCTCCAGCGTGACGCGAAGTACGAGGTGGGTGCGCGCGCCGCCCTGGGGGGCGCCGTTGCGGACGCGGCCCAGCGTCGGGCGGAGGTCATAGCCAAGGGCGGTGAGGGCGGCGGCGAAGAGGCCGTTCAGCTCGAAACAATAGCCACCGCGCTGGCGGCGCACCAGCTTTTCGAAGGTCGCCGAGAGGTCGGGCGTGATGCCGAGAAACGGGTCGAAGGTTTCGAAGGGGATCGCCCGCATCTGCGCCACTTGCAGAGCGCAGAGCGCGGCCACGGAGGGCGCGGAAATGTCCGCGCCCACACG
The DNA here is from genome assembly GCF_042654245.1 of Seohaeicola nanhaiensis. NCBI lineage: Bacteria > Pseudomonadati > Pseudomonadota > Alphaproteobacteria > Rhodobacterales > Roseobacteraceae > Seohaeicola > Seohaeicola nanhaiensis. The sequence continues at coordinate 45,223 of NZ_JBHSGI010000033.1, forward strand.
GGCCCGCCAGGCGTCGAGATCGAACCCCTGCATCGCGGATCAGGCGTGAATCGCCCCGTCGCCGCAGGCCAGCGCCGCCTCGCGCACCGCCTCGGAATAGGTTGGGTGGGCGTGGCAGGTCAGCGCCACATCCTCGGCCGAGGCGCCGAATTCCATCGCAACGCAGATTTCGTGGATCAGGTCGCCCGCGCCGGGGCCGATGATATGGCAGCCGAGCACGCGGTCGGTTTCGGCATCGGCGAGAATCTTGACGAAGCCTTCGGCCTGGAAGACCGCCTTGGCGCGGGCGTTGCCCATGAAGGGGAACTTGCCGACCTTGTATTTGACGCCATCGGCCTTGAGCGTCTCTTCGGTGGCGCCGACGTTGGCGACCTCGGGGGCGGTGTAGATCACGCCGGGGATGACGCCGTAGTTCACGTGGCCATGCTTGCCCGCGATCTGTTCGGCCGCGGCCATGCCTTCGTCCTCGGCCTTGTGGGCCAGCATCGGGCCTTCGATCACGTCGCCGATGGCGTAGATTCCCTTGACGCTGGTCTGCCAGTCCTTGCCGACGGCGATCTGGCCGCGTTTGGTCATCTCGAGCCCGAGCTTGTCGAGGCCGAGTCCGTCGGTGAAGGGCTTGCGCCCGGTGGCGACCAGCACGGTGTCGGCGTCGAGGACGTGTTCGCTGTCGTCCTTTTTCAGCTTGTAGGTCACCTTGGCCTTGCCGCGGCTGACCTCGGTCTTTTGCACCGCCGCGCCCATGACGAAGGAGAGGCCCTGCTTCTTGAGGATGCGCTGGAAGGTCTTCTGCACCTCGCCGTCCATGCCGGGGGTGATCGCGTCGAGATATTCGACGACGGTCACCTGCGCGCCGAGGCGGGCATAGACGCTGCCGAGTTCCAGGCCGATCACGCCGGCGCCGATGACGACCATGGTCTTCGGCACCTTGCCGAGCGTCAGCGCGCCGGTGGAGGTGACAACGGTTTTCTCGTCCACCTCGACCCCGGGCAGCGAGGCGGGTTCGGAGCCGGTGGCGATGACGATGGTTTTCGCCTCGTGCACCTCGTAGCCGACCTTGACCTTGCCGGCCTCGGGCACGGTGGCCCAGCCCTTGATCCAGTCGACCTTGTTCTTCTTGAACAGGAATTCGATGCCCTTGGTGTTCTGGCTGATGGTCTCGTCCTTGTAGGCGAGCATCTGCGGCCAGTCGACGCTGGGCGCCTTGCCCTTGAGGCCCATGGTGGCGAAGTTGTGTTCGGCCTCGTGCAGCATGTGGGAGGCATGCAGCAGCGCCTTGGACGGGATGCAGCCGACGTTCAGGCAGGTGCCGCCCAGCGTCTCGCGCCCTTCGACGCAGGCGGTCTTGAGGCCCAGCTGCGCGCAGCGGATCGCGCAGACATAGCCGCCGGGACCGGCGCCGATGATGATCACGTCATAGTTGGCCATGGGTCAGGTTCCTTTGTCTGGTCGGGGAGGGGGCGCCGCCCCCCGCCGCCCTGCGGGCGACTCCCCCGGAATATTTTTGAAGAGAAGAAGCATCAGGTCAGCGCCGCCAGAAGCATGAGGACCGTCGCCGCGAGGCCGACGGTCCAGACCGCGGAGCGCCAGGGCGAGAGGCCGAACAGATAGGCCGGAACGTAGAGCAGGCGCGCGGCGAGGTAAACCCAGGCGCAGGCGGCGGTGAGCGCGGTGGACTGGCCGCCGAGGGTGACGACGACGACGGCCAGGGTGAAGAGGATCAGCCCTTCGAAATGGTTGTTGAGCGCGCGCTGGGCGCGGCCGGCGTAGCCGGTGAGCTGGCGCGGTTCGTCGCGGGGCCCCAGCGCGTAGCGGCTGCCGACCTGGCGGTTGGCGAGGATCGAATAGAGCAGGAACTGGGCGACTTGCAGCAGGCCGGCCAGCGCCAGCGCGGTGAGTTCGGCGGTCATGGCGCGGGCCGGGGGCGCGGGAGGGTCATTGCGGGGCCCCTCACGCCGTCTTGAGGAACCGGGCGCGCGCGCCGCTGCCAAGCGCCGCTTCCTTGTCGAGCCAGGCCTGGGCGCGGGCGCGGTCGTTGACCTCGAACAGGCAGGTGATGGCGCTGGCGTCATCGGCGCCGCGCCACATCTGGAGCAGGGTCAGCCCGGCGTTCGAGCGGTTTTCGGCATCGGCGTCGAAGGCGGATTGCCAGTCGGCGCCGGTGGCGGTGAAGTCGATGAGCAGTTGCATGGTTTTGGTCCTCCGGTTCGGCGGGACAGGCCCCGCCCTACGCATATGTAGGGCGGGTTCTTCCCGCCGCCCGTTTCAGAGATCCATCAGCAGACGGCGCGGGTCTTCCAGCGCTTCCTTGACGCGGACGAGGAAGGTGACCGCGCCCTTGCCGTCGACGATGCGGTGGTCGTAGCTGAGGGCGAGATACATCATCGGGCGGATGACGATCTGGCCGCCGACGACGACGGGGCGGTCCTGGATCTTGTGCATGCCGAGGATGCCCGACTGCGGCGGGTTCAGGATCGGCGAGGACATCAGCGAGCCGTAGACGCCGCCGTTGGAGATGGTGAAGGTGCCGCCCTGCATCTCGGCCATCGAGAGCTTGCCGTCGCGGGCGCGGGCGCCCTTTTCGGCGATGGCCTTCTCGATGTCGGCAAAGCTCATCCGGTCGGCGTCGCGCACCACGGGGACGACGAGGCCGGTGGGCGTGCCGGTGGCGATGCCCATGTGCACGAAGTTCTTGTAGACGATGTCGGTGCCGTCGATTTCGGCGTTGACCTCGGGCACTTCCTGCAGGGCGTGGCAGCAGGCCTTGGTGAAGAAGGACATGAAGCCGAGCTTCACGCCGTGCTTCTTCTCGAACAGCTCCTTGTATTCGTTGCGCAGGTCCATGATCGCCTTCATGTCCACCTCGTTGTAGGTGGTCAGCATGGCGGCCGAGTTCTGCGCGTCCTTGAGGCGGCGGGCGATGGTCTGACGCAGCCGGGTCATCTTGACCCGTTCCTCGCGCGCGGCGTCATCGGCGGCGACGGGGGCGCGCGGCATCGCGGGCGCCTCGGCCTGGGTCGGGGCGGCGCGGGTGGCGGCGATCGCGGACTTGACGTCTTCCTTCATGATCCGCCCGTCGCGGCCGGTGCCGGTGACCTGATCGGCGGAAAGGCCGGCCTCGGCCATGGCCTTCTTGGCCGACGGCGCATCCTCGCCCGCCTTCTGGGCCGGAGCCGCGGCGGGTGCCTCGGCCGGGGCGGAGGCGGCGGCGGCGGCGCCGGCCTCGCCCGAGATCACGGCGAGCTTGCCATTGGCCTGCACCGTGCTGCCCTCGGCGGCGACGATTTCAGCCAGGACGCCGGCGGCGGGGCTGGGGACCTCGACGCTGACCTTGTCGGTTTCGAGTTCGCAGAGCATCTCGTCCTGGGCGACGCTGTCGCCGACCTTCTTGAACCAGGTGGCGACGGTCGCCTCGGTCACGGATTCACCAAGCGTGGGGACCATGACATCGACCTTGCCGCCGGAACCGCCCTTGCCGGCCGGCTTGTCGGCCTTGGGCGCCTCGGCCTTGGGGGCCTCGGATTTGGCGGCGGGTTTTTCGCCCGAGGCGGAAATGGTGGCCAGCAGGGCGTTGACGCCGACGGTCTCGCCTTCCTTGGCGACGATCTCGCCCATCACCCCGGCGGCGGGGCTGGGCACCTCGACCGTGACCTTGTCGGTCTCGAGCTCGCAGAGCATCTCGTCGACCGCGACGGCGTCTCCCGGTTTCTTGAACCAGGTGGCGACGGTGGCTTCGGTGACGGATTCGCCCAGCGTGGGCACACGGACTTCGGTGGTCATGCGTTGGTTCCTTCAATGGTCAGCGCTTCGTCGACGAGCGCCGCTTGCTGGGTCTTGTGCTGGCTCGCGAGGCCGGTGGCCGGGCTGGCCGAGGTCGCGCGGCCGACGTAGCGGGGGCGTTGCGACGTGGCGCCGATGCGGTTCAGCACCCATTCGATATTGGGTTCGATGAAGCTCCACGCGCCCTGGTTCTTGGGCTCTTCCTGGCACCAGACCATGTCTGCGCCCTTGAAGCGTTCCAGTTCCTTCACGAGGCTGATGGCCGGGAAGGGATAGAACTGTTCGATGCGCAGCAGGTAGACGTCGTCGATGCCGCGGGCGTCGCGTTCCTCGAGCAGGTCGAAGTAGACCTTGCCCGAGCACATCACCACGCGGCGGATCTTGTCGTCGGCCTTGAGCTTGGTGTCCGAATTGCCCTTCTGCGCGTCGTCCCAGAGGACGCGGTGGAAGCTGGAGCCGGTGGTGAAATCCTCTGTCTCGGAAATTGCCAGCTTGTGGCGCAGCAGCGACTTGGGCGTCATCAGGATGAGCGGCTTGCGGAAGCTGCGGTGGATCTGGCGACGCAAGATGTGGAAGTAGTTGGCCGGAGTCGTGCAGTTGGCGACGATCCAGTTGTCCTGGCCGCACATTTGCAGGAAGCGTTCGAGCCGGGCGGAGGAGTGTTCCGGGCCCTGGCCTTCGTAGCCATGGGGCAGCAGGCAGACGAGGCCCGACATGCGCAGCCACTTGCTTTCGCCCGAGCTGATGAACTGGTCGAACATGATCTGCGCGCCGTTGGCGAAATCGCCGAACTGTGCCTCCCACATCACCAGCGCGTTGGGTTCGGCCAGCGAATAGCCGTATTCGAAGCCGAGCACCGCGTATTCCGAGAGCATCGAGTCGATGACCTCGTAATGGGCCTGGCCGTCGCGGACGTGGTTCAGCGGGTAGTAGCGTTCTTCGGTGTCCTGGTTGATCAGGCCCGAGTGGCGCTGGCTGAAGGTGCCACGGGTGGCGTCCTGGCCGGCGAGGCGGACGCGGTAGCCTTCGGTCAGGAGCGAGCCGAAGGCCAGCGCCTCGCCCGTGGCCCAATCGAACCCCTTGCCGGTCGAGAACATCTCTTTCTTGGTCTCGAGCAGGCGTTCCACCGTCTTGTGCAGCGGGAAGCCCTCGGGCGCGCGGGTCAGCGCCTGGCCGATTTCCTTCAACGTCTTCTTGGTGATCGCGGTTTCGCCGCGGACGTATTCTTCCTTGTTCTTGTCCAGATGCTTCCAGCGCCCGTCCAGCCAGTCGGCCTTGTTGGGGCGATAGTCCTTGGCGGCCTCGAATTCCTCGTTCAGGCGGGCCTGGAAGGCGGCCTTCATGTCCTCGATCTCGCCCTCGGGGATCAGGCCGTCTTTCACCAGCCGGTCGGTGTAGAGGCTGAGGGTCGTCTTGTGGCCCTTGATCCGCTTATACATGATCGGGTTGGTGAACATCGGCTCGTCGCCTTCGTTGTGACCGAAGCGGCGATAGCAGAAGATGTCGATGACCACGTCCTTGTGGAACTTCTGGCGGAATTCGGTCGCCACCTTGGCGGCGTGGACCACGGCCTCGGGGTCGTCGCCGTTGACGTGGAAGATCGGCGCCTCGACCATGAGGGCGATGTCGGTCGGATAGGGCGAGCTGCGCGAGAAGTGCGGCGCGGTGGTGAAGCCGATCTGGTTGTTGACGATCAGGTGCATCGTCCCGCCGGTGCGGTGGCCGCGCAGGCCGGAGAGGCCGAAGCCCTCGGCCACGACGCCCTGGCCGGCAAAGGCGGCGTCGCCGTGCAGCAGGATCGGCAGAACCCGGGTGCGGTCGCTGTCGTTCAGCTGGTCCTGCTTGGCGCGGGCCTTGCCCAGCACCACGGGGTTCACTGCCTCGAGGTGGCTCGGGTTGGCGGTCAGCGAGAGGTGCACCTTGTTGCCGTCGAATTCACGGTCCGAGGAGGCGCCGAGGTGGTATTTCACGTCGCCCGATCCGTCGACGTCCTCGGGCTTGGAACTGCCGCCCTGGAATTCGTTGAAGATGGCGCGATAGGGCTTCTGCATCACGTTGGCCAGCACGCTGAGCCGGCCGCGGTGGGGCATCCCGATGATGATTTCCTGCACCCCCAGCGCGCCGCCGCGCTTGATGATCTGCTCCATCGCGGGAATCAGCGCCTCGCCCCCGTCGAGACCGAAGCGCTTGGTGCCCATGAACTTCACATGGCAGAACTTTTCGAAGCCCTCTGCCTCAACCATCTTGTTCAGGATCGCCTTGCGGCCCTCGCGGGTGAAGGTGATTTCCTTGTCGAATCCTTCGATACGCTCTTTCAGCCAGCCGGCCTGTTCGGGGTCGGAGATATGCATGTATTGCAGCGCGAAGGTGCCGCAGTAGGTGCGTTTCACGATCTCGACGATCTGGCGCATCGAGGCGACCTGGAGGCCCAGGACGTTGTCGATGAAGATCGGCCGGTCCATGTCGGCCTCGGTGAAGCCGTAGGATTTCGGGTCGAGCTCGGGGTGGGGGTTCTGGTCGCGCATCCCCAGCGGGTCGAGGTCGGCGACGAGGTGGCCACGGATGCGATAGGCGCGGATCAGCATGAGCGCGCGCACGGAATCGAGCACCGCGCGCTTGATCTGCGCATCGGAGACAACCGCGCCGGCGTCGGCGGCCTTGGCCGCGATCTTCTTGCCCGCGGCCTTCGCCTCGGTCGGCGCCCATTCCCCGGTGAGCGCGGCGGTGAGGTCGTCGTTCGGCACCGGCGGCCAGTCGGGGCGGGCCCAGGAGGGGCCCTGCGCCTCGGCCTGCACGTCCGTCCCGGCATCGCCCAGCGCGCGGAAGAACTCGGCCCAGGCGGCGTCCACCGCGCTCGGGTCGCCGGCATATTGGGCGTAGAGCTGCTCCAGATATTCGGCATTCGCCCCCTGCATGAAGGAGGAGGCGTGGAATTGGGCGTTGTTCTGTTCGGTCATGGGGTCACCTCTTGGGGGTTGGGACCGTTCGGGTTGGACAGAGGGGTGGAGGGGGAAGGGCGCGGCCGCGCACGCAGGACGATCCGGCCGGGCCCAAGGGCCCTGTGCCGTCCGATCGTCCCGCGCGCTGCGATGGCATCCGGCTTACCCCAGGTCGATGGCCTTGAGCACGGCCTCGCCGAGGCCCGCCGGGCTGTCGGCGACCACGATGCCGGCCGACTTCATGGCTTCGATCTTGCTCTCGGCGTCGCCCTTGCCGCCGGCGACGATGGCGCCCGCGTGGCCCATGCGACGGCCCGGAGGGGCGGTGCGGCCGGCGATGAAACCGGCGGTCGGCTTCCAGCGGCCCTTCTTGCGCTCGTCGGCCAGGAACTGCGCGGCTTCCTCTTCGGCCGAACCGCCGATTTCGCCGATCATGATGATCGACTGGGTTTCGGGGTCGGCCAGGAACATCTCCAGCACGTCGATGTGTTCGGTGCCCTTGATCGGGTCGCCGCCGATGCCGACGGCCGAGGACTGGCCGAGGCCCGCGTCCGAGGTCTGCTTGACCGCCTCATAGGTCAGGGTACCCGAGCGGGACACGACGCCGACCGAGCCGCGCTTGTGGATGTGTCCGGGCATGATGCCGATCTTGCAGGCGCCGGGCGTGATGACGCCGGGGCAGTTCGGCCCGATGAGGCGCGACTTGGAGGTCTGCAGCGCGGCCTTGACCTTCATCATGTCGAGCACCGGGATGCCCTCGGTGATGCAGATGATCAGCGGCATCTCGGCGTCGATGGCTTCCAGGATGGAATCCGCGGCGAACGGCGGCGGCACGTAGATCACGCTGGCGTTCGCGCCGGTGACATCCATCGCCTCGTGGACCGAGTTGTAGACCGGCAGGTCGAGGTGGGTTGTGCCGCCCTTTCCGGGTGTCACGCCGCCGACCATCTTGGTGCCATAGGCGATGGCCTGTTCGGTGTGGAAGGTCCCCTGGCTGCCGGTGATGCCCTGGCAGATGACCTTGGTGTTTTCGTTGACGAGTACGGCCATTTCGGCTCCTTCGGTTTTCACTGCTGCGTCACCGGGGTGACGAATTTTTGTTTTGGCACCGGCGTCTTAGGTCAGCCGGCGATGATTGGTTGACCGCTAACGCTTCGTGATCGAGACATCGACAAAGTTGGTCAAAAGCGGGTTGATTTTAATGATCGCAGGTTGGCCATTGATCGTCACCTCGATTGAAGTTCTGCGGCCCTTGCGGCTCGCGTGGCTGACTGATTTCCCAGATTTCGCCAGTGCTCGTAACACGGACTCGCCCGCATCTACCGGGTCGAGACCATATGCGAAGATACCACAGGGACGACCTTCTGACTTCTGCACACGCCCATGGAGGACGTGCGACCCCCAAGTGCCATCCTTTTGCGCCTGCATTCCCACCGCGGCAAAAGCGCGGGGAATTTCAGCGTAGTTCGGAAAAGCGGCAACGCACGTGTCCATGAAGGCCGATACCAATGTCGACATATCCGCACCGTCACTGGCCGCAGTCCGCTCAGCAGCGGACAGCGTTGCTGCTCCACTGAGCGCCGTTGCCAATGTCAGTGCGGTCAGTCTCACCCCTTGACCGCCTTGACGATCTTCTCGGCCCCGTCCGACAGGTTGTCGGCGGCGATGACGTTGAGGCCGGAGGTGGCGATGATCTCCTTGCCCTTCTCGACGTTGGTGCCTTCGAGGCGGACGACCAGAGGGACCTTGAGGCCGACTTCCTTGACCGCGGCGATCACGCCTTCGGCGATGACGTCGCAGCGCATGATGCCGCCGAAGATGTTGACCAGGATGCCGTTCACGTTCGGGTCGGACGTGATGATCTTGAACGCCTCGGTCACCTTCTCTTTGGTGGCGCCGCCGCCGACGTCGAGGAAGTTGGCGGGTTCGGCGCCGTAGAGCTTGATGATGTCCATCGTCGCCATCGCGAGGCCCGCGCCGTTGACCATGCAGCCGATCTCGCCATCGAGCGCGATGTAGTTCAGGTCATACTTGGAGGCTTCGAGTTCCTTCGGATCCTCTTCGGTGGTGTCGCGCAGCTCGGCGATGTCGGCGTGGCGATACATCGCGTTGCCGTCGAAGCTGACCTTGGCGTCGAGCACCTTGAGATCGCCGCCGTCGGTGACGATCAGCGGGTTGATCTCGAGCATCTCCATGTCTTTTTCCAGGAAGGCCTTGTAGAGCAGACCCATCAGCGTGACGCACTGCTTGACCTGCTTGCCGTCGAGGCCCAGCGAAAAGGCGATGCGGCGGCCGTGGAAGGGCTGGTAGCCGGTGGCCGGATCGACCGAGAAGGACAGGATTTTCTCGGGGGTCGAATGGGCCACGTCCTCGATATCCATGCCGCCCTCGGTGGAGGCGACGAAGGAGACGCGGCTGGTCTGGCGGTCAACGAGGAGGGCGAGGTAGAGTTCGCGTTCGATCCCCGAGCCGTCCTCGATGTAGATGCGGTTGACCTGCTTGCCGGCCGGGCCGGTCTGCTTGGTCACCAGGGTGCGGCCGAGCATCTTCTTGGCCTCTTCGGCGGCTTCCTCGACGGAGCGGGCCAGGCGCACGCCGCCCTTCTCGCCGGCGTCGGCCTCCTTGAAGGTGCCCTTGCCGCGGCCACCGGCGTGAATCTGCGCCTTGACCACCCAGAGCGGCCCGTCGAGCGCACCTGCGGCCGTCTTGGCCTCTTCCGCCTTCAGCACAACGCGGCCGTCCGAAACCGGAGCGCCGTAGCTGCGCAGAAGCGCTTTCGCCTGATATTCGTGGATGTTCATGAATTTTGGTCCCGTCGCAGTTGCGTTCGCCAGGGCTATAGCCACCCCGTTGACCGCTGGTTAAAGCAAAAAATGTCGAAAGTCAGGCGTTGCGCCAGAAAAACCCGGTTTTGTGATCACGGCCAGAAATGGTGTGATCACAAAGCCCGGAATTTGGCGGAATCGCGCCATCTCAGTTGAGCAGGAGCACATACAGCATTGATTCGCCGCGCATCAGAGAGGTGAACTCGCGCCAGTTCCAAGCGTTGGCGCGGGTGCCGCGTTCGGCGTAGGGGAGCAGGTCCTTGCCCTGGGCCCAGCCGACCAGATCGACCGGGATCGGCTCTTCCAGCAGCTTCTTCAGGTTGAGGCCCGCGCCACTTTTAAGGCGCCAGTAGGGAATCAGCTTGCGCCCTTCGAGCAGGTCTTCGGCGTCGGCCAGAACGGCCTGCCAGGCGGTCGCCACTTCGGCCGGGAGCGCGATGCCGAGCGCCGAGGTCTGGCGGGCGTTCGGGATCCATTCGGATTCGTTGTCGGTCTCGGCGTCGAGCCGGGCCCAGAACAGCCGGTTCAGGCGGATGGTTTCCAGCGCGTGGGCGCGGGTGGCGCGGGTGTGGTCGGCCTTGGGTTCCTGCCGCAGGGCGAGGAGCAGCGCGGCGACGGCGTCGACCTCATCCTCGAACATATAGGCCAGCGCGTTGACCGGGGGCGCGTCGCCCGCCACCTCCTGCATCGCCCTGGCAGCCTGGCCGACCTCGGCCACCGCGTCGCCGGGCGGGTAGGCCAGCACCAGTTCGGCGGCGGTGGAGAGCATGTGGGTATAGGCGTTGAGCCAGGCCGCGTCGGCGGTGTCGAAGCGGATGACGGGCGCGGCGGTCTGGTCGTTGTTGAAGCGGCGGGGCAGGACGGTGCCGGCGGCGATCTCGATCACGCCCTCGCCGGTGTCGCGCGCGCCGTTCATGTTCACGTCGAACCAGAGGTCGGCGAGATCGATGCGCAGGGCCACGGCGTCGCTGTCGGTGATGGTGTCGAGCGGGGTGCCGGCGGCTTCCATCCGGGCCAGCAGGTCGGCGGCGAGGGTTTCGACGAAATGCGGGTCGAAGGGTTCGGGTGTCGGGTTTTCGGCGACGGGCAGGCGCAGCACGGGCAGGTCCATGGTGCGGCCCGAGAGGCCGAGGCGCCAACGCAGTTGCAGCGCGGCCTCGATGGCGCCGAGGAAGCGGACGCCGCCGAGGGCGAAGCGCTGGGTGGCATCGGGCGCGGGCAAAGCAGCGAGGTCGGCCTCGACGGCGGCCAGGCCGCGGGAGGCGATGCTGGCCGAGATATCGTCCTGGGCCTGCGCCAGGCCGGGCAGCAGCAGGGCGATCATGCAGAGCAGACGGGTCATTCGGTCCTCCGGAAACGAAACAGGGCGCCCGTGGGGGGCGCCCTGCAATCCTAACCGGTTATGCCGGTGCGGTCATCAGGCCAGGGAGGAATCGATGCCCTTGCAGGCCTCGACAAGACCCTTCACCGCGTTGACCGAATGGTCGAACATCGCCTGTTCGTCCTTGGAGAGCTTGATGTCGATGACCTTTTCGACACCGCCGGCGCCGATCACGGTTGGCACGCCGACATACATGCCCTTGAGGCCCAGGGCGCCGTCGACATAGGCCGCACAGGGCAGGACGCGCTTCTGGTCCTTGAGATAGGCCTCGGCCATCTCGATCGCGCTGGTGGCGGGGGCGTAGAAGGCCGAGCCGGTCTTGAGCAGGCCGACGATCTCGGCGCCGCCGTCGCGGGTGCGCTGGATGATCGCGTCGAGCTTGTCCTGTGTGGTCCAGCCCATGCTGACCAAGTCGGGCAGCGGGATGCCGCCGACGGTGGAGTAGCGCGCAAGCGGCACCATCGTGTCGCCGTGGCCGCCGAGCACGAAGGCGGTGACGTCGCGCATCGAAACGCCGAATTCGACGGCGAGGAAGTGGCGGAAGCGGGCCGAGTCGAGCACGCCGGCCATGCCGCAGACCTTTTCGTGCGGCAGGCCCGAGAATTCGCGCAGCGCCCAGACCATCGCGTCGAGCGGGTTGGTGATGCAGATGACGAAGGCGTCGGGCGCGTGATCGCGGATGCCCTCGCCCACCGACTTCATGACCTTGAGGTTGATGCCCAGCAGGTCGTCCCGGCTCATCCCCGGCTTGCGCGGCACGCCGGCGGTGACGATGCAGACATCCGCGCCGGCGATGTCGGCGTAGGAGTTGGTGCCCTTGAGCACGGCGTCGAAGCCTTCCGCAGGGCCGGACTCGGCGATGTCGAGCGCCTTGCCCTGGGGGGTGCCTTCGGCGATGTCGAAGAGAACGACGTCGCCGAGTTCCTTGATCGCTGCGAGGTGCGCGAGCGTTCCGCCGATCTGTCCGGCGCCGATCAGGGCAATTTTGGGTCTGGCCATGGAATTTTCTCCGTCCCGATGAAATCCGCGCGTTGCGTAGATCGTTCCGACCCGGTGTGCAAGGGCGGGGTGCAGGCTTCTGCGGTGCAGCATAGGTCTGCACAGTCTCTGTCGCAAGTGCTGCAACTTCGTTAATGCTGCCCGAGGAAAATTCAAAAGCGGGGCGCGCGGGTGCTGGAACTGACCTGGAGCTTTTTTGCCGTCGCGGGCCCGGCGGTGGTTTTCGCGGGCATGTCCAAGGGTGGTTTCGGTGGCGGGGCGGGGTTTGTCGCCTCGCTGATTCTGGCGCTGCTTGTGGCGCCGGGGCTGGCGCTGGGCATCATGCTGCCGCTGCTGATGCTGATGGATCTGGCGACCATGCGGGCCTATTGGCGCAAGTGGAACAGCGGGGCGGCCCTGCTGCTGATCCTGGGCGCGCTGCCCGGGCTGGCGCTGGGAGGGTGGCTGTATCGCGTCGCCTCGCCCGATCTGTTCAAGCTGCTTATCGGAGTGATCGCCCTGGCCTTCGTGGCCTGGCAGGGAGCGCGCAAATACGGGCTGGTCCGCCCCGCGGCGCGGCCGATGCCGGCCTGGGGCGGGGCGATTGCAGGGGCCTTCGCGGGATTCACCAGCTTTGTGAGCCACGCGGGCGGACCGCCGGTGGCGATCTATCTTCTGTCGCGGCGGCTGCCCAAGACAGAGTTCCAGGCGACCACGGTGCTGGTGTTCTGGATCATAAATATCGTGAAGTTTCCGCCGTACCTTTATCTCGGGCTTTTCACCGCCGAGACGGCGAAGGCCAACCTGCTGCTGGCGCCCTTCGCCCTGCTCGGGGTCTGGCTGGGGGTGGTGGCCCATCGGCGGGTGCCGGAGCGGCTGTTCTTCGCGATCACCTATGTGCTGCTGACGCTGACCGGGACCAAGCTGATCTGGGACGCGCTGAGCTGAGCGCGCCCCGGTTCAGGCGTCGTTGCCCTTGGGCGGCGGACCTTCGGCCAGCGCCTCGAAGGACTGGCCCGAGGCGACGAGGCAGGTCAGCCCGGCGGGGGTGGTGACGGTGATCGTCCAGGTGCCGGTGTCGGTGGAAGCGAAGACCTCGACCACGGCGCCCTGGGCGCCGATGCCGATGCTCTGGCGCGACTCGCCATAGCCGTCGGCCAGGCGTTCGACCACGACGTCGCGCGGCGCGCAGTTTTGGGTCTGCTGGGCGCTGGACGGTGCGGCGGTCAGGGCCAGCAGGGTCAGCGCGATCGTGCTGTGGAACAGTGCTGTTTTCATGGGTCATACCCTTTTGCGAGGCTGTCCGCCCGGTCAGGCCCGCCGGAAACCCGGTGCGCCAGGGGACAGGCCGATGTTCACTCACGTCGAATCCGCTGTCCGTTTGCCCGCTGGCCTGAGCGGGCCGGCCCTTGAAGGTGGATACGGCGCGCCAAGCTTGCCCCTGCCATGCTGAGGAACGGTTAACGCCGCGCGCGACGCCGCGAATTTTATCCACTATCCGGTCTTGCAGGCGCGGGACGATTGCGACCATGCTGCGGCGCGGCGGATTCGGGGCAGGGCCCCGCCCGCCGGACGTCGCACAATCTGAGGAGCCCCGATGGACCCCCGCACCCGCCCCTGCCGTTCCGTTCTGTATATCCCCGGCTCGAAAGAGCGCGCGCTTGAGAAGGCCCGCAGCCTGGCCGCCGATGCGATCATCTTCGATCTGGAAGACGCGGTGACGCCCGAGGAGAAGGTGAATGCGCGGGCGACGCTGAAGGCCGAGCTGGAGAAGGGCGGGTTTGGCAACCGGCTGCGGATCGTGCGGATCAACGGGTTCGACACCGAATGGGGCCGCGACGATGCCGAGGCCGTGGCGGGGATGTCCGCCGACGCGGTGTTGCTGCCCAAGGTGGGGGGAACCGCCGATCTGGACGCGCTGGCCGAGATCACCGGCGATCTGCCGATCTGGGCGATGATGGAGACGCCTCGGGGGATGCTGAACGCCGCCGCCATCGCGGCGCATCCGATGCTGCAGGGCATGGTCATGGGCACCAACGACCTGGCCAAGGAACTGCAGACCCGGTTCCGCGCCGACCGCGAGCCGATGCTGACCGCGCTGGGCCTGTGCCTGCTGGCCGCCAAGGCCGAGGGGCGGGTCATCGTGGACGGGGTGTATAACGCGTATCTCGATGAAGAGGGCCTGAAGGCCGAGTGCGATCAGGGCCGCGACATGGGGTTCGACGGCAAGACGCTGATCCATCCGGCGCAGATCGCCGTAGCCAATGCGGCCTATTCGCCGTCCGAGGCCGAGGTCGATCTGGCCCGCCGCCAGATCGCCGCCTATGAGGAAACCCGCGCCTCGGGGCAGGGGGTTGCGGTGGTGGATGGACGCATCGTCGAAAACCTTCATGTTGCCACGGCCCGTGAAGTGCTGGCAAAAGCGGAGGCAATCGAGGCGATGCAAGCGGGGTAGGCCAGCATGGGGTTCGCACTTCTGATCATCGGGATCGCGCTCTGGTGGGGCGCGCATCTGTTCAAACGGCTGGCGCCGGCGCGCCGGGCCGCGATGGGCGACAAGGGGCGCGGGCCCGTGGCGCTGGCGCTGCTGGTGGCGCTGGTGTTGATCGTGCTGGGCTATCGCTGGGCCGATCTGATCCACCTGTGGTTCCCGCCGACCTGGCTGTGGCACGTCAACAACCTGCTGATGCTGCTTGCGGTCTGGACCTTCGGATCGAGCCAGATCCGGGGCGGCAAGGTCTGGCCAGCGACGAAGATCCGGCATCCGCAGCTGACTTCGGTCAAGATCTGGGCGGTGGCGCACCTGCTGGTGAACGGCGATCTGGCCTCGGTCGTGCTGTTCGGGGCGATGCTGGCCTGGGCGGTGGTCGAGGTGATCGCCATTAACCGCGCCGAACCGGTCTGGACGCCGCCACCGCCGGCGCCTGCGCGCAAGATCGTCGTGCTGGCGGTGATCACGGTGGTGGTCTATGCGCTGGTTGTCGGCATCCACATCTGGCTTGGAGTGAAACCTTTCCCGTCATGACCACGATCTATCGCCTGCTGACCGAGGACGATACCTCGGCCTTTTGCCACAAGGTGTCGGACGCCCTGTCGAAGGGGTGGACGCTGTATGGCACGCCGACCTATGCCTTCGATGCCGCGCGGGGCGTGATGCGCTGCGGGCAGGCGGTGACCAAGGATATCGACGCGCCCTACAGCCCCGAGATGAAACTGGGACAGCAGTAGAATGGCCAAGACGAACCCAGGACGTTTCTTCGAGGATTACCGCGTTGGGCAGGTGCTGACCCATGCCGTGCCGCGCACGGTGTCGGGGGGCGAGCGGGCGCTGTATCATGCGCTCTATCCGGCGCGGCATGCGCTGTATTCCTCGGACGCGTTCGCCCGGTCCTGCGGGCTGGCGGCGTCGCCGCTGGACGATCTGGCGGCCTTTCACATCGTCTTTGGCAAGACGGTCCCGGATGTATCGCTGAACGCCGTGGCCAATCTGGGCTATGCCGAGGGGCGCTGGCGGCTGCCGGTGATGGCGGGGGATACGCTGAATTCGGTGTCCGAGGTGATCGGGCTGAAGGAGAATTCGAACGGCAAGACCGGGGTGGTCTATGTGCGCACACGCGGGCTGAACCAGCGCGGCGAGACGGTGATGGACTATGTGCGCTGGGTGATGGTGCGCAAGAACGACCTGGACGCGCCCGCGCCCGAGGCGGTGGTGCCCGAGCTGGCCAAGGTCGTCGGGCCCGAGACGCTGGCGGTGCCCGAGGGGCTGGATTTCAGCGGCTACGATTTCGCGCTGGCGGGCGAGCCGCACCGGCTGGGCGATTATGCGGTGGGCGAGGTGATCGACCACGTGGACGGCGTGACCATCGAGGAAGCCGAGCACATGATCGCCACGCGGCTGTGGCAGAACACCGCCAAGGTGCATTTCGACGCCACCTTCCGCGAGGACGGCAAGCGGCTGATCTATGGCGGGCACGTGATCTCGATGGCGCGGGCGCTGTCGTTCAACGGGCTGGCCAATGCTCAGATGATCGTCGGGCTGAACGGCGGGGCCCATGCCAACCCCTGTTTCGCCGGGACGACGGTCAAGGCCTGGTCGGAGGTGCTGGATACCGCCGAAACCTCGGCCCCCGGTGTGGGCGCGATCCGGCTGCGCCTGGTCGCCACCTCGGACGGGTCGGTGGGGCAGCTGAAAGACGCGGGCGGGAAGTATCTGCCGGGCGTTCTGCTGGATCTCGATTACTGGGCGCTGATTCCGGTCTGAGACGATTCAATTGCTGTGACATTCTTGTCGCGGGTCGGGGGAAGTGTCGCAAAAACAGGCGATTGTCCCGCGTTTCCGGTATATTTTATCTCGCGGATGCCACCGCCGCACGTAGCCTCTTTCGCCAATGCCGGGCCGGCAGCTATTCCGAAACATACGCTACATATGAATGGGGAAAAAATGCGTAAATTTCTTGCGGCTTCCGTGCTGGCTTCCGGCCTCGCGGCGCCCGGTCTGGCGTCGGCCCAGGACCTGACCATCACCGGCGGTTTCAGCCTTGTGAGCCGCTATGTCTCGTCAGGCGTGGAGCAGACCACCGGCGCGGCCTTCCAGCCCTGGCTCGAAGCCGAATACCGCGGCCTGTATCTGAACCTCTGGGCCTCGAACACCGATGACCTGATCACCGGCAGCGACATCGAAGTCGACGTCACCATCGGCTATCGCGGCGAGGTCGGCAAGTTCAGCTATGACCTGGGCTATGTCCGCTATTACTACCGCAATCCGAGCGTGGACTGCTGCGGCGAGGCGTTTGTGTCCTTCGGCTATGCGGTCACCGACAGCCTGGCTCTGGGCCTGGCCTTCGCGCATGATCCGGTGGCGGATTACGTCGATAGCAGCTTCAACTTCGAATATGCGATCAACGACAAGTTCGGCGTGGCGGGCGAATACGGGTCGATTTCCAACGGTGGCCAGAAATACTGGAACATCGGCGCGACCTACGCGATCAACGACAACGTCGGGATCACCGGCGCCTGGCACGACAACGACATCAACGACGGGACCTTTGTCCTGTCGCTGGATACCAGCTTCAACATCCGCTGAGGCCTGGACCGATCCGGCCGCGCCCGAGGGCGCGGCCGTTTTCGCGCGGCCCGAGGGGCGCGCGGCGACTCACCCCCCACCTGACATCGCGATGCCGGCCGGAGCGCGCGCGGATGCGCCGCGAGCTGTGGCCTGCAGCCAGTAAATCGAACGATTTCAGTCGGATTCATTCGCCCGGTTTCAGTGATCACATGAAACGGGTGCGTGATCACATTTTGCCGCGAAAGTGACGGAACCGGCCAAAATACCACGGATTCCGGCCCGCGCCCCCCGTGACACTGGCGTAAAATGGGATAATAACGAGGCAGCCAACCGGAAAGGAGCCATCATGGCCGATGCAAATCCGGGCAATCGCCCGCTGTCGCCCTTCATGCTCGGGAAGTACTACCGGTTCCAGATCAACTCGATCACCTCGATCCTGACCCGGATCACCGGCAACGCCATGATCGTGACCGCGCTGCTGATCGCCTGGTGGCTGCTGGCCGCCTCGACCGGTTCGGATTACTTCGAGACGGCGAACTGGGTGCTGACGAGCCCCCTGGGCGATGTGATCCTGCTGCTGTCCACGCTGGGCCTCTGGTATCACGCGCTGGCCGGTGTCCGGCACCTGATCTGGGATCAGGGCTGGTGTCTGGAGATGGACGCCGCCGACCGGCTGAGCTGGATCGTCCTCATCGGCTCGGTCGTGCTGACCGTGCTGACCGTCATCGTCGTGTAAGGAGAGCCGCCATGCGTTACCTCACCGACCGCAAGCGCGCCGTGGGCCTCGGATCGGCCAAGTCCGGGACCGCGCATCACTGGTCGATGCAGATCAGCTCGGTTGCGCTGATCATCCTCGTGCCGTTGTTCGTCTTCACCTTCGGGTCGATCCTGGGGTCGTCCTATGAAGAGGTCGTGGCCTATTACGCGCAGCCGTTCCCGGCCATCGTTGCGGCGCTGACGCTGTGGGTGGGCATGGTCCACTTCAAGAACGGCGCGCAGATGGCGATCGACGACTATATCCACGGGGTCGCCGGCCGGCTGACCTTTATCCTGGTGACGTGCCTCGCCTATGCCATCGCGGCGACCGGCGTCTACGCCATCGCCAAACTCGCCCTTTAAAGACCGGAGCAACAGAAATGGCTGCTTACGCATATGAAACCCACGACTATGACGTTGTCGTGGTCGGCGCCGGCGGCGCGGGACTGCGGGCGACGCTGGGCATGGCCGAACAGGGCCTGCGCACCGCCTGCGTGACCAAGGTCTTTCCGACCCGCTCGCATACCGTGGCGGCACAGGGCGGCATCGCGGCCAGCCTGTCGAACATGGGGCCGGACAACTGGCAGTGGCACATGTACGACACCGTGAAGGGGTCGGACTGGCTGGGCGATACCGACGCGATGGAATACCTCGCGCGCGAGGCCCCCAAGGCGGTGTACGAGCTGGAGCACTATGGCGTTCCCTTCTCGCGGACCGAAGAGGGCAAGATCTATCAGCGGCCCTTCGGCGGGCACACCACCGAGTTCGGCGAAGGCCCCCCGGTGCAGCGCACCTGCGCGGCGGCGGACCGGACGGGGCACGCGATCCTGCACACGCTGTACGGCCAGAGCCTGAAGCAGAAGGCCGAGTTCTATGTCGAATATTTCGCCATCGATCTGATCATGAGCGAGGATGGCGCCTGCCAGGGTGTCGTCTGCTGGAAGCTCGACGATGGCACGATGCATGTGTTCAACGCCAAGATGACCGTGCTGGCGACCGGCGGCTATGGCCGGGCCTATTTCAGCGCGACCTCCGCCCATACCTGCACCGGTGACGGCGGCGGGATGGTGGCGCGGGCGGGGCTTGCGCTGCAGGACATGGAGTTCGTGCAGTTCCACCCGACGGGCATTTATGGCTCGGGCTGCCTGATCACCGAGGGCGCGCGGGGCGAGGGCGGATACCTGACCAACTCGGAAGGCGAGCGGTTCATGGAGCGCTATGCGCCGACCTACAAGGATCTGGCGCCGCGGGATTATGTGTCGCGTTCGATGACGCTGGAGATCCGCGAGGGGCGTGGCGTGGGCGAACATGGCGACCACATCCACCTGAACCTGAGCCACCTGCCGAAAGAGGCGCTGGCCGAGCGGCTGCCGGGGATTTCGGAAAGCGCCAAGATCTTCGCGGGCGTCGATGTGACCAAGGAGCCGATCCCGGTGCTGCCGACCGTGCATTACAACATGGGCGGCATTCCGACGAACTATTGGGGCGAAGTGATCAACCCGACCGCCGAGGATCCGAATGCGCAGGTGCCCGGGCTGATGGCGGTGGGCGAGGCGGGCTGTGCCTCGGTCCACGGCGCGAACCGTCTGGGCTCGAACTCGCTGATCGACCTGGTGGTCTTCGGCCGCGCCGCCGCGATCCGCGCCGGCAAGGTGGTGGACCGCGAGGCCAAGCCGGCGGTGCCGAACAAGGCGAGCATCGAAAAGGCCTTTGCCCGCTTCGACGCGCTGCGCAATGCCAAGGGCGGTGTGCCGACCGCCGAACTGCGGCTGGAGATGCAGCGCACGATGCAGGCCGACGCCGCGGTGTTCCGCGCCTCGAAGACGCTGGCCGAGGGGGTCGAGAAGATGGACGCCATCGCTGCCAAGCTGGACGACCTGCATGTCACCGACCGCAGCCTGATCTGGAACTCGGACCTGATGGAGACGCTGGAGCTGACCAACCTGATGCCGAACGCGCTGGCCACCATCGTTGGTGCCGAGGCGCGCAAGGAATCGCGCGGCGCCCATGCGCATGAGGATTACAGCGCCCGCGACGACGAGAACTGGCGCAAGCACACCATCGCCCATGTGGACGGCAACAAGGTGACGCTGAGCTATCGCGACGTGATCACGGAGCCGCTGACGACCGAGGCCGAGGGCGGCATCTCGATGAAGCAGATCGCTCCCAAGGCGCGGACGTTCTGATGCGCCGCGCGGTGCTTCTCGCGGCGGTTGCGCTGGGTCTGGGGGCCTGCGACGACATCGAGTCGCGGACCGATGCGGCCGGGCGCGACCTGGCCAGCCCGGTCGTGGCCGAGGTGGTGGGCACGCGGGTGCCGGGCATTCCGAAGGAAGCGGTGTCGCCCGCCATCGAGTGCATCGTCACCTATGCCCAGGCGATGGAAGTGCGCGAATTGGCCAAAGCCTCGGTCTCCGGGGTGAACGAGGCCATCGTGGTCATGGTCAACGACATCCTGCGGCGGCCGGAAACGGTTGCCTGCATCCGTCAAAAGGCCCCCGTGGCCAAAATCTAGGAGACGCGGAATGGTCCAATTTACCCTCCCCAAGAACTCCCGCCTGGTCACCGGCAAGACCTGGCCGAAGCCCGAGGGCGCCACCAATGTCCGCAAGTTCCAGATCTACCGCTGGAACCCGGATGAATCGTCCAACCCGCGTGTCGATACCTATTTCCTCGACATGGACAAATGCGGGCCGATGGTTCTGGACGCGCTGATCAAGATCAAGAACGAGATCGATCCGACGCTGACCTTCCGCCGGTCCTGCCGCGAGGGCATCTGCGGATCCTGCGCGATGAACATCGACGGGATCAACACGCTGGCCTGCATCTATGGCCTGGACGAGATCAAGGGCGACGTGCGCATCTACCCGCTGCCGCACATGCCGGTGGTCAAGGACCTGATCCCCGACCTGACGCTGTTCTATGCGCAGCACGCGAGCATCATGCCCTGGCTCGAGACCAAGACCAACCGCCCGGCGAAGGAATGGCGGCAGTCCATCGAGGACCGCAAGAAGCTGGACGGGCTGTATGAATGCGTGATGTGCGCCTCGTGCTCGACCTCCTGCCCGAGCTACTGGTGGAACGGCGACCGCTATCTGGGCCCCGCCGCGCTGCTGCACGCCTATCGCTGGATCATCGACAGCCGCGACGAGGCGACGGGCGAACGGCTGGACCAGCTTGAGGATCCGTTCAAGCTGTATCGCTGCCATACCATCATGAACTGCACCCGGACCTGCCCGAAGGGCCTGAACCCGGCCAAGGCGATCTCCGAGATCAAGAAGATGATGGTCGAACGGGCGGTATGATCCGCTATCGCGCCCATGCGCTGGCCCTGCTGGCGCTTTGGGCGCTGGCGGTCCTGCTGACGGGTTCGGTCTGGGGTATCTTCTACCCGCTGATCTTTCACGATCATCTGCACCCCGTTCTTTGGGGCGCCCTTGCAGTGGGGGCGGTTGCCGCCGCCTATCCTGCGAAACGGCTAGCGGCCCTGGTGCCGCAGGTCTGGCGGCCGGCCGCCGCCGCGCTGCTGGTTGCAATAGGAGGAACTGTCGGCCTCGTCTTTGCGGGCGATGCTCAGCGGAACCTGGCGATTGAGCAGTTTGGTCCGGATCGTTGGGTTCAGCAAAGCCTATTCCGCAGTCTGCGCAGCGCTCCGCGTGAGTATCAGTTCGCTCTCCATGCGGTGATGCTCAAGGATTGCATGGCCTATGGCTGGAGTTATCGCAGCCTGTCGCCCTATAAAATTCCCGAAAGGGCGGTTGCCAATGTGGTGCCTCCGGACTGGATTGCGCCCGGCACACGCTGTGGCCCCGCCGCAAACTGATTGCCAGAATCGCGGATCAGGACCAGCCTGCAAGGACGTCGAATCAGAGCCTTGCATGTCCAGAATCCTTCACGTCCTTGCCGCTGTCTTCCTTGGCCTCTCTTCCCCTGCCGCTGCGCAGGACTGGTCTTTCCTCTCTCCGCTCACCGCTTCAACGCTGGACGTTCAACCCGGCGACGGGGCGCCGATCCTGTTTGCGGATCATCCCGATCCGGGTGTCGCGAGCCTCAGCCTGATTTTCCACTATTTCGGCAACCGCGACGGCGGCAATGCGGTGATGCTGAACGTCGGGCTGTATCGGCGGTATTCGGACGGCTGGCACTTCGAGGGGCTGGTGCCGGTCTACGGGCAGGATCCGCGCGATCCGCTGTTTACCGCGGGGCAGGTCGATATCACCACCACCATGCCGGGGCCGAACGATCCGCGCTGCTGCCCGACGGTGCCGACCCGCTGGGCCATCGACGTGGAGACGCTGGCGGTGGGGCGGAGCCCGTGAGCGGGGGTGTGCCGCAGATACGTGGATATCAACTTAATATTGATCGCGGGATGGTCGGCTGGTAACCTCGGCGGCGAGGAGATCCTGACATGCGCGAATCCACCACCATCCTGATCGGCACCACCAAGGGTGCCTTCCTGCTGACCGGCACGGGCCGCACGGGCTGGCGCCTGACCGGCCCGCATTGCGACGGCTGGCCGATCAACCACGTCGTCGGCGACCCCGAGACCGGGAATTTGTGGGCCGGAGGCGGCGGAGAGTGGAGCGGCGCGGGGGTCTGGCGGTCGACGGATGGCGGCCAGAGCTGGACGGTGGCCAGGCTGTCGAAGGGGCAGATCGACGAATGGGCGGCGAATGACCCCGAGATGGCGGCCTTCATGAAGTGGGAGCCGGTCGAGACGAAATTCGACGGGCTGGCCGATTCGGTCTGGTCGCTGCACCATGCGCATGGGACGCTGTATGCCGGGACGCGGCCGGCGCAGCTGTTGATGAGCACGGATGGCGGCGCGACCTGGGAGAAGTCGGAATCGCTGGCGAATTTCCCGGATCGGGAGAACTGGAATCCCGGCGCGGCGGGGCTGGTGCTGCATTCGATCGTGAGCGACCCGGAGGATGCGCGGAAGATCTGGCTGGGCATCTCGTCCTCGGGGGTCTTCGCAACCGAGGATGGCGGCGAAAGCTGGGAGCGGCGCAACCGCATGTCGAACGCCGAGGCGCATCGGCACCATGATCACCCGGCCGCGCCGCGCGATGGCGAGACCGGGCATTGCGTGCACAACATTGCCCGCGCCCCGGAGCGCGATCTGCTGTATCAGCAGAACCACCACGGGGTGTTCCGGTCGGCGGACGGCGGACGCAGCTGGGACGATATCACCGAGGGGCTGCCGTCGACCTTCGGCTTTCCGATCGCGGTGCATCCGCGCGACGGGCAGACCGCCTGGGTGCTGCCGCTGAACGGCGACAGCCAGGGGCGGTTTCCGCCGGAGGCGCGCGCGGCGGTGTGGAAGACCACCGATGGCGGCGCGACCTGGACCGACAAGCGGGCGGGGCTGCCGCAGGAGAACTGCTTCTTCACGGTGCTGCGGCAGGCGATGGCGGTGGATGGCGACACGCCCGCAGGGCTGTATTTCGGGACCAATACCGGCAGCATCTTCGCCAGCTTCGACGAGGGAGAGAGCTGGGAGGAAATCGCGCAGCACCTGCCTACGGTGCTGGGTGTCGAGGTTCTGCAGCGCTGACCCCTTGATCGGCGGACCGGTGTGGGTTCCACTGCGGGTGACCCAAGGCAGGAGCAATACATGACCACGCCGCCCCCCGACGCCGACGCGCGCCGCGCCATCCGGCCGGTGATCTGCTATCCGAACGAGACGCTGCCGGCGCCGGATCTGGCGCTTTATGCCCGCGCGCGGGCGGGGGCGCGCAAAACCGGAGAGGTGCTGGTGTCACCGCGCGATGCGCGCTGTTTCGAAGTGCCGGCGGGGCATTTCTTTCGGATTTGCTCGGTCGAGGGGCCGCAGGTGGGCGATCTGAACCTGTGGAACGCGCGCGATCTGTCTGAGCGGTTCTATTCCGGCAAGACACGGGCGCTGCATGGCACGCATTTGACGACCGGGGAGCGGATGTGGTCGAGCTTTCCCAGTCTCAGGCCGATGGCGACGATCACCGGGGATACGCTGGGCTGGTATGGTATCGACGGCTTTGGCGGGTCGGTGCATGACGTGATCGGCACGCGCTGCGATCCCTATACCGGGAACCTGCTGGCCGGGAGCCAGTATCACCACTGCTGCCATTCCAACCTGACGCGGGCGCTGGCGTCGCATACCGGCATGGACCTGCACGCGGCCGAGCCGCATGTGCACGATGTGCTGAACGTCTTCATGTGCACCGGATTCACCCGCGATACGGGGCAGTATTTCATGAAGGCCAGCCCGGTGCGGCCGGGAGATCATCTGGAGTTTTTCGCCGAGATCGACCTGTTGGGCGGGCTCAGCGCCTGTCCGGGCGGGGATTGCAGCGCCGAGCATTCGAGCGATACCGCTGCCTGCTTTCCGCTGCTGGTCGAGGTCTTTGCCCCGGCGGAGGGGGCGCTGGACGGCTGGCAGCCGCCGAAGCGGAACGGATACGACCGGACGCATGGGGTCTGAGCGAATCGGGGTGGAGCGCGGTGCGCAGCCAGACGCCATATCGTTTCGCCAATGAGCACAGAGCGCCGAAAAATCAAGGATCGTCGTTCAGGATAACAGACAAAGGCCCCCTGCTTGCCATGATTTCGACAAATTTCAACATTTGGCGCGTCAAATCTGGTTAATTTTTGGTTACCGCGTGCTAACATGCAGCGGTCTGTAGCCTGATTGACAGGCACGACGGTTATTTTTTGGAGGGTAATATGATCAAAAAAACTATTGCGGCCGGGATCGTGGCGCTTGGCGCTCTGACCGGCACTTCGTCTCAGGCTGCGAACATCGACCTGGCGTTCATCATGGACTCGTCGGGCAGCGTTGGCTCGACCAACTACAATAACGCAATGGATTCTCTGGCGGCTGCCTTGAGCACCTACATCCCGGTCGGCGGAGCGAACACCTATCGTATCGGCGTGATCTCGTTCGCGTCCAACGCCCGTGTTGACGTGTTCAAGACGATCAGCACCGCGCAGGACCTTACGGATGTGGTGAATGCGGTCGATAACGCGTCGTTCATCGGCACCAACACCGATTATGAAGAGGCCTTCGATCTTGTCCGCACGACCTTCGGTTCGCTGGGCGACTCGAGCATCGTCAACATGATGACCGATGGCGAGCCCTGCTGCGTCAGTACCGCAAATGCGGATGCAGTCAGCGCGCGGAACGATCTCAAGGCCGCCGGATGGGATTCGCTGAGCTTCGAGTCGATCGGAAGTGGTGCGGACAACACCTTCCTCGCCAGCCTCGGGTTCGACACCAATGGCGATGGTGCGACCATCATCGGTGACGCCGGTCTGATCACCAACCCGCTGGATGATGCCTTCGTGCTTCAGGTCTCGGGCTTTGGTTCGGCCTATGATTCGGCGATCCAGCGCAAAGTGCAGAAGATCGTGGACCCGGATCCGATCCCGGTTCCGGCAGCCCTGCCGCTGCTGGCCGGTGGTCTGGCCATCTTCGGCTTTGTCGGCCGTCGCCGCCGTCAGGCTGCCTGACACTTACGGCCCTGCGAACAAGGAAAGGAGCCGCGGTTCGCGGCTCCTTTTTTTGTCACTTCTTCTCTAGAACGATCAGCTGTTTTTTCTCGTTGATCCAGATCGCCTTGGCGCTTTGCACCTGTGACTGTGTCAGCTTGTCGTGGCTGTCCGGCGCGGTTTCGGGGACATCCGCCGCGTCGGTCCAGATCCAGGCGCCGCAGGGCATGCGTTCGCCGCAGGCGGCGCTGCCGGCTGCCTGAAAGACTTCGACAGGCGACCCCTGCGGGCAGAGCACCAGCGTGACCATGCCGTTGGTGCCGCGTTCTTCGCACTGGCTGTCCTGGGCCAGCGCGGCGCCGGTTGCGCAAATCGCCAGAGCGGCGACGGGGAGAATCCGTGTTGTCAATTTCATGAAATTACCTCCTACCCAATCTGACAGGCAGCCTAGCACCATCGGGGCTGTGCGCAAACGGACTCGGGCCGGAGGCGCGGGTGTCAGGCGAAGGCGGCGGTGAGGGCGATTTCGACCATGTCGCCGAAGGACTGTTCGCGCTGGTTGGAGGGCAGGGCCTCGCCCGTCAGGAGGTGGTCGGAGACCGTCAGCACCGCCAGCGCGCGCCGGCAGTGGCGGGCGGCGAGGGTGTAGAGCTCTGCCGCCTCCATCTCGACGCCGAGGATGCCATGGCGGGTCATCTGTTCGTTCAGATCGGGGCGTTCGTCGTAGAAGGTGTCGGAGGAGTAGATGCCGCCGACGTGCAGCGGCGTTCCCTTCGCCTCGGCAGCCGTTACCGCGGCGCGCAGGAGCGACCAGTCGGCACAGGGGGCGAAGTGGAGTTCGCGGAACAGGCTGCTGGAGGGGGTGGCGACGGTGCTGGCGGTCATCGCGAGGATGACGTCGCGGACCTTGACGCGTTCCTGCATCGCGCCGCAGGAGCCGATGCGGATGAGCGTCTGCGCGCCGTAGTCGCGGATGAGCTCGTTTGCGTAGATCGAGAGGGAGGGCATTCCCATGCCCGATCCCTGGATTGTCACCGGGTGGCCGTTCCACATGCCGGTATAGCCCAGCATTCCACGGACTTCGTTGACCAGCCGGGGGCTGGTCAGGAAGGTTTCGGCGGCCCAGCGGGCCCGGTAGGGATCGCCCGGCATGAGAACCGTTTCGGCGATGTCTTCCGGGCGCGCCCCGATGTGAATGGTCATTGCAAGACCGGCCTTAGATTTCCAACGTCGACAGATCGGTGCCTTTGGCGATCGCGTCGTGGATCCACTGAGGTTTTCGGCCCATGCCGGTCCAAGTTTGTTTGGGGTCTGCAGGATTACGGTATTTCGGGCTGGATTTCGCGCGGCGGTCGCGGGCATTGCCACGTTTGTTTCCTGCCACGCCGAGTTCGCCCAGCGAAAAGCCGTATTTGGCGGCGGCTTCTTCAGCCGCTTTCAGCGCATCACGCCGCTCGCGCTCTTCAGCGGCGACCAGCTCTTTGTCGATGTCGTCGCGCAACTTCATCAGTTCCTTGCGCGACATACTCTGCAGATCCATTCTTATTTTTCCCTTATTTCCCTATTTGACGTTGATTAGCGTCAGTTTGTGACCGACATTGTGCCATTAGCCGATTTTTAGCCGATTTTTAGCCGATTTTCATGATCTAATTTGTGTCGGCTATTACGCGGCGATTAATTCTTGGTTAACGAGCGCTACGATATCCATCATGATTGTGTTTAGCTCGAAATCCTTCGGTGTGTAGACCCTGGCGACTCCGAGACCGGCGAGTTTCCGCGCATCGTCTTCGGGGATGATTCCGCCCACGATCAAGGGGATATGCCCCAGACCGGCCGTTTTCATTTTTTCCAGAACATCTTCGACAAGCGGAACGTGGCTGCCCGAGAGAATGGAAAGTCCGACGACATGGGCGTTTTCTTCTTTTGCCTTGTTAACAATTTCATCGGGAGTCATGCGGATGCCGTCATAGGTAATGTCCATTCCGCAATCGCGCGCCCGGCTTGCAATCTGTTCGGCGCCGTTTGAATGACCGTCGAGCCCGGGTTTGCCGACCAGGAATTTCAGGCGACGGCCGAGTTTGTCGCTGACGGTATCCACGGCGGCGCGCAGGTCGTCCAGACCTTCGGTGCGGTTGGAGGGCGAGCCCGAGACACCGGTGGGGCCGCGATAGGTGCCGAAGGCCTGGCGCATCACCTCGGCCCATTCGCCGGTGGTGGCCCCGGCCTTTGCGGCGGCGATGGAGGGCGCCATCACGTTGGCGCCGCTGCGGGCGGCCTCGCGCAGGGCGGTCAGCGCCTTCTGTACGGCGTCATTGTCGCGGGTCGCGCGCCAGTCGGTCAGGCGGTCGATCTGGTCCTGTTCGACAGCCGGGTCGACGACCATGATGCCGCCGTCGCCGGTCATCAGCGGCGAGGCTTCGGTCGTGGTGAACTTGTTGACGCCGACGACAGTGGTTTCGCCAGCCTCGATCCGGGAAAGGCGGTCGGAATTGCTCTCGACCAGGCGGGATTTCATGTATTCGATGGCCGAGACCGCGCCGCCCATGCTGTCGAGGTTCGCCAATTCCGAGCGCGCGCCTTCCTTCAATGCGGCGACTTTCGCGGCGACAACCGGGCTGCCGTCGAAGAGATCGCCGTATTCCAGCAGGTCGGTCTCGTAGGCGAGGATCTGCTGCATCCGCATCGACCATTGCTGATCCCAGGGGCGGGGCAGGCCCAGTGCCTCGTTCCAGGCGGGCAATTGCACAGCGCGGGCGCGGGCATTCTTCGAGAGCGTTACCGCGAGCATTTCCAGCAGGATGCGGTAGACGTTATTTTCGGGCTGCTGTTCGGTCAGGCCAAGGGAGTTGACCTGCACGCCGTAGCGGAAGCGGCGCATCTTTTCGTCGGCGATACCGTAGCGGGTTTCGCAGATCTCGTCCCAGAGTTCGACGAATGCGCGCATCTTGCACATCTCGGTGACGAAACGGATGCCCGCGTTGACGAAGAAGGAAATCCGGCCGACGAGCACCGGGAAATCCTGTTCCGGCACGCGGTCTTTCAGGGCGTCGAGCACGGCCTGGGCGGTGGCGAGGGCAAAGGCGAGTTCCTGTTCCGGCGTGGCGCCCGCCTCTTGCAGGTGATAGGAACAGACGTTCATCGGGTTCCATTTCGGAACGTTCGAATAGCAATATTCGGCCACGTCGGCGATCAGTTTCAGCGAGGGTTTCGGCGGGCAGATATAGGTGCCGCGGCTGAGGTATTCCTTGATGATGTCGTTCTGGACGGTGCCTTGCAGTTTCGTGATGTCGGCGCCCTGTTCCTCGGCCACCGCTATATAGAGGGCCAGCAGCCAGGGCGCGGTGGCGTTGATCGTCATCGAGGTGTTCATCTGTTCGAGGGGAATGTCCCTGAACAGGGTGCGCATGTCGCCGAGGTGCGAGACGGGCACGCCGACCTTGCCGACCTCGCCGCGGGCGAGGACATGGTCGCTGTCATAGCCGGTCTGGGTGGGCAGGTCGAAGGCCACCGAAAGCCCGGTCTGCCCCTTGGCGAGGTTGCTGCGGTAGAGGGCGTTCGAGGCCTGGGCGGTGGAATGCCCGGCGTAGGTGCGGATCAGCCAGGGTTTGTCCTTCTGGATCTCGGTCATCTGACGGCCTTTCGGTTGGGTAATAATATTGCGCTGAAAGCTTCTAAGCAGAAATGATCTGTAAATGTCAATTCGCTGCGCTGCGGCATGGACCGTGCGCGGCGAAAGCGTTCACTGGGTGAGCGATAAAGGTTTACGACGCCTGTCGGCCTTGCAACAAACGGATATGACCACGACCGTTGCCGTCCCTCTGTGGCTTTTCGTGCTGATCCTGCTTTTTGCGGGCGTCACCTTTGCTTCGCATTTCCTGTTTCCCTCGGTACGCTGGTTCTTCCGGCGGCGGCTGGAGCGGGTGGTGGCGCGGCTGAACCAGCGGCTGGAGCGGCCGATCCAGCCGTTCAAGCTGGCGCGGCGCTATGACATGATCCAGCGGCTGTTCTACGATCCGCAGGTGATGCAGGCGGTGGCGGATCACGCGAAAGCCGAGGGCGTTCCCGAGAACGTGGCGGCGGAACTGGCGCGGGATTATGCGCGCGAGATCGTGCCGTCGTTCAGCGCCTCGGCCTATTTCGGGGTGGCGATCCGGCTGGCGCGGTTTCTGTCGAATGCGCTGTACCGCGTCCGGCTGGGGCACTACGCGGACGAGGGGCTGAGCGGGATCGACCCGGACGCGACGGTGATCTTCGTGATGAACCACCGGTCGAACATGGATTACGTGCTGGTGACCTATCTCGCCGCCGAACGTTCGGCCCTGTCCTATGCGGTGGGGGAATGGGCGCAGGTCTGGCCGTTGTCGCGGCTGATCCGGGCAATGGGGGCCTATTTCATCCGGCGCAAGTCACGCAACGAGCTGTACCGGCGGGTGCTGGCGCGCTATGTGCAGCTGGCGACCGAGGCGGGGGTGACACAGGCGATGTTCCCCGAGGGCGGCCTGTCGCGGACCGGGGCGCTGATGGCGCCGAAGCTGGGGCTGCTGAAATACATCCTGGACGGCGTCGATCCGGCCCGGCGCGATGTGGTGTTCGTGCCGGTCGGGCTGAATTACGACCGGGTGCTGGAGGACAGGAACCTGATCGCCGCCGCGCGCGACCCGGCGCACCGGTTCGATGCGGGGCTGGGCGTGGTGGCCTGGAGCGCGCTGCGGCAGCTGTGGCTGCGGGTGACGGGGCGGTTTCACCGCTTCGGCTATGCCGCGGTGAGTTTCGGCGCGCCGCTGTCGCTGGCCAGGTTCCGGGCCGAGGCGGGGGTTGCGCCGGACGCGCTGGCGGCAGAGCTGATGCGGCGGATCGGGGCGATCGTGCCGGTGCTGCCGGTGCCGGTGGTGGCAGAGCTGCTGCTGCGGGAGGGGCCGCTGAACCGGGACGCGCTGGTTTCGGGGTTCACCGCGCTGACCGATGCGATGCCGGGCGCGCATGTGCATATCGCCCGCGACGACAATGCCTATGCCGTGGACTATGCGCTGCGGCTGCTGGCCGAACGGCGGCTGATCGTCGAGACGGAAGGGCGGTTTGCACCGGTGAGCGCGGAGCGGGCGGTGCTGGAGTTCTATGCCAATTCGATCCGGCATCTGCTGCCGGAAAGCGAAGCGCATCTTTCTGCGCCTGCGAAGGAAATTTCTGCAACTGCTGGGTCATAAAGTTTCAAGATCGCACGGTCATAATATTGCAATGTTGCGCGCAACCTCGTATCTCGGGCGAAACGCCGGCTGATTCTGCAGCGCGGCACCACAGCAATGGCAAGGAGGCCGCATGGCTTTGGACACGCATCCCGACATCGCGCCCTACGAGGCACCGGAGAAAGACCTGTACGAGATGGGAGAGATCCCGCCGCTGGGCTTTGTGCCGAAACAGATGTACGCCTGGGCGATCCGCAAGGAGCGGCATGGCGAGCCGGACACCGCCATGGTGCAGGAAGTCGTGGACGTGCCGACGCTGGACAGCAACGAGGTGCTGATCCTGGTGATGGCGGCGGGCGTGAACTATAACGGCGTCTGGGCTGCGCTTGGCAAGCCGATCAGCCCCTTCGATGGCCACAAGCAGCCCTATCACATCGCCGGCTCCGATGCCTCGGGCATCGTCTGGGCGGTGGGCGACAAGGTGAAGCGCTGGAAGGTGGGCGACGAGGTGGTCGTGCACTGCAACCAGGACGACGGCGACGACGAGGAATGCAACGGCGGCGATCCGATGTATTCGCCGAGCCAGCGCATCTGGGGATACGAGACGCCGGACGGATCCTTTGCCCAGTTCACGCGGGTACAAAGCCAGCAGCTGATGCCGCGGCCCAAGCACCTGACCTGGGAGGAATCGGCCTGCTATACGCTGACGCTGGCGACCGCCTACCGGATGCTGTTCGGCCATCCGCCGCATGACCTGCAGCCGGGCCAGAACGTGCTGGTATGGGGTGCCTCGGGCGGTCTGGGGTCCTATGCGATCCAGTTGATCAACACGGCGGGGGCGAATGCCATCGGCGTGATCAGCGACGAGAGCAAGCGGCAGTTCGTGCTGGATCTGGGCGCCAAGGGCGTGATCAACCGGAAGGACTTCAAGTGCTGGGGCCAGCTGCCCACGGTCAATACGCCGGAATACAACGAGTGGCTGAAAGAGGCGCGCAAGTTCGGCAAGGCGATCTGGGAGATCACCGGCAAGGGCGTCTCGGTCGACATGGTGTTCGAGCATCCCGGCGAGGCGACCTTCCCGGTGTCGTCGCTGGTGGTGAAGAAGGGCGGCATGGTGGTGATCTGCGCGGGGACAAGCGGATTCAACTGCACCTTCGACGTCCGTTACATGTGGATGCACCAGAAGCGCCTGCAGGGCAGCCATTTCGCGCACCTCAAGCAGGCCAGCGCGGCGAACAAGCTGATGGTCGAGCGGCGGCTGGATCCCTGCATGTCGGAGGTCTTTACCTGGGCCGACCTGCCGCAGGCGCATATGAAGATGCTGAAGAACGAGCACAAGCCCGGCAACATGTCGGTGCTGGTGCAGGCCCCGACCACGGGGCTGCGCACGCTGGAAGAGGCGCTCGACATGCGCCGCTGAGGCGCGAGCTGACCTGAAAGCGGAACCCGCGAATCGCCTGGCCGGTTCGCGGGTTTCTTCTTTTCTGGGACAGGCGACGGGTTATCAGACACTTGGTCTGGCGGGCCTCGCCATTTCTGGGGAAGTGAAAGCAGCGAATATTTACGCGGTTTCGGGCGTGTTATCGTTTTACTTAACGACTTGTTAATCCTTTCCGGGAGATTTTGGCCATGCAATGCGACTGGATACTCGACGTACTTGCAGACTTGAAATCCTTCGCCGTGGCCAATGACCTGTCGGCCCTGGCGGAACAACTGGAAGACACAACCTTGGTCGCGGCCGCGGAGATCGCGTCGCGGGCCGGACAAGTGCACGTGAATGGCGAACTCGGACAACCTGGATCAGATTCTTCGGCGATTGGAGCAAGCCAGCGCGCTTGAGGATCTTTTCAGGGTCGTCTACGCGATCCGGGACGTATTCGGCATCGACCACGTGGTCTATCACTGGGTCGATGCGAAGGGAGACCAATACGGCTGCGGCACCTATTCGCTGGCCTGGGCCGACCGCTATCTCGCGCGGAACTACATCCGCGTGGACCCGGTGGTAATAGGCTGTTTCCAGCGGTTTCACCCGGTTGACTGGAAACGGCTGGACTGGTCGTCGAAGGCGGCACGCGAGTTTCTGCTGGATGCGCATGAACACGGGGTTGGCAACCAGGGCTATTCGATTCCGATCCGGGGGCCGAATGGACAGTTCGCATTATTCACGGCCAATCACACCTGCGACGACGAGACCTGGGCCAGGTTGACGGAGCAGCACAGCCGCGATCTGATCCTGCTGGCGCATTTCATGAACCGGAAGGCGCTGGAGTTTGAGCCGAACCGCACGCCGGAGCAGTCGCGCCAATTGTCGCCACGGGAAATCGACGCGATGACCCTGCTGGCAATGGGCTATAGCCGCGCGCAGGTGGCCGAGACGCTGTCGATCTCGGAGCATACGCTGCGGGTCTATATCGAAAGCGCGCGCTTCAAGCTGGGCGCGCTGAACACGACCCATGCGGTGGCGCGGGCCATCGGTTTCGGATTGATCGTGGTCTGAACAAGGCGTTACCGCCCCGGCTGGCGGTTCCATCAGAGCTTAATCCAGCCTGCCTAATGGTCACTCCTTCTGCGCCAGATGGGAGTGACCGACATGCTGCGCTATCTTTATGCCGATCAGCTGGGTGACTTCCCGACGCTTGCGCATTCCATGTTCACCGACCGGGCAGACCAGTTTGCCCGCCGGATGGGCTGGCCGGTGACGGTGGATGCGCAGGGGGAGGAGCGCGACGTCTATGACAGCCTGAACCCGCTCTATGTGATCTGGGAACAGGCGGACGGCCTGCATGGCGGGTCGATGCGGTTTCTGCCGACGACGGGGCGGGTGATGGTCAACGATGTCTTCGCCGATCTGGCGGGTGGCGCGATTTCCAGCCCGCTGATCTGGGAGTGCACGCGGTTCTGTCTGGGGCAGGAGGCCGGTCCCCGGGTGGCGGCGGCGCTGATGCTGGGCGGGGGCGAAATCATGGCGCGCCTGGGGGTGCGCCATTTCGTGGGCGTGTTCGATGCGCGGATGGTGCGGATCTATCGCGCCATCGGCGCGAGCCCCGAGGTCCTGGGCAGCCGGGGCAGCGGGCGGGACCAGGTGAGCGTGGGTCTGTGGTCGTTCACCGAGGCGGCGCGGAATCGGGTGGCACGTCGGGCGCGGATTTCGCCCGAGCTGTCGCGCCTCTGGTTCGAGCGCAGTTTCGGAACGCCCAGACCGCTCGACCGACTGGCCGGTGCATGAGGGCAAGACCTCTGGCGGAGGGCGGCGCGCGCCTGTAGGGTCGCGCCATGTCTGCCCCGAGTGTGACCTTTTCCGACGACCAGGCCAGCGCTTACGACAGCGTGACCGATCTGCTTCGAAGCGTCGGCATCAATCTGGACGATGCGCTGCTGACCCCGCCGGCGGCCGCCGGGGGCGGGGTGATGGCGGTGATCGGCAAGGCGGGCTCCGGCAAGACGCTGCTGCTGGCCGAGCTTTACAAGGCGCTGGCGGCGGCGGGGGTCGATGTGGTGTCGGGCGACTGGGAGGGGCGCCGGCGGAAGGATCGCCGGACGCTGGCGATCCTTGCGCCGACGAACAAGGCGGCTTCGGTGCTGCGGCTGCGGGGCGTGCCGGCGACGACGATCCACCGGATCCTCTATACCCCCGTCTACGATCCGGAGTACGAGCGTGTTGCGGCCTGGCTGGCGGGCGAGGGCGAGCGGCCGACTGTCGAGGGTCTGACGGATCTTGCCCTGGACCGGGCCTTTGCCTTCTATCAGGGCAACAAGTCGATCCCCGGTGCGCTGGCGGCGGCGGGGCTGCGCGGGTCGGATTTCATCACCGGGTGGAAACGGCGGGAAGAGCCGTTGGACATCGGCTTTGTCGACGAAGCCTCGATGCTGGACGAGAAGCAGTTCGAGGATCTGAAGGAGATCTTTCCGACGCTGCTGCTGTTCGGGGATCCGGCGCAGCTTGCCCCGGTGAACCAGAGCGGTGGCATGGTCTTTGACAAGCTCGCCGCGCCACGCCGGCTGGAGCTTTCGCGAATCCACCGGCAGGAGGCGGGCAACCCGATCCTGGATCTCGCCCATGCGCTGGCAGATCCGGCGCTGGGGTATGAGGACTTCGAGCGGATGGTCGAGGCCACCTCGCGGCAGGACGACCGGGTGATCTGGGGTCAGCGGGTCGAGGTCGACCTGATGGCGCGCTCGCCCGTGCTGGTCTGGCGGAACGCGACTCGGATCCGGCTGATCAGTGCCTTTCGCAGCGTTCATGGCGCGCCCGAGGATGCGCTGCTGGAAGGCGAGCCGCTGATCTGCGACGGGATCGACCTGCCGGTGAAGCACCGCAAGAAGCGGCTGGATCTGGAGGCGCGCGGCCTGATCAAGGGCGCGCAGGTGATCTATCTGGGGCCGGGGCGCAAGCCGGGCTTTTCGCGGCTGCATGTCATTGGCGCGGAAGAGCCGCAGGTGTCGGCGGCGACGATCATCCAGATCGAGAAGCCGGACGAGGAAGAGCCGTTCATTCCTTTTGCCGCCGGCATGGGCGCGACCTTCGTGCACGGGGCGGCCTGCACCATCCACAAGGCGCAGGGGTCGCAGTGGGAGAACGTGCAGGTCTTTGCGCCCGATCTTTACGCCGCGGCGCGGGCGGGGCGCAGCGAGGCGGGGCAGCCGTTGTGGAAGCGTCTGGCCTATGTGGCGATCACCCGCGCCTCGGAGCGGCTGTATTGGGTGGTGCGCAACCGGCTGTCGAAGCCCAGCGGCGGCCTGCGGGTGGACGACCTGCGCAGCGGTCCGGCACCGCTGGTGCTGGAACGCGAGGACACCTGACGGCGCGGGTCAGTTCTGGCGCAGCAGGCGGAAGGCCTCGGACGCGCCGTAGCCGGCGGCAATGGCGATGGCCAGCGACATCAGGCCGTAGAGCAGGGCGTGTTCCCGCGAGAGGGTAAACAGCCAGCGTTCCATCCCCACCTTGTTGACGGCGATTGTGGTGCGGTAGCTGGAGACGACGCGGCCCTCGCGGGTCAGGAAGATGCGGGTCTCGTAATCGCCTTCGACCAGGTTCGCCGGCATCTTGATGGCGGTGCGGAACAGCGTCTGTTCGTCCAGCTCGACGTCGCCTTCGAGCAGCTGGTAGAGGCCCTGCCGTTCGCGGATGCGGATGACGGCATCGGTGAAGCTGGCCGCATCCGTGATGTTCATCGGGGCCCCGACCGAGCGGATCACGCGGTCGATGGTGATCTTCTGGCGGAGATCCTCGACATCGCGCAGCACCTCGCGGATCGGCCCGGTGGTGGCCACGGCATAGAAGCTGGGGGCGGCGTCGACCTCGACCGCGTCCTGGTTGATCCAGATGCCGTAGACCTTGGCCTTGCGGCGCACCTGGACCGGAGCCATCGGGCCGGTGACGGTGATCACGACCTGAAGCGGGTCGCCGTCGGGGATCGGTTCCTCGCGCTTCACGGCGCCGAAGATCAGAATTTCGGAGCCGTCAAAATTGGTGTTGATCGAGACATTGTCGCGCGAGAGGCCGAGCACGACCTCTTCGGCGGCGGCAGGCAGGGCGCCGAGCATCAGCAGGCAGGCAAGGAGCAGGGAACGCATGGCTCATTGCCCTCCCAGACGGGTGAGGGAGTAGAGTTCGGAGGGCATCAGCAGCAGTTCGAGCGCCAGCTTGCCGCAGACCGTCAGGACGAGCAGGGCGAGCAGGACGCGCAGCTGTTCGGCCTTGAGCTTCATCGCGAACTGGGTGCCGAACTGCGCGCCGATCACGCCGCCGAGCAGCAGCAGAACGGCAAGGACCGTGTCGACGGTCTGGTTGGTGATCGCGTGCAGCATGGTGGTGAAGGCGGCCACGAAGATGATCTGGAACAGCGAGGTGCCGACCACGACCTTGGTGGGCATCCCGAGCAGGTAGATCATCGCCGGAACCATGATGAAGCCGCCGCCGACCCCCATGACCGCCGCCAGCGCGCCGACGAAAAGGCCGATCAGCAGCGGTGGAAAGACCGAGATGTAGAGGCCCGAGGTGCGAAAGCGCATCTTGACCGGCATCGCGTAGATCCAGCTCTTGTGCCGGCGCGACGAGGGCTTGCGCGGGCCGATGGGCTTGCGCGACTTGCGGATCGCGTTGACGCTTTCGATGAACATCAGCAGGCCGACGATGCCGAGGAACAGCACGTAACAGAGCCGCACCATCAGATCGACCTGACCGATGCTCTTGAGGTAGTTGAACAGGATCACGCCGAAGCCGGAGCCGATCAGACCGCCGATCAGCAGCACCACGCCCATCTTCAGATCGACCGTCTTGCGCCTGAGATGCGCGAGGATCGCCGAAAAGGAGGAGGCGACGATCTGGTTGGCCGAGGTCGCGACGGCCACGGCAGGGGGGATGCCGACGAAGAACAGCAGCGGGGTGATCAGGAAGCCGCCGCCGACGCCGAACATGCCCGACAGGATGCCGACAAGCCCGCCCAGCCCCAGGATCAGGAAGGCGTTGACCGAGACCTCTGCGATGGGAAGGTAAATCTGCATGTCCGCTCCTTGCCCCCGTACCCTAAACCAATCAATACACGATGCACCCAGGTGGCCGACTGGACCGATGACCTGCCGGAATCTGGCAACACGCTGCCTGCTTCCTCAGCGCTCCTTCACATAGGGCTCGCCCCCGGCGCGGGGGGCGATGGCCTTGCCGACGAAGCCGGCGAGGATCACGACGGTCAGCACATAGGGCAGGGCGTCCATGGCCTGGACCGGGATCGTGATCTCGCCCAGGCGGATGTTCTGGTAGCGCAGCGCGATGGCCTGCAGGAAGCCGAACAGCAGGCAGGCCCACATCGCCTGCCAGGGCCGCCACTTGGCGAAGATCAGCGCGGCGAGCGCGATGAAGCCGCGCCCGGCGGTCATCTCCTTGACGAAGCCCGCCTGGAGCGCGGTCGAGAGATAGGCGCCGGCGATGCCGCAGAGCAGGCCGCAGATGGCCACGGCGGCAAAGCGCAGCCCGACCACCGAGACGCCGGCGGTATCGACGGCCGCCGGGTTCTCGCCCACCGCGCGCAGACGCAGGCCGAAGCGGGTGCGGTAGAGGATCCACCAGGTGGTGGGCACCGCTGCGACGGCGAGATAGACCAGGATCGAATGGCCCGAGATCAGCTCGGCATAGACGGGGCCGAGCACCGGCACGCCCGACAGGGCGTCGGCGAAGGGCAGGGTCAGGGCGTTGAACCGCGCCTCGGACCCGAGCGAGGGGGTGCGGCCGCCCTGGGCGAACCAGTCCTGCGCGATCAGCACGGTCATGCCCGAGGCGAGGAAGTTGATCGCCACGCCCGAGATCAGCTGGTTGCCGCGGAAGGTGATCGAGGCCAGCCCGTGCAGCCCCGAGAGCAGCATCGAGACGGCGATGCCGGCGAGCAGGCCCAGCCAGACCGATCCGGTGAGCGCCGCCGTGGCGGCGGCGAAGAAGGCGGCGGCCAGCATCTTGCCTTCGAGCCCGATGTCGAAGATGCCCGCGCGTTCCGAATAGAGGCCGGCGAGGCAGGCCAGCAGCAGCGGCGTGGCGAGGCGGACGGAGCTGTCGAGCACCTGGAGGACGGTGAGGAAATCCATCAGGACCGTCCCTTCCGGGCGGCGAGGAAGATCCGCTCAAGCGGCATCCGCACCATGTTGTCGAGCGCGCCGGTGAACAGGATCACCAGCGCCTGGATCACCGTGATCATCTCGCGCGGGATCTTGGTCCAGAGCGCCAGCTCGGCGCCGCCCTGGTAGAGAAAACCGAAGAGGATCGCGGCGAGGAAGACGCCGAAGGGATGGCTGCGCCCCATCAGCGCCACGGCGATGCCGATGAAGCCGGCGCCCTCGGTCGCGTTCATCACCAGCCGCTCGGCCTCGCCCATGACGTTGTTGATCGCCATGCAGCCGGCGAGCGCGCCCGAGATCAGCATGGTGACCAGAATGATCTTCACGCCCGAGATGCCGGCATAGCGGGCCGCCGGTTCGGACTGTCCGAAGGCGCGGATTTCATAACCGAGCCGCGTGCGCCAGATCAGCGCCCAGACCAGGACGCAGGCGGCGATGGCGACCAGCAGCGAGACATTGGCCGGCGCGGCATTCGAGAAGGAGATGCCGAGCGGCGCGAGCAGGTCGTGAAGGGTCGGCAGGTGCACCGTCTCGGGGAAACGCGCGCTGGCCGGATCCTGCGAGCCGCGCGGTTTCAGCAGGTTGACCAGCAGGTAGTTCAGCAGCGCGGCGGCGATGAAGTTGAACATGATCGTGGTGATCACGACGTGGCTGCCCCGCCTGGCCTGCAGCC
This sequence comes from Seohaeicola nanhaiensis, assembly GCF_042654245.1. Lineage (NCBI taxonomy): Bacteria > Pseudomonadati > Pseudomonadota > Alphaproteobacteria > Rhodobacterales > Roseobacteraceae > Seohaeicola > Seohaeicola nanhaiensis. The sequence continues at coordinate 83,878 of NZ_JBHSGI010000033.1, forward strand.
AGGCGGGGATCAGCGCCCAGGCGGCGCCCATGATCGCGCCCGCGACGGTCGCGCCCAGGAGCGCGAGGCTCCAGTGCGGCCAGGGCACGTAGAGGCAGGCCAGCGCCACGCCCAGGCCGCCGAGCATCGCCTGCCCCTCGCCGCCGATGTTGAACAGGCGGGCGTGGAAGGCGACGGCGACGGCGAGGCCGGTGAACATGAAGTTGGTGGCGTAATAGAGCGTATAGCCCCAGGCATAGGTCGACCCGAGCGCGCCCTCGATCATCATTTTGACGGCAGCCACCGGATCCTCGCCGATGGCCAGGATCACCAGCGCCGAGAGGATCGCCGCCAGCACCAGCGAGATCAGCGGCACCAGCACGACCTCGGCCCATTTGGGCATCACGTCCATGTCCCGCGTCCCTCCGCTGTCGTTCCGGTGTCCCCTGCAGACGCGCCCTGCGGGCGCAAAGCCGCGCGGGGCGCGGCTGCCTCCGGCGGAGGGTATTTGGGAACCAGAGAAGGGGCGGAGCGCCGCGCTCTTCTCTTCTCTGGTTGCTTAAATACCTCGGGGGGTTCGGGGGGCAGCGCCCCCCGCGTCGGTCGGATCGCGCAGCGATCCGAAACCACGGCCCGCGCGCTCACGCCGCCGCCTCCGACACGCCGGCCATCAAGAGGCCCAGCTCCTTTTCGTCCGTCTGTCCGGGCAGCCGTTCGCCCATTATGCGCCCGTCGAACATCACCGCGATGCGGTCCGACAGCGACAGGATCTCGTCCAGTTCGACCGACACCAGCAGCACCGCCGCGCCCTGGTCGCGCAGGGCGACGATCTGCTTGTGGATGAATTCGATGGCGCCGATGTCGACGCCGCGGGTCGGCTGGCCGACCAGCAGCAGGTCGGGGTCGCGTTCGATTTCGCGGGCGACGACGATCTTCTGCTGGTTGCCGCCGGAGAAGTTCCTGGCGGCGAGCCAGGGGTCGGGCGGGCGGACATCGAAGCGTTGCATCTTGGCGGCGGTGTCGGCGCGCAGGGCGCGGTTGTTCATGAACAGCCCCGCGCGGTAGTCGGCGGCGTGGTGATAGCCGAAGGCGACGTTTTCCCAGGCGTGGAAGGCCATGATCAGCCCCTCGCGCTGGCGGTCTTCCGGCACATGGGCGATGCCGCGCGCCCGGCGCGACTGGCCGTCGGCGGCGGGCTCGAGCGCTTCGCCCTTCATCCGCAGCGTGCCGGTGGCCGCGCGCATGCCGCCGATCACCTCGAGCAGTTCGGACTGGCCGTTGCCGGCCACGCCGGCGATGCCGAGGATTTCGCCGGCGCGGACGTTCAGCGAGATGCCTTTGAGCCGTTCCACCCCGGCCTCGTCGATGACGCGCAGGTTCTCGACCTCGAGCACCGGCGCGCCGGGTTTTGCAGGTGCCTTGTCGACGCGCAGCAGCACCTTGCGGCCCACCATCAGCTCGGCCAGCTGTTCGGGCGAGGTCTCGGCGGTCTTCACCGTCGCGGTCATCTCGCCGCGGCGCATCACGCTCACCGTGTCGGTGATCTCCATGATCTCGCGCAGCTTGTGGGTGATGAGGATGATCGTCTTGCCCTCGGTGCGCAGCCGCCCGAGAATGCGGAACAGCTGGTCGGCCTCGGCGGGCGTCAGCACGCCGGTCGGCTCGTCCAGGATCAGGATCTCGGCGCGCCGATACAGCGCCTTGAGGATTTCGACCCGCTGCTGCTTGCCCACGCCGATCTCTTCGATCACCGCGTCGGGGTCGACATTCAGGCCGTATTCCCTTTCGAGCTTGACCAGTTCGGTGCGCGCCTTGGCCATCGAGCGGTTCAGCAGGGCGCCGTCCTCGGCGCCGAGGATGATGTTTTCGAGCACGGTGAAATTCTCGACCAGCTTGAAGTGCTGGAAGACCATGCCGATGCCGGCGGAGATGGCGGCCTGGCTGTCGGGGATCTCGGTCTTTTTGCCCTTGATGAAGATCTCGCCCCGGTCGGCCTTGTAGAAGCCGTAGAGGATGCTCATAAGCGTGGACTTGCCGGCGCCGTTCTCGCCGATGATGCCGTGGATGGTGCCGGGCATCACGCGGATCGAGATGTCCTTGTTGGCCTGTACCGGGCCGAAGGCCTTGGAGATGCCTTTCAGTTCGATGGCCGGAGCGGCGGTGTCCCGCCGCTCCGAAGGGGTCGCCCCGGTCATGCTCAGAAGCTCAGTGCCGGGCAGCTGTCGTTGGTGTAATAACTTTCGACGGTGAGCGAGCCGTCGATGATCTTGGCCTTGGCCTCTTCGACCTTGGCCTTCATGTCGTCGGTGATCAGGGAGGCGTTGTTCTCGTCCATCGCATAGCCGACGCCGTCGTCCTTGAGGCCCAGGGTGAAGACGCCGGTTTCGACGTTCTCGCCCGCCTTCATCGCGTCATAAACGGCCACGTCCACGCGCTTGAGCATCGAGGTCAGGACCTTGCCCGGGTGCAGGTGGTTCTGGTTGCTGTCGACGCCGATGGACAGGATGCCCTCGTCGGCGGCGGTCTGCAGCACGCCCACGCCGGTGCCGCCGGCGGCGGCATAGATCACGTCGGCGCCCTGGCTGATCTGGGCCTTGGTCAGTTCCGAGCCCTTGACCGGGTCGTTCCAGGCGGCCGGGGTGGTGCCGGTCATGTTGGCGACGATCTTGATGTCGGGGTTCACCGCCTTGGCGCCCTGGGAGTAACCGCAGCCGAAGTGGCGGATCAGCGGCACGTCCATGCCGCCGATGAAGCCGACGGTGCCGGACTTGGAGGCCATTGCGGCCAGCATGCCGACGAGGTAGCTGCCTTCATGTTCGGCGAAGGCGACCTGGCGGACGTTCGGCAGGTCGAGCCAGTTGACGTCGATCACCACGAATTTGGTGTCCGGATAGTCGGGCGCGACGGTGCTGAGCGGGTCGGCCATGGCGAAGCCCATGGTGACGATGGGGTTGGCGCCGGCCTCGGCGAAGCGGCGCAGGGCCTGTTCGCGCTGGGCTTCGGACTGGAGTTCGATCTCGCGGAAGGAGCCGCCGGTTTCCTTGGCCCAGCGTTCGGCGCCGTTGAAGGCGGCTTCGTTGAACGACTTGTCGAACTTGCCGCCGAGGTCGAAGATCAGCGCCGGTTCGGCGAGCGCCGCGCCCGCGGCGAGTGCGAGGCCGGCGGCAGCGCCGAGGAGCGTTTTCATCATGGTCATCGTGGTCTCCCGTTTTTTTCATTATGCGCGGGGGCGGCTTGCGCCGCCGGCCCGGTCGGTTGCGCCGAATGGGGCGATCTGACCCGATTAAGGCCGCAGCGGACCCATACGGTCAACCGGATTCTGTCGGGGAGGAGGGTTAAGCGCCGGGTTGCCCGAACGTAAGCGGGCAGCTCATCAGAATGGCATCGGCGGGCGGGGCGCCGCGGCGGTCGTAATAGCCCTTGCGGCGGCCGTCGGCGGTGTAGCCGCAGGAAAGATAGAGCGCCTGGGCCGGGGTGTTGTCGGCGGCGACTTCGAGCAGGGCGCGGGTGGCGCCCCGGTCGGCGGCCTGTCTGTGCCAGACCTCCATCAGCGCGCGGGCGAGGCCCTGGCGGCGGTGGTCGGGATGGGTGGCGATGGTGAGCAGTTCGGCCTCGTCCAGCAGGACGCGGACCAGCGCGAAGGCGCGGGTGTCGCCGGTGACGAAGACGCCCTTGGCGCTCATCAGCCCGGCGAATTCCGTCGCGCTCCAGGGGCGGTCGTCATAGGCGGCCTTGTGCAGGCGGGCCATGTCCTCGGGCGTCATCAATCGAGCAGGACCGGCGGCTTGTCCGACGAGGGCGCGGCGTCGGCTGGGCGGATGTAGAGCGGGGCGGGGGGAGGTGCCGGGTCGGGCCAGCGCAGGGCGGCGAGATGCGCGATGGATTCGGCGAGGGCTTGCGGGCCGGGGTCTTCGGGAAGGCCCTCGGGGCGGTCGATCTGTTCGGGGGCGGTGCCGGGGCGCGACAGGTAGATCTGATCGCGCGGTGCGGGGACGGCGACCGCACCTTCGGTGCCGAGCGCGTGGCGGCGGGCGGCGAAACCGTCGATCCCGTAGGCTGGGACGGCGAGCCCGAGGGCGAGACCGCGCGCAGCCGAGACGGAGATGCGGATGCCGGTGAAGTTGCCGGGGCCGGTGCCGACGCCGATGGCGTCGAGATCGCGCCATGTGAGGCCGCCTTCGGCGAGCACCTCTTCGAGGAGGCCCATCAGGCGTTCGGCCTGGCCCTTGCTCATCGCCTCGGCGCGGGCGGCGACGATGCGCCCATCCCGCAGCAAAGCGGCCGCGCAATGCGCGGCCGATGTGTCGAAAGCCAGGATTGTCGGGTCAGACGGCAACCGGCCGGACCTCGGTCACTTCGGGGATGTAGTGGCGCAGCAGGTTCTCGATGCCCATCTTGAGCGTCAGCGTCGAGGAGGGGCAGCCGGCGCAGGCGCCCTGCATGTGCAGGTAGACGACGCCGCGGTCGAAGCCGTGGAAAGTGATGTCGCCGCCGTCCTGGGCCACGGCGGGGCGTACGCGGGTGTCGAGCAGCTGCTTGATCTGGCCGACGATTTCGCCGTCTTCGCCGGAGTGCTCGGCATGGCCCGAGTCCATCTTCTGGCCTTCGCCCATGACCGGCTGGCCGGACTGGTAGTGTTCCATCACCGCGCCGAGGATGGCCGGTTTGATGTGGTCCCATTCGACCGAGTCGGATTTGGTCACGGTCACGAAGTCGTTGCCGAAGAACACCGCCTCGACCCCGTCGACCGCGAAGATGCGCTGGGCGAGCGGCGACTTGGCGCCGGCGTCGGGCGTCGGGAAGTCGGCGGTGCCGACCTCGAGCACGGTCTGGCCGGGCAGGAATTTCAGCGTTGCCGGATTCGGCGTGGATTCGGTCTGGATGAACATGATCGGGTTCCCTACGGTTCCACTCGGATATGCGCCTCGGCAGGCGGCAAGTCAAGGATTGGAACGGTTCTAATCTGGATCCGGCGGTGGCGCGCCTTGGGCAGAGGGGGAGAGTTTGATGGTGCAGGACAGGGGGCGGTTGGCGGGCGTCATTCTGGAGGCGCTGGACAACGGCGGCACTTTGACGCCGCCGAGCGAGGGCGATCCGGGGTTCGATCTGGCGGCGGCGACGGCGGTTTCGGCAGAGATCACCCGGCTGCGGCAGGCGCGGGGCGAGCGGATGGTCGGGCGCAAGATCGGCTTCACCAATCGCACGCTGTGGGAGGCCTACGGCGTACGCGCGCCGATATGGGGGCCGGTCTGGGACACCACCTGCGACGTGCTGGGGCAGCCTGTGTCGCTGTCCGGGCTGCGCGAGCCGAAGATCGAGCCAGAGATCATCTTTCACCTTGGCCGCGCGCCGGGGGCGGATCTGTCGGCGGAGGCGCTGCTGGACTGCGTGTCGGGCGTCGCCTTCGGGTTCGAGATCGTGCGGTCGCCCTATCCGGGCTGGAGGTTCCGCCCGGCCGATACGGTGGTCTGCGGGGCGCTGCATGGCGCGCTGCGGACCGGGCCGTTTCAACCCGTGACAGGGCCGCTGGGCCGGTTCGACGCGGTGCTGTCCTGCGATGGCGTCGAGGTCGCCCGTGGCGCGAGTTCGGATGTGATGGGGGACGGGCCGCTGGCGGCGCTGGCCCATCTGGTCGAAGTCCTGCGGCAGGAGGGCAACCCGCCGCTGGCGGCGGGCGAGATGGTGTCGACCGGGACGCTGACCAGCGCGATGGATGTCGCGCCGGGGCAGGTCTGGTCGGCACGGCTGGAGGGGCTGGAGCTGCCGGCGGCGGAGGTCACCTTCGTCTGAGGGTGGCCTCAGGTGATCGCTTCGAGCTTTTCCTTGGAAATATCGCCGGGCACGATGGTGACCGGGATAGGCAGCGAGCCGGACGAGCGGCTCATCTGCGTGACCAGCGGGCCGGGCCCCTTCTTGTCGGTTCCGGCGCCCAGCACCAGCACGCCGATCTCGGGGTCTTCGCGCACCTGGGCGAGGATTTCGGTCACCGGGTCGCCTTCGCGGATGATCAGTTCGGGGTCGACGCCCTGGCGGTCGCGCATCCATTTGGCGAAGACTTCGAAATGGGCCTGGATGCGCTCGCGCGCCTCGTCCCGCATGATGTCGCCGACGCCGATCCAGTGGTTGAATTCTTCGGGCGGGATCACCGAAAGGATCGCCACGCCGCCGCCGGTATGAGACGCCCGCATCGCTGCAAAGCGCATGGCGTTCAGGCATTCGCGGCTGTCGTCCAGCACCACGAGGAACTTGCGCATGATAGTCTCCCTTGTCCGCGCGGATCATGGCGCACAGGCCGGGGGCGCGCAATAGAAAGGCGCAGGTCAGAGACGCCGGGTCACGAAGCGCAGGCTGCGCCCGCCGAGCCAGCCGGCGATGGCGAGCAGAAATTGCAGAGCGGTGGCCCAGATCAGCAGGGCCGTCGTGAGCGCAATGTCCGTCAGGCGGACCAGCGCGCGGAAGACGCGCTGTTTGCCCAGCACGTCGAAGATCGCGCGGGTTTTGGGGCCGGCGACCTCCGAGACCCTGGCGAGCCGGGCGGCGTCTTCGGCGGTGTCGACGTGGCGCAGCAGCAGCACGCCGTCGCCGAGCGAGGTGTTGCCGGCGACGCGGGCGAGATCGGTGGACACCGCTTCGACCCGGGCGAGTTTGGCGGTGTCGAGCAGGTCGTCGAGCCGGGTGGTGCCGCGCAGATAGGGCAGGATCAGCGCCGGTTTCAGGTCGATGTCGGCCAAACGGTTGAGCAGGCGCAGGAATTCGGGCGTGACCGTGCCGAGGCGGCGGCCGATCCGCAGCACGGTGGCACCGGCCTTGACCGTGGTTGAGGTGCCGCCCGAGACGAGGATCGCCGCCGTCGCGCCGAGGCCGACCACGGCGAGGGTGACGTCGAGGCGGTCGATCTCCTCGCCGTTCCAGGCGGCGGTGCCCGCACGACGCAGGGCGTTGGCGTCGCCGAGGGGTGTCAGCTCGAACGGGATGCCGCAGGCGACCATCAGCCGGACCGAGGGGCAGGCGGCGATATCGGCCATGCAGAGGCCGCAGGTGCCGGCCTGGGGCAGCCAGCCGGTTTCACGCTCGCGCAGTGCCGCGATCTGGTCGGCCTGCGGCACCGGCAGGCCGACGTCGCCGGCCACCAGTTCCAGCGTTTCCAGGCGGTCGAGGTCTTCGGCCGCCAGCGCCAGCGCGACCTCGGCGGCCAGCCAGTCGGGCGTGACCTGCCGGGTCAGGGCGCGCTGGAGCGCGCGTTCGATCTGGGTTGCGCTTGCCTCGGCCAGGGGGTGGGCGAAGGGGCTCTGGGCCAGGGCCCAGAGCGTCAGCCCCAGCGACACCGCGACGGGCGTGAGCCGGAGCAGGAGGCGGATCACCTATTCGGCCGCGTCGGCATAGGCCTCCATCGGCGGGCAGGTGCAGGTCAGGTTGCGGTCGCCCCAGACGTTGTCGACGCGGTTGACCGGCGGCCAGTATTTGTCGACGCGGAAGGCGCCGGGCGGGAAGCAGCCCTGTTCGCGGGAGTAGGGGCGGTCCCAGTCCTTCACGAGGTCTTCCATCGTGTGGGGCGCGTTCTTGAGCGGGTTGTTGTCGCGGTCGATGCGGCCTTCCTCGATGTCCCGGATCTCGGCGCGGATCGCCAGCATGGCGGTGCAGAAGCGATCGAGTTCGGCCTTGGTTTCACTTTCCGTCGGCTCGATCATCAGGGTGCCCGCGACTGGCCAGCTCATAGTCGGGGCGTGGAAGCCATTGTCAATCAGGCGCTTGGCGATGTCGTCGACGGTCACACCGGCGCTTTCGGCGAAGGGGCGGGTGTCGATGATGCATTCATGCGCGACGCGCCCCTGCTTGCCGCGGTAGAGCACGTCGAAGGCGCCTTCGAGACGGCGGGCGATGTAGTTGGCGTTCAGGATCGCGACACGGGTGGCCTGGGTCAGCCCCTCGCCGCCCATCATCAGGCAGTAGGCCCAGCTGATCGGCAGCAGCGAGGGCGAGCCGAAGGGGGCCGAGCTGACCGGGCCTTCGGTGCCGCCTGTGGCGGGGTGGCCCGGCAGGTGGGGAACGAGGTGCGGCTTGACGCCGATCGGGCCCATGCCGGGGCCGCCGCCGCCGTGGGGGATGCAGAAGGTCTTGTGCAGGTTCAGGTGGCTGACGTCGCCGCCCAGATCGCCGGGGCGGGCGAGGCCGACCATCGCGTTCATGTTGGCGCCGTCGATATAGACCTGGCCGCCGTGGTCGTGGGTGATCCTGCAGACGTCCTTGACCGTTTCCTCGAACACGCCGTGGGTGGAGGGGTAGGTGATCATGCAGCCGGCGAGGTTATCGGCGTGCTGTTCGGCCTTGGCGCGGAAGTCGTCGAGGTCGATGTCGCCGGTGGCGGTGGATTTCACCGGCACCACCTTCCAGCCGACCATCTGCGCCGAGGCCGGGTTGGTGCCATGCGCCGAGGTGGGGATCAGGCAGATGTTGCGGTGGCCCTGGCCTTCGGCGCGGTGGTATGCGGCGATGGTCAGCAGGCCGGCGTATTCCCCCTGCGCGCCCGAGTTCGGCTGCATCGAAATGGCGGCATAGCCCGTGATCTCGCAAAGCTTGGCGCTGAGGTCGTCGATGAGTTCGCGGTAGCCTGCGGCCTGATCGGCCGGGACGAAGGGGTGCAACTGGCCGAATTCGGGCCAGGTGACGGGCATCATCTCGGCCGCCGAGTTGAGCTTCATCGTGCAGGAGCCGAGCGGGATCATCGCCCGGTCGAGCGCGAGGTCGCGGTCGGCGAGGCGGCGCATGTAGCGCATCATCTCGGTTTCGGCGCGGTTCATGTGGAAGATCGGGTGGGTCAGGTAGGGCGACTTGCGCACCAGCGCGTCGGGCAGGCGGTATTCCTGCGCGAAGTCGTCGTCCTTCATGATGATACCGAAGGCGCGCCATACCGCTTCGATGGTGGCGGGGCGGGTCAGTTCGTCCAGCGTGATGCCGACGCGGGTGTCGCCGACGCGGCGCAGGTTGACGCCTTCGCGGACGGCCGAAAGCAGGACGCCCTGTTGCAGCAGGCCGACGTCGACGGTGATGGTGTCGAAGAAGGCCTTGGGTTCGACCTTGAAGCCCGCCGCCTCGAGCCCGCGGGCCAGGCGCACGGTCTTGCGGTGGATGCGCTGGGCGATGGCGCGCAGGCCCTCGGGGCCGTGGAAGACCGCGTAGAAGGAAGCCATGACGGCCAGCAGCGCCTGCGCGGTGCAGACGTTCGACGTGGCCTTTTCGCGGCGGATGTGCTGTTCGCGGGTCTGGAGCGAGAGGCGGTAGGCGCGGTTGCCGTGGCTGTCGATGCTGACGCCGACAAGGCGGCCGGGCATCGAGCGGGCGTATTGCTGTTTCGTCGCCATATAGGCGGCGTGCGGGCCGCCATAGCCCATCGGCACGCCAAAGCGCTGGGTGGTGCCGACGGCGATGTCGGCGCCCATCGCGCCCGGTTCTTTCAGCAGGCAGAGCGCCAGCGGATCGGCCGAGACGACGCCGATGGCGCCGGCGCCGTGCAGCGAGGCGATTTCGTCGGCGAAGTCGCGCAGGTGGCCGTGGGTGCCCGGATACTGGAAGATCGCGCCAAACACCTTGCCGGCGTCCATGTCATCGGGAGAGCCGACGATCACCTCGATCCCCAGCGGGGCGGCGCGGGTCTGGATCACCGCGATGTTCTGCGGGTGGCAGTTCTCGTCCACGAAGAAGGCGGTGGCCTTGGTCTTGGCGACGCGCTGCGCCATCGTCATCGCCTCGGCGCAGGCGGTGCCTTCGTCAAGCAGCGAGGCGTTGGCGATTTCGAGCCCAGTCAGGTCGCTGACCATTGTCTGGTAGTTCAGCAGCGCCTCCAGCCGGCCCTGCGAGATTTCGGGCTGATAGGGGGTATAGGCGGTATACCAGGCGGGGTTTTCGAGGATGTTGCGCTGGATCGCCGGAGGGGTGACGGTGCCGTGATAGCCCTGGCCGATCAGCGAGGTCAGAACCTTGTTCTTCTTCGCCACCTGCTCCATGTGCCAGAGCAACCCGCGTTCGGACATCGGCTTGCCGAAGTCGAGCGGTTCGGCCTGCCGGATCGAGGCCGGCACCGTTTCGTCGATCAGCTGGTCGAGGTCACGCACCCCCAGAACCGCGAACATGTCCTCCATCTCGGCCGGGGAGGGGCCGATGTGACGGCGGTTGGCGAAATCGTAGGGCAGGTAGTCGGTGGGGGTGTAGGTCATGGCGAGTTTTCCATTTGTCCTTTGGATCGGCGATCCGCCGGTTCGGTTGCAGGTCGATCCTTCGGGTCTGGCAGGATCGCAAAAGCCCCGGCGGGGCGCAGGTCAGACGTGCGCGAGGACGTTGATCAGGGTTCCCGCGGGGTCGCGCAGGAAGAAGCGCCGCACGCCCCAGGGTTCGTCGACGGGGCCGTATTCCGGCCTGACGCCGGCCTTGCGGGCGCGGGCCAGCACGCCGTCCAGATCGTCGACCTCGATGGAGAGGGCGGGCACGGGTGTGCCGGAACCGCCCTCGGAGGCCAGCGAGAGCTGAACCGCCTGCTGTGCGCCGGTCAGTGTCACGATCCAGCCCATGTCCATCGCCGTGTCGAGGTCGAAGAGGTCGCGGTAGAACCCTGCGACCTCGCCCGGGGCGGATGCCTGGATGTTGGTGACGATGCGGCGCACGGCCATGGCGTCAGTCTCCGATGAAGTCCTTGTAGCCGGCTTCGTCCATGTAATCGTCCATCGGCGAGAGGTCCGAGGGCTTGATCTTGAAGAACCAGCCGTCGCCCATCGGGTCTTCGTTGACCTTGCCCGGGTTTTTCACCAGCGCGGCGTTGACCTCGACAATCTCGCCGTCGAGCGGGGCGAGGATGTCGGAGGCGGCCTTGACGCTTTCGATCACCACGATCTCGTCATCCTTGGTCACCTCGGTGCCTTCCTCGGGCAGCTCGACAAAGACGATATCGCCCAGCTGTTCGGCGGCATATTCGGTGATGCCGACGACGATCAGGTCGCCTTCCTCGAGCAGCCACTCGTGTTCTTCGGTGTATTTCATCCCTTGTCCCTCTTCCTTGACTAACGCTTGAAGCCGGCCGCCACGAAAGGCAGCTTTTCCACCACCGCCGGCAGGCGCTTGCCGCGCACTTCGCCGAACAGTCTCGTCCCCGGAGCGGCGAGCGCCGCCGGGACGTAGCCCATCGCCACCGGCGCGCCTACGGTCGGACCGAAGCCGCCCGAGGTGATGCGTCCGACGGGTTTGCCGTTCTCTTCCTTCTCGAAGAGTTCGACGCCTTCGCGCATCGGCGCGCGGCCTTCGGGGCGCAGGCCGACGCGCCGCCGTTCGGGGCCGTCGGCGAGCTGTGCCAGTACCGCCTCGGCGCCGGGGAAGCCGCCCTCGCGCGCGCCGCCGGTCCGGCGGACCTTCTGGATCGCCCAGGCGAGGCCGGCTTCGGCGGGCAGCGTGCCGCCGTCGATGTCGTGGCCGTAGAGGCAGAGCCCGGCCTCAAGCCGCAGGCTGTCGCGGGCGCCGAGGCCGATGGGCATCACGTCGTCATGGGCGAGCAGGCGGCGGGCCAGCGCCTCGGCCGCGTCCTCGGGGACGGAAATCTCGAACCCGTCTTCGCCGGTATAGCCCGAGCGGCTGATCCAGCATTCGGCGCCGTCGATCTCGGCCGTGGCCACGTCCATGAAGCGCATGCCCGTCACCACGGGCGCGAGTTCGGCCAGCACGGCCTCGGCCGCCGGCCCCTGGAGCGCGATCAACGCGCGGTCGGTCACGGGGGTGACCTTCACGTCGGGTTCCAAAGCCGCCTTCATATGGGCGATGTCGTCATCCTTGCAGGCGGCGTTGACCACGACGAAGAGGTGATCGCCCCGGTTGGCGAACATCAGGTCGTCGAGAATGCCGCCGTCGGGGTCGGTGAAGAGCCCATAGCGCTGGCGGTTCTCTTCCAGGTCCAACACATCCATCGGCACCAGCGTCTCGAAGGCGGTGGCGATGGTTTCGTAGTTTTCGCCCGACAGGATCACCTGACCCATGTGGCTGACATCGAACAGCCCCGCCTTGGCGCGGGTGTGCTGGTGTTCGGCCATGATCCCGGCCGGATACTGCACCGGCATGTCATAGCCGGCGAAGGGGACCATCCTGGCCCCGAGTTCAAGGTGCAGCGCGTGCAGCGGCGTCTTCAGCAAGTCGGTCATGACCAATCCAAAGCCAAGGCCGACATGATTCTCAAGGAAATCATCCGGCATCCCATTTCCCGGCGCGATATCGCGCGCGGCTCAAGATGCCCCCTCTGTCCTTTCGCCTGAGATCGTTATCCCTTCGGCGCCCCTTGCGGGGTCTCTCCAGAGTTCCGTTGCGAGATGCGGTCCTTTCGCCTGAGAGTTTCCGGGGCGGTTGCTCCTTCGGCACCGGCCTTGACGCCGGTTCTCCCACATTCGCGGAATCTGCGTAGCAGCGGCGCGGCACGGCATCAAGCCCCCACGTCGAGCGATGCGCGCGCGCCCCGAACACCGGCCGCTGCGGCATCCGGGCACGTCGGGCGCTGATGGGTTGACCCTTTTGCTGGCCGGGGCCATGAACGGGGCCAGACCGGGCGTTTGCCCGCCAGCACAGGACCTCGCATGGCACAGCCGCCGACCGCCCGTCCGCCCGTCGTCGCGCCCGGCGCGACCGAAGAGCGTGCGACCTCGCGCAATGTCGGCGGGCTGGAGGCACTGTGGCCCTTCGTGCGGCCCTATCGCGGGCTGGTCATCGCGGCGCTGCTGGCGCTGACCTTCACGGCGATGATCTCGCTGACGCTGCCGCTGGCGGTGCGCCGGGTGATCGACACCTTCCGCATCGAGGACGGCGGCCTGCTGGACCAGTATTTCCTGGCGGCGCTGGGCATCGCGGCGCTGCTGGCGGTTGGCACCGGGGTGCGCTACGCGCTGGTGACCAAGCTGGGAGAGCGGGTGGTCGCGGATATCCGCAAGGCGGTGTTCGACCGGGTGCTGGGCATGAGCCCGGCGTTCTATGAGAAGATCATGACCGGCGAGGTGCTGAGCCGGATCACCACGGATACCACGCTGATCCAGTCGGTGCTGGGGTCATCGGCGTCGATCGCGCTGCGCAACGTGCTGATCTTCCTGGGCGGGCTGGTGCTGATGCTGGCCACTTCGGCCAAGCTGACCGGCCTCGTGCTGTTGCTGGTGCCGCTGGTGATCGTGCCGATCCTGGTGCTGGGCCGCCGGTTGCGCAAGATCAGCCGCGAGAACCAGGACTGGATCGCTGCCTCGTCCGGGAATGCGTCCGAGACGCTGGGCGCGGTGCAGACGGTGCAGGCCTTCACCCATGAGGCGGCGAGCCGCGCGCAGTTCGACGAGATGACCGAGACGTCGTATGACGTGTCGATCCGGCGCATCCGGACGCGGGCGCTGATGACGGTGATCATCATCTTTCTCGTCTTCAGCGGCGTGGTCGGCGTGCTGTGGATCGGCGCGCGCGACGTGCGCGCCGGGGCGATGACCGAAGGGTCGCTGGTGCAGTTCGTCATCTATTCGGTGATGGTGGCCGGCGGGGTGGCGGCGCTGAGCGAGATCTGGGGCGAGTTGCAGCGGGCGGCGGGGGCGACAGAGCGGCTGATCGAGCTGTTGCAGGCGACCGACACCGTGCTGGACCCGGAGGCGCCGCAGCGGCTGGCCGAGCCGGTGCGGGGCGAGATCACCTTTGACGCGGTGGATTTCTCTTATCCGGCGCGGCCGGACATTCCGGCGCTGGAAGATTTTTCCCTGACCATCGCACCCGGTGAGACAGTGGCCTTCGTCGGCCCCTCGGGCGCGGGCAAGACGACGGTGATCCAGCTGATCCAGCGGTTCTACGATCCGACCGGGGGCCGCGTGCTGCTGGACGGGGTCGATCTGCGCGCGCTGATCCGCGACGACTTTCGCCGGCATCTGGCGATGGTGCCGCAGGATCCGGTGATCTTTGCCGCCACCGCGCGCGAGAACATCCGGTTCGGTCGTCCCGAGGCGAGCGATGCCGAAGTCGAGGACGCCGCCCGCGCCGCCGCCGCGCATGAGTTCATCAGCGCCCTGCCGGGCGGCTATGACGCCTATGTCGGCGAGCGCGGCGTGATGCTGTCGGGCGGGCAGAAGCAGCGGATCGCCATCGCCCGCGCCATCCTGCGCGACGCACCCGTCCTGCTGCTGGACGAAGCGACCAGCGCGCTGGACGCCGAGAGCGAGCGTGCGGTGCAGCAGGCGGTCGACCTGCTGGCCAAGGGGCGCACAACGCTGATCGTGGCGCACCGTCTGGCGACGGTGAAGAAGGCGGACCGGATCGTCGTGCTGGACCGGGGCCGCATCGTGTCGACGGGCACGCATGATGCGCTGGTGGCCGAGGGCGGGCTTTACGCCCGGCTGGCGCGGCTGCAGTTCACCGACGGGTTGGCAGCCGAGTAACGCTGGCGCGGCGTCAGGTCGGGCGGCGCTTGCGCGGAAACCGATTTCCTTCCATTCTCCCCTGAACAATATCGCCCCCAAGGGGCAGGGGAGGGAGACCAGATGTCCATCGTCACCAAGGCGGACCGCGACGCGATCGAGAACGAGATGCCCTGGGCCAAGCGTGACCTGCCGGTCACGCTGTACCAGATGCTGTCGCAGACCGCCGCGAAATATCCGCAGCACAAGGCTTTCAGCTACCAGCTGCTGTCAGGGCCGACCGACAAGGCCGAGACGATGACCTGGGCCGAGACGCTGCAGAAGGTGAATCAGGTCGCCAACCTGTTCCGCTCGCTGGGGATCGGCGAGACCGACGTGGTCGCCTATGTGCTGCCCAACTGCAACGAGACGCTGCTGACCCTGCTGGGCGGCGCGGTGGCGGGGATCGTGAACCCGATCAACCCGCTGCTGGAGCCGGAACAGATCGGCTCGATCCTGCGCGAGACCAAGGCCAAGGTCGTGGTGACGCTGCGCCCCTTCCCCAAGACCGATGTGGCCCAGAAGGTGGCCGAAGCGGTGCGTCATGCGCCCAGTGTGAAGACGGTTCTCGAAATCGATCTCAACCGCTATCTGACTCCGCCGAAATCCTGGATCGTGCCGATGATCCGGCCCAAGCTGTCGGGCGCGCGCCATGCCGATTACAAGAACTTCAACCGCGAGATGGCGCGCCAGCCCAAGACGCTGAGCTTTGCCGACAGCCCCGGCGACCGTATTGCCTTCTATTTCCATACCGGCGGCACGACGGGGATGCCCAAGGTGGCGCAGCATTTCTATTCGGGCGCGATCTACAATGGCTGGATCAGCAAGCGGCTGCTGTACACCGAGAAGGATTCGGTGATGTGCCCGCTGCCGCTGTTCCACGTCTTCGCCTGCTATCCCATCGTCATGGGCGCGCTGGCCTCGGGCGCGCATGTGGTCTTTCCGACGCCGCAGGGCTATCGCGGCGAGGGCGTCTTCGACAACTTCTGGAAGCTGTGCGAGCGCTGGAAGACCACCTTCATCATCACTGTGCCGACCGCCATCTCGGCCAAGATGCAGCGCCCGGTCAATGCCGACATCTCGACCGTGCAGAAGGCCTTTTCGGGGTCCGCGCCCCTGCCGGTGGAGCTGTTCAAGCGGTTCGAAGCGGCGACCGGCATCAACATCATCGAGGGCTACGGGCTGACCGAGGCGACCTGCGTGGTGTCCTGCAACCCGGTGGATGGCGAGAAGAAGATCGGCAGCGTGGGCATTCCCTTCCCCTATACGGACGTGAAGATCTACAAGGGCACCCCCGATGGGCCGGTGCTGGCCGAGACAGACGAGGTGGGCGAGATCTGCATCGCGAACCCGGGTGTCTATGCGGGCAACACCTATACCGAGACCGACAAGAACAAGGACCTCTATTACAAGACCTCCTACCTGCGCACCGGCGACCTGGGCCGGATCGACGCGGACGGCTATCTGTGGATCACCGGGCGGGCCAAGGATCTGATCATCCGCGGCGGGCACAACATCGACCCAGCCGAGATCGAGGAAGCGCTGCTGTCGCATCCGGCGGTGGCCTTTGCCGGCGCCATCGGCCAGCCGGACGCGCGCGCGGGCGAGCTGCCCTGCGCCTATGTGGAACTGGTCGCGGGCGCGAGCGTGACCGAGGAGGAGCTGCTGGAGCACTGCAAACGGCATGTGCACGAGCGGGCGGCGATGCCCAAGCACATGACGATCCTGCCCGAACTGCCCAAGACGGCCGTGGGCAAGGTCTTCAAGCCCGACCTGCGCAAGGATGCGATCACCCGGATCTACAACGAGGCGCTGGAGGCGGCGAAGGTGCAGGCGCGGGTCACGCGCGTGATCGACGACAAGAAGCGTGGCCTGGTGGCGCAGCTGGAGCGCAACGGCGCCGAAGAGGCCGATGTCGCGCGGGTTCTGGGCGATTTCACCCGGCCGTGGGAATGGGCCGCGTGAGGGAGGGGGCGATGCCGGATTACAGCCAGCTGATCGACGCCGAGACCTGGGACTTCATCCGGAAGACCGCCGCCGCCTATCCCGACGACGCGGTCGATCTGGATGTGAACGGGCAGCGCCGGGTCTACGACGCGATGTGCGAGGTCTTTTACCATGGACGCCCCGAAGGCGTGACGGTCGAGGACCGGGAGGTGGAGGGCGTGCCGGTGCGGGTCTATACCGCGGGCGAGCCGACCTGCACGGTGGTCTATGCCCATGGCGGCGGCTTCGTGGTGGGCGGGCTCGACAGTCACGACGATGTCTGCGCCGAGATCTGCGACCAGACCGGCTATCGCGTGGTGGCGGTCGATTACCGTCTGGCGCCCGAGCACAGGCACCCGGCGGCCTTTGACGACTGCTGGCGGGCGACGCAATGGGTCGAGCAGACCTTCGACCAGCCCATTGTGCTGGCCGGCGACAGCGCCGGCGGCAACCTGATGGCCTGCGTCGCCCATCACGCGCGCGGTCGGCTGCACAATGTGATCGGCCAGGTGCTGATCTACCCGGGGCTTGGCGGCGACGGGACGGGGGCCTCTTACAGCGAACATGCCAACGCGCCGATGCTGACGAAGGCGGATCTCGATTTCTATCGCGGCATCCGCACGGGCGGGACGGAGCCCAAGGGCGATCCGACCTATGCGCCGCTTCAGGACGACGATTTTTCCGATCTGCCGCGCACGGTGATCTTTACCGCCGAATGCGATCCGATCTCGAGCGACGGGCCGGTCTATGCCCGCAAGCTGCGGGAGGCGGATGTGCCGGTGCATCTGGTGAACGAGCCGGGGCTGGTGCACGGCTATCTGCGCGCGCGTCACATGTCGGCCCGCGCCGAGGCCAGTTTCGAACGCATCGTTCTGGCCATCGAGGCGCTGGGCCAGGGGCTCTGGGTACACGACTGAGGGGGCCGGACGGCTTCGGCGGGGCAGAGAGGTTGGTCCGGGCCCGGCGCGCGGTGTCTGGCGAGCCGCGCGTCGGGCCGGTGCAATCGCGTGTGGTCGGCGGGAAAAGGCCGGATCGGGCCGGCGCTGGCCTTCGGTAAGGCGCGCCTCAGGCCGCGGCCCGACGTCCGCCGTCTTCCGGCGCCACCTGGAAGAAGGTGAGCAGATCGCTCAGCCGGTGCGCCTGTTCCGCGAGGTCGCGGGCGGAACCGGCGCTGGTTTCGGCGATTCCCGCGTTCTGCTGGGTCATCCGCCCGATGTCGCCGATCCGGCGGTTGATCTCGGTCACGCCGGCGCTCTGTTCCTCGTTGGCGGCGGTGATCTCCTGCGTGGCCTCGGCGACGCCGGCAATGGCCTTGAGCACCTCGGACAGCACATCGCCGGTCTCGTTCACCAGATGCACCCCGTCGGCCACGTCGCGCAGGCTCTTCTCGATCAGGGTGCCGATGTCCTGCGCCGCCTCGGTCGCGCGCTGGGCGAGCTGGCGGACTTCCTGGGCGACCACGGCAAAGCCCTTGCCGGCGTCGCCGGCGCGTGCCGCCTCGACCCCGGCGTTCAGCGCCAGAAGGTTGGTCTGGAAGGAAATGTCGTCGATCACATCGATGATGTTCTTCACCTTCTGTGCGCTTTCGTCGATCTGCTGGATCGCGGTGACCGTGCGCCGCAGCGCCTCGCCACCCAGTTCGGCCCGGTCGGCGGCGAGTTTCGCCTGCGAGGCGACGCGGCGGGTGCTTTCGCTGTTGGCGGCGACCTTGGCGGAGAGGGTGGCGGTGGTTCCGTCCGTCTCGCGCAGGGCGTCGGCCTGGGCGGCGGTGCGGCGCGAGATCTCGCCCGAGCTGCCGGCGATGGCCTCGGTGCCCGAGACGATCGAGCGGGCAACGGAGTCGATGGCGACAACCGTCTCGCCCATCTTCTCGATGGTGATATTGGCGTTGGATTTCAGTTCGGCGAAGGCGCCCTCATAGCTGCCGCGCATCCGCGCCGACAGCTTGCCGCGCGCCATGGCGGCGAGCACCTGCGCGGTTTCGCCAAGCCCGCGTTCCACCGCCGCCATCACCTCGTTGATGCCTTGGGCCAGCTGGTCGAAGGCGGGGTCGTCGAAGGTGCCGGCGATGCGCGCGCTGAAATGGCCGGCGGTCGCCTGGCGGACAAGATCGCCGAATTCCGCGGCGAAGCGGCTGGCCGTGGCAGCCCGGTGCTGCGCCTCGCGCTGGCGTTCCATCGCTTCGGCGCGTCCCTGTTCGGCAAGTGCGGCCTGCTGTTCGGCGGTCTTGCGCTGCGCGTCGGCGGCCTGGCGATTGGAGCCGGCGATCTTTTCCAGCTCGATCTGGCGCAGGAAGGCGGTGCGCATCTCTTCGATGCTGTCGCGCAGGACGCCGACCTCGTCGGTCGAGCGCCAGTCGGGCGCCTTCACATTCAGTTCCCCCTTGAGCAGGGACTGCATGCAACCCGAGAGTTGCCGCAGACGGCGGCCGAAGCTGCGGTCGAGGCCGTGATAGGCGAGGAAGACGGCGAGCAGCAGCGCGGCCCCGGCGACGGAGAGCGAGATCGTCGCCATCTGGGCCGAGGTGCGCAGTGTGGCGATGCCATGGACCATGTCGTCGTGCACCAGTTCCTCGGCGCGGTCGGCGGCGGCGATAAATTCCTGAAAGGAAGTGTCGAATTGCGCTGTCGAGTCCCTCAGGGCCGCCGCCCGGGCCTGTGACCGGGAATACCGCTCTTTCGCGAGGTCGATCAGCGCCCCGACGTCGGCGACCAGCGGCTCGACCTGGCCGCCGAATTCGGGCGCGGCCGCCTGTAGCGCCGCCTGCGCCGCGGTAAAGGCGGCGATCGATTCGTCGATATCCTCGCCGGCATCGCCGCCCTGGATTTCCTCGAAGATCAGATGCCCGTGGGCCAGACGGAACCGCGCCTCGCCAGTCAGGTGCTGGGCCGCGGCCGAATCCGGCAGGATCGCAGCGAGCGCGCTGATTCCTTCGATCAGACCTTCGTAGAGTTCATCGAACTTTTCGTCCGCCGCGCTGCCGACACCCTGGCCGGCGCGCAACAGGTCAAGGCGGGCCGTCGCGGAGGCACGCAGCATGTCGAGCCCCTGCCGCACGGCCATGATCTGCTGGCGCACTTCCGGTGCGGTGGAGGCGATGAACCCGCCCTCGGCATTGGACGCGCCGTCGAGGATCGCGCCGATGTAGAACCCTGCCTGGTCCAGCATCTCGGCCACCCGGCCGGCATCGGAACCGCTGTCGGCCTCGAGCGCGAGGCGGGCGTAGGCGGCGTTCAGCTTGACCTCCATCGCGGCGTCGCCAAGGGGGGCCAGATGTTCGCCGACCTCCAGCCCGTTGTGGGTGACGCGGAGAAACGACCATGTCACCGCCGCGCCGCCAGCCAGCAGGATCATCGCAAAAACAGCGAAGACGGCCAGGATCTTGCGACCGGCGTTCAGGTTGTCGAGCATGGCGCACCTCGTCAGCGAATCGAGGTTTTATCGCGCAGGGCTCCTTAAGGGGGCGTGAATATCGCCCCGATCAGCCGAGGAATGGTTTCCCCTTCATGGTCTCGGGGATCGCCGCGCCGAGGCGCGACAGGATCGTGGGCGCCAGTTGAAGCTGGTCGATCACGGTTTCGGCCTTGGGTCCCTTGGCCGGACCGAAATAGTACATCGCGCTGTCCTGCTGCAGTTCGCCCGGCCCGCCGTGGTGGCCGCGGTCGTCCTGACCGTGATCGGCGGTGACGATCACCTCGTAGCCCATCGCGCGCCATTTCGGGATGAAGGGGGCCAGCATCTCGTCCAGCACGTAGCAGGCGTGATCCATCTCTTCGCAGTCGTGGAAGAAGCGGTGCCCCATGCTGTCGAGCGTGCAGCTGTGCAGGATGCCGTAGTTCAGCCCGTGCCGCGCGCAGAGCATGGTCAGCGTGGCGAAGAGATCGACGTCGGAGGGCGTCATCTGGTTGACCTGGCCATAGCCGGTCATGGTGTGGAAGCGGCCATGGTTGATGGTCGCGCTGTCGGGCTCGTCATATTCGATGTCGCGGACCAGATCGAAGGGGTGGCGGTTGAAGAACTGCGACCAGAAGGAATGGGTGACGGCCCCGGTGACTCCGCCCGCGCGGCGCACCTCTGAGAAGATGTCGGGCTGGGACAGGCGGAAGACGTTGCCGTTGCCGGTGCAGCCATGCACCTGCGGGCTGACGCCGGTGTGGATCGAGGCATAGCAGCTGGCCGAGGTGGAGGGCAGCACCGCGCGATGGCGGAAGACCTGCGCCTCGCCAGAGGCGACCCAGCCTTCGAGGTTGCCGAAGAGCCGGCGCCAGTTGCGCCATGGCACGCCGTCGATGATGATGAGAAGGAGTTTGTTGTCCATCTGCGCCTCCGCTGTTCCGCCCCAAGGAGACTTGGGGCGGAGCGGATTTGCAAGGCCGAAACGTCAGCTGAAGCGATAGCTCGACGCCGTCACGCCACCGCGGAGCATGACGTCGTGGTAGACCCGCTCGGCCTGCGCGTCCTCGGCCGCGCCGAGGGCGACGAAGAGCGGGACGAGGTGGTCTTCCTGGGCGTGGCAGACGCGGGCGTAGGGGGCGGTTTCCCAGTGTTCCAGTGCCTCGGTGCGTTTGGCGGCGGGCAGGGCGAGCGTCTGGTCGAGCCAGGCGTCGAAGGCTTCGGAGGGGACCTTCGCCTGAGGGCCGAACATGCGGAGGTTGTGGAAGCTGAGGCCCGAGCCGACGATCAGCACACCCTCGTCGCGCAGCGGCGCGAGGGCGCGGCCGATGGCGAAATGGGTGGCGGGGTCGTAGTCCTTGCGGATCGAGATCTGGTAGGTGGGCATGTCGGCCTCGGGCCAGATCACCGCCATCGGGGCGAAGGTGCCGTGGTCGAAGCCCTGCTGCGGGTCCAGACTTACCTTGTGGCCAGCTGATTTCAGCAGATCCGCCGTGCGCTGCGCCAGTTCTGGCGCGCCGGGGGCGGGGTATTTGATCTGATAGGTCTCGGGCGGGAAGCCGTAGTAGTCGTAGACCATCGGCGGGTTGGGCGAGGACATCACCGCGACCTCGTCGGTTTCCCAGTGGCCGGAGACCATCAGCACGGCCCTGGGTTTTTCCTGGCGCATCTCGACCAGCGAGGCTTCGAGATTGGCGAACATGCGGCGCATCTCGGGCAGCCAGGGCCAAGGGCCGCCGCCGTGCGAGATGAAATAGGTGGGCAGGGGGTGGGTCATGTCAGGCTCCCGCGGTATCGGATCGCCCCAAGGTAAGAGGTCGGGCCAGTCTTGCACAGGTCCGGCGTCGAACAGGGTCTGTGCATGGCTGCCGGAAAGCGCCGCGCTCAGTTCCCCGCGCTTTCCATCCGGCGGGAGTCGATGACCTCTTCCAGCCAGCCGAGCTTCATCTCGGGGACGGAGGACAGCAGCAGGTCGGTGTAGTCGTCGAAGGGCGGCGACAGCACGTCGGACTTGGAGCCGTAGCGCACGACCTTGCCGCGGTACATGACGGCAATGGAATCGGCTATGGCGCGGACTGTCGCAAGGTCGTGGGTGATGAAGAGATAGGCCACGTCCTCGATCTTCTGCAGGTTCAGCAGCAGCTTGAGGATACCGTCGGCGACCAGCGGGTCGAGCGCGGAGGTCACCTCGTCGCAGATGATCAGACGGGGCTTGGCGGCGAGGGCGCGGGCGATGCAGACGCGCTGTTTCTGGCCGCCCGAGAGCTCGGCCGGATAGCGGTCGATGAAGCCGGTGCCCATCTCGATCTCTTCCAGCAGCTCCTTGATGCGTTTGCGCTTGGCCTCGCCCTTCATGCCGAAATAGAATTCGAGCGGGCGGCCGATGATGGTGCCGACGGTCTGGCGCGGGTTCATCGCCACGTCGGCCATCTGGTAGATCATCTGCAACTCGCGCAGGTCGTCCTTGGGGCGGTGCTTCAGGTCGGGCGAGAGGGTGCGGCCGGCGAATTCGATGGTGCCGCCGGTCGGGGGCAGCAGGCCGGTGATGACGCGCGCGAGGGTCGACTTGCCGGAACCGGATTCGCCGACGACGGCGAGGGTCTGGCCGCCGTAGAGCTCGGCAGTCACGTCCTTCAGCACGTCAAAGTTGGTGCCCTTGTAGCGCGCGGTCACGTGGTTGACGCGCAGCACGGGGTCGCCCTTGGGCTGAACCTCTTCGTGGTCGATGGAGCGGACCGAGACCAGCGCCTTGGTATACTCCTCGCGCGGGGCGTTGATGATCTGGTCGGTCTCGCCGTATTCGACCGTATCGCCGTTGCGCAGGACCATGATGTGGTCGCTGACCTGTGCCACGACGGCGAGGTCGTGCGTGATGTAGAGCGCTGCCACGCCGGTGTCGCGGATCGCTTCCTTGATCGCGGCCAGAACGTCTATCTGGGTGGTCACGTCGAGCGCGGTGGTCGGTTCGTCGAAGATCACCAGATCGGGTTTCGGGCAGAGCGCCAGCGCGGTCATGCAGCGCTGCAGCTGGCCACCCGAGACCTGGTGAGGATAGCGGCGGCCGATCTTTTCGGGATCGGGCAGGCCGAGCTTCTCGAACAGCATGACGGCGCGCTTTTCGGCCTCGGACTTGCTCATCCGGCCGTGGCTGATCGCGCCTTCGGTGACCTGTTCCATCAGCTTCTTGGCCGGGTTGAACGAGGCAGCGGCGGATTGGGCGACGTAGGTGACCTCGGCGCCGCGCAGCTTGCGCAGGCCGCGAATGCCGCCCTTGAGGATGTCGCGGCCGTTGACCCAGACCTCGCCGCCGGTGATCTCTACCCCGCCGCGGCCGTAGCCGAGGGTGGAGAGGCCGATGGTCGATTTTCCGGCGCCGGATTCGCCGATCAGGCCGAGCACTTTGCCTTTTTCGAGGTCGAAGGAGACGCCATGCACGATCTCGATCTTCTTCGGCTTCTCGCCCGGCGGATAGACGGTGGCGCCGATCTTGAGGTTACGGACCTTTACCAGCGGTTCGGTCATCCGCGGCCTCCTTTCAGCGAGGTCGTGCGGTTCAGCACCCAGTCGGCGACGAGGTTCACCGAGATGGCGAGCGTGGCGATGGCGAAGGCGGGCCAGAGTGCGGCGGGGATGCCGTAGATGATCCCGTCCTTGTTCTCGCGCACGATGCCGCCCCAGTCGGCGAGCGGCGGCTGCACGCCGAGGCCGAGGAAGGAGAGGGTCGAGACGAAGAGCACCATGAAGATGAAGCGCAGGCCCATCTCGGCGACGAGCGGAGAGAGCGCGTTGGGCAGGATTTCGCGGAAGATCACCCAGGCATTGCCCTCGCCGCGCAGGCGGGCGGCCTCGACGTAATCCATCACGTTGATGTCCACGGCGACGGCCCGGGCGAGGCGGAAGACGCGGGTGGAGTCGAGCAAGCCCATGAGGACAATCAGCACCGGCACGGTCGCGGGCACGACGGTCAGCACCACGAGGGCGAGGATGAGCGAGGGGATGGCCATCATCAGGTCGACGAAGCGGGCGAGGAGCTGGTCGACCCAGCCGCCGATGACGGCGGCGAGGAAGCCCAGGACCGAACCGGTGACGAAGGAGAGGATGGTTGCGGCGACGGCGATGAAGATGGTCGTGCGCCCGCCGTAGATCATCCGGGTGAGCAGGTCGCGGCCGATGCTGTCGGTGCCGAGCAGGAATTCGGGGGAGGAGGGCAGCCAGATGTCATTGCTGACGATTTCGGACATGCCGTAGGGCGCGATCCAGGGGGCGAAGATGGCGGCCAGGAAGTAGAGGCCGGTGAAAAAGAGGCCGATCATGGCCGAGAGCGGGATGTTTTTCATGCGCACGTCTCTGGGTCAGGGGGGCTTGAACGGGGCAAGCCCCTGGCGGGGTGCGATCTGTCGCGCAGCGGAACCGGGCGCCGAACTCCGCAGTTTCCTTGCAGGAACCCGCTCTGTCCGGGCGAAGTGAGTTTGCTGTGCAAACTCACTTTGGATGCCTCAGTCTGGGGTTGGCGACGATGGACACGATGTCGGCCAGCATGTTCAGCCCGATGTAGATGGCCGCGAAGATGATGCCGCAGGCCAGAACCACGGGCACGTCGCGCTTGCTGACCGCATCGACCAGAAACTGGCCCATGCCGGGGTAGACGAAGACCACCTCGACCACGACGACGCCGACGACGAGATAGGCGAGGTTCAGCATCACCACGTTGACGATGGGGGCGATGGCGTTCGGGAAGGCGTGTTTCCAGATCACGTCGAAGCCGGAGAGGCCCTTGAGTTCGGCCGTTTCGATATAGGCCGACTGCATGACGTTCAGGATCGCGGCGCGGGTCATGCGCATCATGTGGGCCAGCACCACCATGGTCAGAACCGCGACCGGAAGGGCGATGGCGTTGAGCTTTTCGCCAAGCGTCATGGTGTCGGAGATGATCGCGTTGGTCGGGAACCAGCCGAGTTTCACGCCGACGAAGTAGATCAGCAGGTAGCCGAGCAGGAATTCGGGGATCGAGATCGAGGCGAGGGTGACGCCCGAGATCAGCTTGTCGGGCCAGCGGTCGCGGAAGCGGACGGCGAGCAGGCCGAGGAAGATCGCCAGGGGCACCGCGATGACGGCGGCCCAGAAGGCGAGGAAGATCGTGGTCGACAGCCGCTTGGCGACGGATTCCGAGATATCGAGCTTGTTGATGATCGAGGTGCCGAGGTCGCCGTGCAGGATGCCGCCGAGCCATTCGAAGTATCGTACGGGGGCGGGGCGGTTGAGGCCCATCTCCTCGCGCATGTTGGCCAGCGCGGTTTCGGTCGCGGACTGGCCCAGGACGGCCTGCGCCGCATCGCCGGGCAGCGCCTCGGTCAGCCCGAACAGCAGGACCGAGGTGGCCAGCAGGAGAAGGAGGCCCAGCGCGAGGCGCTGGACCACCAGTTTCAGGATCGGGTGCATCCCCCCACGCCCCGGATCAGGAGGCCAACCAAACGACCTGGCTGGCCCGGCCGCCCATGAGCTCGCCGGTGCCGTCGGCTTCCCAGCCCTGGATCTTGTCGCTGATGCCTTCGACGAAGTCGTTGAACATCGGGCAGATGAGGCCGCCTTCATCGCGGACCATGTAGGCCATCTTGGAATAGAGTTCCTTGCGCTTGGCCTGATCCAGCTCGGCTTTGGC
Organism: Seohaeicola nanhaiensis; assembly: GCF_042654245.1. Taxonomy (NCBI): domain Bacteria; kingdom Pseudomonadati; phylum Pseudomonadota; class Alphaproteobacteria; order Rhodobacterales; family Roseobacteraceae; genus Seohaeicola; species Seohaeicola nanhaiensis. The sequence goes on from NZ_JBHSGI010000033.1 coordinate 109,330, forward strand.
CTCGTTCAGCAGCGCGTCGAAATCGGGGCGCTTGAACTTGGTGTCGTTCCAGTCGGCGGTGGACAGGTAGGCGGTGGAATACATCTGGTCCTGGACCGGCCGGCCGCCCCAGTAGGAGGCGCAGAACGGCTGCTTGTTCCAGACTTCCGACCAGTAGCCGTCGTTCGGCTCGCGCTTGATCTCGAGCGGGATGCCGGCGGCCTTGGCGGATTCCTGGAACAGCTGCGCTGCCTCGACCGCGCCGGGGAAGGCGCCATCGGCGGTGCGCAGGATGATGGGCGAGCCGTCGTGGCCGGATTTCTTGTAGTATTCGGCGGCCTTGGCGGGATCGTATTCCCGCTGCGGGATGCTGTCGTCGAACAGCGGATAGGCCGCGTTGATCGGGATGTCGTTGCCCACCGTGCCATAGCCGCGCAGGATCTTGTCGACCATCTCCTGCCGGTTGATCGCCAGCTTGAGCGCCATGCGCAGGTCGTTGTTGTCGAAGGGCGCGGTATCGCAGTGCATGATGAAGACATAGTGGCCCGGGCCGCTGACGTTCACCACCTTGACGCCCGGCGCACGGCCCAGCAGGCCGGCGACCTTGGGGTCGACGCGGTTCACGATATGCGCCTGGCCCGACTGCAGCGCCGCCATGCGGGCGGTCGGGTCGTTGATCACGATGATCTCGACCTCGTCGACGTGGCCGCGGCTGCTGTCCCAGTAGTTGGGGTTCTTCTTCCACAGGTGACGCACGCCGGGCTCGTTGGATTCGAGCATGTAGGCGCCGGTACCGATGCCCGCTCCCGGATCGTCCTTGCCGCCGTTGGGCTGGATCATCAGGTGGTAGTCGGCCATCAGATAGGGAAGGTCGGCGTTGGCGGCGGTCAGGGTGACGACGAAGTTGTCGCCATCGACCTTCATCGACTCGATGCCCTTCATGATGCCGAGGGCGCCAGACTGCGAGGCCTCGTCCGAGTGGCGCTGCATGGTCGCCAGCACGTCGTCGGGGGTCAGGTCCTTGCCGTTGTGGAACTGGACGCCCTTGCGGATCTTGAACATCCAGGTCTTGGCGTCGGGGGTCGATTCAACCGACTCGGCGAGGCGGTTGTCGATCTGGCCGTCCTTGGTCACGTCCACCAGGGTTTCGGCGAACTGGTTCAGGTTGTGGTAGGGCACCTGGCTGGCCGCGACGGCGGGATCGAGCGAGTTGGTGCTTTCGCCGCCCACCGAGCCGATCCGCAGGGTGCCGCCCTTGACCGGGCCGGCGGCGCGCGCCGCATCGGCGAACAGGGTGCCGGCCACCGTGGCGCTGACGCCGAGCGCCGCCGCCTTGCCCATGAAGTCGCGGCGGGTCATCTTCCCGGCGGTCACCTGGCTGGCGTAAAAGTCAAGTTGATTGGTCATCGAGTACTCCCGGTTAATCCTGCGCGTCTGCGGCGCCGTTTTTGTTGATTGATCAGTCAATGGTTGCGCATTTCGGCCCACCTCGCAAGTATTAAAGGGGGCATGCGATGCCGCTGCGCCGGCGGCATCAGATGTGATCTCGACCGATCTCCTCGCTGTGATCGCGTTCGTAGACGAGCGTGTCGTTTTCGAAGGCTTCAATTCGGGCGTGCAGGAAGAACCGGTCATTGTCGGCCTTCATTTCGCAAAAAGCCTCGGTGCGCAAACGGATTCCGTCCCGTTCCAGTTCGTCGGTCCAATGGCACCAGCCCCGCGCCGAGAGAGGATCGTCGGGGTGGATGGTCCAGCGCTCGCGGGCGATGGAGCCGTTGATGAGACCGTGATCGAGGTCGCGGTCCTTGCCGAAGTCGTCTTCGATCACCAGGCTGACGAGGCCGCTGCGCAGATCGGTTTCGATGCGCCGGACGTGATCGGGGGCGCGCAGGGTCTCGGTCTGCCAGGGCGATTCGGCGTCGGGCGGAGGGAAGGCGCATTCGTCGCCGGTGGCGGCGTCGCGGACGGGCAGGGCAAGATGGCCCTGGCTGAGGGTCAGCGCCGCCGCCTCGGGCGCGGGCCAGAGGAGCGGCCAGTAGGCGGTCGAGATCGCGACCCGCAGGCGGTGACCGGCGGGGAGGCGATAGGCGATGTGGTCGAGGTCGAGCGTGATTTCGACCGTCTCACCCGGGGTCAACACGTGCGGCGCGGCGTGGCTGTCGCGGTGGCTGAGGTTGAGCACGCCATAGGTGATGCGGGTCGAGGCGCCGTCGGGGTGGACGTGGTTCAGCCGCACCGCGATCTGCGCCTGGGTGCGGTCGGACCGGAGCGACAGCGTGAGGCGGGGCGCGCCGACGATATCGGTGTCGGTCGCCATCGGGGCGGTGTCGAAGCAGGCCGAGAGCGCGTCGTCGCCGCGCTGGTCGCCCGGCATTTCGGGGCCGAGCCAGATCGCGCAGTATTCGCCGCCCGCCATCCCGCAATGCTGAGGCGAGGCGACCGTCCGGTCGAGCGCGCCGGGTGCGGGGACGAGCCCTGTGTCGGTCAGGTGCCAGTCCTGCACCGGGAGGTGCGACGTGGCCCCGTCGTCCTCGGCGATCCAGCGGCCCGGGCGGTCGGTGTACCAGGCGGCGGGGCGGACGCCGTCCATCAGGTAGACGCGGTAATCGGGGTCATTCTCGACGCCGGTGTCGATGTCCTTGAGCCAGCGGTCCCACCAGCGCAGGGCTTCTTGCAGGAAGCCGATGCGCGGCTCGGGCACGGCGAAATGGGGGTATTTGTGGACCCAGGGGCCGACGATGCCCTTGGCGCCGGGCACCTGTTCGACCAGTTGCGGGACGGCGTTCTTGTAGGAATCGCCCCAGCCGCCGACTGCCAGCACCCTGGCCCTGAGCCGTGAGAAATCCTCGCAGACCGAGCCGTGGCGCCAATAGGCGTCGCGCCGCTGGTGGCGCAGCCAGAGGGCGGGCAGGAAGGGTTCGTTCTTCAGGCGGTCGAGCCACATCTCGCGCCAGTCGGGGCGCAGGGCGGGATCGGGCGCGCGGCTGGAATAGGACCACATCGTAGCGCCCCAGCCGAGGTTCTCGTTCAGCAGGCAGCCGCCCTTGTAGTGGATGTCGTCTGCATAGCGGTCGACGGTGGAGCAGAGCGTGATGATCGCCTTGAGCGGCTCGGGCTGCAGCGACGCGACCTGAAGCGAATTGAAGCCGCCCCAGCTGATCCCCATCATCCCGACGTTGCCGTTGCACCAGGGCTGCGCGGCAATCCAGTTGATCACCTCGACCGCGTCGTCGAGTTCCTGTTGGGTGTATTCGTCGGCCATCAGCCCCTGGCTGTCGCCGTTTCCGCGCATGTCGACGCGCAGGCAGGCATAGCCGCGTTTGGCGAAATAGGGGTGGGTCAGGGCGTCGCGTGCGCAGGTGCCGTCACGCTTGCGATAGGGCAGGTATTCGAGGATTGCCGGGACCGGATCGCTGCCGGCGTCCACCGGGCGCCAGAGGCGCACCGAAAGGCGGCAGCCGTCGGACAGGGTGATGCCGAGATCCGGCTGTTCCTCGATCTCGCGGAGGGTGTTGGGGCGCATCGTTCAATCCCTGACGGCGACAAGCAGATCCATCACATTTGTGCCGGTCGGTCCGGTGGTCAGAAGCGCCGCTTTGCGCTCCAGAAACGACCCGGAGTCGGCGTGGTTCAGCGCCGTGGCGGCGTCCGGTTCCCAGGTGCTGCCATCGACGATGCCGCCGGCGTCGTCGGTGGGGCCATCGCTGCCATCGGTGCCGCCGACCACGAGGGTGAGCCCTTGGGTGTCCGCGATCTCGCGCGCGAGCGCCAGGGCAAGGGCCTGGTTGCGCCCGCCCCGGCCGGGGTTGGCGGGGAGCCTGACGGTGGGCTCGCCGCCGAGGACGATGACGCCACGGGCCATGTCGCGCAGGCGCGGGCCCCAGTAGGCGGTGAGGCGGTGGAGGTCGTCGTGCAGCGCCTCCTGCGCGTCGAGGACGGGGAGGCCGCGGCGCCGGGCTTCGGCGGTGGCCGCGTCGCGGGCGATGGTGTTGGAGGCGATGATCCGGGCGGTGTAGTCGAAAGCAGGGTGTTCAGGCGCGGAGCCGATGCCGGAGCCGATCACCCCGAGGTCGTCGCCGGGAACGTCAGAGATCGCGAGGACGGTGACGGCGCGGCCGCGGAAGGCGGACAGCAGGCCGCCGCCCTTCACCCGGCTGATGCGCCGGCGTTCGGCGTTCATGGCGGTGATGTCCTTGCCGCTGGCGAGCAGCGCGCGGTTCAGTGCGGCGAGATCGTCAAGGGTCTTGCCGTGGACCAGATCCTCGGCCAGTGAAGAGGCGCCGCCGGAGACCAGCAGCAGGAGGTGCGAGCCGGGCGGCATGTCTTCGGTCGCCCTGCGCAGCGCCTGGCCGGCGGCGAGCGAGCGGGCGTCGGGGACGGGGTGGGCGGATTCCATCAGCTCGACGCCTTGCGGCAGGGTCGCGCCGTGGCCGTCCTTCGTCACCACCAGCGCGGGCACGTCGGGGAAGGCGTCATGCGCGGCGCGGGCCATTTCGGCGGCGGCCTTGCCGACGGCGAGGATGCCGTCGGGGCGGCTGGTCCCTTCGAGCGCCCGTTGAACGGCGGCATAGCCACCCACCGCATCGACGCCGGCGCGCCAGATCGCGAGGGCGTCCTCGCGGCTCATGCCTCGATCCAGATGGTCACCGGGCCGTCGTTGACGAGGCTGACCTTCATGTCGGCGCCGAAGCGGCCGGTGGCGACCGGGATGCCCTGTTCGGTCAGCGCGCGGGCGAAGTGGAGGTAAAGCCGTTCGCCCACGTCGGGCGGGGCGGCGGTGGAAAAGCCGGGGCGGTTGCCGCGCGAGGTATCGGCGGCCAGGGTGAACTGGCTGATGACCAGCGCCGCGCCGCGGATGTCGATGAGCGAGCGGTTCATCTTGTCGGCCTCGTCGCGGAAGATGCGCAGCTTGGCGATCTTGGCGGCGAGGGTTTCGGCCTGCGCCTCGGTGTCGCCGGTCATGGCGCAGACGAGGACCATGATGCCGGTGCCGACCTCGCCGATCACCGTGTCGTTCACCGCGACCGAGGCCTCGGTCACGCGTTGCACCAGCGCGCGCATCAGCCGCGCCAGTCCACGATATCGGCCACGGCGGCGCGTTCGGTGCGGAAGCCGTTGGCCGGGTGGTCGGGTTCAGCATAGCCGAAGGAGACGGCGCAGAGGATCAGCCGGTCGTCGGGAATGGCGAAGTAACGGTGCAGGAAGGGGGCATAGGAGGCCAGCGCGGCCTGGGGCACGGTGGCCACGCCCTGCGCCTGCGCGGCGAGGGTGAAGCCGGTGATGAAGCCACCGCAGTCGAGCGCGCCATAGGCGCCGAGTTCGGCCGGCGAGGAGACGATGGCGCAATGCGGTGCGCCGAAGAGGTCGAAGTTCCGCATCATCTGGGCGCGGGAGCCGTCGCGGTCGCCCTTTTCGACGCCGACCGCCTCGTAGAGTGCCCAGCCGCAGGTGCGGCGGCGGTCGAGATAGACGCCGGAATAGCCCGTCGGGAAGGGGAGATCGGGCGCGTGGGAGGCGGTGGCCATCTCGTCCTTGAGCGCAGCGCGGAAGGCGTCGGTTTCGGCGCCCGAGGTGATGGTCAGCTGCCAGGGCTGCGCGTTGCACCACGAGGGCACGCGCCGGGCGGTGGCGACGATCGCCTCGATTGTGGCGCGCGGCACCGGATCGGGTTTGAAGCCGCGGCAGGAAAAGCGCGCCGCCATCAGGGTGTCGAGTTCGTCTGCTGTCATCTGTGGTGCTCCTTGCCTGCGGCGGAAGATGCTTGGATGTGCGGCCAAGGGCAAGGGTCAGGGTGTGAGCATCAGGCGGCCGGACTGGTCGAGCAGCCAGGCGTCGGTGCCTTCGAAGACCACGGGATGGATCGGTCGGCCATAGCCAGCGCCGCCGTCGAGATTGACGCGGTTGCCATAGTGGAAGGGCAGGTCGATGGCGGTGTGGCCATGCACGACCAGCCAGGGATGCTGCCGGGTGTCGAGCAGGAAGGGGTCGCGGATCCAGATCAGGTCGTCCTCGGTCTGCTGGTCGAGCGGGCTGCCGGGCAGGATGCCGGCGTGCACGAAGAGCAGGTCGCCCGCCTCGATGTGGGTCGGGAGGGACTGGAGGAAGGCGCGGTGGGCGGCGGGCACGGCGGCGCGGGCCTCGGCCAGAACCTCGTCGCGGGGGCGGGTGTCGGCTTCGGGCACGCCGTAGGAGGCCAGCGTCGCCGCGCCGCCAAGGCGCGGGTGCAGCCAGTCGAGCGACTTGTTGCTGATGCGGCTGTCGGTGACGGTGCCGTCGTCGAGATAGCGGGTGAACATCCGGTCGTGGTTGCCCTTGACCGCGCGCCAGCGGCGGCCTTCGGCCATGCCTTCCATCACGCGGGCAATCACGCCGCGGCTGTCGGGGCCGCGATCCTCGAAATCGCCGAGGAAGACGATCTGCGCGTCGGGCCCGCCATCCGCCGCGATCCAGTCGAGCGCCTGATCGAGAAAGGCCGTCTGGCCGTGGGTGTCTCCGATGACGTAGATGGGGTCGCTCACGTCGCCTCCTGCGGTCCGCCTTGCGGATTACCTTGCACAGGCGCGGGGCGGGGTCCACCCGGAGCGATGGCATAGTCGAGCGGTTCGAGCAGGGCAGCGATTTCGCCGCGCATCCAGCGATGGGCGGGGGCGCTGGTCAGGCGTTTCTGCCAGACCATGCCGATCAGCGGCGTCGGCACCACCATGGGCGGCCAGAAGACGTCGAGACCGAGCGGCCTGGCAAGTTTGAGCGCGAGCTGGCCGGGCAGGAGGGCGATATGATCGCTTTCCGCCACCGCGCGGGCGACGCCGAAGAAGACCGGCATGGTCATGACGACGCGGCGTTTGCGGCCGACGGCGGCAAGCGCGGCGTCGCCCATCGCGTTGAGCTTGCCTTCGGGCGAAAAGAGAATGTGGCCGAGATCGCAGAAAAGGTCCATGGGGACGGTCCCGCCGGGCGACAGACCGGCGCCGGCCAGACGGGGGTGCCCGCTGCGGGCAATCACCGCGAAATCGGAGCGGAAGAGGGGCTGCCATTCGACCCAGGAGGGCCAATCCTCGGGTCTGGGGATCAGCGCGAGGTCGACCTTTCGGTTTTCGAGCGACTGGACGTAGTTGTCGGGCACCAGATCGACCAGCTGCATCCGCACGCCCGGGGCGATGCGTGACAGGCGCTCGGCCAGTTGCGGCATCAGCATCTCGGCAAAGAAGTCGCTGCCCGAGATGCGGAAGGTCTCGTTCGCCTGCGCCGGGTCGAAGTGCTGCGGGCCGGAGAGCAATGCGGCGAGGTCGTCGAGAGTGTCGCGCAGGGGCTGGGCGAGGGTGCGGGCATAGTCGGTCGGCACCATCTTCTGGCCCTGGCGGATGAACAGCGGGTCGTTCAGCGCGTGGCGCAGGCGGCCGAGCGCGGCGGAGACGGCGGGCTGGCTGAGGCCGACACGCGCGCCCGCCCGAACGGTCGAGCCCTCGGCCAGAAGCGCGTCGAGCACGCGGAGGAGGTTGAGGTCGAAGGCCGCGAAATTCATGGCGTCAATAATTATCATAATATCTATTCATTTCACACCCGTTCTTGCTGGTGGCAGAGTGGGGCCATTCCAAAACGACACGCCGCGACCGGCCCTGGCCTGAGGGACATCCTTTTCCGGGCCCGGGGCAGGTGTGTCCCACTCCTTGAGGACGTCATGACGCATCCGATTCTGGGGCCTGGTGCCATCGAATGGCTGGGCACCTGGTACTCCATCCTTCTGTCAGCCGAGGCCACCGGGGGCAGCCTGTCGGTGGTCGACAGCATCGGTGCACCGGACAGCGGCCCGCCGCGCCACGTCCATCACGATGCGGACGAAACCTTTGTTCTGCTGTCGGGCGCCTGCGACTTCTGGCTGGAGGGCGAGACCTTCAGGCGTGGGGCCGGCAGCACGGTGTTCGTGCCGCGCGGCAAAGAGCACACGTTCCGCGTGGTCGGCCCGGAGCCGTCGCGGCATCTGGTCCTGCTGACACCGGGCGGGTTCGAGGGATTCTTCGTCGAGATGGCGCGGAGAAAATACAGGATACCGCAGGATATGACAGAGGTGATACAGGTGGCGCAGGCCTACCGGATGGACTTTACCGGACCGCCACTGGCGGCCGAAACGGCGGGGGCCGCATAAAACAACAAACAACAGGGACACGGACTTAAATGAACAAGACAGCGCAGTATTTCATGAGTCTGGCCGTTCTGGCCGCACTGATCGGGATGATCTGGGGGCTGCATATGGCGATCTCGAAGGATCACCTGATGGCGCCGGCGCACGCGCATCTGAACCTGCTGGGCTGGGTCAGCTTCGCGATCTTCGCCTTTTACTATCATCTGGTGCCCGCAGCCGCCGACGGCGGGCTGGCGAAGCTGCATCTGGGGCTGGCCGTGGTGGGCCTCGTCCTGATGATCCCCGGCATCGCGCTGGCGATCAGCCGCGATTTCGAGCCGCTGGCGGCCATCGGCTCGATCCTGAGCTTCCTGTCGATGGTGACGTTCGGCCTGGTCGTGCTGCGCCACGGCCTGCGGCGGTAGGTTGCAAGGGGCAGGGCGGCGGACCGCCCTGCCCATCGTTCTCAGACGACGTCGAAGGCCAGCGGCTTGACCTGGCGGAACATGCCGGTGTCCTCGAGCTTTTTCAGCACCGGGGCGGGGACTGCTTCATCCACGTAGAGCAGGGCGATGGCCTCGCCGCCACGGGTGGAGCGGCCGAGGGTGAAGTTGGCGATGTTCACGCCGTTTTCGCCCAGGGTCTTGCCCAGCGTCCCGATGATGCCGGGCATGTCCTCGTTGGTGGTGTAGAGCATGTGGGCGCCGACCTCGGCGTCGATGTTGATGCCCTTGATCTGGATGAAGCGCGGCTTGCCGTCGCTGAAGACAGTCCCGGCGATGGAGCGTTCGCGCTTGTCCGTCACAACGGTGACCTTGATATAGCCGTCGAAGGCGCCGGACTTGTCCTGGTTGGTGGTCGAGATCTTGATGCCGCGTTCCTTGGCGACGACCGGGGCCGAGACCATGTTCACGTCGGGGTTGGCCTTTTTCATGATGCCCGCCACCACGCCGCAGTTCAGCGCGGCGAGGTTCATGGTCGAGACGGAGCCATCGTAGAGGATGTTGATCGCCTTAATCGGCTCGTCGGTCATCTGGCCGATGAAGTTGCCGAGGTGGCCGGCCAGCGTGACCCAGGGGCCCATGACCTTGGCCTCTTCGGCGGTCATCGACGGCATGTTGAGCGCGTTCTCGACCGCGCCGTCGAGCAGGTAGTTCGACATCTGCTCGGCGACCTGCAGCGCGACGTTTTCCTGCGCCTCGGTCGTGGCCGCGCCCAGGTGCGGGGTGCAGACGACGTTGGGCAGGTTGAACAGCGGGTTTTCGGTGGCGGGTTCGACAGAGAACACGTCGAAGGCCGCGCCGGCGACATGGCCGGATTTCAGCAGGTCGGCGAGCGCCTGTTCATCGACCAGACCGCCGCGGGCGCAGTTGATGATGCGCACGCCCTTCTTGGTCTTGGCGAGGTTTTCCTTCGAAAGGATGTTTCGGGTCTGGTCGGTCAGCGGAACGTGCAGGGTGATGAAGTCGGCACGCTTCAGCAGGTCGTCGAGGTTCTCGACCTTTTCGACGCCCATCTGGTCGGCCTTGTCCTGGCTGAGGAAGGGGTCATAGGCCACGACCTTCATCTTAAGGCCGCGCGCGCGGTCACAGACGATGCCGCCGATGTTGCCGGCGCCGATCACGCCCAGCGTCTTGCCGGTGAGTTCGACACCCATGAAGGCGTTCTTTTCCCACTTGCCGGCATGGGTGGAGGCCGAGGCCTCGGGGATCTGACGGGCGACGGCGAACATCAGCGCGATGGCGTGTTCGGCGGTGGTGATCATGTTGCCGAAGGGGGTGTTCATGACGATCACGCCCTTCTTGGAGGCGGCGTCCTTGTCGACGTTGTCGACGCCGATCCCGGCGCGGCCGATCACCTTGAGGCGAGTGGCCTTTTCGAGGATCGTCGGCGTCACCTTGGTGGCCGAGCGGATGGCGAGGCCGTCATAGTTGCCGATCACCTCGGCCAGCTTGTCCTTGTCCTTGCCGAGGTCGGGCTGGAAGTCGACCTCGATGCCGCGGTCCTTGAAGATCTGCACGGCGGCGTCGGAGAGTTTGTCGGAAATGAGTACGCGGGGGGCCATGGATGTGGTCCTTATGTGGGGGGAGAGCGGTGCGTGCCAAGCACGCACCCTACGGGCATTGGGTAGGGTGCGTGCTCTGCACGCACCGTGAAGGTCACGCGGCTTCGGTCAGCGCCTCGATCTCGGCCTGGAAGGCCCAGTCGATCCAGGGCATCAGCGCCTCGAGATCCGAGGTTTCGACCGTCGAGCCGCACCAGATCCGCAGGCCAGGAGGTGCGTCGCGGTAGGCGCCGGCGTCGTAGGCGACGTTCTCGGTCTCGAGCCGCTTGGCCACTGCCTTGGCGAAGGCGGCGCCGTCGGTGATGCGGGCATCGGTGAACTTAACGCAGACCGAGGTGGTCGAGCGGATGGCCGGATCGGCGGCCAGGAAGTCGATCCAGTCGTGGGCCTCGACGAAGGCCGAGACCGCCGCCGTGTTGGCTTCGGCGCGGGCGATCAGGCCCTTGAGCCCGCCGACCGAGCGCGCCCAGTCCAGCGCGACGAGATAGTCCTCGACCGCCATCATCGAGGGGGTGTTGATCGTCTCGCCCTTGAAGACGCCGTCGATCAGCTTGCCGCCCTTGGTGAGGCGGAAGATCTTGGGCAGCGGCCAGGCCGGTTTGTAGGTTTCCAGGCGTTCCACGGCGCGGGGGCTGAGGATCAGCATCCCGTGCGCGCCCTCGCCGCCGAGCACCTTCTGCCAGGAGAAGGTGGTCACGTCGAGCTTGTCCCAGGGCAGGTCCATAGCGAAGGCAGCCGAGGTGGCGTCGCAGAGGGTCAGGCCGGCGCGATCGGCCGGGATCGCGTCGCCGTTCGGGACGCGGACGCCCGAGGTGGTGCCGTTCCAGGTGAAGCAGACGTCACTGTCGAAATCGACGGTGGTGAGGTCCACGATCTCGCCATAGCCGGCGGTCTTGACCTTGGCGTCGAGCTTGAGTTGCTTGACCACGTCGGTGACCCAGCCTTCGCCGAAGCTTTCCCAGGCCAGCATCTCGACCGGGCGGGCGCCCAGCAGGTTCCACATCGCCATTTCAAAGGCGCCGGTGTCGGAGGCGGGGACGATGCCGATCCTGTAGTCGGCGGGCACGCCGAGGATGGCACGGGTTTCCTCGATCGCGGCCGAGAGCTTGGCCTTGCCGATGGACGCGCGATGCGACCGGCCGAGCGGGGCGTCGGCGAGCATGTCGAGGCGGAAATTGGGGATTTTGGCGCAGGGGCCAGAGGAGAACCGCGGATTGGCCGGCCGCGATACCGGTTTTTGCATAGCCATTTCAGCTACCCTTCCAGATAAGCGCCTCTCGTTGGGGAGAGGTGTCCCGCCGCCGCAGATATCGGGGCACGGGCGGTTCGGCAAGGGGCGAAAAGGAATGCTATGGAGGAGGTCTGCGGCAAAAGCGCGGAATTTGCTGGGGGGAGTTTCCGATAGGCGACGGCGGGCGCGCCGTGGCGCCCCCCTTTCGGTCCGGGGGGCGCCTTTGTCACGGGGCGTGGCCTATTGCAGGTCGGCGAAGGCCGCGCCCATGCGGGTGCAGGCCTCTTCGATGCGGGCGCGGGGGGTGGCGAAGTTGAAGCGCATGAAGCCTTCGCCGCCCAGGCCGAAGGTGGCGCCGTGGTTGACGGCGATCCGGGCCTCGGTCTGGATGCGGCGCGTCAGTTCCTCGCTGTCCATGCCGGTGTCGCGGAAATCCACCCAGGCGAGGTAGGTGCCTTCCAGCGGCATCGACCGCACGCCGGGAATGCCGTTCAGGGCCTTGTCGAGCAGGCGCCGGTTGCCGTCGAGATAGGTCATCAGATCGTCGACCCAGGCCGCGCCCTCGGGCGAATAGGCGGCGGTGGCGGTGTGCAGGCCGAAGGAATTCGGCGAAATGCCAAACGCCATCATCCGCTTTGCGAACCGCGCGCGCAGGTCGGGGTCGGCGATGATCACGTTGCCGATATGGCTGCCGGCGAGGTTGAAGGTCTTGGTCGTCGCGCTCATCATGATGAGGCGGTCCTCGATCCCCTCGATGGTGGCCATCGGGATATGCTTCTGTCCCGGCATCACCAGATCGTGGTGAATCTCGTCACTGACGAGGATCAGCTCGTGGCGGCGCGCGAAGGCGGCGACACCCTGGAGTTCCGCGCGGGTCCAGACGCGGCCGCCGGGATTGTGGGGCGAGCAGAGGATCAGCATCTTTTCGCGGCCGGTCATCTGCGCGTCCCAGGCGTCGAAGTCCATCTCGTAGCGGCCGTCGCGCAGGGCGAGCGGGCATTCGACGACCTCGCGCCCGGACTCGCGGATGACGCGGTAGAAGGCGTGGTAGACGGGGGAGAGCAGGACGACGCCGTCGCCGGGATTGGTGAAGGTGTCGACGCAGAGGCCGGTGCCGTTCACCAGCCCGTGGGTGGTGAAGATGCCGGCGGGATCGACAGCCCAGCCGTGGCGGGTCTGCATCCACCACTGGATCGCCTCCAGATAGGCCCGGTCATCGCCGAAATAGCCGTAGATGCCGGTCTCCATCAGCTTGCGCAGCGCCGCGTCCACTGCGGCCGGCGGGCGAAAGTCCATGTCGGCCACCCACATGGAAATCCCATCGTCGGGCGAGACGCCATAGAGCGCCTCCATCTTGTCCCATTTCGCCGAATGGCTGCCGCGGCGGTCGATGATCTCGTCGAACTTGCTGGTCATGTGGTCTCGCGTCCCGTTTTCCTTTTCGCGGCAAGCTACCCGCATAAGGGGCAGGCGCAAGGGGGGCGTTGCCAGAGCAGGAACGATCCCCTAAATCGGCAGCATGAAACGCGATATCTTGATCCATCCCGATCCCCGGCTGAAGAAGCTTTGCGATCCGGTCGCCGATATTTCGGACGATCTGCGCCGGCTGGCGGACGACATGCTGGAAACCATGTATGCGGCGCCGGGCATCGGCCTGGCCGCGCCGCAGGTCGGGGTGCTGTCGCGGCTGATCGTGCTGGACTGCGCGAAGGACGACAAGACCGCACCACGCCCGCTGGTCATGTTCAACCCGCGCGTCACGGCGTCGTCGGAGCGGATGAACACCTATGAGGAAGGCTGTCTGTCGATCCCCGAGGAATATGCCGACGTGACCCGTCCCGCCGAGGTGGAAGTGACCTGGATCAACCGTGACGGCAAAGAGGTCAGCGAAGGGTTCGGCGGGCTGTGGGCGACCTGCGTGCAGCACGAGATCGACCATCTGAACGGCAAGCTGTTCATCGACTACATCGGTCCGATGAAGCGGCAGCTGATCACACGGCGGATGCAGAAGCTGAAGCGCGACAGGGCGCGGGCCTGAGGTGGCGGTTCTGCCGATCCTCAAATGGCCCGATCCGCGGCTGTCGCAGCGCTGCGAGCCGGTGGACGACATCGGGGCGCAGGCGGGCCTGATCGCCGACATGTTCGAGACGATGTATGCCGCGCCGGGGCGCGGGCTGGCCGCGCCGCAGGTCGGGGTGATGTCGCGTCTCTTCGTGATGGATGTGACCTGGAAAGAGGGCGAGCGATCGCCCATGGTGATGATCAACCCGGTCATCATGGCGGCCGAGCGGGTGCCGGTGGTGATGGACGAGGGGTGTCTGTCGATCCCGGGCATCATGGTGCCGGTGGAACGGCCGGTGGCGGTGACGGTGCAGTGGACCTCGGAAACGGGGGAGATCCACATGGCCGATTTCGACGGCTTCGAGGCGCGCTGCATCCAGCATGAGTTCGATCATCTGAACGGGACGGTGACGCTGGATCGGGTGGCACCCGAGTTGCGCGCCGAGCTGGAGGCGCAATACGCGGAGGGCGCATGAGCGTGCGGCGCTGCCTGCCCTGGCCGGACGCGCGGCTGCGCACGGCGGCGGCGGATGTTGGTTCTGTCACCGACGAGATCCGCGCGATCTGGTCGGATATGATTGACACCATGGAGGCGATGCCGGGCGTCGGCCTTGCGGCGACGCAGATCGGGGTGATGCAGCGGCTGGCGGTGGTCGATGCCTCGGACAGCCGGGGCAAGGCGGTGCGCATGGCCAATCCCGAGGTGCTGCACGCCTCGGTCGAGCTGCGCCCGCATGAGGAGGCGAGTCCGAACCTGCCGGGCGTCTCGGCGGTGATCAAGCGGCCGCGGGCGGTGACGGTGCGGTTCCTGAATGCCGACGGCGAGATGGAAGAGCGCGATTTCGTCGGGCTCTGGGCGACCAGCGTGCAGCATCAGATCGACCATCTGGCCGGGCGGATGTATTTCGACCATCTTTCGAAGGTGAAGCGCGACATGCTGCTGCGCAAGGCGCGGAAGGCCGGCTGAATGCGTCTGATCTTCATGGGCACGCCCGATTTCTCGGTTCCGGTTCTCGATGCGCTGATCGCGGCCGGGCATGAGGTTGCGGCCGTCTATTGCCAGCCGCCGCGACCAGCGGGGCGGGGCAAGAAGGACCGGCCGTCGCCGGTGCAGGCGCGGGCCGAGGCGCTGGGGCTGGCGGTGCGCCATCCGGTGTCGCTGCGCACGCCCGAGGCGCAGGCGGAGTTTGCCGCGCTGGGGGCCGAGGTGGCCGTGGTCGTCGCCTATGGGCTGATCCTGCCGCAGGCGGTGCTGGATGCGCCGGCGCGGGGGTGCCTGAACATCCATGCGAGCCTGTTGCCACGCTGGCGCGGGGCGGCGCCGATCCAGCGGGCGATCATGGCGGGCGATGCCGAGACCGGCGTCTGCATCATGCAGATGGAGGCGGGGCTGGACACCGGGCCGGTGCTGCTGCGAGAGGCGCTGGCCATCGGGGCCGACGACACCGCCGCCGCGCTGCATGATCGGCTGTCGGCGCTGGGTGCGCGGCTGATCGTGGCGGCGCTGGAGCGGCTTGACACGCTGACACCGGAGCCGCAGCCCGAGGCGGGCGTGACCTATGCCGCAAAGATCGACAAGGCCGAGGCAAGGGTTGACTGGACGCGGCCGGCGGCCGAGGTCGACCGGCTGATCCGGAGCCTGTCGCCCTTTCCGGGCGCCTGGTGCGAGATCGGCGGAGAGCGGGTGAAGCTGCTGGAGTCGCGCGTGACCGAGGGGCAGGGCGCGCCCGGGACGGTGCTGGACGACCGGCTGGCCGTGGCCTGCGGCACGGGCGCGGTGCGCCTGACGCGCTTGCAACGGGCGGGGAAAGCGGCGCAGGATGGCGAGACCTTCCTGCGCGGCTGGCCGGTGAAGGCGGGCGCGCAACTTTAGGAGCGGGCGGATGTTCTTCACCCTGTTCGGCACCATCGCGATCGCGGGGATCATCGGCTATGTCTCGGAAAAGTCGGGCTGGACGCGGAACGGCTATCTGCCGTCGATCATCATCTGCATCGGCGGTGCGGTGCTGTTTCTCTTCATCCGCAAGATGTTCGGGATCGGCTTCCATTCGCCCGGCCTGAACGCCATCCTGTCGTCGGTGGGAGCGCTGGTCATCGTGCCCTTCCACTGGCGCAAGTGAGGAGACCGTCATGAGCAGCATAGTCATGCTGATCGTCATCGGCGCGGCGGCGGGGTTTCTGGCCACGCGGCTGATGCGGATCGAGGCCGACATTCCGACGACCATGTTCATCGGCATCTGCGGCGCGCTGATCGGCGGGCTGGTGCTGCGGGTGCTGATCACCGTGATGGGCGCGATGGCCGGTTTTGTCGGCGCGGTGCTGGGGTCGCTGGCGCTGATCTGGCTGTGGCAGAGATACCGCAAGCGCTAGGCCGCGCCGGGGATCAGCCCTTGAAGGGTTTCATGCCCTTGCGCGCCAGTTCGTCGGCGCGTTCGTTTTCCGGGTGGCCGGCGTGGCCCTTGACCCATTGCCATTTCACCTTGTGGCGGGCCTGCGCGGCGTCGAGGCGCTGCCAGAGTTCGGCGTTGGCGACCGGCTTTTTCGCTGCGTTCTTCCAGCCGTTCTTCTTCCAGCCGAAGATCCAGCCGGTGATGCCGTTCTTCACGTAGTTGCTGTCGGTCACGATGGTGATGGAGCTGGCGCGCTTCAGCGCCTCGAGCGCGCTGATCGCGGCCATCAGTTCCATGCGGTTGTTGGTGGTCTGGGCCTCGCCGCCGCAGAGCTCGCTTTCCTTCAGGATCGTGTCGTCCTGCATCGCGCGCAGCAGCACGCCCCAGCCGCCGGGGCCGGGATTGCCGGAGCAGGCTCCGTCGGTGTAGGCGAAAAGCTCAGGCATGGGCGGTCAGGGTGACGAAGGTCTCTTCGGCGCCGGCCAGCCCCGCGCCGTTGCCCCGCCGGGCGGACAGGACGGTGAAGCCGGCCTCGTTCAGCCGGGCGCGAAGCTCGTCCTCGGTGTAATAGGTGTAGAAGCGGCCGAGTCTGTCGCGGGCCTCGCCGGTGCCGAGTTTCATGCCCAGCATCAGGGCGCCCTTCGGTTTCAGCGCCTTGCGGATCCGGGCGAGGTGGCCGGGCAGGTCGGCGCGAGGGCTGTGCAGGAGGCTGAAGTTGGCCCAGATGCCGTCATAGACGTTCTCGGCGTCCAGCGCCTCGAAGGGTTCTATGCGCACATGCAGGCCGTAGCGGTCGAGCGCGAGGCGGGCCATCGCGGGTGTGGCATCGGAGGCCTCGGCCTGGTAGCCGGCGGCCGCGAAATCGGCGGCCCAGTGGCCGGGGCCGCAACCGTAGTCGAGGATTCGGCCGCCGTCGGGCACCAGCGCGAGGAATCTTTCGCGGTCGGCGCGCTGGTCGGTGTCCTTGGTGCGGGCGAAGCCGCGGGCATAGTCCTCGGCGGCCTGTTCGTAGACGGCGAGGGTCTGGGCGTCGGTCATGGCCTCAGGCCCGCTCGGTGGCGAGGCGGACGGCCAGCGCGGCGAAAGAGGCGGCGAAGGCGCGGCGCAGCCAGGTCATCGCGGTGGCGTTGCCGGTGATCCAGACGCGCACCGCGCCGGCGGCGAGGGCGTATCCCGTCATCACGGCGCCGGTCGTGGCGACAAAGCCGAGGCCGAGTTCCACCATCAGTGCGGTGGTGTTTTCGGCGCCGGCGGGAATGAACTGGGGCAGGAAGGCGACGAAGAAGATCGGTAGCTTGGGGTTCAGCAGGTTCAGCAGCACGCCGCGCCAGACGATGGTCAGGGCGCTGGTGCGGACTGCGCTGCCGTCGGCGCGAACGTCGAGGCTGCCCTTGCCGCGCAGGGTGGTCCAGGCCATCCAGAGCAGATAGGCGACGCCGGCGAACTTGACCGCCTGGAAGGCGAGGGCGGAGGTGTGCAGCAGGGCCGCCAGCCCGGCGAGGGCGGCCAGAAGGTGCAGGCCAGTGACCAGCGTGCAGCCCAGCGCGGCGAGCAGTCCGCGCCGGGCGCCGCCGCCCAGCGCGGTCGACAGCGTGTAGATCACGCCAATACCGGGCGCGAGACAGACGATCAGGGCGGTGAGCAGAAATTCGGCAGACATGAACGCTCCGGCGGCTGGTCGGGGCTAGTTGCCACGACGCAAGGGGCCGATCAAGCTCAAGGGGCGGGCGGGGAGGTTTTCCTTGCGCGATTTCCGGGCGCGGGTGTGGCGCTGCCGCTTTTCCTGAGGAAAAGCCTTTCCGGAGGCGGCGCAGGGTTGCAGCCGGGTCACGCTGTCTGGCGGAGGATCCGTGGCACCTTGAACTCGACGTTTTCGACGGCCGTCTCGATGTAGTCCATCGTCACGTCGAAGCGGTCCTTCAGCGCGTCGATGACCTCGTTGACCAGCGTCTCGGGGGCCGAGGCGCCGGCGGTCAGTCCGATGGCGCGGGCACCGTCGAGCGCGCGCCAGTCGATGTCACCGGCCCGCTGCACCAGCTGGGAATAGCCGCAGCCGGCACGCGCCGCGACCTCGACCAGGCGGCGGGAGTTGGAGGAATTCGGTGCGCCCACCACGAGCATGGCGTCGGCGCGGGGCGCGATGGACTTGACCGCTTCCTGCCGGTTGGTGGTGGCGTAGCAGATGTCTTCCTTGTGCGGGCCGACGATGGCTGGAAAGCGCGCCTGCAGGGCCTTCACGATCTCGGCCGTGTCGTCGATGCTGAGGGTGGTCTGGGTGACATAGGCGATGCGGGTGGGATCGCGCACGTCCACGGCGGCCACGTCATCGACGGTTTCGACCAGCAGCACGTCACCTTCGGGAAGCTGGCCCATGGTGCCGATGGTTTCGGGGTGGCCCTTGTGGCCGATCATGATCATCTGGAGACCGTTCTCGGCGTGACGCTGGGCCTCGATATGCACCTTGCTGACCAGCGGACAGGTGGCATCGACAAAGACCATGTTGCGGCGCTGCGCCTCGGCCGGGACCGATTTCGGCACGCCGTGGGCGGAGAAGATCACCGGGCGGTCGGGGGGGCAGTCGTCGAGTTCCTCCACGAAGACGGCGCCCTTGGCGCGCAGGCCGTCGACGACGAAGCGGTTGTGGACGATCTCGTGTCGCACATAGACGGGCGCGCCCCATTTCTCGAGCGCCATCTCGACAATCTTGATGGCGCGGTCGACGCCGGCGCAGAAGCCGCGCGGGGCGGCGAGATAGAGGGTCAGGGGCGGTTTCGTCATCGGGGTACCTCGCGGGCCAGAGCTAGGCATATGGGCGGGCGACGTCCAGTGCGAATGCCCAGCGGGCAGAAAAATGCCGTCCGAACGGCGGTTCGGACGGCATCGGATCGTACATCGCGGCACAGCCTACTTGGCGGCGGCGACCCGGGTATCGTCGGAAGAGGAGACGTCGCGCGGCGGGCGGCCGATCACCTCTTTCAGCTCTTCCAGTTCGATGAAGTTGTCGGCCTGGCGGCGCAGCTCGTCCGAGATCATCGGCGGCTGGCTGCGGATGGTCGAGACGACCGAGACGCGCACGCCCTGGCGCTGCAGGCTTTCGACCAGCGGGCGGAAGTCGCCATCGCCCGAGAACAACACAATGTGATCGACGCGCGGCGCGAGTTCCATCGCATCCACCGCGAGTTCGATGTCCATGTTGCCCTTGACCTTACGGCGGCCCATGCTGTCGGTGTATTCCTTGGCCGGTTTCGTCACCATCGTGAAGCCGTTGTAGTGCAGCCAGTCGACGAGGGGGCGAATCGGCGAGTATTCGTCGTTCTCCAGGAGGGCCGTGTAGTAGAATGCACGCAAAAGCTTGCCACGTCTCATGAATTCCTGTCGAAGGAGCTTGTAATCAATGTCGAACCCCAGCGCCTTGGCGGCGGCATACAGGTTCGATCCATCGATGAACAGCGCGAGCCGTTCGTCCTTGTAAAACATCAAATTGTCCTTCCGGTTTGCCGCTTCGCCGAGGTTCCGTGAGTGAAATAAAATTTCGGCGGGGCGTTTCGGATAAAATAAGTGAACTGGGTTCCGCTGCAAGTGTAAAGACTTCACGACATGGCGTCAAAATTGATCGGATTTGGGACAGAATATGTCGTCGGAATGGGCGGGAACCTGCCTTCCGAGGCGGGTTCCCCAGCGGCAACGCTGGGTGCGGCGCTGCGGGAACTGAGCGCTGTAGGCATGGTGATTCGGGCGGTCAGCCGGTTCTATGCGACCCCCTGTTTTCCGGCCGGAGCCGGGCCGGATTACGTCAACGCCGCGGTGCGTGTGCGGGCCCCCGGCGGGCCGGAGGAGACGCTGGCCGCGCTGCATGGGGTCGAGGCCGAATTTGGCCGTGTTCGCAAGGCCCGATGGGCCGGGCGGACCCTGGATCTGGACCTGTTCGCGGCGGGGGCTCTGGTGGTGCCCGACGCGGCCACGCAGACCGCCTGGCGCGACCTGCCGCCAGAGGAACAGGCGCGGCGCGCACCGGAGCGGCTGATCCTGCCGCATCCGCGCCTGCAGGACCGGGGTTTTGCCCTGATCCCGATGCGCGACGTGGCGCCGGACTGGGTGCATCCGCTGCTGGGTCAAAGTGTCACCGCCCTTTGCGCGGCGCTGCCGGAGCAAGAAATCGCGGCGATCCGGCCATTGTGATCGCGCACAAGCCTTGTCATCCTTGCGTTTCGCGGTTAGGTAGCGGGCTTCCGTCAGGACCGACAACTGTTTCAGGAGCGATGCGATGGCCCGCGTGACCGTGGAAGACTGCGTGGACAAGGTACCGAACCGGTTCGAGCTGGTGATGCTGGCCGCACACCGTGCGCGCGAGATCGCCGCCGGTGCCGGACTTACCATTGACCGCGACAACGACAAGAATCCGGTCGTCGCCCTGCGCGAGATTGCCGACGAGACCCAGCGGGCCGACGACCTGCGCGAGCGTCTGATCGAAAGCAACCAGAGCCAGATCGAAGTCGACGAACCCGAAGAGGATTCGATGGCCCTGCTGATGGGAGCCGAGTCGGACAAGCCGGTCGACGACGACATGTCCGAAGAGAAACTGCTGCGCGCGCTCATGGAGGCCCAAGGCCAGGGTTGAGTGCGCCGTACCATGGGGTGCGGACCGGATGATCTCTGCGGATGACCTGATCGAGCTGGTCCGCAACTACAATCCCAAGACAAACGCCCAGCGTCTGGCCGAAGCCTATGCGTTCGGCGCAAAGATGCATGAAGGGCAGTTCCGTCATTCGGGCGAGCCCTATTTCAGCCATCCGGTGGCCGTTGCGGCGATTCTGACCGAACAGCGGCTGGACGACGCGACGATCATCACGGCGCTGCTGCACGACACCATCGAGGACACCAAGGCGTCGTTCTCGGAGGTGGAAAAGCGGTTCGGACCCGAGGTGGCGGGGCTGGTGGATGGCGTCACCAAGCTGACCAATCTGCAGCTCTCCAGCGTCGAGACCAAGCAGGCCGAGAACTTCCGCAAGCTGTTCATGGCGATGTCCAAGGACCTGCGGGTGATCCTGGTCAAGCTGGCCGACCGGCTGCACAACATGCGAACCATCAAGTCGATGCGCCCGGACAAGCAGGTGCAGAAGGCGCGCGAGACGATGGATATCTTCGCGCCACTGGCGGGCCGCATGGGCATGCAATGGATGCGCGAGGAGCTGGAGGATCTGTCGTTCCGAGTGCTGAACCCCGAGGGGCGGCAGTCGATCATCCGGCGGTTCATCATGTTGCAGCGGGAATCGGGTGACGTGATCCCGCGCATCACCGGCGACATGCGCAAGGAGCTGGAGAAGGCAGGGATCGAGGCCGAGGTCTTTGGCCGCGCGAAGAAGCCCTATTCGATCTGGCGCAAGATGCAGGAGAAGGACCAGGGCTTTTCCCGGCTGTCGGATATCTACGGGTTCCGCATCATAACCGGGTCGGAAGAGGACTGTTACCGCGTTCTGGGCGTCATCCACCGCCGCTGGCGCGCGGTGCCGGGGCGGTTCAAGGACTACATCAGCCAGCCCAAGACCAACGGATACCGGTCGATCCACGCCACCGTCTCGGGTCGGGATGGCAAGCGGGTCGAGGTTCAGATCCGCACGCATCAGATGAACGACGTGGCCGAGACGGGGGTGGCGGCGCATTGGTCCTATCGCGACGGCGTGCGATCGGAGAACCCCTTTGCGGTCGATCCCGCGAAGTGGATCAGCTCGCTGACCGAGCAGTTCGACGCCGAGGAGGATCACGAGGATTTCCTCGAGGCGGTCAAGCTCGAGATGTATTCCGATCAGGTGTTCTGCTTCACGCCCAAGGGCGACGTGGTGAAGCTGCCGCGGGGGGCGACGCCGATCGACTTTGCCTATGCGATCCACACCCGCATCGGATCGGCCTGCGTGGGTGCCAAGATCGACGGGATCCGGGTGCCGCTGTGGACGCGGCTCAAGAACGGCCAGTCGGTCGAGGTGATCACGGCCGAGGGGCAGACACCGCAGGTCAGCTGGCTGGACATCGCGACCACGGGCAAGGCGCGCACGGCGATCCGGCGGGCGCTGCGGGTCATCGACCGCGAGCGGTTCATCAAGCTTGGCCACGAACTGGCACGGTCGGCCTTCGAGCATGTCGGGCGCAAGGCGACGGACAAGGTGCTGGAGACAGCCTCAAAGCATCTGCGGCTGTCGAGCGCCGACGAGCTGCTGGCGCGGCTCGGGAGCGCGGAGCTGACCAGTCACGAGATCGTGCAGGCGGTCTATCCCGAACTGGCGCGCGACGAGGGCGAGAAGGTGCCGCTGCGCCGCGCGGTGATCGGCCTGCAGCCCGGTCAGAGCTTCGAGCGGGCGCCGTGCTGCCGGCCGCTGCCGGGCGAGCGGATCGTCGGGATCACCTTTCGCGGCAAAGGCGTCGTCGTCCATGCCATCGACTGCGAGCGGCTGTCGGAATACGAGGAACAGCCCGAGCGCTGGATCGACCTGCACTGGCACTCGGGCACGCACCCGGCCGCCTATGAGGTGCGCATTGACATCACGATCGGCAACGATGCGGGGGTACTGGGACGAATTTGCACATTGATCGGAGAGAAGAAGGCCAATATCTCCAATCTGGAGTTCGTGGACCGCAAGCCGGATTTCTATCGCCTCATGATCGACGTCGAAATGCGGGATGTGGAACAACTTCACTCCTTATTGCTGACACTGGAAGCCGATAGCGATGTTGCCGCAGTTGAACGCTTTCGAGAAAAATCGCAGGCGCGCCCGCGCGTCAGTTAAAGAGTAACCCGCGACCACGAAGGACCCGCTCTTGGTTTTCAGACGCCGTGACCGACGCTCTTTCCTGCGCACGATCGCGGATTTTCTGTATCCCCGCGGGGGCTGGCTGCGTGCCTTCCATTATGTGAAGCATCGCGTTCGCCGGCTGCCGGATACGCCCGAGCGTATCGCGCGCGGCATCTTCGCCGGGGTCTTCACCACCTTCACGCCGTTTTACGGGCTGCATTTCATCGTCGCCGCGATCATCGCGAGATGCGTGCGGGGCAATATCTTTGCCGCGCTGATGGCGACGTTCTTCGGCAATCCGCTGACCTATGTGCCGATTGGTGTCATCTCGCTCAAGACCGGCTACTGGCTGCTGGGGACGCGGTTCGACGAGGTCAAGCACCGGTCGTTCCTGGGCAAGTTCGTGGATGCGGGCGCGGATCTGAAGAGCAACTTCTTCGCGCTGTTCACCGAGCGGACGGCGGATTGGACCGGGCTGAACATCTTCTATCACGAGGTGTTCTTTCCCTACATGATCGGCGGGCTGATCCCCGGCCTCATCGCCGGGGCGGTCTGCTATTACTTCAGCCTGCCGCTGATCCGCGCCTACAAGAACCGGCGCAAGGGGGCGATCAAGAAGAAGTTCGCGGCGATCCGGGAGAAGGCGGCCAAGGCCGATCTGACCCGCAAGGCGGACTGAGCGGTATTTACGCGCCCAGGAGGTTCAGCAGCGCGGCGGCCGCAGCCTGTTCGGCCTGGCGTTTGGAGGTCGCCGAGGCGCGCGCCTCGGTGCCATCGGCGAGGCGGGCGGCGATGACGAAGACCGGCGCGTGATCGGGGCCGGTGCGCGAGACGGCCTCGTAGGTCGGCGGGGTCTGGCCGCGGGCCTGAAGCCATTCCTGCAGGACGGTCTTGGAATCGCGGGCGTCGGCCTCGACGCTGGCGATGCGGGCGCCCCAGAGTCGCAGGATCATCCTGCGGGCGGGTTCCATTCCGCCGTCGCGGTAGACGGCGGCGATCACCGCCTCCATTGCGTCTCCCAGCAGGGCGATCTTGCGCCGGCCGCCCGACATCATTTCGGACCGGCCGAGTTTCAGCACGGCACCGACATCGACCTCGCGCGCGACTTCGGCGCAGGTTTCCTTGCGCACCAGCGCGTTGAAGCGCGGGGCGAGCTGGCCTTCGGTGGCGGACTTGTCGTGGTCGAGCAGGGCGTCGGCCATCACCAGCCCCAGCACCCGGTCGCCAAGGAATTCGAGGCGCTGGTTGTCGGTGCGGGTAGCGGAGGAGACCGAGCCGTGGGTCAGCGCGCGGACCAGAAGCTCGGGCCGCTGGAACTGATAGCCCAGTCGCTGTTCGAATGCGCGCATGTCGGCGGATAGTTTCATTGCACCCTCCGGAAGAAGCGGTCGCCGCGCAGGGCGGTCAGGTTGAACCACGGGCCGTCCGAGACGGACCAGGCGACCAGCGCGGCGCGGCCGATCAGGGCCTCGGCGGGCACGAAGCCGAGCCCGCCGCCCGACTGGGGGATCCGGCTGTCGCTGGAATTGTCGCGGTTGTCTCCCAGCAGGAACAGGTGGCCGGCGGGTACGTCATAGGGGGCGGTGTCGTCGAACAGCTGGGTGCCGGTGTCGAGTACGTGGATCAGGCGGCCTTCGGGCAGGCGTTCGGCCAGCAGCATCTTGTCGCAGGGCTGGCCGGCGGCGACGGGTGCATTGGCGCAGAGCGGCATGGAGCCCCAGCGGCGTTGCATCGGTTCGGAGAAGGTTCCAAGCGGTTCGGCCGGAAGGGCGGCGCCGTCGATATTCACCACGCCGCCGGTCAGTTGCAGGTCTTCTCCGGGCAGGCCGATCAGCCGTTTGACATAGGCGGCGCCGGTCACCGGGTGGCGGAAGACCAGAACGTCGCCACGGTCCGGGAGCTGCGTGCCGAACCGGTCGCCGGGACCGCAGAGGCCGAAGCAGGGCCAGCCGTAGGCGAGCGTGTCGGCCAGCATGTAGTCACCCGGGAGCAGGCCGGGTTCCATGCTGTTGGAGGGGATGGTGAAGGGTTCGTAGCGGGCGACGACGGCGAGGAGCAGAAGTGTCAGCACGAATGCGGCGCGGCTGGAGCGCGGGTTCGCGGTGTCCCGCGCGGCCTTGTCCCGGCTGCGGGCGAACATCAGCCAGAGCGTCATGATGGCGCCCAAGCCGGGGATCAGCGAGATCAGCACGACCCAGCCGGAGTGGCCCAGATCGTGCAGGCGCCGCACCATCAGCGCGGGCCAGGGCACCCAGACCAGCACCAGGAGGACGCGGGCATAGGGATAGGTCACGCCGCGCGCGGAGAGGTGAGTGTCGAGCAAGACCAGCGCGCCTGTCGCCAGGAGGGCGGCGAGCAGGAACCAGTTCAGCTCGGGCCGGGTGGCCCGGCCGTGGAAGTCGAAGGCCAGACGCAGGGCGCGGCGCAGTGCCGTCAGCGGGCCTGCGGCCGGACGCCGGCGCCTTGCGGTCATCGGATCGCTTTGAAGAACCTGTCGCTGCGCCATGTCCAGAAATACAGCATCGAGCGACCGGCGGAGGAGAACATGATGCGGTCGGCGCGGCCGATCAGGTTTTCGTAGGGCACGAAGCCGACGCCGCCCGCGGTCTGCGCCACGCGGCTGTCGGTCGAATTGTCGCGGTTGTCGCCCATGAAGAAGTAATGCTTGTCCGGCACCACGAAGACACCCGTGTTGTCCAGCGACTGGGTGCCGACGTTCAGGATCTCATGGGTCACGCCGCCCGGCAGCGTTTCGATGAAGCGCTCTTTCTCGCAGATCGCACCCAGCCCGACCGCGCCATTGGCGCAGATCGGCGTGGAGCCCTGCGGGCCCTGGCGTTCCATCACCTCGTCGAAGGTGCCGTCCGCTTTTATCTCAACCGGGACGTCATTGATGATCAGCCGCCCGTCGGTGACCTGGATGCGGTCGCCGGGCAGGCCGATCAGCCGCTTGATGAAGTCGTCGCCGGTGACCGGGTGGCGGAACACGACGACATCGCCGCGCTTGGGCTCGCTGCCCAGAATGCGGGAATTATCCGAGCGCATCCAGCCGCAGAGATCGGCGGCGTCGATGCCGACGAAGGGAATGCTGGGGCAGGAGGCGTAGGAGTAGCCGTAGCTCATCTTGTTGACGAAGACGAAATCGCCGATCAGCAGCGTTTCCTTCATCGAGCCGGAGGGGATCCAGAAGGGCTGGAAGAAGATCGTGCGGAACAGACCGGCGATCAAAAGGGCATAGACGATGGTCTTGATCGTTTCGACAACACCGTTGCGCACTTCGCCCATGACCTGCCCTTTTCTTAGGTATCCTGCCTGCGCGCTTCATGCGACCGGGGGCGCGTGAAGTCAAGTTGCGCCGGTTGCCCTTACCGGTCGGGCAGCGGGCGCGCCTCGATCACCACCATCGCCTGGGCCCAGGGGTGATCGTCGGTGAGGGTGACATGCACGATGGCCTCGTGTCCCGGGGGGGTCATGGCGTCGAGCCGTTCGCGCGCCCAGCCCGTCAGGTGCATGACGGGCTGGCCGGTGCGCAGGTTGGTCACGGCCATGTCCTTCCAGGCGATGCCCATGCGCAGGCCGGTGCCGAGCGCCTTGGAGCAGGCCTCTTTCGCGGCCCAGCGCTTGGCGTAGGTGCCGGCGGTGTCGCGGCGGCGTTCGGCCTTGCGCTGTTCGATGTCGGTGAACACGCGGTTGCGGAAGCGGTCGCCGAAGCGGTCGAGGACGCCCTGAATGCGGTCGATATTGGCCAGATCGGTGCCGATGCCCAGAATCACGAGTGCAGTCCTCAGCGGGCCAGGGCCGAGCGGATCAGCCCGAAGCCTGCGGCGGCGAAGAGACCGGCGACGACGCCGTCGACCCAGCGGCGCACGCGGCGGTAGCCGGCCATCATGCGGGGGCGCGAGAAGAGCACGGCCCAGGTCATGGCGTTCAGGGTGCCGATCATGGCGCACATCACCGTGGCGACCGCAACCGCGCCGATGCCCTGCTCGGCGCCCATGCCGACCGAGAGGGCGGCCATCCAAGCGAAGACTGCCTTGGGGTTGGAAAGGTTGAGCAGGATGCCGCGCAGGAACCAGCGGCCGGGCGGAATGTCGGGCGTCTGCATCGGGCCGGGCCGCAGCGCGGCGCGGCCGGTCTGCCAGGCGAGCCAGAGCAGGTAGGCGCCACCTGCGAGTTTCAGCACCATCAGCGCCATCAGCGAGCCTTGCAGGACCGCGCCCAGCCCGAAGGCGGCCAGCACCCCCCAGAAGGCGAGGCCGAGCGACAGCCCGGCGGCGAAGGTCAGGGCTGTCGGCAGGCCGCGGGTCAGGGCGACGCTGGCGGTGGCGAGGTTCGCCGGCCCCGGCGAGGAGGCGACCACGACGAAGGCCGCGGCGATTGCGCCGAGGTTGGTGAGATCAAGTCCGGTTCCGCCAATCATGTCCGTCGCTCCGAGTGTCCTGTGGATGGTATAGGCGCGCGGCGCGCGGCCACCAATCCCTTTCACGCCGGCTTCAGGCCCGCGCCTCGTCCATCAGGCGGCGCATTTCGGCGATGGCCGGGGTCAGGCCGCGGAAGATTGCCTCGCCGATCAGGAAGTGCCCGATGTTCAGCTCGCGCACCTCGGGGAAGGCGGCGACCGGCTGGACCGTGTCATAGGTCAGGCCGTGGCCGGCGTGGACCTCGAGCCCGAGGGAATGGGCAAAGGTGGACATGTCGCGCAGGCGGGCGAGTTCGGCGTCCCGTTCGGCGAAATGGCCCTCGGCGTGGGCGTCGCAATAGGCGCCGGTGTGCAGTTCGATGACCTCGGCCCCGATGCGGTGCGCGGCCTCGATCTGGCGCTGGTCAGCGGCGATGAAGATCGATACACGGCAGCCGGCCTCGCGCAGGGGGGCGATGAAATGGGCGAGTTTGTTTTCCTCGCGCGCGACTTCGAGGCCGCCCTCGGTGGTGCGTTCCTCGCGTTTTTCGGGGACGATGCAGACGGCGTGCGGCTTGTGGCGCAGGGCGATGGCCTGCATTTCGGAAGTGGCCGCCATCTCGAAGTTGAGCGGGATGGTCAGCACCTCCATCAGCCCGTCGATATCGGCGTCGGAGATGTGGCGGCGGTCTTCGCGCAGGTGGGCGGTGATGCCGTCGGCGCCGGCCTCCTGCGCCAGTTTGGCTGCGCGCAGCGGGTCGGGATAGGCGCCGCCGCGGGCGTTGCGCACGGTGGCGACGTGGTCGATGTTCACGCCAAGGCGCAGGGGATGGGGGAACGACACGGGCGACTCCTTCAAGGCGGCTTTGCCCGGAAGCTAGACGATTGCGCAGCGGACGCAATCCGGTCGGTCGGTTCTGGCCTTAGCGGGGCAGGTAGGCCACGGGCGCGCCGGGGTCGCGGTAGAAGTCGAGCGGCGCGGCGTCATGCGCGTGGGTGAGGCGCTTGAACTCGAACCGCATTTCTTCGCCCTCGGCCTCGGAGGCGACGATCAGGCATTGCGACAGGTGGTTCGCCCCGTCGTAGAGATCGACCAGGCCGCGCAGATGCGGGGCGTCGGCGGTGGCAACGGAAAAGCCGTTCTTCCAGAGCGCGAGCACGGGATAGATGTCGTCGCCCACATGCACCCGCAGGCGGCTGGCCTTGCGCAGGGCCGCGATGCGGGCCGCTTCCATGCCTTCGCGTACTTCCTTGGACAAAAACGTGGTCATCGCACAGCACTCCCCCAAGCCCCGATTCAGAAGGATGAACCAGGCGAGGTCAAAATCAAGCTTTCAGTTAGCGACATATTGTTTCGGAAACATGACGGCTGACGAATTTGGCGTGGCGATTGTGCGTCTGAGCAGGGTCGATGCGCGCCCCTGCCGGTGGGTCGGGGCGCGAATTGCCCTATGTTGTAAGGGGAAACCGAATTGAGGAATGGATGACATGGGACTTCTGGTCGACGGCAAATGGCAGGACAAATGGTATGACACCAAATCGACCGGCGGAGAGTTCAAACGGTCCGAAGCGCATTTCCGCAACTGGGTGACGGCCGATGGCAGCCCCGGCCCGTCGGGCGAGGGCGGCTTCAAGGCCGAATCGGGGCGATATCATCTGTACGTCTCCTATGCCTGTCCCTGGGCGCACCGGACGCTGATCTTTCGCGCGCTGAAGGGGCTGGCGCCGCATATCTCGGTGAGTGTGGTGCATCCCGAGATGCTGGAACACGGCTGGACCTTCGACACCGATTTCGACGGCGCAACGGGGGACGACCTGTTCGGGCTGGACTATCTCTATCAGGTCTATCTGCGCGACATGCCGGACATGACCGGCCGGGTGACCGTGCCGGTGTTGTGGGACAAGGCACAGGGCAAGATCGTGTCGAACGAAAGCTCCGAGATCATCCGCATGTTCAACTCGGCCTTTGACGGCATCGCCGGGGACACGCAGGATTTCTGGCCTGTCGCGCTGCGCCCGGCGATCGAGCCGATCAATTCGCGCATCTACGACACGGTGAATAACGGGGTCTACAAGGCAGGGTTCGCGACCTCGCAGGACGCCTACGACAAGGCGGTCGTTCCGCTGTTCGAGACGCTGGATTGGCTGGAAGAGCATCTCGCCGAGAACCGCTATTTGATGGGCGATGCGCTGACAGAGGCGGATTGGCGGTTGTTCACCACGCTGATCCGCTTCGATCCGGTGTATCACACGCATTTCAAATGCAACCGGCGGCGGATTGTCGATTATCCGAACCTGTGGGGGTATACACGCGAGCTGTATCAGTGGCCGGGAGTCTCCGAGACGGTCCACCTGGATCATATCGTGCGGCATTATCATTACAGCCACGACAACATTAACCCGAACCGGATCATTCCGATCAATCCGGTGCTGGACTACGACGCCCCGCACGGGCGGGGTTAGTGGGGCAGGGCGTAATGCTCGACCATTGCCGCCAGATCTTCGGGCGGCGTCGCGCTCTGGACATAGGCGCAGGCGTTCGACGAATGGGCGAAGATCGAGCCGTCCGAGAAGAAGGTGGTGTTGGTGACGAAGATCACCCGCATTTCGGGGCGGCGGTAATTTGCAAAGTCGGAGACCGCCAGCGCGCTGCCCTCTTCCAGCACAAGGTCGAGCACCATGATCTGGAAGTTGTCGCTGCGCAGGGCGGCGATAGCTTCTTCCTGACCGTGGGCCAGAGTGACTATGGCGCCCTGGCGCTGGAGGTGGCGCTTCCATACCAGTCCGAGTTCGCGCCTGCTTTCGACGATGAGGATATGCATGTTTCTAATCCGGCACCCGCTGAGGAAGTGAACCATCCCTTAACGGTGGGCGCTTATCCTTGATCCGTCGAAGTCGTTAACAAACCGTTAATATCGTCGAGCGGGAAGCCTCTCCGGAGAGGTTGCTTGCGATTCAGGCGCGTTTCCGCTTGAACCGGGCAGATCATGCACTTTGAGGAGGTTGCGATCATGCCCGCAGACCGCACGCCATCTCCCATGCCGGCCCGCGACCATGGCGGCGGGCTGGATGCCGCCGTGGCGCGCTTTGGCGGAGCGCGCGGCGACTGGCTGGATCTGTCGACCGGGATCAATCCGCGGCCCTATCCTGTGACCGGCTTTGCCCCATCCGACTGGACCGCGCTGCCCGATGCGCGGGCGCAGGCGCGGTTGGAGGCGGCGGCGCGCGGGTTCTGGCGGGTGCCGGCGGGGGCGAGTGTGCTGTCCGCACCCGGCGCCTCGGCGCTGATCGCGCGGATGCCGCTGCTGGCCACCGCGGGGCGTGTGCGGATCGAAGGGCCGACCTACAACGAACACGCGGCGGCCTTTGCCGGGCAGGGCTGGACCGTTGTCACCGAAGGGGCCGCCGAGGCGCGGGTTCTGGTGCATCCGAACAACCCGGACGGGCGGCTGTGGAGTGAGGCGGACGCGGATGCCGCGCTGACCGTGATCGACGAGAGCTTTTGCGACGTGATGCCTGCGCGGTCGCTGGTTCATCTTGCCGAACGTCCCGGCATCGTCGTGCTGAAGAGTTTCGGCAAGTTCTGGGGTCTGGCCGGGCTGCGCCTGGGCTTTGCCATTGCAAGGCCCGAGACGGTGGCACAGCTGGCCGAGATGCTGGGGCCCTGGCCGGTGTCGGGTCCGGCGCTGCGGCTGGGGGCGGCGGCGCTGACCAATCCGGCCTGGGCCGAGGACACGCGGGCGCGGCTGGCGGCCGACGCGGAGCGGCTGGACGGGCTGATGCAAAGGCAGGGTGCCGAGGTGGTTGGGGGCACGGATCTGTTTCGCCTCTACCGGGTCGGCAGCGCGCAGGACTGGCAGGACCGGCTGGCCCGCCATCAGGTGTGGACGCGCATCTTTCCCTGGTCGGCGACCCATATCCGCCTTGGCCTGCCCGATGGCGAGGGCTGGGCGCAGCTGGAACAGGCATTGTGACCACGGCCGCGACGCTGACTCTGGCGCTGTTGCTGGACGCGGTGTTGGGCGAGCCGCGCTGGCTGTGGTCGCGGCTGCCGCATCCGGCGGTTCTGATGGGGCGCGCGGTGGGCTGGCTGGACCGGCAGCTGAACCGGGGCGGCGCGCGGCGGCTGCGGGGAGTCCTTGCGCTGGTGCTGCTGGTGCTGGGCGCGCTGGCGGTGGGCGGGGCGCTGTCGCGGCTGGGACCGGTGGCGGAGGTGGTGGTCGCCGCGATCCTGCTGGCGCAGCGGTCGCTGGCCGAGCATGTCGCTGCCGTGGCGGATGGTCTTCGCCTGTCGGTGGGTGAGGGGCGGCGGGCGGTGGCGCGGATCGTCAGCCGCGATACCGCCGCGATAGGCGAATCCGAGGTGGCCCGCGCCGCGCTGGAGAGCGCGGCCGAGAACCTGTCGGACGGGGTGATCGCGCCGGCCTTCTGGTTTCTGGTCGGTGGTCTGCCGGGCCTGCTGGTCTACAAGGTGGTAAACACCGCCGACAGCATGATCGGCTATCGCAACGCGCGCTACGAGCAGTTTGGCTGGGCCTCGGCCCGGATGGACGATCTGCTGAACCTGCTGCCCGCGCGGCTGACGGGGGCGATCATCGCGCTGCTGGGCGGCGTCGCCGGCGACTGGCGCGGCATCGTCGCCGATGCGCGCCGCCACCGGTCGCCCAATGCCGGCTGGCCCGAGGCGGCGATGTCGCGCGCGCTGGGCGTCGCGTTGGCGGGGCCGCGCAGCTATGACGGGCAGATGCGCGATCTGGCCTGGGTCAACGGGGCCGGGCAGCGCGCGATCGGCGCGGAGGAGATCGAGGCGGGCGTGGCGATGCTGTGGTCGGTCTGGCGCGTGACCTTGATTTTCTGCGCTCTGGCGGCGACTACTGCGGCGTTGCTGCTGGTGTGACCTTGGTATCGGGACCCTTTCTCATGCGTTTTCCTTCCCTTCTCTGCCTTGCCCTGATGGTGGCAGGTTCGGCCTCGGCCCAATGTGGCGGATCGTTTTCCGAATTTGTCGGCGGGCTGAAGGCCGAAGCCGTCGCCAAGGGCCATGCGCCGGGCAAGGTCGACGCCTTTTTCCGCAGCGCCGCGCAGGATCCGAAGGTGCTGAAGGCGGATCGCGCGCAGGGGGTCTTCCAGAAGCCGTTCACCGAATTCGCCCGCCGCCTGATCTCGCAAAGCCGGCTGGACCGGGGCAAGGCGAACGCGGGGAAATACGATGCCGTCTTCGACCGGATCGAAGCGGAGTATGGTGTGTCGCGCGGTGTTCTGCTGGCCTTCTGGGCATTCGAGACGGATTACGGCGCTGTGCAGGGCGATTTCAACACTTTGAACGCGCTGGTCACGCTGGCGCATGACTGCCGCCGCCCCGAGCTGTTCCGCCCGCAGATCTTCGCGGCGCTGACGCTGTATGAACATGGCGATTTCGATCCGGCGACGACGACGGGCGCCTGGGCCGGGGAAATCGGCATGGTGCAGATGCTGCCGGCCGACATCCTGGAAAACGGCGTCGATGGCGATGGCGACGGGCATGTGCGGCTGAAGACTTCGGCGCCCGATGCGCTGCTGTCGGGGGGCAAGATGCTGGCGGGTCTGGGCTGGCGCAAGGGCGAGCCCTGGCTGCAGGAAGTGGTGCTGCCCGCCGGGTTCGACTGGTCGCTGACCGGGTTGCAGGAGACGCGCGCCGTGGCCGACTGGGCGGCGCTGGGCGTGCGGGCGCGGGATGGTGCGCTGGCGCAGGGGCTGACCGGATCGGTTATCATCCCCGAGGGGCACAAGGGGCCGGCGTTTCTGGCCTATCCGAATTTCCGGGTCTACTTCGAGTGGAACCAGAGCTTTGTCTACGTGCTGACCGCCGCCTATTTCGCCACCCGGCTGGAAGGCGCGCCGGTGTTTGACGCCCGTAGCCCCGAGGCCGGGCTGGCCGGGGAACAGATGAAGAGCTTGCAGCAGAAGCTGGTGGCGCGCGGGCATGACGTGGGCGCGGTCGACGGCATCCTGGGCCAGAAGACCCGCGATGCCGTGCGGGTGGAGCAGGCCCGGCTGGGCCTGGTGGTGGACGGGTGGCCGACCCCCGACCTGCTGGCGCGGCTCTAGCATGACGCGGAGGCCCGGCCCGTGCTGACCAACCGCTGGGCCGTGCTGGCGCTGCTGTTCCTGGTCCGGGCGGGCATGGGCGTGCAGTTTCAGGTGGTGCCCAGCCTTGCGCCGCTGGTGATCGAGCGGTTTGCGGTCAGCCTTGCCGAGATCGGCCTTCTGATCGGCATCTATCAGGCGCCGGGAATCTTTCTGTCGCTGCCCGGCGGTGCGCTGGCCCGGCGGTTCGGGGACAAGCCGGTGGTTCTGGTGGGTCTTGCGCTGATGGTGGCGGGCGGGCTGTTGATGCTGGCCGCGCCGGGCTGGCACCTCTACCTCGCGGGAAGGATTGTCGCGGGGGCGGGGGCCATCGTGATGAACGTGCTGATGACCAAGATGGTCGCCGACTGGTTCAGCGGGCGCGAGCTGAACACGGCGATGGCGATCTTCGTCAATTCCTGGCCCTGCGGGATCGCCCTGGCGCTGGTCGTGCTGCCACCGCTGGCGGCGGCGGGGGGCTTGAGCGCCGCGATGGTGGCCGCGACGGTCTATTGCGCGGCGGCATTTGTGGGGACGGCGCTGCTCTATTCCGCGCCGGAGACGGCACCCCGGGCGACCGTCTCCGCCTCGGGCTGGCCCGAGGGCCGGGTGATTTTCGCGGTTCTGGTCGCGGCGGTGGTCTGGGGCCTGTATAACACGGGGCTGTCGGTGGTGTTTTCCTTCGGGCCGCTGATGATGGCCGAGCGGGGGTATTCGATCGTCGAGGGCAGCGCGCTGACCAGTCTGGTGCTGTGGGTCGCGACGCTGTCGATCCCGCTGGGCGGGTTTCTGGCAGACCGGAGCGGACGGCCGGGCGTGGTGATGGCGGTCAGCCTGGCGGGGTTCGCCCTGGCGCTGGTCATCGCGCCGCGCACCGAGGCGGTGATGGCGGCCTTCCTGGTGATGGGGCTAATCGGCGGTCTGGCGGCGGGTCCGGTGATGAGCCTGGCGGCGTCGGTGCTGACGCCACAGACGCGGGCCAGCGGGATGGGCATCTTCTTTACCCTCTATTACGTCTTCCTGATGGGCGCGCCCTGGCTGGCCGGGCTGCTGGCCACGGCGGTGGGGACAGCGCGCATCGCCTTTGACGCGGGGGCAGCCGCGCTGGTTCTGGCCTTTCCGGTCTGGGGCGCCTTCGTGCTGTTGCGGCGGGTGGCCCTGCGCACGGCGGGCTAGGGTCAGGCGACCAGCGCCTCGGCCTTCTTGAGGTCGACCGAGACCAGCTGGCTGACGCCCTGTTCCTGCATCGTCACGCCGAACAGCCGGTCCATCCGGCTCATCGTCACGGCGTGGTGGGTGATGATCAGGAAGCGCGTCGCGGTCTGGCGGCACATCTCGTCCAGCAGGTCGCAGAAGCGGGTCACGTTGGCGTCGTCCAGCGGCGCGTCGACCTCGTCGAGGACGCAGATCGGGGCGGGGTTGGCGAGGAAGACCGCGAAGATCAGCGCCATGGCGGTCAGCGTCTGTTCGCCCCCCGAGAGCAGCGAGAGGGTCGACAGCTTCTTGCCCGGCGGCTGGCACATGATTTCCAGCCCGGCTTCGAGCGGGTCGTCGCTTTCGACCATCACCAGATTGGCCTCGCCGCCGCCGAAGAGGTGGCGGAACAGCATGGCGAAATTCGAATTCACCTGTTCGAAGGCGGTCAGCAGCCGCTCGCGGCCTTCGCGGTTCAGGCTGGCGATGCCGGCGCGCAGGGTGCGGATGGCCTCTTCGAGATCGGCCTTTTCGTGGGCCAGCGTGTCGTGTTCGGTCTGGACCTCTTTCGCGTCTTCCTCGGCACGCAGGTTCACCGCGCCCAGGGCGTCGCGCTGGCGCTTGTGGCGGTTGACCTCGGCCTCGAGCGTTTCGGCGTCGGGGATGTGGTCGGGGTCGGCCCCAAGCTGGGTGAGCAGCTGGTTGGGGGTCAGCTGGTGATCCTCGGCGATGCGCTCGGCGGCCTGGGCGACGCTGTCGCGGGCGGCTTCGGCGCGGACGGCGGCGGCGGCGCGGGCCTCGCGCGCCTCGGAGGCCAGACGTTCGGCGTCGCGTTCGGCTTGGCTGGCGGTGCGCAGGGCAGCGTCGCCGACGGAGAGCGCATCGCTGGCCTTGGCCTTGCGGGTCTCGGCTTCGGCGATCCGCTCTGACAGGACCTCGCGCTGTTCGGCGAGGGCGGCGGGGACGTCGGAGGCGATCTGAAGCTCCTCCTCGGACTCTTCCTTGCGCGCCTCGAGTTCGGCGATGCGCTTGCCGGCGGTTTCGAGCCGGTGGCGCCAGCCGCTGAGTTCCTTGGTGACTTCCTGGCTGCGCCTGGTGCGCGCCTCGCCCTCGCGGCGGATTTCGTCATGGGCCGAGCGGCGGGTCAGCATGGTGATCCGCGCCGCCTCGACCGTCTGGCGGATGTCGTCGATGCGGGCGCGGGCGGTGGCGAGATCGCCGAGGTCGGCCATCGCGGCCTCGGCTTCCTTGACCTGGGTACGCGCGGCCAGCGAATCCTCCTGATGGCGGCTGACCGCCAGCCCGAGGTTTTCGAGCCGGCCCTGGGCGAGGTTGCGCTCGGCCTCGGCGCGGCTGAGGGCGCGGGCGGTGTCGGCGACGGCCTGATCGGCGCGGCGCCGTGCGTCGCGGGCGCGCTTGTCGGCCTCGGTGCGTTCGGCAAGCTGGCGGATCAGCATCTCGTGCGCGGCGCGGGCGCCGTCGACCCGGGCTTCGACCTGGGCCGATTCCTGTTTCAGCGCCTCCAGCCGGTTCAGCTGTTGCAGGCGCATCGCCGCGGCGCTGGGTGCGTCCTCGGCGTTGGAGCGGAAGCCGTCCCAGCGCCAGAGGTCGCCCTCATCCGAGACCAGCCGCTGACCGGGCAGCAGCGCGGCTTGCAATTCGGCGCCACGGTCGGCGTCGACCAGGCCGATCTGGGCGATCCGCCGCACCAGAGCGAAGGGCCCCGAGACGAAGAGCGAGAGCGGTTTCACCCCCGGCGGCAGCGGCTGGATCACCTTGTAGTCGTCCAGCGTGGCCCAGCCGGAGTCGCCGTCTTCGTCGGCGAGCGGGGCGCGCAGATCGTCGGCCAGCGCGGCACCGAGCGCCTTTTCATAGCCCGGTGTCACCTTCATCAGGTCGAGCACCTGGCCGCTTTCGGCGGTGTCGCGGTCGAGCAGTTTGACCAGCGCGGTCAGTTCGGCGCGCAGCGCGCCGGCCTCGCCCTCGGCCTCGGAGCGCTGGGCGCGCGCCTCGGCTTCGCGGGCCTGGGTGTCGGCGCGGGCGGCGTCGGCCTGGGCGAGGTCGTCTTCGGCCTCGGCGGCGGCTTCCTGGGCTTCGGTCTCGGCTGCGCGGGCCTCTTCGAAGGCGGCGCTGGCGGTGGCGAGCGCGGCGCGCGATTCCTCGACAGCGGTGCGCGCCTTGGCGGCCTCGCCCTCGGCGCGGGCCAGCATCTTGTGGCTGTCGTCGAGCAGGCGCTGCGCTGACTGGTGGCGGGCCGAGAGGCGTGCGACGTCTTCGGTTTCCTCGGACAGCATCGCTTCGCGGTCGCGCAGCACGCTGGCGGCCTCCGCCGAGGCCTCGGCGGCGATGGCCAGCCTGTCATCGTGGCCTTCGCCGGCCTTGGCCAGCTCGCGCGCTTCCCATTCGAGGCGCTGCAGGGTGTCGCCGGCATCCTTGTTCAGGCCGCTTTCGCGGTCGATGTCGCGGGCGAGCTGGGCGACGCGGCCGGTCAGCGTGTCGATGGTCTGGCGGGCGCGTGTTTCCTGATCGGTCAGGGCGTCGCGTTCGACCGAGAGGCGTTGCAGCACGGCGGCGGCGATCGCCTCCTCCTCGCGCAGCGAGGGCAGGGCGCTTTCGGCGGCGGTGCGGGCCTTGATCGCCTGCTGGGCCGCCGCTTCGGCGCGGGCGGCTTCGGTGGTGCGGTCACGCAGGGCGGTTTCGGCGGCAGAGCGCAGGTCGTCGGCCTCGCGCCAGCGGCGGTAGAGCAGGAGACCTTCGGCCAGGCGCAGCGCCTCGCCGATCTCGCGGTAGCGGGCGGCCTGCCGGGCCTGCCGCGCGAGTTGTCCGAGCTGCTGGGCCAGCTGTTCGAGCACGTCGTCGACGCGGGAGAGGTTGGCCTCGGCGCCGTTCAGTTTCAGCTCGGCCTCGTGGCGGCGCTGGTAGAGGCCGGAGATGCCGGCGGCCTCTTCCAGGATGCGGCGGCGGGCCTGCGGGCGGGCGTTGATCAGCTCGCTGATCTGGCCCTGGCGGACCAGCGCCGGGGAATGCGCGCCGGTCGAGGCGTCGGCGAACAGCATCTGGATATCGCGCGCGCGCACGTCCTTGGCGTTGGCCTTGTAGGCCGAACCGACGTCGCGAGTGATCCGGCGCACCACTTCGAGCTGGTCGGAATCGTTGAAGCCGGCGGGGGCGAGGCGTTCGCTGTTGTCGAGAACGAGGCTGACTTCGGCGAAGTTGCGCGCGGGCCGGGTGGCGGCGCCGGCGAAGATCACATCCTCCATCCCGCCGCCGCGCATGGCGGTGGGGCGGTTTTCGCCCATCACCCAGCGCAGCGCCTCGAGCAGGTTGGACTTGCCGCAGCCATTGGGCCCGACAACACCGGTCAGCCCCTCGGCGATCACCAGCTCGGTGGGATCGACGAAGCTTTTGAAGCCGCTCAGTCTTAGTCTGTCGAAGCGCAAGGATTGGCCCGGTTGATTCCCTCAGAGACAGAGATCTTGGGCGCTGTGCCCCGGCGCGTCAACGCATTTGCCGCTGCATATCGGCGGATCGGCGGAATTATCCACAAGATATCGCGTTTGCAGGAGTCAGAACGGAGTGCATTCGAATTCGCGCCAGGTCATGCCGAGGCGGGGGTTCGCCCATTGCGGAATGTCGGTGCAGCTGTAGCTGACCGGTGTCAGCAGGGGGCGCCAGTCGGGCGGTCTGTCCTTGCAGGCGAGCCGCCCCAGCGCCAGCGCCTGATCGCCGCGCACCTCGGTCACGAGGCAGCCGCTGACCTGTTCCATCGCAAAGGCGGCCCGGGCGCGGATCGGGCCGAAGCGGGGGGCGTACTGGCTGTTGACGCGGAGCGCCTCGGCCAGATCGCCGCGCACGCGCACGTCGAAGACCGAACCCGCCACGGTGACGCGCGTTGCGGGCAGGCCGCGGAAATGCGGGCCGGCGGTGTTGCAGGCGGCGAGGAGGGCGAGGACAGGCAGGGCGGGGCGCATCGGACGATCCTGCGCCGGTTGTGGTTAACATCCGGTTACCTCACGAGGCATGGACGCATGGGGCACCATGGTCCTATAAATGCGACCAGCCCAGAGTTGTGACCATGCCCTTCGAGAAAGTTCAGCCCGAGAAGATTTCCACCTCGGTCGTGCGGCAGATCGAGCTGCTGATCCTGCGCGGCATCCTGCGGCCGGGCGAGCGGCTGCCATCCGAGCGCGAACTGTCCGAGCGGCTGGGCGTGTCGCGCCCGTCGCTGCGCGAGGCGGTGGCGGAGTTGCAGGCGCAGGGCCTGCTGACTTCGCGCGCCGGGTCGGGCATCTATGTGGCCGAGGTGCTGGGGTCGGCCTTTTCGCCGGCGCTGCAACGGCTGTTCGCGAGCCACGACGAGGCGGTCTTCGACTATATCGCCTTCCGTCGCGATATCGAGGCGATGGCGGCGGAACGCGCCGCGCGGCTGGCCTCGGACGGCGACCTCATGGTGATCCAGACGATCTTCGACAAGATGGCCGCGGGGGTGCAGCGCCGCAATTCGGAGGAAGAGGCGCGGCTGGACGCGCAGTTCCACAGCGCGATCATCGAGGCGAGCCACAATGTGGTCATGCTGCACATGATGCGGTCGATGTACGATCTGCTGCGCGCGGGGGTCTTCTATAACCGGCAGGTGATGTTCAAGCAGCGCACCAGCCGCGCGGCCCTGCTGGACCAGCATCGCGCCATCAACGATGCGCTGCAGGCGCGCGATCCCGAGGCGGCGGTGGCGGCGGTCCGGGCGCATATGAGCTATGTGGAGCAGGCCCTGACCGATCACCGCCGGGCCGAGCGCAACGAGATCATCGCCCGGCAGCGGCTGGAGCACGAACAGAGCCTGCGGTGAGGGGAAGGGGCGGGGCCGCCCCTTCGGTCAGGGTTTCGCGTAGCCGATGGTTTGCAGCGACTCGCGGATTTCGTCCAGGATGGCCGGGTCGTCGATGGTCGCCGGCATCTTGAACTCCTGATTGTCGGCGATCTTGACCATGGTCGCGCGCAGGATCTTGCCCGAGCGAGTCTTGGGCAGGCGGTCGACCACCACGGCCAGCTTGAAAGCGGCGACCGGGCCGATCTTGTCGCGCACCAGCTGGACGCATTCCTTGCAGATCTCGTCGTGCGGACGGTTCACGCCCTTGGTCAGGATGACGAAGCCGACAGGGGCCTGGCCCTTGAGGTCGTCCGAGACGCCAATGACGGCGCATTCGGCGACATCGGGGTGCGAGGCAAGCACCTCTTCCATCGCGCCGGTCGAGAGACGGTGGCCGGCGACGTTGATGACGTCATCGGTGCGGGCCATGATGTAGAGATAGCCGTCTTCGTCGATCATCCCGGCGTCGCCCGTCTCGTAATAGCCGGGGAAGGTGGTGAGATAGGATTTCCTGAACCGCTCCTCGGCGTTCCAGAGGGTCGGCAGCGTGCCCGGGGGCAGCGGCAGCTTGACCGCGATGGCGCCGAGTTCGCCCGGCTTCATCTGTCGGCCGCCCTCGTCGAGGATCTGCACGTCATAGCCCGGCATCGCAACCGAGGGCGAGCCGATCTTGACCGGCAGCGCCTCGAGCCCGACGGGGTTTGCGGCAATGGACCAGCCGGTTTCGGTCTGCCACCAGTGGTCGATCACCGGGCGGTCGAGCACGCGCTGGGCCCATTCGATGGTGTCCGGGTCGGCGCGTTCGCCGGCGAGGTAGAGCACCTTGAAGTTGGAGAGGTCGTATTTCTTGACGAATTCGCCCTTTGGATCCTCGCGCTTGACGGCGCGGATGGCGGTGGGGGCGGTGAAGAAGGACTTGACCTTGTGCTCGGCGATGACCCGCCAGAAGGTGCCGGCGTCGGGAGTGCCGACGGGCTTGCCCTCGAAGACGATGGTGGTGTTGCCATGCACCAGCGGGCCGTAGCAGATGTAGGAATGGCCGACGACCCAGCCCACGTCCGAGGCGGCCCAGAACACGTCGCCGGGATCGACGTTGTAGATGTTCTTCATCGACCAGTTCAGCGCGACGAGGTGGCCGCCGGTGGGGCGCACCACGCCCTTGGGCGCGCCGGTGGTGCCCGAGGTGTAGAGGATATAGGCCGGGTGGCTGCCTTCGACCGGGACGCAGTCGGCGGGTTCGACGCCATATTGGAAGGCATGCCAGTCGACGTCGCGGCCTTCGATCAGTTTGGCGACTTCCTGTTCGCGCTGGAAGATCACGCAGAACTCGGGCTTGTGTTTCGCCTGCTCGATGGCGCCGTCCAGGAGGGGTTTGTAATGGACGACGCGGCCCGGTTCGAGACCGCAGGACGCGGCGATGATCGCCTTGGGCTGGCAGTCGTCGATACGCACGGCGAGTTCGTTCGCGGCAAAACCGCCGAAGACCACCGAGTGAACGGCGCCGATGCGCGAACAGGCGAGCATGGCTTCGAGCGCCTCGGGGACCATCGGCATGTAGATGATGACGCGGTCGCCCTTCTCGATGCCCTTTGCACGCAATGCCCCGGCCAGCGAGGCCACGCGGTTCTTGAGTTCGGCGAAGGTGATCTTGTGGACGGTGCCGGTGACCGGGCTGTCGTGGATGATCGCCACCTGGGCGCCGCGGCCGTTTTCGACGTGCCGGTCAACGGCGTTCCAGCAGGTGTTGACCAGACCGTCGTCGAACCAGGTGTAGAGCGGCGCGCGGCTGTCGTTCAGGGCGCGGGATGGGAAGCGGTCCCAGTCGATGGCTTTGGCCGCGTCGAGCCAGAAAGCTTCGGGATCCGCCTTCCAGGCCGCGTAAACGCTTTTGTAACTCATATGTCCCTCCTCCTGACAAATCGCTTTTCGGCGTTGATGCGGCGCGCGCTTCTTCCGCGCAAGGGCTGAACCTGCGCCGCGTTGCCGCTGTTTGCGCCAACAGGGTGAGAATGTCGCGCCATTCCTGACGCTTGGGCAGGCAATTTCCCTGCAATCGTCCGGCCATGATTCAAAAGCGACACATGTGTCGGAAATTTACCTGCCGGTGATTCGCTGGCGGGATACCTGCGCTGAGAGGGTGCCAATGGCATCTCTTGCTTTCACAGGGGGAGCGCCCGGGATCGGGCGAAAACCGAACCCCCGTTTGGCGGCGGAACAGCCGAAGAAGTAACCTCCAACTGTTTCCCTCGCCGC
Organism: Seohaeicola nanhaiensis; assembly: GCF_042654245.1. NCBI lineage: Bacteria > Pseudomonadati > Pseudomonadota > Alphaproteobacteria > Rhodobacterales > Roseobacteraceae > Seohaeicola > Seohaeicola nanhaiensis. The sequence continues at coordinate 150,778 of NZ_JBHSGI010000033.1, forward strand.
CGCGTGGCTGAACCCCACGCGGCGGTTTTGCTTATCCGTATTGTGCCACCGGTGTGCCGGCGATGGCAGCCATGTTGAGCAGGCCGCGCGCGGTGATCGAGGACGAGACGATGTGCGCCTTGTTGCCCATCCCCATCAGGATCGGGCCGACCTCGAGCCCGCCGGCGCGCATTTTGAGGATGTTGCGCACGCCGCTGGCCGCGTCGGCATGGGCGAAGACCAGCACGTTGGCCGCGCCCTCCATCCGGCTGTTCGGGAAGATCCGCGCGCGCAGTTCGGGATCGAGCGCACTGTCGACGTTCATCTCGCCTTCGTAGACGAAGCCGCGCGGTTCGGAGTCCAGCAGGGCGAGCGCGTCGCGCACGCGCTGACCCGAGCTTTCGGTCTGGTTGCCGAATTGCGACTGCGAACACATCGCGACCTTGGGCTCCAGCCCGAAGCGGCGGACGTGGCGGGCGGCGCCGATGGCGATCAGGGCCAGCTGTTCCGGCGAGGGGGCATGGTTGACATGCGTGTCGGCGATGAACAGCGGGCCGTCTTCCAGGATCATCAGGCTGAGCGCGCCCTGCGGATGCAGGCCGCCCGTGCCCAGCACCTGCGTGACGTAGTTCAGGTGCCAGCGGTATTCGCCGAAGGTGCCGCAGATCATGCTGTCGGCGTCGCCGCGATGCACCATGATGGCGCCGATGGCGGTGGTATTGGTGCGCATGACCGCCTTGGCGAGATCGGGCGTGACCCCGCGCCGTTGCATGACTTCGTGGTAGGAGGACCAATAGTCGTAATACCGGGGGTCGTTCTCGGGGTTGACCAGTTCGAAATCCCGGCCCGGGCGGACGTCGAGCCCGAAACGTTCGCAGCGCTGTTCGATCACCTCGGGCCGGCCGATCAGGATCGGGGTCTCGGTGGTTTCCTCCAGGATCGCCTGGGCCGCACGCAGGACGCGCTCGTCCTCGCCCTCGGTGAAGACGATCCTGCGCGAGGCGGCGCGGGCGGCGTCGAAGACCGGGCGCATGAGCAGGGCCGAGCGGAAGACCGTCTGTTTCAGCTTCGCGGCATAGGCGTCCAGATCCTCGATGGGTCGGGTGGCCACGCCGGTTTCCATTGCGGCGCGCGCGACCGAGGTGGACACCACCGCCATGAGGCGTGGGTCGAAGGGCTTGGGGATCAGATAGTCGGCGCCGAAGGTCAGCTGTTCGCCCCGATAGGCGGCCGCCGCCTCGGCGCTGGTGGTGGCGCGGGCCAGCTGGGCGATGCCGTCGATGCAGGCGATCTCCATCTCGTCGTTGATCTCGGTCGCGCCCACGTCCAGCGCGCCGCGGAAGATGAAGGGGAAGCAGAGGACGTTGTTGACCTGGTTTGGGAAATCGCTGCGCCCGGTGGCGATGATCGCATCGGGCGCGGCCTCGCGCGCGAGGTCGGGCAGGATTTCGGGCGTCGGATTGGCCAGGGCAAAGATCACCGGGCGGGAGGCCATCTGGCGCACCATGTCGGGGGTCAGCACGCCGGGGCCCGACAGGCCGAGGAAGAGGTCGGCGCCACCGATCACCTCGGCCAGGGTGCGCTTGTCGGTCTTCTGCGCGAAGGCGGCCTTTTGCGGGTTCATGTCCTCAGCACGGCCTTCGTAGACCACGCCGTGGATGTCGCAGAGCCAGACGTTCTCGCGCCGCACGCCGAGCTTGAGCAGCATGTTGAGGCAGGCGATGCCCGCCGCGCCGCCGCCGGTGGAGACGACCTTGACGTCCTCGAAGGCCTTGTTCGCGACGAAGAGCGCGTTCTTGGCCGCGGCTCCGACCACGATGGCGGTGCCGTGCTGGTCGTCGTGGAAGACGGGAATGTTCATCCGCTCGCGGCAGAGCTTTTCGACGATGAAGCAGTCGGGCGCCTTGATGTCTTCGAGGTTGATCGCGCCGAAGGTCGGTTCGAGAGAGCAGACGATCTCGGCCAGTTTCACCGGGTCGGATTCGTTCAACTCGATGTCGAAGCAGTCGATGCCGGCGAATTTCTTGAAGAGGACGGCCTTGCCTTCCATCACCGGCTTGGAGGCGAGCGCGCCGATGTTGCCAAGCCCGAGGACGGCGGTGCCGTTCGACACGACGCCGACCAAATTGCCGCGCGTGGTGTAGCGGGCGGCGTTGGCGGGATCGGCCTTGATCTCCAGGCAGGCCTCGGCGACGCCGGGCGAATAGGCGCGGGCCAGATCGCGGCCGTTGGCCAGCGGCTTGGTGGCGCGGATCTCGAGCTTTCCGGGCTTGGGAAACTCGTGATACATGAGCGCGGCCTGGCGCGTGTTCTGGCTTTCCGTCACGGCTGTTTCCCCTCTTCGCGAATATAGTTCAGCGTTAAACTATCTCCTGCCCGGAGGACAGGGAACTTTTTGAATCCGTTGTCCGCCGGGCCGTTCTTGCTATTTTTCCTGCGCCCGGTCACTATTTTTCGACAAGCGGAGTTGAGTGTCATGAGCGATACCATAGCCGAGATACGGCTGCCCACGGAAGAATTGCGCGACGATATCCCCTTTTATACGAAAACCCTGGGGATGCGGCTGGACATGATCTATCCGGCCGACGATCCGTCGACCGCGGTCTTCTCGGGGCACGGGCTGCGGCTGCGGATCGAGAAGGGCGCGCCCGAGGCGCCGGGCACGCTGCGGATCCTGACGGAAGACCCCGAGGGCTTTGCCAAGGGGCAGCGCGTTCTGGTGGCGCCGAACGGCACGCGGGTCGAGATCGAGGAGCGCCATCCGCCGGTGGTCATGCCCCGGACCGAGCACGCCTTTGTTGTGCGCCGGCTGGCCGATCAGGCGCCCTGGATCATCGGGCGGGCGGGGATGCAGTATCGCGACCTGATCCCCTCTCGGCTGGGCGGGTCGATCATCGCCAGTCACATCCGCATCCCGGACGGCGGGCCGGTGCCGGACATGGTGCATTATCACAAGGTCGGCTTTCAGCTGATCTTCTGCGTCAACGGCTGGGTGGACGTGGTTTATGAAGACCAAGGACCGAAGATGCGGCTGACGCCGGGGGATTGCTTCATCCAGCCGCCGGAGATCCGGCACCGTGTGCTGGAGGCCAGCGACAATGTGCAGGTGATCGAGATCGGCGTGCCGGCCGAGCATGTAACCGAGATCGACCACGACATGACGCTGCCGACCCCGCACCTGCGCCCCGAGCGGGAATGGCAGGGCCAGCGGTTCGTCTACAACACGGCGGCGGGCGCCGAGTGGGCACCGTTCCGCCTGCCGGGCTTTGTCGCGCGTGATACCACGATTGCCGCCAATACCAGGGGCGTGGCCGGGGTCATGGTGGTGCGCAGGGGCGAGGGTGCGCCGCAATGGGCGGTGCACGACACCGACATCCTGTTCACCTACGTGATGGAGGGGGATGTGACGCTGGAGGGCGAGGGCAAGGACCCATACCGGCTGACCAAGGGCGATGCCTTCGTGATCCCGCCGGGGATGAAGACGCGGCTGTCCGAGGCGAGCGGTGACTTGGAGCTTCTGGAGGTCAGCCTGCCGGGGACATTCAAAACGGAGGTAATCGCGTCATGACCCTGCGGGATGCCGCCATCGCCGTGCGCGAGAATGCCCATGCGCCCTATTCCAACTTCAAGGTGGGCGCGGCGATCCGCGCGGCCTCGGGGACCGTCTATGTCGGCTGCAATGTCGAGAATGTCGCCTATCCCGAGGGCACCTGTGCCGAGGCCGGGGCCATCGCAGCGATGTGCGCGGCGGGCGAGTATGAGATTGCCGAGGTCTATGTGATCGCGGCCTCGCCCTCTCCCGTGCCGCCCTGCGGCGGCTGCCGGCAGAAGCTGGCGGAATTCGGGAAGAGTGCGGTGCCGGTGACGCTGGCCACGACCGCGGGGGCGGAACTGGCGACCAGCATCGGTGCGCTGTTGCCGGGCGCCTTTGGCGCGGGCCACATGGAAGGCAGCTGACTTTTGGATGCCCGGACGATCATCACCAAGCTTCGGCGTCACGAGGTGCCGACGACCGACGAATTGCGCTGGTTCGCGCAAGGTCTGGCGGATCGCAGCGTAAGCGACGCGCAGGCCGGGGCATTTGCCATGGCGGTCTGCATGGGGAGCCTGGGGACCGAGGGTCGCGCCGCGCTGACGCTGGCGATGCGCGACAGCGGGCAAGTGATGCGCTGGCGGCTGCCGGGGCCGGTCATCGACAAGCATTCGACCGGCGGCGTGGGAGACTGCGTTTCGCTGGTCCTCGCGCCGGCGCTGGCGGCTTGCGGCGGCTATGTCCCGATGATCTCGGGGCGCGGACTGGGGCACACCGGGGGGACGCTGGACAAGCTCGAGTCGATCCCCGGCTTTGCGACCATGCTGGGCCGCGAGCGGCTGAGCGAGGTGGTGGCGAAGACCGGCTGCGCCATCGTCGGGGCGACGGCGGATATCGCGCCTGCCGACAAGCGGCTTTATGCGATCCGGGACGTCACCGCGACGGTTGAAAGCCTCGATCTGATCACCGCGTCGATCCTGTCGAAGAAGCTGGCGGCCAGCCCGGATGCGCTGGTGCTGGACGTCAAGGTCGGCTCGGGCGCCTTCATGAAGTCGCCGGAGGAGGCCCGGGCGCTGGCGGTGGCCCTGACCGAGACGGCGACGGCTGCGGGCTGCAAGACAACGGCGGTGATCAGCGACATGAGCCAGCCGCTGGTGCCGGCGCTGGGCAATGCGCTGGAGGTTGCGGAGGTGATGAAGGTGCTGACCGGCGAGGCGTCGGGCCCGCTGGTGCAGATCTGCGTGGCGCTGGGCGGTGTGCTGCTGGCCGATGCGGGGATGGCGGCGGATGTTCAAGAGGGCGCCGACCGGGTCGCGGCGACGCTGAGCAGCGGGCAGGCGGCCGAGCGGTTCGGGCGCATGGTGGCCGCGCAGGGCGGGCCGCTGCGATTCGTGCAGGACTGGGCGCGCTTCCTGCCCGAGGCGAATGTGATCCGCGAGGTGGCCGCGCCGCGTGCGGGCCATGTCGCGGCGATCGACGGCGAGGCACTGGGGCTGGCGGTGGTGGCGCTGGGCGGCGGGCGGCAGGTGGAAAGCGATGTCATCAACCCCGCGGTCGGGCTGAGCGGGCTGGTGCGGCTGGGCGAGAAGGTCGCCAAGGGCCAGCCGCTGGTACAGATCCATGCCGCGCGCGAGGACAGCGCGCTGGCGGCGGAACGCGCCGTGCTGAGGGCGATCACCCTGTCGGAGGAGGCACCGGTGCTGCCCGACCTGATCCGCGAGCGGATCGGCTGATGGCGCGGGCCTTCCTTGTGGTGATGGACAGCGTCGGCATCGGCGGCGCGCCGGATGCCGGGCGGTTCTTCAATGGCGCGGTGCCGGATACCGGGGCCAATACGCTGGGCCATATCGCGCAGGCCTGTGCCGGGGGCCGGGCCGAGGCGGGGCGCAGCGGGCCGTTGCGCGTGCCCAACCTCGCGGCGCTGGGGCTGGGCAAGGCGGTGCGGCTGGCCTCGAAGCTGGACATCGGGCTGACGGGGCCGGTGACGGGGCGGTGGGGCGCGGCGACAGAGCAGTCGCCGGGCAAGGATACTCCCTCGGGTCACTGGGAACTGGCCGGGCTGGTGGTGCCCTGGGACTGGACCTATTTCCCCGACACCGTGCCGGCCTTTCCGGAGGATCTGGCGCGACGCGCGGCCGAGGCGGCGGGGAGCGAGGGTATTCTGGGCAACTGCCACGCCTCGGGGACCGAGATCATCGCGCGGCTTGGGGCCGAGCACATGCGGAGCGGCTGGCCGATCTGCTATACCTCGGCCGACAGCGTGTTTCAGATCGCCGCGCATGAGCAGAGCTTTGGCCTCGACCGCCTGTATGCGATGTGCGAGGCGCTGGCGCCGCATCTGCACGCGATGAAGGTCGGCCGGGTGATCGCGCGGCCCTTCACCGGATCGCCCGAGGCCGGGTTCACCCGCACGACGAACCGGCACGACTATGCGATCCGCCCGCCGGCACCGGTGCTGACGAACTGGGTGCAGGACGCGGGCCGCCGGGTGCATGCGGTGGGCAAGATCGGCGACATCTTCTCGATGGAGGGGATAGACACCCTGTCCAAGGGCGGCGATGCGGAGCTGATGGATCACCTCGCGCGGCTGGTGGACGAAGCGGAGGAGGGCAGCCTGACCTTCGCCAATTTCGTCGAGTTCGACAGCCTTTATGGTCACCGACGCGACGTTTCGGGCTATGCCCGTGCGCTGGAATGGTTCGATGCGCGCATCGGCGCGCTGGTGGAGCGGCTGCGGCCGGGCGATCTGATGGTGCTGACTGCAGATCATGGCAACGATCCAAGCTGGACCGGCAGCGATCACACGCGCGAACGGGTGCCGGTGCTGTGCGCGGGCGTCGGGGCGGGGTCAGTCGGGCAGGTCGGTTTCACCGATGTCGCGGCGAGCATCGCCGCGCATCTGGGCGTGGCGGAGCGGGGGCCGGGGCGGAGTTTTCTCTAGCCGGTCGGCAGGGCGCTTGCCCTTCCTCCGCGAGCGGCCCAAAAGGAAACGGAGCTGGAAACGGAGCGCTGCCATGGCCGAACATCTGACCGTCGTCAATCACCCGCTGGTGCAGCACAAGCTGACCCTCATGCGTGACAAGGAGACGCCGACCGCGGTCTTCCGGCAGCTGCTGCGCGAGATCACCCAGCTGTTGCTCTATGAGGTCACCCGCGAACTGCCGATGACGAAGAAGCCCATCGAGACCCCGCTGGAGGAGATGGATTCGCCGACGCTGGCGGGCAAGAAGCTGGCGCTGGTGTCGATCCTGCGGGCGGGCAACGGGATGCTGGACGGCGCGCTGGAGCTGATCCCCTCGGCCCGCGTCGGCTTTGTCGGGCTGTATCGCGACGAGGAGACGCTGCAGCCGGTGCAGTATTACTTCAAGGTGCCCGAAGCGCTGGAGGACCGGCTGGTGATCGCGGTCGATCCGATGCTGGCGACCGGCAATTCCTCGGCCGCCGCGGTCAAGCTGCTGAAGGATGCGGGCGCGAAGGACATCCGGTTCCTCTGTCTTCTGGCCGCGCCGGAAGGGGTCGCGCGGATGAAGGAGGCGCACCCGGATGTGCAGATCGTCACCGCCTCGCTGGACCGGGGGCTGAACAAGAAGGGCTATATCATGCCCGGGCTCGGAGACGCGGGCGACCGGATGTTCGGCACGAAATAGCCCCGGCCGGGCTTTACTCATTGGGGGAATCGGGCCATCCTGCGCTATATTTCGTAGGGGGATAGCATGCGGGCGGCAAGTGTTGTGGGGATGTGGCTTTTCGCGGCTGCGCTGACCGCGGGCGCCGGCATGGGGCAAGCGGCGGGCAACCCACCGGGGCCGGCCGAAATTCCGCCGTCCTCCTATTCCGAGCGACAGTATGTCGACAGCCGCGGCTGTGTGTTCATCCGTGCCGGGATTGGCGGCGTGGTGACATGGGTGCCGCAGGTGGACCGCAGCCGCGCGCCGGTCTGTGGCCGGGTGCCGTCGCTGAAGGTTGTTGTCGGGGTGCAGAAACCGGTGGCGCGGCGGGTCGTCGTCGCGGCGCCGGCGCTGCGGGTGGTGCCGCAGCATGTGTATGAGGACCGGCAGAACACGCGGAATGTGGCGGTGCCGAAGGGCTATCGTCCGGTGTGGAAAGACGACCGGCTGAACCCGCACCGCGCCGAGCGGACGCTGGCGCCGAGCCTGGCGGTGGCAGTGCCGGCGCCGCCCAAGGGGTATCGCGGGGCCTGGCAGGACGGGCGGCTGAACACGCGGCGGGCGCAGGGCACGGCGGCGGGCGAGGCGGCGATGGGGGCGATCTGGACCGACGAGCTGCCGCGCCGGTTGCAGCCGGGGCCGCCGCCCGCGCGGGTGGTGACGGCGACGAACAACGCCCGCAACGGACGGTCGCCCTATTGGGAGCCGCCGGTGGTGGCGCGGCTGTCCACCCGGTCGGCCGTGGATGCGCCGCCGCCTGCAAAAGCCAGGCCGACCTATGTGCGGGTGGCGACCTATGCGGCGGCGGAGGAGGCGCGCGGCGTGGCCGAGGCGCTGGCGCGGAGCGGGCTGACGATGCGGCTGGGCAAGACCGGGGCGGGCGCCAGCGTGGTGCTGGCCGGACCCTATGCCGGACCGGCCGAGGCACAGGCGGCGCTGGCGGCGGTGCGGCGGGCCGGATACCGGCAGGCGGCGGTGATGCGCTGAGCGGTCAGCCGCCGCAGACGTTCTGAACCTGCACCCAGTCGCGGTCTTTGAGCACCGGGGGCGGCGACTGGCCCGCCATCGGATCGGCCTCGATCAGGCCGATCACCGATTCACCCGTGATGTCGAGCGCCATTGCATAGGGGCGCGATGGCACCTCGGCCTCGGCGAAGGCGGTGAGAAGGGTGTCGTCGGGGATCGCGGGGCGCGGTGCGGCGAGCACCTGTTCGGCGTAGCTGTCGAGCATGTCGCGGCTGACCTCGCCGGTGGTCAGCAGGCGGAAGGTTGCGGGCAGGCCGCCGGCGGCCAGCAAGTCGCCCAGCGGATCGTTCAGGGTGGCGCGGCTGCGCTCGGCCAGGACATAGCCGGCGGCGACTGCGGGGTCTTCGAAGTCCTCGACCAGCGCCTTGTTCAGCAGGACGATGGAGCCCGGCAGGTTCAGGCTGGAGCGGACACCGGCGGGCAATACGACGATCTGGCGCACGCCGGTGCGGCGGGCGAGCCGGGCCAGCGCGGGGGCGCTGGCGGTGGTGCGGCAGGCCCGGCCCGCGACCCGTTCCAGCCGCGCGAGCAGGGCCTCGCCGATCTCCATCCGCTTGACCATGGGCACCACGTCGAGCGCGTGACGACGCATCGCACCGGGCAGCCAGAAGACCAGCAGCCCGATGACCAGGGCCGAGACCGCCAGCGTGCCGACCAGCCGCAGGCGGCCGGGGCGGGGGCGGGCGCGGTCGACGGCGAGGCGGAGCCGTTCCAGTGCGGCGATCATCTCGGTCTCGCCTTCCGCCAGTTCCAGCGTCTCGTCGGGATCGCCGTCGGGGTGGAAGATCGCGGGCAGGTCGCCGGGGTTCTCGCGCTCGATGGCGGCGAGGGACCAGTGGGCAAGCGCCTGGTTGTGGAAATCGGAGATCGTCAGCGTGGCGTCGCCGAGGGATACCACCACCTCGCGGCGCTGGGCGTCGCGGGCGGGCCGCCAGAGGCCGGCGGCCTCGAGTCGCTGGTATTTCGTCAAAGCGGTCATGTCTGGCAGGTCTGCCCGGGCCTTATGTTTTGGGCAAGGTAGCACGGGGCGCAGGGCCGGGGCAAATGGCTTGAGAATCGGTGTCCCAGCTGGGACGGGGGGTCAAGCATCTGAAATCAGGTGATTTTCGTCGAGTGACGTTTTTGGGGGCGGTGCGGGCACTGCCGGGATTCGTTGCCCCTCAGTGGCGGCCGGAGAGGTAGAACATCGCTTCGATCACGGATTCACCGCAGGAGAACCCATCGGGGTGCATGTCCATCAGGCCAAGCGCGAAGTCGCGGCGGTCCTGTTCGGCGGTCCAGGCATCGGCGGCGTCGCTGGGCGGGCTCTCGGTCGCGCGGGCGGGAAGCGGCGGCAACCACGTTGGCGGGCGGAAGCGGAAGAAGAAGGCGGCGGCGGTCATGGCGGGGATCCTTGTGCAGGGTGGCGTTGCAGGGATGATCGCGCGACTCGGGCCGTTGTGGTATCCGCAGAGACATTGAGCGGCTCTTCAGGGATGAAGAGCCGCCTCGGGCGGCAACGGACGGACATTCAGGGCCCATTGCGGGGGGATTGCACCATGACGGGCGCATTCGACGACTGGTCCGGCCTGCGGGTGTTCCTGGCTGTCCTGCGCTGCGGGTCTACGCTGGCCGCCTCGCGCGACCTCGGGATGTCGCAGCCGACCGTGACCCGGCGGATCGACGCGCTGGAGCACAGCCTGTCGCTGAAGCTGTTCGAGCGGGATACGCGGGGCTTTCGCCCGACGCGGGACGCCCTGCGCCTGCAGCCGCTGGCCGAGGCGGTGGAACAGGCGATGGCGGCGTTTGTCGACGGCGCGACGGCGGCGCGCCAGACGATGCTGGAGCCGATCCGCATCACGGCGCCCCGGCTCAACTTCTCGCCGCTGTTCACCGCGATCCTGGCCGAGTTCAGCGCCCAGCACCCGGGAGTCCGCTTTGGTCTGATCTCGTCCTATGCGCTGCTTGACCTTGCCGGAGGAGAGGCGGACGTCGCCATCCGGATCGCGCGGCGGATCAGCGACGAGCGGCTGATCTGTTCGAAGCTGACGGATGTGACCTCGACGCTGTTTGCCTCGCGCGGCTATGCCGAGACCCGTGGGCTGCCCCGGTCCGAGCGCGACTTTGCCGGGCATTCCTTTGTGGTCTACGATCCGTCACCCAGCCCGGACGGGCTGAACGCCTGGCTGATGAAGCGGATTTCGCCCGATCAGATCGTGTCGCGCAGCCAGGATGCGGAATCGGTCTGTGCGGCCATCGCGGCGGGGCTGGGCATCGGTCCGGTGCCGACCTCGCTGGCGGTGGATTATCCGGCGATGATGCCCTGCTTTCCGCCGCCTCAGGAGGTGACGGTTCATTCGTGGCTGTGCATCGCCCAGGACGCCTGGCGGCGGCCGGAGGTGAAGGCCTTTGCCGCCTTCTTTGCGCCGCGCTTTCGCGAGGGCTATGCCGCGCACAAGGCCGAGGGCGAGCGCCGGTGGGCGCTTACGATCCCTTCGCGATCTTCCTGAGTTCGAATTTCTGGATCTTGCCGGTGGAGGTTTTCGGCAACTCCTGGAAGACGACGGCCTTGGGGGTCTTGAAGCCGGCGAGGTGCTGGCGGCAGTAGGTCATGAGGGCGGCGGCATCCGCTGTTGCGCCGGGTTTCAGTTCGACAAAGGCGCAGGGGACTTCGCCCCATTTCTCGTCCGGCTTGGCCACCACGGCGGCGAGGTTCACGTCGGGGTGGCCCATGAGCACGCCCTCGACCTCGACCGAGGAAATGTTCTCGCCGCCCGAGATGATGATGTCCTTGGCGCGGTCGGAGATCTGGATGTAGCCGTCGGGATGCTGGACCGCGATGTCGCCCGAGCGGAAGTAGCCGCCCTTGAAGGCGTCGGCGGTCGCCTCGGGGTTCTTGTAATAGCCTTTCATCACGCCATTGCCGCGGATCGCGATTTCGCCCTGGGTCTTGCCGTCCATCGGGACCTGCGCGCCGGTGTCGTCCACCACGGTGATATGTTCGAAGATCGGCATGGCGACGCCCTGGCGGGCCTTGATCGCGGCGCGTTCAGACCCGCGCAGGCCTTCCCATTGCGCGCCCCAGGTGCATTCGGTAGCGGGGCCGTAGGTCTCGGTCAGGCCGTAGACCTGGGTGATGTTGAAGCCCATCGGTTCGATCTTGGCGAGCGTCGCTGGGGCGGGGGGCGCGCCGGCGGTGAAAACCTCGACGGTCTGATCGAAGCTGCGGCGCTGGTCGGGCGGCGCGTTGATCAGCATGTTGAGCACGATGGGCGCGCCGCCGAAATGGGTCACGCCCTCGTCGGCGATGGCGTCGAAGATGGCCGGGGCGGTGATGTCGCGGCAGCAGACCAGCCGGCCGCCGACCATCGGCATCATCCAGGTGTGGCACCAGCCGTTGCAGTGAAACAGCGGCACGATGGTAAGGTAGCGGGGCCGGAGCACCATGCGCCAGCTGATCACCTGACCCATCGCGTTCAGGTAGGCGCCGCGGTGGTGATAGACGACGCCCTTGGGCCGGCCCGTGGTGCCGGAGGTGTAGTTGAGCGCGATGCTTTCCCATTCGTCCTGCGGCATGATCCAGTCGAAGGCGGGGTCGGCGGCGGCGAGCATGTCCTCGTAGGTCGGGTGGCGTGTGGTGGCGGGGTGGCCGCCGTGGGCGTCGGGCACCTCGACCAGGAGCGGTTTGGGGGCATCCATCTGAGCGATGGCGGCCTCGGCGAGGGGGATGAACTGGGTATCGGCGAGCACCACCTTCGCGCCGCCATGGTCGAGGATATAGGAGACGGTGTCGGTTTCGAGCCGCGTGTTGATCGTGTTGAGGATCGCGCCGCAGGCAGGCACGCCGAAATGCGCCTCGGCCTGGGCGGGCAGGTTGGGGATGAGGGTGGCCACCACGTTGCCGGGTTTCACGCCTTTCGCGGCAAGCGCGGACGCGAGGCGGGTCACGCGGTCGGTATATTCCGCGTAGGTCTTGCGATGGGGGCCGTAGACGACGGCAAGTTCGTCCGGATAGATGCGCGCAGCGCGGCGCAGGGCCGAGAGCGGAGTCAGCGGGACGTAATTTGCGCGCGTACGCTCCAGCCCCGTCTCGTCTGCCATCCAGCCCATCGCACCCTCTCCCAAAATCTGCCGATGTCGTAATGAGGCCAGATATTGCGCCGGGGCCGGTGCAAAGAAAAGCCCATGAATACCGATACGAATGGACAGACCCTGCAGGCCGCGCTGCTGATGGTGGCGGCGATGGCGATCATCGGGGTGATCGACAATTACATCGCGCGGCTGGCCGGAGAGATCGGCCTGTGGCAGTTCCATTTCACCCGGGGGCTGATGACCGTGCCGCTGGTGACGCTGATGTCGCTGGCCGGCTTCGGGACGATGCGGCCGCTGCGGCCCTGGCGGGTGGTGCTGCGCAGCCTGCTCGCCGCGACGGCGATGCTGTGCTACTTCGGCGCGCTGGGGCTGCTGCCGATCGCGCAGGTGCTGGCGGGGCTATATACCTCGCCCATCTTCATCGTGGTGATCACCGGGCTGTTCCTGCGGGTGCGGATCGGGCCCTGGCGGGTGCTGGCGGTGGCGATCGGCTTTGCGGGGACGCTGTTCGTGCTGCAGCCCGATCCGGCGAACTTCCGGCTGGCGATCCTGCTGCCGGTGGCGGGCGGGCTGTTCTATGCGCTGAGCGCCATCGCCACGCGCAGCCTCTGCGCGGGCGAGAGCACGGTGGTGCTGCTGGGCGGGGCGATGCTGGCGCTGATGCTGCTGGGGGCGGGCGGGCTGGTCTGGCTGGCGCTGTTCCCGGTCGAGGCGGCGCCGGGGGCGGAGGGGTTTCTGCAGCGCGGCTGGGTCTGGCCGATGCCGCAGGCGCTGCCCTGGGTGGTGGTGCAGGCGGTCGGATCGGTCGGGGCGGTGTTCCTGATCACGCGGGCCTACCAGCTGGGCGAGCCGTCGCTGGTCGGGGTGTTCGAGTATTCGGTGATGATCTTCGGCCCGCTTTACGCGGTGCTGGTCTTTGCCCAGGGCATCGGGCCGTGGCAGGGGCTGGGGATCGGCCTGATCGTGCTGGCGGGCGCGATTATCGCGGTCAGGAGCCGGTAGCGAGGATTTGGTCGGCCGGCAGATCGATCCGGGCGATCAGACCCTCGGGGCGGTAGTCGAGGTCGATGATGCCGCCAAGCGAGCCGGCCAACACATGCGTGAGCAGCTGGGTGCCGAAGCCGGTGTCGGAGGGCGCCGTGACGGGCGGGCCGTTGGTTTCGGTCCAGGTGAGGACCAGTCGTTTGGTGTCGTCGCCCTCCAGCGTCCATGCGACGGCGACCTGGCCGGCGGGACTGGAGAGGGCGCCGTATTTGGCGGCGTTGGTCGACAGTTCGTGCAGCACGCGAATCATGCTCTGCACTTCCTTGGGATTCAGCGCGAGATCGGGGCCCTTGATCCAGATGCGCCGCTTTCCATCCTCGTCATAGGGGGCTGCGGCGGCCTGAACGAGGGAGGTCAGCGAGGTGCCCTGCCACTGGGCGTCGAGCAGCAGGCCGTGGGCGCGGCCCAGGGCCGAGAGACGGCCGATGAAGGAATCGCGCAGCGGCTGGGCGGCGCCGCGCAGGCTTTGCCGGGCCAGCGACTGGACGAGGGTCAGCACGTTCTTGACGCGGTGGTTCAGTTCCTTGACCAGGATGGACTGCAGCCGCTCGGTGCGTTTGCGTTCGGTGATGCTGTTGAACAGGACGCCGACCCGGTAGAGACAAGGATCATCGAAGGGGAAAGCGAAGACCTCGTATTCTTCGCCCAGTGCGGCGGCGGCGGCCTCGAAGCGGATGGACTGGCCGGTTTTGGCGACATCGCCGTAGGTCCGGAACCAGTGGTCTTCGTGGGTCGGGTGATGCTCGCGCATGGTTTTGGTGGTGGCGTCTTTCAGGCCGGTCTGCTGTTCGAAAGCGGCGTTGACCTCGACGAAGCGGTAGTCGACCGGAATTCCCTTAGGGTCGAAGACCATTTCGATGACGCAGAAACCCTGGTCGATCGCGTTGAACAGCTGGCGGTAGCGGATGCCGTGATTGGCTGCCTGGGGATCGTTCCTGATATGAGACGTCACCGGCACAGTTCCCAATGTGAGATGGTTCTGCGTAGAAACGCGCGCAGTCCGTGCAGGCCAAACCGCTTGGCTTTGGAACAAATGTAGTCCGCTTGATGTGATGTTCCAACAGCAATGAATGGAATTTTCGAATATTAGGGAACCCTTTGTAAAGTATGATCATTTTATGGCCCACCCTTGCCGGGATAGCCAGCGGGATGATTCCTTTTGATCTGCGGAGCGTTGCCGGATTAGGGTCCTGTCCATGATCCTGAGCCCCGGACGCGGTTACGTCTTCGCTTCTATCTAAAGGAGGGCGCAGAGGCAGCGCAAAGCGACCGCGGAAAAGTTCGGGACAGATCGGGGCGTATGACGGCAGGGCTTGAAGCCTTCATTCCGGAGAGAGGATGCGCATCGGGCGGCTCACTCCACCTTCCAGCGGCCCCAGCCGTCGAGATCGCTGTCGCGCTTGTTCGGATAGAATTTCTTTTTATGGGTCAATTCGTAGAAGAGAATTCCATCAATTCCCCTGATGTCTTTTCTCGCCACAGGCCGACGCCACATGCGCATGAACGCTTCGTCGTATTCGTCTCCCCATCTCTCTAAAAAATCTTCAATGAATTCTATGTCCTGGCCATCTCACGGAAAGATTACGTCAAAAAATTCCGGTTCCGCATCAAAGCAATCATAGGCGCAGTTGAGAGCGCCATCGACTATGAGGATCGTTCTAAAAGTCTTCATCTCTTGGTCTTTCGAATCTGTCCAAAGCGAATTGATATCGTAATGCTTGGAGACTTACGACTCACTTCAATAATTTCAAACGGTTTTGCCGCCGTTGGCGTGACGGTAAAGCGGGATGCTCCTGCTCACCGCGGGATTCCCGCCGACCGTCATTTGCGCTAGCCTGCCTCCCATGATCCTGAGCCCCGGACGCGGTTACGTTTTCGTGCATATCCCCAAGACCGGCGGCACCGCGATGGCGCTGGCGCTGGAGGGGCGGGCGATGCGGGACGATATCCTGATCGGGGACACGCCCAAGGCGCGGCGCCGCCGGGGCCGGCTGGAGGGCGTGCGGGCGCGGGGGCGGCTGTGGAAGCATTCGACGCTGGCGGATGTGGAGGGGCTGGTGCCCGATGCGGTGCTGGACGGGCTCTTCTCCTTCACGCTGGTGCGCAATCCCTGGGACCGGATGGTGAGCTATTATCACTGGCTGCGGGGGCAGGGGTTCGATCATCCGGCGGTGCGGCGGGCTAGCGCAATGACCTTCGACGGCTTCGTGACGCATCCCGAGACGCGGGCGGCCTTCGCGGCGATGCCGGCGGCGGCCTACATGCGGCGCAGCGACGGGCGCGAACAGTGCGCGGCCTATGTGCGGATCGAGCATTTGGCCGAGGACATGGCCCCGGTCGAGGCGCATCTCGGGTTCCCGGTCGCGCTGGAGCGGGTTAACGCATCAGCCCGGAGCGCCGATTACCGGGGCTATTACAGTAACGCGGCGGCCGAGGCGGTGGCGACCGCCTGCGCCGAGGATATCACGCGGTTCGGCTACACCTTCTGAGCGCTATTCCATCGCCAGGATCATGTTGCGCACGACGGGGTAGATCTCTTTTTCCCACCGCTTGCCGTTGAACACGCCGTAATGGCCGACGTTGGCCTGGAGGTGGTGGCGCTTCAGGTGCGGGCGCAGCGAGCGGCAGAGGTCGTGGGCCGAGGAGGTCTGGCCCAGCGAGCAGATGTCGTCGCGCCCGCCTTCGACGGTGAGCAGCGCGGTGCGGTGGATCGCGCCGCAGTCGACCGTGCGGCCGCGATAGGTGAAGGTCCCGTTGGCCAGCTGCGCCTGCTGGAAGATCTGGTCGATGGTTTCGACGTAGAATTCCTCGGGCAGGTCGAGCACGGCGAAATATTCGTCGTAAAATTCCTTGATCTTGCGCGCCTCTTCTGTGTCGCCGCGGGCCAGCAGGGCATACATCTTCTGGTGCTGGTCGCGGTGGCGTTTCATGTTCATCGACATGAAGGCGAAAAGCTGGACGAAACCCGGGTAGACCTTGCGCCCCGCGCCGGGATAGCGGCCCGGCACTTCGGCGATGACCTGGCTCTTGAACCATTCGAGCGGCTTCTCGTTGGCGAGATCGTTGACGGTGGTGGGGCTTTCCCGCACGTCGATCGGGCCGGCCATCAGGGTCATCGTGCGCGGGGTCGCGGGGTGCCTGTCCTCGGACATGATCGCGACGGCCGCCAGTGCCTGGACGCAGGGCTGGCAGACGGCGAGGATGTTGTTGTCGGGGCCGATGGCGTCGAGAAAGGTGATGAGGTAGTCGATATAGTCCTCGACCCCGAAGCGCCCGGCCGAAAGCGGCACGTCGCGGGCGTTCTTCCAGTCCGTGATATAGACGTCGTGATCCTGCAGCATGGTGCGCACCGTGCCGGCGAGCAGGGTGGCGAAATGGCCCGACATGGGCGCGACGATCAGGACCTTGGGCTGGGGCGCGTCGATGTCCTTGGCGAAGTGCAGCAGGGTGCCGAAGGGCAGATCGAGCGCGACCTCCTCGCGCACCGCGACGATCTGGTTGCCTGTCTGCACGGTTTCGATGCCCCAGGCGGGGCGGCTGTGGGTCAACTGGTAGCGCGAGAGCATTTCCATCAGCGCGTCGACGGGGCGGGTCAGCTCGTCGAAGGCCTGCATGAAGGGATAGCCGGTGAACCGGGTGCGGGCCGCGAAGGCGCGCAGCGGGGCGAGCAGATCGTCCTGCATCTGATACATCTGGTAGAGCATTCCGGCGTCTCCGCGTGTGAAGGTCTTTTCCAGAAAATTAGTGCACGCCATTTCGCGCTGCGACAGAATTATCTGCAGTGCAGCATTCCGAAGGGACAGGTCATGGCGCGGGCGACACTTACGATTTCATCCAAGAATTATTCGTCCTGGTCGCTGCGCGGCTGGCTGCTGTGCCGGATGGCGGGGCTCGATTTTGTCGAGCAGCCAGTGGACCTGGACGATCCGGAAAACCGGCAGGAACTGCTGCTGCTGGCCCCCTCGGTGCGGGTGCCGCGGCTGAACCATCAGGGGGTGCAGGTCTGGGACACGCTGGCGATTGCCGAGTATCTGCACGAGATCTCGCCCAAGGCGAAGATGCTGCCGGCGGGGATCAAGGCGCGGGCGCATTGCCGGGCGGTGTCGGGGGAAATCCATTCAGGATTTTACAACCTGCGCTCGGCTTTACCCATGAATATCAAGGCGAAACACGAGTCGTTCAAGATTTTCTCGGGCGCGCGGCCGGATGTGGCGCGGGTCAAGGAAATCTGGACGGATTGCCTGACGACCTATGGCGGGCCGTACCTGTTCGGCAAGCCGACCATCGCGGATGCGATGTATGCGCCGGTCTGCACGCGGTTCCGCACCTATGCGGTGGAGCTCGATCCGATGCTGTCCGCCTATTGCGACACGATCTTCGCCTGGGAGCCGATGGTGGAGTGGTGCGCGGCGGCGGTGGCCGAGCCGGACGAGGTGCTGGAGCTGGAGGTGGAGTTCTGAGGCGGGGCCGGGGGTGAGTCTCGGCGCCGCATGGACAAGGGGCCATTTTTGGATCTGCGGCACGCCCGGAAAATGGGCGGAGAGCCTTAGATCTGGGCGGTCGGCATCTTGGCTCTGAGGGGGTGCGAGCTGCGGTTGATTCGATGACGAGGTCTGGCGGTCTTCCGTGGTGCCGGGCTTCGTGCCGGCGATTGAGGGGGGGTGGGCAGATTGCCCACCCTACGTGGTGGATGGATTGACGGCGTTGTCCGGTGGGCAGATTGCCCACCCTACGCGGTGGGTGGATTGACGGCGTTGCCCGGTGGGCAGATTGCCCACCCTACGGGGTGGGTGGATTGACGGCGTTGTCCGGTGGGCAGATTGCCCACCCTACGTGGTGGGTGGATTGACCGCGTTGTCCGTTGGGCAGATTGACCGCCCAACGGTGGAAGGTGGAGAAGCGCCCGTCCGGCGGGCGGGCGCTTGCCTTGGGTTGCGGTCTCAGGCCGCTTTCGTCTCGACCCCGAAACGGCCGTAGAAGGTCTCTCCCTTGTCGGCCATCTCGCGGAGCAGGTCCGGGCACTTGAACCGCTCGCCATAGGCGGCGGTGAGCTGGTCGCAGCGTTCGACGGCGTAGTCGAGGCCGATGATGTCGAGCCAGCTGAACGGGCCGCCGGACCAGGGCGCGAAGCCCCAGGCGAGGATGGCGCCGACGTCGCCTTCGCGGATGTCTTCCAGCACGCCCTCTTCCAGCGCGCGAACGGCCTCCAGAACCTGGGCGAACATCAGCCGCTGCTGCACCTCGATCAGGTCGGGCTGATCCTCGGCCAGCGGATACTTGTCCTGCATCCCCTTCCAGTAGCCGAGGCGCTTGCCGGTCTCGTCGTAGTCGAAGAACCCGGCCTTCGCCTTGCGCCCGAGGCGGCCCTTTTCTTCCATCCAGAAGATCATGTCGTCGGCCGGGCTTTCGGGATAGGCGTTGCCCATCGCGGCCTTGGTCGCGCGGGCGATCTTGGCACCGAGGTCGATGGAGGTTTCGTCGGTCAGCTGGATCGGCCCGACCGGGAAGCCGAGCTGCTGCGCGGCGTGGTCGATCAGCGCGGGGGCGACGCCCTCGGTGATCATCCGCGCGCCTTCATTGACGTAGGGAATGATGCAGCGGTTGCAGTAGAAGAACCGCGCGTCGTTCACCACGATGGGGGTCTTGCGGATCTGGCGGACGTAGTCGAGCGCCTTGGCGACGGCGGTCGGCCCCGTTTCCTTGCCCTTGATGATCTCGACCAGCAGCATCTTCTCGACCGGCGAGAAGAAGTGGATGCCGATGAAATCCTTTTGCCGCGGGAAGGCCCTGGCCAGATCGGTGATCGGCAGGGTCGAGGTGTTGGAGGCGAAGATGCAGGTCTCGGGGATGACGGCGGCGACCTTCTGGGTGATCTCGGCCTTGACTTTCGGATCCTCGAAGACCGCCTCGATGATCAGGTCGCAGCCCTTGAGCGCGTCGAGATCGGGGGTGGCGGTGATGAGGTTCAGCATCGCCTCCTTCTTCTCGGGCGTGACCTTCTTCCGCTGGATGCCCTTGTCGAGATATGCCTCGGTATAGGCCTTGCCCTTGTCGGCGGCGGCCTGGTCACGGTCGATCAGCACGACCTCCATCCCGGCCTGGGCCGAGACCAGCGCGATGCCCGCGCCCATCATGCCGGCGCCGAGCACGCCGAGCTTCTTCACCCGCTGGTCGGGCACGTCCTTGGGCCGCACCGCGCCTTTTTCCAGCGCTTCCTTGTTCAGGAAGAGCGAGCGGATCATTGCGCCCGAAGAGGGGTTCATCAGCACGTGGGTGAACCAGCGCGCCTCGATCTTGAGCGCGGTGTCGAAGTCGACCAGCGCGCCTTCGTAGACGGCCGAGAGTAGTGCCTTGGGGGCCGGGAAGGCGCCCTTGGTCTTGCCGTTGACCATCGCGTTGGCGCCGACGAAGGTCATGAAGCCGGCCGGGTGATAGGGCGCGCCGCCGGGCATCTTGTAGCCCTTGTCGTCCCAGGGTTTGACCAGATCGGCGGGCTTGGCGTTCAGCACCCAGTCCTTTGCGGCCGCGAGCGGGTCTTCGACCACCTCGTCGATGATGCCCGCGCCCTTGGCCTTCTTCGGTTCGACCATCTGGCCTTCCAGCAGGAAGGGCGAGGCGGCCATCGCGCCGAGCTTGCGGGTGAGGCGGGTTGTGCCGCCCGCGCCGGGGAAGATGCCGACCATGATCTCGGGCAGGCCGATGCGTGCTTTCGGGTTGTCGGCGACGAAGATGCGGTGGGTGGCGAGCGGCAGTTCCAGGCCGATGCCGGCCGCGGTGCCGGGCAGGGCGGCGGCGACGGGCTTGCCGCCCTTCTTGGTCTTGCGGTCCATGCCGGCCAGCTCGATCTTGCGCAGCAGGCGGTGCATGGCCATCGTGCCCTCGAAGAGACCCTTGGCCGGGTCGTCACCGGCCTGTTCCTTGAGGGTGGCGAGCAGGTTCAGGTCCATGCCGCCGGCAAAGCTGTCGGGCTTGCCCGAGGTGATGACGATGCCCTTGACGGCCTCGTCGGCCAGGGCGGTGTCAAAGCAGGCCTCGAGTTCGGACAGGCCGTCGAGGGACATCACGTTCATGGATTTGCCGGGGCAGTCCCAGGTGATGATGGCAACGCCGTCGGCGTCGGTTTTCAGGGTGAAATCGGTCATGTCTGTTTCCCTTGTGTGGGTCGAAGGCGGCGCGCCGGTGTCAGTGCGGGGCAAAGTCGGGATGCACCGGTGGGGCGACGGTATAGACGCCCTTTTCGGTCAGTTTCATCCGTTCGTGCCAGTCATACATCCCGACGCTGGCGGTTGCCGAGATGGCGCACCAGCGGCCGCGGACCTTGCGGACGGTCATGCAGGTCAGATAGGGATCGACCGGTTGTCCGTCCTCGCGCACCGGCTGGGTTTCGAAGATGAAGCTGGCCAGCGACTCGCCCAGCATGGTGGACGAGACCACCTTCGCTGAGGCGTCGACGAAGCCCATCTTGAAGAAGCCCATGCGGAAGAGGTGGAAATTGTCCACCAGTTCGGATTGGCGCACGAAGAAATGCGAGCCGGCCGCGGTATTGATCAGATAGGGCAGGTCGATCAGCGGAAGATAGGATTCGAGGTCATCCCGCCGGATGGCATCGATGATCTTGTCGATGAAGGACTGGAAGTTCGCCATCACACGCGCTCCAGAACTGCGGCCGCTCCCATGCCCGAGGCGATGCAGAGGGTGGCCAGGCCGGTTTCCTTGTCGGAACGCTCCATCTCGTCCAGCAGCGTGCCGATGATCATTGCGCCGGTGGCGCCCAATGGGTGGCCCATGGCGATAGAGCCGCCGTTGACGTTGACGCGTGTGTCGTCCACGTCGAAGGCCTGCATGAAGCGCAGGACGACGGCGGCAAAGGCCTCGTTCACCTCGAAGAGGTCAATGTCGGAGATCTTCATCCCGGTCTCGCGCAGCACCTTTTCAGTGACGGGCACAGGGCCGGTCAGCATGATCGTCGGGTCGGTGCCGATCTTGGCGGTGTGGCGGATGCGGGCGCGGGGCTTGAGGCCCCATTTCTCGCCAAAAGCCTTGCTGCCGATCAGCACGGCGGCGGCACCGTCGACGATTCCGCTCGAGTTGCCGGCGTGGTGGATGTGGTTGATCTTTTCGAGGTGCGGGTATTTCAGCATAGCCACCTTGTCGAAGCCCGGCATCACCTCGCCCATGGCCTGGAAGCTGGCGGTGAGCGCACCCAGCGTCTGCATCGTGGTTTCGGGGCGCATGTATTCGTCGCGGTCGAGGATGGTCAGGCCGTTCTGGTCCTTTACGGTGATGACGGATTTGTCGAACCGCCCCTCGTCCCAAGCCTGTTTGGCGCGCTTCTGGGATTGCACCGCCAGCGCGTCGGCCTGATCGCGGGTAAAGCCGTATTCGGTGGCGATGATGTCGGCGGAGATGCCCTGCGGGACGAAGTATTTCTCCATCGCCAGCGTCGGGTCCACGGCGATGGCCGCGCCGTCGCTGCCCATGGCCACGCGGCCCATCATCTCGACGCCGCCGGCGATGTATCCGTCGCCCGCGCCGCCGCGCACCTGGTTGGCGGCAAGGTTCACCGCCTCCATGCCGGAGGCGCAGAAGCGGTTGATGGCGAGGCCGGGGATACGTTCGTCGAGATCCGAGGCCAGGACCGCCGAGCGGGCAAGGCAGCCGCCCTGCTCCATCACCTGCGTGACGTTGCCCCAGATCACGTCCTCGACGGCGTGACCGTCGAGGTTGTTGCGCTCTTTCAGGGCATTCAGCGTCAGGGCGGAGAGCCGCAGGCTGGTCAGTTCGTGCAGGCTGCCGTCGGCGCGGCCCTTGCCGCGCGGGGTGCGGATGGCGTCATAGATATAGGCGTCGGTCATGGTGCGGTCCTTTCTTCAGAGGCCTCGGTCCGAGGGGCGGCCGGGCATCAGGTCGTAGGGGTGTTTCCAGCCGGGCAGCGCGGCGATGCGGTCGAGCCAGGCGTCGATATGGGGCCAGTCCTTGCGGTCGAAGCCGAAGGGTTCGGGGTAGTAGAGATAGCCGCAGCAGGAGAGATCGGCGTTGGTGATCGCGTCGCCGACGATCCAGTCGCGGCCATCGAGGTGATTGTTGAGGACGGCATAGGCGGCCTTGAGCCGGCCTTTGGCAAAGTCGATCACATCCGGGTTGCGGTGCTTTTCGGGCAGGAAGTTGATCATGAAGCGGGTCATGCCGGCCTGGGAAGAAAGTTTGTGGTTGTCCCAGAGCACCCAGCGCAGCACCTCGTATTTCTCGGCCTGAGAGGTGCCGCCGAACTTGCCGGTCTTGTCGGTGACATATTGCTGGATGACGCCGGATTGCGACAGCTTCACATCGCCGTCGACCATCACCGGCGCCTCGCCCATCTCGTTGATGGCGCGGTATTCCGGGGTGCGGGCGGCACCGTTGAAGAAATCGACGAAGACCGGTTCCCAGTCGAGCCCGGAGAGCTGGAGCGCCAGCGCCGCCTTGTAGGAGTTGCCGCTTTCGCCGAAGCAGTAGAGTTGGATCGTCATTCCCTTGCCCTCCCCGGGCGCGCTGGTGTGGTCTGTTGCATCGGGATTTCACACCCCGTCGCCATTGTCTGTTAAGGTCGATGCGGTCGCGTCAGGGGTGCGGTACAGGCTGGAGAGCCGATGACTGCAAGAGGAGAAGCCCCGCCGTCCGCCGCGAGAGGCAGCGCGCCGGATCGGCGCCGGATGTCGGGGTTGACCTGACTGCATCTTCTTCTCTTTCCAAATACTCCCGCCGGAGGCGATCCTGTCCTTGCCACGCGCGCGCCGGTCACAGGGCGCGCGCGATCAGTTCCTTCATGATCTCGTTGGTGCCGCCGTAGATTCGCTGCACACGTGCATCGGCCCACATGGCGCCCACTTCGTATTCCATCATGAAACCATAGCCGCCGTGAAGCTGCACGCAGTCGTCCAGCACCTGTCCCTGCGCCTCGGAGGACCAGAGCTTGATCATCGCGGCCTTGTCGACGGTCAGCCTTCCTTCGAGGTGTTCGGTCATGCATTCGTTGAGGAAGGCTCGGCTGACCATGGTGCGGGTCTTGCATTCCGCAAGCTTGAACCGGGTGTTCTGGAACTGGGTCAGCGGGCCCTTGAAGGCCTCGCGTTCCTGGCAGTAGCTGATGGTGCGCTCCAGCGCGCCTTCCATGGCGCCCTGGGCGGTGCAGGCGATGGTGAGCCGTTCCTGCGGCAGCTGCTGCATCATCTGGTAGAAGCCCTGGCCTTCGGCGCCACCGAGCACGTTTTCGGGGGGGATTTCGACGTTGTCGAAGAAGAGTTCCGACGTGTCCGAGACGCGCAGTCCGACCTTGTCGAGCTTGCGGCCGCGCTGGAAGCCTGTCGCGCCGTCCGTCTCGACCACCATCAGAGAGACGCCCTTGGCGCCGAGCGAGGGATCGGTCTTGGCCGCGACCACGATCAGGTTGGCGTGCTGACCGTTGGAAATGAAGGTCTTCTGGCCGGAGAGGCGATAGGAGTTGCCCTCTTTCACCGCCCTGGTTTTGATCGCCTGCACGTCAGAACCGGTGGAGGGTTCGGTCATTGCCAGCGCGCCGACCAGTTCGCCCGAGACCATCCGGGGCAGCCAGCGCTGTTTCTGCTCTTCCGAACCGTAGTTCAGGATGTAATGGGCCACGATGGGGCCGTGGATCGCGGCGCCCCAGCCGGCGAGGTTGGCGCGGGCCGCTTCGATCAGGATCGCGGCCTCGTGGCCGAAGTCGCCGCCGGCGCCGCCATATGCCTCGGGGATCGAGGGGCAGAGCAGGCCGAGCGCGCCGGCCTGCTGCCAGCAGGAGCGGTCCATCTCGCCCTGCGCGCGCCAGCGCTCGTACTGGGGTACCCATTCCCGGGTGATGAAATCGGCCGCCAGTTCGGCGGTCATGCGATGCTCGTCGGTCATCCAGGTGGATGTGGCGGCAAAGGTGTCTTTCAACAGCGTCCCTCCCCAGGGTCTTTCAGCGTTTTCGGGCGTCGATCTCGTCGTTGAACAGCCGCAGCCGGGTGGCCAGCTTGTCGTGGTCGATCACCGAAGTGAAGTTCTCGAACAGGAACGACAGGGCCTCGCCCTCGTCAAGCCCGGCCTCGGCCGAGAAGGATTTCAGCCGGCGATAGCCGTCTTCGGTCATGGCGACCGGGAAACGGCGGGTCAGGCGGAAGCGTTTGGGCATGTCGGGTCCTCGTCGCATCGGCAGGGCGGGGCGTGCCCCGCCGCCACCGGAGGGCGGGGTTGCCCCCGCAGTACCGTCAGAATTGTGCCGCGTCGAGCGCCATGACGGTATCTGCCCCGGAGCTGATACGTGCAAGATGCATTCCGGTCGCAGGAAGCTGGCGCGCCATGTAGTAGCGTCCGGTGGCCAGCTTGATTTCGTGGAATTCGGCATCCGAGGTGCCGGCGGCCAGTGCCTCCATCGAGGCCTTCGCCATGCGCGCCCACATCAGGCCGAGGCAGACGTGGCCGAAGAGGTGCATGAAGTCATAGGAACCGGCGAGCGCGTGGTTGGGGTTCTTCATGCCGTTCTGCATGAAATACATGCCCGCCGCCTGCAGGTCCTTCGAGGCCTTCTTGAGCGGTTCGAGGAAGTCGCGGTCGAAGGCTTCGTCCTGGCCGGCGTTGTCCTTGGCGAAGGATTTGACCAGATCGAAGAAGGCCATGACGTGCTTGCCGCCGTCCGCCGCCAGCTTGCGGCCCACGAGGTCGAGCGCCTGAACACCGTTGGCGCCCTCGTAGATCTGGGCGATGCGGGCGTCGCGGGTGAACTGCGACATGCCGGTCTCTTCGATATAGCCGTGGCCGCCGTAGACCTGCTGGGCCTGAACGGTGCAGTCATAGCCCTTGTCGGTCAGGAAGCCCTTGATGACCGGGGTGAGCAGGGAAATCAGGCCATCGGCCTCCTTGTCGCCGCTGCGGTGGGCGCGGTCGATCAGCGATGCGCCCCAGAGCAGGAAGGCGCGGGCGCCTTCGACAAAGCTTTTCTGGTCCATCAGGTTGCGGCGGATGTCGGGGTGGACGATCAGCGGATCGGCGGGGCCGTCGGGGTTCTCGGCGCCGGTGACGGCGCGGCCCTGGAGGCGTTCCTTGGCATAGTCGAGCGCGTTCTGATAGGCGACGTCGGCCTGGCTGAGGCCCTGCATGCCGACGCCGATCCGGGCCTCGTTCATCATCGTGAACATGGCGCGCATGCCCTTGTGTTCCTCGCCCAGCAGCCAGCCGGTAGCGCCGTCGTAGTTCATCACGCAGGTGGCGTTGCCGTGGATGCCCATCTTTTCCTCGAGCTTGCCGCAGGCCAGCGCGTTGCGCTCGCCGAGGCTGCCGTCTTCCTTGACGAGGAATTTCGGGACGATGAAGAGCGAGACGCCCTTGATGCCCTCGGGTCCGCCGACGATCTTGGCGAGCACGAGGTGAACGATGTTGTCGGCCAGATCATGTTCGCCGGCGGAGATGAAGATCTTCTGCCCGGTGATCTTGTAGGACCCGTCGGCCTGCGGCTCGGCCTTGGTGCGCATCAGCCCGAGGTCGGTGCCGCACTGGGGCTCGGTCAGGTTCATCGTGCCGGTCCAGTCGCAGGCGACCATCGGCGGCAGATAGGTGGCCTTCTGCTGGTCTGAACCATGGGCGAGGATCGCCGAGGCGGCGCCGTGGGTCAGGCCCTGATACATGGTGAAGGCGTGGTTGGCGGCCGAGAAATACTCGCCCACGGCGGTGCCAATGATGTAGGGCATGTTCTGGCCGCCGAATTCCTCGGGCATGTCCAGACCCGGCCAGCCGCCTTCCTTGACCTGATCGAAGGCCGCCTTGAAGCCTTTCGGCGTGCGCACGACGCCGTTTTCGAGATGGCAGCCCTCGGTATCGCCGACCGCGTTCAGCGGGTGCAGCACTTCGGAGCTGATCTTGCCGGCCTCCTCGAGGATCGCGGCGGTGAAATCGGGTTCCAGATCGGCATAGCCCGGGATGTCCTGCGCGGTCACCTTCAGCACGTCGTGCAGAAGGAACTGCATGTCCTTGGTCGGGGCGGTGTAGCGGGTCATCCGGGGGTCTCCTCCGTCTTGGGCGATACTTGCGATGTTGCGGTGCGGGCCGGGGCCGCGCGGCCGCCGAGATTACTCGGCGGCGTTCTTCTGGTCGGCGGCGGCGATCATCTGGCGGCCCCATTCGAGCTGTTCCTTGAGCTCGTCAATGGCGGCGGTCAGGTCGTCGCGCTGTCGTTCCATCGCGGCCAGCCGCTGCTGGGCGATCTCGTAGGTGCGCTGCAGCTGGGTGTGCTGCTGGTCGCCCATCTGGTAGAGGTCGAGCAGCTGACGGATCTCTTCCAGGCTGAAGCCGAAGCGCTTGCCGCGCAGGATCAGCTTGAGCCGCGCGCGGTCGCGCTTGGTGAAAAGCCGCTTCTGGCCCTGGCGGATCGGGGCGAGCAGTTCCTTGGCTTCGTAGAAGCGCAGGGTGCGGGCGGTCACGTCGAAGGCCTCGCACATCTCGCTGATGGTCATGGTTGTTTCAGTCATAAGACTCACTCTGGTCGATAAGTATCTAAGGGCCAGATGTTGCGATCGGCTTTCGATTACAACACTGGTTGACGTTTACGTAAGCGCTACGTCACGTCACTTTGGGGTTGACGTAAGAGTATTTCACGGCATCCCGGCAGGCCGCAACTTTGCAACCCGGAAACGGGCTGGTTTCCGCTGGCGGCGGGGTTGTTTCAGCTAAGATTCGCGGCGGTTTCCTGGCGCAGGGCGGTCAATTCGGCCATCGCCTCGTCGATCTGGGCGCGCTGGTCGGCGAGGTCTTTCAGTTGGCGGTCGGCCATGTCGAGAAAGGCGCGCATCTGCGCCTTTGTGCCTTCCTTGCCGTAGATCAGGAGCCACTGGCGGATGTCCTCGAGCTGAAACCCGAAGCGGCGGCCGCGCAGGATCAGCTTCATCCGCGCCTGTTCGCGAGGCCCGTAGAACCGCGAGCGTCCCTCGCGGTCGGGGCACAGCAGTTCGATATACTCGTAATATCGCAAGGTCCGTGGGGTCACGTCGAAGCGTGCGCACATTTCCTTGAACGACAGGCGTGCCTCGGACATCGCCACCCTCATTGTCTTACCGATTGTCTTGCTTGCGCAGCGCAACCGTAAGTCGACGCAACGGCAAGCGCAACGGGTGGGCTTGCGCTTTTGGCGGCGGTCTGGTCTTGGTTTCCCGACAGACGGACGCAGGCCGGTGGTGGCAGATGGCAGACAAGGCACATTTCGCGCGCCAGTTCATCGCGGCGATTCCCCATGCCAGGGCGTTGGGCATGAGCCTGACCGCGCTGGGCCAGGGCAGTGCCGAGATCACCATGCCCTATGACAAGCGGTTCGTCGGCGATCCGAAGACCGGTGTGCTGCACGGCGGGGCGATTTCGGCGGTGATGGACACCTGCTGCGGCGCGGCAGTGATGAGCCATCCCTCGGCGCCGGGGGCGACCGCGACCATAGACCTGCGCATCGATTACATGCGGGCGGCGACGCCCGGGCAGACGATCACAACGCGGGCGACCTGCTATCACATCACCCGGGCCGTCGCCTTTGTGCGGGCCGAGGCGCTGGACGAGGACATGGCGAACCCGGTCGCCGTGGCCACGGGCGCCTTTACGGTTGAGCGCTGATGGCCCGCCCGCCGCCAGAACCGGTTCAGGTCGTCAAGCAGCGCCGCGACGCCGCTTTGAAGGCGCTGGTGGATGGCGTGCCCTATGCGCAGTTCCTTGGCATCGGGTTCGACCGGCGCGGCGACGAGCTGACCGCCGTGCTGCGCTTTGACGACCAGCTGATCGGCAATCCGATGCGGCAGGCGCTGCATGGCGGGGTGACGGCGGCCTTTCTGGAGGTGACGGCGATCATCACGCTAAGCTGGAGCTATCTCTGGGCCGATATCGAAAGCGGCGTCATTGACGTGGAGCGTTTGGTGGCGGGCGATCTGCCGCGGCTGCCGAAGACGATCAACATGACGGTCGAATACCTGCGCGCGGGTCTGCCGCGCGACGCCTATGCGCGCGCGGTGGTCAGCCGGACGGGCCGGCGCTATGCCACCGTGCGGGTCGAGGCCTGGCAGGACAACCGCGACCGCGCCTATGCCGAGGCCTCGGGACATTTCCTGATGCCGCCGCCCGAGGGCACCGGGCGTGGCTGAGACGGCGGTCGGGGCTACCGGCGTGCTGGGACAGGCCGAGATCACGCACCGCCGGGTGCTGAACATCGCGATTCCCATCGTCATCTCCAACGCGACGGTGCCGATCCTGGGGGCGGTTGACACCGGCGTTGTCGGCCAAATGGGACTGGCCGCGCCGATCGGCGCGGTGGGGATCGGCGCGATCATCATCTCGTCGCTCTATTGGTTCTTCGGCTTCCTGCGAATGGGCACGACCGGCCTGACCAGTCAGGCGCTGGGCGCCGGGCGGCAGGGCGAGGTGGTCGCGATCCTGTCGCGCACGGTTCTGGCCGGCGCCGTAGGCGGGCTGCTGATCCTGCTGTTGCAGGCGCCGCTGTTCTGGGCCGCCTTCCGCCTGTCGCCCGCCTCGCCCGAGGTGGAGGAGATGGCGCGTGCCTATCTCGGGATCCGTGTCTGGTCGGCCCCGGCGGCGATCTCGATCTATGGCGCAACGGGCTGGCTGATCGCGCAGGAGCGCACGCGGGGCGTTCTGGTCTTGCAGCTGTGGATGAACGGGCTGAACATCGTGCTGGACCTCTGGTTCGTGCTTGGCCTTGGCTGGGGCGTCGAGGGGGTGGCCTTCGCCACCTTCCTGGCCGAATGGACCGGGCTGGCGCTGGCGTTGTGGCTGTGCCGCGACGCCTTCCGCACACCGGCCTGGCGCGATGTTGCCCGCGTTTTCGACGCCGAGCGGCTGATGCGGATGCTGACGGTCAATGCCGACATCATGATCCGCTCGGCCCTGCTGATGAGCGTCTTTGTCTCGTTCCTTTTCGTCGGCGCGCGGTTCGGCGATGCCACGCTGGCGGCCAATCAGGTGCTGCTGCAATTCATCGAGATCACCGCCTATGCGCTGGACGGCTTTGCCTTTGCGGTCGAGACGCTGGTTGGGCAGGCCATCGGCGCGGCGAGCGTCGCGCGGCTGCGCCGGTCGGTCTGGATCGCCACGCTCTGGTCGCTGGCGGGGACGCTGGTGCTGACGGTGGTTTTTTTCGCGGCGGGGCCTGCGATTGTCGACCTGATGGCCAAGGCGCCCGAGGTGCAGGCCGAGGCGCGTGCCTATCTGCCCTGGATGGTGGCGGTGCCGCTGCTGGGCATCGCCAGCTGGATCCTGGACGGCATCTTCATCGGCGCGACACGGACGGCGGACATGCGCAACATGGCGGCGGTATCGACCGCCATCTATGCGTTGGCCGCGGTGCTGATGGTGCCGGCCTGGGGCAACCACGGGCTGTGGGCGGCGTTCCTGATCTCGTTCGTCGCACGCGGCGTGACGCTGGCGTTGCGCTATCCGGCGCTGGAGCGGGCGACGGCGGCCGGGGCGCTGTAACCCCGCGGGCGGTCATGCGGCGGCGCCGCGCCTTGAGTATTTGGAAAGAGAAGAAGCCGCAGGGGGCGCGTCAGAGCAGGTCGAGCAGGCGTTCGGGCGGGCGGCCGATCACGGCGCGGGTGCCGCTGATGGCAAGCGGGCGTTCGATCAGCGCCGGGTTGGCGGCCATCGCGTCGAGCAGGGCGGCGTCGTCCTTCCCCGCCAGGCCAGCTTCGCGGAAGGCGGCGTCCTTGGTGCGCATCATCTCGGCGACCGGCGGCTTGCCGAGCGCTTCCCAGGCGGCGGCGAGTTCGGCGCGGGTGGGCGCGTCTTCGAGATAGCGGCGGACGCGGAGGTCTGCGCCTTTAATTTCGAGCAGGGCAAGGCCCTCGCGGGATTTCGAGCAGCGCGGGTTGTGCCAGTAGTCGATCATGTCCAGTCCTTCGTTCGGGTGCCGACCGCCTCGGCCACGGTGGCGAAGCCGTCGCGGGCAAGCAGCTGGTCGAGGCCGCGCGCGATGCGGGCGGCGAGGCTGAGCCCCTCGTAGACCAGCGCCGAGTAGAGCTGGACTGCCGAGGCGCCGGCAGTGATCTTGGCATAGGCGTCTTCGGCCGAGCCGATGCCGCCGACGCCGACCAGCGGGATCCTGCCTTCGGTGATTGCGGCAAGCCGGGCCAGGATGCGGGTCGAGCGGTCGAACAGGGGTGCGCCGGAAAGGCCGCCGGCCTCGCCCCGGTGGGTCGAGGTCAGACCGTCGCGGTTGAGCGTGGTATTGGTGGCGATGATCGCATCGACCTGCGTGTCGGCGGCGGCCTCGGCCACATCGGCGAGCGCGGCGGGGTCGAGATCGGGGGCGATCTTGAGGAACACCGGAATCGGCCGGGGCAGGGCGTCGCGCGCGGCCATGACGCCGCGCAGCAGGGCGGTCAGGGCTGCCTTGCCCTGCAGGTCGCGCAGCTTTTCCGTATTGGGCGAGGAGACGTTGACGGTGGCGAAGTCGAGATGGGCCGCTGTTGCCTGAAGCACCTGCACGAAGTCCTGCGCGCGGTCGGCGCTGTCCTTGTTGGCGCCGAGGTTCAGGCCGATCACCGCGTCCTTCGGGCGCCGTGCGAGGCGGGCGGCGATGGCCTCCATCCCCTCGTTGTTGAAGCCGAAGCGGTTGATGACCGCGCGGTCCTCGGTCAGACGGAACAGGCGCGGACGGGGGTTGCCGTCCTGCGGGCGCGGCGTGGCGGCGCCGACCTCGATGAAGCCGAAGCCGGCGCGGGCCAGGGGATGCAGCGCGACGGCGTTCTTGTCGAAGCCCGCCGCCAGCCCGACCGGGTTGGCGAGATCCAGCCCGGCGAGGCGGGTTCTCAGGCGGGGCGAGGTCACGGTGCCGGGCAGGGGTACGAGCCCCGCACGCAGTGCCTTCAGCGCCAGACCATGGGCGGTTTCGGGGTCGATGCGGCGGAGCGCGGCGAGGCCGAGCGTTTCGGTCAGGCTCATGCCATGTCATCCGGAAAGGCGTGGGTGCCGTCGACCAGCGGCAGCGGGCGGGACCAGAGCACGTCGGCCATCCGCAGGGGACGGTAGAGATGCGGGAACAGCGCGCCGCCGCGCGAGACCTCCCATTTCAGCGCGTCGCCCAGCGGATCGGCCTCCACCGCCAGCAGCATCAGCCCGTCTTCGCCGGCGAAGTGTTTCGCCGCCGTCTCGCGCGCCTGGGCGGCGGTGGAGAAATGCACGAAGCCATCGGCCAGATCGACCGGCGCGCCGGCGGTTTCGCCGGCGGACTGGAGCGCGGCCCATTCGGAGGCGCGGAATATCTTGTAGATCAGCATGGGCGTTCTGATGCCCCGGGCGGCGGTCTTTCGCAAGCCCCGGCTGCGGCGCGCGGGCCGGGTGCGCTATCCTTTGACAAGCGGGGCCGGGCCGTCGCACCATCCGGGCAAACACTAACAGGAGAGCTGCCATGCTGACCCGATTCCTCTCGACCGTCGCCGTGCTGGGCCTGAGCGCCGGCACCGCTGCGGCGGATTACACGCTGACCATTCTGCACACCAACGACTTTCACGCGCGGTTCGAGCCGATCAGCAAATACGACAGCACTTGCGGCGAGAAGGATGCCGCCGAGGGCAAGTGCTTTGGCGGCTCGGCGCGGCTGGTGACGGCGATTGCCGAGGCGAGGCAGCGCAGCAACAATTCGATCCTCGTGGACGGCGGCGACCAGTTTCAGGGCACGCTGTTCTATACCTATTACAAGGG
Organism: Seohaeicola nanhaiensis; assembly: GCF_042654245.1. Classification (NCBI taxonomy): domain Bacteria; kingdom Pseudomonadati; phylum Pseudomonadota; class Alphaproteobacteria; order Rhodobacterales; family Roseobacteraceae; genus Seohaeicola; species Seohaeicola nanhaiensis. The sequence goes on from NZ_JBHSGI010000033.1 coordinate 182,818, forward strand.
CAAGCTGGCCGCCGAGATGATGAACAAGATGGGCTATGACGCGATGACCGTGGGCAACCACGAGTTCGACGATGGCCCCGAGGTGCTGCGCGGCTTCATGGATGCGGTGAGTTTTCCGGTGCTGATGTCGAACGCGGATGTCAGCCGGGAAGAGCTGCTGAAGGACGTATTGAAGAAATCCACCATCATCGAGAAGGGCGGCGAGAAGATCGGCCTGATCGGCCTGACGCCGCAGGACACGGATGAGCTGGCGAGCCCGGGGCCGAACGTCATCTTCACGGATCCGGTGGACGCCGTGCAGCACGAGGTGGACGCGTTGACCGCCGAGGGGGTCAACAAGATCATCGTGCTGAGCCATTCGGGATACGGTGTCGACCAGCGCGTCGCTGCCGGGACCACGGGCGTCGATGTGATCGTGGGCGGGCATTCGAACACGCTGCTTGGCAGCATGGAGGGGGCGGCCGGTCCTTATCCGACGATGGTGAACAACACCGCCATCGTCAGCGCCTATGCCTATGGCAAGTTCCTGGGCGAGCTGAACGTGACCTTCGACGACGCGGGCAACATCACCGAGGCCAAGGGCGCGCCGATCATCATGGATGGCGCCGTGGCGCAGGACGAGGCCACCGTGGCGCGGATCGCCGAGGCGGCCAAGCCGCTGGACGAGATCCGCAACAAGGTGGTGGCCGAGACCGCCGAAGCGATCGACGGGTCAAAGGACAATTGCCGGCAGGTGGAATGCGCGATGGGCAATCTGGTGGCCGACGCCATGCTGGCGCGGGTGAAGGACCAGGGCATCCAGATCGCCATCGCCAATGGCGGCGGCCTGCGCGCCAGCATCGACGCGGGGCCGGTGACCATGGGCGAGGTGCTGACGGTGCTGCCGTTCCAGAACACGCTGTCGACCTTTCAGGTCAAGGGTGCGGTCGTGAAGGAAGCATTGGAGAACGGCGTCAGCCAGGTCGAGGAGGGCGCCGGCCGTTTCGCGCAGGTGGCGGGGCTGACCTATGCCTTCGACCCGAGCCAGCCGGCCGGCAGCCGGGTCAGCGACGTGATGGTCGCAGGCGCGCCGCTGGTGATGGACAAGGTCTACGGCGTTGTGTCCAACGACTATGTCCGCAAGGGCGGCGACGGTTACAAGATGTTCATCAATGCCGAGAACGTCTATGACTTCGGGCCGGATCTGGCGGATGTGACGGCCGAGTTTCTGGCGCAGAACGGGCCATACAAGCCCTATACCGACGGGCGGATCGTCCGGAAGTAAGCGATCTGGGGGCGTGCCGGGCGGCGCGCCCCTGTTTCCCGCGCGTCAGTCCTTGGGCTTGAGCACGCCAAAGCTGCCCGAGGGGGCGCCTTCGGCGCGGCTGAAATAGCCTTCGGCCTCGAGCCCGCGGCGCAGGAGTTCGCGGACAGCGGCCGAGCGGCTGGGCATCCGGGCCTCGAACCGCCAGTCGTCCAGCGCCTGGATTTCTTCCGGTGTCAGCATGATCTGAAGTCGGTCTGACCGTTTCGCCTGGTCATCCTGCATGTCGTCCATCCGGGCTCCGCATCCTTTCTGCTCATAATACTGTAGGTCTCAATTTCACACAAATACGTTTAAGTGGCATGAGGGTAACTTGCGTGTTGTGTGCCGGTTCCCGGTATTACGCATTCCCCCATATCACTGGTGATGAGTACAAGTAGGTCTTTATGTATCTGATTTATATTGATAAATTATGAAAAATCGTTGCATCTCACCCGCGCTGCCAATAATGTGTCAGATGCGAACAAGGTCCCGACTCCGAGTTCTACCCGGATGGGCCTCTCTGGCGGCCCACCCTTACTCTCGACACAGGCGACCTGCAGAGATGACACTACACGGTTTGCAAAGACCCAGAATAATTACGTGCATTCACGACGCCGTCGTGGCGATGGATGTGGAGGCGGCCTTTGGCGAGGCCGGGTTCGACGTGCTGAACATCCGGGCCGGTGCGACAAGCGGCGATCTGCCCAGCGCTTTCCGGAATTGTTCCTACGTGCTGCTGGATCAGGATATCGGCTGGCAGGACCTTGTGGCGCTGGCTCAGCCGGCGCGGGAGCAGGGCATTCCGGTCGGCCTGTTCATCGTTGACGACAAGGACGACGCCTTGCCGCCAGAGTTGTCTGGCGCCAAATGCTGGCAGAAGCCCTTCGACACCGGTGCCCTGGTCGACGAGGTGCAGGGCTCCTGGCCGGGACAGCCCGTTCTGCAGGGGGCTTGACGCGCGGCTTTCCGGTAGGATGATCGTGCGGCGAGTCCAGTTGGAGCGTCTGTCATGAATGGAAGATGCGCCTGTGGCGCGACGGCCTATCGTCTGAACGACAGCCCACTGTTCGTGCATTGCTGCCATTGCCGCTGGTGCCAGCGCGAGACCGGCTCGGCCTTCGTGCTGAATGCGATGATCGAGACGGCGAAGGTGGAACTGACCGAGGGGCGGACCGTAGAGGTGCTGACCCCGAGCGAGAGTGGACGGGGACAGCGCATTCACCGCTGTCCGACCTGTCACGTGGCGCTGTGGAGCCACTATCCGGGGGCGGGGCCGAAGTTTGCCTTTGTCCGCGTAGGCACGCTGGCCGATCCGGATGCCTGTCCGCCGGATGTGCATATCTTCACCGAAAGCAAGCAGCCCTGGGTCAGCCTGCCCGACGGCGTGCCGGCCTTTGCGCAGTTCTATGACCGTGACAGCCTGTGGCCTGCCGGGGCGCTGGCCCGGCGGGCGCGCGTGCTGGCGCAGGGCTGAGCGGCGCCTGCGCGGATGGAGGCGCGGGTTCCATCCTCTGGGATGTCAGCCACTTTTTTCCTGACCTCGCCGAGCGCTTGGTGGATGCGATGATGCAGGCCGCCTGAGGGGTGGATTGCATTCGCGCGCATGCCGTCTAGATTGCCGGCATGTGCGGACGATTTGCGGTTACCCTGCCCCCCGATGCGATGGCGCAGCTGTTCAAGGCGCAGCCGGCAAACGATCTGCCGGTCGTGCCGAATTTCAACGTCTGCCCGACGAACCGCGTACATGTGGTGCGGTTGGGCGCGACGGGGCGGCAGTTGGTGGGGATGCGCTGGGGGTTCATTCCGCATTGGTACAAGGAAGAGAATGGCGGGCCGCTGCTGATCAATGCGCGGGCCGAGACGGTGGCCGAGAAACCGGCGTTCAAGGCGGCCTGCCGCGAGCGGCGGTGCCTGATCCTGGCTACGGGGTTCTTTGAATGGACCAAGGACGAGGCGGGCAACCGGCTGCCCTGGTATTTCCGGCGGCGTGACGGCGCGCCGGTGGCCTTTGCCGGTCTGTGGCAGAGCTGGGGCCGCGAGGCGCCGCAGGATACCTGCGCGATTGTCACCACGGGGGCGAATGAGGAGGTTTCGGTGCTGCACCACCGGATGCCGCTGATCCTGGAACCCGACGAGGTGGCGCTGTGGCTGGGCGAAGAGGGCACCGGCGCGGCGCGGCTGATGCAGCCGGGGCGCGAAGGCGTGCTGGAGTGGTATCGCGTTTCGACCCGGGTCAATTCCAACCGCGCCTCGGGCGAGGATTTGATCGAGCCCTTCGAGGAGGACTGAGGTCAGTCCTCCACTGGACGCAGAGGGGCGCGGCTGAGCGCATTGCCGGCCATCGTGACCTTGTCCAGCAGGTCCAGGAACTGCGCGCGCTCGCTGTCGCTGAGCCCGCCGAGGATCTGGGGCTGCACGGCCTGCACATGGGGCAGGGCGGTGCGGTAGAGGGTCCAGCCCTCGTCGGTCAGGTTCAATACCTTTGCGCGACGGTCGGCCTGCGAGACGTCGCGGCGGACCGCGCCGCGTTCTTCCAGACGGTCGATCACCTTGCCCAGCGTCGCACGGTCGTAGGCGACAAGACCGGCCAGGGTGGCCTGGTCGATACCGGGGTGTTCCGTCAGCGCGTTCAGCGCGGCGAACTGGACCGGTGTCAGGCTCAGTCCGGCCGCGGCCATGCGGTCCATGAACAGACCGGTCGAAATCTGGTTGAGGCGCCGGACGAGGTGCCCCGGCATGTGGTGTATTTCCATGGGCCATATCCTGCGTCCAGACCGGAAAAATGGCAAGTATGCTTATGATTTCCGCGCTGGCTTCCACCGGATCGCGGGGCGGGGTATGACGGAGGCATGGCGCTTGAATTCACCTCTCTGAAGACCCTGCTCGACCACGGATATGACACCGTGATCGACGTGCGCAGCCCCGCCGAATTTGCCGAGGATCACATCCCCGGCGCGATCAACCTGCCGGTGCTCGACAACGAGGAGCGCGCCCGGGTCGGGACGATCTACAAGCAGGAAAGCCCGTTTCTGGCGCGCAAGCTGGGTGCGGCGCTGGTGTTCCGCAATGCGGCCCATCACATCGAGACGGTGCTGGCCGGCAAGGATGGCGGCTGGCGGCCGCTGGTCTATTGCTGGCGGGGCGGGCAGCGGTCGGGCTCCTTTGCCTGGATGCTGGGTCAGATCGGCTGGCGGTCCGAGGCGATATCCGGTGGCTATCGCACCTATCGGCGACTGGTGGCAGGGATGTTGTACGACGCGCCGCTCCCCCACCGGTTCATCGCGCTGGACGGCTATACCGGGACGGCGAAGACCGAGCTGCTCCTGCGAGCCGGGGCGTTGGGGCTGCAGGTGCTGGACCTGGAGGGCGCGGCGGCGCACCGGGGGTCGCTGCTGGGCGCGATGGCCGAGCCGCAGCCGTCGCAGAAGGCCTTCGACACCCGGCTGGCGGTGGCGCTCTGCGGGATGGACCCGGCGCGGCCGGTGCTTGTGGAGGCGGAGTCGAGCAAGATCGGGCGGTTGAATCTGCCGCCCAGCATCTGGGAAGCGCTGAAGGAGGCGCCGCGGATCGAGGTGACGGCGGATATCGAGGCGCGCACCGGATATTTGGTGCGGGCCTATGAGGATGTGCTGTCGGATGCCGAAGGGATGAGCCGCAAGCTGTCCTTCCTGCGGCGGTTCCGGGGTCATGCAGTTGTCGACGCCTGGGACAAGCTGATTTTCGAGGGCGACAAGGCCGGGGTGACGCGGGCGCTGATGGAACAGCATTATGACCCGGCCTATGACACCTCGCGCCGGGTGCACGCGCATACCGTCGCGGGCGCCGTGCGTGTCGAGCGGTTCGATGAGGCCGGGCTGGATGCCGCGGCGCGTCGGGTCGTGGCCGAGGTGGCGCGGCTGTCGGCGGCCTAGGCTGCCGGCTGCCACTTGTCGGGATGGGCCGCTGCAAAGGCCGGGTGCGCGGCGCAGGCGGCGGCGACGCCGCTGAGGCGCGGCAGGTCGTCCGTATTCACCCTCCAGCGGGTGGCGTTGTAGAGCTGCGGCATCAGGCAGATATCCGCAAGGCCGGGCGTATCGCCGCAGCAGTAGGGCGCCTGGGTGAAGCCGGCGAGCAGGCCCTCGAAGGCGACGAGGCCGGGGCGGATGAAACGCTGCATCCAGAATTCCATCTTGTCCTGCCCGCCGCCGGCCATCTCGCGCGCCTGGGTGGCGACCGAGAGGTTGCAGACCGGGTGCAGGTCGACCGCGATGGCATAGGCCAGCGCCCGGGCATGGGCGCGGGTCACGGGATCCTCGGGCAGGAGGTTCAGGCCGCGCGTCTCGTCGAGATACTCCAGCATGGCCAGCGACTGGGTGAAGCGGTGGCCGTCGATATCGAGCACCGGGACCAGCCCCTGCGGGTTGCGCGCCACATGGTCGGGCGTGCGGTGTTCGCCCTTGGAGAGATCGACCGGGACGGAGGTATAGGCGATGCCTGCGAGATGCAGGGCGATGCGCATGCGGTAGGCGGCGGAGGAGCGCCAGTAGTCGAAGAGGACGGTCTCAGCCATGGTCATAACTCCGGGCGGTCGTGAGGATATCGGTCAGCACATCGAGATCGCCGATGCGGTTGGCCATCAGCAGGACCAGCCGGGCGTTGAGCGCGTGGCTCTGCGCCTCGGTCAGGCCGGCGTGGGCCGCCATCAGCGCGCTGTAGAATTCGTCCTGGAAGGGGGCGAGGCGGTCGGGGAAGACGGTCATTGCGCGACCTCCAGTTCGGCGCCCATGGCGCGGGCGCGGGCGGCACGGATCGCCTCGGCGTCGGGCGTTGTGAAGCTGGCGCAGACGTGGCCGTCGGGCCGGAAGAGATAGGCGCGCCCCTCGCCATAGCGGCGGATGGCCAGGCCCTTGAGGGCGGTGAAACAGGGGTAGTCGGCGCTGCGCTGGTTGATGCCGAGGCGGGCGATGCCCTCGATCTCGGGCAGGGGGACGTCGCCGAAGCCGACGAGGGTAGAGCCGCCCGTCTGGACCTGTTCGAGCAGCCAGGTGTCGCCTTCGGGGCCGTTCAGCGGTGCGTCGGCCACCGCGCGGCCCGAGGCGAGAGCGCCGGTGCCGGGCGTCTGGAGCGGGAAGCCTTCGAGCGAGCAGGGCACCGAGAGCCGGCCCGAGTTCAGCAGGCGGCGCGCGAAGGGCTGGTCGTGGGCGAGGCGCAAAGCCTCGGAGCGGAACAGCGCCTCGATGGGGGTTTTCGGCGTCATGAAATTGGTCGCGCGGGAGGAATTGAGGATGTTCTCGGCCGAGCCGTGCGACCGTTCGTCGTGGTAGGTCTGAAGCAGCGCCTCGGGCGCCTCGCCCTTCAAGACGGCGGCGAGCTTCCAGCCGAGGTTGTCGACGTCCTGGATGCCGCCATTGCCGCCGCGCGCGCCGAAGGGGCTGACCACGTGGGCGCTGTCGCCCACGAAGATCACACGGTTGTGCACAAAGCGGTCGAGCTTGATGCAACGGAACTTGTAGACGGACACCCAGTCGAGGCGGAACGGCTTGTCGCCGACGATGGCCTTGATCCGGGGGATCACCTTGTCGGGGGCGGCCTCGGCCCGGCCGTCAGCATCGACGTCGAGTTGCAGGTCGATGCGGTAGATATTGTCGGGCTGCTGGTGCAGCAGGGCGGATTTGCCCTGGTGAAACGGCGGGTCGAACCAGAACCAGCGTTCGGGCGTCCCTTGCGCGAAGGGGCTTTCCTCCATCTCGATATCGGCGATCAGGAACTGTTCCTGGAAGGTCTGGCCGGTGAAGTCGAGGTCCATCCGGTTGCGCGTGGGCGAGGCGGCACCGTCGCAGGCGAGGAGATAGTCGGTTTCGAGCGTGTAAGGGCCCTCGGGGGTTTCCACCGTCAGGACGACATGGTTCCAGCGGTCTTCGTGGTGGACGAGCTTGTTCTTGAAGCGCAGGTCGATCAGGTCGGGAAACTCGCGCGCGCGGTCGACGAGGTATTCCTCGGCGTAATATTGCTGGAGGTTGATGAAGGCCGGATACTTGTGGCCTTCCTCGGGGAGCAGGTCGAAACTGTAGACTTCGCGGTCGCCGTGGAACTGGCGACCGACCTTCCAGGTGACGCCCTTGGCCAGCATCCGCTCGCCCACCCCGAGGCGGTCGAAGATCTCCAGCGTCCGCTTGGCCCAGCAGATTGCGCGGCTGCCGACGGAGACCACGTTGTTGTCGTCCAGCACGACCGAGGGCACCCCGCGCTGCGCGAGGTCGATGGCCATGGCAAGACCGATGGGGCCGGCGCCGACGATGACCACGCGGTGGCGCGGTTCGGGTGCGGTCAGCCCGGGGGCGGAGACATAGGGGAAGGGGGTATAATCATAGGCCATCGTTCACTCTCCGATCCAGGCGAGTCCGACCAGCCAGACCAGCATCCCCATGGTCAGGCCGGTCAGGCGCTGGCGCAGGATGCGGTCCTCGGGGTGGCGGAAGAAGCGGCCCCACTGGCGCAGGGCCTGGCCGGGGCCGGGAAAGGTCTGGCCGCTTTCGGCCTCGGCGCGTTTGCGCAGAAGGAAAAGGACCCGGAACATCAAGAAGGTCCAGGACGCGAAGATCACGGCGCCAATGGCCAGCATGAGGATCCGGGTGAGGGTCATCGCGGTTACGCCTGCAGCGCTTCCCACATCTTGATGTCGCGCTCGGCGGTCCAGATGCGGGGGGTGTCGATGCCCTGGGCCTCGTCATAGGCGCGGGCGACGTTGAAGGGCAGGCAGTGTTCGTAGATCGCGTAATCCTTGAACTTGGGGTCGCATTCGGCGCGCACCGCGTCCCAGGCGTCTTTCAGGGTGCCGCCCTTCACCGCGACGCGGGCGGCGGGGGCATAGGTGGAGGCGACGAAATCGGCGGTGGCGTCCAGCGCGGCGTTGACCATCTTCTTGCCGACCAGCGCGTCGCCCCGGCCCGGCGCGATGGCGTCGAGGTCGAAGCGGCGGACCGCCTCGAGCGTTTTGGGCCAGTCGTGGAAATGGCCGTCGCCGCAGTAGCAGGCCGAGTGGTATTCGACGATGTCGCCGGTGAACATGGTGTTGGCGTCGGGGACGTGGATGACGATATCGCCCGCCGTATGGGCACGCCCGAGGTGCATCAAGTCGATCCGGCGCTTGCCGAGGTAGACGGTCATGCGGTCGTTGAAGGTGGTGGTGGGCCAGGTCAGGCCGGGGATGCTCTCATGCCCCTGGAACAGGCGTGGAAAGCGCTGGAATTCGCTGTCCCAGTCCTCTTGCCCGCGTTCGGCGACCATGGCGCGGGCCTTTTCGCCCATGATGACCTGCTGCGCGTCGAAGGCGCTGGCCCCCAGCACGCGGACGGCGTGGTAGTGGGTCAGAACGACATGGGTGATCGGCTTGTCGGTCACCTCGCGCACCTTCTCGATGACCATATTGGCCAGGCGCGGGGTGGCCTGGGCCTCGACGATCATCACCGAGTCGTCGCCGATGATGACGCCCGAGTTCGGGTCGCCCTCGGCGGTGAAGGCCCAGAGACCTTCGCCCACCTCGGTGAAGCTGATCTTCTTCTCGGTCAGGTCGCCCTGAGATGCGAAGGCCTTGGCCATGTCGGTGTCCTTTCAGGTCAGTGCGCGGGAGTTTCGGATCGCTGATGCGATCCGACCGGAGCGAGGGGCGCTGCCCCTCGCGCTCCCCGGGATATTTGCAGCAAGAGGAAGAGGAGGGTCGTCATCTTGCGTAGGGGTTTTCGAGCGCCGGGAGCACCGTGCCGGTGCAGTCGCCGAAGCCGATGGTATAGCCGTCGCCCCGCGCCGCGCCGGTCAGCGTGAGCGTGTCGCCGTCCTGGAGAAAGCTGCGGGTCTCGCCGGTGTCCAGCGTCAGCGGCTCTTTCCCGCCCCAGCTGAGTTCGAGGAGGGAGCCGCGTTCTTCCTTCCCTGCGCCCGAGATGGTGCCCGAGCCGAGCAGGTCGCCCACGTTCATCGGGCAGCCCGAGGTGGTGTGATGGGCAAGCTGCTGGGCGGAGGAGTAGTACATTTCCTTGTAGTTCGTCCGCGCGATGGTGGTGGCGGGCTTGCCCTCGGGGGCGAGCGTCACCGCGAGGTCGATGTCGTAGAGCATCGGGCCGGCGTCCTTGAGGTGGTCGAGCAGTTCGAACTCGCGCGGCGGAGTGTCGGTGCGGAAGGGTTCGAGCGCCGCCTTGGTGACGATCCATGGGCTGATCGAGGTGGCCGTGGCCTTGGCCTGGAAGGGGCCGAGGGGCTGGTATTCCCAGGCCTGGATGTCGCGGGCCGACCAGTCGTTCAGCAGGACGTATCCGAAGATATTGGCGTCGGCCTCGGCCACGGTGATCGGGCCGTCGCTGTCGGCGCCGACGATGGCGCCCATCTCGAGCTCGAGATCGAAGCGGCGGCAGGGCAGGAAGGCGGGCAGGGCGTGGTCGGCCGATTTCAGCTGGCCCCAGGGGCGGCGCACCGGGGTGCCCGAGACGACGACCGAGGAGGCGCGGCCGTTGTAGCCGATCGGCAGGTGCAGCCAGTTCGGCGGCAGCGCGTTTTCGGCGCCGCGGAACATGGTGCCGACGTTGGTGGCGTGGTGTCGGCCGGCGTAGAAGTCGGTGTATTCGCTGACCATGAAGGGCATGTGCAGCGTCACCTCGGCCAGCGGCACCAGCAGCGGTTCGACCCGGTCGCGCTCTTTTGTGCCCTCCGCCAGCAGGGCGGTCAGGCGGGCGCGCAGGGCGGCCCAGACGGCGGGGCCTTCCTCCATCAGGACGTTCCAGAAGGGCAGGTCGAAGAGCGGCTCGTCGGCCAGTTCGATCAGGCCCTCTTCCTCGGCGGCGGCCATGTCGAGCACCATCTCGCCGATGGCCACGCCGCAGCGGGGATCTTCGCCTTCGGTCGAGAAGACGCCGTAGGGCAGGTTGTTCAGTGGAAAGGGGCAGTCGGCGGAATTGGCCGAAGCGACCCAGCTTTTCATCAGTGGCATAGTCTTTTTCCCGTCTGCGGCGCGGGGCCGCTCAATCCTTGTTCTGCTTGCGCTTCTGAAGCCAGCGCAGCACGACGCCCAGCACGATGAACAGGCCGATCCAGAACAGCAGATCCTTCATTGCATCGCTCACCGGTTCGTCTCCTCTGGTTGTCGCCACGCATCGGGCCACCCTTTGTCCGGGTCCGCGCCGCCGAGGTCAATCCCCGCCGCCATCGCCGCCGCCGTCGGAATCGCCTAGGGAGGTGGGCTCGCGGTGGCTGTCCGCGCCGCGCCGGTCCTGGCGGTTGCGGCGGCGGACCACGATCAGGAGCACCAGGACGACGATCCCGAAGGCGAGGAGGGCGGGGCTCACCTCACTTCTTCCCCGGGGTGCCGTCGAACTTCTTTTGGAGATCCGTCCAGCAGTCGATGTAGTCGTCCTGCAGCGGCGCTTCGGTTGCGGCGAAGGCGCTGAGATGCTGCGGGAAGCGGGTCTCGAACATGAAGGACATGGTGTTGTCGAGCTTGTGCGGCTTCAGCTCGGCGTTCGACGCCCCCTCGAAGGCGTTGCGGTCGGGGCCGTGGGGCAGCATCATGTTGTGCAGGCTCATGCCGCCGGGGACGAAGCCCTGCGGCTTGGCGTCATACTGGCCGTAGATGTTGCCCATCAGCTCGGACATGATGTTCTTGTGATACCACGGCGGGCGGAAGGTGTTTTCGGCCACCATCCAGCGTTCGCGGAACAGCACGAAGTCGATGTTGGCAGTCCCCGGCACGCCGCTGGGCGCGGTCAGCACGGTGAAGATCGACGGGTCGGGGTGGTCGAAGAGGATCGCGCCGACCGGGCAGTAGTGGCTGAGGTCGTATTTGTAGGGCGCGTAGTTGCCGTGCCAGGCGACCACGTCGAGCGGGCTCTGCCCGATCTGCGTCTCGTGGAACTGGCCGCACCACTTGATGGTGAGGGTGGAGGGCACCTCGCGGTCCTCGTAGGCGGCCACCGGCGCCTTGAAGTCGCGCGGGTTGGCGAGGCAATTGGCGCCGATCGGGCCGCGGCCCGGCAGTTCGAATTTCTGGCCGTAGTTCTCGCAGACGAAACCGCGGCAGGGGCCTTCCAGCACCTCGACCCGGTAGACCAGCCCGCGGGGGATGATGGCGATTTCCTGCGGTGCGAGGTCGATGAGGCCGAGTTCGGTGCAGAAGCGCAGGCGGCCTTCCTGGGGCACCACCAGCAGCTCGCTGTCGGCCGAGTAGAAATACGCGTCGACCATGCTTTCTGTGACGAGGTAGATGTGGCTGGCCATCCCGATCTGGGTGTTGACGTCGCCCGCCGTGGTCATGGTGCGCATGCCGGTCAGCCAGGTCAGCTTTTCCCCCGTATGCGGCACCGGATCCCAGCGGTACTGGCCGAGGCTGGTCACGTTGTCGATGACGTTGGGGGCGCTTTTCCAGTAGGGCAGGTCGATGCGCTGGTAGCGCGCGGAATGCTTCACCGATGGGCGGATGCGATAGGTCCAGGTGCGTTCGGGCGGGTTGGCGGTGAAGGCGGTGCCCGAAAGCTGTTCGCCATAGAGACCGTAGTTGCACTTTTGCGGCGAGTTCATGCCCTCGGGCAGCGCGCCGGGCAGCGCCTCGGTTTCGAAGTCGTTGCCGAAGCCGGGCATGTAGCCCTCGGTGATGCCGGTCTGCTGGCTGGCCTGCACGAAGCGGTGCGGGTGAGTCGGTCGGTTCATGGGCGTTCCTCCCTTTGCTGGTTGCGGAGGTAATAGTTGATTTTGTAACTAACAACCGCAAAGGAGGCCGCATGGACAAAAAACACGACTTCGATCTTCAGCTTTTCCTGCCCTACCTGCTGAACCAGGCGGCCGAGGAATCGAGCCTCGCGTTTCAGCGGGTCTACAAGAGCCGGTACGGCATGCTGCGCACCGAATGGCGCGTGCTGTTCCATCTGGGCATCTACGGGCGAATGACGGCGACCGAGATCGGCCAGCGGGCGCGGACCCACAAGACCAAGATCAGCCGGGCGGTGCAGAAGCTGGCCGAGCGCCGGTTCCTGCAGCGCAGCCGCGACGAGAGCGACCGGCGGTCGGAGCATCTGGAACTGACGGCGGCCGGGCTGGCCGCCTATCGCGATCTGCGCGCGGTGGCGCAGGAGTATGACGCGGCGCTGGTGCGCGATCTCTCGGAGGAGGAGGTGGCGACATTGCGCCGGCTTCTGCAGCGGCTGGCGGGATAGGTTCGGCTTTCGGAAAGGTGCGAAAAACTTTTGGCAGATGAAAAAATCTTGCTAAGACCTTTGCCAATTCGTCAGTTCACTTCGTTCCCCGTTTTCAAGAGGCATCCATGGCAGACCTGACTCCGGCCCAATTGCAATTTCTCCAGAAACATCTTGGCTATGACACCAAGAACTTTTTGGCGAAGAAAACGCTGAGGTCCCAGATCCAGGAATTCTGGCGGCGGCGGGACAAGGCGCAGGCCGAGATTCAGACCCTGCCGCCCGAGCATCCGCAGCTGGTGGCGCTGAAACAGGCGATCGAGGCGGCCAACAAGAAGGCCGAGGGCGGCAATCTGAAAGGCGCCTACAGCGATCTGAAGTCCGTCAAGACCAGCGCCCGCGCGGCGGCAAATGTGGTGAAGGGCGGCATCAGCCTGGGGGCGATCAACAGCGATCTGGACGATCTGGAGGCCGAAGTGCGGCGGTTGCAGACGGAACAGCAGCGCATCCGCGACATGCTTGCCGACGGCGCCAGCGATGTCACCGACGAGGCACGGGTGCTGCGCGATCCGGCCTCGGAACGCAGCCGCGAGGCGATCATAACCCTGGCCGGCGAGAACCTGCGCCGACAGAAGGAGCTGATGGCCGAATGGGATGCGCTGGCGGACAACGTGACCCAGGCGTTGCAGACCTACAAGGCGATGTTCGCCAAGACGCCGACGATCCCGTCGCAGCTGGCGCTGATCGCGCACAACATCCAGCTGATGGGCAAGAAGGATCCGAATTCGGTCAAGGGGATGCACAATGCCCGCTATACCTTCCTCGACCAGCAGGTGCGGCAGAGCCATCTGGGCGGCAGCGGCGCGGAGTTGCAGAGCGAGATGACCGCCGCGCTGCGCAGCCATCGCAACACCCTGCTGGAGGTGTTGAAGACCAAGACCAGCCCGCCACCGATGGAGGTGCTGGCCGCAACCGACGACGCCGGCAACCGGCTGGACGGGCCCGAGGCCAAGCAGGCGGCGCAGAAGCTGGCGGATCAGTTCAAACACCTGGACAAGCTGGAGGAAGCGCGGTTGCAGAAGGCCAAGCAGGCCTATCTGGAAGCGCTGCGCACCGACAATGCGGTGCTGTCGATGACCGAGGACACCTCGCTCATGACCAGCACACGGATCCGGCCATTTGATACCGCCGAGATGATGGACGACCTTGGCATCGACGTCACCGATACGCGCAAGCGGCCCGACGAGATCGGCGCGGCGGCGGGCAAGGGGGTGGCGGAGGCGCTGGACACCCTGCTGGCCAATGGCACCGTGCCCGACGAGGCCTTTGACATGTGCACCCGCAGCCAGCGCGACTGGTATGTCGAGGCGGCCAAGGCGGCGGGGATCCAGTTCAACCCCGACAAGCCCGACACCATCGACCCGACGGTCTGGTACAAGATCAAGGCGGCGGGCGACGCGATGCGGCAGGCGGCGCACGACAAGTATCCGGACAAGGCCAAGGTCGACAAGGACGGCAAGATTTCCGAATTCACCATCGGCGGCGTCGTGTTCAACGACATCAAGTTCCTGGGCCAGGGTGGCGGCGGGACCGTGTATCTGGCCAAGGACGCCAGCGGCAACAAGGTCGTGCTGAAGACGCCGCGCGGGTTCAGTGCCAATTCCGATATGGACGAGGACGAGCATCAGACGCTGAAGAGCGAGGTCAGCAATCACCGCGCGGTCAGCGGCGGCGAGGATGGCGACTGCCCGGACAATGTGCTCGACATGAAGGGCATGGTGTTGGCGCCGAACGGGGCGCCGCTGATCGTGATGGATCTGGCGGGGGCGGGCGATGCCGAAAAATACACCGAATCCGTGGGCGCGGCCGAGAAATCGGGCCTGATTTCGGACGGCGCGAAACAGGCGATGATGGCGCAGCAGATGCGCGAGATCATCACTGGCATGAAGGCGATGCAGGCGCGGGGGATGACCCACCACGATCTGAAGGAAGCCAATATCTTTGTCAGCGAGGACGGCACCTTCAAGGTCGCGGACTTCGGGCTGGCACAGCATGTCGATTCCCACACGGACGCGATCCGGGGGCTGGAGGAATATACTCCCGGCTACGAGCCGCCCGAACTCAAGGGCGACGGCGGCGCGGTGACGCAGAAGTCGGACAATTTCACGCTGGGTGAAATCCTGGACCGGGTCACGGATCCGTTGCGCGGCGAGGGGACGTTCAAGGAGAGTTTCTCGAGCGCGAACCCGGGGCCGACGCAGAAGACGGACGAAGACGGCAAGGTGGCCAAGGTCTCGTCGCTGACGCGGCTGATGAACCGGATGAAGGACCCGGACCCGAGCAAGCGGCCAACGCTGGACGCGGTGCTGATGAGCAGCTTTTTCGACGAGGTCGATCAGAATTACACGGCGGAGGACATTGCGCGTCTGAAGAAGGCGACGGTGGCCTATTCCAAGGCCCTGGGCAGCGAGGTCAGCGCGCTGAACCTGCAGATCAACGGGGCCGAGGGCCGGATCCGTCAGCTGGAGCTGAGCAAATCGGACGGGCTGGTGCAGATGAAGATCGAACAGGTCAGCCTGCTGAAAGGCCAGCTTGAAGGGCGCAAGCGGCGGCTGGAACGGCAGCTGGGCGCCGAATGGGACGAGAAGAAGAAGGTCAAGATCGAGCGCCTGGTGAAGAACAACGCGAACAGCCTCAAGCAGGTCGAGGACAAGATCGCGCAGCTGGGCGGTCAGATCGGGACGGCGAAGTCGCGGGTCGATCTGGAGGATATCGACAAGAAGATCGCCGCCGAGCGCGACAAGATCTTCGCGGCGCGCCAGAAGCTGAAAC
Source organism: Seohaeicola nanhaiensis (assembly GCF_042654245.1). Classification (NCBI taxonomy): domain Bacteria; kingdom Pseudomonadati; phylum Pseudomonadota; class Alphaproteobacteria; order Rhodobacterales; family Roseobacteraceae; genus Seohaeicola; species Seohaeicola nanhaiensis. The sequence goes on from NZ_JBHSGI010000033.1 coordinate 198,085, forward strand.
AGCTTCACGAAGATCCGCAGCACGCGGCGGTGCTGATGGAGCTGGAAGAGGCCAACAAGGCCTTTGGCTGAGGGATCGGGAAGGTCGCCCTAGAAGGTGACCTTGACCCCCGGCAGGCGCAGCGCCTTCATCATGTCGCGCAGCTCCTGTCGGGCGGCGACATTCGAGATGTTCAGCTGCTTGACGCCGATATCCTTGAGGTCGAGCAGGGTGAGGCCGCGGGGGAAGAGTTCGCGGAAGATCACCCGCTCGGAAAAGCCGGGGGCGACGCGGAAGCCCAGCCGGTCGGCGAGCATCTTGATCGCGCGTTCCATCTTTTCCTTGTTGACCATGCGCTGGGTCGCGACGCGGTTGCGCATCACCACCCAGTCGATCGGTTTCAGCCCGGCCTGGGCGCGCAGTTGCCGCGCGCTCCACACCATTTCGGAATAGACCGAGGGGCCCAGGATCTTTTCGCCACTGATGTCGGTGCGGGCCAGCAGGTCGAAGTCGATGAAGCTGTCGTTCAGGGGCGTGACCAGCGTGTCGGCGAGCGAGTGGGCGACCTGCGACAGGCGGGTGTGCGAGCCGGGGCAGTCGATCAGGATGAAGTCGCTGTCGGGTTCGAGCTGGGAGACTGCGGCCGACAGGCGGTGGTCGTAGATGTTTTCGCCCGGGCGCAGCACGGCGGGATCGATTTCGGGCAGGTCGTGGCAGCGGGCGCTGGGCAGGTCCAGCCCGGCCTTTTTCAGGAAGGTGGCGCGATTTTCGGCATAGCGGGCAAGGCTGCGCTGGCGCAGGTCAAGGTCCAGCGCGCTGACCTTATGGCCCAGCCGCGCGAGGGCGGTGGCCACGTGCATGGAGACGGTCGACTTGCCGGCGCCTCCCTTTTCGTTCCCCACAACGATGATATGCGCCATGCCCGGTCCTCTCGCATGCGGCTTTGCACAGTCCGACTGTTTTGGGCACTATATTTAGTGTCTACGCGGATGAAAAGCGCCCATCAGAGGTTATGCACAGCTGTGCTTTTCCGGTGCCGTCAGATCAGACCGGCCTGCTGCAGCGCCTTTCGCATCGGGGCCAGCTGACGTTCGTAACGGCGCCATCCGGCGTTCGAACCGTCGTAGATCGGTTGGCGCACCTGGGCCGAGCTGGCGGTCAGCACGGCGCTGCCCGAGCGGTGGGGGCTGAGGCAGTCGTCGCGCCAGTCGAGAGCGCAGGCGTCGACCAGGCGGCGCAGTTCGGATTCGGGGGCACGCACCATCTGGTCGTAGTCGAGCTGGAAGAGGCGGTTGCCGAGCCGGGCCTGCCAGAAGGCTATCAGATCGCGGTGCAGCAGCATGTAGGCGGTGATTTCCCCGATGCCGTAGGCAAAGCCGTTGCCGCGCCCGGCGAAGGCATGGCGAAACAGCGACCAGGCGACGGCCTGGGGATCACGGGCGACATGGACGATGCGCGCCTCGGGCAGGGCGGCGGCGATGAAGCCGAGCCAGCGGAAGTTCAGCGGCATCTTGTCGATCATCACCGGCGCGCCGTCGGAATGCCGTGCGAGTCCATCGGCGATCTGCGCGCGAAGGCTGAGAATGTCGTCGCGGTCGAGGCGGTTGCGTTTTTCGTCCTGCAGGGTGCGCAGCAGCTTGGCGGCGGCACGCGCCACGACCGACAGCTCTCCACAGGCCTGGGTGCCCGGTGTGCAGGCAAGGACCTGTTCGATCAGCGTGGTGCCAGAGCGGGGCAGCCCGACAACGAAGATCGGCCGCGCGGGCAGGGGGGTATTGAAGGACACTTCGGCGACAGGCTCGGCAAACAGCGATTTGACATGGGCAAAGCGCAGGGCGTCGTGGCGCACCTCATAGCCGATGGCCGCCCGTTTCATCCGGTTGCCTTCCACCAGATGGTGGAACGCCTTGTCGCGCTGGTCGAGGTCGTCGAAGGCCTTGAACAGCGCGAAATGCAGCGGCGACTGCGCCGGATCATTGGGGGTGACGCGGGCCAGAAGGCGCAGCATCTGGTCGATGTGGGCGTCGCCTTCGGCATAGGTGACGACGTGCGAGAGGTTGTGGTGGAGGTCCGGCACGTCGGGGCGGAGTGCGATGGCGCGGCGGTAGAGGTCGGCCGCGGCAGCCTTGTCGCCCCGCGCCTGGGCGAGAATCCCAAGGTGGTTGAGCGGGCCGGTATCTTCGGCCCCGCCGCGCAGGGCGGCGCGATGGCAGGCCTCGGCCTCGTCGATGCGGCCCAGATCGCGCAGCGCCCGGCCGCGCGTGTCGAGCGCGCGGGCGTCGCCGGGGCAGACCTCGAGCACCCTGTCTATGGCGTCGAGCGCGGCGGCGGGCTGGCCCATTTCCAGCCGGCAGAGCGCCAGCCCGATGCCCAGCCCGGCCGTTTCGGGCGCGCGGCAGACCGCGAAGGTCCAGCGTTTTTCGGCGGCGTAGAGTTTGCCCCTGGCCTGCATTTCGCGCGCGCTTTTCGCCATGTCCATCGCGCTGCCCTGACAGAGCGCCAGCAGCCCCTGCTGCGCCCGCCGGTTGGCCGGATAGCGTTCGAGAACTTTCATGTAGAGGTCTTCGGCAACCTCGACCGCGCCGGTCTTGATCGCCTTGCTGGCACGATTGAGGGTCTGGCTGACAGAGAGGGCAGGAGGCATGGTGATTCCGGTCGGTTGTGCGTGCCCCGAAACTGCCGCCAAAATGTTTCTATTTGGTCACCAGCCGCCCCCTCGGCACCCCCGAAAACGACAAACGCCGCCCCGGGGGGCGGCGTTCGCGTAACGCGGTGGCGCAGGGGTCAGAACCCGAGGCCGGCGTATTTGTTCTTGAACTTCGACACGCGGCCGCCGGTGTCCATCAGGCGGGTGCCGCCACCGGTCCAGGCCGGGTGCACGGAGGGGTCGATGTCGAGCGACATCTGGTCGCCTTCCTTGCCCCAGGTCGATTTCATCTGCACCACGGTGCCATCGACCAGCTTGACGTCGATGACGTGGTATTCGGGGTGAATGCCTTGTTTCATGACTCTGATCCTTACGCTTCGGCCGACGACGACAGCTCTTTGTAGTGGGTGTTCTCGGCGATCCGGGCCGATTTGCCCTGACGCGAGCGCAGATAATACAGCTTGGCCCGACGGACACGGCCGCGGCGGACGACTTCGATGCTGTCGATGTTGGTCGAATAGAGCGGGAACACACGTTCCACGCCTTCGCCGAAGGAAATCTTGCGGACGGTGAAGGAAGCGCCGATGCCACCGCCCTTGCGCGAGATGCAGACGCCTTCATACATCTGGACGCGGCTGCGGGTGCCTTCGGTCACCTTGTAGCCGACGCGGATGGTGTCGCCGGCGCGGAAGTCGGGGATCGATTTCCCCAGCGAGGCGATCTGTTCCGCCTCGATCTGTGCGATCAGGTTCATCGCTTGTCTCTCCAATAAGCCTGCGGTTGTTCCGCAGAGTGTGCGCGCCCGAGAGCTCCAGGTCTTCAACCGGGTCCGCCGCAGCGCCCGCAGGAGATCGTTCGTCGGTTCCTTTTCTACCCCGTTCAGGCTGCGGTCCGGGTCGGCCGAAGAAAGCCGGGACCGCGCGGTCGCCAAAACGGAAACGCCCGCAACCGCACAGGCGATTCCGGGATTGCGGTCGTGTAGGGGAAAGCGGCGTGCGGTTCAAGGTGGAATTGCACGACCTGCGCCGGATCGACAAGGCGGCGCGTGGCTGGCATCCTGCCCGCGCGGGGCGCACCGGAGGACAAGTCATGGCCTTTTACCACGGACTGAAATCCTATGAAGCCGATCCCAGCTATCCCGCCAAGGCGGCCTGGATCGCGGCCCGCCTGCTGTCGCTGCGGCGCGATCTGCACGATCAGGTGCTGAAGAACCGGCGCGCCAATTCGCTGATCATCGGATCATGGAACATCCGCGCCTTCGACGATGGCGTTCCCCGGCTGGACGAGAGCTACCACTACATCGCCGAGATCGTGAACAGCTTCGACATCTGCGCGGTGCAGGAGATCAAGAGCGACCTGACCCCTTTGCAGCGGCTGGTGAAGCTGCTGGGACCCCAGTGGGAGTATTTCGTCTCGGACGTCTCCACCCACAGGGGCGGCAACTCTGAACGGATGGCTTTCCTGTATAACACCGACAAGGTGATCTTCCGCAACCTGATCGGCGAGATCGTCCTGCCGCGCGAAGAGCTGATCGCCGGCGAGCAGATCGCGCGGTCGCCCTTCTTTGCGGCGTTCCAGGCGGGGTGGTTCCGCTTTGCGCTGTGTTCGGCGCATATCATCTTCGGCGGCGAGAGCGCGGCCGAAAAGGCGCTGCGGGCACAGGAGATCGCGGCGATCACGCGGATGCTGGTGGCGCGGGCCAAGGTCGAGGATCAGGTCTATGTGCTGCTGGGCGATCTGAACATCGACACGCGAGACGGGCCGATCATGGACGCCCTGACGGCGAGCGAGATGGTGGTGCCCGAATTCCCGGCGACGAACATGGGGGGCGACAAGTTCTTCGACCAGATCGCCTTTACCGTGAAGGGCAAGGCCGAGCGCAAGACGCGACTGCTGCGGCATGGCGTGTTCGACTGGCGGCGGTCGGTCTTCGGACCCTGGCCCGACCGCGATTTCCCACCCCAGACGGCGGCGGAGGCGGCGCTGCCGCAGCGCCGGCTGACCGATGCCGAGCAGATCGCGCATTACCTGCCGGTCACCGTGGCCGAACGGGCGAAACACGGCAAGCCGCCCTATGCGCATTTCGAGAAGAGCTATCGCGGCTGGACGACCTACGAGATGTCGGACCATCTTCCGATCTGGATCGAGATCGAAATCGACTATTCCGACGACTACCTGGCGCGCTTCCTGACCCCCTGAGGCCCCGGCAAGGGGCGGCGCGCATGGGCGTTTTGCTCTGGTCTTGGGGGGCGGAGAGTCATAGAACCCGCCGGACTCGAATGGGGGATATCATGGCCGGGATTGCGCCGCAGCCGGGGATCATGGACATCGCGCTGTATGTCAGCGGCGAGAGTTCGATCAAAGGCCGGACGGATGTGCTGAAACTTTCGTCGAACGAGAACCCCTACGGGTGCTCGGAAAAGGCGCGCGCGGCTTATCTCGCCGCTGCCGGCGAATTGCACCGCTATCCCAATACCGACCATGCCCCGTTGCGCCGCGCGATCGGCGAGGTTCACGGGCTGGACCCCGACCGGATCATCTGCGGCGTCGGCTCGGACGAGGTTTTGCAGTTCGTGACGCAGGCCTATGCCGGGACGGGCGACGAGGTGATCACCACCGAGCACGGGTTCTCGATGTATCCGATCCTGGCGCGCGCGGTGGGCGCGGTGCCGGTGACGGTGGGCGAGCGGGAGCGCTGCATCGACGTGGACGCGATCCTGGCGGCGGTGACCGAGCGGACGCGGATCGTGTTCCTTGCCAATCCGGCCAACCCGACCGGCACGATGGTGTCCGAGGCGGATCTGGACCGGCTGGCCGAGGGGCTGAAGGACCGGGCGCTGCTTGTGCATGACGGGGCCTATGCCGAATTCGTCGAGGGTTTCGATGGCGGCGCGGGTCTGGTCGAGGCACATGACAACGTGATCATGACGCGCACATTTTCGAAGATCCACGGTCTGGGCGGGCTGCGGATCGGCTGGGGGTATGCGCGGCGCGAGGTGATCGACGTGCTGAACCGGCTGCGCCAGCCGTTCAACCTGAGTCAGGGGCAGATGGCCGCCGCCGAGGCGGCCGTGCGCGACACCGCCTTCACGCGGTTCTGCCGCGAGGAAAATGCGCGCTGGCGGTCCTGGCTGTCGGATGCGCTGCGCCAGATGGGGATCGGCTGCGACGAGAGCCACGCGAATTTCATCCTGGCCCGCTTCGGCGATGCCGACGAAGCCGCCGGCGCCGATGCCGCGCTGCGGGCCGAGGGGATCATCGTGCGCCGGGTCGCGGGCTATGGCCTGCCCGAGGGGCTGCGGATCACGGTGGGCGACGAAGCCGCCTGCCGCCGGGTCGTTGCCGCGCTTGCCGCCTTCCGGGGGGTGCGCTGATGGAGCAGGTGTACGACCGGGTCGCCCTGATCGGGCTGGGCCTGATCGCCTCGTCGATGTTCTGGGCGATGAAGCGCGACGGCCAACTGGTGGGCGAGGTCGCAGGCTTTGCCCGCACCGAGGCCACGCGCGAGACGGCGCGGCGGATTGGGCTGTGCGACGTGGTTTGCGACAGCGCGATCGAGGCGGTCAAGGACGCCGATCTGGTGGTGCTTTGCGTGCCGGTGGGCGCGATGGGGCCGGTGATGGAAGAGATCGCGCCGCATCTGAAGCCCGGCTGCACGATCACCGATGTCGGTTCGGTCAAGGGCGACGTGATCCGCACGGTCACGCCGCATCTGCCCGAGGGCGTGTTCTTCGTGCCCGGCCACCCGTTGGCCGGGACCGAGCATTCCGGCCCCGAGAGCGGCTTTGCCGAGCTGTTCGACAACCGTTGGACGCTGCTGGTGCCGGTCGAGGGCGTGCCGGATGCCGAGATCGCGCGGCTGCGCGCCTTCTGGGAACGGCTGGGCGCGAATGTCGACCTGATGGACGCCGACCACCATGATCTGGTGCTCGCGGTGACCAGTCACACGCCGCACCTGATCGCCTATACGATGGTTGGCGTGGCTGACGACCTGCGCCGGGTGACCGACAGCGAGGTCATCAAGTATTCGGCCGCCGGGTTCCGCGATTTCACCCGGATTGCCGCATCGGATCCGACCATGTGGCGGGACGTGTTCCTGACCAACAAGGACGCGACGCTGGAGATCCTCGGGCGCTTCACCGAAGAGCTTTTTGCGCTGCAGCGGGCGATCCGCACCGGGGATGGCGACCATCTGCACGCCTATTTCACCCGGACGCGCGCGATCCGGCGGGGGATCATCCAGGCCGGGCAGGATACCGCGGCGCCGGACTTTGGCCGCGTGAAGACAGGTCCGAAATGAAGCGCGGGCTGGCTGCCATAGTTCTGGCGCTGGCCTCCTTGCCTGCGGCGGCGGACGCGCCGGTGAAATCGCTGCGCCCGCCCCAGCTCACGACTGGACCGGTGGTTGAACCCACGGTGCCGGCTGTCGCGCCTGAGGTCTCGGCTGCCGAGCCCGTTGCGCAGGGGCTGGCGCGGTCGCCGCGCCCACGTGCACGGCCCGATGGGCTGGGCACGGTCACCGCCACCACCACCGCGCGGGCCTCGACCGTGCCGCTGACGCCCCAGGCCAAGGCGCGCGCAAACGCGGCGCAGGCCGACCGCAATACCGCCAGCCGGCGCGAGTTGAAGCGCAAGGGGGCGGTCTGCGGCGATCTCGACATTGTGGGTGAGGAGGTGGGCACGGTCTCGTCCGCGTCCTCTGCCTGTGGGATCAAGGATGCGGTGCGGGTGCGTTCGGTGGCCGGTGTGACGCTGAGCCAGAGCGCGCTGATGAACTGCCCCACCGCCGCCGCGCTGAAGAGCTGGGTCGTGCGGGGCGTTCAGCCCTCGTTCCGCAAGCGCGATCAGGTCGTTCAGCTGCAGGTCGCGGCGTCCTATGCCTGCCGAAGCCGCAACAACGTGAAGGGCGCGCGGGTGTCGGAACATGGCAAGGGCAATGCCATCGACATCTCGGGCTTTGTCCTGAAATCGGGCAAGGCGCTGTCGGTGCTGCACGACTATTCCAACAACGGACCGCTGGGTGCCGCCCGCCGCGCCGCCTGCGGGATTTTCGGGACGGTGCTGGGGCCGGGATCGGACCGCTATCACGCCAACCACTTCCATCTTGACACGGCCCGGTACAGGACCGGAGCATATTGCCGGTAAAATACTGATATCATGCAGGGATGCGAGGAAGATGACATCGTGACCATGTGGGTCTTCGGCTATGGGTCGCTGTTGTGGAATCCGGGCTTCGAGGTGGCCGACCGGGCACTGGCGACCCTGGACGGCTATGCGCGGTCCTTCTGCATGCGGTCGATCCATCACCGGGGCACGGAGGAGGCGCCGGGCCTGGTGCTGGCGCTGGACAAGGTGCCGGGCGCGGCCTGTGTCGGCGTTGCCATGGCGGTGGCGCCGGGGCTGGAGGGCGAGACCATCGGCTATCTCCGTGACCGCGAGCTGATCTCTTCCGCTTATCTGGAGAAGAACCTGACCGTGCGGCTGGACGACGGGCGCAGCGTGAATGCTGTGACCTATGTAATCGACCCCAATCACGATCAATATTGCGGCGGGCTGGATCTGGAAACGCAGGCGCAGATCATCGCCAAAGCGGTGGGCGGGCGCGGGCCGAACCACGAGTATCTGTTCAACACCACCGACCATCTTGCCACGCTGGGCCTGCCCGACGAGGACCTCGAATGGCTGGCCGAGCGGGTGCGGAAGCTGATGGCATAAAGCCTTGGCGTTCCACCAGTTACTTATATAGACTCGGGCAAGAGCAGAAAACGTGTCGGGATCGCAGCGCATGGCGCCGTCAGACAGCAAGACCAGGCCGCAGTTCTCGCAGCCGTTTCAGCAACTGCTGTTCATGACCATCGCCGCGGGTCTGGCCTCGGCCGGTGCCATCCTCGCGTTGCCTTTCGTGCTGCCTGTGTTCCTGTCGAACCTCTGGCTGAACGGCTTCATCGCCATCGTCTTCCTCTTCGGCGTGCTGGCCTGCTTCTGGCAGGTGTTCCAGCTGATGGGCTCGGTCCGCTGGATCGAGGGCTTTGCCAATGACGACAGCGAGACGGTCAACCGGCCGACCCGCCTGCTGGCGCCCCTGGCCTCGCTGCTGCGCTCGCGCGGGGCGCGGATGCAGCTGTCGTCCTCTTCGACGCGGTCGATCCTCGATTCCGTCGCCACACGGATCGACGAGGCGCGCGAGATCACGCGGTATCTGGGCAGCCTGCTGATCTTCCTCGGGCTTCTGGGGACCTTCTATGGCCTTGCCACGACGGTTCCGGCGGTGGTCGACACGATCCGCAGCCTGTCGCCGCAGGAGGGCGAGAACAGCATTTCCGTCTTCAACCGGCTGATGGGCGGGCTGGAGGCGCAGCTGGGCGGCATGGGGACGGCGTTTTCCTCGTCGCTGCTGGGGCTGGCCGGATCGCTGATCGTCGGGCTGCTGGAACTGTTCGCCGGGCACGGCCAGAACCGGTTCTATCGGGAGCTGGAGGAGTGGCTGTCGTCGATCACCCGGGTCGGGTTTTCCTCAGGCGAGGAGGGCGGGACCGATACCAGCGCGATCTCGGGCGTGATGGACAGCATGGCCGAGCAGATGGAAGCGTTGCAGCAGATGTTCACCCAGTCCGACGCGGCGCGCGCCGGAGTGGACCGCAAGCTGAGCGACCTGATCGACGTGATCTCGGTCATGAACGACCGGCAGGAGCAGAACGAGAGCATCAGCTCGGCGCTGGACCGGGTGGCGCTGGGGCAGGAGACGCTGATCGAGCTGATGCGCCAGCAGGGACCGGGCGAGGGGATGGACGCGGAAAGCCGGATGCGGCTGCGCTCGATCGACGTGCAGATGCTGCGCATTCTCGAGGAAATCTCGGCCGGCCGGCAGGAAAGCATGGCCGAACTGCGCAAGGATATCGACCTGCTGGTCAAGGCACTCGGCCGGCCACGGGAGACGGCGCGCCCGGCGCGGATGCGCGCGGGCGAGCAGGAGTAGTCCATGGCCCTGTCGCGGCGCACCGGCAACCGCTTTCAGGGTTCGATCTGGCCCGGCTTCGTCGATGCGATGACCGGCCTGCTGCTGGTGATGATGTTCGTTCTGACGATCTTCATGATCGTCCAGTTCACCCTGCGCGAGACGATCTCGGGGCAGGAAACGGAACTGAACAACCTGTCGGACGAGATCGAGGCGCTGGCCAGCGCGCTGGGGCTGGAACAGCGCAAGTCGAACCAGCTGCAGGCGCGGATGGGCGCGCTGAACGCGACGCTGGGCGACACCCAGAGCGATCTGGAAGCGGCACAGTCGCAGATTGCCAACCAGACGGCGCTGATCGCCTCGCTGACCGCGAAGACCGAGACGCAGGATGCTGCGCTGAGCGAGGCCAAGACGCAGATCACTGCCTTCGAGGCGCAGGTGGCGACGCTGATCGCCAGCCGCGATCAGGCGCTGGAGAATATCGCCGGGCTGGAGCGCGAGCGGGGCGATCTTATTTCCGAGCGGGACGCATTGAACGCCGCGCTGGCGCAGAGCCGGACCGAGATAGACGCCCAGACCGAGGCCGCGCGGCTGGATGCGGCCAAGCGCGAGGCGCTGGAGGCGCTGGTGGCGGATCTGAAGCGGGACAGTGCCGCCCAGTCGGATCAGGTGGCCGCGCTGGAACAGAAGCTGAGCGCCGAGGAAGCCGCCCGGCTGACCGAGGCCGCCGCCGCCGAGGCGCTGCGCAAGCGGCTGGAGAATGCCGATGCGGAACTGACCGCGATGACGCTGGCGCTGGAGAAGCAGCGGCAGGAGGCGGAGGACACGCTGACCCTGCTGGCCGCTGCGGACGCGGTGAAGAAAGAGCTGGATGCCAAATTGGCCGAAGCGCTGGACAAGCTGGATCAGGCGAACGCCCAGGCGCAGGAGCGCGACATTCTGGCCGAGCGGCTGACGCGCGTTCTGGCGCAGATGGAGGCGAGCCAGGCCGAGAGCAGCCAGTCGATGAGCGCGCTGGAGGCCGAGCTGGAGCGGATCCGGGTGGATGCCGACCGCTCGCGCGCCAATCTGAGCGCTGAACTCGCGGCGGTGCAGGCGCGCTCGCAGGAGGCGCGGACGGCGCTGGAGGCGGAGCTCGCGGACGCCCGCACCGAGGCAGAAGCGGCACGCGCCACCCTGGCCGAGACCGAGGCGGGCGCCGCCCGGACCCGCGCCGCGCTGGAGGCCGAGCTGGCCCGGCAGCGGTCGCAAAGCGTGCAGACCGAGACGGATTTCCAGGCGGAACTGGCCCGGGTGCAGTCCGAAAGCGCCGAAGCGCGCCGGACGCTGGAAGCGCAGCTGGCCGATGCGCAGGCCGCCGCCGCCGAGCGCGAACAGGCGTTGCAGCGCGATCTGGATGCCGCCCGCAGTGCGGCGGCCGAGACCGAGGCGGGTCTGCGCGCCGAACTCTCGGCGCTGCGGGCCGATGCCGAGACCAGCGCCCGCGATCTGCAGGGCGCGCTGAGCCGGGCCGAGAGCGACGCCGCCGGCAAGATTGCCGCGCTGGAGGCGCAGCTGGCCCGCGCACAGGAGGACTTGAAAGCGGCGCAGGCGTCCGCCGCCTCGACCGCCGAAGATCGCGCCTCGGTCGAGGCGCGGTTGCTGAGCGCGCTGGAATCGCTGGAAAAGGCGCAGGCCGCGGCGAGCGACCAGGAGGTGCTGCGCGCCCGGCTGCTGGCCGCGCTCGCCGCGCAGCAGAGCGCGGAATCGGCGGTCGCCGAGCGGCAGAGCGAGGCCGAGCGCCGGGCCGCCCTGCTGGAACAGGCGCATCAGGCCCTGTCGGAACAGGAGCTGAAATCGGAGGCCGCGCGCCGCGAGGCGGCGTTGCTGAACCAGCAGGTTGCCGCGCTACGCACCCAGCTGGGCCAGTTGCAGGCGCTGCTGGACGATTACGCCGAGCGCGACGCGGCGGCCAAGGTGCAGATCCAGAACCTGGGCACGGACCTGAACGCGGCGCTGGCACGGGCCGCCGCCGAGGAGCGCCGCCGCCGGATGCTGGAAGAGACCGAGCGAAAGCGGCTGGAGGAAGAGGCGAAAAAGCTGGCGCAGGAGGCCGAAGAGGCCCGGATCGCCGCCCTGACCGCGCAGACCCAGGCGAAGGATCTGGAGAAATATCGCTCGGACTTCTTCGGGCGGTTGCGTGACGTGCTGGGCGGGCAGGAAGGCGTGCGGATCGAGGGCGACCGGTTTGTCTTTTCCTCGGAAGTGCTGTTCCCGCCGGGCGAGGCGAGCCTGTCGCCGGCGGGCGAGGTGGAGATCGCCAAGGTGGCGCGCATCCTGCGGACGGTCGCCAGCGAGATCCCGCCCGAAATCAACTGGGTGATCCGGGTGGACGGGCATACCGACAACACGCCGCTGGGGGGCGCCGGGAAATACTCGGACAACTGGGAACTGAGCCAGGGCCGGGCGCTGTCGGTGGTCAAATTCATGATCTCGTCGCTGGGCATCCCGCCGGACCGGCTGGCCGCCAACGGGTTTGGCGAATACCAGCCCATCAACCCGGCCGACACGCCCGAGGCGCGCGCGCAGAACCGGCGGATCGAGATCAAGCTGACGGAGAAATAGTAAGAATTGTGCGAATCCGCACAGAACCCGTTTGACGGTGGGCCTGCCGAACTGGGGGCCGGTTTGTTAAGTGAGCGCGAAGCCGCGGTGCGGCATATCCATTCAGGAGCTTGAAATGACGTCTTTCGTTACACTGATCCAGACCCTTGCCGCGCCGGTCGGGCGGGTCCTTCTGTCGGCGATCTTCCTGATCTCCGGTCTGCAGAAGATCAACGGCTATGCCGACACCCAGGGCTATATGGAGGCAATGGGTGTGCCCGGCGCGCTCTTGCCGCTGGTCATCGCCGTCGAGGTGCTGGGCGCGCTTGCGATCATCGTCGGCTGGCACGCGCGGCTGGCGGCCTTTCTCGTCGGCGGCTTCGCGGTGATCTCGGGCTATCTCTTCCACTATGTGCCGAGCCTGGGGCTGGAAGGCATGGAAGCGCAGATGCAGATGATCGGGTTCATGAAAAACCTGTCGATCGCAGGCGGCATGGGCATGATCGTCGCGCTGGGCGCCGGGCCGTATTCGCTGGACAACCGCAAGGTCAGCGCAGGCTGATCTCGCGTGTCAGTTCGCCAAGGGAGGTGCCGTCGCGCGTCAGCGTGACGGTGCCCAGATAGCGCCCCGCCGGCCAGCCGCCGGCGGGGCGTTTCTTTCCGGCGGCCCGGTAAGCCTGGGCCTGATCCTTGTCCAGCGTGATCGGGGTCCGGATGACCTCGCCCTCGGGGCCGCTGATCGTGAGGGTCAGCACGTCGCCTTGTTGCAGGCCGTAACCCAGGCCGAAGATCACGAGGCCGGCGGCGTCTGTTCCAAGCCCGGTGGCAGCGGCGGTGCCGGCGCGGATGTCGTCATAGGTGGGCAGGCCGGCGGCGAAACCGGCGTCGACAAGGCCGCCCGGCGCATAGGAGGGTTCGACCTGCCAGATGTGAGCGTCGCCTTCCGCACAGCTTTCGGTGGCGTCCCGGTCGAAGGGGTCGACCGCCGTCCCGTTGTGGCGTACGGACAGATGCAGATGCGGGAACTCTGTCATCCCCGAGAGGCCGACCTGACCGAGGACCGCCCCCTGCGCGACATGGTCACCGGGCGAAACGGTGATGCTGCCCAACTTCATGTGGCAATACTGGGTTTCCCAGCCGTCCGCATGGCGGATCAGCACGCCGTTGCCGCATTCGCGGCCGTCGATGCCAGCGGCGGATTCCGGTGTATAGAAACGGTCGACCTCGCCGTCGCGCCGCGCGGCCACCTCGCCCGGCGCCGCGGCCAGCACATTCACCCCGGCCATCATCTGTGCGAGCGTCGGCAGGGCGATGTCGGTGCCGTCATGGTCATCATACGAGAGTGTGCCGCATCGGTAGTCGGCGATGCCGGGGCCGGGGTCGCGGTCGACGTAGTTCTGGATGTGGCAGGTGGTGCCTGGCTGGCAATCCACCGGGAAGCCCAGAGTCAAATCGCCCGCCGCGGCGGGCGCGGCGAGCGACAGGGCGGCAAGTGCCGCGCGAAACATCAGTCTGCGGTCAGCAGCGGCGGCTTGTTGCCCGACAGGCGCGGATGATCCGGCCCTTCGACCTGAAGGTCGAGCTTGCCGTCCTTCACGCTGACCTTGACCACGCCGCCCTTGGAGAGCTTGCCGAACAGCAGTTCCTCGGCCAGCGGCTTCTTGATGTTTTCCTGGATGACCCGCGCGAGGGGGCGCGCGCCCATCTTGTCGTCATACCCCTTGTCGGCCAGCCATTCGGCGGCGGGCCGGGTCAGTTCGATGGACACGTGGCGGTCCATCAACTGGGCCTCGAGCTGCAGCACGAACTTCTCGACAACCTGGAGAATGACCTCTTTCGGCAGCGGCGCGAAGGTGATGACCGCGTCCAGTCGGTTGCGGAATTCCGGCGTGAAGGTGCGCTCGATCGCCGCCGTATCCTCGCCCTCGCGACGCAGTCGCCCGAACCCGATGGCCTCTTTCGCCTGTTCCGAGGCCCCGGCGTTGCTGGTCATGATCAACACGACGTTGCGGAAGTCGACGGTGCGGCCGTTGTGATCGGTCAGCTTGCCGTGATCCATCACCTGCAGCAGGATGTTGTAGACATCCGGGTGCGCCTTCTCGATCTCGTCGAGCAGCAGCACGCAATGCGGGTGCTGGTCGACGCGGTCGGTCAGCAGGCCGCCCTGGTCGAAGCCGACATAGCCCGGAGGCGCGCCGATCAGGCGGGAGACCGCGTGTTTCTCCATGTATTCCGACATGTCGAAGCGCAGCAGTTCCACGCCAAGCGTATCGGCCAGCTGTTTCGCCACCTCGGTCTTGCCGACGCCGGTGGGGCCGGCGAAGAGATAGTTGCCGATCGGCTTTTCCGGTTCGCGCAGGCCGGCACGGGCCAGCTTGATCGCACTGGCCAGGGCCACGATGGCGTTGTCCTGCCCGAAGACCACGCGCTTGAGCGAGCCTTCGAGGTCCTTGAGAACCTCGGCGTCGTCCTTGCTGACGCTCTTCGGCGGGATGCGGGCGATCTTGGCCACGACGGCCTCGATCTCCTTGGTGCCGAGCGTCTTGCGGCGCTTGCTTTCCACCACCAGATGCTGCGCCGCGCCGGCTTCGTCGATGACGTCGATGGCGCTGTCGGGCAGTTTGCGGTCGTGGATATAGCGCGCGGCCAGTTCCACCGCGGTCTTGATCGCATCGGAGGTGTAGCGCACCCCGTGATGTTCCTCGAAATAGGGTTTGAGGCCCTTGAGAATCTTCACCGAGTCGTCGACCGAAGGTTCGTTCACGTCGATCTTCTGGAACCGGCGGCTGAGCGCGCGGTCCTTTTCGAAATGCTGACGGAACTCCTTGTAGGTGGTCGAGCCCATGGTGCGCAGCTTGCCGCCCTGAAGCGCGGGCTTCAGGAGGTTCGACGCGTCCATCGCCCCGCCGCTGGTCGCGCCGGCGCCGATCACGGTGTGGATCTCGTCGATGAACAGGATGGCGTCGCGGTGCTGTTCCAGCTCGTTCACCACGGCCTTGAGCCGTTCTTCGAAATCGCCGCGATAGCGGGTGCCGGCCAGCAGCGCGCCCATGTCGAGCGAGTAGATCGTGGTCGAGGCCAGTACGTCGGGCGTTTCGCCGGCGACGATCTTGCGCGCCAGCCCTTCGGCAATGGCGGTCTTGCCGACGCCGGGGTCGCCCACCAGCAGCGGGTTGTTCTTGCGCCGGCGGCAGAGCACCTGAATGCAGCGCTCCACCTCGGCCTCGCGGCCGATCAGCGGGTCGATGTCTCCTTCACGCGACTTGGCGTTCAGGTCGACGCAGTATTTGGCGAGCGCGCTTTCCTTCTGTTCGCCCTCGGTGACGCCCTGATGGCTGTCGTCCTGTTCGGGCGCGCCACTGACCGGGCGGCTTTCGCCGAAAGCCGGGTTCTTGGCGACGCCATGGGCGATGAAGTTGACCGCATCATAGCGGGTCATGTCCTGCTCTTGCAGGAAGAAGGCGGCGTTGCTTTCGCGTTCGGCGAAGATCGCGACCAGCACATTGGCTCCGGTCACTTCGGTGCGGCCGGACGACTGGACATGGATCGCCGCGCGCTGGATCACGCGCTGGAACGCCGCGGTCGGCACGGCCTCGGACCCGTCGATGTCGGTCACGAGGTTCGAGAGATCCTCGTCGATGAATTCCACCAGCGTGCCGCGCAATTCGGTCAGGTCGACGTTGCAGGCCTTCATCACCCGGATCGCGTCGGGTTCGTCCAGCAGCGCCAGGAGCAGATGCTCCAGCGTCGCGAATTCATGGCGACGATCGTTTGCCAGCGCCAACGCTGCGTGAATCGCGCTTTCCAGGGTGCTCGAGAATGAAGGCACGATGCGTGCTCCTCTTATAGGGCTGGGGAGGGAACAGCGGACACCGGCTCCCCCGGTCCAACCATGTCTTCATAGTGTTAGAGTTTGGTTGATCATTGCGGCGCTTCAAGGTTTTTCTTGTGAAATCCGATCACTTTTCTCCGCAGCGTTGCCGAGGCGCGCGGATTTGCGTCATCAGAACCGGTCCTTCCGGGCCCGGACTTCGGCGAATACGCGGGCCGGGTCAGCGCCTTGCATCTCAAGGTTGCGCTGGAGCTCGGGGAGGTGGGCCCGCAGGAAGGGGTTGGTCGCCAGTTCAAGCGACAGTTTCGAGGGAACGGTTGGCGTGTTGCTGGCCCGGGAGCGGGCGATGGCTTCGATCCGGGATATAAGCTCGGGATTGTCCGGTTCAATGGTCCTGGCGAAACGGGCGTTGGACTCGGTGTATTCGTGACCGGAGTAGACCATGGTTTCGGGCGGCAGCGCGGCGAGCTTGGACAACGACTCCCACATTTGCTCGGGCGTGCCTTCGAACAGCCGCCCGCACCCCAGTGCCATCAGGCTGTCGGCAGTGAACACGGCCAGGCTTTCCGGCATGTGGAAGGCGATGTGGCCCACTGTGTGGCCGGAGACGTCGAAAACGTGAACGGGTTCGCCGCCGATGGTGAAGCTGTCGCCTTCGGAGACGGCAAGATCGAGCGGCGGCAGGCGCTGCGCATCGGCCTTCGCGCCGATCACCTGCGCCTTGTGGCGGTCCAGGATGCCCGGCAGGCCGTCGACGTGATCCCAGTGGTGGTGGGTCAGCAGGACATGGGTGAGTTTCCAGCCCTTTTCGTCCAGCGCGGCAAGAATCGGCCCGGCCTCGGGCGCATCGATCAGCGCGGTTTCGCCGCTTTTGGCGTCATGGGCGAGGAAGGCGTAGTTATCCTTGAGGCAGGGGATGGTCAGGATTTCAAGAGGCATGGCCTTTCGCCCTTTCATGGTTAAACTGCGGCACAGGACAGCTTGGCCCATTGCCCGCGGAGCCGCAATGCATCTCGACGTGCAGGACCTGCGCAACTTTTATTACCGCAGCACGCTGGGCCGTGCGGCGCAGGCGAGCGTGCGCGGGCGGCTGCTGGACATCTGGCCCGAGGCAAAGGGGCAGACGGTGGCCGGATTCGGCTTTGCCGTGCCGCTGCTGCGCCCCTATCTGGCCGATGCGCGCCGGGTGGTCGCGCTGATGCCGGCGCAGCAGGGGGTGATGCCCTGGCCGGCGGGGATGCCGAATGTGTCGGTGCTGTGCGAGGAGACGCTGTGGCCGCTGGAAACCGGGCGGGTCGACAAGCTGGTGGTGATGCACGGGCTGGAACCGTCGGAGCGCCCCTCGGCCCTGCTGGAGGAGTGTTTCCGGGTGCTGGGGCCGGGTGGAAAGGCGGTGTTCATCACGCCGAACCGGGCCGGTGTGTGGTCGCGGTCGGACAACACGCCCTTCGGGTTCGGCCGGCCCTATACGCTGGGGCAGCTGGAGAACCAGCTGAAGGCGCATAACTTCCTGCCCGAGCGTCATGCGGCGGCGCTGTATCAGCTGCCGTCCGACCGGCGGTTCTGGCTGAAGACCGGTCCGCTGATGGAGCGCATGGGCCACCGGCTGCCGTCGCTGATGCCGGCCGGGGCCTATCTGGTGGAAGCGAGCAAGCGGGTTCTGCCGGTCAGTGGCACGCCGGTGCGTCGCGCGATCCGGAACCCGTTGCCGGGGCTGCAGTCGGAACCCGAGACCTCGCCCATCTGATCGGGTGGCGGCCGGTGTGGCGCGCCGATGGATTCTCCGTTTTGGCCGCGGCGGGCAGGGTTCCGGCGCGAGTCAGACCATATTTCCGTCAGGAATCGCGGATCTGGCGGAAGGAAGATGGATTTTTTGTAACCTGATCCCGTGTCCAAACGGTCGCACCTTGGTTAACCTTTTGTATTGGTTGAATAAAGCTCTTCCGCGATGTTCACGAAACCGTATTGCGAGCAAAGGACCGCTCTGTTACATCGGCCCTGATTTGCGGCCCTGCCATTTTTGGCGGGGATTTGTCACGCCCCCGGAAGCCCGCGCACATCGTGGTAAACCGGGGCCAGAATGTCGGAAGGGTGGACGTGTCCGAACCAGCTTCGATTTCCGCCGGGATAGCCGAGCGCTATGCCACAGCGGTCTTTGAGATCGCGCAAGAAAACAAGTCGCTCGAGTCGCTCGAGTCCGGTGTGAACGCATTGTCGGACGCCCTGGCAGAAAGCGCCGATCTGCGCACGGTCATCGTCTCGCCGCTGCTGAGCCGTGAAGAGCAGGGCAAGGCGATCACCGCCGTGTCCGCCAAGATGGGCCTGGCGCCGGTGCTGCAGCAGACGCTGGGCCTGATGGCCGAGAAGCGCCGCCTGTTCGTGGTGCCGCAGCTGCTGGCCGCCCTGCGCGCCCTGCTGGCGGACAGCCGCAACGAAGTGACCGCCGAGGTCCATAGCGCCGTTGCGCTGACCGAGGCGCAGACCGAGAAGCTGGCGGCGACGCTGAGCAAGTCGGTCGGCAAAACCGTGAACATCCATGCGACCGTCGATGAAAGCCTCATCGGCGGTCTTGTCGTCAAGGTGGGCTCGAAGATGATCGATACCTCGATCCGCTCGAAGCTCGATTCCCTCCAGAATGCTATGAAAGAGGTCGGATAAATGGGTATCCAAGCAGCAGAAATCTCTGCGATCCTGAAGGACCAGATCAAGAACTTCGGTCAGGAAGCCGAAGTTGCCGAAGTCGGCCGGGTGCTGAGCGTCGGCGACGGTATCGCCCGCGTCTATGGCCTCGACAACGTCCAGGCCGGCGAGATGGTCGAATTTCCGGGCGGCATCATGGGGATGGCGCTGAACCTGGAAAGCGACAACGTCGGTGTCGTGATCTTCGGTTCGGACCGGGACATCAAGGAAGGCGACACGGTCAAGCGCACCAAGTCGATCGTGAGCGTTCCGATCGGGGACGAGCTGCTGGGCCGCGTTGTGGACGGCCTGGGCAACCCGCTGGACGGCAAGGGCCCGCTGAACACCACCAAGACCGGCATCGCCGACGTCAAGGCGCCGGGCATCATTCCGCGCAAGTCGGTGCACGAGCCGATGGCAACCGGCCTCAAGTCGGTCGACGCGATGATCCCGATCGGCCGTGGCCAGCGCGAGCTGATCATCGGCGACCGTCAGACCGGCAAGACCGCCGTGGCGCTCGACACCATCCTGAACCAGAAGTCGTATAACGAAGCCGCCGGCGACGACGAGAACAAAAAGCTGTACTGCGTCTACGTCGCCGTGGGCCAGAAGCGTTCGACCGTTGCGCAGCTGGTGAAGCGTCTCGAGGAATCGGGCGCGATCAAATACACCATCGTTGTCGCCGCGACCGCTTCGGACCCGGCACCGATGCAGTTCCTGGCGCCCTATGCGGCCACCGCGATGGCGGAATACTTCCGCGACAACGGTCGTCACGCACTGATCATCTATGATGACCTGTCCAAGCAGGCCGTGTCCTACCGCCAGATGTCGCTGCTGCTGCGCCGTCCGCCGGGACGTGAAGCCTATCCGGGCGACGTGTTCTATCTCCACTCGCGCCTGCTGGAGCGTTCGGCCAAGCTGAACGAGGAAAACGGCTCGGGCTCGCTGACGGCGCTGCCGGTCATCGAAACCCAGGGCGGCGACGTGTCGGCCTTCATTCCGACCAACGTGATCTCGATCACCGACGGCCAGATCTTCCTGGAAACCGAACTGTTCTATCAGGGCATCCGCCCCGCCGTGAACACCGGTCTGTCGGTGTCGCGCGTGGGTTCCTCGGCCCAGACCAACGCGATGAAGTCGGTTGCCGGTCCGGTGAAGCTGGAACTGGCCCAGTATCGCGAGATGGCGGCCTTTGCACAGTTCGGTTCCGATCTCGACGCCGCGACCCAGCGCCTGCTGAACCGTGGTGCGCGTCTGACCGAGCTGATGAAGCAGCCGCAGTATTCGCCGCTGACCAATGCCGAGATCGTGGCCGTCATCTATGCCGGCACCCACGGCTATCTCGACAAGCTGCCGGTCAGCGACGTCGGCCGGTTCGAGAAGGGCCTGCTGGCCCACCTGCGCGGCAAGCGCAGCGACATTCTCGACTGGATCACCAAGGACGATCCGAAGATCAAGGGTGAAGCCGAGGACAAGCTGAAGGCAGCTTTGGACGAATTCGCCGCCGACTTCGCGTAAGGGAGAGCTGGGCTCATGCCAAGTCTCAAGGACCTCAGGAAACGGATCGAGTCGGTCAAGTCGACCCGCAAGATCACCAAGGCCATGCAGATGGTCGCGGCGGCCAAGCTCCGCCGCGCCCAGGACGCGGCTGAAGAGGCGCGGCCCTTTGCCGAACGCTTCAACGCGGTGATGGCGGGACTGGCGGCGTCGGTCGGGACGAACGACAGTGCGCCCCGTCTGCTGACAGGAACCGGCGACGACAAGACCCATCTGCTGGTGGTGATGACCGCCGAGCGGGGGCTGTGCGGCGGTTTCAACAGCAACATCTCGCGCCTGGCGCGGGCCCATGCCGACCGCCTGCGCAATGCTGGCAAGACCGTGAAGATCCTCACGGTCGGCAAGAAGGGCCGGGACGCGCTGAAACGCGACTATGCCGATCTGTTCGTCGGCCATATCGACCTGTCGGAAATCAAGCGGTTGGCCTACAGCGACGCGCAGGCCATCGCGCGAGAAGTGCTGAAGCGGTTCGACGCCAACGAATTCGACGTGGCGACGATCTTCTATTCGAAGTTCGTCAACGTCGTGTCTCAGGTGCCGACCGCCCAGCAGGTGATTCCCGCCGCCTTCGAGGCGCAGGAAGATACCGGCGTGTCGACGGTCTATGACTACGAACCTGGCGAGGAGGAAATCCTGGCCGACCTGCTGCCGCGTGGCGTGGCGACGCAGATCTTCAGCGCGCTGCTGGAGAATGGCGCATCGGAACAGGGCGCCCGGATGAGCGCGATGGACAACGCGACGCGCAACGCTGGCGAGATGATCGAAAAGCTGACGATCCAGTTCAACCGGTCGCGTCAGGCGGCCATCACCAATGAGCTGATCGAAATCATTTCCGGCGCGGAAGCGCTGTAGAGACAAACCGGAGACGAAACATGGCAAATGCAAAAGGCAAAGTGACCCAGGTCATCGGCGCCGTGGTGGACGTCCAGTTCGAGGATGCCCTGCCCGAGATTCTGAACGCGCTGGAAGTTGACAACAACGGCAAGCGTCTGGTTCTGGAAGTGGCGCAGCACCTGGGCGAGAACACCGTCCGGACCGTTGCAATGGACGCCACCGAAGGTCTGGTGCGCGGCGCGGAGGTCACCGACCTTGGCGAACCGATCTCGGTTCCGGTCGGCCCGGCGACGCTGGGACGCATCATGAACGTGATCGGCGAGCCGGTCGACGAAAAGGGCCCGGTCAACGCCGCGACCCGCCGTTCGATCCACCAGCCGGCCCCGGCCTTCGAGGATCAGGCCACCGAAAGCCAGGTTCTGACCACCGGCATCAAGGTGATCGACCTGCTGGCCCCCTACGCCAAGGGCGGCAAGATCGGCCTGTTCGGCGGCGCCGGCGTGGGCAAGACGGTTCTGATCATGGAACTGATCAACAACATCGCCAAGGTGCACTCGGGCGTGTCGGTGTTCGCCGGTGTGGGCGAGCGGACCCGTGAAGGCAACGACCTTTACCACGAGATGATCGAAGGCGGCGTTATCGTTCCGGACGATCTGGAAAAGAGCAAGATTGCCCTGGTCTATGGCCAGATGAACGAGCCTCCGGGAGCGCGTATGCGCGTCGCCCTGTCCGGTCTGACCCTGGCGGAGCAGTTCCGCGACGAAACCGGCGCCGACGTGCTGTTCTTCGTGGACAACATCTTCCGCTTTACGCAGGCGGGTTCGGAAGTGTCGGCCCTTCTCGGCCGTATTCCTTCGGCCGTGGGTTACCAGCCGACGCTGGCGACCGACATGGGCGCGATGCAGGAGCGGATCACCTCGACCAAGTCGGGCTCGATCACCTCGGTGCAGGCCATCTACGTTCCCGCGGACGACCTTACCGACCCCGCGCCGGCAACCTCCTTCGCCCACCTCGACGCGACCACGGTTCTCAACCGTGCGATCTCGGAAAAGGGCATCTACCCGGCGGTGGACCCGCTCGACTCGACCTCGCGCCTGCTTGACCCGGCGGTTGTCGGCGAAGAGCACTACAAGGTGGCAACCGACGTTCAGCAGATCCTTCAGCGCTACAAGTCGCTGCAGGACATCATCGCCATCCTCGGGATGGACGAACTGAGCGAAGAGGACAAGCTGACCGTGACCCGCGCGCGGAAGATCGAGCGTTTCCTCAGCCAGCCCTTCGACGTGGCGCAGGTGTTCACCGGTTCGCCGGGCGTGCAGGTGCCGCTGGAAGAGACCATCGCGTCGTTCAAGGCCGTTGTGGCCGGCGAATACGATCACCTGCCCGAAGCGGCCTTCCTCATGGTTGGCGGCATCAGCGAAGTGATCGCAAAAGCCGAACGCATGGCCGCAGCGGCCTGACAGGAGCGCCCTTATGGCAGAGACAATGCAATTCGACCTCGTGAGCCCGGAGCGGAGCCTCGCTTCGCTTCAGGTCCGCGAGGCGCTGATTCCCGGCGCGAACGGCGACATGGTGGCGATGCCCGACCATGCGCCGCTGATCACGACCCTGCGCCCCGGCATCCTGCGTGTCGATGGCCCGGGCGGCACTGCCGAATATCTGGTGTCCGGCGGTTTCGCCGAGATCAACGGCGAAGGTCTCTCGGTTCTGGCCGAGAAGGCCTTGCCGCTGAGCGAAGTCACCCGCGAGCATGTCGACGAGCTGATCGCTTCGGCGCGCGAGGCGCACGAGAAGGCCCGGGAAGAGTTCAAGAACGAACCCGGTCCGGTCGACGATGCGGCCAAGCTGCTGGCCGACATGGTGGCCCTGGGCGATCACATCCGCGTCTGAGTCAGGTCGGATCAGGGTAAAGACAGCGAATGCCGGCCCGACACGGGCCGGTATTTTTCATTTCACGCTTTCGCCGGAATCCGTGTGTAGGTTCAGCAGGGTCAAAGCGAGGCGCCGGGGCAGGCATGAAACGACTGCGCAGTCATCTTGTCGGGATCGATCAGGGCGATCTGGTCCTGTTCGCCGATTTCGAGAATGGCGGCGACATGTGGACCGGCTCGGGGCCGCGTGAGCGGCGGCAGTCGGTGGTATTTTCCCAGGCCTTCCGGTCGCCACCGACCGTTCAGGTGGTGCCGTCGCTGTGGGACATGGACACGAAATCGGCCATCCGCGCGGAACTGGTCACAGAGAACGTGACCGAGCGTGGTTTTGACGTTGTCTTTCGCACCTGGCTCGACAGCCGTGTTGCCCGCCTGCGGGCGGGCTGGACGGCCATCGGCGAGCTGGCCGGCGAGGACGACTGGGACGTCGACTGAGCCGTCCGGTGCCGCCTCAGTCGGTGCCGTAGAGAGATTCGTAGATCGGGACGAGCGTGGCATCCTCGAACAGCGAGGAGACCGAAGTGCCGTTCCAGATGTTCAGGATCGCCTGCGCGAAGACCGGCGCAGTTGGCACGATGCGGATGTTGGAGGCGCCCTTGACGGCTTCGGTCGGCTGGATGGTGTCCGAGATCACCAGCGATTTCATCACCGAGTTCTGCACCCGTTCTACCGCCGGGCCGCTCATCACGCCGTGCGAGATATAGGAGTGCACCTCTTTCGCGCCGTTCTGCAACAGCACCTCGGCGGCCTTGCAGAGCGTTCCGGCCGTGTCGCAGATGTCGTCGACGATCAGGCAGATCTTGTCCTGGACGTTGCCGATCACCGTCATTTCGGCGATTTCGCCCGGTTTCTCGCGCCGCTTGTCGACAATGGCGAGGGGGGCGTTGACACGCTTGGCCAGTTCGCGCGCCCGCGCCACGCCGCCCACGTCGGGCGAGATGATGGTCAGTTCGCTCAACTGGCTCTTGAAATGCGTGCGGATGTCCAGCGCGAAGATCGGCGAGGCATAGAGGTTGTCGACCGGGATATCGAAGAACCCCTGAATCTGCGCGGCGTGCAGGTCCATCGTCAGGATCCGCTCGATGCCGGCGCCGACCATCATGTTGGCGACCAGCTTGGCGCTGATCGGGGTGCGGGCCTTGGTGCGGCGGTCCTGGCGGGCATAGCCGAAATAGGGGATCACCGCAGTGATCCGCGCGGCCGAAGAGCGGCGCAGCGCGTCGGCGATGATCAGCAGCTCCATCAGGTTGTCGTTGGCCGGGTTCGAGGTCGGCTGGATGATGAACATGTCCTCGCCGCGGACGTTCTCGAAGACCTCGACAAAAATCTCGCCGTCGTTGAACCGTTCGACCCTCGCTTCGACCAGACCGGTGTGGGTGCCGCGGTGCATGGTCATCCGCCGCGCGATCGCTTTCGCCAATGGCAGGTTGGCATTCCCAGCGATCAGCTTGGGTTCGGTCACTATTGGCATGTCTGGGGTTCCCGTAGCAGCGGTAACGGAGAGATTCGTGTTATTGACACCGCTTAACATGGCCTTACCGTCAGGCAAAGATTGCCACAGGGAGAAACTTGCGCATGGCCGATATTGACTATTTCTTTGCCACGGTGTCGCCCTGGACCTATCTGGCCGGGACCCGGCTGGAACAGATCGCGGCGCGGCATGGCAAGACCATTGCCTACAAGCCGGTCGACCTGCTGGCCGTCTTCGCGCGTACCGGGGGCGTGGCGCCCAAGGACCGGCATCCGTCGCGCATGGAATATCGCGCGCAAGAGCTGACGCGGCAATCGGCGAAGCTGAAGATGCCGTTGAACCTGAAGCCCCGGCACTGGCCCACGAATGTGGCGCCTTCGGCCTATGCGGTGATCGCGGTGGCCCAGGCGGGCGGCGATGTGGGCCCACTGGTGCATGCCTTCACCCGCGCCGTCTGGGCGGAGGAGCGCGAGATCGCGGACCCCGAGGTGATTGCGGCGATAGTGAGCGACTGCGGCTTCGATCCGGCCGTGGCAGACAAGGGGATGCTGTCGGCGGCCGAGACCTATGCCGCCAATACCGAGGAAGCGGCGGCGCGCGGGGCCTTTGGTGCGCCCTTCTATATCGTCAACGCGGATGACGCGCGGTTCTGGGGGCAGGACCGGCTGGACGATCTGGACGCCCACCTCGGCTCGGGCGCGGCGTGAACCGGCCCGAGAGGATCGCCCAGCCGCTGAACTGTCGCAGCTTCGGGACCGGGCCGCGTCAGGTGCTGGCGCTGCATTGCACCATGGCGCATTCCGGCGCCTGGCGCGGGCTGGCCGAGGTGATGGACGGTGAGGTGACGATTCACGCCACCGACATGCTGAACCACGGGAAAAGCCCGGATTGGGACGGCAAGGGTGACTTTCAGCAATGCGTTCTGGAAGGGGCGGCGGCACATCTGAGCGGGCGGATGGACGTCATCGGCCATTCCTTCGGCGCGACGGTTGCGCTGCGGATGGCGGTCGAGCTTCCGGAGCTGGTGCGCAGCGTCACCCTGATCGAGCCGGTCTATTTTGCATTCGTGAAGGACAGCCACCCCGAGAAGCTGGCGCAGGAACAGGCTGGGTCGGCGGCGTTCTACACCGCGCTGGCAGAGGGCGATCCGCTGCGGGCGGCGCGTCTGTTCAACGCCGGCTGGGGGAACGAGGGCGGGCCGTCCTTCGACCAGCTGCCCGAGGCGAGCCAGCTGTCGATGGCGCGGGGCGTGCAGATCGTGCCGGCCTGCGCGCCCGCGATCATCGGTGACTGCCACGAGATTTTGCGCCCCGGCGTGCTGGATCGCGTCGCGATGCCGGCGCTGCTGATCCGGGGAAGTGCGACGACGCCGATCATCGGGCTGACCAACGACGCCATCGGCGCCCGCCTGCCGGATGCGCGCAACGTTGTGGTCGAGGGGGCAGGGCACATGGTGCCGCTGACCCATCCGACGGCGGTTGCGGGGCTGCTGCGCGAGCTCTTCGCGCGCGCGCCGGCGGAGTGAACCGTCAGCCGCGCACCAGCTCCAGGAATCGGTCGATATTCGCCTCGGTCGCCGACCAGTCGCATACCAGGCGGCAGCCGACCGCTTCGTCGTCGGCACCGTCGAGCGTGCCATCCCAGAGGTAATAGCGCGCCCCGGCCTCGTGCAGGCGGCGGTGCGCGGCGCGGGGGAAGGTGGCGAAGATCATGTTGGCCTGCGGTTCGTGCAGGAACCCGGCGCCCGCGGCGCGCAGGCCGTCGGCGAGACGGGTGCAGGCGGCATTGGCCCTGCGGGCGGCGTCGAGCCAGACATTGCCGGTCAGATAGCCCGCCATTTGCGCCGAAAGATAGCGGTGCTTGGAGAAGAGATGCGCCCCGCGCTTGCGGCGCAGCTCGAACTCCTGCGCGCGGGCCGGGTCGAAGAAGACCACCGCCTCGACCCCCATGCAGCCGTTCTTGGTGCCGCCGAACGAGACGGCATCGACGCCCAGCTTCCAGGTCATCTCGGCCGGGGTGCAGCCGAGCGCGACCAAAGCGTTGGCAAAGCGCGCGCCGTCGAGATGGACGGGCAGGCCGAAGTCCTTTGCCACGGCGGTCAGGGCGGAGAGTTCGTCGAGCGAGTAGACGCCGCCGCGTTCCGTCACCTGCGTGATCGAGACCGGCCCGCGCACGGGGCCGTGCACGCCCCGCGTCTCTTCCTTGGCGATGGTGGCGCGCAGGGAGTCGGGGGTCATCCTGTCACCGCCCGGCACCAGCGTCAGCTTGGCGCCGCCGCTGTAGAATTCGGGCGCGTTGCACTCATCCTCGTGGATATGCGCGACCGGCGAGCAGAAGACGGTGCCATAGGGCGGCACCAGCGTGGCCAGCGCCAGCGAATTGGCCGCGGTGCCGGTGGAGACCAGATAGACAGCCGCCTCGGGCGCCTCGAAGATCTCGCGCACCCGGGCGCGGACCTGCTCCATGATCGGATCGGCGCCGTAGGGCATGGCATAGCCGGTGTTGGCGTCGGCCAGCGCGGTCATGACCTCGGGCAGGACCGGGCCGGAGTTGTCGGAGGCGAAATACATCAGAGCGGTTCCTCGATCAGGTGGTCTTCCCAGTCTTCCTCGGGCACTTCGAATTCGGGCAGGGTGCGGTCGCGCATCGAGACGCCGGCGTGATGCACCGTCTCGGCCCGCCCGGAAATCAGCGGGTGCCAGTCGTAGAGCGGGCGGTCTTCGTGGACCAGCCGATAGGCGCAGGTCTGCGGCAGCCAGTAGAGATGTTCCTCGATGGTCGAGGGGCGCAGCACGATGCATTCGGGCACGAACTGGTGCCGGATCGGGTATTGTGCGCAGAGGCAGGTTTCGTCGTCGAACAGGCGGCAGGCGATGCGGGTCAGGACGACGATGCCCGTATCCTCGTCCTCCAGCTTGTTCATGCAGCATTTGCCGCAGCCGTCGCAGAGCGCCTCCCATTCCCCTTTGGTCATGGCCTCCATCGGGATGTTTTCCCAGAAGCGTGGGCGCAGGCCCTTGCGGTGGAACCGGTCAGTCATGGGGCGGACACTACAGCGCGAGGCGGGAAAGGAAAGGGGTCAGAGGGCGTTCAGGATGTCGCGGGCGCGGTCGCAGTCGGCCCCCATCTGGGCGATCAAAGCATCGAGGCTGTCGAATTTCTCTTCGCCGCGCAGGTAGTCGACCAACGCGATGGACAGGGTCGCGCCATAGAGGTCGCCGGAAAAGTCGAAGAGGAAGGTTTCGAGGTTCGGAACCTCGCCGTTGAACATCGGCCGCACGCCCAGGCTGGCCGCGCCGTGGTAGCGGCCCTTGTGCGGCCCGTCGAGAACGTCGGCCAGCACGGCATAGACGCCGAAGGCCGGCAGATGCAGCCCGGACAGGGACATGTTGGCGGTGGGATAGCCCAGATCGCGGCCGCGCTGTTCGCCGCCGATCACCACGCCTTCGATGCGGTGCCAATGGCCCAGCATCGCGGCCGCATCGCGCGGACGGCCCTCGGCCAGCGCCTTGCGGATTGCGGTGGACGACACGGTCGTGGCGCTTTCCTCGAGCAGCGGCGCGATGGTGACGCCAAAGCCCATCTCTTGCCCGAAGCGGATCAGGTCGTCGGTGGTGCCGGCGCGGCCCTTGCCAAAGCAGAAATCGGCGCCCACGACGACGTGCGCGAGGCCGAGGCCCTGCACGATGACCTTCCGCGCGAAATCTTCCGGGCTGAGCGAGGAGAGCGCGGCGTTGAAGTTCAGTTCGTACAGCACGTCGACGCCCAGTTTCTCGAGCTGGTGACGGCGCGCTTCGCGGCTCATCAGGCGGAAGGGCGGGGCCTTGGGGGCGAAGAATTCGCGCGGGTGGGGCTCGAAGGTCAGCACCCCCAGCGGCGCGTCGGGCGCGGCCTGGCGCGCAAGCGCGATCACCGACTGGTGGCCAAGGTGCACACCGTCGAAATTGCCGATGGCGACGCTGGCGCCGCGCTCTTCTGGCTTGACGAATTGATAGTCCCGGACGATCCGCATGGCGCCTGCCTAGCGCCACAACGTGGGGTGTGCAAGTGGGGCTGCGCCGGGGACGTGAAGCGGGCGGGCGGCGCGGAATTTCTGCCGAAAATCCGCGCTCTGCGGCGGTTCCTAGTCGAACTTGCGGCTGGGCGCCATGACGGTGGCTTCGCCGATCAGGACCTTCTTGCCCTCGACAGAGCAATGGCAATCGAGCTGCACGCGGCGCTTGGCCATGTCTATGCCGATCACCTTGACCTCGGCATAAACCATGTCGCCGGGGCGCACGGGGGCGAGGAACTTCAGCGTCTGGCCCATGTAGACCGTGCCATGCCCCGGAAGCTGTTCACCGATCACCGCCGAGATCAGCCCGGCGGTGAGCATTCCGTGGGCGATACGCCCTTCGAAGATCGTGTCGCGGGCATAGTCGTCGTCCAGATGAACCGGGTTCCGGTCGGTCGAGACCTGGGCGAACATTTCGATATCCTCGTCGGTCACAACCTTTCGCAGGTGGCGGGACATGCCCATCTCGATATCTTCGATACAGATCGTTCCGCGCGGCAGATTGTCCAACATGGCACCCTCGTTCCGAAATCGGCCGGGAAAGAATCTATCCGTATATCCCGGCGGTTCGGCAACTTTATTACTTCGCAGTCGCAGAAAGGCAAGCCCCAATCGGTCTAGCGGAGGAAACCGATCGTATAGGTCGGAGTGACCATTTCCCTCTGCAGATAGGCCTCAAGCGCTGCCGGGTCGGGCTGGTGAGTTGTCTTTGTCTCTTCCGCAGCCAGTCCGCCCGAGATGAGCAAAGAGTCGATATCCTCGCCCATGGCCCCGTCGATGTCGGTGTGCACCCCGTCGCCGATGGCGAGGATTCGCGAGTCGGGGCAGAGCTTGCCGATTTCGCTCAGGCGGCGGCGGGCAAGGTCGTAGATCGGCGGATGGGGTTTGCCGAAGTAGAGGCTTTCTCCGCCCATCTCGGTATAGAGCCGCGCCAGCGCGCCGGCGCACCATTCCCGCACGCCGCCGCGGTCGACCACGATGTCGGGGTTGGCGCAGAGCAGTTTCAGCCCTTTCTGCTTGGCATAGAGGAAAACCGGACGGTTCACCTCGGGGTCGGCCTGCGGATCGTCGGGGCCGAGACAGGCGATGCCCTCGGCCTGTTCGAGCGGCACAATCTCGATGGCGACCGGGTTCTCGACCACGTGGGGCGGTGTGAAGAAGCCGTTGTCGGTGGCCTGGTTGCCCATGAACAGCACCTTGCTGCCGATGGCGCCCTGGAACATCGCGACCCGAGCGCTGTCGCCCGAGGTGGCGATGGTGTCATAGGCGTCTTCGGGTACGCCGAAGCCGGCGATCTGGCGCCTTACGTCCGCACGCGGACGGGGCGCGTTGGTCAGCAGGACCACCGTCCCGCCGCGGGCGCGGAAGGCCTGCAGAGCGGCGACCGCCTCGGGGTAGGCCCTCACACCGTCATGCACACAGCCCCAGAGGTCGACGAAGGCGGCGTCGTAGCGGTCGGAGATATCGGAGAGGGCGGCGATGATCTGGGTCATGTGGTGGCTTTCCCGTTAGGTGTCGGCGCCAGATGTATTCCGGATCGGGGCGGAAGCCCAGAAGCGGGGTGATCAGGGCTGTCGGGCCTTCTGGAAAAAGCGTCGCGCGGGTTGTGTGACGGGTTCTGCTGTTTGCCGGTGAACAACCAGCGAGGTTACAGCCGTTGCAAGGACACCCGGTGTTGCGCGCAACGCTTGGAATGTCGCCGGGACCATGAGCATCAGCCAGAGAATGGTCACCCATGTGATCGGGACAAAATTGAGGAACGCGGCGAAGGGTTGCTTGCGCGTCTTGTGGCGGAACCGGCGCTGGGCGAGTTTTGCGCCGAACCAGCCGCCGGCGAGGGCGAGGGTCAATAGCCGCGTCTCTGGGATGCGCCACTCGCCGGCCATGGCGCGGCGCTTGTCGGCCCGGAAAGCGAGCCATGCGACGGTGTTGATGAAAATCAGCCAGATCGGAATTGCAATCGTCATGCCCGCACCCGGACATGAAAAAGGCGGCGCCGGTTGGGCGCCGCCGTGAAGCTCTTGGGGCAGATCAGAGCGCGAGCGCCGGGATGATCTGCTTCTTGCGGCTCATGATGCCGGGCAGGACGACGGTGTCGCCGCCGACGGTGGCGCCAAAGCTCTTTTCCGCGATGGTCTTGACCAGATCGTTGGGGACCAGCAGCGTGGCTTCCTCGTTCAGGATGTCGACCACGAAGAGCAGGACCTGGTCGGCACCGTCTTCGGCGGCGACGGCGGGCATGGCGGCCATCAGCGCCGCCTTGCGGTCGAGCACGGTTTTCGGCGAGGTGGTTTCCAGCACCGAGACGCGGAACTGCTTGCCGCCGACCTCGTATTCCTTGGAATCCATCCGCAGCAGTTCGGCTTCGGAGAAGTCGGACACGTCGGATTTGGCGGCGAACATCTCGGCGGCGTAGTCGGCGACGTTCACACCCAGCTCGGCGGCCAGCGCCACGGCGATGGCCTTGTCATGGTCGGTGGTGGTGGGCGAGCGGAATTCCAGCGTGTCCGAGAGGATGCAGGTCAGCATCGCGCCCTTCACGGCCTTCGGCATCTTCGCCATGTCGGCGCCGATCAGGTCGTGCATGATGGTGGCGGTGCAGGCCAGCGGGCGGACGGTGATGTCGATGGGGCCCTTGGTTTCCAGTCCGCCGACCAGCTTGTGGTGGTCGATGATGGCCTGGATATCGGCGGCGTTGATGTTGTCTGGCAGCTCGGCCGGGTTGTTGGTGTCGACGATCACGACCGGCGTGCCGGCCTCGACGCCGGGGATGATGGCGGGCTTGGGGAGATCCCAGCGGGTCAGCATGAAGGCGGCTTCGGTGTTCGGCTCGCCCAGCAGTTTGGGTTCGGCCGGGGTGCCCTTCACCTCGGAGAGATACCAGGCCCAGATGATGGGCGAGCCGGTCGAGTCGGTGTCGGGGGATTTGTGGCCGAAGACTTGGATGGTCATTGGATGCGTCCTGTATCGCGGGAGGAAGATTTGGCCGGCGTTATAAGAGCGTGGGTCGGCGATGTCACGAGGGCGCGGCGCGGGCGGGCTGCGACCGAAAATCAGGGGCTGAAAATGGCCTGTTTCGGAGCGTCCCAGCTAGGACGCTATCCAACACTTTGATTTTGAATGAAAATTTTGAAGTGACGTTTTTTGACCCTCTTCGGGCCGGGAAAAACATACCAGTTGGGGGCGGCTGGAAGCGGCCGACCGGGCCTGCGCGATCAGAAGGGTGCGCGTTCGAGTGTGTAGCCGGCGCGGGCGAGCAGGTTCAGCACGCCGGCGCGGCCAGGCAGGTGGGCGGCGCCGACAGCGACGACCAGCGAATTGCCCGGGGTGCCCAGAATGCGCGGCACCCAGGCCTGGTTGCGGCTGTCGAGAATGTCGGCGGTGTAGTTGGACCAGAGCCGCTGCCGGTCGCGCGGGGCACCCGGAGCGTTGGCCAGGAACTGCCATTTCTCCAGCACCATGCCCGAACCCATCCGCTCGTCGAAATAGGCTTCGCGCAGGGTGACGAAGGTGTGGTCGTTGCCGGTGGAGGAGGTGAGATCGTATTCCAGCATCTTCGCCTGATCGGCCAGCGACCGGCGCGACAGGACCGTGATCGCCGAAGCCACCGTCTCCAGCGAGCCAAGCGGCACGCCGGCGCGGATGGCGACGGACTCGATGCGGTTGTCGAGCCCGTTCTGCGGTCGGAAGCCGCGCGGGCCGCAGAAGGATTCGGCCAGCAGCACCGAGAGGAACCAGGGCTGGATGCGGGCGACGCGGCGGGGGTCGAGGTTCATCGCCAGCGCGGCGCGGCTGAGCAGCTCCCACCCGCGTTCCGACATCACCTCGGTCAGGCCCGGGCCCTTGCGGATCACGAAGAGGTTGATGTTCTCTTCGGGGGTTTCCCAGAACCTGCGCCCCTCGGGGCCGGTGACTTCGAGCAGCACGGCGTCGGCCGAGCGGATGACCGGGGTGAGGCGGCGCATCACGCCGTTCAGGCGGCTGTCGTTCACATGCATGGTGCCGACGATATGGATCGTGCGCGCGCCCTTGCGGGCGATCCAGTGGTTGCCCTCGCCGTAGGGGATCTGCGCCAGTTCCCGGGTCAGCGCGGCGCTCTGGTTCGCGTCGAGATGATCGCGCAGGTCGGCGCCCTGGCAGCGGGCCTGCGCCTGGAGGGCCAGCAGGCTGAACAGCAGGGCGGCGAGTAGTCGGATCATGAAGGGTGTCCTGCTGGTGGTGGTGGCAAGGCTACAGGCAGGGCCGGGCGGCCACAAGGGACCGGCGGGACACTGGCGGGGATGTGAGCGGTTTGCTATCGAAACGCATGGAAATTTCCTCTGAAAGCGCACTCTATGCCCCGATCAAGGCGCTGTTCGAGCGGCAGGGCTATGCCGTCAAGGGCGAGGTGGGGGCGGTGGATGTGGTGGCGCGGCGGGGCGACGAGCCGGTGGTCATCGTCGAACTGAAGGTGCGGTTCTCGCTGTCGCTGTTCCATCAGGCGGTTGCGCGGCTGGCGCTGAGCGATCTGGTCTATCTCGGGGTGCCGCGGCCCACGGGGCGCAGTGCGAAGCGGGCGCTGCGGGACAACCTCGCGCTGTGCCGGCGGCTGGGTCTGGGGCTGATCTGTGTCGATGCGCGGGGGCGCGCCGAGGTGCTGTGCGATCCCGGCCCCTATGCGCCGCGCAAGTCGA
This sequence comes from Seohaeicola nanhaiensis, assembly GCF_042654245.1. Lineage (NCBI taxonomy): Bacteria > Pseudomonadati > Pseudomonadota > Alphaproteobacteria > Rhodobacterales > Roseobacteraceae > Seohaeicola > Seohaeicola nanhaiensis. The sequence goes on from NZ_JBHSGI010000033.1 coordinate 231,280, forward strand.
AGGCGCGGCAGGCGCGGCTGCTGCGCGAGTTCGACCGGCTGCGGGGCGATCCGAACGACGGCGGGGCGACGCGGCACGGGATCGTCACGGGCTATCGGCAGGACGCGCTGGCCTGTGCGCTGCATCTCGCGGGGCAGGGGCCGTGCAAGGGGTCGGTGGTGGCGCAGGCCACGGGGGTGAAGGCGGCGACGCGGCTGATGGCGGACAACCACTATGGCTGGTTCGAGCGGGTTTCCATCGGCATCTACGGGCTGACCGAGGCGGGTCGGTGGGGCTTGGCCGACTGGGACGGCTCGCTGCCGGAGGCGTGAGGGAACGGCGGCCGGCCGGGGAGGGTTTTCGTTCTGACGGAACGCATGGAAAGGACATCAGGATGAAGACGGCTTTTCTGGCAGGGCTTGGAGTGTTGTCTATGGCCGCCTGCGATGTGGGGGCGGGCGATCCCGCCACGATTCCCGAGGGGATGCAGGGGCGCTGGGGCCTCGTGGCGGCGGATTGCGAGCCCGGGCGCGACGATGCCAAGGGGCTGATGACGGTGGGCGCGACGACGCTGGCCTTCTATGAATCGCGGGCGGCGCTGGGCGCGGTCGAGGACCGGGGCGCGGATCGCATCACCGCCGATTTCGCCTTCAGTGGCGAGGGGCAGACCTGGAGCCGGACCATCGCGCTGCGTCTGACGGAGGGCGGCGCGCGGCTGGTGCGCGAGGACGCGGGCAACGACCCCGAGGCGCTGAAGGTCACCTATCTCAGATGTCCTTGAGGCAAGCCGGCCGGCGGGTTGAACCGGCGGCGCGGAATGCATAGGTAAACCAATGAGCCATGCACGGCCGGCGCCGGTGCGCGGGCCTTTGCGATCAATCCGAAAAATCCGATGAATCCCGTTGACTCGCGGCGCGGCTGTTCCTAACTAGGCCCCGTTAGCACTCACCGCCTGTGAGTGCTAATGCCCCGCGAAACGGGGCACAGAGATACAAACGTTGAGCGTTGAGGAGCTGCAAAGATGGCATTCACCCCACTTCATGACCGCGTGCTGGTTCGCCGCGTCCAGGGCGACGAGAAAACCAAGGGCGGTCTGATCATCCCCGACAGCGCCAAGGAAAAGCCGAGCGAAGGCGAAGTCGTCGCCTGCGGCGAAGGTGCCCGGAAGGATTCGGGCGAGCTGATCGCGATGGCCGTCAAGGCCGGCGACCGCATCCTGTTCGGCAAATGGTCGGGCACCGAGGTCACGATCGACGGCGAAGAGCTGCTGATCATGAAGGAAAGCGACATCATGGGGAAAATGTCCTGAGGCCACCGGCCCGGACGTAACCCCGATTTCTGACGACATTCCCCAGAGGAGAATTCAAAATGGCTGCTAAGGACGTCAAGTTCGATACCGATGCCCGCAACCGCATGCTGCGCGGCGTGAACATTCTTGCCGATGCCGTGAAAGTCACCCTCGGCCCGAAAGGCCGGAACGTGGTGCTCGACAAATCCTTCGGCGCGCCCCGCATCACCAAGGACGGTGTGTCGGTCGCCAAGGAGATCGAACTGGAAGACAAGTTCGAGAACATGGGCGCGCAGATGGTGAAGGAAGTTGCTTCCCGCACCAATGACGAGGCCGGCGACGGCACCACCACCGCGACGGTTCTGGCCCAGGCCATCGTCAAGGAAGGCATGAAGTCGGTCGCAGCGGGCATGAACCCGATGGACCTGAAGCGCGGCATCGACCTGGCCACCACCACCGTCGTGGAAGCCATCAAGAACGCTGCCCGCGACGTGACCGACAGCGACGAAGTCGCGCAGGTCGGCACCATCTCGGCCAACGGCGAAGCCCAGATCGGCCGCTTCATAGCAGACGCGATGCAGAAGGTCGGCAACGAGGGTGTCATCACCGTCGAAGAGAACAAGGGCCTGGAGACCGAAGTCGAGGTCGTCGAAGGCATGCAGTTCGACCGTGGCTACCTGTCGCCCTACTTCGTCACCAACGCCGACAAGATGACCGCAGAGCTGGACGACTGTCTGATCCTGCTGCACGAGAAGAAACTCTCGTCGCTGCAGCCGATGGTCCCGCTGCTCGAGCAGGTGATCCAGTCGCAGAAGCCGCTGCTGATCGTAGCCGAGGACGTCGAGGGCGAAGCGCTTGCAACCCTCGTGGTCAACAAGCTGCGTGGCGGCCTGAAGATCGCCGCCGTCAAGGCGCCGGGCTTCGGCGATCGCCGCAAGGCCATGCTGCAGGACATCGCAATCCTGACCGGTGGTCAGGTGATCTCGGAAGACCTGGGCATGAAGCTCGAGAACGTCGGCATGGACATGCTGGGCCGCGCCAAGAAGGTGCAGATCAACAAGGACAACACCACCATCGTCGATGGCAATGGTGAGAAGGCCGAGATCGAAGCCCGCGTCTCGCAAATCCGTCAGCAGATCGAGGAAACCACCTCGGACTACGACCGTGAGAAGCTGCAGGAACGTGTTGCCAAGCTGGCCGGCGGCGTTGCCGTCATCAAGGTCGGCGGCATGACCGAAGTCGAGGTGAAAGAGCGCAAGGACCGCGTCGATGACGCGCTGAACGCCACCCGCGCGGCCGTGCAGGAAGGCATCGTCGTCGGCGGCGGCGTCGCCCTCGTGCAGGCTGCCAAGAAGCTCGAAGGCCTGACGGGCGACAACAACGACCAGAACGTCGGTATCTCGATCGTTCGCCGCGCGCTGGAAGCGCCGCTGCGCCAGATCGCCGAGAACGCCGGTGTTGACGGTTCCGTGGTTGCCGGCAAGGTCCGCGAAAGCGACGATCCGAAGTTCGGCTTCAACGCCCAGACCGAAGAGTATGGCGACATGTTCAAGTTCGGCGTCATCGACCCGGCCAAGGTCGTGCGCACCGCGCTGCAGGACGCCGCCTCGATCGCCGGTCTGCTGATCACCACCGAAGCCATGGTGGCTGACAAGCCTGCCAAGGAAGGTGCCGGCGCCGGTGGCGGTATGCCCGACATGGGCGGCATGGGCGGCATGATGTAAGCATCCGCCCGGATGCAGGATTGACGGAGGGGCCGCGGTTTCGCGGCCCCTTTGCTTTTGCGGGGTGGCGTTGTCCTGCAAAGAAAATGTCCGAAATCCTTGCAGGATTTCGGTGCCGCTCAGACGCTGTCGCGCGCTTCGGCGTCAATCCCGCCGCGCCGTTCGAGCCAGTGGGCGACCAGGGAGACCAGCAGCGCCCAGGCGGCCCCGAGCGACCAGCCGGCCAGCACGTCCGAGGGCCAGTGCACCCCGAGGTAGACCCGGCTGATGCCGACCAGCACCGAGACGATGGCCGCCAGCGCGATCACGAAGACCCGCAGACGCCAGCTTTCCTCGACCCTTGTCAGCATCACGGCGAGGGTCAAGTAGGTGACCGCGGCCATCATCGAATGGCCCGAGGGGAAGGAGGCGGTGGAGACGTCTACGCCATGCGGCACGAGGTCGGGGCGCGGGCGCGAGAAGCCGAGCTTGGCGAGGCTGGTCACCGCGACCCCGCCGAAGACGGCGACGGTGAGGAACAGGGCCGAGGCGCGGCGGCCGCGCAGCAGCAGATAGGCGACGACCGAGGCCGAGATCAGGGCGAGAACCGTGGTGCCGCCAAGCGCTGTGAGGTCGCGCATCGCCATTTCGACCGCCGGCCCGCCGATGGGATCGGCCGGATTGCCGGGCGTGCGCAGGGCGGTGAGAACCAGGTTGTCGAAGGCGTGAAGATCGCCCTCCATCATCTCGGAGGCGAGCCCGCCGAAGGCCCAGAGCGCTCCGGCGAGGGCGAGGAAGGCGATCAGCGTCACCGCCTCGACCCGGCCGGACAGTTTGCGCAGGAGGTGGCCGAGTCTGGTGTTGGTGGGAAACATGCCGGGCTTTCTGATCTTGCAGTGCCGGGGCCAACGCGCGAAGGGGCGCACCGGCTCCGGCTTATCGGGTCGGATCATGGCGCAATCCCATGGGCGATGCGAGGAGGTTGCGCGCGGCATTGCGGCGCGGGTGGGGTTTTCGTTGGCGTGCCCGCGCGCTAGAGGTGTCTTATGGTCGTGACCCCGGATTTTCAGCGCGAGATGCGTCCCGATGAAGTGCCCCAGGTGGACGCCCTGCTGCGTCTTGCCTTTGGCGGCGCGGCGGAGACCGAGCTGGTGCGCGCGCTGCGCAAGGCGGGCGATATGGTGGGCGAACAGGTGCTCAGCGCCGGCGACACGGTCATCGGCTATGCCGGGCTGTCGCGGATGGTGGCACCGAAGGGCTGGCTGTGCCTGGCGCCGGTGGCGGTGCATCCCGACTGGCAGGGGCGGCGGGTCGGCCGGCGCATGGTGGGCATGATCGCCGAATGGGCGCGGCTGTCGGGGGTGACGATTGTCGTGCTGGGGCAGGTGGGGTTCTACGAGCGGGCCGGGTTCAGCGCAGCGCGCGCGGCGCGGTTGACCACTCCCTATCCGGTGGAGCACACGCTGCTGGCCGGACCCGGCGATGCGGTGCCCGAGCAGACGCTGGTCTATCCCCGCGCCTTCGGCTGACTTCCCCTTTCTCCGATTCCCGGCTATGGCGGCGGCCATGCGTGGCCTTGTCCTGATCCTCTTGCTGGCGGCCGGCCCGGTGCGGGCCGACTGTGTCGTGCTGCTGCACGGGCTGGCGCGCACCGATGCCTCGCTGATCGTGATGGAGGAGGCGCTGGCGGCCCGGGGCTATCACGTGGTCAACGCCGGATACCCTTCGACCGACCTGCCGATTCCGGCGCTGGCGGAACAGACGCTGCCACCGGCGGTGGCAGAGTGCGGCGAGGAACGCGTGAACTTCGTCACGCATTCGATGGGGGGCATCCTGCTGCGCTATTGGCTGCGTCAGATACGGCCGGCGCATCTGGGGCGGACGGTCATGCTGGGCCCGCCGAACCGCGGCAGCGAACTGGTCGACAAGATGGGCGACTGGGAGGTCTTCGGGATGCTGAACGGCCCGGCGGGGCGGCAGCTGGGCACCGACGCCGACAGCTGGCCGCTGCGGCTGGGGCCGGTGGACTATCCGGTGGGGGTGATCGCGGGGGATGTCTCGCTGAACCCGGTGTTTTCGGCGATGATCGACGGACCGGACGATGGCAAGGTCTCGGTCGCCTCGACGGCGGTCGAAGGGATGAGCGACCGGATCGTCCTGCCGGTGACGCATACCTTCATGATGAACAACCCGCGGGCGATCGCGCAGACGGTGCATTTCCTGCAGCAGGGCCGGTTCGATGCCGGCATTTCCTGGCTGGACGCGGTGATGGGCAATACCGGCGCGGTCGAGGTGGCGGAATGAGCGGGCTGGCCTTTGACCTGACCGGGGCCGAGGTGCTGCGGCCCGATGGGCTGGACCGGGGGACGCTGAGTTTCGCGGATGGCGTGATTGCCGATGCGCCGGTGGGGCGCGCGGTGGATCTGGGCGGGTTTCTGGTGCTGCCGGGCATCGTCGACCTGCATGGCGACGGCTTCGAGCGGCATCTGGCGCCGCGCCGGGGCGCGATGACCGACATGGGCGAAGGGATCGTGGCGACCGAGGCCGAGCTGGCGGCGAACGGGATCACCACCGGCGTGCTGGCGCAGTTCCTGAGCTGGGAAGGCGGATTGCGCGGCGGCGCCCATGCGGAGGGCGTCTTTGCCGCCATCCGGGAGGTGCGCGGGGCGCTGGCGACGACGCTGCTGCCGCAACTGCGGCTGGAGACGCATCTGCTGGAGGAATATGCGACGCTGCCTGAGCGGTTGATCGATTGGGGCGTGGAGTTTGTCGTGTTCAACGATCACCTGCCGCATGACCGGCTGGCGGCGGGCCGCCGTCCGCCGAGCCTGACCGGCCAGGCGCTGAAAGCGGGTCGAAGCCCCGAGGCGCATCTGGCGCTGTTGCAGGAATTGCACGCGCGCGGGCCCGAGGTGCCGGCGGCGCTGGATGCGCTCTGCGGGCGGCTGGCGGCGCAGGGGGTGCGGATGGGCAGCCACGACGACCATACCGCCGAGGATCGCGCCGCCTGGGCCGCGCGGGGCGCGACGATTGCCGAGTTTCCCGAAACCGAGGTGGCGGCGCGGGCCGCGCGGGCGGATGGCGGCGGCGTGGTGCTGGGCGCGCCCAATGTGGTGCGGGGCGGGTCGCACAAGGGCAACGCCAGTGCGCGGGCTCTGGTGGCGCAGGGGCTGTGCGATGCGCTGGCGTCGGATTATCACTATCCCTCGCCGCGCCGGGCGGCCTTGGCGTTGGCCGGGGAGATGGGGCTGGCCGCCGCCTGGGCGCTGGTCTCGTCCGGGCCGGCGCGCCTGCTGGGGCTGGACGATCGGGGGAGCCTGACGCCGGGCCAGCGGGCGGATATCGTGGTGCTGGAAGCCGCGACGGGCCGGGTGGCGGGCACTCTGGCCGGCGGGCGGTTCACCCATCTTGGCGGCGATCTGGCCGAGCGGTTCCTGGGCTGATCAGCCTTCGAGGATGTCGATGCAGAGACCTGCGGCGGCGGGCGGCGGCTGGTGCGGGTCGAGTTCCACGAGGTCGTAGCGGGACAGACCGGCGCCGTCCGCGAGCGCGAGGAGGTAACGGGCGACGACCTGCTTAAGTGTCTCACTCCAGGTGGGTCCGACATGGCAGCCATAGGGCGCGCGGCACATCACGTTGAGGTCGAGCAGGGCGGGGCCGGTGAGGGTGGCCTGACAGCCGATGTCGCCGGAGAACCGGACCGGCCCGGAGGTTTCCGTGACCGTTTCTGTCCGGCCGTCGTCAAAAGCCAGCACCATCGGCCCGCCCTCCAGGACGCAGAGCGTGCGCGCGACGCCCGGGAAGGTGGAAAACGGTCCCGAGGCGGCGACGCGCGCGGTGCTGATGCGCCAGGCGAAGTCGTCGATGCCCGCGCCGGGGGGCTGGCAGATGATCTCGGCCGTCTGCCCGCCGCCGTTCTTCCACGGGGCAAAGCGGCGGTCGGCCAGGCGGTGGATCGCGATCATCCGCGCGACGGGCCGGTCACGCGGTTGAAGTGGCCCATCTTGCGGCCGGGCTTGGCCTCGGTCTTGCCGTAGAGGTGCAGCGAGACATCGGGCTGGGTGGCCAGGCCGACAACGCGGTCGATGTCGTCGCCGATCAGGTTTTCCATCACCACGTTGGAGTGGCGGCTGCCATCCCCCAGCGGCCAGCCGGCGATGGCGCGGATGTGCTGTTCGAACTGGTCGACGGCGCAGCCGTTCTGGGTCCAGTGGCCCGAGTTGTGGACACGCGGCGCGATCTCGTTGACGATCAGGCCCTGGGGCGTCACGAAGAGCTCGACCCCGAGGACGCCGATATATTCCAGCGCGTTCAGGATGTTGGCCGCCAGCAGCACGGCGTCGGTGCGCTGGTTGGGCGACAGGCGGGCGGGCACGGTTGTGGTGTGCAGGATGCCGTCGCGATGCACGTTCTCGCCCGGGTCGAAACAGGCCACGTCGCCGTGGCTGCCGCGCGCGGCGATGACAGAAACTTCGTGCGTGAAGTCGACGAACCCTTCGAGGATCGCCGGGGCGCCGTTCATCGCGGCAAGCGCCTCTTCGACCTGGGACGGGTCGGTGATGCGCACCTGGCCCTTGCCGTCATAGCCGAAGCGGCGCGATTTCAGGATGGCGGGGGTGCCGATCTCGGCCAGAGCGGCGGTCAGCCCGTCGAGGTCGGCGATATCCGCAAAGGGCGCGGTTTTCAGGCCGAGCGCCTGGAGGAACGTCTTTTCGGTCAGCCGGTCCTGGCTGATGCGCAGCGCCTCGCGCCCCGGGCGGATGGCACAATGACCTTCCAGCAGGTCGAGCGCCTGGGTCGGGACGTTCTCGAATTCATAGGTGATGACATCGACGCTTTCGGCGAAGCGGGTCAGTGCCTCGGCGTCCTCGTAGGAGGCAGTCGTGACATGCGCCGCGACCTGACCGGCGGGTGGATGGGCGCCCGGTTCGTAGATGTGGCAGGCAAAGCCGAGGCGGGAGGCCGCGACCGAGAGCATCCGGCCGAGCTGGCCGCCGCCGAGGATGCCGATTGTCGCGCCCTGCGGCAGGGGGTTAGGCATCCTGCGGCTCCTCGGGGATCGAGTCCGACAGCGCGGCGCGCCAGGCGTCCAGCCGTTCGGCCAGCGCCGGATCGGAGAGGGCGAGGATGCCGGCAGCCAGCAGGCCGCCGTTGGCGGCGCCGGCGGCCCCGATGGCCATGGTGGCGACCGGGAAGCCCTTGGGCATCTGGACGATGGAATAGAGCGAATCGACGCCGTGCAGCGCACGGGTCTGGACCGGGACGCCGATCACAGGCACGCGGGTTTTCGAGGCCATCATGCCGGGAAGATGCGCCGCGCCGCCGGCCCCGGCGATGATCACCCTGAGGCCGCGCGCGACCGCGCCCTTGCCGTAGTCCCACAGACGGTCCGGCGTGCGGTGGGCCGAGACGATGCGCTTTTCGTAAGGCACGCCGAGGGCGTCGAGAATGTCGGCGGCTTCCTTCATGGTCGGCCAGTCCGACTGGCTGCCCATGATGATGCCGACCTGAACCTGCTGCATGTTCCGTGTCCCCGGCTGAAAGAGCGGGCACTATAGCCGATGGCCCGAGGGTGGCAATCCGCCTGTGGCGGGCTCAGGCGATGATGTCGGGGGTCAGCCGGTCTTCGATCAGCGAGATGATGTCCTTGAGCCGGAGCTTCTGCTTTTTCAGGCGCTGGACGGTCAGCTGATCGGCTGTGCCACGGTCGACCAGGGCCATGATCGCCTCGTCGAGATCGCGGTGCTGGCGCCGGAACACCTCGAGTTCGACCCGGAGCACGTCGTCGTTCTTCATCGAGAGGTCGATCGGGGCGTTCATGGCAGGCGACTCGGGCTGGCAGACGGGACCCCGAAGTTACAGCGGACAGAGGATTTCTCCTAGCCCTTGTGAAACCTGAAAGAGGCTCCCATATTTCCCTTGCGCGGTTGCCGCAACGGGACCGCACATTCCGTCGCTTTCAAGGCAAAGGACGCAAAACGTGACGAAACTGACCCTGGGCACCTACCCGCATATGTTGGGGTTCGAACAGCTGGAGCGCTTGCTGGAGCGCACCGCGAAATCGGGCAACGAAGGGTACCCCCCGTTCAATATCGAACAGACCTCGGACTTTTCCTATCGCATCACGCTTGCGGTGGCCGGCTTTGCCGAGTCGGACCTGGCGATCACGGTCGAGGACCGTCAGCTGGTGATCCGTGGCCGTCAGCAGGATGACGGGGAAGACCGCATCTATCTTCACCGCGGAATCGCCGCCCGGCAATTTCAGCGGAGCTTTGTGCTTGCTGAGGGCGTTGAGGTGGGAGAGGCCGTGATTGAGAACGGTTTGCTGCACATCGACCTGTCGCGCGCGGTTCCCGAAACCGTGGTTCAGACGATCAGAATAAGGAAGGGGTAAGCCATGAACACGCCATTCGATTTCCAGGAGCCCGGCAAGGGTATTGTCTACGTCAAGCCGGTCCAGGTGGCCGACCTGCCGGAGGCGCTCAAGGCCGAGGCGGGCGAACTGGAACTTATCTACGCCGTGCACGACTCGGACGGCCACCAGCTGGCGCTGGTCGCCGACCGCAAGCTGGCCTTCATGCTGGCCCGCCAGCACGACTATGCGCCGGTCAACGTGCACTGAACGCGACGGCGGGGCTGTTGCCCCGCCGGGTGCCTGTCAGGCTGCCGTCTCTTCCGATGTCGGGGCGCGGCGGACAAGGCGCGCGTAGGCGCTGGGGCGCAGCGGATAGCTCATCTGGCTTTTGAGCGTCGGCTGCATGTCGTCGGCCACGCCGAGCGGCCCGTCACAGGGACCGGGCAGGTAGAAGGTCCCGAACATCCGGTCGAACAGGCAGAAGATTTCGGCAAAGTTCTTGTCGAAGGCCTTTTCCTCGGCCGAGTGATGCCAGCGATGCATCGCGGGCGAGACGATGTACTTGCCCCACCGCCCGAAGGTGAAGGGCAGGTCGGCGTGGATGAAATAGCCGTAATAGCCGCGCAGCATCCCGTTGAAGATCACCGCATAGGCGGGAAAACCCATCATCAGAATGGCACTGCCGACCAGCCCGTGGACCGTGAGCAGGTTGATCGGGTGCCAGCGGTTGGTCGTGATCCAGGTCACATGGGTGTCGGAGTGGTGGACCGCATGCGCGGGCCAGAGCAGCGCCGAATGGTCGAGCCGGTGACGCCAGTAGCTGAAGAAATCGGCCAGGAAGACGGCAAGGAACAGCACGAGGACGGTTGGCAGGCTGGCCCAGCTTTCGGGGCGGAACAGCACGAGGTCGTTGGTCACCAGCCATGAATGCAGCGCGGTGATGACAACGGCCAATACCGGGCCTGCGAAGAGGGCGTTGAAGACCAGGATCTTGAGCGTGAGCCCGGTTTCGGGGAGGGCGCTTCGCAGATCCGGGAGAAAGTCGCGGCCCTTGAAGTGCCAGCCGAGACCAAGGAAGACCACCGCCGGAATGAGCATGTAGGTCAGGGCCTGAACCACGTTGATCGCGCTCTCGCGCAACAGGTCGATGACCAGATCCATTCTTTCTGTCCCTCTGCATTCTGCCGATGCCGGCCCGCTTCGCGGAGCCCGGGCGCAGGCTCGCGGGAAATACGGGCGCAATCATGGCGCGCAGGGGGCCATTTGCGCTCCGTCGCCGAAAACGCGGGCGCGACTTGTGCGGGCGGCGGGAACAGGCCATCTACGGATAACGAAGGTGTGCACGAAAGGCCCGAATCCATGAGCCTGTTCCAATTCGACTGGGTCGATGCCTTTGCCGACCGGGCCTTCGGCGGCAACGGCTGTGCGGTGGTGCATGGCGGGGCGGTGCTGGACGAGGCCACCGCGACAGCCTTCGTGCGCGAGACCTCGCTGGTCGAATGCACCTTTACCGGACCCTCCGATGTGGCCGACGTGCGCGTGCGCTATTTCCTGGCCAGCCGCGAGATCCCCTTTGCCGGGCATCCCACCATCGCCACGGTGGCCGCCATGCGGTCGCGCGGGATGATCGCGGGCGCGCGCATCACGCTGGAGACCGGGGCGGGGGTGATCCCGGTCGCCTTCGAGGGCGACCGGATCGTCATGACCCAGATCGCGCCGGTTTTCGGGGCCGAGGTGGAACGCTCGCTGGTGGCGCAGGCGATCCGACTGTCGCCCGAGGATATCGTCGGCCAGCCGCAGGTCGTGTCGACCGGGCTGCCCTTCTGCATCACGGTGCTGCGCGATCATGCGGCCCTGCGTGCCGCGCGGCTGAATGTCGAGGCGTTGCGGCGCGTGGCCGAAAGCGCCGGGTTTGCCGGGTCGGACATGGCCGAGCCGTTTCTGGTCACGTTGCAGGGCGCCACCGAGGCGGGCGACACCTTCTCACGCCTGCTGCTCGCGCCACCCAGCCCGGCCGAGGATCCGTTCACCGGCTCGGCCACCGGGGCGATGGCGGCCTATCTCTGGAAGCACGGACTGATGACGCTGGACAGCTTCACCGCCGAGCAGGGGCACTGGATGGGACGGCCCGGCACGGCCACCGTCACCCGGATGGGTCCGCCCGAGGCGATGACCGGCATCCGCGTGGCGGGGCAGGGGTTCGTGCTGATGCGCGGCGAGGTCGACCTGCCGGGCGGGGAGCGTTGAGCGCCATGCCCTATGAGCCGGCGATTGCCGTCCTGCCCTATGGACATCACCAGAAGTCGGGCCTTCAGGCCACGCCGGTGGAGGATCTGATCTGGCCGCTGGGCTGCCCCGACCGGCTGTTCGGCGGCACGGTCGCGGACATGCGGCCGCAGGATCACCTGCTGATGTATCCGCGCACGCTGACCCATTTCCGGCGGCGCGCGGCGATCCAGGCGAAGGTCTCGCTGATGCTGTTCGAACCGGCCTTCATCCACGCGCGCCATCATGCGCTCCTGCGCCTGACCTGGCGGCGGTTCTTCCGGATCCTGACCTTCGACGAAACGCTGCTGACGCGGATCCCGAACGGCATTTTCTTTCCACTCGGATCGACCTGGGTGCCGGAATGGCGCACCCTCGACGTGACCAAGGACCGGATGTGTTCGCTGATCGCCTCGGCCAAGCGCGACAGCGAAGGGCACCAGCTGCGCCACGCCGTCGCCGACTGGGCGCGCGAGACGGGGCAGGATGTAGAGCTGCTGGGCGGCGGCTACGCGCCTTTCGGGCAGAAGGCCGAAGGGCTGGCGCGCTATCGCTATTCGGTGGTGATCGAGAACGTGCGCGAGCGAAATTACTTCTCGGAGAAACTGCTGGACGCCGTTTTCTGTTCGACCATACCGATCTATTGGGGTTGTCCCAATATCGAGGATTTCTTCGACCCCGCGGGCATCATCCTGTGCTCCGGCGAGGAGGATATCCGCCGCGCCGTGCTGGCCATGTCGGAGGCGGATTACGCCGCGCGCCTGCCGCGCCTTCAGGCGTTGCAGCCGGTGCTCGACCCCTACGCGCGGGTCGAGGAGCGCGCGGCACGGGCCTTGCTCGCCTCGCTCTGACGCGCCTCCCTGAATGCGAAGGGGCGCCCCGTTTCCGGCGCGCCCCCTGCTTCTTCTCTTGTCAAATACTCCCGCCGGAGGCATCGCGCCGCAGTCGCGATTGCGCCGTCTCAGCCGGCGATCAGGCCCATGTTCTCGAGCTTGAGCAGGACCTGATGCGCGCAGTTGTCGACGTCGGAGCCTTCCGTCTCGACCCGCAGCTCGGGGTTTTCGGGAACGTCATAGGGGTCGGAGATCCCGGTGAATTCCTTGATCTTGCCCTCGCGCGCCAGCTTGTAGAGACCCTTGCGGTCGCGCCGTTCGCATTCCTCGATGGAGGTTGCGACATGCACTTCGAGGAAGGCGCCGTATTGTTCCACATCCTCGCGCACCGCGCGCCGGGTCGTGGCATAGGGCGCGATCGGGGCGCAGATGGCGATACCGCCGTTCTTGGTGATCTCGGAGGCGACATAGCCGATGCGGCGGATGTTCAGGTCGCGATGCTCTTTCGAGAAGCCGAGCTCCGAGCTGAGGTTCTTGCGCACGATGTCGCCGTCGAGCAGCGTCACCGGGCGGCCGCCCATCTCCATCAGCTTGACCATCAGCGCGTTGGCGATGGTCGACTTGCCCGAGCCGGAGAAGCCGGTGAAGAAGACGGTGAAGCCCTGTTGCGACCGCGGCGGACGCGTGCGGCGCAACTCCTTCACCACTTCGGGGAAGGAGAACCATTCCGGGATCTCCAGCCCCTCGGCCAGACGGCGGCGCAGTTCGGTGCCCGAGATGTCGAGCACGGTGTCGCCCTCGGGCACCTCGTTCGCCGGGTAATACTGCGCCTTCTCCTGCACGTAGACCATGTGCTTGAAGTCGACCATTTCGACGCCGATTTCGTCCTCATACTGCTTGAACAACTCCTGGGCGTCGTAGGGGCCGTAGAAATCCTTGCCCTGGCTGTTCTTGCCCGGGCCGGCGTGGTCGCGGCCGACGATGAAGTGGGTGCAGCCGTGGTTGCGGCGGATGATCCCGTGCCAGACCGCCTCGCGCGGGCCGGCCATGCGCATCGCCAGGTTCAGCAGGCTCATGTTGGTGGTGGCGGCGGGATACTTGTCGAGCACCGCCTCGTAGCAGCGCACGCGGGTGAAGTGATCGACGTCGCCCGGCTTGGTCATGCCGACCACGGGATGGATCAGCAGGTTGGCCTGCGCCTCTTTCGCGGCGCGGAAGGTCAGTTCCTGGTGGGCGCGGTGCAGCGGATTGCGGGTCTGGAAGGCGACGATGCGGCGCCAGCCGACCTTGCGGAACCATGCGCGCAATTCGTTCGGGGTGTCGCGGCGGGCGCGGAAGTCATAGTGGATCGGCTGCTGGATGCCGGTCACCGGACCGCCGAGATAGACCTTGCCGGCGGTGTTGTGCAGGTAGTTGACGGCCGGGTGCGCCGAGTCGTCGGCGCCAAAGACCTTGGCCGCCTCGTTGGCCTTGTTCGGCACCCAACGGTCGGTCACGGTCATCGTCGCGAGGATCACGCCTTCCTGGTCGCGCAGCGCGATGTCTTCGCCGATCTCGAGCCCTTCGGCGAATTTCTCGGACACGTCGAGCGTGATCGGCATCGGCCAGAGCGTGCCGTCGGCCAGGCGCATGTTCTCGACCACGCCGTCGTAATCGGCTTCCGACAGGAAGCCCTTGAGCGGGAAGAACCCGCCGTTCATCAGCAGTTCAAGGTCGCAGATCTGGCGCGGGGTCAGGTCGTGGCTTTTGAGGCTGGCGGCTTCGACCTTCAGCTTTTGTGCCGAGTCGTAGGATACATAAAGCTCGGGGACCGGGGCCAGGTTGCTAAGCATGTTCATCTCAATCTTTCGGTTGGTCGTGTCGCACGGGGGCCAATAGCCCTTCGCGGCGCGCTTACCCATAAGGCAGGGCGAAAGTCTAGAGTTGCATGACGGATTTCTGGGCGGCGGGCTTTTTTGGCGCGGCGAACCGCCGATTCAGGCGACGGGAACCGCGGGCTCGAGCAGGGCGGCAATCTCGGCGGCGTGCTTGAGCGGCAGCGCGGCCACCGGTTCGGCCACGCCGCGCAGCTCCAGCGTGACGAGCGCCATGTCCGCGGTGTCGAGCCCGGCGCCGGTCAGCAGCGGGCCGGAGACCAGCGCCTCGACCGCCATGTCCTTGGTCATCGCCTCGAGCCGGCTGGCGGCGTTCACCGTCTCGCCGATGATCGTGCGGGGCGCATGGCCGGCGGCACCGATCTCGCCCTGAACCAGATCGCCGAGGTGCAGGCCGATGCCGATGCGGATGGCGGACGCGCCTTCCGAGGCGAGGCCCTGGTTGAAGGTGGCGAGCGCGCGACCGATCCCGGCGGCCGCGCGCAGTGCGGCGCGGGCCGAGGTTGCCTCGTCCGGGGCCTCGAACAGGGCGAGCAGTCCGTCGCCCAGGTATTTGTCGACCACGCCGCCCGAGGCGGTGATGGCGGGAACGATGGCGTCGAAGAAGCGGTTCAGCAGGAAGACCACGTCGTAGGGCAGCTGCCCGGTCGTGCGCGCGGTAAAGCCGCGGATGTCGAGGAACAGCACCGCCATGCGGCGTTCCTGGCCCTGGCTGGCATGGGCGCGGTTGCGCCGGCCGTCGGGGCGGAAGACGCGGAAGACGGTCAGCGGCTGGACCGGGCGGATCTGGCAGGCAAGGCGGGTGCCGGGCGGCGCGCCGACGGCGGCGAGGCTTTTCGCCTCGGCCTCGGAGGGCGGGTGCAGCAGGTCGGCGCCTTCCTCGACCAGCACGCGGCAGGTGGTGCAGCGGCCGCGCCCGCCGCAAAGCGCGGTATGGGGCACGCCGTTGGCGCGCGACATTTCCAGCAGTGTCGGTCCGCGCGGCGAGGAGATGTCCGGCCCGTCGATATAGCGCACGCGCACCGCCTGCCGTCCGCGCCGCAGCCTGCGCCCGAGATAGACCGCGGCGACCAGTGCGAGCAGGCCCCAGTAGATCCATTCGGTTGTTTTCTGGATCGAGATCAGCGCGACGAAGGTGTCGCGGTCGGGCCAGTGCAGCGCCGCGCGGATCGAGGCGCGCAGGTCGGGGTCCGCGAAGACCGCGGCGATGCGGCGCCCTTCGGTCAGGAAACCGGCGAGGGCGAAGAACGGCACCAGCGTGGCCAGCGCGATCAGCCAGGGCAGGCCGCGGCGCCAGCGCGGTTCGCCGCGCAGCCAGAAGTGCAGGCCCATGCAGCCATGGGTCCAGACGATCAGCAGCAGCAGGCTTTGCAGCCAGCCGTCCTTGGACCCGAAGATCAGCCCGATCAGGTAGACGAACCTGTCGTCCACCCCATAGGCCGAGTGGGCGACGCGGGTGAAGACGATGTGGACGATCAGCAGCAGCGGGATGATCAGACCGAGCGCGATCTGGGTGGCCTCCCAGAGCGGCATCCGCAGCGTGCGCCGGCCGGCGAGTTTCCACAGGGCAAGGCCCGCGTGGGTCAGCAGCGCGCCGTAGAGCACCGCCGCGCCAAGCGGGTTGCGGGTGACGACCTGGCGCCAGCCCTGCGCGCGGTCCATCAGGTCGGGCGAGAACAGGCCAAGGCCGATGTTGAGGAAATGGAACAGCGCATAGGCAAAGAGCACCAGGCCCGAGACGATGCGCGCCCGTGTCACCCAATTGCCGCGCCAGATCGTGGTCACACCCGAACTCCGTTGTCGGCCGTTCGGGAAAGTCTGCGGCGCGCGCCGTCCGAGGTCAAGCGGCGGGCGCTTGCGCGGTCACTCGGCGGCCGACGCGGCGGGAACGGCCGACTCTTCCGCCGCGAGGAAACGCTCGGCGTCGAGCGCGGCCATGCAGCCCATGCCGGCGCTGGTCACCGCCTGGCGATAGACGTGGTCGGTCAGGTCGCCCGCAGCAAAGACGCCGGGGATCGAGGTTTCGGTCGAGCCCGGTTTCACGACCACATAGCCGCCGTGATGGGTTTCAAGCTGGTCCTTGACCAGTTCGCTGGCCGGCGAGTGGCCGATCGCGACAAAGACGCCCTTGGCCGGGATCTCGGTGATCTCGCCGGTCTTGACGTTCCTGACGCGCACGGCCTCGACCCCCAGCGGGTTGTCTGCGCCGACGACCTCGTCGAGTTCGTGGAACCAGAGCGGGACGATCTTGGGGTTCTTGAACAGGCGGTCCTGCAGGATGCGTTCGGCGCGCAGCTCGTCGCGGCGGTGGATCAGCGTGACCTTCGAGGCGAAGTTGGTGAGGAACAGCGCCTCTTCCACGGCGGTGTTGCCGCCGCCGATGACCACGATTTCCTGGCCGCGATAGAAGAAGCCGTCGCAGGTGGCGCAGGCGCTGACGCCGAAGCCCTTGAATTTCTCTTCGCTCGGCAGCCCCAGCCAGCGGGCGCGCGCGCCGGTGGCAAGGATCACCGCGTCGGCGGTATAGGTGGTGCCGCTGTCGCCCTTGGCGGTGAAGGGGCGTTTCGACAGGTCCAGCGAGGTGATGATGTCGCCGACGATCTCGCAGCCCATCGCCCTGGCGTGGGACTCCATCCGCACCATCAGGTCGGGGCCCTGCACCTCGGTGTCACCGGGCCAGTTCTCGACCTCGGTGGTGGTGGTCAGCTGGCCGCCCGGTTCGATCCCCTGCACCAGCAGCGGTTTCAGCATGGCGCGCGAGGCATAGACCCCGGCGGTATATCCCGCCGGCCCCGAGCCGATGATCAGAACCCTGCTGTGACGTGTCTCGGCCATGTCGTCCCCCAAAGTCGCAGTGGCAGCCTGTCCCGGATATAGCCATCGCACCGCCCGGATTGAACCCCCGATTTGGGGCCTCATTTTGCGGCAGGGGGCAGGAAGATAATTGCGTGCGCCTGCAACATTATTGCGTCTGCCGGTTGCCTGCTATAACAAACGGAAAAAATCCGGAGCACTTATGGTTGCCGCACGCCTCGATCCGATCGACCGCATGATCCTGTCCGAATTGCAGGCCGATGGCCGCATGACGAACGTCGAGCTGGCGCGCCGGGTCGGCATCTCGGCCCCGCCCTGCCTGCGGCGGGTGCGAACGCTGGAAGAGGCCGGGCTGATCGGAGGCTATCACGCCGACATCAATGCGCGCGAACTGGGGTTCGAGGTGCAGGTCTTTGTCATGGTCGGGCTCGACAGCCAGGCCGAGACGGCGCTGTCGGCCTTCGAGAACCGCTGCCGCGCCTGGCCGCTGGTGCGCGAGTGCCATATGCTGAACGGCGAGGTGGATTTCATCCTGAAATGCGTGGCGCCGGATCTGAGCAGTTTCCAGTCCTTCCTGACCGGCCAGCTGCTGACCGCGCCGAATGTCGCCAGCGTCAAGACCTCGCTGGTGATCCGCGTGGCCAAGGACGAGCCCGGCGTGCCCTTCGACGTGCTCGAGGAGCGCCTGAACAAGTCGGCCTGATCCTGCGCTGGCTTGTGATCCCGCGCACCGGCCGCTAAGGCCATGTCCCCATGAGCGATCCGATTGCCCCGCTGATCGAAAGCCTGCATGCGCAGGGCCGCCTGCGCGTCTGGTCGCTGGTCATCACCGCCTTTGGCGATCTGGTGCAGCACCGGGGCGGGGCGATGTCCTCGGCGCGGCTGGGCCGGCTGCTGGGCCGGGTCGGGATCGAACAGGGCACCATGCGCACGGCGATGTCGCGGCTGGGGCAGGATGGCTGGGTCAGCAGCGAGCGGCGGGGGCGGTCGAGCCTCTATCGGCTGAGCGACGAGGGGCTGGCCAAATTCGCGCCGGCGACCACGCGGATTTACGCGCCACCGCGCCGAGAGCCGGTGACCGACTGGGCGCTGAGCGTCAGCCTGAGCAGTGGCGCGCCCGAGATCATTTTGACTCCGGCCGAAGAGCCGGGGGGCGATGCCGATCTGCGGCTGACCGGGCGGATCGATGTCCTGTCGGACGCCTATCGCGCCGCTTTGCTGAGCGACTCGCACCGCGCCGCGCTGGAGGGTCTGGCGCGCGATCTGAAGGCGCTGCATTCGGTGCCGATAACCGCGCCGCTGGATGCCGCCGCGGCGCGGATGCTGCTGATCCACCGCTGGCGGCGGATCGTCCTGCGCTATCCGCAGTTTCCGGCCGAGCTGATGCCGGCGGATTCGCCTTTGGCGGACCCCCGTCAGGCGGTGGCGGATGCCTACGGGCGGATCGCACCCCTGGCCGAGGTCTGGCTGGGCAGCGCGGACGGCGATCTGGAGGCAATGCCCGAGGCGGCAGACCGCTTTGCGCTGCGCTTTGGCGGGGCGCAACGGGCTTGATTTGCCGCGCGTTTGGCGCGAGGCTTGGGGCATGACGATCCAGCAGCCCTATCCGTTTCCCCATGCCCCGGAACAGGTCGCCTTCGACCGGCGCGAGATGCAGGATATCCTGACGCTTTATGGCCGCATGGTGGCTGCCGGAGAGTGGCGTGACTACGGCATTTCCTGCCTGCGCGAGATGGCGGTGTTTTCCGTCTTCCGCCGCACCGCCGAGCATCCGCTCTACCGCATCGAAAAGCAGCCGCGGCTGCGCGGGCGACAGGGGATGTATGCGGTGGTCGGCATGGACGGCCGCGTTCTGAAGCGCGGGCACGATCTGAAGACCGTGCTGCGCGTGCTCGAGCGCAAGCTGATCCGCCCGGTCGACTAGACCCGCCGCCGGTGCGCGCGGGGCGGGCCCATGCGGGCGAGGCCTTCGGCGATCGGTTCTTCCACCACCGCCATGTAATGCGCATTGGCGTGGAGGATGGTCTCGGGCGTTGCAACCGTCACCACATGTCCGGGCCAGAACAGCAGATCGCCGGGCGCGGGAGGTGTGCCCTCGGGCATCGGCTGGCCGATGCTGGTGCTTTGCAGGTCGCTGTCGCCGGCGCAGGGCAGGCCGCAGGCCTGGGCCGCGAGTTGCACCAGACCGGAACAGTCGATCCCGAAGGCCGAGTTGCCGCCCCAGAGATAGGGCGTGCCAAGCAGCAGCCGGGCCACAGCGATCGGATCGGTTGCAGGGCTATCCAGCGGGGCGAGATGGCTGGCCGGGATATAGCGTTCTTCATCAGTGACGAAAAAGCGGCCTTCCTCGCGGATAACGCTCAGGCGGCTGTTCAGGCTGAGCGGGACCGGGCCGGGGGTCTTGATGTCGGGCGCGCGGAAGGCAAGCGTGGTGCGCACGCAGACCCGGTGCGTGGCCGCCGGGCCGTCGTCCAGCGCTTTGGTCGGCACCCATCCGACGTAGCCGTTCAGTTCGGCCCGCCCGAAGCTGTAGCCGTTCAGCCGGTCGATTTCGAGAAACGGCTCGCCCATGAGCAGCTGGCGGTCCAGCCGCCCCGGTCCGGCGGCGCGCAGCAGGTCGGCCACGGGATGGGCGATGCGGCGAAGCTGGCCGGGCACATAGCTGTCGGCCTGGACCTGGCCGCGCAGCGAGTCATGCGCGACACGGCCGTTGGAGAGGGTGAGGCGGGGATCGGTCATTTCGAGGCGAGCCCGGGAAGCGCCTGGAACAGCGCGCGGATGCCCTGGCCGACGCCGCCCTTGGGCTGGGCCGGTTCGCTGCCGGGCTGCCAGGCGTAGATGTCGAAATGCATGTAGCGGCCAGCCCCGGCAAAGCGGCGCAGAAAGAGCGCGGCGGTGATCGAACCGGCAAAGCCGCCCTCGGGCGCGTTGTCGAGATCGGCGATGCCCGGCTCGATCCGCTTTTCGTAGGGCGCGTGGAAGGGCATCCGCCAGACCGGGTCGTCGACCGCCTTCGCCGCCTGTGCCAGCGCGGCGGCGGCGGCGTCGTCATCGGTGTAGAAGGGCGCGATGTCCGGCCCGACCGCGACACGGGCCGCACCGGTGAGGGTCGCCATCGAGATCATCAGGTCGGGCGCCTCCTCGGCCGCCAGCGCCAGCGCGTCGGCCAGCACCAGCCGGCCCTCGGCGTCGGTGTTGTTGATCTCGACCGTCAGGCCCTTGCGCGAGGTCAGGATGTCTCCGGGGCGGAAGGCGTTGCCGGCGACCGAATTTTCGACGGCTGGGATCAGCACACGCAGCTGCACCGGCAGCTTCAGCGCCATGATCATGCTGGCAAGTCCCAGCACATTGGCCGCGCCGCCCATGTCCTTCTTCATCAGCTTCATGTTGGCGGCGGGCTTGAGATCGAGGCCGCCGGTGTCGAAACAGACGCCCTTGCCGACCAAGGTCAGCTTTGGCCCGGTGTCGCCCCAGCGGAACTCGATCAGCCGAGGCGCGGTGGCCGAGGCGCGGCCGACGGCGTGGATCATCGGGAAGTTCTGCGCCAGCAGGTCGTCGCCAGTGATTGTCGAGACGGCCGCGCCATGGGCCTTCGCGAGGGCGGCGGCGGCCTCTTCCAGCTTGTCCGGCCCCATGTCGGAGGTGGGGGTGTTGACCAGATCGCGCACCAGCGTCTCGGCGGCGGCGATGGCCTCGATGCGCTTGGCGTCGATGCCATCGGGGGCGACCAGATTCACGGCCCGCGCCTTGCGGCTGCGATAGCGGTCGAAGGCATAGTCGCAGAGCAGCCAGCCGAGGCATTCTGTCTCGCGTTCCGCTCCGTCCAGCCCCGAGGCCAGCGCATAGGTGCCCTCGGGCAGTTTCTGTGCCGCAGCGGCCAGCGCGAAGTGACCGCGCGCCCGGTCTTCTTCCGAACCGTAGCCGGCCAAGGCCATCAGGGCGAGCCCGCCAGGTCCGGGCACCAGCAGCGCCTGGCCGATCCGCGCGGCAAATCCGTTCAGTCGCACCCAGGACGAAACCTCGGGCGCCTGCGCCGCAAGCCAGCTGTCAAGCGCCTCGGTCTCGATCACATGCAGGGGCAGGGCGGTGTCGGTCGGGGCGGCGAACTGGTAGGGCATGGGGCTCTCTTGCGTCGGGATATACGCCGCGCAGCCTAGCGGGCGTCGCGCGGGCCGCAAGGGGGGGTGCCCCGGATCAGACCGAAATGTCCTGCAGATCCCAGACCGCGGTCAGCGAGCGCTCGCCAATGCGCATCAGGCGGAACAGCGTCGCCCCCAACGCGATATGATCGTCGGAGTCGATGGCGCAGGTGACGTCGCCAGCGACCCGCGCGAGGGTCGTCATGCCGACCTGATCCGAGATCGCGATCAGCGACCGCGCGCTCTTGCGGAGATCCCCCAGGGCGTGCGACCGCCACAGCCGTTCGCAATGGGCCAGGCGTACGGCAAGCTCCTCGATCGCGCGCGAGACCACATCCTCGGCCCCGGCCTCGCCGAGTTGCAGGTAGAGCCCGTGCAGGCGGTCGGGATCGAGCCGCACGGTTTCGGATTGTACAAGGTCCAGCACGTCGGCCACCACGATCACCCCAATTTCCCTTTAGCCCCCACGGCCGGTTGGACCTTGCGCCATGGATGTTTGCAAAAGGTTGAGGGCAAGTACATTAATCCCTTAAATTCGGTGAGAAGTCCCGCTATCTGCTGGGCAGGCAAATCTGCAAGGAGAGTCGTTTTGGACAAGGCCCGCCCCCTGCCGCAGTATCTGGTGCAGCGCTATCACGGCTGGAAAGCCACGACCTACAAGGAAAATCAGGCTTGGTACCGCCGTCTGGTCTCGGACGGCCAGCATCCGCGCGCGATGGTGATCTCGTGCTGTGACAGCCGGGTGCACGTGACCTCGATCTTCGGTGCCGATCAGGGCGAATTCTTCATTCACCGCAATATCGCGAACCTGGTTCCGCCCTACGAACCGGACGGCAACCAGCACGGCACATCGGCGGCAGTGGAATACGCCGTGACCGTGCTGCGCGTCGCGCATCTGATCGTGCTGGGCCATTCGCAGTGCGGCGGGGTTCAGGGCTGTCTGGACATGTGCAAGGGCAATGCGCCCCAGCTGGAGCAGAAGGAAAGCTTTGTCGGGCGCTGGATGGATATCCTCAAGCCGAAGTTCGAGCTGGTGAAGGACATCGCCGAGGTGCCGCAACAGACCCGCGCGCTGGAACAGTTCGCGGTGATCGCCTCGCTGGAAAACCTGATGAGCTTCCCCTTCGTCAAACAGGCGGTGGACGAAGGCCAGCTGACCCTGCACGGTCTCTGGACCGATATCGGCGAGGGCGGGCTGGCCTATTACGAGTCCGCGTCGAGCCGCTTTCTTCCGGTGTGACGCCGGCGGCTATTCCAGGACCTTGCCCTCGGGCCAGCTTAGGGTGTGTTCGAGGGTGATGCGCTTTTCCTCGCCGGGCGCGATGTCGACGTCCCAGGCGAGGACGCCGCGCTTGTCCTCCCAGTCGGTGACATCCGGGCGCGGATCGGCCTTCCATGTGATCGTAAGATCGTCCTGTGTCGCATAGGGCAACTGGTCGAGCACCAGCACCTTCCAGCTTTCGCCGGTGAGGTTGCGCAGGGTCAGGCGGGCCGTCTCGGCCTGCTGGTTCGATCGGCTGATGAACCCGCTGTTCCCCTCGTTCTCGGCCGCGATCACACGGTTCAGCAGCAGGCCCTTGATCGGGCCGAAGAACAGATCGGTCTTGTCGTTCGCGGCCAGCCCTTCGGTGGCCGCCGACCCGACGAAGGTGTCGTCGACGTAGAGAGATGACTGCATCGAGGGCAGGATCTCCTCGCCGCTGGTGTTGACCACATGGGCCGAGAGAAAGGCAGGCGTCTCGCCATAGCCGGGCACCGCGCGGGCCGAGACGGTGGCGTCGAGATCAAGCGTGTCGAGCCGCAGCCGCAGGGCATCGGCATCGGTGGCCACGTCGACCGGATCGGGGTAGCGATAGACGGCCACATAGCCGCTGAGATCGGCCATGGCCTTCGTTTCAGCCACAACCACAGGTTCGGCCATCGGGGCGAAACTGACCCCGGCCTCGGCCGTATCGGCCGCGGGATCGGTGATCCGCCGGAGCCGCGGATAGATGTCGCGCGGCTGCATCCGGTCGGCGGGCGCGGCGGTGGAAAGCACGAGGTTGACCGCCCGCCAGCTTTCGCCGGTGTGCTGGGCGACATAGGCGCCCCGGTCGATCGCGAGCCGGCCCGCCTTGCGGTCGAGCCGCAGGTCATAGACCGGCTGCCAGAAGGCATCCTCGGTGTAATAGCTGACGGTCAGCATGCCCTCGGCGGCGGCACCGGCGGAGATCTCCTGAGCGAGATAGGCGCGGGCCTCCTGTTCGGGCGTGAGCGCGTCGAGCGCCTGTTTCGCATCGGCCAGCTGGTCTTCGAGGTCGGGGAGGGCGCGCTCGATCCGGCGCGCGTCAATTTCGCCCGACTGGGCGGCGCGGGCGGCATCCAGCGCCTCGTCACCGATCATCTGGGACAGGGCGCGCAGGGCGTCGATGCCCGCCGTCGCCATCCCTTCGGCCTTGCCGAGGTCGCCGAGAAACTGCTGCCGGATCGCGGCAGCGTCGGCGGCGAGGCGCGCGGTGGCGGCGCGGTCCTTCACGCCGTCAATCTGGCGTTCCAGCGCCTCCACCCTGTCAATCGCGGCCTGCACCTCGGGCGTCGGCGTGCGGTCGCGGGGCGGTGTGTGCTGCTGGCGCAGGGTCAGCGGGCCGGCCTGCGCGCCGTCGACCGAGACGCGGACGTATTCCAGATCGACCGAGGCGGGCAGGTCCTGAAGGATCAGGCGGTGACGGCCGGGGGGCACCGAGAAGGGCACGCGGCGCACGACCTCGGCGCCGATTTCAAAGACGGTGGCATCGGTGACCGGGCTGGAAAGGGTGAACTCCTCGGCCCCGGCAGGGAGGGCGGCGAACAGGGCGATACCGGCCAGGGACAGGGCAAGACGCATGACAATACCTCGGGCTGCAATGCGACCAGCTTCTGGCATCGCGCCTGCCAGATCAAGCGAATGCTACTTGCGGGACGCGGACTGCTTGCCCTCGCGGATCGCCCAGGCGTCGAACCCGGTGATGGCCCGCAGGTCGAATTCAAAGGCGGCGTCGGTCTTGGAGATCTCGGTCAGCATGAATTCACGCAGCACCGCGCCAGGCGTTTCACGCCGTTCGGCGCACATCAGCCAGAACCGCTGCGCCAGATAGGCGGGGCAGTTGAAGTGAAGTTCTTCCATGCGGGCTCCCACGTGTTGGAATCAGGCGTTCCGAACCCTAGCTCCCTGCGGGTTAAGGACCGCCTAATACCCTAGCGCCCAATGGCATAGGCCTGCATCAGCCGCGGAGTCGCCGCTGCGCGGATCAGACCGTCGGGGCCCTGGGAGGCCGCGGTCAGTCGGCCAACAGTCCAGGGGGCGGCGACCTCGACCGCGTGGCCGCGTGCGCGCAGGTCGGCCAGCACCGCCTCGCCCACCGCCGGTTCGATCATCAGGTGGCCCGGGCGCACCTCGCGCGGCCAGAACGACCCCTGGAAATGCGCGGTATGGAACAGCGGGGCGTCCACGGCCTCCTGCAGGTTCAGGCCCTGATGCACGACGCGCAGGAACCAGATCAGCTGCCACTGGTCCTGCTGGTCGCCGCCGGGCGTGCCGAAGGCAAGGCGCCGGCCGTCCGGTCCGCGCGCCATCGAGGGCGAGAGCGTCGTGCGCGGCCGGGTGCCGTGCACCAGAGAGGAGGGCAGGCCTTCGTCCAGCCAGAACATCTGCGCGCGGCTGTTCAGCGGCATCCCCAGGCCCGGCACCACCGGCGAGGATTGCAGCCAGCCACCGGAGGGCGTGGCCGAGACCATGTTGCCCCAGCGGTCTATGGCGTCGATATGCACGGTATCGCCGCGCTTGTCCGAAAGATGGGCCATCGTCGGTTCCCCCGCGCCGACGCCCTTCGCCTCGGTCTGCCGACCGGCGCGCGCGATGGCGGCTTCGGCGAGCTGTTCGAAGCCGGGCAGGCGTCCGGGCCGCTGTTCGACCGAGGCCTGCGCGCCGATCAGCGCGCTGCGCGCCTCAGCATAGTCGCGGCCCAGCAGCGCCTGGTGCGGCCAGTCGCCCGGCGCGTCGCCGTAATAGGCCTCGCGGTCGGCGAAGGCGAGCTTCATCGCCTCGGTCACCAGATGCACGAAATCGGCCGGACGGTCGGGATCCACCGTCATGCCCTCCAGCAGGCGCAGCGTCTGCAGGAAGACCGGACCCTGCGACCAGAACCCGGGCTTGAGCACCTGCCAGCCGTGGTAATCCACATCGAGCGCCGGTTCGTAGCTGGCCTCCCAGTCGGCCATGTCCTGCCCGCGCAGCACGCCCCTGCGCCGGCCGCCTGCGGCGTCCATCACGCAGGCCTCCTGCATCCAGCGGTCGATCGTCTCGGCCACGAAGCCCTTGTAGAAGGCGCGCCGGGCCGCCTCGATCTGCGTCTCGCGGCCGCCCTGCGCGGCCTCGGCCTCGGTCAGCAGCCGGTCCCAGGTGTCAGCCAGCGTCGGATTGGCGAAAAGCGCGCCGCCCTCGGGCGCGGTGCCGCGCGGCAGCCAGGTGGCCGCGCTGGTGGGCCATTCGTCCCGGAAGAAGCCGGCCAGCCCGGCAATCACCCCGGCCGCGCGCGGCAGCATCGGATGGCCGGCGCGGGCATAGTGGATGGCTGGCGACAGGACCTCGCGCAGCGACAGCCGCCCGTGATCGCGCAGCATCACCATCCAGGCGTCGAAGGCGCCGGGCACGACGGTGCCAAGCAGGCCCGAGCCGGGGATGGAGCTGAGCCCCTCGGCGCGCATGTGGGCCATCGTCGCCCCCGCGGGCGCAACACCCTGGCCGCAGATCACCAGCGGGTGATCGGCGCCGGCCGGCCAGATCATTGCCGGCATGTCGCCCAGCGGGCCGTTGAGATGCGGTTCGACCACGTTCAGGGTAAACCCCATCGCCGCCGCGGCATCGGCGGCGGTGCCGCCGAGCTCGAGCATCCGCATCCCGACCGCCGAGGCGATCCAATGGGTCGAGGCGACGGCGCCGAAGGTCCCGCAGATCTCGGGCCGGGTGGTGAAGGACATTCAGGCGCTCCCTTATGCGCGTCGGTTCGGGACGCGCCCGAGATCCGCCACGGATTTCGTCCGGCTTCCCCTTGGGCAACCGGCCCGGCTCAGTAGTCGCGCTCGAAGAACAGCCCGACACCGGTGTCGCCGGTATTGCCGACAGAACCTTTCAAGGTCAATGAATCGGTCAGGTCGAGGTTGAGGTTCACCTCGGTCTCGCCTTCGGCGTTCACGTTCACGTCGGCATAGACCTTTTCGCTGATATAGCTGCCGATCCCGACATTGGCATTGCCGTCGTCATCGGTGCCGAGGTCGAGCGAGTCGACGCCCAGGCCCTTGCGGATATTGCCGAGGAAGCCGCCGCCGCTGCCGCCGAGCGTGGCGAGCTGGGCACCCAGCTGGGCGATCTTGAGCGGCGAGAGTTCGGTGAACTTGTCGCCGAAGAGCAGCAGAGCCAGCGCCTCTTCGCTGGGCCGTTCCGGCACCGAGGTTACCTGGATCACCGGCGCCTCGAGCGGGCCGGCGATCGAGAGTGTCGCGGTGCCATCCCCGGTCGAGGTGCTGGCGCGGAATTCCAGATAGGGTTCGAGCCGGCCCTGCATGGTGATCCGACCCTCGTCGAGCTGGAGGCGCCGCCCGAGGATGTCGAAGACACCGCGGATCAGCGAGATCTGGCCCGAGGGCACGACCCGGTCGGTGGTGCCGCCGACGGTGACAACGCCGCCGAGTTCGGCGTCGAGGCCACGGCCGCGGGCGAAGATGCGGTTGGGCGCGCTGAGCACGAGATCGAGCGCGATGGGCCGCGAGCCGCCACCGCCGCCGCCATTGCCGTTTCCGATCAGACCGGCGCGGGCGCGGGTGCGACGCGAATCCGCAGGTTCGCCGACGTGGAAGATGTCTGGGATCGGTGCCGCGCCGACCGCGCCCGAGGCGGTGGCGACGTTGATCTCGGTGGGCCCGAAGTCGATCCGCCCCGAGAGGGTGCCGCCGCCGGAGGCCGGGCCGCTGAAGCGCAGCTGCCCATCGGCGGTGGTGTTGTAGGTCAGGTTGTCGGTCAGCACGATCCCGTTCAGGGCGATGTCGAGGGCGGCTGTGTTGGGCGAGGCGAGCCCGGCGGTGCCGCTGACCCGGAAGCCGCCGCCGGCGCGCGAACTGCCCGAGAGGTCGATCCGCGCGGTGCCGTCGGCCATGCGGACGGTCGCATCTATCCCGGTCAAGGCCTGCGCCACGCTCGGAATCGCCACGCTGGCGCCCGAGGTGGTGACGGTGCCGCCAAGAGCGTCCAGCCCCGGGGTGCCCCTGAGGGCGAGGTCGAAGCGGGCGAGGCCTGACATTGTATTGGGCCGCACGAAGGCGTTGGCCAGGCCCAGCTGGGCCTGGCCCCTGGCCGTCATGTCGGCAATCTTGCGGTCTTCGTCGTAGGTGCCGAGCATCGCGGCCTCGATCCCGCCCGGTCCGGTCGCATCGGCGTCGAGCGACCATTCCGCGCCCTTGCGCGCTGCGGTGCCGCGCGCCTTGAGGGTGCCGGGGAACTGACGGACGATCCGGTCGAGCCGCGCCAGCGCCGCGTCGAAGGCAAGCGCGACGTCGCCCGAGCTTTCCTCGAAGTTGCCGTCGAAGCGGCCCGAGATGCCGGCCGAGCCGTTCACGTCGGCCTCGCCCTGCCAGTGGCCGTCGCCCGAGCGTTCAGCCAGGCCGCGCGCGGCGAGGTCGCCACGCAGTTCGGGCACAAGTCGTTCCAGCCGCTCGAACAGCGCATCGAACGTCAGTTTCGCGTCGCCGGTCGCTTCTTCGTAGGTTGCCTCGAAGGTGCCGTCGATCCCGGCAGTACCCTCGGTGCGCACGTCCGCGCGCCAGGTGCCGTTCTCGTTGCGGCTGGCCATGCCGCGCGCGCCAAGCTTGCCCTTGAGCTGGGGCACCAGCCGTTCGAGCCGGTCGAGCGCCGCGTCAAAGCCGATATCGGCGATGCCGGTGACCTCGCTGAAACGCGCGCGGAACTTGCCCGAGAGACCGGCGGTGCCGCTGGCCTCGGCGCCCACGGTCCATGCGGCTTCGGTGGTGCGGCTGGCACGGCCTTCGGCGGCCAGCACACCGTCGAGTGCGGGCACCAGCCGGTCGAGCCCGCCAAGGCGGGCGCGATAGGTCACGTCCAGCGCGCCGTCCAGGCTGGCAGTGCCGTTGGCCACGGCGAAAGAGCTGTTCGGTCCGGAGAAGCGGACCTCGCCCGTGATGTCGCGGTCCTTCTGGGTCAGATCGCCCGTCAGCGTCACCGGGCCGGGGAAGGCCGGAACGACTTGCCCGAATTCGTCCAGCGCGGCGCGGAAGGTGACGTCGGCCTGGCCGGTTTTCAGGGTGCCGCGCGCATTGGCCGAGATGGCCTTGCCGTCGAGCGTGAAGGCGCGCAGCGTGGTGCCTGTCTCGTCGCGCCGCGCGTCGAGCGCCACGGTGGTGCGCCCGGCGATCAGCGGGTCGACCTGCGCGATGCCGGTGGTCAGGTCGTCGGCCTCGGCGTCGAGGCGGAAATCGAAGGCGCCGCCCAGCGGCACGCCGTTGCCGACCAGACGCAGGCTGGCTGCGCCGCCGAGATCGACGTCGGCCAGACCGGCAAATCGGCTGAGATCGGTCGCCTCGACCTCGGCCTGTCCGTCCACCGCGAAGCCGGTGGCCAGACCGTCGATCCGGGCGGTAAGCCGCGCAGTGTAATCTTCTCCGGTCAGCACCATCTGTTCGAGGGAGAGCGCGGTGCCACCCGCCCAGGCGAACCGGCCGTCCAGCTGCACCTGGGCCCCGACCGCCTGCTGCAAAGCCTCGTCATGCAGGTCGAGCCCGGTCAGACCGGCGCTGAGCGTGCCGTCGAGCCGGGGCTGGTCGCCCTGTTCGAAATCGCCGGAGGCCGTGATCCTGGCCTCTTCGACGGTGATGCCGCTGCGGTTCAGCCCATCGACGCGGGTGGTCAGGGTCCAGCTGTTGCCGGTGGTGATGTCGAAGCCGCCGCGGACTTCGGCGTGGCGCACCTGCACCGCCGGTTCGCCGAGCGGGAGCACGACGGTCTGGCCTTCGGGCGGGGTGATGGTGCCGGCAAGGTCGGCCTTCGTGAGCCGGCCATTGCCGTCGATGGCCAGCGCGCCGGACAGATCGAGCGCGTTGGCCTGAACCGAGAGCTGGGGTATCGAAAGGCTGCCGTCCGCGCCGGTCACACCCTGCAGCAGCAGGTGGGCGTCGGTGCCGAAGAACTCGCGGTAACTTTCGGCGAGGATCGGGGTGATATCGCCGCCCAGATCGGCGCCGAAGGCCAGCCCGCCGCCTTCGTCGTTGCCGAGCGTGACCTTGCCGCGGACCCGCTCGGCGCCATCGGTCGCCAGCGCGATGTCGGCGGCAAAGTCGCCGACGGGGCCCTCGCCCTTTACCGTGAGGTCCACCGAGGGCCTGCCCGGAATGCTCAGGAGTTGCGAGACCAGCCCGCCCTCGGCTTCGGTGACTTCGAGGTCGAGTCCGATCTGGCGGCTGTCGTTGGCATAGGTGGCGGTCAGGGCGATCCGGTCCGATGGACGGTCGATGCGCTCTACCTCGATCTTGGTGTCGAGCGCGCCGCTGATCAGCGAGAGCCGCCCGTCGGCGGTCAGATCGGCGGCAATGCCCGCCACCGGCTGGGCCAGCGAGAGGCGGCCGACCGAGAGCTTGTCGATGGTGATGCCGACCGGAAGGTCGGGCAGGCTGAAGGGCTGGGCCTCGGGCGTGGGCAGATCGTCGGTCGTGGTGGTGCCGGGCTTGCGCGCGACCTCGATGGTCTCGGCGGTAAGCTGGGTGACGACGAGATTGCCCCGCAGCAGGGCGCTGCGGTTCCAGTCGAGCACGGCGCCGGTGATGGTCAGCCAGACACCCTCGTCATCGGCGACGGTGAGCCGTTGCAGGGTGGCACGGGAACTGAGCGCGCCGTCCAGCCCGGTCACGGTCACAAAGCGATTGTCGCCCGACAGCGAGCTTTCCAGGAAATCGACGATGAAGCCGCCCGACTCTTTCTCTTGCGCCGCAAGCGGCGTGGCGAGGCACAGGGTGACGGAGGTTGCGAGGAGAACGCGCCGCATCAGAAGGACTGCCCGATACCGAGATAGAATTGCAGCCCGTCATCGGTTGTCCCGCTGACCGGTGCGGCGATGTCGAAGCGGATCGGGCCGAAGGCGCCGATGTCATAGCGCAGGCCGATGCCCGCGCCCGAATGCGACTCGGCGCCCGAGCCGACAAAGGCGCTGCTGTCGACCGCGCCGTAATCGAAGAAGCCGACCACGCCGATCTTTTCCGTGACCTTGGCGCGCACCTCGGCGCTGGCCACCAGGATCGAGCGGCCGCCGGCCACATCGGTGCCGACGGGAATGCCGAGCGACTGGTAGGGATGGCCGCGCACGGTGCCAGCGCCGCCCGAGTAGAACAGAAGGTCTGGCGAGATTTCCGACAGGCTGGCTCCGACGACCGAGCCGAGCTGCAGGCGCCCGGCCAGCACGATCGATCCGCTTTCGCTGAGGCTGAGATAGGCGCGCGTGTCGATCTTGGCGGCCACCCCCGAGGCAGACTGGCCGAAGCCGGTGAACGGGGTGACGGTGGCATCGACGAAATAGCCGCGTGTCGCGTTGTTGGTGGAATCCCGTTTGTCGAGCTGCACGTGAAGGGGCAGCGACAGCAGGTTGAAGTCTCGGTCGCCGAAGGCATCGGTCGCCCGCGCGGTGGAGAGAGTCAGCGAGGCCTCGCCGAACAGCTGGTCGGATTTGGTGCGCCGGATACCGACGCCGATCAGGAAGCGGTCCATGTTGTAGTGCAGCCGCTCGATCCGTTCCAGTTCGGTCAGGAAGAAGACATTGTTGTCGCGGCCAAGACGGGCCGGCATGTCGAGGCGGGCGGAGACCAACCCGTCGATGGGCTGGTCGCCGCCGATGTTGCGGACATCGGCCTCCAGCCGCAGACGCTCGGCATTGCCGAAGAGGTTGCGATGCAGCCAGACCGCCGACAGGTTGACGCCCGAGCGCGATTGCACCTCGGCGCCGAAGGTGATGCGCCGTGGCAGCTGTTCTTGCACCTCGGCGGTGAAATCGAGCGTGCCGTCGGCATTGGCGGTCTCGGACTCGACGATGCTGACCGATTTGAAGGCGCCGGTGCGGCGCAGCCGGGCGCCGAGCCTTTTGACGGTTTCGGGGTCGTAGATTTCGCCCGTCGGAATGCCGGCGATGCGCAGGATGGCTGCCTCGCGCACCCGGTCCTCGCCGGTGACGTAGAGCTTGCCAAAGCGCAGCTGGCGGCCCGGCAGAAGGCGGATATCGGCATCGAGCTCGGCGCTGGGATGGATCGCGGTGATGCGTTGCTGGCCAACGGCGACCTTGGCATAGCCCGCCCGCCGCCAGCCGTCGCGGGCGGCGGCGCCGGCGTCGCGGATCACCGCCGTGCTGGCGGGCCGGCCCGGCGCGAAATCGGGCGGAAGTTCGGTGTCCTGCGTCACCGGCGCGATGCGCGCGGTGCGAAAGCGGAAGGGGCGCCCCGGTTCGACCGTGATCGCGACCTTGGCCACCTGCTGCGGCGGGCTGATCGAAGAGATCTCGGCCGCCTCGCGTCCGTCCAGGCGGATCGAGACCACCGGGCTGAAATAGCCCGCGTCATACAACACCTGGACCAGCGTGCGATAATCCGAGAGGGCGGCGGCATAAAGTTCCTGTGCGCCTTCGACCTTGGCGTTGCTGGCCGCCAGAACCGCCGAGGCGGCGCGCAGCCGGTCCGTCACCGCATCCGGCGCTCCGGGCGCGGTCAGCACGGTTTCTGCGGCCTCCGCCGCCGGAGGGATCATCAGGAATGCCAGTGCGGCCATCGCGCCGCGTGTCCAGCCGACTTGCCGCTTATGCCCCGATTTCGTCACGCGCCTGTCACCCTGTCACCGTCCGGTTCCAACCATTGGTCCGGCCCCCAAGACCTAGCACCTCTTGACCACCGAGTTAAACGCGAAAGGACGGGCCCGGTTGCCGGAAAGGCGGATTTTGGTATGGGCGCGATGCCTGTGTTGCAAACCGCGCAGACTGGCGATCCGATGTGTTCTTCGGTATTGATTGACAGTAGGGCGGAACTGTCAAAAATCTACGCAAAATGTCCCATCTCGACAACATCCGCACCTTCGTCCGCGTCTACGAGCTTGGCAGCATGTCCGCCGCCGGGCGCGATCTGCGGGTGTCGCCTGCGGTGACGTCGGCGCGGATTTCCCAGCTGGAGGATCATCTGAACGTGCGGCTTTTCCAGCGCACGACGCGGAACCTGTCGCCGACCGAGCATGGCCGCGCCTTCTATGAGGGGGCCTGCGCCGTGCTTGAGACGCTGGAACAGGCCGAGGCCTCGGTCATGCGGCTGACCGACAGCCCGCGCGGTTCGCTTTATGTCGCCGCGCCGCTGGGGGTGGGGCGCCGGCTGATCGCGCCGCAGGTGCCGGAGTTCCTGGCGCAATATCCCGAGATCGACTTCCGCCTGCGGCTGTCGGACCGGACCGTCGACCTGACGACCGAGGGGCTGGATCTGGCGTTCTTCCTGGGCCAGCCCAGCGACAGTACGCTGCGGATCCGCAAGATCGCCGACTGCCGCCGCCTGCTGTGCGCCGCGCCGTCCTATGTCGCGCGGCGGGGGATGCCGGCAAATGGCGCCGAGCTGATCCGCGACCGGCACGACTGTCTGAACCTGCGGTTTCCGGGCGCGACCGAGTTCCAGTGGACCCTGCTCACCCCCGACGGCCCGCAGCGCTTTGCTGTGACCGGGCGCTGTGAATGCGACGACGGCGACGTGCTGACCGACTGGGCGCTGGACGGTCACGGCATCGTGCTGAAGCCGGAGTTCGAGGTGGCCGACCATCTGCGCGCAGGCCGGCTGGTGGCCGTCGCGCAGGAGACGCCGCCGCTGCCGGTGCAGATGGCCTGCCTTTATTCGCACCGCCGCCATCAGGACCCGAAGGCGCGGCTGTTCATGGATTTCACCGCCCAGCGGATTGCCCGGATGATCCGCGAGGCGGAGGACAAGGCGGCATAGGATCAACCGGAGGCTTTGACTTTCGGCAAGGCGTGGTATCGTCGGGGGACCCAGAGCCCTGATCACCGGACGCCCGAAATTGACGACCCGCGACTCTTCCGCCGAAAAGAAGCCGCAGATCCTTGCTGCCGCCGCGACGCTTGTCAGCACCCGTGGACTGCAGGCGCTGTCCTTCGAGAACGTGGCGAACGAGGCCGGGCTGTCGCGGCAGCTGGTGCGCTATTACTACGCGGATGTGGACGCGCTGATCGTCGAGCTGTGCGACTATCTGGCCAATACCTACCGCGAGATCCTGCTGAGCGGGATCGTGCAGGTGGGCAAGGTGGAGCGGCTGGATTTCTTCCTCGACTTCTTCTTCGACCTGGCGGCCGGGCATCCGATGCCGGGCAACCTGGAAGCCTATGACGCGCTGATCGCCTATTCGGTCGGGTCCGAGCGGCTGCGGAACCGCATGTGCGACCAGTATCGCACGCTGGGCCATGTGGTGGTGCACGAGCTGGCTATTGCCCACCCCGAACTGGGCGTGACGGCCTGCGAGGAGCTCTCGTTCATCTTCGTGTCGATGATGCATGCGCACTGGAGCTTTGTGGCGAGCCTCGGTTATTCGCGCGAGCACGGGCGGCTGGCCCGCAAGGCGATCGACCGTTTGATCCGGTCCTATCTCGACGAGGCGCCGGTGGCGCCGGTGATGGAAAAGCCCTGGGCACGGAACAAGTGAGTCGCGCCTAACGGGCGCGCAACATCCAAAAAGCGGTGAAATCGGGCTTAGCGGCAGGGGAGGCGTGTTTTTCTTTTTGAAAAAAATGAACCTGCGCGGCGGGGCCTCCGCCCGCCTCGGGACGCGGAAAAATCCGAAGGGATTACTACTATCAGTGTAGCTATCCAGGAGCGCGCCCGCATGACGTGTTTCCGGTTCGGAAATCGTCGCAAGCGCGCGTTGACAGACCCTCAGGATGTGGCATTCCGTGGGGTCACTGGGTGATTTCCAGACTGTTTTTTCGAGAGGGGGAAGACAGGACATAGCAGTAAATTTAGGCGGCAGGCTGCATTCGCGCTGGGTGCGGAAGCGTCGGTTGCCCCGGACACAGACGAAGAACTCTTTCTATTACCTACCTTTTTCGGGCGGCATCCCACCTTGTGGCGGGGTGCCGTCCTATTGCTGCCGATGGGTGGCGAAGGATGCGTGAGGTGACCTGCCCTGGCGCCTTGGCAGACCTGTCGAAATGGCAATTGGAAATGCCCCGGTGCGCTGTTACTTAGCTGTCGTTTTCCCGTACCAGTGTGACCAGAAACCGCGACAATGTTGGCCGATTCCCATCCCCGCCAGGGCGAACGTCTGGACGCGTTGCGCGCCTATGACATCCTCGACACCCAGCCAGAATCCGATTTCGACGACTTCGTGAATCTTGCCGCCCGCATCTGCGACATGCCGATCGCGCTGGTCAGCCTGGTGAGCCATGACCGCCAGTGGTTCAAGGCCAAGACCGGTCTTGACGCAAGCGAGACGCCGCTCGACCAGTCGATCTGCTCTCATGCCATCCTGGAGGACGGGCTGCTCGAGATCCACGACACCCGGACCGATCCGCGCACCGTGGAAAACCCGCTGTGCGTGGGGGAGAATGCGATGCTATTCTATGCCGGCGCGCCTCTGGTCACTGCCGAAGGGCTGCCGATCGGAACGCTGTGCGTTCTGGATTACAAACCGCGCCGCCTGACCGACCTGCAACGCGACACGCTGAGGCTGCTGGCCCGCCAGGTGATGAAACTGCTGGATCTGCGGCAGTCGCTGCGCGACCGCGAGGCGCTGCACCGCGAGATGGACCACCGGGTGAAGAACTCGCTGCAATCGGTTTCCTCCGTGGTTCGGCTCTATGCGCGTGGCGTCACCGATCCGGCAGCGTCCGAGGTGCTGGAGGCGGTGCAGCGCCGCATCAACTCGGTCGGGGCGCTGCACGAGGCGCTCCAAGGCGCCGAGGATTCCCACAGCGTCGACGTGGCGGACTATCTCGGGCGGGTCTGCGGATTGATCGAAAGCGCCGCGCCGGAGGGGGTTACGGTGGTTCACCGTCTGGCCAGCGTGCGCCTGTCGGCACGCAAGGCGGTTGGTCTGGCCATGATCGTGAGCGAATTCATCGCCAATTCGATCAAGCACGGATTTGCCGACGGACGCGCCGGCACCGTGAGTGTCACGCTGGAACCCGAGAGCGAGGGGGCCATGCGCATGATCTGTCAGGACAATGGCATCGGCCTCCGCAGCGACGACCCCGACCCCAGCCATGCCGAGGGGCTGGGCCGCGCTCTGGTCGAGGCCGCAGCGACCAAGATCGCGGGCCGCCTGGAACAGCATATCGACGAGAGCGGCAGCCGCCTGACCCTGACCTTTCCGGTCTGAGCGGGCCGTCAGCTGCCGCGATAGGTGGAATAGCCGTAGGGCGAAAGCAGGAGGGGCACATGGTAATGCGCCTGCTCTGCCATGCCGAACCGGATCGGCACCTGATCGAGGAACAGCGGATCCTCCGTCGTCTGCCCGGTGCGGCGCAGATAGTCGCCGGTGAAGAAAACCAGTTCGTAGGTGCCGGTGGCGAATTCTTTCTCGGGCAGGATCGGCGTGTCGGTGCGGCCGTCGCCATTGGTCACCGCCTCGGCGATCTTGCGGTGGGAATTGCCGCTGACCCTGTAGAGCGCGATGGCGATGCCCTCGGCCGGGCGCCCCAGGGCGGTGTCCAGAACATGGGTTGTCAGATATCCGCTCATTGGCTTGCCCTCCGGTCGCCCCTTTCCTGTGCCGCAGGCGCAACCATTGTGCAAACCCGCCATGTTTGACAATGCTTTTGCTGTTTTTTGAAAATGCCCGTGCCAACAATGACGTAGAACGGGCCAAACGGAGTGCCCAGGATGAACAGATACCCGCGCGACATGATCGGTTATGGCGCGACCCCGCCCGACCCGCAGTGGCCCGGCGGCGCGCGGATCGCGGTGCAGATCGTCCTGAACTACGAGGAAGGCGGCGAGAACAACATCCTGCATGGCGATGCCGCCTCCGAAGCCTTCCTGTCCGAGATCGTCGGCGCGGCGCAATGGCCGGGGCAGCGGCACTGGAACATGGAGTCGATCTATGAATACGGCGCGCGCGCCGGGTTCTGGCGGCTGCATCGCCTGATGAAGGATCTGCCGATCACCGTTTATGGCGTCGCCACCGCGCTGGCCCGCTCGCCGGATCAGGTGGCGGCGATGCAGGCGGCCGGCTGGGAGATCGCGAGCCACGGGCTGAAATGGATCGAACACAAGGACATGCCCGAGGCTGACGAGCGCGCGGCCATCGCCGAGGCGATCCGGCTGCATACCGAGGTGACCGGCGAGGCGCCGCGCGGCTGGTATGAAGGGCGCGCCTCGATCAACACGGTGCGGCTGGCCTCGGAGACCGGTCAGTTCGACTATGTCGCCGACACCTATGACGACGATCTGCCCTACTGGACGAAGGTGGGAGCGCGCGACCAGCTGATCGTGCCCTATACGCTCGACTGCAACGACATGCGATTCGCGACCCCGCAGGGCTTCAACTCGGGCGATCAGTTCTTTGCCTATCTGCGCGACACCTTCGACGCGCTTTATGCCGAGGGCGCGGCGGGGCAGGCCAAGATGATGTCGGTCGGGCTGCATTGCCGCCTGGTCGGGCGGCCGGGGCGCATTCGCGCGCTGGAAAATTTCCTGGCCCATGCAAGGTCGCACGACCGGGTGTGGTTCGCCACCCGCCTGCAGATCGCCGAACACTGGGCCAAGGTGCATCCGCCGGCCGAGCGCCCGCGTCCGCACCTGATGGAGAAGGACGCCTTTGTCGCGGCCTATGGCGGTATCTTCGAACACTCGCCCTGGATTGCCGAACGCGCCCACGAGCTGGAACTGGGCCCCGCACACGACACCGCCGGGGGCCTACACAATGCGCTGGCGCGTGTGTTCCGCACGGCCTCGGACGAGGAGCGGCTGGGCGTGCTGACGGCGCACCCCGATCTGGCCGGCAAGCTGGCGGCAGCGAAACGGCTGACGGCCGAGTCGAGCGCCGAACAGGCGAGCGCGGGGCTGGACGCGCTGACCGACGAGGAACGCGCGCAGTTCACGCGGATGAACGCCGCCTATGTGGAGAAATTCGGCTTTCCCTTCATCATCGCGGTGCGCGACCACAGCCGTGCGTCGATCCTGGCCGCCTTCCGCGCGCGGCTGGAGAACGACCGCGCCACCGAATTCGCCACCGCCTGCCGGCAGGTGGAACGCATCGCGTACCTGCGGCTGGGGGCGCTGTTGCCCGCATGAGCCGCGACATCGCCATCCGCCCGATCACCGCCGCGGCCTTCGCGCCCTTCGGTGACCTGCTGGACTGCGAAGGCGAGCCTGACAGGATCATCAACGCCGGGATGTGCGGCCGCTGGCACGACCGCGCCACGCTCGATTTTGGCGACGGGCGCGCCGGGGTCAGCCTGTTCAATGCCATCCCGCGCGAGCTGCCCTATACGCTCGACCTGGTCGAGCGGCACCCCGAGGGCAGCCAGTGCTTCGTGCCGATGTCGCTGACCCCCTTCCTGGTGATCGTCGCCGCCGACATGGGCGGCACGCCCGGCCAGCCGCTGGCCTTCGAAACCGCGCCGGGGCAGGCGATCAACTTTCACCGGGGCACCTGGCACGGCGTGCTGACGCCGCTGCATGCCCCGGGGCTCTTCGCCGTGATCGACCGGATCGGTCCGGGCGCCAATCTCGAGGAATACCGGTTCGACGCGCCGTATCGCATCGACCGCAGCTGATCCGAAGCCGCCCGACAGAGGCGGCCGGTGGAACGACCTGCAACGGATAGGGAACAGGGAAATGGCTTATACCTCGCTCGGCACGCCCGAGCAATTGCGCGATCCGAATTACACCCCGGCACTGGCCCAGGCCATTCCGCTGGGCATCCAGCACGTGCTGGCGATGTTCGTCTCGAACGTCACCCCCGCCATCATCGTCGCCGGCGCGGCGGGGATCGGCTTCGGCTCGGACCAGGGGGCGCTCGGCTTCCCGGACATGAGCTACATGATTCAGATGTCGATGCTCTTCGCCGGCATCGCGACTCTGTTCCAGACCATCGGCTTTGGCCCCGTGGGCGCGCGGCTGCCGATCGTGCAGGGAACCTCCTTCGCCTTCGTGCCGATCATGATCCCTGCCGTCGCGGGGCTGGGTGCCGGGGGATTGGGCGGCTTGATGACCGGCGTCATGCTGGGCGGCATCTTCCACTTCTGCCTCGGCTTCATCGTCGGGCGCATCCGCTTTGCCCTGCCGCCGCTGGTGACCGGGCTGATCGTGTTGATGATCGGCCTCGCGCTGATCAAGGTCGGCATCCAGTATGCCGCGGGCGGCGTTCTGCGCCACACCGCGGCGCTGGATCTCGCCGCCGCCGGCAAGCTTGGCACCGATGTGGCCGAGCGCACGGTGGGGATGGCCGACAGCTTCGGCTCCTGGGCCTATTGGGGGCCGGCCATCGTCGTGGTACTGGTGACGCTGGCGATCAAGTTCTTCGCGCGAGGTTTCCTCTCGGTCGCGGCCGTCTTCATCGGCATCGTCGCGGGCTATCTCGTCGCGGCGGCGATGGGGCAGGTGAGCTTTGCCAATGTCGGCAAGGCGGCGCTGTTCGAGCTGCCGGTGCCGTTCAAATACGGCTTTCAGATCAACTGGGCCATCGTGATCGGCATGTGCTTCATGGCCATCGTCTCG
Organism: Seohaeicola nanhaiensis; assembly: GCF_042654245.1. Taxonomy (NCBI): domain Bacteria; kingdom Pseudomonadati; phylum Pseudomonadota; class Alphaproteobacteria; order Rhodobacterales; family Roseobacteraceae; genus Seohaeicola; species Seohaeicola nanhaiensis. The sequence goes on from NZ_JBHSGI010000033.1 coordinate 270,287, forward strand.
GCCATCGAAACGGTGGGCGACACCAACGGGATCACCAAGGGCGGCGCCGGGCGCGAGGCGACCGACAGGGAGGTGGCGGGCGCCACCTTCGCCGACGGTCTGGGCACCGCCATCGCCGGCGTCTTCGGGGCGCTGCCGAACACATCGTTCAGCCAGAACGTCGGGCTGGTGGCGATGACCGGGGTGATGAGCCGCCATGTGGTCACCATCGGCGCGCTGTTCCTGATCGTCTGCGGGCTGATGCCGGTGGTCGGCGCGGTGATCCGCACCATGCCCGAGCATGTGCTGGGCGGCGGCGTGATCGTGATGTTCGGCATGGTCTGCGCCAGCGGCGTCAACATGCTGTCCGAGGTGACCTGGAATCGCCGCAACATGGTGATCTTCGCCACGGCGCTGTCGGTCAGCTTCGGCCTGCAGCTGGTGCCCGAAGCGCTGCAGCACCTCGGCCCGACGCTCAGGATCCTGCTGACATCGGGCCTGCTGCCGGCGGCCTTCATCGCCATCGTGCTGAATCTCGCCCTTCCGGAAGAGCTGGACTGAGAGGCCGGAGGGGGCTTTGCCCCCGCCGCCCGTTCCGGGCGGCCCCCCAGGATATTTATGGCAAGAGGAAAAGCAGGCCGCCTTTTCCTCTTGCTGAAAATATCCCCCGCGGAGCGAATCCGCCGCAAGGCGGATGTCAGGCGCGCGCCATCAGCGCCGCGACGTCGAGCATGCGCGCCGAAAAGCCCCATTCGTTGTCATACCAGCCGAAGACGCGCACCTGAGGTCCGACGGCGCGGGTCTCGGGGCCGGCGATGACCAGCGACTCGGGTCGCGCGCGGAGATCCGAGGAGACCAGCGGCAGGTCGGTCCAGCCCAGCACCTCCGAGGCCGCGACCGCCGCGCGCAGCGCCTCGGGCGACACCGGGCGCGCGAGCTGGGCCACCAGGTCGACCGCCGAGACGCTGGCGACCGGCACCCGCACCGCGGCGCCGGTGATGCGGCCGGCGAGTTCGGGCAGCACCTCGTCCACCAGATGTGCGGCGCTGGTGGTGGTGGGCACCATCGACTGGGCGCCGCCCCGGCTGCGGGCAAAGTCGCCGCGCGGCGCGTCGACCATGGGTTGGCTGTTGGTATAGCAGTGGATCGTGGTCATATGCGCCCGCTCGATCCCGCCGAGACCGTGAAGCAGTTTGGCCAGCGGTGCCAGCGCATTGGTGGTGCAGGAGGCGTTCGACACCACCTTTGCGTCCCCCAGCGCGTGGTCGTTGGCGCCCAGCACCACGGTCAGTTCGGCCGCGGGCGAGGGGCCGGAGATCAGCACCTTGCGCGCGCCCGCCGCGATCCCGCGCCGGGCCACATCCGAGGTGCGGGCGATGCCGGTGCAGTCGAGCAGCACGTCGACGCCGGTGAGGTCGACCTCGGAGAGATCGGCCGAATGGCTGACCGGGATGCTTCGCCCGGCCACGTCGATCCGCCCCTCTGTCGTCGTCACCGGCGAAGGAAACGGCCCGAAGGTGCTGTCCCAGGCAAAGAGATAGGCGCACATGTCCAGCGGTGCGATATCGTTGATCCGCACCACGTCGATATCCCGGTCCGCGCCGGTCAGAACCTGGCGCAGCACGGTGCGGCCGATCCGGCCGAATCCATTGATGGCGATCCGCATGGGCGAGGTATGCCAGCGGCTCCGGCGCGCCGCAATGGGGGGCGGTCAGCGCAGCGACAGGGGCATGTGCCGGTTCACGTCCTTGTAGAGGAGATAGCGGAACGGGCCCGGCCCGCCGGCATAGCAGGCCTGCGGGCAGAAGGCGCGCAGCCACATGTAATCGCCGGCCTCGACCTCGACCCAGTCCTGATTGAGGCGGTAGACCGCTTTGCCCTGCAGCACGTAAAGCCCGTGCTCCATCACGTGAGTCTCGGCGAAGGGGATGGTGCCGCCGGGCAGGAAGGTCACGATGGTGACATGCATGTCGTGCCGCATGTCGTCGAGACCGACGAAGCGGGTGGTCGCCCAGCGGCCTTCGGTTCCCGGCATGGCGGCGGGGGTGATCGTGCGCTCGTTGGTCACGATCGGATCGGGCAGGTCGATCCCGTCGGCGCGCTGATAGCGCTTGCGGATCCAGTGAAAGCGCGCCTCGGGGCCGGCGTGGTTCGCCAGCCGCCAGTCGCAGCCCGGCGGCAGGTAGGCATAGCCGCCCGGCTCCATCACGTGATCGGTGCCCGCGATGGTCAGGGTCAGCGCGCCCTCGGTGACGAAGAGCACGCCCTCGGCATCGGGGTCGGCCTCGGGGCGGGTGCTGCCGCCACCGGCGGCGACCTCCATCAGGTAATGCGAGAAGGTCTCGGCAAAGCCCGAGAGCGGGCGCGCGATGACCCAGAGGCGGGTCTTGTCCCAATGCGGCAGGAAGGAGGTGGTGATGTCGCGCATCGTCCCCTTGGGGATCACCGCATAGGCGGTGGTGAACATCGCCCGGTCGGTCAGCAGCTGCTCCTGCGGGGGATGGCCGCCGTGGGGGGCGTAGTAGTCGGCTGGCATGAGGCTCTCCTTTGACCGGCGTGGCGCAGTATCGCGCGGCGGCGCGGTCTTGTCCAAAGCTGCACGGTGGATAACACTGTCTGGGAATTCTTGAAAATGCCGCGCGCCCTGCGCGGTGAGGAGACCGCGATGATCCGCGCCGCCACCCTTGTTCTGATCGGCCTTGCCGGACCGGCGGCGGCCCAGGTCTGGGTCGCCAGCAAGGCCGACGACGGCGCCTATGTCTATGGCAGCGCCAGCCCCGAACCGGTGCAGGTCTGGCTGTCGTGCAACGCGCCCTCGGCCACGCGGCTGCCGCCGATCCAGGTCGGGGCGCATGAAGAGACGGTGTCGGCGCCCTATACGATCCGGCTGGAGTTCTCCGGCGCGCTGATTCCGGGGGCCGAGGCACGGTCGGATATCTTTCTCTGGGTCGGGGCGACCGCCTATCGCCTGCCGTCCATCGGGCTGAACGAGCTGACTGGGGTCTGGGAACTGACCCTGTCGATGGCCGATCCGATGCTGGGCGCGATGCGGGCGGCCGACCGGCTGGTGCTGGCGCCGGGGCAGGATCAGGCCTGGGAGCTGCCCGTGGACGGATTGTCCGAGGCGGCCGGTGCAGCGATGCGCACCTGCGCCGAGGCCTGGGTGGCCGCCGGGTTTCCGGTGCCGCCGGCGCTGGCCGAGTTCGCGCCCGCCTATGGCGGTGGTGCGGCGACGCCGATGCGGGTTGCAGCCGATCAGGCGGTGATCGCGGGATGCAACGGACCGGCGAACCGGGGGCCGGATTACCTGCTGTCGGGCAATATCGATGGCGACGGCACCGAGGACATCATCCTCGACTGGCGCGCGGTGGAGTGCCTGTCGCAGCCGGCGCAGCCCTTTTGCGGCGCGTCCCTGTGCAGCGCGGATGTTTTCCTGAGCGGAACCTTCCCGCGTTCGGGCACGCCGGAAACCATGCTGGCGCTGGGCGTCGGGCTGGTGCCTTTGTCCAACGGCAATGACGGGATCCGGCTGGGCGCATCCTATGCCACCTGCAACGCACGCGGGCTGAACGAGTGTGAGTTCCTGTATTATTGGGACGGGTCGGCGCTTCGGGAAGTGCCCTGAGAATGGCGGGGTGAACCCCGCCTTACGTCGCGCCCACGCCGCTTTGCCGCAGCTCCGCCGCGCAGAGGCGCAGCGCGCGCAGCGCGGCCTCGCCGTCGCTGCCGCGCGGCATCGACGTGCCGACCACCATGCCGGCCGCCTCGGGTGCGCTGACCGGGACGGCGAAGCCGACGATACCGCTTTCGAATTCACCGTCGGTTTCTGCGTAGCCCGCGCCGCGTGCCTGCGTCACCTGCTCCATCACGGACTCGCGGCTGGCAAGCGAGCGTTCGGTGTGCGCGGTCATCGGCGCGGTCGAGGCCAGCGGCGCGGGGTCGGTTTCGCAGGCCAGCAGCATCCGCCCGAGGCTGGTGTGCAGCAGCGGCAGGCGGCTGCCCGGGGTAAAGCCGAAGGACACCGGGCCGCTGGGCAGGGTGGATTGCGCGAGCAGCAGCACCTCGGTCCCGTCGCGCGTGGCCAGCACGATTTCGGCGCCAAGCCGGGCGGCGTGGCGGTTCAGCACGGGCTGCACCCGGTGGCCGAAGTCGTTGGCCCGGAAATAGCCCGCTGCCAGCGTCAGCACCTTCGGTGTCAGGGTAAAGGCGCGCCCGGTCTGGGCCAGATAGCCGAGCTGGACCAGTGTCAGCGCGCCGCGCCGGGCGGCGGCCCGGTCCTGCCCGGTGGCGCGGGCGATGTCGGCCAGGGTCAGCGCGGGCATACTGCCGTCGAAAGCGCCAAGAACGGCCATCCCCTTGGCGAAGGTCGAGGCGGTGTTGCGATCCTGCGTCGTCATCCTTGACTCTCTGCGGCGGTATCCGGCAATCTGGGCGGATAACGGATACTATGTGCGATATACGCACATTCGTCAACAGCCAGGGGAGACCTCGCCAATGATCAGCCAGGAACAGAACGACAGCCTGACCCGGGTTGGCCCCGGCAGCGACGCGGGCGCGGTGCTGCGGCTGTACTGGCAGCCCGCCGCCTTGTCGGACGAGCTGATGAAGGCGCGGCCTGTCGTGCCGGTCCGGCTGCTGGGCGAGGATCTGGTGCTGTTCCGCGACCAGGAGGGCAAGCTCGGCCTGATCCAACGCGGCTGCCCGCACCGTGGGGCCGATTTCTGCTATGGCCGGCTCGAGGACAACGGGCTGCGCTGCCCCTTCCACGGCTGGCATTTCGACCGCTCGGGGCAGTGCGTCGAGCAGCCGGGCGAGCCCGAGGGCAGCCGGATGCACGAGCAAATCAAGGCGCGGTCCTATCCGGTGGTCGAGAAGAACGGCATCGTCTGGGCCTATATGGGGCCGGGCGATCCGCCGCCGTTCCCGAATTTCGACTGCTTCCGCGCGCCGGACAGCCATGTCTTTGCCTTCAAGGGGTTGTGGGAATGCAACTGGCTGCAGGCGATGGAGGTGGGCATCGACCCGGCCCATGCCTCCTTCCTGCACCGCTTCCTGCAGGACGAGGACCCGAAGGAGTCCTACGGCAAGCAGTTCCGCGACACCGCCGGGAATACCGAAATCCCGATGACGAAACTGCTGCGCGACTATCCGCGTCCCGAGATCAGCGTGGACGACACCGACTGGGGCCTGCGCCTGACCGCGCTGCGCCACATGGAGGACGGGCGCACCCATGTGCGCATCACCAACCAGATCTTCCCCGGCGCCATCTGCATCCCGATGAGCCGCGAGATGACCATCACCCAGTGGCATGTTCCGGTCGATGACACGACCTGCTACTGGTATTCCATGTTCACCAGCTTCAACAATCCGGTCGACAAGACGCTGATGCGCGAACAGCGGCTGAAGGAGCATCGCCTGCCGGATTACGCGCCGCTCAAGAACGCGCGCAACAACTATGGCTATGATGAGGCCGAGCAGGCGAGCACGACCTATACCGGCATGGGGCTCGACATCAACGTGCACGACCAGTGGGCGGTGGAATCGATGGGCCGTATCCAGGACCGGACCGAAGAGCATCTGGGCAAGACCGATGTCGGCATCATCCGCAACCGCCGGCGCCTGCGAGACGCCATCGCGGCGGTGAAGGCGGGGAACCTGGACAAACTGCCGATGCGAAATGGCGGCACCGAGGCGCTGACCGGGCCGGTGTCGAATGATACCATCGCCAGCGGCGGCGACTGGCACGCGGCGGCCGCCGAGGCCGATGTGGCGCGGCGCGCGACCTGTCCCTGGGACGCCAGTGTCTGAGCCGGGCGCGCTGGCCCGGCTGGGCCTGACCGGACCCGACCGTGACGCGGCTTCGGCCGCATTGCTGGCGCAGGTTTCCGAGGCCGGGCTGGAGACGATCCGCGTGGTCTTTGCCGACCAGCACGGAATCCTGCGGGGCAAGACGATCGTGGCCTCGGCGCTGGAATCGGTCCTGCGCAACGGGTTGGCCGCGCCCTCGACGCTGCTGTTGAAGGACACCTCGCACCGCACCGTCTTCCCGGTCTGGTCCGAGGATCCGGGCATCGGCGCCGGGCTGATGCGCGGGGCGAGCGACGTGCTGATGGTGCCCGATCCGGGCAGCCTGAGGATCCTGCCCTGGGCGCCGCATTCCGCCTGGCTGCTGGCCGATGTGGTGTTCCGCGATGGCTCGCCCATTTCCTTCGCCCCTCGCACCGTGCTGGCGCAGGCCGAGGCCGCGCTGGCGGCGCAGGGGATGCGCGCGCTGATGGGGCTGGAGGTGGAGTTCCACGTCTTTGAACGGCTGGACGCCGGGCTGGCGCACGGTCAGACCACGATGCCCGGCGCGTCGGTGCAGACGCGGGCGCTGACGCAGGGCTATCAGTTCCTGACCGAGACCCGTTATGCCGAGGCCGAGGACATGCTCGACAGCCTGCGCCGGGCAGCGCAGGCGATGGGGATGCCGGTGCGGTCGGTCGAGATCGAGATGGGGCCAAGCCAGTTCGAATTCACCTTCGACCCCGGCCCACCGATGGCCCAGGCCGAGACGATGGTGATGTTCCGCACGCTGGTGAAGGAAGTCTGCGCGGCCAAGGGACTGCACGCCAGCTTCATGGCGAAGCCGAGGCTCGAGAATATCGCGGCGAATGGCTGGCATGTGCACCAGTCGGTGACGGACGCGCAGGGCACCAACGTTTTCATGCCCGGATCGGACGGCGCGCTGCGTCCCGAAGCGCAGGGCTGGATTGCCGGGCTGCTGGCCCATGCCCCGGCGCTGTCGCTGCTGATGGCGCCGACCGTGAACAGCTACAAGCGCTATCAGCCCTTCCAACTGGCCCCGAACCGCATCGCCTGGGGGCGCGACAACCGGGGCGCGATGCTGCGCCTGCTGTCGGCGCCGGGTGACAAGGCCTCGCGCATCGAGAACCGCGCACCGGACAGCACGGCCAACCCCTATTACGCCTTCGCGGCCCAGATCGCCGCCGGGCTGGACGGGATCGCGCAGGGCATCTCGCTGCCCCCCGAGACGCTGTCGCCCTATGACAGCGTCGCGCCGCTGCTGCCGACCAGCCTGCTGGACGCCATAGCGGCTTTTGACAGGTCGGCCCTGCTGAGGCAGGCCTTCGGCGACGACTTTGTCGACTATCTGGTCCGCATCAAGCGGGCCGAGTGGGAGCGGTATCTGGCCACCGTCTCGGAATGGGAACAGGCCGAGTATTTCAATCTGTTCTGAGCGAGGGGCCGGATTTGATCTGGGCCGCCGCCAGGGCATAGCCGCCGGCCGCGCCGTCGATGAAATGGACATGATCGTCCTGCATGGCCGAGGGCACGATGCAGGTCATCATCGCCTCGTCCTGTTCGTAGAGGCCATAGCGGATCACCCCGGCGGCCTGCGCCTTTTCCAGAACGGCGCGCAGGCGCTGAACCGTGTCGGGATCGCAGTCGAGCGTCATCTTCAGCCCGTCGTCGAACTTGCGGAAATCGGCGTTGCGCCCGACCGCGCGCTTGTAGGCGCGGGGATCAAAGGTGCCGACCGGCAGATTGAAGCGCAGCACGGCCCAGGCAAAAAGCGTCTGGGCATAGAGCGAGAGACGCCGCCCGAGCGAATTGCCCTGCCGCGCCGTCCGCGCCTCGAGCGCGACACCGGCCGCGGGCCAACTGACATCGGCGCCCTGCGAGGGGATCGGGTGCCCGTCGCGGTCGAGCGACCGGACGATCGACAGCACCGAGTTGGCAAGCCGGGTGAAGGCCGGGCCCGGCACGCGGTTGGCGGGTTCGATCACCAGCGACAGGATGGTGCCGTTGCGGGCCGGGATGTGCGACCAGCGGCAGGACAGTCCGGTGAGGTCGGGCCGCGTGCCAGGCGGCGCGGGGGGCAGGGCAAAGGCCCCGGACTTCATCTGCGCTTCGAGCCAGGCCAGGCCGCCGCCGGCGAACATGGCGTAATCGACATCGGGCGAAGCCTGATAGCGGGCCACGGCAACGTCGCGCCCGGCGGCGCGGATCCGGGCGAGGCTCGCTTGCGCCACGCGCAGTTCGATCCCGAATTCGGCCGCGGCCCAGGCCTGAACCGCGCTCAGCGCCGCAGCGGCGGTGGCGGCATGGCCGGGGGCGCAGGCAAAGGCGGCGCCGTCGCCGCCGAAGACATAGGGGAAGGCGCGACCGCCCGCGGCGTTGATCTGCGCCGAGATGACGCCGGCCCCGACCATGTTGACCGTCTTGTAGCGACCCGCCGCGATCTCGCCGGTCGAGCCGACGATATCGGCGCAGCCCACCACCCAGTCGTCGGGCAGCGGGGTATAGCTGGCCGGATCGGTCAGCGCGCTGAAGGTCGCAAGCCTGGGCAGGCTGTCATAGAAGCCGTCGCTCTCCATGAGTCTGTCTAGCACCGGGTCTGGCGATTTGGGAACACAACCCGGTGTGGATCGACCGTACGACGATGCCGGCTTGCCTCTGGCGTGCGGGCGTGGCACCGAACCTTATCGGGGGAGGACATCCGACATGCAGGCCGGACTGATCGTCTTGTGTCTGGCTTATGTGCTGAGCCAGTTCTTTCGCGCGTTTCTCGCGGTGATGACTGCCGTGCTGGAGCGCGATCTGGGCGCCGGTCCCGAAGAGCTGGCCAGCGCTTCGGGGTTCTGGTTCCTGGCTTTCGCGGCAATGCAGCTGCCAGTCGGCTGGCTGCTCGACCGGATCGGGCCGCGGCGCACCGCCTCGGTCCTGCTGCTGCTGGGCGGTGGCGGGGGCGCGGCGGTCTTTGCGCTGGCGGCCCAGCCCTGGCACGTCGAGGCGGCGATGCTGCTGATCGGGATCGGCTGTTCGCCGGTGCTGATGGCATCCTACTACATCTTCGCCCGCGAATATCCGCCCGCGCGCTTTGCCACGCTGGCGGCGCTGATGCTGGGCATGGGATCGGTCGGCAATCTGGTCGCCTCCTATCCGATGGCGCTGGCGGTGGAATGGATCGGCTGGCGCGGCGCGCTCTGGGCGCTGGCGGCGGCCTCGGCGGCGGTGGGTGTCGGAATATTCCTGACAGTGCGTGACCCGGCGCGCCACGAGGGCGGGGCTGGGGGATCGGTCCTGACCCTGCTCAGGATGCCGGTGATGTGGGCGATCCTGCCGATGATGTTCGTGTGTTATGCCCCTTCGGGCGCGGTGAGGGGCCTGTGGATCGGCCCCTATCTGCGCGATGTCTTCGGGCTGGACACCGGCCAGATCGGCACCGCCACGCTGATCATGGGCTGCGCGATGATCGCGGGCACGCTGAGTTTCGGGCCGCTTGACCGCCTGCTCGGCACGCGCAAGTGGGTGATCTTCGCCGGCAACCTGGGCGGGGCGGCGGCGATGCTGCTGCTGGTGGCGCTGATCGACCATTCAGTAACCCTGTCGATCGCACTGATCGCGCTGGCCGGGTTCATGGGCGGCACCTTCCCGGTGATGATCGCACATGGCCGCGCCTTCTTTCCGGCCCATCTGACCGGGCGGGGGGTGACTCTGATGAACCTCTTCGGGATCGGCGGCGTGGGCATGATGCAGTTCGCCTCGGGGCGGATGCATCAGAGCTTTGCCGGCGTGCCCAACGTCACCGCGCCCTATAGCGCGATCTTCCTGTTCTTCGGCTTGGCCCTGCTGGCGGGGACGGCGGTCTATTTCTTCTCGAAGGACAGCCTGGATTAATTCCCTTTCCCCGGTCCCGCTTTGCCGATAAGAGACCGACGCCGGATCGCACCGGACAATCTTGGAGAAGACTTATGGGTTACCGCGTCGTTGTTGCGGGCGCCACAGGCAATGTGGGCCGCGAAATGCTGAACATTCTGGCCGAGCGCCAGTTCCCGATCGATGAGATCGCCGCCCTGGCGTCCCGAAAATCGATCGGCACCGAAGTCAGCTTTGGCGACAAGACCCTCAAGACTAAGGACCTGGACACCTTCGACTTTACCGGCTGGGACATTGCCCTGTTTGCCATCGGGTCGGAGGCGACCAAGCAATATGCGCCCAAGGCGGCCAAGGCCGGCTGCGTGGTGATCGACAACTCGTCGCTCTATCGCTACGACCCGGACGTGCCGCTGATCGTGCCCGAGGTGAACCCGGACGCGGTGATGGGCTATGCCAAGAAGAACATCATCGCCAACCCCAACTGCTCGACCGCGCAGATGGTGGTGGCGCTGAAGCCGCTGCATGACCGTGCGAAGATCAAGCGGGTGGTGGTCTCGACCTACCAGTCCGTCTCGGGCGCCGGGAAAGAGGGCATGGACGAGCTTTGGGATCAGACCAAGGCCGTCTACAACCCGACCGACGACAAGCCGGCGAAGAAGTTCACCAAGCAGATCGCCTTCAACGTCATTCCCCACATCGACGTCTTCATGGAAGACGGGCAGACCAAGGAAGAGTGGAAGATGGTCGTCGAGACCAAGAAGATCGTCGACCCCTCGATCAAGGTCACGGCGACCTGCGTGCGGGTGCCGGTCTTCGTCGGCCACTCGGAAGCTGTGAATATCGAGACCGAGGACTTCCTCGACGAGGACGAGGCCCGTGACATCCTGCGCGAGGCGCCGGGCTGCATGGTGATCGACAAGCGCGAGAACGGCGGCTACGTGACCCCCGTCGAATGCGTCGGCGACTTCGCCACCTTCATCAGCCGGATCCGCCAGGATTCGACCATCGACAACGGTCTGAACATGTGGATCGTCAGCGACAACCTGCGCAAGGGCGCGGCGCTGAACGCGGTTCAGATCGCGGAACTGCTGGGCAATCGCGTCCTGAAGAAGGGCTGAGGCCCATAGCGGACCCGGGGCTGTCGCGAGATGGCCCCGGCTTCAGCGGCGAGCGAGGGTCAGGGCCAGCCGGGCAAGACCCGTCAGCGCCGCCGCATCGTCGGTGATCAGGCCCAGCGGCACCCGCGACACGATCTCGGAATAGGCGCCATCGCCGCGTTCGGCCGCGCTCAGGAAGGCGTCACGGCCCACCGGGCCCAGAATGCCGCGCCCGACGCTGCCGGCAAAGTGGATGCCGTCGAGCGGCATATATTGAAACACCAGTTGCCGGGCCAGCAGGCCGGTCAGCCGCGCCGCCAGTCGGACCGTGTCGGGCGCTTCGGCCACGATCTGCCCCGCCTCTCGGTCGGACTCGCCGGTCAGGGCGCGGTGCAGCTGGGTCAGACCGCGGCCCGAGAACAGGTGTTCGACGCTTGGAAAGCAGGCCGCTTTGTCACCCAGTGCTTCCTCCAGCGCCTCGTAGACGCTGATCGGAAGGCTGGCGTGCCCGAGTTCGGCCTCGACCACGACAAGGCCCTCGGATGTGGTCTTGGCGAGGCAGACGTTGAACCCGGTGCCCAGCCCGGCCACGAGGGCCTGACCGTTGCGCGTTCCGGCGCCCGAGGCGGGGCGCAGGACTTCGGTCTGTTCCGCACCCAGTCCCGGCAGGGCATGGCCCAGCGCGGCGAGATCGTTGACCAGACGCACCGGCGCGTTCAGCCGGGCCGAGATTGCGGCGCGGTCGATGGTCCAGTCGCGGTTCGTCAGGCTGGCGCGCTCCGGTGTGATCGGGCCGGCGATGGCGATACAGCAGGCGGCAAAAGGACCGGCATGGGCCGAGAGGTAACGTTCCAGCACTGCGTCAAAGCTCGGATGGTCGTCATTGGCAAAGCGCGCGATGTCCTCGAGCCAGCCGCCCGGCCCGGCGCGCGAGAGACGGGTATTGGTTCCGCCCACATCGGCGACAAGCACGTCCGGTCCCATCAGGCCGCCTTTGCCGGCGCTTTGCCGAGGATGATCATGCCAAGCAGGTCGTCGTCCGTCACATCGGCGACATTCACCGTGCCGACCAGCTTGCCGTTCTTCATCACGCTGGCCCGGTCGCAAAGCTTCATCACGTCATGGATGTCGTGGCTGATGAGGAAGATGCCGATGCCCTGTGCCTTGAGCTGTTCGATCAGTTCGGCCACCATCTGCGTCTCGTGCGGGCCGAGCGCGGCGGTCGGTTCGTCCATGATCAGGATCCGGGCATCGAAATAGACCGCGCGGGCGATGGCCACCGACTGGCGCTGGCCACCCGAGAGCGCCGACACCGGCACGTTGAACTTGCGGAAGTTCGGGTTGAGCCGGGCCATGATTTTGCGCGTCTCGGCCTCCATTGCGTCGTCATCGACGAACCCCAGCGGCGTCACCAGTTCGCGCCCGAGAAACAGGTTCGAGGCAGCGTCGAGATTGTCGGCCAGCGCGAGGGTCTGGTAGATCGTCTCGATCTTGTAGGCCCGGGCGTCGCGGGGATTGGCGATCTCGGCCTTTTCGCCGTTGATGTAGATCTCGCCGGAATCGGCCTTGTAGGCACCTGACAGGATCTTGATCAGCGTCGATTTCCCAGCGCCATTGTGGCCCAGCAGGCCGACCACCTCACCGGGGTGAAGATCGACGCTCACGTGATCGACGGCATGGACGCCGCCGAAGGCGATGGAGATGTCGCGCATCTCGACGAGCGGTGTGGTCATGGTTTCCCCCAGCGCTTGCGATACTGGATGTCGATCCAGACGGCGAAGACCAGTACGGCCCCCACCACGATATTCTGCAACGGCGAATCGACGCCGACCATCCCCATGCCGCTGGCGAGCGACTGCATGATGAGCGCGCCGAGGATGGCGCCGTAGATCGTGCCGCTGCCGCCGGCGAGCGCCGTGCCGCCGATCACGGCGGCGGCGATCACGCGCAACTCGTCCAATGTGCCGATGTCGTTGGCGTGGCTTTGCAGCCGGGCCGAGGCGACCACGGCGGAGAGGCCGCAGAGAAAGCCCATGAGGGCAAAGACTTTCACGGTCAGCATCCGCGTGTTGATGCCCGAGAGTTCCGCTGCGTCCGGGTTTCCGCCGGTGGCGAAGATATACCGCCCGAGGCGGGTCTTGCGGGCCATCAGCGTCATCGCCACGGCGACGACGATCAGGATCAGAACCGAGAAGGGCAGGCCATGGCCCGCGACATAGCCGTCGGGCAGCTCCAGCCCCTGCGCCTCGAAGATGCGGCGCAGCTTGCCGCGCGGGATGGCATAGGCGTTCAGGATAGCGACAAAGCCGAGGATCGCGGCGACCGCCAGCCCGGCCAAGGCGAGTTCGGCGGCCAGCGGCTTGACCGGGAAGTCATGCGCCAGCTTCGAGCGCCGCGCCGACCAGATCGCCCAGAGCGCAGCGATTGCAAGCGCCAGGCCGACGATCCACGACCAGAACTCACCCAGCGTGCCTTCGGCACCGCCGAACAGCAGGAAGGTCTGATCCAGCGGCGCGATGGTCTGTCCCGAGGTCAGATACCAGCCGGCATAGCGCCAGATCAGGAACCCGCCCAGCGTGACGATGAAGGCCGGGATGGCCTGATAGCCGATCAGCCAGCCGTTCACTGCGCCGATCAGCGTGCCGACAGCCAGACCGACGAACACCGTGATCGGCGCGATCAGCGGCGAGCCGAGGTCGAGGCCCAGTGCCTCGGGCAGCCAGCGGGCCTGCGTCATCGCCATCATCGCCGAACAGATGGCCAGCAGCGCGCCGACCGAAAGGTCGATGTTGCGGGTGACGATCACGAAGACCATGCCGGTCGCCATGATGGCGACCGAGACCGTCTGGATCGTCAGGTTGAAGATGTTGCGCGGGCTGAGGAAATTGCCGCCCGTCGCGATGTTGAAGGCCAGCGCGATCAGCACCAGCGCGCCGATCATGCCGATCAGGCGCATGTCGAGATCGAGTTGCTCGATCAGGCCGCGCTTGCGCGGTGTGTCTTGGGAAATCTCGGCCATGCCGCTGCCGCGCCTCCTGCAGTCGTCGGGAAGGGCCGCCGCCCCTGAGGGCGGCGGCGAAATCGCGTCAGGCGATCAGTTGCAGGGGGCCGGGCCGCCGGTGACGCCCTGGCACAGCGCGTCCTTGGTGATCCAGCCGGCATCGACCACGGCGGCAAGGTTGTCCTTGGTCACCGGCAGCGGCGAAAGGAAGACGGCGTTCATCTCGTTGCCGCCGGGCGTCTTGAACTTCACGGCGCCCGGGATCTCTTCCATCTTGGTGCCCTTGGCCAGCGCCACGGCGATCTCGCCGGCCGCCTTGCCCAACTCGCGCGCGTCCTTCCAGACCGACACGGTCTGCGTGCCGGCCGCGACGCGGTTCAGCGCGGCATGGTCGCCGTCCTGCCCCGAGACCGGAATGCCCTGCATCCCCTGCGCGGTCAGCGCCGCCACCACGCCACCGGCGGTGCCGTCGTTCGAGGCGACCACGGCGTCGACCTTGTTGCCCTGCTCGGTCAGGATCTGCTCCATGTTGCGCTGGGCGTTCGCGGGAAGCCAGCCATCGGTATAGGCCTCGCCGACGATCTTGATCTTGCCCGCGTCGATGGCCTCTTTCAGCACCTCCTGCTGACCGCCGCGCAGGAAGTCGGCGTTCGGATCGGTGGGCGAGCCCTTGATCATCACGTAATTGCCTTCCGGCGCGGCGGCGAGCACGGCGCGGGCCTGCATCCGGCCGACCTCGACGTTGTCGAAGGTCAGGTAGAAGGCGCGCGGATCCTCGATCAGGCGGTCATAGGCGATGACGGGGATCTCCTCGTCGGCCGCCGCCTGCACAGCGGGAATCACCGCCTGGGTGTCCTGCCCCAGCACGATCAGCGCATCGACGCCCTGGGCGATCAGGTTCTCGATATCGGTAAGCTGCTTGGCCGAGGACGACTGCGCGTCAGCCGAGACGTATTTTGCACCGGCGGCGTCCAGCGCCGCCTTGATCGCGGCCTCGTCGGTCTTCCAGCGTTCTTCCTGGAAGTTCGACCAGCTGACACCGACGGTCAGGTCCTGGGCCAGAGCGGCCGTGCCGATGAAAGCGCCGGCGAAAATCGCCGTCGCGCATGCGAATAGTTTCATGATCTCCCTCCACGGTGTTCGGCGCCCGGATTATTGGTCCTCCACCGGGCGTGTTCCCGAAAGGTGGGGCATTTTAATTTGAAAATCAAATTAAATTGTCTAACCTGCCGGCGCGCGGGTCTTACAGGCCGCGCCGGCAGGAGGGGAGGCCGGGCTGGATGGCAGTTCTGCAAAGGGAATACGGGCGGCGGCGGCTGTTGCAGGATATCCGCCGGGCGGGCCGAATTCCGCGGATCGAACTGGCCGACCAGACCGGAATCAGCCGCGCCACGGTGACGACGATCACCGCCGAACTGCTGCAGGGCGGGTTGATCGAAGAGATCGCGCCCGGCGGCGAGGATCCGGAGGGACGGCGCGGGCGCCCGCGTGTCGATCTCAAGATTCGCGGCGCCGCGCATCTGGTGGCGGGCGGCAAGATCTCGGACCGCACGCTGTCGCTGGTGCTGATGGATTTTGAGGGAACGCAACTGGCCGAGCTGGAGGTGCAGCTGGCCCGCCCTCGCTTCGAGCCCGAGGCCATGGCCGACGCGCTGGCCGACGCCATCGACGCATTGGCGGCGCAGGCCGGGGTGGCGCGCAGCGCCATCTCGGGCGTCGGGTTCGGAATCGCGGGAATCGTCGAAGCCACCTCGGGCATGATCTACTGGTCGCCCTCGCTGGCCCGGCGCAACGTGGAATTCGGCGCGATCCTGTCGGCGCGGCTGGGGCTGCCGGCCTTCATCGACAATGACGCCAACCTGGTCGCTGTGGCCGAGAAGAGTTTCGGCCTCGGGCAGGATCAGTCGGATTTCATCGTGGTGACCATCGAAAGCGGCGTCGGCATGGGGCTGGTGATCGGCGGGGAGCTCTATCGCGGCACACGTGGCTGCGGCGCCGAGTTCGGCCATACCAAGGTGCATCTGGACGGCGCCTTGTGCCGCTGCGGGCAGCGCGGCTGCCTCGAGGCCTATGTCGCCGATTACGCCCTGCTGCGCGAGGTAGCGACGATGCCCGGCGCCGATGCCACCGCCAGCCAGGCGGAGCGCATCGAGGCACTGCTGGCGGCGGCGCGCGACGGCGACCAGATGGCGCGGCGGATCGTCGAACGCGCGGGGCGCATCTTTGCGCTGGGACTGGCGAATCTGGTCAATATCTTCGACCCCGGCCTGATCATCCTGGCGGGCGAGCAGATGCAGTTCGACCATCTCTATGCCGAAGAGGTCATCGCCGAGATGCGCAAGTCGATCGTGCAGGTCGACAAGCCGCCGCCCGAGGTGGTGATCCACAAATGGGGCAACCTGATGTGGGCGCGCGGCGCGGCGGCCTATGCGCTGGACAAGGTGTCGGATCTGGCGCTGGAGCGGCTCGGCGACCATGCGGCCTAGCCTTCTGCTCTGCCTGCTGCCGACGGTCGCGCTGGCTGGCCCGCGGTTCGAACCGGTCGCGGTGCCCGACCACGTCTATGCCGGCGGCTGGGAGCATTTTGTCGGCGGCGGCGTCGCCGCCTTCGACTGTTCGGGCGATGGCCTGCCCGAACTCTACGCGGCGGGCGGCACCAACCCGGCGCTTCTGCTGCGCAATCGCGGCGGGATGGTTTTCGAAGCCGCCACGCCCGATGCGCTGGCCCTGACCGGGGTAACCGGGGCCTATCCTCTCGATATCGACGGCGACGGGCTGCTCGATCTCGCCGTGCTGCGCGTGGGCGAGAACATGCTGATGAAGGGTAGCCCCGATTGCACCTTCGCCCCCTTCACCGATCTGGGCTTTGTCAGTGACACCCGCTGGACCACCGCCTTTTCCGCCACATGGGAGGGCAAGAACACGCTCCCCACGCTCGCCTTCGGCAACTACGTCAACCGCGACGATCCGAACGGGCCGTTCCGCGCCTGCGACATCAACCTGCTCTACCGGCCCGAGGGCGACCGCTATGGCACGCCAGTGGAGCTGACGCCGGGGTTCTGCCCGCTGTCGATGCTGTTCTCCGACTGGGGCGGGCGGCGGGCCGACCTGCGGGTCAGCAACGACCGGCATTACTATGTCAGCGGCGGGCAGGAACAGATGTGGGCGATGGATGCGGTGCCGCGTCTCTATGGGCCGCAGGACGGCTGGCAGAGCCACATGCTCTGGGGCATGGGCATCGCCGCGCGGGATCTCGACGGCGACGGGCAGGGCGAGGTGATGATGACCTCGATGGGCGACCAGCGCCTGCAACGGCGGATGCCGGGCGCGTCTGGACCGGCGTTCGAGGATGTGCCCTATGGTCTCGGCACCACGGCACATCGGCCCTATACCGGCGGCGACGGGCGGCCCTCGACCGGCTGGCACGTGGCCTTTGGCGATGTCACCAACGACGGGCGCGACGACATCTTCATCGCCAAGGGCAATGTCGAACAGATGCCCGACAGCGCCTGGGAGGATCCGAACAACCTGCTGATCCAGCAGGCGGACGGGCGTTTTGCCGAAGCCGGGCTGGAAGCCGGTCTTGCCAGCCTCGCGCGCGGACGCGGCGCGGCGCTGGTCGATCTGGATGGCGACGGGCTGCTGGACGTGGTGGTGGTCAACCGCCGCGCGCCGATGGAAGTCTGGCGCAACGTCTCCGTGTCCGAAGGGCACTGGCTGACGGTCCAGCTGCTGACCGGAGGGGCGAATTCGCAGGGTGTGGGCGGCTGGATCGAGGTGGACGACGGCACCGGCCCGCCGCGCCGGCGCGAGATCACGGTGGGCGGCGGCCATGCCGGGGGCAGCGCCGTGCCCGCGCATTTCGGGCTGGGCGCCGCCACGCGGGTCCGGGTGCGCGCGGTCTGGCCCGATGGGGTGATCACCGAATGGGGCGAGACCGAAACGGATCAGGCCATTACCCTGCTGCGCTGATGCCGAAGGCAGAGGGCCGCGACGCCTGCTTCTTCTCTTTAAAAATACTCCCGCCCGACGATGGCCGCCGGACGCGCCGTCAGAGGTCGATCCAGCTCCCGCCGCGCTTCAACCGGTGGCGCAGCGTATTGGCCCGCCCCAGCGTCTGTTCCAGGAAACACCCCTTCTGCGCGGCCGCGATCAGGGCCGCGACCTTTTCTGTACTGTCCGGGCTTTCGATCAGCACGTCGATCTCGAAGCTGTTCGGCGCGGTCTCATACGTGCGGCCGGTCTTGCGCCAGTCCCAGATCACCCGCGTCTCGACGCGCAGGTCGTCCAGCGTGACCCCAAGCCGGCGCGCGAAGGCGCGGATTTGGGTCATCAGGCAGCCGGTCAGCCCGGCGACGAAGAGCGCGAGCGGCGGCGGGGCCGAGGCCTCGCCGCCGTGAAAGCTGCCCTCGTCGGTGGCGATGTGGTGCACCTCCTCCTCGAAGGGTTGCACCATTTGCACCGCCAGTTCGTTGCGCATCTTGCCGACCGCCGTGCCGGTGCAGTTGAACTGCACCTTGGCGGCCTCGGGCCAGGTGTTGGGTTCGGCCATGGCTCAGCCCTTCACGATGCGGTTGGCCAGCGTCCCGATCCCCTCGATCGTCAGCTCGAAGCGGTCGCCATCGGCCAGCCTGCGTCCGGTTTCCAGCCCGCAGCCGGTGCCCACGGTGCCCGAGCCAATCACCTCGCCGGGATAGAGCGTCTCGGACATCGAGATATGCTCGATGATCCGCGCGAAGTCGTGCTGCATCTGGCGCGAATTGCCGCCGCCCCAGCGCTCGCCGTTGATGCTCAGGTCCATGCTCAACGCGGCGGGATGGGGGATCTCATCGGCCGTGACGATCCAGGGGCCGAGGATGTTGCCGGTGTCGAAATCCTTGCCCTTGCAGGGGCCAAGTTGGCCGGGCATCTCCTTCATCTGGGCGTCGCGGGCCGAGACGTCGTTCAGGATGGTATAGCCGAAGATATGGCCGGGCGCGTCTGCGCGCGAGATCGACGTGCCCTTCTTGCCGATGACGATGGCCAGTTCCAGCTCCACATCCAGATGTTCGGCATAGGAAGGCCATCTGACGTCTTGCCCGCTGCCGATGAAGGACATGCGGTTGCCCTTGTAATAGATCGGCTGGTCGTACCAGACCGGGGCGATCTGTCCCTTGACGCCGGTGTTCTTCTCGAAGGCGGCAAGACAGTTGGCCAGATGCTCTTCGAACACGAGGCAGTCGCGGTATTGCACCGGCCGGATCGGGCAGCGCATCTCGGCCTCGGCCAGAGCGATGACCGGCGCGCCCTCCGCCAGCCGCTTGCGCGCCTGGTCCAGCGCTTCGGGGCCGCCTTCGACCAGCGTGACCATGTCTGGGAAGAGGTCGGAGAGATCGACCACCTCGGCGTCGGATTTCACCGCGACCACCTTGTCGCGGCCCTGATGGTGGATGGTGCCGAGTTTCATGCGCTCACTCCTCGAAGATGGCGACGGCGCGGGTGAAGCCACCCGAGGCGCCCTTGATCTTGAACGGGAAGGCCGAGACCATGAAGCCGGTCGAAGGCAGGCCTTCCAGGTTGCTCAGCTTCTCGATCTGGCAATAGCCCTGATCCATCCCGGCGCGGTGGCCCTCCCAGATGATGCTGGGGTCTTTCGTCTCGGCGTATTTGCGGGCGGTCAGGGCAAAGGGGGCGTCCCAGCTCCAGGCGTCGGTGCCGCACATGCGCACCCCCTTGCCGGTCAGATAGTTGGTCGCTTCGCGGCCCATGCCGCAGCCTTTCATCAGGAAGTCGTCCTTGCCGTAGTGCATCCCGGCCGAGGTATTGACGAGGATCACGTCCAGCGGTTGCAGGTCATGCCCTATGCGGTCGAGCTCTTCCTCGATCTCGGCGGCGGAAATCACATGTCCGTCGGGCTTGGCGCGGAAATCCAGCTTGACCCCCGGACCATAGCACCATTCCAGCGGCACCTCGTCGATGGTGAAGGACTTCTGCCCGCCGCTCATGGTCGAGTGATAGTGATAGGGCGCGTCCACATGGGTGCCGTTGTGGGTGGAAATCTGCAGCTGCTCCACCGCCCAGCCTTCGCCACCCGGCAGGTCGTCGCGGCTGAGGCCGGGGAAGAACGACAGGATCTGGTCGGCGGTCTGGTCGTGGGTGAAATACTCGATCTTCGGCAGCGCCATCGGCGGATCCGAGGCGATGCCCATTTCAAGCGGGACGGAGAGGTCGACGAAACGGCGGGGCATGGCGGGTCCTTTTACTGGATGAGGAAGGTGGCGATGGGGGGGAAGGCCATGACGAGGCCAAGCACGGCGAGCATGATCACCGCGAAGGGCAGCGCGCCGGCGAAAATGTCGGCCAGCGTGATCGACGGATCATCCAGCGTGGCCTTGATCACGAAGACCGACAGGCCGAAAGGCGGGGTCAGTAGCCCGATCTCGACCGCGATCACGGTGACGATGCCGAACCACACCAGATCGACCTGCATCGGGACGACGACGGGCAGCATCAGCGGGACAAGGATCAGCATGATCGAGGAGGAGTCGAGGATCATGCCCATGGCGATGACGATGCCGACATAGATCAGCATGACGCCCCAGAGGCCCAGATCGGCATTGGCGGCGAACTGTCCGATACCGGCGGGCACGCCCGAGAGCGCGAGCATCTTGGAGTACATCTGCGCCGCGATGATCAGGAAGCAGACGGTGGCGGTGACGAGGCCAGTCTCGACCAGCACGGTCCAGAGCCGCCGCAGGGTCAGCCGGCGCATCCCGAAGCCGAGCAGCAACGCCCCGATGGCACCCATCGCGCCGGCCTCGACCGGCGTGAAGAAGCCGGCGTAGATGCCGCCGAGGACTAGGCCGATCAGAAGGGCGATGGGCAGCCCCTTGGCCAGGAACTGGCCCGGGGTCAGCGCCCCCTCGTCGCTGTCGCGATCCGGCGTGCCGACGAAACCGGGCCACCAGATCGCCATGGCGACGATCCCCAGCGCATAGGCCACGGCCAGGAGCAGGCCGGGGCCGACACCGGCGAGGAACAGGTCGCCGATGCTCTGTTCCGACAGGATGCCGAAGAGGATCAGCAGAAGCGAGGGCGGAATCAGCATCCCCAGCACCGAGGAGCCGGCCACCACTCCGACGGCGAAGCGGGGGGTGTAGCCGTGGCGGATCATCTGCGGCACCGCGATGCGGGTGAAGACGGCGGCCGAGGCGATGGAGATGCCGGTGATCGCGGCGAAGATCGCGTTGGCGCCGACCGTTCCGACACCCAAACCCCCGCGAAGCTTGCGGAACAGCGCATTGGCCACGTCGAAGGCATCCCGCCCGAAGCCGGCCTCGGAAACGATGAAGCCCATCAGCACGAACAGCGGCACCACGCCGAAGAAATAGCTGGAGATCGAGTCGTTGGCCGACAGCGCCAGCAGTTTCGATGCCAGCAGCGGCGAGCCCTTGATCGCCCAGACCCCGAGATAGGAGGCGGCGATCAGGGCGATGGGCACGAAGAGGCCCAGCATCACCGCCGCGCCCATGCCGGCCAGCGACAGGAGACCGATTTCGAAGGGGGTCATTGCAGGTGCCTCCGCCAGATGCGCGCGGCGAATTGCGCGATCAGCATCGCGCCGCCGACCATCAGGGTCAGTTTGACGGGCCAGACCGGCGCGGTGAAATCGCCCAGCGCGCCGATGAATTCGTTGCTCTCCCAGGCCTTGGCGAAGATCGGCCAGGTGGTGCTGACGATGATCCACAGGACCGCGATCCCGATCAGGTCGAACAGCGTCTCGATCCAGCGGGCGGCAACGGGGGCACGGGCGTGCAGCATGGTGAGGAAGCCCTCGGAGCGCGTCATCCGCCCCGAGCGAAGGGCCTGCGGGATTTGCAGGAAGACGATGGCGACGATGGACAGCGTGACCAGTTCCGGCACGCCGCTGACCGGGGCGTTGAACAGGACCCGGCCGCCCACATCGAGGCCGAAGAGCACCATCAGCACCAGGATCAGCGCGGAGCCGAGGACGTTCAGCCCCTGCGTGACCGCATCGAGCAGGCGCAGCGGGGCAGGGTCGGGACGGGGATCTGGCATCTGATGTTCCAAATTGTGGCGTGGCCCCTCACCCCTGACCCCTCTCCCCGAAAGGGGAGAGGGAAGTGCGACGGATGACGGGCGGTGACTCTCCCTGTCGGGGAGGGTTTATTCCTGGTCCCAGTTGCGCAGCGGCTTGGCGCCGGCGGCGCGCATCGCGTCCATGTAGGTCTTCAGGATTTCGCTCGCCGGCTTGCCCTGCGCGTCCAGCTCGGTCGCCCATTTCTTGGCCGCGTTGTCCATCCCGTCGGCCCAGGCCTGGCGCATGTCATCGGGCGCCTCAGTGACGGTCGCCCCGGCCTCGGCCATCTTGGCCAGCGCGCCGGTCACGGCATTCTCCAGATCGGTCGTATACCAGTCCTGCGCGGCGGCCGAGCCGGCGAGGAATGCGGTGCGCACCTCTGCCGGCAGCCCGTCCCACCAGTCCTTGTTGGCGCAGAGCGAGCCGGAATACTGCGCGCCGAGGCCGAAGCGGGTGATATGGGGCGCGACCTCGTACAGCTTGCCCGGCAGCGCGGCCGAGGCGAAGACGATCACGCCGTTATACACGCCGGTCTTGATCTCGTTGTAATAGGTCGTGAGGTTGCCGGCGACACCGACCGCCCCGGTGCCCGAGAGCCAGTTGATCGCAGCCCCCGGCGCGGCGATCTTGCGGCCCTGCAGGTCGGCCAGCGAATTGATCGGAAAGTTCGACATCACGAGGTAGTCGTCGATGGTGATCGGCGCGCCGATATAGACGACGCCGTTCTCGGCATAGGCCTCGGTCATCGCCGGCAGGTTGGCGTGCAGGTCGTTCACGACATTGCCGACCAGCCGAACGTCCGAGCTGACGAAGGGCGTGTAATAGGTGACGTTCTGCACCGCCAGCTTGGCCGGGTCGAACAGGCTGGAGCAGGCGCCGATCTCTGCCAGCCCGGCCTCGACGGCCTCGAGCTCGTCGCCCACCTTCGCCAGCGCGCCGCCGTATTGTTCCGAGAAGGTGACCGTGTGGCCAAGCTTGGTCAGTTCGGCGGTGACCGTGGGGATGAAGGCCTCGGGCATCATGCGCACCCAGCGGAACACCGGCGGGTGGCCGGCGACGATGGTCACGTTGAAGTCATCGGCGCTGGCCGTCATGGGCGCCGTCAGGGCCAGCAGCGGCGCGAGCGCCGTGGCCAGGGTCAGTCTCTTGAGTGTCATTGTCTTTCTCCTCCCAAAGAAAGGCGCCCCTCCCGGCGCCGTGACGTGTCAGTTCGTATCGGTCTCCGCGGCGATGGCGGCCCGCAGGCCACCACTGGCGAAACGCACCAGGCGGGCGACGATGGTGTCGACGTCCGGAGACGCACCTGTGCCGGCCAGCCGCTCGGGACGGTCGTTGCGCGCCACGGTCGCCACCAGTGCGCCGATGGCAAAGCTGTAGCCCCAGGCCAGGATCTGGGGCGACGCGCCGGGGCAGGCGGTCTGCAGCGCGGCAATGAAGCGGCGTGCCACGGGGTCGTAATGTTCCAGCACCATCCGCTGATCACGGGCGACGCCCACCAGCAGCCCCGCGAAGATACGGGCATAGGCGCGGCCACCTCCGGCCGGACCCAGCGGCGGGCGCAGCAGAGCTTCCATGACCCGCTCGACCGCATCAGGCGCAGCGAGGTCGACGCGGTCCAACCGGGCCAGACGTTCCGCGTTGATATTGCCCGCGCGCCGGCCGATCACCGCCTCGTAAAGCCCGTCCTTGTTTGCGAAATGATAGTGCAGCAGACCCTGCGCGACTTCGGCGCGCTGGGCGATGGCCTTCATCCCGGCGCCCGAGAAGCCTTCCTCGGAAAATTCGATCTCGGCCGCGTTCAGGATCCGGTCGCGGGCGGGCAGGGTCGAGGCTGAGTCGGCGGGTTTGTTCATGGGCGCAGGAAAGGCCTGACTGAACGATCAGTCAAGAGATTCCTGCGGCGTGTCGTGCGATACCGTGAGCGCGATCCGTTCACCCGCGAAGAAGGTCACGCCATATTCCAGCGGGGTGCCGTCCAGCAGCGTGTTGACGGCGACGGTCTTGAGCACAGGCACACCATCGCGCAGGCGCAGGTGAAGCGCCTGGGTGGCCGAGGCGCTCTCGGCGGTGATCCGGGTTTCGCGCCGCACATAGTCGGGCACGCCGCTGGCGGCCAGCGCCTCGGTCACCGAACCGCCCTTGCGCAGAGCGTGGGCCAGGCGCGGCAGGCGGGCGGCGGGAAAGGTGCTGGTGAACAGCGCGACCGGCGCCTCGCCAATGCTGGAGAGACCTTCGTAGACGACAACTGGATCGCCGGCCGCCAGCGCCAGCGCCTTTGCCTCGGCCGCGTCGGCGGCGCGGGTTTCGACCCGCAGCACCTGCTTGGCCGGTTCCCGCCCGGTGGCGCGGATGTTCTGGTGAAACCGGACGCGGCGGCCCAGCGGATAATCGGCGGGCGGCGCCTCGACAAAGACCCCGGCGCCGCGGCGGGTGCGCAGGATGCCGCGCTCGGCCATGTCGGCGAGGGCGCGGCGCACGGTGTGGCGGTTGACGCCAAAACGGGTGGCGAGTTCCGCCTCGGTCGGAAGCTTGTCGCCGGGGCCGTATTGCCCGGCGGCGATTTCGCCCTGAAGGGTCGCCGCGATCGCGGTCCAGACCGGTGTGCGCGCCATGATGTCTGCCTCTTGCTGTTGGAGGGGCGGTGCGATAGAGATTTGTCTAGTTGTATATTAATTAGACAAATCCGCAAGGTGTCCAGATGGTTGTGACCCATCCCGCCCGGTGCCGCCCGTGAGCGCCGGTATCTTCGCCCTTGTCCTGCTGGCGGCGCTGCTGCACGCGGTCTGGAACGCGCTGGTCAAGGGAGGGTCCGACAAGTCGGCGGCGATGATGGCCGTGGTGATCGGGCAGGGGGTGGCCGGGCTGCTGGTGCTGCCCTTCGCCCCCGCGCCCGATCTCGCTAGCCTGCCCTACATGATCCTCGGGATGCTGCTGCACATCGGCTATCAGGTCTTTCTGGTCGCGGCTTACCGGATCGGCGACCTGACACAGGTCTACCCCATCGCGCGGGGCGCCTCGCCGGTGATCGTCACCGCCGTCTCCGTGCTGCTGCTGGGCGTCGCCTTCAGCGCGCAGGAGCTGATCGCCGTGGCGATGATCGCCGGGGGGATCGCCAGCATGAGCCTCGCACGTGGAACCGCAGGGCTGGTGCAGGGCAAGGCTGCGCTGCTGGCGCTGGTGACCGGCGCCTTCATCGCCTCCTATTCCATGTCCGACGGGCTGGGCGCGCGGCTGGCGGGCACGGCGCTGGGCTATTACGCCTGGGTGTCAATCCTGAACACGGTCGGCTTTGCCGCGCTGGGCGGGCTGCTGCGCCCCGGTCTGGTGACGGCGGGACTGCGGCAGGTCAAGAGCCTCGTCATCGGCGGCGGCGCGTCCTTTGTCGCCTATGCGCTGGTGGTCCATGCCTTCACCCTCGCGCCCATCGCGCTGGTGACGGCGCTGCGCGAGACCAGTGTCGTCTTCGCGCTGGGGATCGGAGTGCTCTTTCTGGGCGAGCGTCTGACCCCGATCAAGGTGATTGCGACACTGGCGACGGTGGCGGGCGCGGCGCTGCTGCGGATGGCGCATCTTTAGGGGGTGGCAATGGAAACGGTCTTCACCAACGCGCAGCTTGCGCTCGAGGGAGAGATTCGCAGCGGCTCTCTGGTGGTAGAGGACGGGCGCATCGCGCGGATTGACAGCGGTCGCAGCGCGGTGCCGGGGGCCATCGACTGCGACGGCGATCTGCTGCTGCCCGGGCTGATCGAACTGCACACCGACAACCTGGAGCGTCACATCCAGCCGCGCCCGGGGGTCGACTGGCCGCATGGCGCGGCGATCCTGGCGCATGATGCCGAACTGGCGGGGGCCGGGATCACGACGGTCTTCGATGCCATGCGGATCGGCGTGATCGAAGGCGACGAGGGGGCGGCGGTGCTGCAATACGCCCGCGACCTGTCGCGCGAGATCCTGGCGCTGCGCTCGCGCGGGGTGCTGCGGATCAGCCACCTGCTGCACCTGCGGGCCGAGATCTGCTCGACCACGCTGGCGCAGGAATTCGCCGCCTTCACGCCCGAGGACGGGATCGGCATCGTCTCGGTCATGGATCACACGCCGGGACAGCGGCAGTTTCGCGATCCGGCCTCGCTGGAGCGCTATTGGCGGGGCAAGCGCGGGCTCGACGGCGATGGCTATGCCCGGCTGGTCGATCGTCGGCTTGCGGTGCGCCAGAGCCACGGTGACGCCAATATCAGCTGCGCTGTGGCCGAAGCCGGACGGCTGGGCGCGATCCTCGCGAGCCATGACGACACCACGGCCGAACATGTCGCCGAGAGCGCGGCGCAGGGCGCGCGCGTCGCCGAGTTTCCCACCACGCCCGAGGCGGCGCAGGCCTGTCAGGCCCATGGCATCGCGGTGATGATGGGCGCGCCGAACCTCGTGCGCGGCGGTTCGCATTCGGGCAATGTCGCGGCCGAGACACTGGCCCGGGACGGTTTGCTGGACGTGCTGTCGTCCGATTATGTGCCTGCCTCGCTGCTGATGGGCGCGGTCATGCTGGGCGATATCTGGGGCGACATGGCGCGCGGGATTGCCACGGTCACGACGGCCCCGGCTCGGGCGGTGGGGCTGGTGGACCGGGGGCGGCTAGCCGAAGGACTGCGCGCCGATCTGGTGCGTTTGGCCCGGCCAGAGGGGCTGGCGGCAGTGCGCGGTGTCTGGAGCGCGGGCCGGCAGGTGGGCTGAGCGCCCGGCAGCCAAAACACTTGCATCAGGGCGGCACGGTTCTTACCGTGCCGCAATGTCTGCGTAGAGATGGCGTGTCAAACGCTGCAACCGGGGGAGGTGCGCGCATGACCCTGACGGTATCGGCCCGGCCTCGGCCGTGGCACGTTCACTATGGCGCGGACATCCGCGTCGATCTGGATCCGCCCGAAACCACCTGGACCGCCATGATGACCGAGGCGTTCCAGCGCTATGCCGATACGGTTCTGCTGGAATACTACGGCACCCGTTACACCTACGCCGAAATGCGCGACCTGACCGCGCGGGTCGCCGCCGCGCTCAAGGCGCGCGGGATCGCCAAGGGCGACCGGGTGGCGCTCCACCTGCCGAACTGTCCCTGGCATCCGATCTTCTTCTTTGGCGTGATCGCGGCCGGGGGCGTGGTCACCCATCTCTCGCCGCTCGATGCCGAGGCCGAGATCGCCTACAAGCTGGCCGACAGCGGCGCGAAGCTGGTGGTCAGCCTGACGACGCCGGAATTCGCCCATCCTTTCGCGCGCCTCCTTGCCGAGGGCAAGCTGCCGCCGCTGGTGCAATGCCCCGATCCCGTCTCGGGACGCGGGCGGCCCTGTCCGGTGCTGGAGGGCGCGCTGTCGCTGGACGATTTCTGGGCCGGGCACGAGGGGGCGCCCTATCTGCCGGTGACTCTGTGCCCGCAGGACACGGCGCTGTTGCAATACACCGGCGGCACCACCGGCATACCCAAGGCGGCCGTGCTGAGCCATCGCAACCTGACGGCGGCGGTCTACATTTATCACGAGGCCAGCAAGGACGAGGAAGCGACCGCGCCGGGCATGGCGACGCTGGTCTATTCGCCGCTGTTCCACATCATGGGCCTGACCGTCGGGCTGCTCAAACGGATGTGGGAGGGCGGGTTGCTGCATCTGCGCCTGCGCTACGATCCAGAGTCGGCGGTGCGCGAGATCGAGGAAAAGCGTGTCGCGGCTTTCGGCGGGGTGCCTTCGGTCTGGATCGGCCTCCTGCAGGTGCCGGGGATCGAAACGCGCGATCTCTCCTCGCTGAAAAACGTCGGCTCGGGCGGCGCGCCCCTGCCGGTCGAGGTCTACAACCGCGTCAAGCAGCTGACCGGGCTCAAATTGCGCGGCGGCTGGGGGATGACCGAAACCGCACCCGCCGGCACCAGCGTGCCGGCCGACATGCCCGACGCCAAGCTGGGCACCATCGGCATTCCCCTGCCCGGGATCGACATGAAGATCGTCGATGTCGAGGATCCGGCCCGCACGCTCGATCCGAACGAGGCGGGCGAGATGGCGATCCGCGGCCCGAACGTGATGACGCACTACTGGAACCGTCCCGACGAGACCGCCGCCGCCTTTCACGACGGCTGGCTGCTGACCGGCGACATCGGATACATGGACGAGGACGGGTATTTCTATATCGTCGACCGCAAGAAGGACATGATCCTGTCGGGCGGCTTCAACGTCTATCCGCTGGTGATCGAGAATGCGGTGCACCAGCATCCCGCAGTGTCCGAGGCCATCGCCATCGGAGTGCCTGACGCCTATCGCGGGGAAAGCGCCAAGGTCTTCGTGGTGCTGAACAAAGGGGCGGACCCCTTCACCCTGGACGAGCTGCGGCTGTTCCTGACCGACCGGCTGGGGCGACATGAAATCCCGCGCTATCTCGAATTCCGCGAGACGCTGCCGCATACGCCGGTGGGCAAGCCCGACCGCAAGGCGCTTCGGGCCGAGAATCAGGCAGGGCTGGCGGAGAATAGGGACATACCCTAGCGTTTGCGTGCATGAACCAAGCGTCGCCCCCTCGCAGGCTTGCCGCGATCCTTGCCGCCGATGTCGTCGGCTATTCGCGCATGATGGCGCAGGATGAGGCCGGCACGCTGGCCGCCCCGAAACGCTTTCGCGCCGAACGGTTCGACCCCGAGGTGGCCCGGCATGGCGGGCGTGTCTTCAAGCTGATCGGTGACGGCGCATTGGTCGAGTTTCCAAGTGTCGTCGATGCCGTGCGCTGCGCCGTCGCGGTCCAGATGGCAGGGCAGGCTGGCATCGTCCTGCGCATCGGCATCAACCTGGGCGACGTGCTGGTGGATGGCGACGACCTCTATGGCGACGGGGTGAACGTCGCCGCGCGGCTGGAGCAGCTGGCCGAACCAGGCGGGCTGTGCGTGGCGGGCATCGTCGCCGACAGTGTCGCCAACCGGGTGGAGGCATCGTTCAGCGACGGCGGCGAGGTGCGCGTCAAGAACATCGACCGGCCGATCCGCATCTATTCCTGGGCGCCGGGGGGCGCGGTCACGCCGGCCAAACCCAGCCAGCCCGCCATCGCCGTCCTGCCCTTCGACAACATGTCGGGCGATCCCGAGCGGAGGGCATCAGCGAGGACTCCTTGCCGGCTCTCTGGTGGCCGCGGACCGGGCGGTCGAGCTGAACCCGAACTTCCTGCTGGCGCTGACCATCCGCGCCTCGGCGCTGATGTATGCGGGTCGCCCGCTGGAGGCGGTTGCCGACCTGAAACGCGGCCTGCGAATGGACCCGCTGACCGGCCATCTGGCGTGGCATTTCCTCGGTTCCGCCTGGCTTTTGGCCGGGGAGCATGAACAGGCGGTGGAGGCCTTTTGCGAAAGGGTGCGGATGATGCCCTCGACCGACCTGTCGCGCGGCTTCCTCGTCGCGGCGCTGGGCCTGCTGGGGCGTGTGGACGAGGCGCGCGCGGTACGGGACGAGCTGGCAGCCATCAATCCGGGCTATTCCTTCGCCGCGCATCTCGCCCGGCTGCCGTTCCCCGATCCCGCCCCGGCCGAGCGTCTGAAACAGGGCTATGCGGCCGCCGGCATTCCCGACTGATCAGCGCCGCAGCGCAAAACCCGTGGCCAGCACGGCGCCCAGAAGCCCGAGAAGGAAGATCGCAAAGCCCATCCCGGCCAGATCGCCGACGGCACCGGTCGCCAGCCCGCCCAGCGACACGGCGGCAAAGCTGGCCGAGCTCCACCAGGTCAGCACCCGCGCCCGGTGGGTGTCGGCCACCTCCATCTGGATGATGATCTGGCTGCCGATGCCGACGAAGGTGGCGACAAAACCTAGACCCACCGCGATGGCCACCAGCCCGGCAAAGGGCAGGCCGGCGCTGAGCGCCAGACACAGTGCCGCGCTGACCAGGGGGACCAGCCGCAGCATGGTCTGCAGCTGCCGCGTGTCGCGCTTGAGCCAGCCCAGCGTGATCGCCGCCGTCACCGACCCCAGCCCGGCGGCCGAGGTCATCCAGGTCAGGTCGCGCGCGTTGCCGTCCAGCAGCCCGCCCACCACCGCCGGCATGTTTTCGACGATGCTGCGCACCAGCAGGCTGTTGGTCGCGGCCAGCAGCAGGCTCCACCGGATCAGCGGATGCGCCAGCGCATAGCGCAGCCCCTCGGCCAGCCCCTGACCCAGCGAGGATTTCACCCCGCGCGCAGGGCGGGGCTTCATCGGGATCAGCGCCAGCAGTGCTATATAGGGCAGGTAGGACAGGGCATTGACCAGAAAGGTCCAGTTCAGCCCCACCGTGGTGATCAGCAGCCCCGCCACGGCGGGGCCGACCACGCGAGAGGCGTTGAAGGCCATCGCCGACAGCGCCACAGCCCGCGGCAGGTAATGGCGCGGCGAGACCGACGGGATCAGGGTCAGCCGCACCGGATGCATCGCGGCGCCGATCACGCCGATGGCCAGCGCCAGCACGGCCAGCAGGGGGAGCGTGATGAAACCGCCCGCCACCAGCGCAAACAGCAACAGCGAGGTGACCATGAAGGCGCCGTTCGTCAGCATCATCGCCCGCCGTGAATCCCAGCCTTCGGCATAGACGGCGACAATCGGCCCCAGAAACGCCGAGGGCAGCAGAACGGACATAGACACGAAGCCGGTCCAGAAGGTCGATTGTGTCAGCGTCCAGGCCAGCCAGCCGAGCGCGACGCGTTCGGTCCATGTCCCGACGTAAGAGATGAAGCTGATCCCGACCAGCAGGCGGACGGAGGATACCGTGCGGGTCTCTTCGGGGTCGATGTCCTGCATGGGCGGGGGATCGGGGTCTTTCAGGCCGGGCCGGGTGCCGGTTCGGCGGCAACCTCTGGCAAACCTCAGGGGGTGTCAATCGCCCGCGCCCGGCAAATTCGTTCGCATATTACATTTTTTTGACGGGGCTATCTTGGGGTGCCGCCCGACGGCCAACCAGACGAAAAAGGGCCGCCCCGAAAGGCGGCCCCTGACAGATCCCCTGGGGATCAGAAGCGGTAAGTGGCTTTCACGTGGATCGTGTTGAAGTCGACGTCGCCGCCGCCCGAACCCACGTCATCGAAGCTGTGGTACATGTATTCGCCACCGACGGTCCAGTTTTCGCCGACGCGCCAGTCATAGCCCAGACCCACGACATAGCTGTTGGCACTGCCGTTGAAGAAGGTGCCGACGCCGTTGAAGTCGGCATAGGCGTAGCCAAGGCTTGCGTAGAGCAGACCGTTGCCCATCTCCTTACCGGCGATCAGCTTCAGGCGGGCCATCTCGTCGAAGGTCGCGGTATTGCCGGTGCCGGGGTCGGTCACGGTCACGTCGGCCCAGTCGTACTGGAATTCCGGACCCATATACCAGCCGTTGCCGATGTCGAACAGGTAACCCGCGGTCAGACCGCCGATCACGCTGTCGTCGTCGAAGCTGCCGCCGAGGTCGAATTCGCCAAAGGTATAGCCGATCTGGCCGCCGACATAGCCGCCTTCCCAGAAGGATTTCACCTGGACCGGCGCGGGGACGGTCACGACCGGTTCGACGACGGGGGTCGCCGGGCTGCCGGCGAAGGCGGTTCCTGCCAGAGCGGTGGTGGCGAGGGCGAGAGCGAGTTTTTTGAACATGGTCTTCTCCTGTGCTCGATTCCGTGCATGATCCTGACCGGTGCCGCAGGGCGGACCGGACCAGTCCTTGCATTCACGCGGATATAACCATTCCCGCCGCCGGACGTTCCCTCACGGTTCCGTCAGCGGCGGGAACCTGCGCGTTTTCAGGCAGGTACGGCGCGAAACAGCCGATCGCGCGCGGCGCGGTATTCCCGCTCCAGCCGGTCCACCAGCACGGCGGCGGGAACCACCTCCTTGACCGCGCCGATACCCTGGCCCGACCCCCAGATTTCTTTCCAGCTTTTCGGCTTCTGCCGGTTCGGGCCGAAGTCCATGGTCGAGGGGGCCGAGCGTTCGAGGTTGTCGGGATCCATACCCGCAGCGGCAATCGAGGGCTTGAGGTAGTTGCCCCAAACTCCGGTGAAGAGGTTCGAGTAGACGATATCGCTGGCACCGCTGTCCGCGATCATCTGCTTGTAACCTGCCACCGCATTGGCCTCTTCAGTGGCGATGAAGGCCGAGCCGATATAGGCGAAGTCCGCGCCCATCGCCTGGGCCGCGAGGATCGAGTCGCCCGTCGCGATGGCCCCAGAAAGCGCCAGCGGCCCGTCGAACCACTCGCGGATTTCCTGAACCAGCGCCATCGGCGACAGCGCCCCGGCGTGACCGCCGGCGCCGGCGGCGACCGCGATCAGCCCGTCGGCGCCCTTTTCGATGGCCTTGCGGGCAAAGCGGTTGTTGATCACGTCGTGCAGCGTGATCCCGCCCACCGAATGCGCAGCCTCGTTCACCCACTCTTGCGCGCCAAGCGAGGTGATCCAGACCGGCACCTTGTGTTTCACGCAGATCTCCACGTCGCGCTCCAGCCGGGCGTTCGAGCGGTGCACGATCTGGTTCACGGCGAAGGGCGCGGCGGGCTGGTCGGGGTTGGCCTGGTTGTGACGGTCGAGCTCTTCCGTGATCCGGGTCAGCCAGCGCTCCAGTTCGATCGGCTCGCCCTCCTTCTCACGGGCGTTCAGCGCCGGGAAGGATCCGACGACGCCGGCCTTGCACTGGGCGATCACCAGATCGGGGTTCGAGATGATGAAGAGCGGCGAACCGATGACGGGCAGGCGCAGGCGCGAGAGAACTGGAGGAATGGTCACGAAGAGGGTCTCCGGAAATTATGGATCGGGCCGGAGCCTAGCGGCGCGGGGGACGATGTAAAGCGGAGCGCAGCGTCAGAATGGGTGGGGGGCAGTGTCTTTGGGGCGGCTTCGGGCGGGAACAGCCAGAGATGCCCCGCGCCTCAACCCCAGGGCGCGGGGCCATCCGGGGCGCCCTGGCCGAAGACGTTTTCACGATGCCAGCGCAGGTTGGCGGCGCTGGGATGCGAGCGCGGATCGGCGGGTCGGTGCAATTTGCAGTCGGGCGACAGCAGGCGCGCGACGACATCGCCCGGCACCTTGTTGCGCGACACGAGAATGGTCTGCATGTCCTCGGCCACCGAGAGCAGGCCCCGGTCGAACATCCAGTGCAGCGTGGCCGAAAGCGCGAGGCCGTTGCGGACGGCATCGCTGCCGCCGTGTTCCACCGGGCGGATATGCGCGGCCTGCACCTCGGGCCGGCCTCCGCCGTTGCGAAGTTGCAGGCCAGACATGGCGCAGCGATAGCCATAGGCCTCGCGCACCCTGCGGCGGAAGGCCACCTCGCGATAGGGGCGCCGGGTGAGACGTTCGAGAACCGGGCGTTCGAAGGGCTGCATATCTTCCGCCGCCTCGGTCCGGTGAGGATCGTAGCGGTGCGCTTCCCGGTCTTCCAGATCGGCGGGCAGGCCAAGGCTCACGATCCGGTTGAAGTCGGCTTCGGGCAATCGGCGCACCGCCAGTTGCACCGAACCTCCGGATCGCGGCGAGCCATCCGCATTCCGCAATGCCTGTTCGAGCGGTTCGCCTTGCCAAAGGCGAGGAACGAATTGATCGAATTCCAGATAGCTGTGTGGGGCGATCAGTGCGAGGAAACGCCCCTCGGTTCCCGGCTTCGGAATGACCCGGTCGAGACGCGCAACAGCGAAATACCCGCGCGGGCCGGCCTTGACCGGCTCATAGTAAATGACCCAGTCGCCCACAGCCTCCTGCACGGATTTCAGATAGGAGCGGGGAAAGTCGTAGACGACCTCCGGCTCATCCTCGTAGATCGAGTCCGCCTTGTGCATGAGGACCAGTTTCACCATGCACCCAGGAAATCGGGATTGCAGAGAATGGCAAGGCGCTTTTTCGCCTGGCCCGTCGCCCCTAAACCTCCGCCCGCATCCGGTGGGTCAGCGTCTCGGCCATGCGCACCAGGCGGGGACCGATCTCGCCGATCAGGCGGTCGACGGGCAGAAAACCCGAGGGACCGCCGAGGTTGAAGGCCAGCAGCGGGCCGCCCTTCTGCGGGCTGGGAAAAGGCACGGCGACGGAATGCACGCCGGGATTCCATTCGCCGAGGTTGGCGTAGAAGCCGCGTTCGGCGATCTCGGCGGCGGCCTGGCGGATGCCGTCGCGCAGGGCGGGCCAGGCCTCCTTGCCGGCGTGGCGGCGGATCTCGGCCAGCGCGCGGTCCCGTTCCTCTTCGGGGCAGGCGGCAAGCCAGGCGCGCCCCATCGCCGAACGGGCGAGAGAGATTCGCGAACCGACGCCAAGCTGCAGGGAGATCACGCTGGGGGTGCGGGCGCAGGCGATATAGGTCATCGTATGCGCGTCGCGCCCGCCAAGCGCCACCAGCACGCCCTCGCCGCAGCTGTCGGCCAGGTCCTGCATATGCGGCTGGGCGGCCTCGCGGATCGGCAGGCCGGACAGGCAAGCATAGCCAAGGCTCAGCACCGGCACGCCCATCCGATACCGCCCGGTCGGCTTGTCATAGGTCAGATAGCCGGTTTCCAGCAGCGTGAAGGTCAGCCGCGAGACGGTCGAATTCGGCAGTCCGGTGCGTTCGGCGATGTCGCCGTTGCTCAGCCCCGCGCGGTCGTCGGGGCGAAAGGCGCGCAGCACCTCGAGCCCGCGATGCAGCGAGGTGATGAACTGGCGATCCGTCTGTGCCTCGCCGGGCGTGGTTTCGCCGGCGTCCGTGGTAACCCGCTTGCGCAAGGGTGATAATCCTCGTCCCTGTCTGTTTCCTCGGACGGTGTGCGCCCGTCCTTGGCCCCGGCGCACAGGATAGCCGCGCAAATCGCGCCGGGCCAGCCTGCATTTCGGTCAATCCATCCGGCTTGAGTGTCCTGGCGCGCCCGGTCATGATGCGGCTCCGGATCGGGAGAGGGAGGGAACGATGGCGGAGCGGATCGAGACCATGGGCGCGCCGGAAGGCGGCCTGTCGCTGGTGCGCGGCACGACAGATGTGCCGATGCTGGAGCTGACCATTCCCGGGCTGCTGCGGGCGGCGGTAAAGGCGCATGGCGCGCGCGAGGCTCTGGTCTTCCCCGGGCAGGAGGTGCGGCTGAGCTATCGCGCCTTCGCCGAGCGGGTCGATGCGCTGGCGGCCGGCTTCCTGGCGCTGGGTCTGAAGCAGGGCGAACGGGTCGGCATCTGGTCGCCCAACCGGCTGGAATGGGTGCTGACCCAGTTCGCCACCGCGCGGATCGGGGTGATCCTGGTCAACATCAACCCGGCCTACCGCGTGACCGAGCTGGAATATGCGCTGAACAAGGTGGGCTGCGTGGCACTGGTCACGGCGGCGCGATTCAAGTCCTCGGACTATCTGGCGATGCTGCGCGATCTTGCGCCCGAGCTGGCCACTGCCACGCCGGGTCAGTTGCAGGCCGCGCGCCTGCCGGCGCTGCGCGCGGTGATCGCCATGGGGGAAGAGGCGCAGCCGGGGATGCTGCGGTTTGACGACGTGGCGCGCACGCCGGATGTCGCGGCGCTGGACGCCATCGAGGCGACGCTCGACCCGAACGACGCGATCAACATTCAGTTCACCTCGGGCACGACCGGGCGGCCCAAGGGCGCGACGCTGACCCATCGCAACATCGTCAACAACGCCGCCCAGGTCACCGCGCGCATTCATCTGACCGAGGCGGACCGGCTGTGCATTCCGGTGCCGCTCTACCATTGTTTCGGCATGGTGATGGGCGTGCTGGGCGCGGTCAGCAAGGGCGCGGCGAGGATCTTTCCGGGCGAAGCCTTCGAGCCGGCCAAGACGCTGGACGTGCTGGCGGCCGAGCGCTGCACCGCCTGCTATGGCGTGCCGACCATGTTCCTGGCGATGCTGCAGGATCTGGAGGACAATCCCCGCGATCTGACCTCCCTGCGCACCGGCATCATGGCGGGCGCGCTCTGCCCGGTCGAGATCATGCGCAAGGTGCAGGCGCGGATGCACATGACCGAGGTGACCATCTGCTATGGCATGACCGAGACCAGCCCGGTCTCCTTCCAGAGCTTCACCGACGATCCGCTGGACAAGCGCTGCGAGACGGTGGGGCGGGTGCATCCGCATCTCGAGGTGAAGATCGTCGGCGAGGATGGCGCCATCGTGCCGGTCGGTCAGCGGGGCGAGCTGTGCACGCGCGGCTATTCGGTGATGCAGGGCTATTGGGACGAACCGGAGAAGACCGCCGAGAGCATCCGCGACGGCTGGATGTTCACCGGCGATCTGGCCGAATTCGACGAACAGGGGTTCTGTTCCATCGTCGGGCGGGTCAAGGACATGATCATCCGCGGCGGCGAGAACGTCTATCCGCGCGAGGTGGAGGAGTTCCTGATGAGCCACCCGAAAGTGGCCGACGTGCAGGTCTTCGGGGGGCCGGACGAGAAATACGGCGAGGAGGTCTGCGCCTGGGTGGTGCCCGAGCGCCACCAGGAGGTGACCCCGGAAGAGATGCGCGCCTTTGCCAAGGACCGGATCGCCCATTTCAAGGTGCCGCGCTTCGTGCGGATCGTGACCGAGTTCCCGCTCACGGTCACCGGCAAGCCGCAGAAGTTCATCATGCGCGACAAGGAGATGGAGCTGCAGGGGCGGGCGTGAAGCGTAGTCCTCCCGGGACCACCGCCGTTTTCCAGCCCGTCCGAATATCCGGCAGGCACAGACATTCATGCACGATTGTTCGGCGATTTTTGAAAGCGATGGTGCGCGGAAGCGGATGGCTTGGCCGCCCGCCTTGTTGCTAAGCTAAATCTGACGCAGCGGACGGGAGACCAAGATGCAGGACATGGCCATTCTCTGGGAGTGGATCGCCTTCGCGGTGCGCTGGGTGCATGTGATCACCGCCATCGCCTGGATCGGTTCGTCGTTCTACTTCATCGCGCTCGACCTCGGCCTGCAAAAGGCGCCGCATCTGCCCAAGGGCGCCCATGGCGAGGAATGGCAGGTGCATGGCGGCGGCTTCTACCACATCCAGAAATACCTCGTCGCCCCGGCGCAGATGCCCGAGCACCTGACCTGGTTCAAATGGGAGAGCTATTCCACCTGGCTGAGCGGCGCGGCGATGCTGATGGTGGTCTACTGGGTCGGGGGCGAACTGTACCTGATCGACGCAAACAAAGCCGACCTTTCGCTGTGGCAGGGCATCGCCATCTCGGCTGGCTCGCTGACCATCGGCTGGCTGGTCTACGATTTCCTCTGCAAGTCGAAACTGGGCGAGCGTCCGACGGTGCTGATGCTGCTGCTCTTCGTGCTGCTGGTGATCATGGGCTGGGGCTACAACCAGATCTTCACCGGGCGCGCCATGATGCTCCATCTCGGCGCCTTCACGGCGACGATCATGACGGCCAACGTCTTTTTCATCATCATGCCGAACCAGCGGATCGTGGTGGCCGATCTAAAGGCGGGCCGGGTGCCGGACGCGAAATACGGCAAGATCGCCAAGCTGCGCTCGACCCACAACAACTACCTGACGCTGCCGGTCATCTTCCTGATGCTGTCCAACCACTACCCGCTGGCCTTCGCGACGCAATACAACTGGATCATCGCGGCCTTGGTCTTCCTAATGGGCGTCAGCATCCGCCATTACTTCAACACCATGCATTCCCGCCGCCCCGCACCCTACTGGACCTGGCTGGTGACCGCTCTCCTGTTCGTCGCCATCGTCTGGCTGTCGGCAGCAGGCTATCGCCAGCCGGAGGAAGCGGCCGAGGCGCGGCTGACCGCGACCCAGCAGGTCTATGCCGAGGCCGAGGGGTTCGACGCGGTGAAGGATATCGTGCTGGGCCGCTGTTCGATGTGCCACGCACGCGAACCCTTCTGGGAAGGGATGCGCTGGGCGCCCAAGGGCATCTACCTGGAAACCACTGCCGACATCACGGCGGCGGCCCGGCTGATCCATGTGCAGGCGGGGATCACCGAGGCGATGCCGCCGGCCAATGTCAGCTTCATCACGCCGGAAGAGCGCCAGACCATCGCGGCCTGGTATCGCGGTGCGACCGCAACCAACTGAGCGAGCGCGGCGTCACGATTGCGTGCAGGGGTGGCGCAGGGCCGCAAAAGGCATAAGGTGGCGCCCGATCTCACCACCGAGGAAGCCGCGATGACCGAGACCTATACCCCGCCCGCCGTCTGGACATGGAACAAGGCCAGCGGTGGCCAGTTCGCCAGCATCAACCGCCCGATCTCCGGCCCGACCCATGACAAGGAGCTGCCGGTCGGCAAGCACCCGCTTCAGCTCTATTCGCTGGCAACGCCCAACGGGGTGAAGGTGACCATGCTGCTGGAAGAGCTGCTGGCGGCAGGCCACACCGGCGCCGAATACGACGCCTGGCTGATCAAGATCGGCGATGGCGAACAATTCGGATCGGGCTTCGTCGCCGTCAACCCCAACTCCAAGATCCCGGCCCTGATGGACCATTCGGTAAACCCGCCGCAGCGGGTCTTCGAATCGGGGTCGATCATGCTCTACCTCTCCGAAAAGTTCGGCGGGGCCTTCATGCCCAAGGACCCGGCGGCGCGCACCGAATGCATGTCCTGGATGTTCTGGCTGATGGGCAGCGCGCCCTATCTTGGCGGCGGCTTCGGACATTTCTATGCCTATGCGCCCGAGAAGTGGGAATATCCGATCGACCGCTTCACGATGGAGGCCAAGCGCCAGCTGGACGTGCTGGACCGCCATCTGGCCGAGCGTGAATGGATGGCGGGCGATGCCTATTCACTGGCCGACATGATCATCTGGCCCTGGTATGGCCAGCTGGTGCTGGGACGGCTCTATTCGGCGGCCGAATTCCTGGATGTCGAAAGCTACAAGAACGTGATGCGCTGGGCGAAGGTCATCGACAAACGTCCGGCGACATTGCGCGGGCGAATGGTGAACCGCACCTTCGGCGAGCCCTCGCTGCAGCTGCACGAGCGGCACGACGCCTCCGACTTCGACACGAAGACGCAGGACAAGCTGGCGCCGTCCGACGGCTGACTGCGGCAATGCGTCCGCTGGACGGCGGGCGCGGGCCGGGGCAGGCTGGTGGGGTGCGCGCCTCCGGAGTTCCACCGGGAACAGGAGCCGCGCCTCCCAGCCAAAATTGGAGACATGCGATGATCCGTTCTGCGGAAACCTTCGCGCGTTCCGCCCATGCGGGCCAGTTCCGCAAGGGGGCCGCGCGCCTGCCCTATGACACCCACCTGGCCGAAGTGGCCGATTTCGTGACCCGGCACGGCGGCGATCCGGCGGCGGTGGCCGCTGCCTGGCTGCATGACACGGTTGAGGACACCGAGGTGAGCTTTGCCGACCTCGAGGCGAAGTTCGGGGCTGAGGTCACGGGTCTGGTGCGCGAACTGACCGACGACAAGGCGCTCGCCAAGGCCGAGCGCAAGCGGATGCAGGTGGTTCATGCGCCCGGCAAATCGCCCAAGGCGGCGCTGGTCAAGCTGGGCGACAAGACGTCGAACGTGCGCTCGCTGAGGCTGAACCCGCCGGGCTGGCCGCCCGAACGCATCGCCGCTTATGTCGCCTGGGCCGCGCAGGTGGTGGGCGCGCTGCCGCCGCAGTCCGAGGCCGCGCTGGCCGAGTTCCGCGCGGCGGTGGCGCTGCACGACTAAGGGTCAGGCGGGGGTGGCGGTGGCGCTCATGCAGAGCCTGCCGTTCGGGCCGCGCACCCAGAGGTCCTGGCCGTTCCGGCAGATCGTGGCGGACTCGCTGTGCATCAGCGGGGATGCGGCGCGGAAGGCGAAGGTGGCCAGCGGCCCCATCATCTCGGTCGCCATCAGGATCATCAGCTGGGCGAGCAGGGGTCCGTGCACCACCAGCCCGTCATAGCCCTCGACGTCGCGGGCATAATCCAGATCGTAATGGATGCGGTGCCCGTTCAGGGTGAGAGCGGAATAGCGGAACAGCAGGGTCGAATCAAACAGCGCCTCGCGGGCGTCGGTTTCGTCTGTCCGTGCCTCAGGTGCGTCAGGGCGCGGCGCATTGGGGTCGGGGTCTTCGCGATAGACGAGATCCTGCCACTCGCTCAGACAAGGCGTGCCGTCCTGAAGTATCTCATGGCGCAGGGTGACAAAGCCAAGCGGGCCGCTGCGGCCGGTCTTGCGATCGACAGCCTCGACCCGGCTGACTTTTTCTGCGGCGCGGCCGGCGATCAGCGGTTTGTGAAAGGTGAGACGCCCGCCGGCCCACATCCGACGCGGCAGGCCAAGATCGGGGATCAGGCCCTGCCCGGTCTTGGGGTGGCCGTCGCGCCCGAGGCCTCCGGGGGGCTGCGGTGCCCAGAAATAGATCTGATGAAAGAAGGGCGGCAGGGGCGTCCCTGCGGCGATATCGCCGGCCTGTCCCAGCGCCACCTGCAACGCAGCGGCGCGGGCGGGGTCGAGGACATCGGTCAGCTTTTCGGTCGTGTCGGAAGATGCGATCATGGCAGAACCCTAGAGTCGAAAATAAGGCTGAGCAATATCCACATGGCACCCACCCTGACCTCACTCGACCACCTTGTGCTGACCGTGGCCGACATCGGCGCGACGGTGGCCTTCTACACCGATGTTCTGGGCATGCGGGCCGAGGTGTTTCATCCGGCCGATGGCTCTCGCCGCCATGCGCTGGTGTTCGGCCGCCAGAAGATCAACCTGCACCCGAAGGGTGGCGAGTTCGATCCCAAGGCCGCGCATCCTGCACCGGGCACGGCCGATCTCTGCTTTCTCACCGCGACTCCGCTGACAGACTGGCAGGCCCATCTGGCAGCCTGCGGGGTAGAGTTGGAAGAGGGGCCGGTGCGGCGCACCGGGGCGACGGGGCCGATCCTGTCGCTTTATCTGCGCGACCCGGACGGCAACCTGATCGAAGTGTCGAATCCGCTCTAGCGCTCGGCGGCCGCGCGCAGCCGGTCCATCAGCACGCCCAGCGTCTTCAGATAGCGTTCAGAGGTCAGCCGACCCTGGGCGTCGAACTGGTTGCGGCTGTCGGCGACGTGCAGCTCGGGCCCGGTCAGCAGATGCGGCTCGAAGGGCACCAGCAGGCTGCGCAGGATCATCTGCGAGCGTTCGCCGCCAGCCCGCCCGCCGGCCGCCGACATCACCGCGACCGGCTTTCCGGCCCAGGGGTTGGCCTCGGTCCGGCTGACCCAGTCGAGCGCGTTCTTCATCACACCGGAAGGCCCCTTGTTGTATTCGGGGCAGGAGATGGCCACCGCGTCGGCGTCGGCGATCTGGTCGGCCAGCGTCCGGACCGGGGCCGGGATGCCCTCGGCCTCTTCCAGATCGCCGTCGTAGAGCGGCAGGCGCAGGTCGGCGACGGTCAGCCGTTCTGGGTCGAACAGCCGGGCGGCCTCATGCGCCAGCTTGCGGTTGGTCGCCCCGGCCCGCAGCGAGCCGGAGACGATCAGCAAGTGATGCCGGGCCATGCCGCAGCGATCCGTCAGCGCGTCGGGATGATGACGACTTCGACGCGCCGGTTCCTGGCCCGCCCCTCGGGGGTGAGGTTCGAGGCGATCGGCGAATCCTCGCCACGGCCGATGGCCTGCACACGGCTGGCCGAAACGCCCGCGCCGATCAGCACGCTGGCCACCGAGCTGGCGCGGCGTTCGGACAGATCCTGGTTGTAGGCCGCCTCGCCGGTGTTGTCGGTATGGCCGACGACCTGAACGGTCGAATTCGGATAGGCCCTCAGGTTGCTCGCCAGGGCGCCGATATCGCGCTGCAGGTCGGGGCGCACCGCAAAGCTGTCGGTCGCGAAAAGGATGTCCTGCGGCAGGGATACGATCAGCCGGTCGCCGGTGTTCGTGATGGTGCCGTTGCTCATCGAGGCGCGCAGTTCCGCCTCCTGCTTGTCGAGGTTCGAGCCGATCAGCCCGCCGGCGATCCCACCGATGGCCGCCCCGGCGACGGTCGCCTCCGTATCCTTGCCGATCAGCTGGCCAAGTGCCGCGCCGACGCCCGAACCGATCAGGGCCCCCTGGTTGCGGTTGCGGTTGTTGGGATCGTTCAGGACCGGATCGTTGCAGGCGGTCAGGAAAAGGACTGCGCCGAGAGCGGCGACAATAGGGGTCTTCAGGGTCATATGCGTTGCTGCCTTATATGCTCGCGCCGCGTTCTTCCGGCGGTCAAGAACGCATCAAAGCACCAATTGTTCCCTTCCGCAGCCCCAAATCGGCGCGCGCCGGCAAAAGGTCGCGCATCAGTGAGCCGTCGGGGCCTCAAGCCTCCGCCCGGGCCGACTCCCATGCGAGCATCGCGCGCTTGACCGGCAGGCCCCAGTGATAGCCGCCCAGGCCCCCCGACTTGCGCAGCGCGCGGTGGCAGGGGATCAGCCAGCTCACCGGGTTGCGCCCCACCGCCGTGCCGACCGCGCGCACCGCCTTGGGCGCGCCGATGGCGCCGGCGATCTCGGAATAGGTGGTGACCTGCCCTGAGGGGATGGTCAGCAGTGCCTCCCAGACCTTGATCTGGAAGGGCGCGCCGATCAGGAAGAGCGGCGTTTCAGTCAGCTTGCCCTCGCCGGCCCCGAAGGCCGACAGCGCCCAGGGCCGCAGGCGCATCACGTCCTCGACGAAGGTCGCCTTCGGCCAGCGTCCGGTCAGGTCGGCCATCGCCGCCTCGGCCCCCGTCTCGGCGGCGAAGGCGATGCCGCAGATGCCCTTCTCGGTGCCCATGACCAGCGCCGGGCCGAAGGGGCTTTCGAACCAGCCCCAGTAGATCGTCAGCCCTGCGCCGGCGCGGGCGAAGTCGCCCGGGCTCATCGCCTCCCAGCGCAGGAAGAGGTCGTGCAACCGGCCCGAGCCGGAGAGGCCGGTGGAAAGAGCCGTTTCCAGCGTCGAGAAACGTTCGGCCAGCAGCGCCTTGGCATGGCCGAGACGGAGGTACTGCTGATAGCGCTTGGGCGAGACCCCGACCCAGGAGGAGAACAAACGCTGGAAGTGCGCCGGGCTCATCCCCATCTCGCGGGCGAGGTCGTCCAGGCTCATGCCCTCGCCGCCCCGGTCGATCAACTCGATGGCGCGGCGCATGACGTTGTAGTGATAGCCGGTTTCGGGAAGGGCGACGTTCATGGGCGTGATCCTTGTGCTTGCCCGTCAATCTACGTCGCGCGCGCACACCGCGCGACCCGAAACCTGCGCAAATGGAGCGATCAACGCGGCGGCGGCAGCTCGCGCGCCTCGGTCAGGCGGCGCGTCGCGAAGAAGGGTGCGGCTGCGAGGATGACGGCCAGCGCGGCCACAGCAAAGGCCGCCGAATAGTCGCCGGTCCAGACATAGAGCCGGCCCGAAAGCCAGGATCCGAAGGCCGCGCCGAAGGACATCAGCATGAAGATCAGCCCGTAGATCGAGCTGACCCGGCCGCGGGCGAAGATGCGCGCGTTCAGCGACGAGATCACCGGCCCGCGCGCACCCTGGCTGGTGCCGAAGCAGATCACGAAGACCAGCACGAAAAGCCCGAGCGGCCAGAAGGAGAAGGCCAGCAAGGCGACCAGTCCGACGAAGGTTCCGAGAAAGGAAATCAGCGTGCTGCGTCGGATGCCGAAGCGCACGCTGGCCCAGCCCGAGATCAGCACACCGAAGATCGACAGCATCCCGGCCACACCAAAGGCGAAGGCGGCGCTGAGCGCGGGAAAGCCGCGGTCGATCAGAAAGGCGATGGTCTGCACCGTGGTCAGATAGGCCGCGACGGCGGTGAAGAAGAAGGCCTGCACCAGCAGCCAGAATTCCTTTGTGCGCAGGGCGTGGCGCAGGGTCCATTCCGCTTCAGGCGCGGTGCCGGGCCTCGGTGTCCCGCGGGCGCGCGGATTGCCCTCGGCACCCTGCGCAATGATCCGCCAGGGCAGGACCAGCAGCAGGGGGATCGCTCCGGCGACGCACCAGAACAGGATCGCATAGGTCTCGCGCCAGCCCAGATGGTCGATGC
The DNA here is from genome assembly GCF_042654245.1 of Seohaeicola nanhaiensis. NCBI lineage: Bacteria > Pseudomonadati > Pseudomonadota > Alphaproteobacteria > Rhodobacterales > Roseobacteraceae > Seohaeicola > Seohaeicola nanhaiensis. The sequence goes on from NZ_JBHSGI010000033.1 coordinate 313,969, forward strand.
CGGCCTGGGCCAGCGGCACCACGGCCAGCATGCCCGAGCCGAAGCCGGAATAGGCGATGGCGATGCCGACGCTCATGTTGCGGTCGAACCAGCGCCCGATCAGCGCGGCCGCCGGCACCATCCCCATCAGCGAGGAGGCCGCCCCGCAAAGCGCCCCGGCCGAGATATAGAGATGCCACAGCGCGGTGGTGCGCCCGGCGATGAACATGGCCAGCGCCAGGCAGCACGCGCCGCCCAGATAACTGACGCGCGGGCCCCAGCTGTCGATGATCATGCCGGTCAGCGGCGACATCACTCCGAGGGTGATCAGGTAGACCGAATAGACCTGCGTCAGGTCGTCGTGCCGCCAGCCGAACTCGGCCTCGAGCGGCTGCATGAAGACCATGAAGGTGTCCACCACGCCGCGCGCGAAGAAGTTGCTGAGGAACCCGAGGGAGACGACAAGGACCGGGATCGCCGCAAGCGCGCGCCGGCTCGTCCTCGGGTCCGTCGTCGTCATGGTCTCACCCCATCGCACCCGCAGCGCGCAGGGCGGCGATCCGGGCCTCCGGGATACCCCATCCGTGCAGCGCGTTAGCCCCAGCTCCGGGGGACTGCGGCGGCGTCGGCACGGCGGCGGGCGTGGCCGAGAAGCGCGGGGCGGGGGCCGGCTGCACGTGGCCGCCGACCTCGACAAAGCTATTGCGCGCCGCGGCATGGGGATGCGCCGCCGCTTCGGTGAAGTCGAGCACCGGCGCGGCGCAGGCGTCGGTCGGACCGAGGATTTCGGCCCAGTCGTGGCGGGTGCGGCTTGCGATCCGCTCGGCCAGACGGCGGCGGGCCTCGGGCCAGTTCGCCCGGTCGCGCATGTCGGGAAAGCTGTCGGGGTCCAGGCCGAGGCCCGCCAGGAGATCGCGCTGGAACTTGCCCTCGATGGGCGCGATGGCGAGATAGCCGCCATCGGCGCAGATATAGCTGTCGTATTGCGGCGCGCCGCCGTCGAGCAGGTTCTGCCCGCGTCCCCCGTCATGGATACCGGCGGCGATCAGGCCCATCAGCGGCGTTGCCAGCAGGGCCGCGCCATCGACGATGGCCGCATCGACGACCTGCCCGATGCCGGTGGCGCGGGCGGAATGGATCGCGGCCAGCAGCCCGATCACCATCATCAGGCTGCCCCCGGCATAGTCGCCCAGCAGGTTGACCGGCGGAACCGGTGCCTGCCCCGGCCGGCCGATCGCGTTCAGCACACCGGTCAGGGCAAGATAGCTCAGGTCGTGCCCGGCGCGTTGTGCCATCGGCCCGTCCTGGCCCCAGCCGGTCAGCCGCCCGTAGGCCAGGCGCGGGTTGCGGGCAAGGCAGGGCTCGGGGCCGAGGCCCAGCCGCTCCATCACCCCGGGGCGAAAGCCCTCGATCAGCGCATCGGCGCCGGTCACGAGGTCGAGCACGAGGTCCACCGCCTCCGCCCGCTTGAGGTCGAGCGCGACCGAGGGCCGGCCGCGCGCGGCAAAGTCGCAGTCGATGGGCCGCGCAATGCCATTGCCCGAAGGCGTCACGCGGTCGATGCGGATCACCTCGGCGCCGAGATCGGCCAGCACCATGGCGGCGAAGGGGCCGGGGCCGATGCCGACCATCTCGACCACCCGCAAGCCCGCCAGCGGCCCGCCGGTCATCTGCGGCCCGCCTGTTCATCGCGCCAGCCACGTTCCAGCGCCTCGCGATGCTCGGGCGCGGCCACGGCGATCATCCGGCGCACCCGTTCCCCGATGGGCTGGCCGCGCAGCTCGGCCACGCCGTGTTCGGTCACAATGGTATCGGCGTCGGCCCGCGCGCAGGTCACGGTGTCCACCCGGTTCACGATACGGCTCAACCCCTTGCCGGTCACCGAGGGCAGGGCGATGATTGCCCGCCCGCCGGGTGACAGCAGCGCGCCGCGCACGAAATCCACCTGTCCGCCGATGGCGCCCATGTAGCGCCCGCCGACCGTTTCCGATCCGATCTGGCCGGTCAGATCGACCTCGAGCGCCGAGTTGATGGCATGAAGCCGCGACAGACCCGCCAGCACGTCCAGCGCGTGGGTTTCCTCCTGCCCGGCCAGCCGCAGGGCGGGATTGTCATGGGCAAAATCGTAAAGCCGCTTTGTGCCCATCAGAATCCCGGCGATGCTCACGCCCTTATCGCGCTCCTTGCGGGCATTGGTCAGGGCGCCGCTTTCGGCCAGATCGACGATTCCGTCGCCGATCGTGCCCGAATGCACGCCAAGATCGCGGTGCGTGGTCAGCGCGCTGCACACGGCCGAAGGGATGGTGCCCACGCCCATCTGCAGCACCGCGCCATCGGGGATCAGCCCCGCCACGCGCTGCGCGATGACCTGCGTCACCGTGTCGAGCGGCGGCACCGGCAGGTGCAGAACCCCGGTCTCCGCCTGCACCAGCGCCGTCAGCGGCAGCGACGGGTCGAGCTCGCCGCCGTGGCAGGCGGGCATGTCGGGCTGCAATTCGCCGATCACCGACCGCGCGCGGCAGGCGGCGGAATAGGCGTAGTCGCGGGCGAGGCCCAGGTTCAGGCCCCCGCCGCTCAGGGCGGGCCGCAGCGACACCAGCGCCACGTCCACGCGAAACCGTCCGGCGCGGATGTCACGCTCGATGGCCGAGAGATGTGCGGGATAGATATCGACCCGCCCTGCTTTCGCCAGCGCCGAGACGCCGCCGATGCCGCAATAGCTTTCAAAGCGGATCCCGTCGGGCAGATCACCGGCGAAGCTGTCGGAATAGACCGGGCCGAGGAATACCATGACCTCGGGCAGCAGACCGGCCCGCGCCTCCTCCAGCAGCCGGCGGACCAGCGTGCGCGGCTCTGCCGTGCCCTGTCCGACGACGATCCGGTCGCCGGGATGCAGGACAGAGGCGAACGAGAACTGCCCGGCCGGGATCGCCTGCATGGCTCAATACGACTTTGGCAGGTCGAGCACGCGCTCGGCGATGTAGCTCAGCACCAGCTGCGGGCTGATCGGAGCGATTCGCGGCACCATCACTTCGCGCAGGTAGCGCTCGACGTGATATTCCTTGGCATAGCCGAAACCGCCGTGGGTCATCACCGCCTGCTGGCAGGCATCGAACCCCGCCTCGCCGGCCAGATACTTGGCCGCGTTCGCCTCGGCACCGCATGGCTGGCCCGCGTCATAAAGCGCCGCCGCCTTCATCACCATCAGCCAGGCCGCCTCCAGCGCGCACCAGTTCTGCGCCAGCGGATGCTGGATTCCCTGGTTCTGGCCGATGGGGCGGTTGAACACCACGCGTTCGCGGGCGTATTGCGTGGCCCGCTTCAGCGCGCACATCCCGAGGCCCACCGCCTCGGCGGCGATCAGGATGCGTTCGGGGTTCATGCCCTGCAGGATATAGCGGAAACCTTCGCCTTCCTGCCCGATCAGATCCTCGGCCGGGATCTGGAAGTCCTCGAAGAACAGTTCGTTCGAATCCACGCACTTGCGGCCCATCTTCTCGATCTCGCGCGTGCGGATGCGCTCGCGGTCGAAGCGGGTGTAGAACAGCGACAGACCCTGCGTCGGCTTGGTGACCTCTTCCAGCGGCGTGGTCCGGGCCAGCAGCAGGATGCGGTCGGCCACCTGCGCCGTCGAGATCCAGACCTTCTGCCCGCTGACGTGATAGGTGTCGCCGCGCCGTTCCGCCCGCAGCTTGAGCTGGGTGGTGTTCAGCCCGGTGTTCGGCTCGGTCACCGCGAAACAGGCCTTCTCGCGTCCCTCTGCCATCGGGCGGATCATCCGGTTCTTCTGCTCTTCGGTACCGAAGACATCGACCGGTTTCAGCCCGAAGATGTTGATGTGCACTGCCGAGGCGCCCGACATGCCGGCGCCCGATTCCGCGATGGTGCGCATCATGATCGCGGCCTCGGTCACGCCCAGACCGGCGCCACCCTGCGCCTCGGCGGTGCAGATGCCCAGCCAGCCCTCGCGGGCGAGTGCTTCATAGAAATCCTGCGGAAAGCCGCCCTCGCGGTCTTTCTTCAGCCAGTAGGCATCATCGAAATCCGCACAGATCCGCGCAATCGCGTCGCGGATCGCCTCCTGTTCGCTGGTCAGGTTGAAATCCATGGTGTCCTCCTCGAAGCCGGGTCTGCGGCGCCGCGGCCGCGCCCGCTTCGGGCCCGTCCGGATGTGCCGGGTGAATGTTCTGCACGTCTTGTTCTTATTTATAGACGTATCATGCACCTACATGGATCATTCTGCCAAATCACATGCAAGAGATCTTTGCGTAAAAGCGCGCCGTCACGTGAAAAATTGATATCAGAAAAGGGGATGTATCGGCAGGCGCGCAATTTTGTTCAGGTATTTGAACGAAGTTGCGCACCTCTGCCGGAAGTGCCCCGCCCGGACAGTCGCCGGGCGGGGCCTTTTGGGTCACTTCTTCGGAATCGCGTCGCGGAAGGCCTGCAGGATCGCCTTGCCGGGCTTGCCGCGGGCCTCTTCCGCCTCGGCCCAGCGGTCGCCGACCTGGGCCATCAGCGCCTCGACCTTGGCCTTGTCCTCGGCGGGCAGGTCGACAAAGGTCACGCCGCCGTCCGCGATGGTCTGCTTGTCGGCGCCGTCCAGCTTGTCAGCCACTTCACAGGCGTGTTTCGTCGCTTCCTCGCCGACCTCGGCCAGAACCTTCTGCGTCTCGGGCGACAGGCTGTCCCACTTCTTCTGGCTGATCATGTAGGCCGCCACGAAAGATCCGAAGTTCATGCCCTGCGTGCCCTGATGCAGGTCAGGCAGCACGTCATAGGGCAGGACCGAGGAATGCGGGAACATCAGCCCGTCGAGCGTGCCGCGCGACAGCGCCTCGCGCACCTCGGGGGCCGCGATCTGGACGGGAACCGCGCCCAGCAGCTGTGCGGCGATTTCCTTGGCGCCGCCCGAGCTGCGCAGCTTCAGTCCGTTGAAGCTGTCGATCCCGGTGATGTCGCGATCCTTGGTGAAGATCTGATAGGGAGGCAGCACCAGGACGAACAGCAGGCGCATCCCGTTCGGCGCCAGTTCCGCCTCGTCGAGCGCGCCGCCCGGCTTGCCGATGGACCAGAAGGCCATCGTGCCGCCGCAGGAATCGGTGAAGGCCTCGGGCAGTTCGCCGACCGAACCGAGCGGCAGCTTGTCGCTGACATAGGCCGGCGCGACATAGCCGATGTCGAGCACGCCGCTTTGCGTCAGCGACAGCATGTCCTTGGCCTTGCCCATCTGCTGGGCCGGAAAATACTCGAAGGTGACCGCGCCGCCCGAACGTTCGGTGACCTTGTCCATCCAGTATTTCGTCATGTTCTCGGCGATATAGTGCCCCACCGGGAAGCTGTCGCCGATCCGCAGCGTCTCGGCCGCGGCGGGCAGGGCCGTCAGGCCCAGCAGCAGCGCCGCCAGGCTGGTGTGTCCAAGGGTCTTCAGTCGCATTCAGGATCCTCCTCGCTGAAATCCGGTTACATCGTCGAGGGCAGCCACAGCACGATGGCGGGAAAGGCGACCAGGATCGCGATCACCACCAGATGAGCCAGGACATGCGGCATGACCCCGCGGAACAGTTCGGCCACGGGGCGCTGCGTATAGCGCGCGACGACAAAGACATTCATGCCCAGCGGCGGCGTCACCATGCCGATCTCGGCGGTGACCACCACGACCACGCCGAACCAGATCGGGTCATAGCCGATCTGCAGCACGATGGGCAGGATGACGGGGATGGTCAGGATCAGGATGGCCACCTGATCCATGAAGAACCCCAGGATGATATAACCGATCAGGATCACGATCATGATCGCCAGCGGGGAGAGCGGCAGCGATCCGACCCAGTCGGCCAGATCGTTGGTCACCCGGGTGATGGTGAAGAAATACCCGAAGACATGGGCGCCCAGGATGATGAACAGGATCATGCAGGTCGTGACCGCCGACCGCCGCAGCGCACCAAAAAGGCCGGGCAGGGTGAGCCGGCGTTCCCAGATCGCCAGCAGCATGGCGACAAAGGCGCCGATGCCCGAGGCTTCGGTCGGGGTCGCGATGCCGGAATAGATGGTGCCGGTGACGGCCAGGAACAGCAGCACCATCGGCCCCACCCGGCGCAGCGAGGCGATTTTCTGCACCAGCGTGTAGGACTGGCCGACTGGCGCCGAGGCGGGCCAGATCGTGACCAGAACCGCCACCGTCAGGATGATCGCCAGCGTCACCAGCAGACCCGGGATGATGCCGCTGATCATCAGCAGCGAGACCGGCACATCGGCCAGGATGCCGTAGAGGATCAGCGCGATCGACGGCGGGATCAGCATGGCCAGCGTGCCGGAAATCGCCACCACGCCTCCGGCCAGCTTGGGCTCGTAGCCCTGCTTGATCATCTCGGGCAGCGAGGTCGAGGCGAGCGTCGCCGCCGCGGCGGTGCTCGAGCCCGAAATCGCACCGAACCCCGCCCCGGCCAGCGCCGTGGCCATCGCCACCCCGCCGCGCACCCGGCCGACCCAGATCGTCGCGGCGCGGAACAGGTCGCTCGACACGCCCGAGATGATGACGAACTCGGCCATCAGGATGAACATGGGGATGGTGATGAGTTCGTAGGAATTCGCCGTGCTCAGCGGCGTGGTGCTGAGGATGCCCATCAGGATGGGCGCGCCGCCAAAGGCCCAGAGCCCGACAGCGCCCGACAGCAGCAGGGCGAAGGCCACCGGCAGGCCGATGATCAGCAGCGAGGCAAGGACGATGAGAACCGCGAGGACCAGCATGAAGTCAGTGCCCTTCGCTGGCGCTGGGCGGCAGCAGGCCGGGCGCCTCGTGCCCGGTGAGCGCCGCGCGCAGATGGCCGAGCACGCGGTGCAGGCAGCGCAGCAGCATGGCGGCCGAGCCGAGCGCAACCAGCGCATAGGCGACCCAGGTGGGCCAGGCGACGGCGGCAGCGATGCGGTCGTCGTTGGCCCAGGCCTCGGTGAACCGCAGCCAGCCGCCCCAGCCGATCAGACCGATGCCAAGCGAGGCACCGGAATATCCGATGGCAAGCGCGGCATGTTTGAAGCGCGGCGGGAAACTGTCGCGGAACAGGTCCACCGCGATGTGGTCGTGATGGGTCAGCGCATCCGGCAGCGCGAGGAAGAAGGCGGCCACCATCAGATAGAGGCCGATCAGGTCATAGGACCAGGAAAAGGGAGAATTGAAGACATAGCGCCCAACCACATCGGCCACGACAATCACCATGATCGAGCCCAGGGCTACGCCGGAGACCGCAACCATCGCCTTCTCTACGCGGGCGAGCGGTCCTTTCGGGTTGGCTTTCGCCCCCTCTCGGGTGTTCTCTGCCATATCCCCTCCCCTGAGCATGGCCGTGCGACGTCATGCGTCCGATAGTATAATTATGTGGACGTTTTGTCTTGAATGTTGAATAAAATTCAGAGTCCCCCGAGTCAATGCCATATTTCCGGACAGGCAGCGCGGAACGGCAGGGGGGGCGGGAGGAGAGAGTTATTGGCTTCGCCGGTTTGTTCCGATATTTAGACAATCCAACATATGACAGGGCGGTCAAGCGATACCGCTCCGGGCGCCTCTGGAGACGAAGATGCTGGTGAGACAGGTTGAGAATGTTCTGGACCTTCTGGAATTCTTCGCCGAACGCGGGCGCCCGGCCAGCCTGGCCGAGGTCTCGCAACATTTCGGCTGGCCCCGGTCCTCGGCCTACAACCTGCTGTCGACGCTGAACGCGCGGGGCTATCTTTACGAGCCCTCTGTGCGCGGCAAATACTATCCCACGCCCCGCTGGCTGGCGATTGCGCAGCAGATCTCGGCCGCCGAACCCGTGCCCGAAGAGCTGATCCGCCTCGGCCTCGAACTGCGCGACCTGACCGGCGAGACCGTGTGCATCGGCGCCGCCGCCGGCATGAGCGTGGTGTTTCTCGAGGTGGTCTCGTCGCCCGCGCGGGTACGCTATGCCGCCGAGGTCGGGCAGCGCATCCCGATCCATTCCACCGCCTCGGGCTGGTCGATCCTCAGCCAGTGGAGCAAGAGCCAGCGCGCCTCGCTGCTGCGCAAGGTCGAGTTCGAGCGCTACGGCTCGGGCACGCCGATGAGCGTCGAGGCGGTCGAGGACCGGATCCGCACCGGCCTGCACAACGGCTGGTTCAAGAGCGCCTCGGCCTACAGCGTCGATCTGGGCGGGGTCTCGATCCCGCTGATCGTGGCGGAACGGGTCTATTCCTTCACCGTGGCCGGCCCGCTGAACCGGGTGGAAGAGAACATGCCGCGCATCGCGATGCAGGTGCACGAAGCGGTGGCGCGACATTTCGGGCCGGACTATCTGGCCGCCACCATCCCCTCGCTGACGACGCCGCCGGGCGGCGCCGCCTGAGGCGCGTCAGAGACCGGCGGCCGCCAGAATCTTGCGCGCGGCGCGTTCGTGGGGCTTGTCGATCATCTTGCCGTCGATGGCGACGACCCCGAGGCCCGGATTGTCCTCGAAGGCGGCGATGACCGTCTTGGCCCAGGCAACCTCTTCATCCGTCGGGGTGAAGGCCGTGTTGACCGGACCGACATGCGCCGGGTGGATCACCGCCTTGGCGCCGAACCCGTCCCGCCGCGCGGCGCGCGATTCCTCGGCGACATAGTCGAGGTCACCGATATTAGTGCAGACCGTGTCGATGGCCGGGATCCCGGCGCTGGCGGCGGCCATCAGGCAGTGATTGCGCGCCATCAGGAACGGGCCGGAATAAAACGCGCCATCGCGGTTCGACGTGGCCCCCAGCGACGAGATCAGATCCTCGGCCCCCCAGAGCAGTCCGCGCAGGCGCGGATGCGGCGGGGTATAGCTGGCCAGACCCAGGATCGACTCGGCGGTTTCGGTGGCAACCGGGATGATGCCGGTGCTGCCTTCCTCGATGCCCGCGGCCGTCTCGAAAGCGGACAGGTAATGCGCCAGCTGCAGCGCATCCGCCGCGTTCCGGCATTTCGGCAGCATGATGCAATCGGGGCGTGCCGGCATCACGGCGGCAAGGTCTGGCAGCGTCAGCCTGGTGTCATAGGCGTTGACGCGCACGATCATCACCTTGCCGGCGCGGTCGGCGGCCAGCATCTCGCAGACCGTCGCCCGCGCGCCGACCTTCGCCGAGACCGCGACCGAATCCTCCAGATCGAGCACCAGCGCATCGGCGGCCGTGGTCATCGCCTTGGCGAACTTGCGCGGGCTGTCGCCCGGCACGAAGAGGATCGAGCGCATCATGCCGCCACCGGCCGTTTCCTCATCAGCCCGGTGCGGCGGCAACTCGCCACCACTGTGCCGTGCTGGTTGAAGCAGGTATGCTCGAACTCGATCAGGCCATTGCTGGGCCGCGATTTGCTTTCGCGCTTGCCCACGATCTCGGTGCGGGTGCGCAGGGTGTCGCCGGCGAACACCGGGTTCGGAAACCGCACGTCGGACATGCCGAGGTTGCCGATAGTGGTGCCCAGCGTCGTATCCTGCACCGACATGCCGATCATGATCCCCAGCGTGTAGAGGCTGTTGAACAGCGGCTTGCCCCATTCGGTCTTCGCCGAGAACTCGCTGTCGATGTGCAGCGGCTGCGGGTTCAGCGTCATCAGGCTGTAGGAAATGTTGTCATGTTCCGTGACGGTGCGGCGCAGCGGGTGGTCGAAGACCGCGCCAACCTCGAACTCTTCGTAATAGAGACCTGCCATATCTTGCTCCCTGATCAGATGGCGGGGCCGGACGCCTTGTCCGGCGCGTCGGAGGACAGGGCCGAGGGGTCGTGGATGACCCCGCGCCGGATCAGTTCCGAGATCGTGGCGCGCGACAGGCCCATGCCGCTGAGATATTCGACCGTGTGCTGGCCCAGATGCGGCGCCGGGCGGGCCTCGGCGACGGGCGTATCGGACAGCTTGACGGGGTTGGCCATCGTCAGGATCGCGCCCTCGGTCGGATGGTCGAGCGGCCGGAAGAAGCCGACCTTTTCCAGATGTTCATCCTTCAGGATGCTTTGCAGGTCGTGCATCCACATCACCGGCACGTCAATCTCGTTGAACAGCTTGACCCATTCTGCCGAGGTGCGGGTCAGGAACAGGTCGGACAGCTCGGCATAGACCGACTCCAGATTGGCCATGCGCGCCGCAAAGGTCGCATAGCGCGGATCGTTGTCCATCCGGTCGCCCTGGCCGATGGCGGTCAGGAAGCGGCGCCAGTGGTCGTCGGTATAGACCAGCGCGCAGACATGGCCGTCGGCGGTCTTGTAGGGGCGGCGGTCGCGGGCAAGCTGGCGGCGATAGCCGCCGCCGTCCAGCGGCGGGTCGTAGGTCAGCCCGCCCAGGTGATCGCCCAGGATGAAGGCCGTCATCGTCTCGAACATCGGAACGTCGACGCGCTGGCCCTTGCCGGTGCGCTCGCGCGCCACCATCGCGGCCAGGATGCCGCTGAGTGTGGTCATCCCCGCTACCCGGTCTGCGATGGCCGAGGGCACATAGCGCGGCTCGCCGCTGCCGGCGACGGTATAGAGATAGGGGATGCAGGCGCCGCCCTGGATCAGGTCGTCATAGGCCGGATTGGCGGCATAGGGGCCGTCCTGGCCATAGCCGTAGCAGCCGGCGTAGATGATCCGCGGATTGACCGCGGCCACCGCTTCGTACGAAAGCCCCAGCCGCTCCATCGCCGCCGGGCGAATGTTGTAGACCAGCGCATCGGCCTCTCGGCACATGTCGAGCAGCAGCGCCTTGCCCTCGGCGGCCTTCAGATCGATCGCGACCGAGCGTTTCGAGCGGTTGGCGTTCAGAAAGATCGGCCCCATGCCCGCTGTGCGCATCGGCCCGATCTGGCGCACGAGGTCGCCTTTCAGCGGCTCGACCTTCACCACATCGGCACCGAAGTCGGCCAGGAACTGGGTCGCATAAGGCCCCATCAGAACGGTGGTCAGGTCGATGATCCGGAAACCGGCGAGGGGGCCCATGGTGCTCTCTTCGATTTGTTCACATATTTAGACTTGATTGACACTATTGTGGATTAGACGTGGGTTGGCAAGGCGATTGTTGCGCCGGCGTGGCGCCGGAGGCGATGTTTTGGACCAGGAAATAAACGCGCACCGGCGTATCGGTGGCTTTGTTCAGATATAGGAATGGTCTCTCGGCAAGCCGCAGGAAACTGCGGCCCGCCCGGCGCCTTTCGCCGTCCTGAAACGCCCTGTTTGAGGCTGTGCCGGACGGTGAGGGGCGGTTCCGGTTCAGACCGGGGCAAAGACCGGCACAAAGATCCCGTCGGCCTGTTCGGTCCCGTGCCCAAGGATGGCTTCTTTGCCGGCCGCATCCAGCTCAACACCGTGGCGGTCCTGCCCGAGGGGGCAGGGCGCAGGGGGCGCCGGAGGCGCCGTTCGCGGCGCGCGGGCCCTAACCGGCCTTGCGCTTGGCCTTGAAGGATTCGATGGCGGCTTTCATCTCTTCGCCGCGGCCCAGCCGGCCCTGTTCCACGCTTTCGCGGTCGAGCGCCACGCTCAGGTCCGGTTCGGCGACGGCATGGATCAGCGCCTTGGTCGCGGCGATGGCGTCGCGTGAACTCGCGGCCAGGCGGGTGGCAATCGCCGTCGCGGTGTCCTGCAGGGCGTCGTCATCGCAGACCTGCCACAGCAGGCCCCAGCGCTCGGCCTGTTCGGCGCTGATCCGGTCGCCCAGCAGCATCGCGCCACTGGCCCGGACCCGCCCGGCCAGACGCGTCATCAGGATGGTGTTGCCGGCATCCGGCACCAGGCCCAACCCGATGAAGGGCTCGTAGAAATAGGCCGACCGGCCCGCGATCACGATATCTGCCGCCAGCGCCACACCGATGGACGCGCCGGCGCAGGGGCCGTTGACGGCCGCAACGAAGGGCAGGGGGCTTTGCCGGATCTTGCGGACCAGCGGATTGAAATAGGTGTCGAGCACGTGGTCGAGATCGGGCGTCTTAGACAGATCGACCGCCGGGAGATCGTAACCCGCCCCGAACCCGCGCCCCGCGCCGGTCAGGATGACGGCGCGCGCGTCAGGCTCGGCCTCGATCTGGAAGATCGCCCGCTTCAACTCTTCCGCCGTCTGATCGCGCATCGCGTTCAGCTTGTCGGGGCGGTTGACGGTCAGCCGGGCAATCCCGGCCTCCAGGCTCCAGGTGACGTCCTGCATGTTTCCTCCTCCCAAAGGATGACCGCCTATTTGAACAGACCGGCCACTACGAACTCCATATAGGTTTCGACCACGTGGTCGGGCGGCGCCACCACCCTGCCGTCGCGCATGCAATAATGCGCGCTGAGATAGTCGCGCGCCGACATCAGCATCCGGCCGATGACGCGCAGCTTTTCCGGGTCGGTCTCGCGCAGGTTGCCGCGTTTGGCCTCATAGGCCATCGCGCGTTCATAGCTGGCGGTCTGCATCTCGACATGCTGCTGAAACCCGGCGCGGGCGTGGAACTCGCCCTCGTGCAGCATCGCAAAAAGATGCGGCGTGTCGCGCAGGAACTCGAAGAACCCGGTGATCCGGGCGCGTTCGCGCGCAACCGGATCGTCAGGTGCCTGTGCAACCTTGGCGCGCACGTGATCGAGCAATTCGAGGCTGATCATCGGCAGCAGCTGATCCAGCAACACCTGACGCGATTCGAAGTAGTTGTAGAACGTGCCATGCGCGATCCCCGCGCCATCCGCGATGCGGGCGATGCTGGCGCCGGCAAAGCCCAGCTCGCCCACGGCCTCGATCGCGGCCTCCATGATCCGGGCGCGGGTTGCTTCCGCACGTTCGGCGCGATTCATCCGCCTCGGTTCGGGCGGCGCGGGCGTGGGGCGGGGCTTGGGACTGACCGTTGACATGAGCACAGGCGCTACACCAGCGGTGCCGGGCGGTCAAACAAAATGAACCATGAATCATATTTCATTTTCCTGTTTACAGAACCGCAGCGCTTCCCCTATGTTCGCGTCACTAATGAGTTTAGCTCACTAACCGCTGACTCGGAGGGCCGCGCCTCGTGGGAGGCCGGTGGCGGGTGAGGGAAGCCAGATGGGCCGTCTTGGCCTGTATTCGTTTCTTTGGGAGGAGAAAAACGAATGAAATACGCAAAAATATCAGCATTTTCTGCGATTTGCGCTGGCCTCATGGCCGGTGCCGGCGCGGTTTCGGCGCAGAATCTGACGCTGTCCACGGGGTTGGGTCAGCCTCACATGTGGGTCGCGCATCACATGGAACCCTTCGCCGAGGCGATGGAATCGAAGACCAATGGCGAAGTCACGTTCACTAAGTATTACGGTGGCGAGCTCTCGGCGGTCGGGCGCGAACTCGACAGTCTGAACAGCGGTGTGATCGACGTCGCAGCGCCCCTGCTGGCGCCCTATCACGAGGGCCGCTTCCCGCTGTCGGACATCACCCAGCTGCCGACCTACGGCACCACCTCGCCCATGGTGACGCGCGCCTTCCAGGGACTGCTCGACTCCGACGTCGAAATCGCGCCCGGCAAGACGTTCTACAGCTACGAGATCGGCGACAAGGGCATCCACGTCTGGGCCATCGGCGCCACCGCGCCCTATTCGATCTCGACCACCTCGAAAGTGCTGAAGGAACCGGCGGACTTCACCGGCACCCTGCTGCGCGCGGGCTCGGCGCTGCACACCATCGTGCTGGGTAACCTCGGCGCGACGCCTGTCACCCTGCCGGGGCCGCAGGCCTACGAGGCGCTGTCGCGCAAGACCATCGACGGCATCATCATCGCGATCTCGGACTGGCCGTCCTATTCGATCCAGGAACTCCTGCGGCATTCCATCGTCGATGTCTCGATCGGCCACTGGGAAAGCTATCTGGCGATCTCGGATGCCGCCTGGGGCAATTTGAGCCCCGAGCATCAGAAGCAGTTCGACGAAACCGCCCGCGAGGTCGCGCTGACCAATGCCGAGAAGTGGGAATCGAACCTCGTCGAGGTGCGCCAGAAGTCCGAAGCCGAGGACGGCGGCAGCTTTGTGTCGGTCAAGGATCTCTCGCCCGAGATGCAGGCCCATATGGACAAGGCCGCGCGGCAAAGCTGGATCGACTGGATCGAAAAGACCGAAGCGGCTGGCCACCCGGCCAAGGCGACGGCCAAGCTTTATGCCCAGCTGATCATGGCCGAGGGCGGAGCGCTGCCCGATGGCGTCGGCGACTATCTCGGCCTGAACTGATCCTGTCTCACAGGCGGGGCGGCGCGTTAGACGCCCGCCCCGCTGCCCTGCTCAGAGAAAGCCCGCAGCGCGATGTCGCATGAAGTGATCATATGGTTCGTGACAGGATGGTTCTTTGCCTTCCTCATTCTCGGACAGGCGGTGGCGACCTGCCTTCTGGGCGCCGGGGTGGTCGGCATCCTGCTCTGGACAGGCGGCTTCCGCGTGCTCTCGGGGATTGTCGGGCAGGATGTCTTCTACACCTCCTCGACCTATTCGCTGTCCATCATTCCGCTCTATCTGCTGATGGCGCAGATGCTGGTGCGGGGCGGCGTCATCGTCGACCTGTTCCGCGTCGGCCATCGCATCGTCGGCTACCGCCGTTACCCGCTGGGGGTGGCCACGCTGATCACCGGCGGCCTGCTGGGCGCGGTGTCGGGCTCGGCCTCGGCCTCCTCCGCCGCGCTGGCGGCGCTGGCGGGGCCCGAGCTCGAACGGGTCGGCTATACCCGCGCCTTCTCGATCTCGCTGGCGGCGGTCTCGGGGTCGCTCTCGGCGATCATCCCGCCCAGCATCGTCTTCATCCTCTACGGCTCTCTGACACTGGTCCCCATCGGCCATATGTTCATCGGCGCCATCGGTCCGTCCATCGTCTGCATCCTGGTCTACATGGTCTGCCTGCGCTTCTTCGGGCAGACCCGCCCGGATGCCGAGGACGGCGTGCGCGACGCCACGGTAGACGACCGGGTGACCGGGCGCACCCTGTCGGCCGTGCTGTTCGTCATCTTCCTGATGCTGATGGTCTTCGGCGCGATCTATGGCGGCGTCGTCACCGTGGGCGAGGCCGGCGCGCTGGGCGCCTTCGTTTCGGTCGTCGGCATGTTCGTCATGAACCGGGTCAGCCTGGCCGACCTCGGGCAGGCGCTGTCGGAAAGCGTCAAGATCACCGCCATGCTGATGATGCTGGTGATCGGCGCCCAGATCTTCGCCCGCTTCCTCTCCTTCTCACGGGTGCCGCGCATGCTGCTCGACGTGGCCGAGCCGCTGCTGGCCTATCCGAGCCTGCTGATCGCGCTGCTGCTGCTGGTGATCTTCCTCGCCGGCATGGTGCTGGAAAGCGCGGCGGTGATCGTGCTGATGGTGCCGATCCTGATGCCCATCGTGACGGCGGCGCAGATCGACCCGCTGTGGTTCGGCGTGATGGCGATGCTGATGATCTCGGTCGGCCTGCTGACCCCGCCGGTCGGACTGGCCGTCTATGCCGCGGCGGCGGCGGGCAAGGTCTCGGTCGCGCAGGTGTTCCGCGGCGCCTTTTCCTTTGCCTTCTTCGCCGCGCTGATCTGCGGCGCAGTGATGATCGTCTTTCCCGGGGTGGTCACCTGGCTGCCCGGGCTGATGGAGTGAGCGCGATGGCGATCTGGAACTTCATCACCCGGTTCGAGGACAGGCTCGCCGCCGTCGGCGCCGGCACCGCGCTCATGGCAATGATGCTGATGTCGGTGATCGGGGTGCTGGGGCGCTATGTGTTTCAGGCCGACCTGATCCCCGGCGCCTACAACATGATCGAGCGAGTAATCTTCCCGCTGATGGTCTTCTGGGCTCTGCCGGCGGCGCATCGCGAGATGCTGTTCCCCCGTTTGGAAATGCTGGCCGAGGCGCTGCACCCGCGCTGGCGCCCGGCGGTCTCGGCGCTGGCGCTGCTGGTGGAACTGGCGATCTACCTCGTGGTGCTATGGTTCGTCACAACCTTCGTGATCCAGACCATCAAGACGGGGCGCACCATGCAGGTCGGCACCGACTTCTGGCCGCTCTGGCCGGTGGTGGTGATGATCCCGATCTCCTTCGCCCTGATGGTCGCCGAGATGCTGCGATTGCTCTGGGTGGACGCAAGACGACTTCTGACAGGACAAGACAATGGCTGACGTGCTCGCCGGACAGCGGGAGATTCCCGCGTTCGACCCCTTCGACTCGGACACGGTACGGCGGCAGCTGACCGCCTATCTGGCGGCGCAGACCGGTGGTGCCGTGACGGTCAGCAAGCTGCAGCGCTTCACCGTCGGCTTTTCCTGGGTCACCTATGGTTTTGACGCAGAATGGGGCGGCAGGACTCGCGCCCTGATCCTGCGGGTGGGTCCGCCCAAGGGCATCTTTGCCCCCTATCTTGCGCGGCCGGAATTCGTTGCACTGAAGGCGCTGGCTCAGGCCGGAATGCGGGTGCCGGGTGTCTACTGGTACGACGACACCTGCACCGTCTTCGGCGCGCCCTTCTTCATCTGCGACAAGGTTGAGGGCGAAGTACCGATCCCCTGGACCGCCGACGGCGGCCCGGCCTTCGACGAGGTGACACGCAAGCGTCTTGGCCACCAGTTCTTCGACATCCTGGCCGATCTGCACAATTTCGACTGGCGCGGCACCGAGGTGGCGGAACTCGATGCCGGCGGCACAGAGGCGACGGTTACGCACCAGCAGATCGACGCCTGGGTGGCGCGGATGCACGACTGGTCCGAGGCGCGCTTCCCCATGCTGGAATGGGCCGCCGCCTGGTTCCGCGACCATGCGCCCGTGGCCCAGCGGATCAGCCTGATCCACGGCGACTTCCGCATCGGCAATTTCCTCGAGGTCGATGGCGACATCCGGGCCTTTCTCGACTGGGAGCTGGTGCATCTGGGCGACCCGCTCGAGGATCTCGGCTGGACCTGCCTGCGCGCCTGGCGCGGCGGGTCGGACTACATGTGTCACCTGCTGACGCGGGACGAACTGCTGGAGCGCTACTGTGCCCGCACCGGGCTGACCGTGGACCGCGCCACGCTGGCCTACTGGGAGGCCTTCGGCACCTTCAAGCTCGCCATCATGCATCTGGGCGCTTTCCACTGTTTCGAGAAAAGGGGGTTCAACGACATGCGCATGGCCGGAATGGGCGCGCAGATCCCGCGTCTTCTGCTGCAGGTGGAACGGGCGCTGGAGGAGGCGCAATGAAGCCCTCGGTCGCCCGCCTGATTGATGGCATCGTGGCCACGCTGCGCGATGACGTGATCCCCCATGTCGGCGATCCCTATGCGCGCGGACAGGTCATCGGCGTGATCGACCTGCTGAACAACTATGGCGCCCGGCTGGACTGGGACGCGGTGCAGGCCGCCTCCAGCCTGACCGCCAAGCGCCGCGCGCTGGCCGAGGCGCGGGCGCTGGCCGACGGGGCAACGGCGGCGGAGGTCTCAGACTGCACGGCGGTGGCGGGCAGCGCGCTCATCGCCGCCGCCCGCGAGGCCGACCGAGAGATTTCCGACCAGCTGGCCGCCTGGATGGCGACGGGCAAGGCCGAGGCGGGCATCGCCCGGCTGCGCCGCCACATGCACGACGAACTGCGCGAAGAGATGAAAATGACCAAGCGGCCGATGTTCGCCGAGATCGCCAAGGGCGGCTGAGCGGACAGGACGAGGGAGGACTGAGATGACCCATCATATCGACCCGCGCATGCCCGCGCCCGAGGACTGCGTGCAGCGTCACCTGATCGAGCGCAATGCGGCCGCACATCCCGACAAGGTCTTCGCCCGCTACGCCGACGGCCGGACCTGGACCTATGGCGAAACGCTGGCCACCACGATCCGCACGGCCAATGCGCTGAAGCGCCTTGGCGTGCGCCAGGGTGACCGGGTTCTGGTCTGGCTGCCGAACTGCGAAGAGGCGGTGCGCGTCTGGTTCGCGATCAACTACCTGGGCGCGGTCTTCGTGCCGATGAACATCGCCTATCGCGGCACCCTGCTGGCCCATGCCGCCACCCTGTCCGAGGCGCGGCTGGCCATCGTTCACGCCGAACTCGCGCCGCATCTGGGCGCGGTCACGCCGGGGCAGGTGAACGAGGTCGTCGTGCTGATGGGAGCGCCGGGCGAGATTGCGGGGATGACCGTGCACGGCCCGGACGCGCTCGACAGCGACGACACCACGCCGATCCCCCTGGATCAGCCGCTGATGCCCTGGGATCTCCAGTCGATCATCTTCACCTCGGGCACCACCGGTCCGTCCAAGGGGGTGCTGTCCTCCTATTGCCATCTGCACCAGATGGCCATTTCGGCGCCTTTCCTGGATGGCGATGACCGCTATCTGATGACGCTGCCGATGTATCACAGCGGCGGCGTGATGCCGATCACGGCGATGCTGGTCCACGGCGGCGCCATCGTCATGGTCGAAAGCTTCAAGACCGAGACCTTCTGGCAGACCGTGCGCGAGGCGCAGATCACCACCGCGATCCTGCTGGGCGTGATGGGCGGGTTCCTGGTCAAGCAGCCGCCCGGCCCTGACGACCGCAACCACACGCTGCGCAGCTGCACCTACGTGCCGATGAACGACACCGCCGTCGCCTTTCACGACCGCTTCGGAACCGACGTTCACACCCACTTCAACATGACCGAAATCTCGATGCCGATCGTCTCCGACCCGAACCCCACCGCGCTTGGCAGCGCGGGACGGCCTCGCGCCGGGGTCGAGGTGCGCATCGTCGACGAGCACGACTGCGAGGTGCCGGTCGGCCAGATGGGCGAGATGGTCGTGCGCACCGACTGCCCCTGGGCGATCAGCCACGGCTATGCTGCCAACCCCGAGGCCACCGCCCGCGCCTGGCGCAACGGCTGGTTCCACACCGGCGACGGCTTCCGCCGTGACGCCGAGGGTAACTACTATTTCTGCGACCGTATCAAGGACGCGATCCGCCGGCGGGGCGAGAACATCTCCTCCTTCGAGGTCGAGACCGAAGTCGCCGCCCACCCGGCGGTCCAGGAGGCGGCGGCGGTCGCGGTCAAGAGCGAGATCGCCGAGGACGAGGTTCTGGCCATCGTCGCCCTGCGCCCCGGCGCCGAACTCGACCCGGCCGACCTGATCGCCTTCCTGCGTCCGCGCATGGCCCACTTCATGGTGCCCCGCTACATCCGCTTCGTCCCGGAACTGCCGCGCACGCCCACCGCGAAGATCCGCAAGGTCGAGCTGCGCGAGGCCGGCATCACCCCCGACACATGGGATCGCGAGGCCGCCGGCATCGTGATCAAGCGCGAAACTCTCAGCACGTAAGGACAGACATGTTTGCGGAAATCGACCCCAGGACAGCGGCGCTGAAGGACAGGCTGACGGCCTTCATGGCGGCGCATGTCTATCCGAACGAAAAGGCGCTGCTGGACGAGTCGCGCCAGGACGGACGCTGGCGGCATACGTCGCTGCTGCGCGAGCTGCAGGCCAAGGCGCGCGAACAGGGCCTGTGGAATCTGTTCTACAACCACGGCCCCGAGGGGCAGGGCCTGTCGAACTACCAGTATACCCACCTCTGCGAGGTGCTGGGCCGCTCGCTCGCCGCGCCGGAGATCTTCAACTGCAACGCGCCCGATGTCGGCAATATGGAAATCCTGTCGATCTACGGCACCGACGCCCAGAAGGAACGCTGGCTGACGCCGCTGCTGAACGGCGACATCCGGTCCTGCTTTGCGATGACCGAACCGGCGGTTGCCTCGTCGGACGCGACCAACATCGAAACCCGCATCGAACGCGACGGCGACCACTATGTGGTGACGGGCCGCAAGTGGTGGACCACCGGCGCCATGGCCGAGGCCTGCAAAGTCGCCATCGTCATGGGCAAGAACGACCCCGACGCGCCGCGCCATCAGCAGCAGTCGATGATCCTGGTCCCGATGGACACACCCGGCGTGCGGGTGGAACGGCCGCTGTCGGTCTACGGCTTCCAGCATCCGCCGCTGGGCCATGCCGAGGTCGTCTTCGACGGCGCGCGGGTGCCGGCGGAAAACATGTTGCTGGGCGAGGGCCGCGGCTTCGAGATCGCCCAAGGCCGCCTTGGCCCCGGCCGCATCCACCATTGCATGCGCTTCATCGGCCTGGCCGAGCGCGCCATCGAGGCGATGTGTGCCCGCGCCCTGTCGCGCACCGCTTTCGGCTCGCGCCTGTCCGACATGGGCGGCGTGCGCCAGGTGATCGGCCAGTGCCGCACCGAGCTGGAGGCCGCCCGCCTGATGACGCTCAAGGCCGCCTGGGCGATGGACGCCCACGGCAACAAGGCCGCGAAGGACGAGATCGCCATGGCCAAGATCTATGTGCCCACGATCACCGGTCAGATCATCGACCGGGCCATCCAAGTGCACGGCGGCGGCGGCCTGTCCGAGGACTTCTTCCTCGCCATGGCCTTTGCCGAAACCCGCTTTCTGCGCATCGGCGACGGGCCGGACGAAGTGCACCGCGAGGCGCTCGCCCGGGTCGAACTGAAGCGCGCCCAATCCCGGACCGAGGAGACCGTCCAATGAGCAATTTTCTGATGCGTCCCGAGGACGAGTCCAACCACACGCCCGACGCCGTCTCGAACTTCAACGAAAGCGTCTATTGCAACGGCTTCGACTTCCGCCAGCAGGTCGGCGGCTGGATGCGCCTTGGCAACCGCGTGAACGAGGGCCGGGCCGAGCTGTCGGTCTGCCTCTACCTGCCCGATGGCCGCATCGCCTGCCAGTTCCTGCGCCCCCGGATCGAACACAACAACGCCTTCAACGCGGGCGGGCTGTCCTACGAGGTGATCGAGCCGCTGAAGGCGGTCCGCATGGTCTACGAGGGCGAGCTGATCATCGTCGACAACCCCGACGACCTGCGCGACCCGCAAAAGCTCTTCGCCACCGGTCCGCGCCTGCCCGGGCGGGTCGAGTTCACGCATCATGCCTCATCCCCCGTCCACGGCGGCGAGCCGCAGGACGACACCACGCCGACGATGTATGGCCGCGACTTCTCGCGCGGGCACTTCAACCAGCACGGCAAGGTCGACGGCGTCATCACCGTCGGCGAGGAAAGCTGGCAGATCGACGGCCGCGGCTGGCGCGACCATTCCTGGGGGCCGCGCTACTGGCAGGCGATCCATTATTACCGCCTGTTCATCGGCAACTTCGACAACGGCGACGGCTTCATGCTGCTGCGCATCACCGACCGCGCCGGGCTGACCCGGCGGCTGGGCGTGCTGCTGGTGGATGGCGACTACGAAGAGGTGACCGACCTCAACGTCATCACCGAGTGGACCGACCAGAAAGACCCCGCGCGCGTCCACCTGGGCGTCGCGACCGCCAAACGCAGGGCGGTGATCGAGGTCGAGGTCCTGCAACTCGCCCCGCTGCGCAACCGCCGCCAGGCCGATGGCGAAGAACTGATCTCGCGCATTGCCGAAGGCTATTCCCGCTTCACCTGGGAGGGGCGCACCGGCTTCGGCATCACCGAATATATCG
The DNA here is from genome assembly GCF_042654245.1 of Seohaeicola nanhaiensis. Taxonomy (NCBI): domain Bacteria; kingdom Pseudomonadati; phylum Pseudomonadota; class Alphaproteobacteria; order Rhodobacterales; family Roseobacteraceae; genus Seohaeicola; species Seohaeicola nanhaiensis. The sequence continues at coordinate 335,325 of NZ_JBHSGI010000033.1, forward strand.
AGCGGATCGTGGACGGCGAAATGGCCGGATATCCGCTGTGAGGAGGGCGCGCCCATGCTGAGGTCACTCAATCAGGAGCGGATCGTCTTCCTGATCGCGCTGGTCCTGTTTGTCGGCTTCGCCGCCGGACTGCCCGGCTTCCTGACCAGCGGCAACATCCTGTCGCTGATCCAGAACGTGTCGATCCTGGGCATTCTCGGCACCGGCATGGCCATCGGCATCATCGGGCGCGGCATCGACCTGTCGATGGTCTCGACCATGGTCATCTCGGTCTCGTGGATGCTGGTCATGGTGAACGGCGGCATGAACCTGTGGCTGGCCTTCGCCCTGGCGCTGGGCTTTGCGGCGGCGGTCGGGGTGATCAACGGCCTGCTGATCGCCTATGTCGAGATTCCGGCGATCTTCGCCACCCTCGCCATGGGGATCGTCGTCTACGGCTTCGGCAAGTCGTTCCTGGTAAGTACCGATGTGGTCTACCTGCCGACCGGCGAGAGCTGGTTCTATACCATCGGCAGCGGCCAGATCCTGGGCATCCCGAACCCGGTCATCGCCTTCGCCCTTGTGGCTCTGGCCGCCTATCTGTTCCTGACCTTCACCAAATACGGTCGCTACAACTACGCCATCGGCGACAACCTGTGGACCGCGCGGATCACCGGGATCCCGGTGCGCCCGGTCATGGTGCTGCAATACGTCCTGATCGCGATGATCGGCCTGGTGGCGGGTCTGGTCGTGGCCACTGCCGTTTCGTCGATGAACACCCGCCTCGCGCTGTCCACGCAAGTGTATGACGTGATCCTGGTCGTGGTCCTGGGCGGCATCGGCCTGTCGGGCGGCAAGGGCGGCGTGCGCAACGTGATCGTCGGCACCGTGCTGATCGGCATCCTGCTGAACGGCATGACCATCATGAACCTCAGTTACACCACGCAGAACATCTTCAAGAGCATGATCCTTCTGGCGGCGATCGTGATCGACACAATGCTGAACCCGAGGGACGAGCAGACCGCGCAGCACGGGGACATCTGACGCGGCACCCAACCTGTCCAATCTTCAGAGGAGGAGAGACGATGAAGACCAAGACGATGATCGCCGCGGCGCTGGCGCTGGCCGGGCTTGCCGCGGGCGCGGCGGGGGCCGAGCCTTTCGACGACGGCCAGTCCAAGACCTACTACGAGGCCTTCAAGGGCAAGAAGGTCGGCTTCGTGCCGCTGTCCATGGGGTTTGACCTGACCGAGGGCTGGAACGCCGGGCTGCAGAACCAGGCCAAGGCGCTGGGCTACGAGGTCATGGTACGCGACCCGAACTGGAACACCGAGGCGGGCGCCCAGGCCGCCAACGGGTTCATCGCCGAAAAGCCCGATGTGCTGATCCTGCATCCGCTCGACATGCAGGCCTATAACCGGATCGTGCAGAAGGCGATGGCCGCAGGGATCAACGTGATCCAGGTCAACCTGAAATCCATCACCAACGGCGATGCCTATGTCGGCACCGACTGGTACGAGATGGGCGTGAAACAGGCAGAGGCGCTTGTCGGCGCCTGCGGCGAAGGCTCGGGCAAGAACGGCAAGGTCGCCTTCATCCAGGGGATGCTGGCGACGCCGACCGCAACGATCTCGGGGCAGGGCGCGCAGGACGTGTTCGACAAGCACCCCGAGATCCAGGTCGTCGCCACCCAGGCGGCGGACTGGGATGCGTCGAAGGCGCAGGCGATTACCTCGACCATCCTGAAACAGCACCCCGATCTCTGCGGCGTTCTGGGGCTCTGGGACGGTCAGGACATCGGCACCGCCGCGGCCATCCGCGAGGCGGGGCTGCAGGATCAGGTGTTTCTCGTGACCTCGGGCGGCGGCAACCAGTCGGCGGCCTGCGACAACCTCGAGAACGGCAACTTCGACGCCTACTACAGCTATGACGTGCCCGGTCAGGCGCGCGACCTGAACGCGGCGGTGAAGATCCTGCTGCAGACCAAGCCCGAGCCGGGCTCGGCGCCCTTCGCGCTCTACACCCCGCTCAAGCTGATCACCAAGGACAACATGACGCCCGCGTCCTGCTGGACCCTGGACCAGCTGAAGGCCTCGGGCGGCTGACCCCGCCCCGCTGAACCCGTGCGACCCGCCCTGGCGGGTCGCACCATCCGGCCCGGGAGAGGGCAGGCCCGACGGGCGCGACTGACTGGAGTTTCAAGGCATGGCCGCAACTGAAAACTGGGCGAAATGGCGTTCGCGCTGGGTGCCCGACCATGTGGTCGGCGAGATCCTGTCCAAGACCTGGATCGACACGCTGATCCCGGCCTTCATCCTGGTGCTGGTGCTGGTCGTCTTCGGTGCCCAGATGCCCAATTTCTTCTCGGCCTCGAATGTCTCGGACATCGGGCGGATGTATGGCGAATACCTCTTCGTCGCCATCGGCATGACCATCGTGATGATGGCAGGTGGCATCGACCTCTCGGTCGGCTCGACCTTCGCGCTGTGCAATTTCGTGGCGCTGTCGCTGATCAACTACCTGGAATGGCCGCTGGCCTTCGGCATCCCGCTGGTCATGCTGACCGGCGCGGCGGTCGGGCTGATCAACGGAATCCTCATCGGCTATCTGGGCCTGCGCGCCTTCCTGACCACGCTGGTGATGCTGATCATCGTGCGCGCGGTGGTCGACAGCCTGCTGCTCGATTTCTCCATGACCATCGGGCGCGGCTTCAACGCCTCGGCCGCGTGGGAGTTCATGGCGCTGGGCAATATCTTCGGTGTGCCGGCCAGCCTGGTCGTCGCCGCGCTGGTGGGCATCGTGGCGCATCTCGTGCTCACGCGGATGCGCTTCGGCTGGCACGTCATGGCGGTCGGCGGCTCGCGCCGCTCGGCCTATAACGCCGGGATCAAGGTGCGCCGCACGGTCTGCCTGACCTATGTCCTTTCCGGCGCGCTCTGCGGCCTGGCGGCGACCTTCTACGCCGCCCGCCTGTCGAGCGCGAGCGCCGATGTCGGGCGCGGGATGGAGGTGACGATCCTCACCGCCGTGGTCCTTGGCGGCATAAGCCTCGGCGGCGGGCGCGGCTCGGTCGTCAAGGCGGCGCTGGGCACGGTGATCATCATCCTGGTGCAGAACAGCCTGATCCAGATGGGCCTGCTCAGCGGCACCAGTTCGCTGATCCTGGGCTGCGTCCTGCTGCTGGCCGTCGCCATCGACGTGCGCTGGGTCAAGAACCGCCACAAGATCCTGGCTCGCGCCTATGTCTCGCCGGCCTACTTCAAGCTGCCCCCGCTGCCCGAGACGGCGCAGGATTCGGGCTCGGACTATGCGCTGAACGACCGTCTGCGCGGTGTCGAGGCCATCGGTCTCGGCACGCTGGAAGGTCCCGAGGACATGATCTTCGACCGCGACGACAACATGTATTGCGGCAGCCGGCACGGCGACGTGATGCGCATCTTCGCGCCCGACTACACACGGATCGAGGTCTTTGCCCATATCGGCGGCCACCCGCTGGGCATGGCGTTTGACGCGCAGGACAACCTGCATGTCTGCGTCGGCGGCATGGGCCTGTTCCGCATCGCGCCCGACCGCACCGTGACCAAGCTTTCGGACGAGACCAACCGCAGCTGGCTGTCCATCGTCGACGACTCGCGCCTGCGGCTGGCCGACGATCTCGACATCGCGCCGGACGGGCGGGTCTTCTTCTCCGAGGCCACGGTGCGCTACGAGATGTACGACTGGATGGTCGATGCACTCGAGGCGCGGGGCAACGGGCGGATCATCTGCTATGACCCAAAGGACGGATCGTCGCGCACCGTCCTGCCGAACCTGCAGCTGCCGAACGGCATCTGCGTCGAGTTCGAAGGCCAGTCGCTGCTTTACGCCGAGACCTGGGGCTGCCGCATCACCCGCTACTGGTTTGACGGGCCGAAGAAGGGCCAGCGCGAGGTGGTGATCGCCAACCTGCCGGGCTATCCCGACAACATCAACCGCGCCTCGGACGGCACCTACTGGTGCGCGCTCTGCGGGATGCGCTCGCCCGTCTTCGACCTCTCCCAGCGGATGCCGGGCTTCCGCCGCCGGATGGTGCAAAGCGTGGCGCGCGACGACTGGCTTTATCCCAACATGAACACCGGCTGCGTCATCAAGTTCAACGCGCAGGGCGAGATCCTCGACGTGCTCTGGGATTTGGGCGGCGAGGCGCATCCGATGATCACCTCGATCCGCGAACACAAGGGCTGGCTCTATCTGGGCGGCATCTACAACAACCGGGTCGGGCGCTACCGCATTCCGGGCGCCGATCCCGACTGGACCTCGTCTGACTCCTATTGGGGGAAACGGTCATGATCGCCTTTCTGCGGCGCAAGCTGGATGACATCCGCGGCAGCGGCGATGCGGCCGTCACCGTGCCCTCGATGGATGGGGCGCTGCGGCCCAACAGCCTGCTCGACAGCGCGACGGCGCTTGCCTCCGTGCGCCGGCCCGATCAGCTCTGCGACCTCGGCGGCGAGGTAGTCTATTCATCGGGCAACGCCGTTTTCGCCCTGCACGACGGCGCCGAGCGGCACCGCTAAGGATCGGAAGTGACCGCGCTGGCCGCCGGGCCGGATGGCGCGCTGGCCGTGGGGCTGGACGATGGATCGCTCAAGGTGCTGGGCGGCGCCCACGCAAAGACCGATCTGTCGGCGCTCGGCCTCACCTGTCCGGTTGCGCTCGCCTTCGACGGGCCAGACACGCTCTATGCCGCCAACGGCTCGGACCGCTACGCGCCCGGCGAGTGGAAACACGACCTGATGACGCGCGGCGCCTCGGGCGCGGTCTGGCGCATCGACCTTGCCTCGGGGCGGGGCGAGAAACTGATGACCGGTCTCGCCTGGCCGCTCGGCCTCGCGCTATCTCCCGAGGGTCTGGTCGTGGTCGAAAGCTGGCGGCACCGGGTGCTGACCCGCGACGCGGCGGGCACCGTGCGCCCGCGCCTGACCGACCTGCCGGCCTATCCCGCGCGCATCGCCCCGGCGGCGGACGGCGGCTGGTGGCTTGCGCTCTTCGCGCCGCGCAACCAGCTGACCGAGTTCATCCTGCGCGAGCCGGGTTTCCGCGACGCGATGATGGCCGAGGTGGACCCTCAGTGGTGGGCCGCCCCCGCGCTGGAACCTTCGGACAGCTTCCTGCGCCCGCTGCAGGGCGGCGCTCAGAAACACCTCGGCGTGGTCAAGCCCTGGGCACCCAGCCAGTCCTACGGGCTGGTCCTGCGGCTCGACGCCGCCTTCCGCCCGCGCTTCAGCCAGCACAGCCGCGCCGACGGACGCCGCCACGGCGTGACCAGCGTGATCGAATCCGGCGGCCGGGTGCTGGCCACCGCCAAGGGGGGCGACGTGATCCTGTCGCTGGACGTGACACAGCAGGGAGGCCGCAGATGACCGCGCATCTGGAAATGCGCAAGGTGACGAAGGAATATCGCGGCGTTCCCGCGATCACCGACGTCGACTTTCACCTCAACAAGGGCAAGGTGCACGCGCTGCTCGGCGAAAACGGCGCCGGCAAGTCGACCCTGACCAAGATGATGTGCGGTGTAACCGGGCTGACCCGGGGCGAAATGCTGCTCGACGGCAAGCCGGTCAGCTTCTCGACCCCGGCCGAGGCGCTGGACAGCGGCGTGGCGATGGTCTTCCAGGAAACCTCGCTGGTGCCGTCGATGACCGTGGCCCAGAACCTGTATCTGGGCGATGAAAAGCTGTTCAACCGCATTCGCAGCCTGAACATCGCGGCACAGACCTTCCTGCAATCGCTGAACTTCAACGTGAACCCGACCACGATGGTCGCGGGCCTGGGTGCGGCACACAAGCAGATGGTCGAGATCGCCCGCGCGGTGCGTAAGAACGTGCGGGTCATCATCTTCGACGAACCCACCGCCGCCCTCACGCCCGAGGAAAAGCACCACTTCTTCGCGCTGGTCGAGCGGCTGAAACAGCGCGGCGTGTCGATCATCTTCATCAGCCACGCGCTGGAAGAGGCGCTGCAGATCGCCGATGTGATCACCGTCCTGCGCGACGGCGCCCTGATCGAAACCGCGCCGGCCAGCAGCTTCGACCGCGAGCGGATCGTGCGCGCCATGGTCGGGCGCAGCATCGAGAATTCGACCTACGGCGCACAGCGCACGCAGACCCGGCAGGGTCAGGACAAGGTGCTGAGCGTGCAGAACGTGTCGATGGGCACCATCGTCAAGAACACCTCCTTCTCGATCTATTCGGGGCAGGTGACCGGCATCTTCGGCCTGATCGGCTCGGGCCGCACCGAAACCGCCAAGATCATCTCGGGCGTGGTCAAACGCAACTTCCTGAACGGCGGCGAAATCCGCCTGCACGACCGCTCGGTCCGCTATCGCGTGCCGCGCCAGGCGATGGAAGACGGGATCGTCTACGTCACCGAGGATCGCAAGGCCGAGGGCTTTTTCGAAACCATGTCGATTGCCGAGAACCTGTCGATGGGCCGGCTGTCCGCCGGTCTGACCCAAGGCGTCGTGGTGACGCGCGCCGAGATGCAGAAGCTGGCCGCAGACTGGACCAAATCGCTCAACATCCGCGCCATCGATTCCGACGCGCGGGTGATCGAGCTGTCGGGCGGCAACCAGCAGAAGGTGGTGATCGCCAAGTCGCTCGTGCAGCAGCCGCAGATCGTGATCTTTGACGAACCGACGCGGGGCGTGGACGTGGGCGCCATCGCCGAGATCCACCAGCTGATCAACCGTCTGGCCGACGAGGGGCTGGCCGTGGTGGTGATCTCCTCCTACCTGCCCGAGATCCTCAGCATTTCCGACCGTATCCTGGTCTGCCGCGCCGGCCGCGTGGTCGAGGAATTTGACCCTCTGGATACCGACGAACAGCGGATCATGTTCGCCGCGGTGCATTAGGGTCGGCCTTGTTGCATATATATGTGGACGTTTCTGCGCTATATCTGCACACTGACCCGGTGGCGGCGCGCAGCACAGCGACCCCGCAGACCTGTGCGAACTGGAGGAAAGACGCATGAGACTAGAAGGTAAACTGGCCGTCATCACGGCGGCGGCGTCGGGCATGGGGCGCGCGGGGGTCGAGTTGTTCTGCCGCGAAGGCGCCCGCGTCTGCGCCGTCGACATGAACGCCGCCGCGCTGGACGATCTGGCATCGGCGATGAAGGCCGCCGGCACCCCCATCGAGACGGTCACCGCCGACCTTTCGCAGGCCGAAGCCATCCGCAGCAGCGTCGACGACGCGGCGGACAAACTCGGGGGCATCGACGTGATGTGGGCCCATGCGGGCATTCCGGGCCCGGCGGGGATCGAGGATCTGGATCTCGACGCCTACCGCAAGGCCATGGCAGTCAACGTCGATTCCGCCGCGCTGGGCGCCGGTGCGGTGATCCGGCACATGCGCAAGCGCGGCGGCGGCTCGATCATCTTCACCGCCTCGGTCTCGGGCATCGTCGGCTCGCGCTTTTCGCCGGTCTATTCCGCCGGGAAATTCGCAGTTGTCGGCCTGACCAAGTCCCTGGCCCAGACCTTCGCCCCCGACGGCGTGCGGGTGAACGTGGTCTGCCCCGGCCTCGCCGACACGCCGATGGGGATCAAGTTCGTCAGCCGCAAGGAAGACCCGGAAGAGGCCAAGGCCAATACCGCGATGATGCTCTCGGCCATCCCGCTGGGCCGCCTGGTCCGCGCCGAAGAGATCGCCCATGCGGCGCTCTGGTTCGCTTCGGACGATTCCTCCTTCGTCACCGGGGTCGATCTCCCCGTGGACGGCGGCTTTACCTGCCGCTGAGGCCGCGTCCCACCGAAAGCAAAACCGCCCGGACTCAAAGCCCGGGCGGTTTTCTTTTGCACGAACAACAAATGCCGCCGGATCTCTCCGGCGGCACCGCAATCCTCGCCTCAGTTCCCGCGCAGCGCGATGGCCTCGTCCAGCATGGTCTGGGCGTCTTCGCCGTTCTCTTTCACGAAGGCCTCCCACACCGTCGCGGCCTTGTCGCGCCAGGCGGGAATGTCGTCGGCACCCAGAACCACGACCGTCGCGCCCGCGGCCTTCAGCGCCTCGACGCTCGCCGTTGCGTTCTCCTCGACGGTCTTCAGCGCCCGCGCCGCCAGCTCGCTTCCGGTCTCCATCATCACCTGCTGCTGCTCGGGCGTCAACGAATTGAACTCCGCCAGCGACATGATGATCGGCGTGACCGCGGGCCAGGCGAAGGGCGTCACCGTCAGCCCCTTCAGCGGCAGCTTGTTGTCGTGGGAATAGATCGGCGGCAGGATGCCCCCGTCGACCACACCCTGCGTCAGCGCCGGCACCAGCTCGGCCCCGGCGATGGCGACGGGTGAATAGCCATAGACCTCGCCCGCCAGCTGACCGATCCGGCCCCCGGCGATACGGATCTTGAGGCCCTTCAGATCCTCCATGGTTTTCACCGCGTCCGGCCGCGTCAGGTAGAACGAGCTGGGATAGTCGGTCGGTGCGATCGAGATCAGCTTGAACCCGCGCTTTTCCATCGCCGCCGCCAGCACGCCGCCGCCCTTTTCGCTTTCAAAGAAGCGCTGGCCGTGGCTCATGTCGTCCAGCTTGACGTCGAACAGGAAGGGCAGGTCGAAGATGCCCCACAGAGGCTCGACGCTGGCGGCAACCGGCGCCACCGAATAGGTCATGCTGACCTGGCCCGACAGGATCGCCGGCAGTTCCTGGTTGATCGGCATGATCTGGGCCGAGGGGAACACGCGGAAGGTCACTTCGCCCTTGGTCTTCTCGGTCACCTGCTGGGTGAACCACTCGACGTTGCGGTGATGCTGCGACGCGGTCGGATAGGCATGGACAAAGCGCAGCTCCTTCGCCCAGGCGCCGCCCGCCATCAGCGCCGCCGCCAGACCGCCGGCCACGGCCACCCGGGCGGCCCTTCTGGTAAATCCTTCAAACATGGTCTTTCTCTCACTCCCTTGGTTGATGTGCTGTAGGTGCCGCGACACGGCGCCTATTCGAAGACGGTCGACAGCCAGGGCGCCCACCACAGGACCCCCAGCGCGAGAAGCAGCGTGAAGAAATAGGGCAGCGCCCCGCGCATCACCGTCGCTATCGACACGTTGAAATATCCGCTCAGCGCGAACAGGCTCATGCCCACCGGTGGCGTCACCTGCGCGATCATCATGCAGGCGATGGTCAGGATCGCGAAATGCGTCGGCGAATAGCCAATCGCCTGCACCACCGGAAACACGATGGGGATGGTGATGTAGAGGATCGGAACCGGATCCAGCACCGTGCCGAGCACGATGAAGATCAGCAGGATCATCAGCATTGTCAGATGCTCGCTGACCGGCAGCGAGGTCATGAACAGCGTGAAGCTCTGCGGGATGTTGGCAAATGTCAGCGCATTGGCAAACACCGTCGCCCCGCCGAGGATCACGAAGATGATGGTCGTGGTCACCACCGCTGCCTCGGCGCTGCGGGTCAGGATGCGCAGCGTGAAATTCCTGCGCTCGAAGATCGCGCTCATCACCAGCACATAGGCCACGGCCACCGCCGCCGCCTCGGTCGGGGTGAACAGCCCGGCATAGATGCCGCCCAGCACGATGGCGGGCATCGCCAGCGCCGGCAGCGCGGCCACGAAACTGTGCCACACATCGCCCGCACTGGCCCGCGCGCGCAATTCCTGCTTGCCGAACCAGCTCAGCGCGATGGCCGTCAGCACCAGCAGGACGGTGATCACCAGGCCGGGGATCACCCCGGCGAGGAACAGGCGCGAGACATCCATCTGCGCGATGGCGGCGAAAAGGATCATGTAGATGCTGGGCGGGATCATCTGCCCCAGCGTGCCCGACACCGCGATGACCCCCAGCGCGTCCTTGCGGTCGTATCCCGCGCGCATCATGTAGGGCAGCAGCATGGAACCGACGGCGACCACCGTCGCCGTGGACGACCCCGACAGCGCCCCGAAGATCGCGCAGGTCACGACGCCCGTGGCGGGCAGGCCGCCGCGCAGGTGGCCCAGCAGGTTCTCGATGAACCGGAACAACCGCCCGGCAAGGCCCATGTCGGTCATCAGGTTCCCGGCCAGCAGGAAGAAGGGCACCGCCAGCAACAGCCAGCTGTCGATGGCGATGAACAACTGCGAGACGACGGCCTGCACCGGCATCCCGATGTCCAGCAGCAGGATGATGCCGCCCGAGACCAGCATCGCCGCCCAGATCGGGGACCCGGCGATCATCAGCAGAAAGAAGGCGGCGATGCCGAAAAGGGTCATGCCAGCGCCTCCACGGCATTCAGGGGAACGCCCGCGATGCGATAGACGACGCGGAACAGGGTGTAGAGCAACGCCAGCGCCATGCCGGCGGGCAGCGCGGCCGAGGGGATCCAGGCCTTCATCTCGCCCGACATGGTGGCAAGGCCCATGGCGTAGAGACCGGCTTCCCAGTCCCAGGCAGCCAGCAGAAGGGCGGCCAGCAGCAGCGCCATCAGCACCGACAGCACCAGGTCGAACCAGCGGTGCGCGCGGGGCGGCAGCAGGTCGGTCAGCACCGTCATCGCCAGATGCGCGTTGCGGGTGATCAGCGGGCCGAAATACAGCAGGACCGCATAGACGATGGAAAAGCGGCACAGCTCTTCCACGATCCCGTAGGACGAGCCGAACAGATAGCGCAGCACCACGCTGGCGAAGGCCAGCAGCGCGCTGGCCCAGATCAGACAACCGGCGATCACCGCAAGCACCCGGTTCAGCACAGTCTCGATCCGGCGCACCGCGCCGACAAAGCCGCCCGTCAAGGGCAGGGCGCGCTCATTCATAGCGGATCAGTCCGCGCGCCAGCCGGCCCTCGTGCAGGTCGTGGAAGGCCTCGTTGATCTGGTCCAGCCGGTAGGTCTGGCTGATCAGCTCGTCCAGTCGCAACCGCTTGCTCAGATACAGATCGACCAGCCGCTCGACATCCAGCTTGGGCCGCGCGCCGCCATACATCGACCCGGTCAGAACCTTTTCCGAGAAGGGCAGGCTCAGCGCCTCGATCTCGCAACAGCTTCCGACCGGCGCCGCGCCGACGACGATGGCTTTCCCGGCCGGGCGGATCGCATCATAGCATTGGCGGATCGTCGTCTTGTTGCCGATCGCCTCGAAGGCGAAATCGACACCGCGTCCGCCCGTCAATTCCCGCGCCTTCGCCACCGGATCCTCGCTGCGGGCGTCGACCACATGGGTCGCGCCGAAGGTCTGCGCCATGGCCAGCTTGTCGGGGTTCATGTCCGACACCAGGATCACCGAGGCGCCGGCGATCTTGGCCGCCTGCACCGCGTTCAGCCCGACCCCGCCCGAGCCGACCACCAGAACCGAGTCGCCCGGCCGCACCGGCGCCGCGTTGAACACCGCCCCGGTGCCGGTCAGCACCGCGCAGCCGATCAGCGCCGCCACGTCCATCGGCATCTCGTCGGGGATCTTCGTTGCGCAGCGCGCCGGCACCACCGCCTCTTCCGCGAAGGACGAGACCGCCATGTGATGCAGCACCTCGTCGCCCTTGCGCAGCCGCGTCGTGCCATCCGGCATGGTGCCGTGACGCAACATGCTCATCCCGACCTCGCAGAGGTTCGGATGCCCCGTGCGGCAGAAATAGCAGCGCCCGCAGTCGTAGAGGAACGACAGCACCACCCGGTCGCCGACCTCCAGCCCGGTGACGTCCGGCCCCAGTTCCTCGACATAGGCCGAGGCCTCGTGCCCCAGCACGATTGGCAGCGCCGAGGGCCGGGCGCCTTCGATCCGGGTCATGTCGCTGTGACAGACGCCGCTGGCGGCAAAGCGGATGCGGATTTCGCCGGCCTGCGGCGGCAAAAGATCGACGTCCTCAAGGCTCAGCGGTTCACGATAACCGCGTAGCACGGCTGCTTTCATTGGACGCTCCTCCCTCAAGGTCCGAATCCCCCCGAGCCTGCTCAGGATGATCCATATATTGGACATGTGAGACATGAATATGGATTTCGTCAAGAATAATGACGATCCCTCCGTAAAGAGGCAGAGCCCAAGAGCGAGGAAACGCATTATTTTTTGTTTGAAGCCACCTGGTTGGCTGAAAAGTCATTCGAAGCCATATCACATGAAGGTCTTCATATATGGACACCGATTGGTCGCCCCCAACTCAGCCCCATCCGCCCGCCGGTTTCTGCGCCCCGACCCGGCCGGCACCGCCATTCTCCGTTGCAGAGGCCGCCTCGCTGCGGCATCAAGGCGCGCAATGGCCAGCCAACTCGACTATCATACGATCCGCGAGATCTTCACGCGCTTCCATGCCGCCGAGCCCGAACCGAAGGGCGAACTCGAGCATGTGAACGCCTTCACCCTCGTGGTGGCCGTGGCGCTGAGCGCGCAGGCAACCGATGCGGGGGTGAACAAGGCCACCCGCAAGCTGTTCCAGATCGCCGACACGCCGGAGAAGATGCTGGCGCTGGGCGAAGAGGGGCTGACCGAGCACATCAAGACCATCGGCCTCTTCCGGCAGAAGGCCAAGAACGTGATGAAGCTCTCGCGCATCCTGGTCGAGCAATACGGCGGCAAGGTGCCCAATTCCCGCGCCGCCCTGCAATCGCTGCCCGGCGTCGGGCGCAAGACCGCCAATGTCGTGCTGAACATGTGGTGGCACTACCCGGCGCAGGCGGTCGATACCCATATCTTCCGCTTCGGCAACCGCTCGGGCGTCGCGCCCGGCAAGACGGTCGACCATGTCGAGCGCGCCATCGAAGACAACATCCCGGCCGATTTCCAGTTGCACGCGCATCACTGGATGATCCTGCACGGCCGCTACACCTGTGTCGCCAGAAAGCCGAAATGCCCGGCCTGCCTGATCCGCGACCTCTGCCAGTTCGAGGACAAGACCCTATGAAAACCTACGATCTCGTCGGCATCGGCAATGCGATTGTCGATGTCATCTCCAAGGCCGACGACAGCTTTCTCGACCTCATGGGAATCGAGAAAGGCATCATGCAGCTGGTCGAGCGCGAGCGCGCCGAGGTGCTCTACGGCGCGATGGAAGGCCGGGTGCAGACGCCCGGCGGCTCGGTCGCCAATACCATCGCCGGGGCCGGGGCGCTGGGCCTGACCACCGCCTTCATCGGCCGCGTCCGCGACGATGCGCTGGGCCGCTTCTATGCCGATGCGATGCAGGATCACGGCATCGATTTCGCCAACCCGCCGGTCAAGGACGGCGAGCTGCCCAGCTCGCGCTCGATGATCTTCGTCTCGCCGGATGGCGAACGCTCTATGAACACCTACCTCGGGATCTCCTCCGAACTCAGCTCGGACGACGTGCCGAAAGAGGTGGCGGGGCGCGCCAAGATCATGTTCCTCGAGGGCTATCTCTTCGACAAGGACAAGGGCAAGACCGCCTTCCTCGAGGCCGCCCGCGACTGCCGGGCCGGCGGCGGCAAGACCGGCATCGCCATCTCCGACCCCTTCTGCGTCGAACGTCACCGCGCCGACTTCCTCCGGCTTATCGAGAACGACCTCGACTTCGTCATCGGCAACGAGGCCGAGATCCGTTCCCTCTACGAGACCGAGGATCTGGAGGCGGCGCTGGCACAGGTGGCCGCCATCTGCCCGCTGGTGGTCTGCACCCGCTCGGGCGACGGTGTGTCGGTGGTGGCCGATGGGATGCGCATCGACGTGCCCGTCGTGAAGGTCGTGCCGGTCGATGCCACCGGCGCGGGCGACCAGTTCGCCGCCGGCTTTCTCTTCGGCCTCGCCACCGGGCGCGATCTGGAAACCTGCGCGAAGATGGGCTGCGTCTGCGCCGGCGAGGTGATCTCGCACATCGGCCCGCGCCCCGAGGCCGACATGCCCGCGCTGCTGCGCGAGGCCGGCTTGCTGTGATCCTGACCGACGGCTTTCACGATGTGCCGCGCGGCCGCGTGGCGACCGTGGTGACGCATCTCGAAATGCGCACCCCGGCCGAGGTGAAGCCCTGCGTGGTGGCCGAGGGCTATACCTTGCGCCATGTCGAGTCGCCGCAGGTGGACTGGTATCGCGATCTGTTCCTGCGCGTCGGCGGGATGGACTGGCTCTGGTTCTCGCGCCTGCGGATGGACGCGGCGCAGTTGCTGCGCATCATCACCGATCCCGATGTGCAGATCTTCGCGCTGGAACGGGACGGCCGGGCCGAGGGGCTGCTGGAACTGGACTTCCGCACCAGTGGCGAGTGCGAGATTGCCTTCTTCGGCGTCGCCGCGCCGCTGACCGGCGCCACGGCGGGCCGCTTCCTGATGAACCATGCGATCACCACCGCCTTTGCGCGTGGCATCGACCGGCTGCACGTCCACACCTGCACGCTCGACCATCCCCGCGCGCTCGGCTTCTACCTGCGTTCGGGCTTCACCGCGCTGCGCCAGCAGGTCGAAATCCAGCCCGACCCGCGGCTGACCGGCGACCTGCCGGAAAGCGCTGCTCCGCAGATTCCGGTGTTTCGGTAAAGGCGCAGGCGCCCTTACCTTCTCGCCCGAAGACGCGTCCCGCTGTGTGAACGCTGCACCCTCGGCCGGCCGGCTGAGACCGCGCTACATCGACGCCTCGGGCCGGAACCCCTCCGGGATCGCGTCCCGCCCCTCCAGCATCAGATCGGCCATCACCTCGGCAACTTTCGGCGCCATGCCGAAACCGATCTTGAAGCCGCCATTGGCGATGAACTGGCCCGGGACCAGCGGATGCGCCCCCAGCATCGGCGCGCGCGACCGGCTGCGCGGGCGCAGGCCGGCCCAGCGTTCGATCACCTCGGCCCCGGCCAGCACCGGCAGCGCCGCGCGGGCCCGATCGATCAGCGCGTCCAACTGAGCGTCGGTTGACGTCGGGTCGCTGAAGTCGCGCTCGCTGGTCGATCCCAGCGCCAGTGTGCCATCCGCATGGGGCACCAGATGCAGCGTATCGACAAACAGCTGCGGCGCGTCGCGCGCATCGAAGCGGAACAGCGCCGCCTGACCCTTGACCGCGCCGCCGACTGCGCGGCCCGTGGCGCGCGACAGCTCGGCCAGCCCGGCGGCCCCGGTGGCGTGCAGCAGGATACCACTCTCGGCCCCCTCGGTCACCACCTCGGCCCCGCCCGCACGCAGCGCCGCGACCAGCGCGGCGCAGGCGCGGCGCGGATGCAGCCGCGCGCTCAGCGTGTCGCGGATCAGGAACCCGGTAGGGCTGGGCGGCGCAAACGCCCCCGCCGCCTCGGCCGCGATCACCTCCCAGACCGCGCGCCCCTGCCAGAGCTCGGCAGCCGTCTCGCCCCGCTGCCGCGCCAGCACGAGCGCCGCCGCATCCGCGACCGGCTGCAACCGCCCGAGACGCGCGTATCCGGGATCGACCCCGCCAGCCCCGGCGACATCGGACCAGAACCCTTCTGCCATCAGCAGGCTGTCGAGCTGGAACGCCTTCTTGGCGTTCCAGTTCTCCGGCACATGCGGCGCCAGCGCGCCGACAATGCCGCCGCTCGACCCCGCGCCGGGGCCATGCGGGTCGATGACGCGCACCCGCGCGCCGCGCCGCAGGCAGGCCCAGGCGATCGACAGGCCAAAGATCCCGGCGCCACGGATGGTGATATCGGCCATGGTCTCAATAATCCTCTTCCGGCTTGCTGCCTTCTAGTCGGATCGGGCCGCCGGTGAAACCCGGCTTGCCTAAGCCCGCGCGCAGGGGCAGAAGCGACAGGCGGACACCAGAGGCGCAACATGGACCAGGGCAGGGCCGATATCGACTGGCGCGACGGGCGGATCCCGGTCTCGCGCCGCTTTGACGACCCCTATTTCAGCCTCGACAACGGGCTGGACGAGACGCGCCATGTCTTCCTCGCCGGCAACGGCCTGCCCGACCGGTTCCGCGACGGCTTTCACATCGCGGAACTTGGCTTTGGCACCGGCCTGAACCTGCTGGCCACGATCCAGGCCTGGCCGGGCGGCAACCTGCAGTTCACCAGCTTCGAGGCCTTCCCGATGGAGGCCGCCGAAATGGCACAGGCCTTGGCCGCCTTCCCCGATCTCGCGCCGCTGGTGCCGGGCCTGCTGGGCGGCTGGACACCCGAAGGCGGCACCTGGCAGGTCGCCCCGGGTGTCGACTTCACCCTCGTCACCGGCGACGCGCGTAACACGCTGCCCCGCTGGCAGGGCTGCGCCGACGCCTGGTTCCTCGACGGCTTCTCCCCCGCCAAGAACCCCGAGCTCTGGGAGCCGTCGCTCCTGGCCGAAGTCGCGCGCCACACCGCACCAGGTGGCACCGCCGCCAGCTATACCGCCGCCGGACACGTCCGCCGCGCGCTGGCCGAGGCCGGCTTCACCGTCGAACGCGCGCCCGGCTTCGGGCGCAAACGGCACATGACAAGGGCCCGCCTGTGACACAGTCGAACAACATACCTCTCGGCATCACGCTGATGATCGCCACCACGATTGTCTTCTCGCTGCAGGACGGCATCTCGCGCCATCTCGCCGGAGCCTACAACCCGATCATGGTGGTGATGGTCCGCTACTGGTTCTTCGCCGCCTTCGTCATCGTCGTCGCCTCGCGCAAGGCCGGCGGTCTGCGCGCCGCCGCCGCCACCTCGCAGCCTGTGTTGCAGGCCTTCCGCGGCCTGCTGCTGGCGGCCGAGATCGTGGTGGCGGTCTATGGCTTCACCCTGATCGGCCTTGTCGAAAGCCACGCCGCCTTCGCCTGCTATCCGCTGATCATCGCCGCGCTCTCCGGCCCGATCCTGGGCGAAAAGGTCGGCTGGCGCCGGTGGAGCGCCATCGGCGTCGGCTTCCTCGGCGTGCTGATCATCCTGCAGCCGGGCTTCGGCGTGTTCAATCCGGGCATGATCGTGCCGCTGATCTCGGCCGGCATGTTCGCGGTCTACGGCCTGCTCACCCGCTATGCCGGGCGGCGCGACCGCACCGCCACGTCCTTCTTCTGGACCGGCACCGTCGGCGCCGTCTTCATGACCGCCGTCGGCATCTGGTATTGGGAGCCGATGAGCCCCGGCGACCAGATCTGGATGGCGACGCTCTGCCTGACCGGCGCGCTGGGCCACTGGCTGCTGATCCGCTGCTACGAGGTGGCCGAGGCCAGCGCGGTGCAGCCCTTCGCCTACTTCCAGCTGGTCTTCGCCTCGACGCTGGGCCTGATGGTCTTCGACGAAACGCTGCGCCCGAATGTGGTGATCGGCGCGGCGATCATCGTCGCCGCCGGGCTCTTCACGCTCTGGCGCGAGCGGCAGAAGGGCTGACCGCTCAGGGCGCGTAGGCCAGCAGCGTTGACCCCGCCAGTTCGCGCGAAAAGGGGATCGGCAGCGGATCGCGGCCCAGACGCGCGCGATAGACCGGCAGGCTTTCGGTCACGCGCATCACATAGTTGCGGGTCTCGTCAAAGGGGATCATCTCGATCCAGTCCACGATGGCGGAATCGTCGGCGGGCGCCGAATTGCGCGGATCGCCGAACTGCTCCATCCAGCGGGTCGGCCGCCCCGGTCCGGCGTTGTATCCCGCGGCCATCATCACCACATTGCCGCCCATCTCTCCCGCCAGCTTGGACAGATAGCTGGCGCCCAGCGTGGCGTTGTAATCCCACTCGGCGGTCAGCCGCGCGGTGTCGTGCTTGTTGCCGATCCCCAGCCGGTCGGCCATCAGCTTGGCCGTGGCGGGCATCACCTGC
The DNA here is from genome assembly GCF_042654245.1 of Seohaeicola nanhaiensis. NCBI lineage: Bacteria > Pseudomonadati > Pseudomonadota > Alphaproteobacteria > Rhodobacterales > Roseobacteraceae > Seohaeicola > Seohaeicola nanhaiensis. The sequence continues at coordinate 352,926 of NZ_JBHSGI010000033.1, forward strand.
ATCAGCCCGCGCGCCCCGGCGCCGCTGACCACGCCCGGATCGAACTCGCTCTCGCGGCGGGCGATGGCAAGCGTCATCTCGGGCGCCATCGGCAGCTTCATCTCGGCCACCGGGTGCAGAGGGTAATAGGCGCCATAAAGCACCTGCGCCCGCTGCGCCGCCCGCTTGGCGATCATCACCGCCAGATGCGGCCGGTCCATGTCGACCGCCATCTGCCCCAGCTGCAAGGCCGCCTTCTCGTCCAGCGACTCGACCAGATGGGTCAGGAACCTTTCGCCCAGATCGGCCTCGCCCGAGGCCAGCAGCAAGAGGCCCGCCTCCAGCACGCTCGACTTCATGAAGGCCGCATCGCGCCAGGCCGGATGCGCCGGCGGCTTGCGCAGCTCGGGGTCGAAGGGCAGGCCGCCGCGTTCCGCCGATAACAGCCCGTAGAACGAGGTCTGATACCGCGCGCCCATCTCATAGGCCTTCTGCGCCGAGGCCTTGTCCCCAAGCGCCTGATACGCCCGGCCCAGCCAATACCCGGCACGCCCCTTGGAGATCGGCGATTCGATGGCGGCGTCAAAGCGCTTGAAATGCACCAGCGCGGTCTTCGGGTCATTCAGCTTGCGCAGCGCGATGAAACCGGCCAGCCACTCCAGCTCGGCATGGATATAGCCGGCCTCGGGCGTGGTGTGATGGCTCGCCGCCACGCGATAGGCCTTTTTCGGATCGCCTGCGCGGATCAGCTGGCGCGCCATGTCGATCCGCCGCCCGGCCCAGGCCGCCGGCTCTCCCAGCGAGGCCGCATCGGTGCTGCGCTCCAGCAGCAGCGTCACCGCGTCGTCCCGCCCCTTGCGCGCGCGCCAGACAAAGCGGTCATAGGCCAGCCCCGGCGCATTCGCGAGCTTGCCCGGCACGGCGGCGATGCGCGCATCGACCCCCGGCGCCTGTTCCCTCAGGGCCAGCTGCGCCTCGGCCAGCGCCCGGCGGCCCTCGTCAACCAGCGGCAGCATCCGGCGGGCATTGATCGGCTGGTTGTCCCACAGCATCCGGTCCAGCCGGGCGGCGTGGTGCTTTTCCAGCAGCTGCCGGTAGCTGGCCAGATAGGCCGCCTGCGCCGCATCCGACATCGGCATGGTGCGCCAGGCCAGCACCAGCTCGGCCTCGCCGTCGCCCTTCTTGCCCGCGCCGATCAGCGCGGCGGCATGGGCCAGCGCCCCCTCGGGCGTCTGCGGGCGCTCGTCGGCGAAGAAGGCCAGCACCGTCTTCGGCCCGGCCGCCGCGATCGCGCCCTCGCTCTTGGAACGCAGCCAGTCCAGCCCCGGCCAGTCGGGACGGCGCTTGAGAAAGGCGTTCACCTCCTCGGCGGTGCCGCGCCCGGCGCGCAGCCGGTGCCATTCGACGATATCGCGCGCCACCGACCCGGGCTTGCCCGCCTCGGCCAGCGCCTCGTCCCACCGCCCCGCGCGCATGTCGACCATCGCCTGCGACATCTTTCCGGCCTGGTCGGCCTTGGCCGAGGCCGGCAGCGGGGCCAGTGCGATAAGCATGAGGAAGAGCGCAAGGAGTCGCGTGATCACTTGAAAGACCCGGTTAAGAAAGGCTAGAGGCTCTGGACGATACCCGAGCATATGGCGGGATCAACTCACATTCGTGCCAGCGGCACGATCTCGGCGGGAAATCCGCCCCAACCGCGAAGACAGGAAGCGCAGAAATGTTCACAGGTTCCATGCCCGCACTCGTCACCCCGTTCCGCAACGGCGAGCTGGATCTGGACGCGCTGAAACACCTGGTCGAATGGCATATAGAGCAGGGCTCGACCGGGCTGGTTCCCGTCGGCACCACGGGGGAAAGCCCGACGCTCAGCCACGAGGAACACGAGACCGTGGTCGAAACGGTGGTCAAATCCGCCGCCGGCCGCGTGCCGGTGATCGCCGGGGCGGGGTCGAACAACACGACCGAGGCGATCCGCTTCATCAGGTTCGCCGAAAAGGTCGGCGCCCAGGCCGCCCTGGTGGTGACGCCCTATTACAACAAGCCGACCCAGCGCGGGCTGATTGCGCATTTTACGGCCGTGCATGATGCCGCCAACCTGCCGATCATCATCTACAACATCCCGCCGCGCTCGGTCATCGACATGACCCCGGCGACGATGGGCCAGCTCGCGAAACTGCCGCGCATCGTCGGGGTGAAGGACGCCACCGCCAAGCTCGACCGCGTCAGCCAGCAGCGCGCCGCCTGCGGCAAGGACTTCATCCAGCTCTCGGGCGAGGATGCCACCGCGCTGGGCTTCAACGCCCATGGCGGCGTCGGCTGCATCAGCGTGACCGCCAATGTCGCCCCGAAACTCTGCGCCGAGTTCCAGGCGGCCACGCTCGCCGGTGACTACAAGACCGCGCTGGAGTATCAGGACCGGCTGATGCCCCTGCACGAGGCGATCTTCATCGAGCCGGGTCTGGTCGGGGCGAAATACGGCCTGTCGAAACTCGGCCTCTGCTCGGAAGAGGTGCGCTGCCCCCTGACCACGCTGGAAGAGGGCACCAAATCCGCCATCGACGCGGCCATGCGCCACTCCGGCCTGCTGAACTGACCGGCGCCAACGCCCTCTGACACAGGGGGCAGGTGGGGGCTCTGCCCCCGCCGCGCCTGCGGCGCGGCCCCCCGAGGTATTTGAAAACCAGAGAAGCCAGGGGCGCGGTGCCTCTGGCTTCTCTGGTTCTGAAATACCTCCGCCGGAGGCATCGCGCGGCACGCGCGATTTCCGGCGCAGCGGTCGGGGTCAGCGCCGCCCGTAATAGAGGCCGACCACATGCTCGGCCTCGGCAAAGAACAGCCAGCGGGCGGTGATCACCCCGGCGAGATGGCAGACCACGGCCACGGCCGCCAGCGCGTGGCTGAACGGCAAGAGCAGCAGGACCACCGGCACCACCGCCATCAGCGCAAGCGCGATCACCCGCAGCTTGGCCACGTGGCGCCGTGCGACGACGAAGACCATCTCGCGCGTCAGGTAGTTGCTGCCGGTATGGGGCGGCTCGAAGGCGCGCACGCTGCCGATGGGGCCAAGACCGGTGGCCGAGGCCAGCGTCGTGCCCGAACCCGCCAGCGCCCGGTCGCCCGTGACCCAATACGCGGCCTGCACCAGCCCGGCCAGCACCAGCAGCGCCAGCGCCGCCGTGATCTGCCCGGACAGCAGCGCGCCGCCCGCCAGCGCCGTGGCGACGAACATCACCGGCGTCAGCGGCAGGTTCCAGCGCGGCACCGTCTTGAGCTGCGCGTAGATCATCGAGGTGGCCAGAACCGTGGCCAGGCTCAGCCCGGCGCCGATCCAGCCCAGCAGACTCCAGCGCGCGCCGAAAAACACCAGCCCGGCGCCATAGAGCGCCATCACGATCAGCGTGGCGACCGACAGCCAGCCCTCGCGGCTCAGCCAGCTGGTCTTCCACTGGGTGAAGGCCTTCAGCGCCCGTTCCGGGTGGCCAAGGTGAAAGGTCGAGGCCGAGAGCCCGCCCACCGCCAGCAGGTAGCCCAGCACGAAAAAGGCGAAGGCGGTCCAGCCGGTGACATCGGGATATCCGAGGCCGAGGAAGATCAGCAGGCCAAAACCGAGACCCGACAGCGAGGTGAAGAGAATGACGGAAGGTGCCGGATGCATCAGAGTTTCCCCAGGGCGCGGTCGAGCCAGCCGAGAAAGCCCGCGGGCTCTTCCACGACCGGCGCAAGCAGCGGCGCCAGAATGTCGATCTGCCCGTCCAGCTGGTCCTTGGGCCGCGGCGGCAGATACTTGTTGACCGGTTTGGTGCCCATCTCGGGCATCAGGTCCATCCCGCCGCGCTCGGCCGTCAGGCGCGAGACATGGCTGTCGGGATCGGCGAAATCGCCGAAATGGCGCGCGCCGGCAGGGCAGGTGCGCACGCAGGCGGGCACGCGATCCTCTTCGGGCAGGTTCTCGTTATAGATCCGGTCGACGCAGAGGGTGCATTTCTTCATCACCTTCTCTGCCTGATCCATCTCGCGCGCGCCGTAAGGGCAGGCCCAGGCGCAAAGTCCGCAGCCGATGCAATCGCTCTCGTTCACCAGCACGATGCCGTCCTCGGTGCGCTTGTAGCTGGCGCCCGTGGGGCAGACGGTGACGCAGGGCGCGTCCTCGCAATGCAGGCAGGACTTGGGGAAGTGGATCAGCTGTGCCGCGCCGGTCGCCGGCTGCACCTCGTAGGAATGCACCCGGTTCAGGAAGGTGCCCGAGGGATCGGCGCCATAGGGCTCCTGATCCGACAGCGGCGCGCCATAGTTCTCGGTGTTCCAGCCCTTGCAGGAAATGACGCAGGCATGGCAGCCGACGCAGGTGTCGAGGTCGATCACCAGGCCCATCTTGCGGGTGGTGCTGGCGGGAAGCTCAGTCATGCCGGTTCTCCTCTCTTGCGCGCGTCATTTCCCGACCTTCCATTCCAGTTCCTCCGGACCGGTCCCGACCGGCGAATTGATCGGCGGGAAGGCGGGCTGGCTTTCCGCCGGCGCCGCCACCTTCTCGATCCGCACCCGCAGGTCGAACCAGGCGGCCTGACCGGTCACCGGGTCCGAGTTGGCCCAGCGTTGCCCGTCGCCCTTTTCCGGCAGCAGTTCGTGGATCAGGTGGTTCAGCAGAAATCCCTTGGTCGCCTCGGGGGCGTCGGGCTCCAGCGCCCAGGCGCCCTTGCGCTTGCCGATGGCGTTCCAGGTCCAGACCGTATCCGGGTTCAGCGCCGCCATCTCCATCACCGGCACCACGATGGCGCCATGGGGCGAGGTGACCCGCGCCCAGTCGCCATCGCTCAGCCCGTGCCGCCGCATCAGCGCGGTGGGCACGTAAAGCGGATTGTGCCCGTGCAGCTGCCGCAGCCAGGCGTTCTGGCTGCCCCAGCTGTGATACATCGCCATCGGCCGCTGGGTCAGAGCGTGCACCGGGTAATCGCCCCCGGCGCCGGCGGTTTCGTACCAGATCGGCAGCGGGTCGAGCTGGTCGCGGATCCGCGCGCGCAGATGCTCGGGCGGCTGGCGCGTGCCCTGGCCCTCGGCCGCCAGCTGGAAGCGGCGCAGCGGCTCGACATACAACTGGAACAGATAGGGCAGGGGCTTGTCATACAGCCCCGTCTCGACCGCCCAGTCCTGATAGGCAGTGTTCCACGGCTTGTAATAGCTGGCCTCGGTCGGGACGTGGCGTACCCAGAAGCCGCCGTTCTCGATATAGCGGTCCAGCTGCTCCGGGTTCACCCCGCCGCGCCCATGGCCGCTCCCCGTCTCGCCGGGGATCCGCCAGCCCGACAGCGGCCCGACACCGGGGCGGCGTTCGTGGTTGACGATATAGTCGGCGTAATCGGCGTATTTCGCCGTGCCGTCGGCATTGGTGAAATGCGGCAGCTTCAGCCGTGCACCCAGCTCGCAGAGCGCCGACTGGAACCCCTTCACGTCGCGGTCCGGCGTGATCACCGGCCAGCGGATCGCATCCGCCGCGCCATCCGCCTCGGAAATCGGCCGGTCCAGCAGCGAGATGCAGTCGTGCCGCTCCAGATAGGTCGTGTCGGGCAGGATCAGGTCGGCATAGGCCACCATCTCGGACGAATAGGCATCCGAATAGATGATGCGCGGAATCACGTAGTCGCCGTTCTCGTCGGTATCGGTCAGCATCTTCATCACGCCGCCGGTGTTCATGGACGAGTTCCACGACATGTTCGCCATGTAGAGGAACAGCGTGTCGATCTTGTAGGGATCGCCGGCATGGGCGTTCGAGATCACCATATGCATCAGCCCATGGGCCGACATCGGGTTTTCCCAGGAAAACGCCTTGTCGATCCGCGCCGGGCTTCCGTCTTCCTTCAAGGCCAGATCGTCGGGACCGTGGACAAAGCCCAGGTGCGGCCCGTTCAGCGGCTGGCCCGGGGTCACGCCGACATGCGGCTTGGGATGCGCCTCGGATGGTTTGGGATACGGCGGCTTGAAGCGGAAGCCGCCGGGCACCTCGACCGTGCCCAGCAGGATTTGCAGCACATGCAGTGCGCGGCAGGTCTGGAACCCGTTGGCATGGGCCGAGATCCCGCGCATCGAGTGGAAACTGACCGGGCGGCCCTTCATGGTCTCGTGCGTCTCGCCGCGGAAATCGGTCCAGGCGATGGGCAGCTCGAAGGCCTCGTCAAAGGCGACCCGCGCGATCTCGCCGGCCAGCGCGCGGATGCGGGCCGCCGGGACGCCACAGCGCTCGGCCACCGCCTCGGGCGCATAGTCCGCCGCAAGATAGCGCTCGGCCATCAGGTGGAACACCGGGCGGTGCGTCACGCCCGCGCGGCGCAGGGTGCCCGACAGGTCGGGACGCAGGCCCTTGCGGTCGAAGGCGGCAGGCTGGCCCGTCGCGCTGTCGATCACCAGCGGCTTGCCATCGTCGTCCCTCAGGAACAGCCCGTGCGTCTCCGACGAAGGATCGCAATCCACCAGAACCGGCGCGTTGGTGTAACGGGCGAGATAGTCCAGATCGACCTTCCCCGCCTTCAGCAGCACATGGATCAGCGACAGGATCAGCAGCCCGTCGCTGCCCGGCGTCACGCCGATCCAGTCGTCCGCGACGGCGTTATACCCGGTGCGGATCGGGTTCACCCCGATCACCCGCGCGCCCCGCGCCTTCAGCTTGCCGATGCCCATCTTGATCGGGTTGGAATCGTGATCCTCGGCCACCCCGAACAGGATGAATAGCTTCGTATGATCCCAGTCCGGCTGCCCGAACTCCCAGAAGGCGCCGCCCATCGTGTAGATGCCGGCCGTCGCCATGTTGACCGAGCAGAACCCGCCATGCGCGGCATAGTTGGGGGTGCCGAAACTCTGCGCCCAGAAACTGGTAAAGCTCTGCGACTGGTCGCGGCCGGTGAAGAAGGCCAGCTTTTCCGGATTGCTTTCGCGGATCGGCGCCAGCCACTCGGTCGCGATGGTCAGCGCCTCGTCCCAGCTGATTTCCTCGAACTGCCCCGACCCGCGCGGCCCGACCCGCTTCAGCGGCGCGCGCAGGCGCGAGGGCGCGTTGACCTGCATGATGCCCGCCGACCCCTTGGCGCACAGCACGCCCTTGTTCACCGGATGGTCGCGATTGCCCTCGATATAGGCGACCTTCCCGTCCTTCATGTGCACGTTGATGCCGCAGCGGCAGGCGCACATGTAGCAGGTGGTCTTGCGGATCTCGTCCGAGACTTTGGGCGAGGTGTCGATGCGGGGCTGGTTCATTGGGGGTTCCTTCCGGGGCGCAGGCTAGGGTCGGGGCGCGCCAAGGTAAAGCGGGGCACGCGCATCATCGCACGGCCAGCCGTTGGACGATGCCGATGGCCGCAAGCGTCAGCAGCAGCGACAGGCAGAACTTGCGGTAATGGCGTTCATAGGCCGGGGTGAACAGCCGGCGGCCAATCCACAGACCGGCCAGGCAGGGCAGCACCAGCACCAGCGCGCGCTGCAGCGCCAGCCAGGTCATCATGCCGAAACCGATCTGCCAGCACAGCGACAGCGCCCCGCCCAGAAAGACGCTGAAGATCATCGAGGCCCGCGCCACCCGCGCCGGCATGTTCAGCGCCAGCACATACAGCACGATGACCATGCCGCCGATCGAGGCAAGGCCGGTCGCCAGCCCGGCAACCAGCCCGACCGCCAGCGTGGTCGGCAGGCCGCCCGCCGGCAGTTGCACCCGCGCCAGCTGCAACGCCGCCAGGGACGAAACCAGCGCCAAGGCGATCAGAGCCGACAGGTTCGGATCGACCGTCGTTGTCAGCATCAGACCGGCCGGGATGCCCAGGGCGGCGGCGGCGTGCAGGCGCAGCAGCATCCCGGTATCCGCCTCGCCGACGCCCCGGCGCAGCAGCATCGCGCTGGCGGCAAGCTCCAGCAGGGTGCAGACCGGGATCAGCACCACCGGCGGCAGGATCAGCACGCAACTTGCCATGATCAGCGCCGACAGTGCAAAGCCGGAAAAGCCCCGCACCACGCCGGCGCAGAACACCGCCGCCATCACGTAGGTCAGTTCGTATGGGCCAAGCCCCAGCACGTCAGCCCCGCTTGTCCATCTCGACATAGGCGCGCGGCTCCGGCCCGTCGTACAGCGTCAGCGGCCGGATCAGGATGTTGTTCCGCTGCTGCTCGACGCACTGGATCACCCAGCCGGGCATCCGCCCGATGGCGAAGATCGGCACATACAGATCCATCGGGATCTCGTGCAGCTGATAGATCACGCCGGAATAGAAATCGACGTTCACGTTCAGCCCGTGGCGCGCATAGGGCTTCATCGCCTCGACCACGGCCTGCAGGATCTCGTACCACTCCGGCGCGCCCATCTCCTCGCCCAGCTTCTTCACGCCGTCGCGCATGTGCCGCGCGCGCGGGTCCTCCTTGCGATAGACCCTGTGGCCAAAGCCGGTGACGGCCTCTTTCGCCGCCCGCTTGGCCTTGACGTAAACGGCCGCCCGGTCGGGCGTGCCGATCTCCTTGACCATCTTCATCACGTCCTCGGCCGCGCCGCCGTGGGCCGGGCCCGCCAGCGTCGACAGCGCGGTGACGATGCCGCCGTGCAGGTTCGCCTCGGTCCCGATGGTGACGCGGGCTGCAAAGGACGAGGCATTGGAGCCATGCTCGGCGTGCAGGATGAAATCCACATCCGCCAGCCGCGCCGCGTCGGCGCTGGGCTTTTCGCCCTTCAGCATCCACAGCCAGTTCGCCGCATGGTTCAACGTCGCATCCGGCGCCACCGGCGCCCGCCCGTTGCGGATCGCCTCATGCGCGGCCACCAGCACCGGCACCTGCGCGGTCAGCTTCAGCCCGTTGGCGATGAAGGCCTCCTCGCCCACCTTCTGGCTGTCCTCGTCGAGCGCCGCCAGCGCCGATACGGCGGTGCGCAGCACGTCCATCGGATGGCCGTCCTTCACCGCGCGGATGATGTCGAACACCGCCGGCGGCACCGTCCGCGCCGCGCGCAGAGCCGCGTCGAACTCGGCCAGCTCGGTCTCGGTCGGCAACTCGCCGTGGATCAGCAGATAGCACACTTCCTCGAAGGTCGAATGCGTCGCCAGGTCGTGGATCGAATAGCCGCGATAGCTCAGCTCGCCCGCGCTGCCGTCGATGTCGCTGACGCCGCAGCGCTCGAAATAGACCCCTTTGAGGCCCCGGTTGATCTTGACGGTCTCGGTCATTTCAGGCTCCTTCGTACATTCTTGCAGGGGGCGGATATGGCTTTGATGGATCGTTTGGCGCAGGCCGCGCGGCAGAAACACGCCCGGGTGGTCTTCCCGGAACTTGACGAGCCGCGCGTGGCCGAGGCCGCCGCCCGGCTGCGCGCCGAAGGCCTGTGCGAGCCGCTGGGCCTCGGCGAAGTGACCGAGGCGCAGGTCGCCGCCCTGGTCGCCGCCCGCGGCATGAAAGAGGCGCTGGCCCGCCGGATGCTCGACAAACCGCTGATCCGCGCCGCCGCGATGGTGGCCGCGGGCGAGGCCGACGCGATGGTCGCCGGGGCCGACAGCCCGACCCGCCGGGTGATCGAGGCGGCGGGCCTCGCCATCGGTCTGGCCGAGGATGTCGCGACGCCCTCGTCCTTCTTCCTGATGCTCTTCCCCGACGGGCGCGAGATGGTCTTCGCCGACTGCGCCGTGAACGTCGCCCCCGACGCCGTCGCGCTCGCCGCCATCGCGCGCGCCTCTGCCGCCTCGGCCGCTGCCCTGCTGGGGGAGGCGCGGGTGGCGCTGCTGTCCTTCTCCACCGGCACTTCGGGCGCGGGCGACAGCGTCGACACCGTGCGCGCGGCGGCCGAATTCACCGGCTTCACCGGCCCTGTGCAGGCCGACGCCGCGCTGAACGCCGGCATCGCCGCGAAGAAGGGACTGGGGGCAGGGGACGCCAACGTGCTGATCTTCCCCTCGCTCGATGCGGGGAACATCGCGTACAAGCTGGCGCAGGAACTGGCCGGCGCGCAGGCGCTGGGGCCGTTCCTGCAGGGCTTCCGCAAGCCGGTCTGCGATCTGAGCCGGGGGGCGACCTCCGATGACATCGTGGCCGCCACAGTGGTGACTGTGGCGATGGCGTGAAACATCATGCCATCGCCGCCAATATCACGAGACAGCCGGCGGGGCTGATTATTCGGCCTTCTTCGCCTCTTGCTTGGCCGCCGCCGGATCCTCTTTCTGGATCACGATGGGCGGCTTGCAGCCCTTGGCGTTGTGACGCGTTGCAAGACCTTCGCTGCGCGACAGCAGCGCGCTGGCCTCTTCCTTGGCCGCGCCCTTGAGGTTCATGAAGAAGAGCGCCGGAAAGAACAGGATGGCCCCCGTTGCGACGGCGGCGGCATTGTTGTCGCTGACCTTCTTCTGATCGTTGACCAGCCGAGAGATCTCCTGCGCGTTGATCTCGACCTCCTGCCGCAGCTGACTGCACGACAGCTGCGCGTCGCCGGGCTGGATAAGCTGGACAGGATTGGCCTCGCGCCCCGCGCAGGCGGACAGGGCCAGGCTGGCCGCGGTCATGGCCAGTGTCATTCTCTTCATTGGGGTGTTCCGTATTGCTCCGTTGCGCCGGAATGACTAGCATCTGACGCCATATAGCGCCACTTTGGCGGAGCATGTTCGCTCCGCCCTGTGGCCCGTTTGCTACGGCGCCCCGGCGCAAGGTCAGACCACCTGTTCGCGCATGTCCGCGGCGTCGATGCCCGCCACCTCGACCGGCTTCTTCATCGCGTCGCGGCGGAAGGGCTCGCCCAGCTCCTGGTTGATCATCGCCTCGATCAGCGTGGTCTTCCCGGCCTTCTGGTCGGCAATCGCCTTGTTCAGCGCCGCCGTCAGCTCTTCCATGGTGCGCGTCTGCACGCCCTGCAGGCCGCAGGCCTGGGCGATCCCCGCATAGCTCACGTCCTCGTCCAGTTCGGTCCCGACGAAGTTGTCGTCGAACCACAGGGTCGAGTTCCGCTTTTCCGCGCCCCACTGATAGTTGCGGAAGACCACCATGGTGATCGCCGGCCATTCCTTGCGGCCGATCGCGGTCAGCTCGTTGCAGGCGATGCCGAACGCCCCGTCGCCGGCAAAGCCGACCACCGGCACGTCCGGGCAGCCGATCTTGGCGCCGACAATCGCCGGAAGGCCATAGCCGCAGGGCCCGAACAGACCCGGCGCCAGATACTTCCGGCTGTCCTCGAAGCTCGGGTAGGCGTTGCCGATGGCGCAGTTGTTGCCGATGTCGGACGAGATGATCGCATCCTTCGGCAGCGCCGACTGGATCGCCCGCCAGGCCATCCGCGGGCTCATCCAGTCCGGCTTGGCGCCGCGCGCGCGCTCGTTCCAGGTCGTGCCCGGATCGTCGTCCTCGTGATCCATGCCCGACAGCTGCTGCGCCCAGGCCGACTTGGTCTGCGCGATCTTCGCCATCCGCTCGTCGCGGCCCGCGTCGCCCGCGCCATCCGACAGCCGCTCAAGGATGCCCTCGGCCACCAGCTTGGCATCGCCCACGATGCCGACGCTGACCTTCTTGGTCAGGCCGATCCGGTCGGGGTTGATGTCCACCTGAATGATCTTCGCCTGCTTCGGCCAGTAGTCGATGCCATAGCCCGGCAGGGTCGAGAAGGGGTTCAGCCGGGTGCCAAGGCACAGCACCACGTCCGCCTGCGAAATCAGCTCCATTCCCGCCTTCGAGCCGTTATAGCCCAGAGGCCCGGCAAACAGCGGGTGCGAGCCCGGGAAGGCGTCATTGTGCTGGTAGCCCACGCAGACCGGGGCGGAGAGCCGTTCGGCCAGCGCCATCGAGGCCGGGATCGCCTTGCCCAGCACCACGCCGGCACCGTTCAGGATCACCGGGAACTTGGCTTCGGACAGCAGCTTGGCCGCCTGGTCCAGCGCGCCCTCGCCACCGGCGGGACGCTCGAACTCCACGATCTCGGGCAGCTCGATGTCGACAACTTGCGTGAAGAAATCGCGCGGCACGTTGATCTGCGCCGGGGCGCTCGCCCGCTTGGCCTTCAGGATCACCCGGTTCAGCACTTCGGCCATACGCGACGGATCGCGCACCTCTTCCTGATAGGCGACCATGTCCTCGAACAGCTTCATCTGCTCGACTTCCTGGAAGCCACCCTGGCCGATGGTCTTGTTGGCCGCCTGCGGCGTCACCAGCAGCAGCGGCGTGTGGTTCCAATAGGCGGTCTTCACGGCGGTGACGAAGTTGGTGATGCCCGGGCCGTTCTGCGCGATCATCATGCTCATCTTGCCGGTCGCGCGGGTATAGCCGTCGGCCATCATCCCGGCGCTGCCCTCATGCGCGCAGTCCCAGAAGGTGATGCCCGCCTTGGGGAACAGATCCGACACCGGCATCATCGCCGATCCGATGATCCCGAAGGCATGTTGGATACCGTGGCGTTGCAGCACCTTCACGAAGGCTTCTTCGGTGGTCATCTTCATTGTGCGATCTCCCAGAAATACGATCCCTGCGGCAGCCCGACGGCGCCGGCGCGGTTCCTTCTTCTCTAGGCGCTCGGCCCGGCGGCAGATAGGGCCAGACGCTGCGCTGGCTTAAGTCCAGTAGCCGCTCAGCGCCGCCGCGATCTGCGCCACACCCGCGTCAATCGACTTGCGCGGGATCGAGGAATAGCCCAGCCGGTAGAATTCCGTCGGCCGCTCCGGCCCGGCGAAGAACGGTGCGCCCGGCTCGATCAGTACGCTCTGCGTGCGCAGCCGCTCGGCCAGCGCGGTGGTATCCACGCCCGCCGGCGCCCGCATCCACAGCGACGAGCCGCCATAGGCCCCGCGCCCCGCCACTGTCAGCCCGTGGCGTGCCACCGATTCCTCCAGCGTGCGCCGCCGGTCGTGCAGCGCCTGACCCATCCGCCGGATCTGCGCGTCGTAGTGGCCGAGCGACAGGAAATAGGCGGCCGAGCGCTGCATATGCCCCGGCGGATGCCGCAGCACCTGCGCCCGCAGCGCCCGCGCTTCGCGGATGAAGGCCGCCGAGCCGACGAGATAGCCCAGCCGCAGCCCCGGAAACAGCGATTTGGAGAACGAGCCGACATAGATCACCCGCCCGTCCCGGTCCATGCTCTTGAGCGACGGCGACGGCGCTCCGAGAAACGACAGCTCGAACTCGTAGTCGTCCTCCACGATCAGCGCATTCAGCTCGCGCGCCCGATCCAGCAGCGCCCGCCGCCGCTCCATCGGCATCGTCGCCGTGGTGGGCGACTGGTGGCTTGGCGTGCAGAAGATCACATCGGTCCGGTCGGGGATCGCCTCGGGCGGCAAGCCGTTGGAATCGACCGAAATCGGCGTCACCGTGCAGCGCACCTGGCTCAGTAGGTCACGCAGCGCGTAATAGCAGGGATCCTCGATCGCCGCCTGCCGACGCGGGTTCAGCAGCACCTGCGCCGCCAGCCACAGCGCATTCTGCGCGCCCATGGTGATCAGAATCTCCGCCGGCCGCGCCGCGATCCCCCGCCGCGGCAGCGTGTGGCGCGCGATGAACTCGACCAGCAGCGGATCGTCCTGGTCGAAGTAATCCGCCGTCAGCGCCGAAAAGTCCTTCGCCCCCAGCGCCCGCATCCCGCAAAGCCGCCAGTTTGCATGATCGAACAGCGTCGGATCCGCCTGCCCGTAGATGAAGGGATAGCGATATCGCGCCCAGTCGCGCGGCTTGTTCAGCGTGTCCCCGCCCGAGAAGGTCTTCACCATCGCCCGCGCCCAGTCGACCCGGTCCTCGGGCGGCGCCGCGGGCTCGTAGACCGGCGGCACCGGCGCGTTTTCCGAGACGTAATACCCCGACCGCCCCCGCGACGTCAGATAGTCGTTCGCCAGCAGTTCCGTATAGGCCAGCGTCACCGTGATCCGGCTCACCCCCAGATGCGCCGCCAGCCGCCGCGACGACGGCAGCTTCTCCCCCCGGTGCAGCCGTCCCGACAGGATGCCCTGCGCGATCATCTGCTGGATCTGCGCCTGCAACGTGCCCTGGGCATCGGGTGCCAGAAAAAAGGTCTCGACAGAGATCGACATGCGCCCAGTCTAAATTGGACCTACGCGTGAAGCAATCTGGACTTAGGGCCGCAGCCTATCTGACCTTCTTCCAGATGTCGAAATCCGGGTCCACCGCCTCCAGCCCGGGGTGCAGCGTCAGGTCGAAGGGGAAGGGCGCCAGCAGATAGGCGCCCACCCGCATCGTCGCCACCACCTGCGCCTCCAGCTGCGCCTGCATCGCGTCGTCGCGGAACAGCCGGTAGGAAAAGATCACGTCATAAGGCGCGTAGTCGAAGGCCAGCGCATCCGCCACGAACAGGCTGTCCTCCAGCCCGAAGGCGACCTGCCCGTTGCTCACCTGCAACCCGTTCAGATCGATCCCCGCCACCGACTCGATCAGCATCAGCTGCGACGCCTTCAGCAGCATCATGTTCCGCCCCGGCCCCGCGCCCGCCTCGAGAAACCGCACCGGGCGATAGCGCAGCCGCGGGTCGGCATATGCCGCATCCAGCGACAGGATCGTGTCCAGCCGCCCCAGCAGGTCGAGAAAGCGGTTCACGTCGAAGGGGATGTAGTCATAGGCCCCCTTCATCAGCACATAGTCCTCCGAGTCCGGGTCCGGCATCCCCGCCTCGCGCCGCCGCTGCTCGATCAGGCTGTGCAGCACCCGCGCCAGCGCCCCCTGCCGCCGGGTCATCACCTGCATCGTCTGATAGCGCGCCAGCTCCCGCTCGCGATACTGCTCCAGCGCCAGGTCATGCGCCCGCCCGTTGGCCTGCACCGCATCCCGCGCCGCCGCAAAGGCCGCCCGCGTCTGGTCGAGCGTCTTCTGCTGCAACGCCAGCCGCGCCGTCAGCGAACTCAGCGCCGAACGCGCCGTCGGGCTCCACTCCGCACTGTTCGCCTTGGCCAGCGCCACAACCCGCCCCCCCAGCGTGTCGAGCTTCTTCTGCTGCACCTCCAGATCCCCGATCGCCCCCGCCAAAGCCTCGAGCGCCGCCCCAAGCCGCACATCCGCCGAGAGGAAAGAGGGAAGCGAGTCGGTCATGGCAGGGCCTCAATGGGATCAAGCAATGAGGGCAGAGTGGGGGTTTTGGGGGCGGTTGGGAAGGGGATGTTGCGTCGGCGGGGCGTGCGGTGTGAAGCGAATGATTGTTTGCGGTCCAGAGCTGATCTGTGCTGACAGCGCACCGAACGGCAGGTTGAACACTAAGACGCTGTCGCGGATGAAAGCGTAGGATGAATTCGCTCGTTGATTTTTGTCCATAACTTCGCAGCACGGGCTTCCAAAAAGGTTCGGTAATCGTCTTCATCGATGCCCATGCCCTGCCTATCGATTAAGTGTGTCGCGAGCGTGGCGTCCATCACATGGTTTGTGGCTTGGAACTTTGGGATGTAGACCTTAGGTGGCTTCGCATTGATCTGACGTTTGTTCAGATCGGCTCCGATCAAGGTGATGTTCACGACCGAATTAGCATCTCCTACGCCGTTCGTGCGCAGGTGATCCTTCGGGAAGAAATGGTGGAAGTTCTTGGAGGAGGCAATCTTAAGATAGCTATTGTCCAGCAGGACCGTTCCGTCGTTGTGGAAGTTGCGGGGCTGCTCGAATGCAAGCAGGCAAAGGATCGCCTTGCAAAGAGAGTTTCCTGTCGCGAAATTCGTCCCGATCAGACCTTCTGTGCCGTCTATATTGACGGGAATGTCCCAAGTTCCTGAACCCCCGGCGATGATATCGTCAATCGCACGCTTATCCGCTGCGAGTTTCGATTCCACGGCTGATGAATAGCGAAAGCTGAGAGCCGAGCGCCAGAAGAATTGTCTCATACGCAGGTGATCGTCACCCGACGGCTCATGGCGTTTGATATAAAACCAGTAAGCGAAAGGAACAATTAATGAATCGTAAGGAAGCAGTGCAGACACGGGAATTCGATATGCGGTCCGAAAATGGTCCACGGCACTCTAAATAGCGCTAACCGCCTTTGGCCAAGTATCTATGACCTTCACCTTGTCCAGGCCGAGGATGGTAGCCCGCTTCGCTTCGCCGGCCAAGACAAGAGCCAGAAGTTGGAGGATAGTGGAGGGCGAGACCCCGTCGTAACCGACCTCTTCCAAATCGCTTTCGACCTTCTGCCATTCGACCTGCATGTCGAACTTCTTTTCTTCGTCGTAGGTCTTTGCGACCATAATCTCGAACAGCGTGAGGACCGAACCACCAGTGTTGATGCGTGTGAAAACCTCAATCGCGCTGTCAATGTCTTCGCGCGTAAGTGTGACCAGGCTAAAGTCATACGTTGCAAAAGCCTGTTTAAATTTGTCGGCGATGTCGAGGTCGTCATCGGTCAATCCAAGATTGGCGACAAGCCGCTTTTCGACCTGACGGTTCAGTGACAGTACATCTTTCAGAGATACGCACTTGTGCGGATCATCTGGCAACGCGTGAACCACGATCTGGGCGTCATCCGGCAGTGTCGGGTCGAGGTTAACGTAAATCTCAACGAAGTCGGTCACCTTCTTTGACCCAGCCCGCGGTATCTGCGCGCCTCGGTATGCAGCGAACAACGAGGTCATTCGCTGCTGCCCGTCGAGGACGTATTCGACTTGCCGGTCATCAGGCGTGGCAGGTAGGGAAATATTGCCCACGTCCTTCACATCCGCCATACGCTGATTGGTCTTCCATAGGATAAAGGTGCCGATTGGGTAGCCTTTAACAATGCTATCCAAGAGGGCTGCGGTCTTCTCAATCGGCCACACAAACTCGCGTTGAAATTTCGGAATCTTGATGACGCCCTTCTCGATGTCAGCAATAAGATCCTGATACTTGCGGCTGTCGGGCTTCGGCTGCGGGCGCAGTGTTGTCATCAATATGATCCCTTAGAAACTGAATATTGCAGATACCGTAGCATGGCTTTCGCCACCGCCGCGACCTTCAAATCGGCCGCATTGGATCCCTTGGTTCGAAACGCAGCGAACTTCCGGAAGCCTCCACCACCCCCCCCCAACAAAAAAGCCGGGGCACCCCCCGGCTTCTCTCCTTCCCAAATCCCTCCGAAAGGGCGCCACTCACCCTCTCCGCCAGGCTCTCCCGAATGCCCCCCAAAAAGGTCACTCGACGAAAACCCTGCGAAATCAGGGACTTGACCCCCCGTCCCAGCTGGGACGCCTGACTCGGCCCTCGAAAATCAGCCGAAGACCTTGGTCAGCGCCTTGTCCACGGCCCCGGTGATCTGGTCGATATCGTCCTTGGTCGAGATCAGCGCGGGCGAGAAGCAGAGGGTGTTGTTCTTGCCCGGGATCGAGCGGTTGGTCATGCCGATGATGACCCCCTGCGCCGAACAGTCGCCCACCACGGCGGCGACCATCTTCTCGGCCGCGGGCTGCCGGGTGTCGCGGTCGGCCACCAGTTCGGCCCCCAGGAACAGCCCCTTGCCCCGCACCTCTCCGATCACCTTGTGCTTGTCCATCAGCGCGTTCAGGTTGTCCATCATGCGTTCGCCCATGGCGGTGGTATTCTCGAGCAGGTTCTCCTCCTCGATGATCGCCAGGTTCTCCAGCGCCGCCGCCGGCCCGGCGGTGCAGCCGCCAAAGGTCGAGATGTCGCGGAAATAGTTCAGCGGATCCTCGGCATTGTCCTTGAACGGATCGAAGACATCCTCGGTCGTCACCAGGCAGGCGATGGCCGCATAGCCCGAGGCGACGCCCTTGGCCATCGTCACCATGTCCGGCTTGATCCCGTAATGCTGATAGCCGAACCAGGTGCCGGTCCGCCCGACGCCGCAGACCACCTCGTCGATATGGATCAGCACGCCGTATTTCGCGCAGATCTCCTGCACCCGCTCCCAATAGCCATCGGGCGGGGTGATGACGCCGCCGCCGGCGGTGACCGGTTCGAGGCAGATCGAGCCCACGGTGTCCGGCCCCTCGGCCAGGATCACCTTCTCGATCTGGTCGGCGGCCCAGACGCCGTAATTCTCCTTCGGTGCGCCGTCCTGTTCGAAGGCGCGGTATTCCAGGCAGTGCGGCACCCGCACGAAGCCCGGCGCGAAAGGTCCATATTGCGCGTTGCGCTCGTCCTGACCGCCGGCCGACAGCGCGCCGATGGTGGTGCCGTGATAGTCACGCTCGCGGTAGAGCACCTTGT
The DNA here is from genome assembly GCF_042654245.1 of Seohaeicola nanhaiensis. Classification (NCBI taxonomy): domain Bacteria; kingdom Pseudomonadati; phylum Pseudomonadota; class Alphaproteobacteria; order Rhodobacterales; family Roseobacteraceae; genus Seohaeicola; species Seohaeicola nanhaiensis. The sequence goes on from NZ_JBHSGI010000033.1 coordinate 371,010, forward strand.
ATTTCTTGCCGCCGAATTTCTTGTGCGCGAGTTGGCGCACCATCTTGAAGGCCTTCTCGTTGGCCTCGGATCCGGAGTTCGTGTAATAGACCCGCTTCATGCCCGGCATCTTCTCGATCAGCTTTTCCGAGAAGAGCGCGCCCGGGATCGAGCCCGCGGAGCCGGCGAAATAGTTCAGCTTGATCAGCTGGTCGCGCACCGCATTGGCGATCCGCTCGCGGCCGTATCCGACGTTGACAGTCCAGACCCCGCCCGAGACGGCATCGAGGAATTCACGCCCGTGCTGGTCCCAGACGCGCATCCCCTTGCCCTCGACAATGATGCGCGGGTCCGAGGTCTCGTAGGGCTTGTGCTGGCTCAGGTGGTGCCAGACGTGGGCCTTGTCGGCCTCGACCACATGACTGATGTCGTTTTCGCTGAATGTGCCGTGCATGAGGCGGGCCTTTCGGAAGAAGGGGAACAGGAGATACCATACCCTTCGCCCTCGGCGGGTCCAGGGCGGGCTGCCACATTTATCAATGCCAGAAATCTGGACGGGTTATAGGGCCAGATGTTGTGCTCCAGTATGTCCAAATTCCGGCCAGCGGAGTGCCGCAAGGTCAGGCGCTACAACGCAATTCCTTGAATCCCCGTCATAATCCATCGTGGCAGGAGAGCGATAGAGCGCCCGTGGATCGGAAATTTCCAGCCCCGGCGCGCAGAAAAATGATTGATCGGCCAATCGATTTCAGGTCGGATCGGATGTGACAGCCGGGCCGGAATTTCTCTGGCCGCCTGACACTCTGAAGCGGCGCGAGACCGCAGGGGAATTCAGACGTTCCGCACGCGCGGACAAAAGGGAGACGATCGACATGACAGTGAAGCAGAAACTCATGGGCGCCGTGGCTGCGGCCGCGATGATCGCGGGCGCCGCTCCGGCGATGGCCGATATCACGGTGGGCTATTTCCTCGAATGGCCGATGCCCTTCGAATACGCCAAGGTGATGGGCACCTATGACGAGGCGCTCGGCACCAAGGTGAATTGGGTCAGCTTCGACACCGGCACCGCCATGAGCGCCGCAATGGCGAGCGGCGACGTGCAGATCAGCGTCAGCCAGGGCGTACCGCCCTTCGTGGTTGCGACCTCGGCGGGGCAGGACCTGCAGATCATCGACGTGGCCGTGTCCTATTCGGACAACGACAACTGCGTGGTGGCAAGCGGGCTGGAAATCGACAAGACCAGCGCCAAGGAACTGGCCGGCAAGAAGGTCTCGGTGCCCCTGGGCACCGCCGCGCATTACGGCTTCCTCAAGCAGATGAACCACTTCGGTGTCGACCTCGCCAGCCTCGAGATCGTCGACATGGCGCCGCCCGACGGCGCGGCGGCCTTCGCCCAGGGCGCGGTCGACATGTTCTGCGGCTGGGGCGGGGCGCTGCGCCGTGCCAAGGAACATGGCAACGTGCTGCTGACCGGCGCCGAGAAGGAAGACCTGGGCATTCTCGTCTTCGACGTGACCAGCGCTCCGGCGGCCTTCGTGGCCGAGAACGGCGATCTGGTGGCCAAGTTCCTCAAGGTGACGGCCGATGCCAACGCCATGTGGGCCGACGAAAGCAAGCGCGCCGAGATGCTGCCGGTGATCGCCAAGGACGCAGGCATGGACGACAAGGCGGCGGAAGAGACGCTGGCCGGCTTCATCTTCCCGACCGTGGACGACCAGCTGGGCGCCAAATGGCTCGGCGGCGGGGCGCAGGAGTTCATGAAGGGCGTGGCCGATGTCTTCGTCTCGGCCGGCTCGATCCCCGAGGCCAAGCCGAGCTATGAAGGCAACGTGAACCTCGGGCCGCTGAAGGCCGCGCAGGGCATGTAAGCAAGATCGCCGGGCGGGCACGGCCCGTCCGGCCCCATCGGGCGGTCCAAAAGTCTCTGCGAGACTTTTGGCAAAACTTTTTGAAAAGTTTTGCGCCGCGCGAATTTCCCCCCGGAGACGGAACGATGAGCGGACTCGCGATCGAAAACATTTCCATGCGCTTCGACCTGCCGGGCGGCGCATCGGTGCAGGCGTTGAAGGACGTTTCGCTCTCGCTCGCGGAAGGCGAACTGCTGAGCGTTCTGGGCCCCTCGGGCTGCGGCAAGACGACCCTGCTGAACATCGTTGCCGGTTTCCTGGCGCCGACCTCGGGGCGGATCGTGCTGAACGGGCACGAGGTCAAGGGACCGGCGGCGGAACGCGGCATGGTGTTCCAGCAGGGCGCGCTGTTCGAGTGGATGAACGTGCGCGAGAATGTCGGCTTCGGCCCCTCGATGAAAGGGATGCCGGCGGGCGAGAAAAAGCAGATCGTCGATCATCTGCTGGATGTCGTCGGGTTGAAGGATTTCAAGGAAAAGGCGGTCTACGAGCTGTCGGGCGGGATGCAGCAGCGCGTGGCGCTGGCCCGCTGCCTGGCCAACGATCCCGACGTGATCCTGATGGACGAACCGCTGGGCGCGCTGGACGCGCTGACGCGCGAGAAGATGCAAAGCCTGGTGCTGAAGCTCTGGAAAGAGACCGGAAAGACCATCATCCTGATCACCCACTCGGTCGAGGAGGCGCTGCTTCTGGGCGAGCGGCTGCTGGTGATGGCGCCGCGCCCCGGACGCATCCACAAGGAATATCGCCTGCCCTTTGCCGAGCTTGGCGTCGGCAAGGACCTGCGGCAGGTCAAGAAACACCCCGAGTTCGCGGCCCGCCGCGAGGAGATCCTGAGCATGATCTGGGACATGGAAGAAGAGATCATGGGCCAGCCGGGCGCGGAGGAGTGAGACGATGATTATCAGCGATCTCGGCCACGAACTGGCGCAACTGGGTCTGGGACTGCTGCGCGCCGCACCGTTCCTGATCGGATATGTCGTGCTGATACTGCTGCTGGCGCTGGTCTGGCGGCTGGTCAAACGCATGCTCACGCCGCGGCACGATTTCACCTCGCTCAAGACCGTGACCTTCGGCGACGAAAGCGCGGTGGTCTCGAACACCGTCGCCTCGGTGATCTCGGTGGTCGCCGTCTTCGTGCTCTGGGGCGCGTTCACCGGCTCGGCCCTCCTGCCGAAGTTCATGCACGCGCCGGGCCCCTTCATCGGCGAGGGCAGCTTCACCTATACCGCCGAGGCGCCGGACGGCACCCGCGACGACGCGCGGGTCGACGTGATCGTCTTCGGCAAGGATGGCGTGATCCAGCCGGCCGAGGTGCCGCCCGGTGACGGCTTTGCCAAGGACGATTCGCTTTCGCTGCAGGCCTATCGCAGCAAGCTCCTGGTCTGGGACGGCAATGACGAGGTGACCCGGAGCGATGGCGCGAAGATCGTCGCCATCGATGGCAAGCCGGTCAGCCCCGGCGGCGAGGTCGAAACCGCCATCGGCCGCGTGGCGCTGACCGACAAGGGCACGCTGAACGTGGTGCCCGCGCAGGGGATGCAGATGGAGGAAATCTGGCTGCCTGCGCCCGAGGCCGTGTGGAACCGGTTGATCACCATCTGGCGCGATGGCTATCAGAACGTGACCCTGGCCGAGCATCTGAGCTATTCACTGTTCCGCGTGATCGTCGGCTTCCTGCTGGGCGCCATCGTCGGCATCCCGCTCGGCTATGCCATGGGCCTCAGCGACTGGTTCCGCGGCTGGTTCGACCCGATCGTCGAGTTCATGCGGCCGGTGCCGCCGCTGGCCCTCATCCCTCTGGTGATTATCTGGGCGGGGATCGGTGAGCAGGGCAAGATCATCCTGCTGTTCCTCGCCGCGCTCTGGATCATGGCCATCGCGGCGCGCTCGGGCGTCAGCGGGGTGAAGATCTCGAAGGTCCACGCCGCCTATTCGCTGGGCGCGAGCAAGGTGCAGATCCTGCGCCACGTGATCATCCCGAACTCGCTGCCCGAGATCTTCACCGGCGCGCGGGTGGCGATGGGGGTCTGCTGGGGCACGGTCGTCGCGGCCGAACTGGTCGCGGCCGAGAAGGGCATCGGCAAGATGATCGTCGCGGCCGCCAAGTTCCAGTCGACCGACATCGTGATCATGGGGATCATCCTGATCGGCGTGATCGGCTTCGGCATCGACATGCTGATGCGCTGGGCCGAACGGATCCTGGTGCCCTGGAAGGGCAAGGGCTGACGCGGCGCGGCAAGATCCGCCCTGAACACCGGCGTCGCGCGGTGAACGCGCCTGCGGCGCGTGGCCTTCGGCGAGGATATTTGCAGCAAGAGGAAGCTGCAGGCGCTCAGAGCGGTTTCAAGGCATATCCCGCCGCTTCCAGCCGCGAGCGCAGCCCGCGCGCAATGTCCAGCGCCTCGGGGCCGTCGCCATGCAGGCAGATGGTGTCGATCCGCGTCGGAATCCGCTTGCCCGACACCGCGATGATCGCCTGTTCCTCCAGCATCTGCAGGATGCGCGTGGCGGCGGTCTCGGCGCCATGGATCATCGCACCGGGCAGCTTGCGGTCGACCAGCGTGGCGTCGTCGTTATAGGCGCGGTCCGAGAAGATCTCGCCCGCCCAGTTGCAGCCGAGGTCGCGCACCACCTGTTCCTGCGCAGTGGCGGCAAGCACCATGATCACGAGGTCCGGATCGACGCGCAGCGCGGCCTCGTAGCAGACCCGCGCCATCGCGGCATTCTCGGAGGACATGTTCGACAGCGCGCCGTGCAGCTTGAGGTGCCGCACACGACCGCCCGCCGCCCGCGCCATCGCCTGGGCGGCGCCCAGCTGATAGGTGACGAGATTGGCGAGTTCGGTGTCGCTCAGCGGAATGCGGCGGCGCCCGAACCCCTGTAGATCGGCGAACCCGGGATGCGCGCCGATGCCGACGCCGTTCTCGACCGCCAGTTTCATCGTCTTTGCCATCGTATCGGCGTCGCCCGCATGCCAGCCGCAGGCGATATTGGCCGAGGTGACGATCCTCAGCAGGGCGGCATCGTCGCCCATCGGCCAGGGGCCAAAGCTTTCGCCCATGTCGGCATTCAGGTCGATTGTCTTCATCGGTTGTCCTTTCGGTCAAGCTCGTCGCCCCGGGTCACGCCGCCGATCAGCTGATAGCCCAGAAGGTCGGGGATGTCGCGGGGGTCGCGGATCAGCGGCCGCACGCGTCGGCGCAGCGCGCGCAGGCGGTCGGCATCGGTCGTCCAGAGCGCGTCGGCGGCCTCGAGCGGGATCAGCGACAGCCGCAACGGCGCGCCCAGCGGCGCCTGCGCGATCTTCGCCACGTCCTCGGGGATCACCGTGCCGATCCGGGGATAGCCGCCGATGGTCTGGCACTCAGCCATCAGCACGAAAGGCGTCCCGTCACCGATCATCTGCACATCGCCGGTCAGGATGAAATCCGAGGCCAGCCCCTTGGCGGCATCGGCCGGGAAGGGCGCGCCCTCGTGGTCCAGCCGGATACCCTGCCGGTTGGCCTGACCGGAGCGGGTGAATTGGGTGGACTGGATGCGGTCGAGCGTCCGGTCGCTGAACAGCCCGGTCTGCGGCCCCGGCATCAGCCGCAGCGTGCCGCCGCTGAACCGCGGGTCCGCGTCCAGCGTCCGCCCCGCCGCCCCCGGATCGGGATCGTCGCCCAGCGTCAGCTTGTCCCCCGTGGCCAGCAGCCGGCCGACGCCGATGACCAGATGCGCCGCGCGGCTGCCCAGCCATTCCGCCTCGGCGATGCCGCCGGCCGGCGTCAGATAGCCATAGACCCCCGCCGTCGCCCCGCCGATGTCGAGCATCTGTCCCGGCTGCAGCAGCAGCGACGAGGGCCAGGGCACCGCCGCCCCGTCCAGCGTCGCCTTCATCGGCGCGCCGGTCAGCGCCACCCGCATCGGTGCATCGACCGAGAACCGTCCGCCCAGCGAGGCCATCTCGATGGCCGGAACAACCGCGGGCAGGTCCAGCAGGGCAGCCGCCTCGAACAGCGCCAGCCGGTCGGCGGCGCCGCCGGACGACAGGCCCTCGGCGACATGCCCGGGGCGGCCGAGGTCCTGGATGCTGAGCGCGGGCCCCGCGCGATGGAGCGTCAGCACGGCCATGCGGTGGCTCCATTTCCCCGACGTGCGAGACAGCCCCTCACGACAGCACCTCGCAGGTCGCGCCGCCGATGCCGTCTGCATCCTCGAGCGCCGCCATCTCACTGGCCGAGACCGGCACCAGCCGCAGCGCGTCGCCGGCGCGCAGCAGGAAGGGTTCGGCGCGGGACGGCAGAAAGGGGCGGAAGGCGGTGCGCCCGATCCGCCGCCAGCCGGTGGGGCTGTCGGCGGGAAAGATCACCAGTTGCCGCACCGCGGCCGCCACGGTTCCGGCGGGCACCTGCGGCGTCAGTTCCGCCTGCCGCGCGACGTCCCAATGGGCGGGCAGCAGGCCGAGATAGGGCAGCCCCGCGGTAAAGCCGATGGCCAGGACGCGCAGGTCGGCCTCTGTCGCCTCCTGCACGGCGCGGGTCTCGCTAAGGCCGGCAAGGCTGGCGAATTCGGCCAGCTGCGGCCCGGCCTCGCCGCCAAAGGTGGCCGGGACGTTCCAGCGCCGGGGCGGCGTGGGCAGCGGCGCGGCCAGCCAGTCGCGGGCGCGGGCGCGTCTGTCGAGCAGCTGCACCAGCGCCGGGCGGGCGATCGCGCCGGGATCGAACCGCACCAGAACCGAGGTGAGCGAGGGCACGATCTCCACCGCGCCGTCGGGAAGGTCGTCGCGCAGGTCGGCGGCAAACGCGATCACCGCGCCGGTTGCCGCGCCCGATGCGGTGCGCGAGAAGCGCACCAGCACCCCGTCCTGCCCAAGCGGCAGGAGTTCCGGCGTGGCGGTCTCGGTCGCAGTCATGCGGTCGGCTCCCTGTCAGTCCGCCCCACACTCGCCAGAACCGGCGGGTTTGTCGATGGGATCGGCGCGCAAAATCTGCGCCGGGCCATAAAGGGCAAGCGTCGCTCAGCCCGCCATATACGCCTCGATGCGCGCCACCGCATCGGCGCCCAGGTGCAGGCCCAGCTTGGTGCGCCGCCACAGCACGTCCTCGGCGGTGCGGGCCCATTCCTGGCGCATCAGCCAGTCGATCTCGGCGGCGGTGAGGGTCGCTCCGAAATCCTGCCCGAGGTCGCCCGCGTCTTTCGCATCGCCCAGCATCGCGCGCGCCTCGGTCCCGTAGGTCCGCACCAGCCGGCGCGCCCAGGCCGCGGTGAGGAAGGGATAGTCGCGCCGCAGCCCTTCGGCCAGCGCGGCCGCTCCATCGACCGGAAACGCGCCGCCGGGCAGGGAAGTGGACCCGGTCCAGGCCCCAGGCGCGCCCGGAAAGGAGGCGGGCAGCAGCCGCGCCATCGCCGCCTCGGCCAGCCGGCGATAGGTGGTGATCTTGCCGCCAAAAACATTGAGCAGCGGCGCGCCGTTTTCATCCAGGCTCAGCACATATTCCCGTGTCGCCGCCGTGGCCGAAGAGGCGCCGTCGTCATAGAGCGGCCGCACCCCGGAATAGGTCCAGACGATATCCTCGGGCCGGATGTCCGCCTTGAAATAGCCGTTGGCGAAGTTGCGCAGATAATCGGCCTCTTCCTTGGTGCAGACCGGTGGCACATCCGGGTCGGGGTGGTCGTTGTCGGTGGTACCGATCAGGGTGAAATCGTCCTCGTAGGGAATGGCGAAGATGATCCGCCCGTCGGTGCCCTGGAAGAAATAGCATTTGTCGTGATCGTAAAGCCGCCGCGTCACGATATGGCTGCCGCGCACCAGACGGATGCTCTCGCGCGAATTGATCTTCAGCGTGTGCTGGATCACGTCGGACACCCAGGGCCCGCCGGCATTGACCAGCGCGCGGGCCTGCACGGTTTCGGTGGCGCCGTCCGCGTGACGCAGGTGAATGCTCCAAAGCCCCGAGGTCCGCTCGGCCGAGACGACCCGCGTGCGCGGCATAATCCGCGCGCCGCGATTGGCGGCGTCGCGCGCGTTCAGCACGACAAGGCGGGAATCCTGCACCCAGCAGTCCGAATACTCAAAAGCCTTCACGAACCGGTCATCCAGCGGCGCGCCTTCCGCAGTGCCGGGCAGGCGGATCGAGCTTGCGCCCGGCAAAATCTCGCGCCCGCCCAGATTGTCGTACAGGAACAGCCCCAGCCGGATCAGCCAGGCGGGGCGGCGGCCCTTCATCCAGGGCATGAACAGCGTCATCAGCCGCGAGGTGGGCGTGTCGCTCTCGAACCGCATGTCGCTGGCATAGGGCAGCACAAAGCGCATCGGCCAGCTGATATGCGGCATCGCGCGCAACAGCACCTCGCGTTCGCGCAGCGCCTCGCGGACCAGACGGAACTCGAAGAACTCCAAATAGCGCAGGCCCCCGTGAAACAGCTTGGTCGAAGCCGACGAAGTGGCCGAGGCCAGGTCGTTCATCTCGGCCAGCGTGACGCTCAGCCCGCGCCCGGCGGCGTCGCGCGCGATGCCGCAGCCGTTGATGCCCCCGCCGATGATGAAGACATCGACGGGCTGGCCGTTCTGATCAGGCGCTGGTTCTGCCGCGTCCATCTGGCGTTCCACGGGTTCGGGTGGCGTTCGCTGTCCGGCTTCCTCTGGGCAGCTCCGCGCCCGGCCGTTGCCCAGATATAGGCGCAAAAACCGTTGCGATCCAAGCCTTACGTTGGTGGCGGCGCGGGTCAGGCCAGCGGCGAAACTGCGGACTCGTCGACCAGATGGCAGGCGATGCGGTGCCCGGGGCGCACCTCGCGCAGCGGCGGCGGAGTCTCGCGGCAGCGCTCCTGCGCCACCGGACAGCGGGTCGCGAACCGGCAGCCCTTGGGCGGGTTGATCGGGTCGGGCGGATCGCCGGGGATCAGGATGCGTTTCGTCGCCGCCCGGCGCGTCTTGTCCACCGAAGGCACGGCCGAGAGCAGGGCCACCGTGTAGGGATGCAGCGGGTTCGAAAACAGGCTGATGCGGTCAGCGTGTTCGACGATCTTGCCCATATACATCACGGCGATGGAATCGCTCATGTGCTGCACCACGCCAAGGTCGTGGCTGATGAACAGATAGGTCAGCCCGAATTCCTTCTGCAACCGCCGCAGCAGGTTCAGGATCTGCGCCTGCACCGCCACGTCCAGCGCCGAGACCGGCTCGTCGCAGATGATAAGTTCGGGCTGGGTCGCCAGGGCGCGGGCGATGCCGATGCGCTGGCGCTGCCCGCCCGAGAACTGGTGCGGGAACAGCCGCTGCTGTTCCGGGCGCAGGCCCACGGCCTTGAACAGCCGCGCGACGATCTCCTGCTTTTCCGCCTCGGGCTTGTCCGATAGGCTGTCCAGCGGTTCCTTGACGATGGCCTCGGCCCGCTGCCGGGGGTTGAGACTGGAATAGGGGTCCTGGAAGATGAACTGTACCCGCCGGCGCGCCTTCAGCAGCGCCGCGCCCTCCAGCGGCAGGATGTCCTGCCCGTCCAGCATCACCTTGCCGCGCCAGGCATTGACCAGCCGCGCCACTGCCAGGGCGGCGGTGGTCTTGCCCGACCCGGATTCGCCGACGATGGCCAGCGTCTCGCCCTGCTTCAGTGCGAAAGAGATGTCGTCGACCGCCTGCAGATAGCTCTTCTTGCCAAAGGCGCCGCCGCGTTTCACCTCGAAACGCACCGACAGGTTCTCGACATTCAGCAGATCGCCCATCACATCGCCTCCGCGTGCCAGCAATCGGCGATCTGGCCGTTGGCAAAGACCTTTGCCGGGGGCCGCTGGTCCAGGCACTCCTGCGTCCGATGCGAACAGCGCGAGGCAAACAGGCAGCGGTTCTGCCCGAAATCGCGCAACGAAGGCACGATGCCCGGCACCTCGGTCAGATCGTGGCGTTCCTCGGTGACGGTCGACAGGATATGCGGCACGCAAGAGATCAGGCCCCGCGTATAGGGATGGCGGGCATGGTCGATGATCTGCTCCACCGGTCCGATCTCGGCCTTGCGCCCGGCATACATGACGATCATCCGCTCGGCCATTTCGGCCACCGCGCCCATGTCGTGGGTGATCAGGATGATCGAGGTGCCGGTCTGCGCCCTGAGATCGCGCAGAAGGTCGAAGATCTGCGCCTGAACGGTCACATCCAGCGCCGTCGTCGGCTCGTCCGCGATCAGGATCTTGGGCTTGCAGGCCAGCGCCATGGCGATCATCACCCGCTGCCGCTGACCGCCCGACATCTGGAACGGATAGGCCGAGGCGCGTGATTTCGGGTTGGGTATGCGCACCGCGTCCAGCAGCGCGACCGCCTGATCCCACGCCGCCTTGGCCGACAGCCCCTGATGCGCGCGCAGCACCTCGGCGATCTGTTCGCCCACAGTGAACACAGGGTTCAGCGAGGTCATCGGCTCCTGGAAGATCATGCCGATCTCGTTGCCGCGAATGTCGCGCAGGCGGCTTTCGCTGGCCGTCGTCAGATCCTCCCCGTCCAGCAGGATCCGCCCCGAGGCCACGCGCCCGATCCCCTCGGGCAGCAGCCCCATGATCGCGAGCGCCGTCATCGACTTGCCGCAGCCGGATTCGCCGACGAAAGAGATATTCTCGCCCGGCATCAGGTCAAAGGACAGGTCGTCGATCACCGGGGCAACGCCGCCACGGGTCTTCAGCTCGATGCGCAGGTTCTCGACCTTGAGAAGCGGTTCGGTCATCAGCGCAGCCTCAGCTTGGGGTTCAGCGCGTCGTTCAGCCCGTCGCCGACAAGGCTGATCGCCAGCACGGTGATGAAGATCGCGAGACCAGGAATCGTCACGGTGAAGGGCGATTCAAGGATATAGGTGCGGTTCGATCCGATGATCTGGCCCCAGCTCACCACGTTCGGGTCGGTCAGGCCCAGGAACGACAGCCCCGCCTCGAACAGGATCGCGCCGCCCACCATCAGCGCCGACTGCACGATGATCGGCGTCAGCGCGTTCGGCAGGATGACCTTGAACATCAGCTTGAGGTTCGATGCCCCCGAGGCGCGGCTCGCGGTAACATACTCCAGCTCGCGAATGCGCAGGAACTCGCCCCGGGTGATCCGCGCCACGGCGGTCCAGCTCACCACGCCGATGGCGAAGGTGATCATCGGCAGCGAGGCGCCGAACAGCGCCACGATGACCATCGAGAACAGCAGCGTCGGCAGCACCTGGAAGAACTCGGTAATGCGCATAAGCACTTCCTCGACCACCCCGCGATAGAAGCCGGCCAGCGCGCCCACGGTCACACCGATAAAGACCGAGACCAGCGCCGCGGCCAGCCCGATCACCAGCGACACCCGCGCCCCCGACAGGATCAGCGCGGTCAGGTCGCGGCCAAGGTAATCGGTGCCCAGCAGAAACCCGTCCGCCCCGGGCGGCGAGAAGGGCGCCCAGACCATGTCGAAGGGATCGGTGCCATACAGCGCCGGGCCGAAGATCGCGGCCAGCACGATCAGGATCAGCACGATCAGCGCGGCCACGGCGGCGTGGTTCTTGCGGAACATCTCCCAGGCCTCGGCAATCGGCGGCCGGGCCTTTTCGACGGTTTCCTCGGGCAGGGCGGGGGCGTCGCTCATCTGCGTCCTCCGATGCGGGGATCGACCAGGCGCAGCGCGAGGTCGGTCAGGATATTGCCGACAATCACCACCAGCGCCGAGAAGAACAGGATGCCGAGGATCGTCGGCGTGTCACGGGCGATGATCGACTGGAAGGCCAGCGTGCCGAGACCGGGCCAGGAAAACACCGTCTCGACCAGCACCGCACCCGACACCACCGCCGAGAACTGCAGCCCCGCCAGCGTGATGACGGGCGACAGCGCGTTCTTCAGCGCGTGCTTGTAGACCACGTCGCGCATCGTCAGCCCCTTGGCCTTTGCGGTGCGCACATAGTCCGACCCCAGCACCTCCATCATCGTGGCCCGCGCCAGGCGCGAATAAAGCGCAAGGAAGATCGAGGCGAGCGTGATCATCGGCAGCACCAGATGGCGCGCGATGTCCAGCGCATGGGCGAAGAAACCGCCTTCGATGGTCACATCCTGCATCCCCGCGACCGGGAACCACTGGATCTTCAGCGAAAAGGCGATCAGCAGCAGGATCCCTGTCCAGAACACCGGGGCGGAATAGCCGAAGAGGGCAAAGAAGGTGACGAAGTGGCTGAGGATGCCGTTCGGCCGCCGGGCCGAGAAGACGCCCAGTACCACACCGACCAGCAGCGCCAGGATCTGCGCCGACAGCACCAGCAGGAGGGTTGCGGGCAGACGCTCCAGGATCAGGCTGGTGACCGGCTGGTTGTAGAAGAACGAATAGCCAAGGTCGAAATGCAGCACCCGGAAGATATAACGGCCGAGCTGCACCAGAAAGGGCTGGTCAAGGCCATAGTCGGCGCGAATGCGGTTCAGAATGGTCTCGTCCGCGCCCCCCATCGACTGTGCGATGGTATCGGCCACATCGCCCGGGGCGAGGTGCAGCATCGTGAAGTTGAGAACGAGTACCGCCAGCAGAAGGATCACGGCATAAGCAAGCCGGATCAGGGTCGATCTGAGCTGGTCCAAGGGCGGATCCTTCTTGGTCTGGCTGGACCCCGCGGCGTGCAAAGCCGCCGCGGGGCAAAGGGACGGATCAGTCCTTGAGATAGGTCATGTCGATGGGCGAGCTGGTGCCCCAGATGCCCATCGGCGGATTGCCCACCTTGTCGGAATAGATCGTGTGCATCGGCACCGCGTTCAGGAAGTAGATCGGAACCTCTTCGGCGACGATCTCCTGGAACTCCTTGTACAGCGCCTTGCGCTTCTCGGGGTCGTTCTCGGTGCCGGCCTCGGCAAGCAGCTCGTCCACCCGGGCGTTCGAATAGCCCTGCGTGTTCGACCAGACGCCCTTGCCGATGTTGTCGCTCATGTAGGTCCGGTTCACCCCGATTACCGGGTCGCCCCAGTTATAGACCGAATCCAGCGACATGTCGTAGTCCAGCGTGCCCATCAGCTTGGCCCAGCTCGGGAAGTCGGCCGAGGAATGGATCGTCACGTTGATCCCGACCTTGGAGAGCGCCTGCTTGATGTATTCCGTCGCCGGCTTGTACCCCGGGAAGGGCGCCAGCTCGAGCGTGATGTCGAACCGCTTGCCGTCCTTCATCGGGAAACCGGCCTCGTCCAGCAGCGCATTGGCCTTGTCGAGGTCGAACGGATAGTTGTTCACATCCGCATCGTACAGCGGGCTGTCCGGGTGAATGCCCGTCTTGGCCTCGGTCGCCGTGCCCCGCAGGATCGCCTTCAGGATGAAATCCTTGTCGATCGCATAGGCAATCGCCTGACGCACCTTCACCTCTTTCAGCGGGCCGCGCGTGGTGTTGATCGCCAGCCAGTCGATCGGGCCGATGCCGCCATAGCCCTTGTTGGTGATGTTCAGCCCCTTCACCTTGGACAGGCGCTGGATCAGCGTCGGTTCGGCCTCGAAGGCGGCCAGCATGAGCTCGCCGTTCTCCAGCGCAATCGCGCGGGCCGAGCTGTCGGGCATGATCCGCATCACGATCTTGTCGAGATAGGGGCGGCCTTCCATGAAGAAACCGTCATAACGCTCGAGGATGATGTGCTCGCCGTTCTTGAACTCGACCAGCTTGAACGGGCCCGAGCCGACCACATCGACGTTGTTGCGCGGGTGGTTCTTCGGGTCCTGCCCGTCGCCATAGATGTGCTTCGGAATGATCGACATCAGCTGCCCCGACATTGCCAGCATCAGCGCCGGGTGCGGTTTGGACAGGTTGATGACGGCCGTGTGTTCATCCGGCGTGTCGACCGAGGTCACCGGCGCGAACATTGACTTGAACGGGTGATATTCCTTGATGATATCCACCGAAAACGCGACGTCTTCCGAAGTGATCGGATGGCCGTCGTGGAAGGTGGCGTTCTCGACCAGATGCAGCGTCACGTGCAGCCCGTCTTCGCTGACCTCCCAGCTCTTGGCCAGATAGGGCTGCGGCGTCCAGCTGTCGTCATACCGCAGCGGCGAGGCGAAGAGCTGCGCCCCCGGAAAGCCGGTGGCGATGCCTGACTGCACCGCCGGGTTCAGCACGCGGGGCGTCGAGGTGATGACCGTCACCAGCGTGCCGCCGCGCTTGGGCTCGTCGGCAAGGGCCGAAGTGGCCAGAAGCGCCGCAGCGGCGGTCGCTGTCAGGAATTGTTTGAACATGTGTCGCACGTGGCGTCGTCCTCCGTGTTGGTCGTTTGAATTTTTCTTATTGGAGAAAGCCTAGACCAGCCCCGTTCCCCCATAAAACAGTTTTAATGCGGACTATTGGTGGCTTTTTTGGCGGAAGCGGGCGGAGGTGCCGTAACCGTAAGCGGGATGAAGGCTCCGGCGTCGCGCAATTCGATACAGGTGCGGATGAAGGCGCGGATGGTACGCGGCTGCCGGGTCTGCCGCATGGTGGCGATTCCAAAGATCGGGGCCTCGGTCTCGTCCAAAATCGGCAACGCGCGATAGGCGCTCTTGGCGCCCTCGAAGCCGGGCGGGCGGATGTTCAGGATGGTATAGCCAAACCCGCCCGCCACCAGCGCCCGCGCAAAATCGGCCGACCGGGTGGCGTGGCCGATCATCGGCTTCAACCCGCGGCGCGAGAACAGCGTGCTGAAATACTCGCGCGCATAGGGCAGGTCCAGCATCACCATCGTGCGGCGCGACAGCTGCGCATAGGTGACCCCGGGCAGGTCCGACATCGGGTCGTCAGTCGAGATCAGCGCATAGGGCGCGGCGTTGAACAGCGGTTCGAACTGCTGGCCCGAATCGAGCCCCATCTCATAGGTGAAGGACAGATCCGCCTTCCCGTCGCGCAGGTAATCGACGACCGTGGCCATGTCGCCTTCCAGCACATCCACCGTGATATTGGGTCGGCGATCCTTCATTGCCTTCAAAATAGGCGGAAGGAAGGCCGGCGCGGCCGTCCCATAGCATCCGATGCGCACAACGCCGGTTTCGTCGCCGCCCACCGATTGCAGGTCGGCCTCGAAATGGCGTGAATGGTTCAGGAAGGCGCGCACCATCTGCAGGGCCTCGAGACCCGCCGGGGTCGCGTGGATGCCCTTGGCCGGCGTGCGCACGAACAGATCGTAGTCCAGCGAGTGCTCCAACGCGTCGATGGCGGCGGTGATGGACGATTGCGAGATCGCCATTTCCTCGGCCGCGCGGGCAATCGAGCCAAGCCGCCCGGCGGCCTCGACATAGCGGAGTTGTTTCAGCGTGAAGTTCATCGGGGCACCATTCCACCAGAAATTCGCGGATGTTGGCCAGATAAAACCATTTTTCCTTGCATGGGAAGCGGCCTAGGCTCCCCTGCAACAGATAACCCAGGAGATATCCGTGGCCGGCATCACCGTCTATTCCGCTAAATCCATCCTCACCATGAACCCGGCCCGCCCGCGCGCCACCCACGTCGCGGTGCGCGACGGGCGCATCCTGGGCGCCGGCACGCTGGAAGAGCTGGAAGGCTGGGGCGACTATACGCTGGACGACCGGTTCGCCGACAAGGTGCTGATGCCCGGTCTGGTCGAGGGCCACGCGCATACCTCCGAAGGCTCGCTCTGGCGCTACACCTACCTCGGCTGGTTCGACCGGATGGATCCGGCCGGCAAGTCCTGGGACGGGCTCAAGACCATCGACGCCGTGCTCGACCGGCTGCGCGTGGCCGAGGCCGAACTTGACGGCGAAGCGCCCCTTTGCGGCTGGGGCCTCGACCCGATCTACATGAACAACCAGCGCGTCAACCGCGCACATCTCGACTCGGTCTCGCCCAGCCGGCCCATCGGCGTGATGCACGCCTCGGGCCACATCCTGAACGTGAACACAAAGGCGCTGGAACTGGCCGGGCTGATGAAGACCGGTATCAATCACCCCGGCATCCCCCTTGGCCCAGACGGCTATCCGACGGGCGAACTGAAAGGCCCCGAGGTGATGACCCCGGTCGGCCCGCATGTCGGCTTCGACCGCTCGCTGATGGATTGCGACGAACAGGGCCTGCGCGACTTCGCCAAGCTCTGCGTGCGCACCGGTGTGACCACCGTGACCGACCTCGCCTCGCGGCTCGAGCCCGAAACGGTCGAGATGATGCTGCGCGTGACGGGCGAGGCGAAATACCCCGCCCGCGTCGTCCCGCTGCGCTTTTTCCTCGGCCTGCCGCCCAAGGACCTCGTGGCCGAGGTCATCCGGCTCAAGGGCCTGGCCACCGACCGCTGCCGGCTGGGCCGCATCAAGGTTGTCGCCGATGGCTCGATCCAGGGCTTTTCCGCCCGGATGAAATGGCCGGGCTACTACAACGGCGCGGAAAACGGCCTGTGGTATGTCGCCCCCGAGCAGCTGGCGGAAATCTACGCCCATGCGCTCGATGCAGGCATCCAGGTGCACACCCACACCAACGGCGATCAGGCCACCGAACTGGCGCTCGACACGCTGGGCCCAGCGCTGCAGAAGCACCCCAGCCGCGATCACCGTTTCACCCTGCAACACTGCCAGCTGGCCGATACCGCCCAGTTCCGCCGGATGAAGGCGCTGGGCATGTGCGTCAACCTCTTTGCCAACCACCATTTCTACTGGGGCGACGAACACTACCGCCTGACCGTCGGCCCCGAGCGTGCCACCCGCATGAACGCCTGCCGCACCGCGCTGGAACAGGGCGTGCCGATGACCATCCACTCCGACGCGCCGGTCACGCCGCTCGGCCCGCTCTTCACCGCCTGGGCGGCGGTCAACCGCATCACCGCCTCGGGCCGGGTGCAGGGCGAACACGAACGGATCGGCGTCGACGATGCCCTGCGCGCGGTCACCCTCGGTGCAGCCTACACGCTGCACCTCGACGGCGAGATCGGCAGCATCGAAACCGGCAAACGCGCCGATTTCGCCGTGCTGGAACAGGACCCGACCGAGGTCGATCCGATGGCGCTCAAGGACGTGCCGGTCTGGGGCACCGTGCAGGGCGGCCGGATCTTCGCGGCGAGCGCGCTGTGAGCCGCCTGCCGGTCACGGTGATCGGCGGCTATCTCGGCGCGGGCAAGACCACGCTGGTCAACCACCTGCTGCGCAATGCCGCCGGGCGGCGGCTGGCCGTGCTGGTCAACGAATTCGGCGCGCTGCCCATCGACGCCGACCTGATCGAGGCGCAGGAGGGCGATCTGATCGCCATCGCCGGCGGCTGCGTCTGCTGCTCCTTCGGCAGCGACCTGACCGCCGCGCTGATGCAGATCGCGGCGCTCGATCCCGCCCCGGACCACGTGCTGATCGAAAGCTCGGGCGTGGCGATCCCGGGGTCGATCATGGCGACGGCCGCGCTGCTCGACTCGGTGCGCTGCGACGGCATCGTGGTCGTTGCCGATGGTGGCGGGGTGCGCGCGGCGGCAGAGGACGCCTATATCGGCGACACCATCACCCGTCAGCTGGCGCAGGCCGACATCGTGATCCTGAACAAGGCCGATCTCGCCGCCGCAGGGCTGGCCGACTGGCTGCAAACGCTCGCCCCCCAGGCCGCGGTGGTCACCTGTCAGAACGCGCAGGTGCCGCTGGACGCGGTCATAGGTATGGGCCCGCATCCGGCCCCTGCGCATGACCATGCCCACGATCATGCCGACGATCTGTTCGAGAGCGTTGTCCTCACGCTGCCAGCAGGAACCGACGCCGCCGCCCTCGCACAATCGCTCGCCGAAGGCCCCTACGGAGTCGTGCGCGCCAAGGGCTGGCTCAGAGGCACCGACGGAATGGCACTGATCCACGTCGTCGGCCGCCAGTGGAGCGCGGAATCGGCCGCCGACACAGCCCGCGAGGGCGTGGTCTGCATCGGCCCCAGGGGACAGCTCGACATCGACGGCCTGCGGCGCCTGGCGGGCTGAACCGAAATCCGTCACGGATTTCGGACCGTTTTCCGTGCCGGAAAACGCGCCCCTTCAGCCCTTCTTCTCGGGCAGCCCCTTGCGCTTGGTCGAGGCGAAGTCCTCGAGTTCCTTCTCGCTCATCGACTCGTACATCTCCTTCGACGCACCCTGAAGCTCGCTCTTCTTCGTCTCGCCGCGCTTGGCGGACAATGCGGCGCCCGCCGCTTTCTGCTGGGCCTTGGATTGGGCTGGCATGATGTGATCCTCCGTTTTACCGGGGAAAAACCGCGCGGGGCGCCGCGCGGTTCCGCGCCGGTCAGATCATCCGGATCACATCCTTGTCGATCGCCAGCATATAGCCGCGCCGCGCGATGTTCTTGACCAGCAGCTCGCTCACCATCTGGTTACCCAGCGTGTCGCGCAGCCGCTTGATCCGCGTCGCCCCCGCCGCCTCGTCGCAATCCGACGCGTCCTTGCCCGAGATCACCGATTCGATCTCCGCGCCCGACAGCACGTCGTCGTCCAGCCGCGCCTCGGCCAGAACCGCCAGCGTCTCCATCGCCGCCGCCGTCAGCTTGAAGCCGAAGTTGTTGAGATAGACCGTATTCTCCTCCCGGCTGATCAGCAGCGAGTTGACCTGGATCCCCTGCCGCTCGATCTCGCCCATCCGGCGGTTCATCGTCACCAGCATGACCAGAAAGACCAGCGCCGCCACCAGCAGCAGCGTGGCGAAGATCATCAGCACGAAAATGACCATCCGGTAGCCGGCCAGCGTGTCGGAAAAAGCAGTCCCCGACTGGGCGAGGATTTCCAGCAGCTTGATCTCGGCCTGACCGGTCAGCGCGTCATTGGCGATGAACAGCTGTTCGACCCGCGCGTTGAACGCGTTGGCATCGGGCAGGGCGATCAGCAGCATAACCCCGGCGAGGACCAGGATCACGACAATGGCAGTGAGCCCGAGGCCGACAATCCGGTTGCCCGACCGCCGCGCGTCAGAAGCGGAGAAAGAACTCTCCGGCATTGGCTCTCCTTTCGTTGAGACCTTCGGGACCGAAGACCGACAGCACGTTGAGAAGCGTCCAGCCCTGGGCGGCCAGACGGGCAGAAACTTCGGCACGGGCCGCGCCCTGCTGGCACGCCCCCTGCAATTGCATGACGCCGTAATGAAGCCGCAGCGGGTTGCCCTGCTTGGCCTTGTAATCGGCGTAACAGTCCGCCGCGAGGGCCGGCTGAGCCAGCGCCATCGTGGCGGCAAGGATGAGATTTCGCATGAGGTGCTTCATGCGGGCACTCTGCGCCCGGCCGCGCGGATATTCAATGACAACAGGCGTTTGCGACATCGTTATCCGATAACAGGGCGCCGTTATTGCCTGTCCTGGGGGGCAGGTCCAGAGTTTGGGTCATCGCCGGTCACGACAGATCGGACACGGCCACACCAACCTCGAAAGGAACGTCCATGCACCGCAAGTTCATCGCCCTGATCGTCTCTGCTGCGGTCGCCGTGACCGGCTTCACCGCCCCCGCCCGGGCCGACAGCGACGACATCGCCAAGGCGCTGCTCGGCTTCACCGCCCTCGCGCTGATTGCCAAGGCCATCGACGACAGCAAGAAGCAGACCACCGTGATCAACCGCTATCCGACGCGGCCCATCTATACCCAGCCGCGCCCACCGATCTACACCCAGCCGCGGCCGCCGATCTACAGCCATCCGACCTATCCGACCTATCCCAATCCGCGCCCGTTGCCGCCGCAGATCTCGAAATTTGACCTGCCGCAAAGCTGCCTGCGCAATTTCCAGGTAAACGGTCGGCCCGTTCAGCTGTTTGGCAACGCCTGCATGAACCGGACCTACGCCTATACCCGGGCGCTGCCGAACGCCTGCGAATATCGCTTCCGCGGCGATCGGGGCGCGGTGCACATCGGCTACGAGCCCTTCTGCCTGCAACAACGTGGATACCGCACGGCGCGTTTCTAGCCTGCGGAGGCGGCGCATCGGTTCGCGCCGTCGGTGAAGGGAGGGTCCGCGGACCCTCCCTTTTTTTGTGTGAACCGCACAGCGCCCGCCCCCTTGCATCGACCCACAGATTCGGTCCAGCAAGGGCACATGACCTGCCCGGACGACAGCCTCGAACGCGCCGCGATGGACCGCGGCTTTCTCCGCATCGCGGGGGTGGACGAGGTGGGGCGCGGCCCGCTGGCCGGTCCGGTCACGGCGGCGGCGGCGGTGCTCGACCTGACGGTCATCCCCGATGGCCTGAACGATTCGAAAAAGCTGACCGCCCGCATGCGCGACACGCTGACCACGACGATCCGCGCCCGCGCCCAGATCGCCATCGCTCATGCCAGCGTCGCCGAGATCGACGAATTGAACATCCTGCGGGCCAGCCACCTCGCCATGATGCGCGCGGTGGGGATGCTGGATCCCGCCCCCGATTTCCTGCTCATCGACGGCCACCTGCTGCCCCGCGACTTGACCATTCCGGCGCTCGCCGTGGTCAAGGGCGATGCCCGGTCGGTGTCGATTGCGGCGGCCTCGATCATGGCCAAGACGGCGCGCGATGCGATCATGGTGGATTTGGCGCAACAGCACCCCGGCTACGGCTGGGAGCGCAACGCCGGCTATCCAACAAAATGTCACACTTTGGCGCTGCAAAATCTCGGCGTCACCCCACATCATCGGCGGTCGTTCAAGCCCGTCCACAATATCTTGTATCAAGTTAAAACGATAACCGGTTGATTCAAAAAAGAATTTGACGGCGAATCGGTCATGACTCATCCTGCTGTCAACCACGAGAGCGCAGCAAAGCGCCCGGGACAGAGGCAGAAGATGACGAAGACCAAACAGACGAGCGCAGCCGCGCTCCCGTTGAACACGATTATCGATGGCGATTGCATCGAGGTGATGAACGGCCTGCCTGCCGGGTCGATCGACCTGATCTTTGCTGACCCGCCCTACAACCTCCAGCTCAAGGGCGAGCTGCATCGCCCCGACAACAGCCAGGTCGACGCCGTCGATGACCACTGGGACCAGTTTTCCAGCTTCGAGGCCTATGACACCTTCACCCGCGCCTGGCTCAAGGCCGCGCGCCGCCTGCTGAAACCGAACGGCGCGATCTGGGTGATCGGATCCTATCACAACGTCTTCCGCGTGGGCGCGGCGATGCAGGATGCGGGTTACTGGCTGCTGAACGACGTGGTCTGGCGCAAGTCGAACCCGATGCCCAACTTCCGCGGCAAGCGCTTCACCAATGCGCACGAGACGCTGATCTGGGCCAGCCGCGACGAAGGCGCCAAATACACCTTCAACTACGAGGCGCTGAAAGCGCTCAACGAAGGTATCCAGATGCGCTCGGACTGGGTGATTCCGCTCTGCACCGGGCATGAACGCCTGAAGGACGCCAACGGCGACAAGGCGCACCCGACGCAGAAGCCCGAGGCGCTGCTGCACCGCGTGCTGGTCGGCACCACCAACCCCGGCGACGTCGTGCTCGACCCCTTCTTCGGCACCGGCACCACCGGCGCCGTCGCCAAGATGCTGGGCCGCGAATATATCGGGATCGAGCGGGAAGAGGCATACCGCAAGGCCGCGACCGCCCGCATCGCCAATGTGCGCAAGTTCGACCGCGAGGCGCTGGCCGTCACCGCCAGCAAGCGCGCCGAGCCGCGCGTGCCCTTCGGCCAGCTGGTCGAACGCGGCCTGCTGCGCCCGGGCGAGGCGCTCTATTCCCCGCGCGGCCAGGTCGCCAAGGTGCGCGCGGACGGTACGCTGATCGGCACCGACGTGCGGGGTTCGATCCACCAGGTCGGCGCCCATCTCGAAGGCGCCCCCAGCTGCAACGGCTGGACTTACTGGAGCTTCCGCAAGGATGGGATGAACGTGCCCATCGACGTGCTGCGCCAGCAGATCCGCTCCGAGATGGACTGAGACCCCTAAAAGTTTCGCATGTTACCGCCGGTGCCTGTGGCCTGACACATGGCACTCACCTGCCCCGCCTTAACGGCGGGGCATTTTTCTATGAAATGGGGCAAGGGATGCCTATCTAGGCAGTGCGCACAAGCGAAGGGGCGCCGCATGGCACGCTTTTTCAATCCGTTCTCGGTCCTTGCCGGTCTCGATGAACCGATCCGCGACACCTCGACTCTGAACCGGCACACCGAAGCCGTGCTTGAGCGACACAAGCGGGAAGGGCTGCACCTGGCCGTCCATGCGCGCTGGGTCGCCATTGCGGTCGTCGCCGTGATGCTGCCGATCCTGAACCCCCGGTGGGACATGCTCTATTACGAGGTGCTTCTGGTGGCGATGGCCGGGGTCGGCTGGCTCCAGCGGCGCGTCGGCGTGGTGGGCCGGTCGCGGCGCGAACTGCTGGTGCTCATGCTCGACATCGTGCTGATGACCTTCATCATCGCGGTCCCGAGCCCCTTCGCGCCGGAAGACTGGCCAACGGCGGCGATCCACCAGTTCGGCGGTTTCGATTATTTCTACGTTCTGCTGGCGGCGGGCACGCTGGCCTATTCCTGGCGCACGATCCTGGCCTTCGGCTGGTGGACAGGCGCGCTCTGGGCGCTGGTTGCGGGCGGAATCTGGCTGTTCGGGCGTCAGGTGCCCGGCCTCAGCGAAGGCATTGCGCAGGCACTGGGGGATCGCGCCGATCTGGCCAGGATCCTCGACCCGAATTCGCTGCGGCTGAACTTCCGCATTCAGGAAATGGTGGTTTTCCTGCTGGTCAGCCTGATCCTGGCGCTGACTGTCCGCCGCTACAGCCGGTTGCTGCTGAACAGTGCCCGGCTGGAACGCGAGCGAGAGAACCTCTCGCGCTATTTCTCGCCCAACGTGGTCGAGCAGCTCTCGCAGAACGACGAGCCGCTGAAACAGACGCGCACCCACGACGTCGCGGTGCTGTTCGTCGATATCGTCGGCTTCACCCATTACGCCGCCACCCACGATCCGCAACAGGTGATCGCCACGCTGCGCGGGTTTCATGCCCGGATGGAGGCCGAGGTCTTCCGCCATGGCGGCACGCTCGACAAATATCTGGGCGACGGGATGATGGCGACCTTCGGAACGCCCTTTCCCTCGGAACAGGATGCCATCAACGCGCTGCGCTGCGTGCGCGCGATGCGCGACTCGCTGCAGGTCTGGAACGCCGAGCGGGCCGCAGCAGGCGAGCCACCCATTCTCGGCAGCTTCGGGTTGCATTTCGGCCCCGTCGTGCTGGGCGACATCGGGGCGAACCGTCTGGAATTCGCGGTGCTGGGCAATACCGTCAACGTCGCCAGCCGGATCGAGAAGCTGACCCGCCCGCTGGTCTGCGAAATCGCGCTCTCCGACCAGATGCGCCAGCGCGCTGAAGGGCAATCCACGCCGGGCGACCCGGCGCTCGACGGGCTGTTCCGCCAGGCGCCCCAGGCCGTGCGGGGACTGGACGAGATGGTCACGGTCTGGACCCTGTCCCGGCCCGAGGTGCTGCACTGATCCGGCTCAGTGCAGCGCCATCCGTTTCGGCAGGGCGGCCGAGAAGACGGCGGCATTGAATTCGGTCTTGGTAAAGACCCTGTGCACCCCGGCCAGTTCCGCCTTCTGCCACATGAAGGGCGAGGGCCAGTCCGACACCATGATGACCGGGATCGCGCCCAGCCGGGCATCCTGCGCCAGTTCCAGCGCGAAATTGGCCCCCTTCCCGTCGGGCAGGTTGTTGTCCAGCAGGATCGGCGCGATCGGCGTTGTCGCCAGCGCCTCGCGCGCCTCTTCGATGCTGGCCACCACCGTCAGCTCGACCTTGGACAGCGCCGCCCGCACCGCTCGGGCAATCATGCGCTGGTCATAGGTGCTGTCCTCGACAATCAGGCATTTCCGCTGCGCAGGCGTGGCTGCGGTCTGGGGCACGGGCGCTCTCCTTCTCGGCCGATGCCGCAGTGTGGCACCCGCACCTTAACGAAGGATGAATGGCGTCAGCGGGGCATCGGCGTCGCGCCCTTGTTATAGGGCGTCCAGTCGGTGATTTCGGGATAGTACATCGCCCGCCAGCGCCGCACCCGCGGATTCATCACCCGCCGCCACACCCGCGGCATCAGCGCCAGCGTGGTCATCACCGCATAGCCATGCGGCAGCTGCGGCGCCTCGTCTTCGGTATAGTTCTGCAACAGCGGAAAGCGGCGGTTCGGCTTGTAGTGGTGGTCGGAATGGCGCTGCAGGTTGATCAGCAGCCAGTTCGACGCCTTGTGCGCCGCGTTCCAGGAATGGCGCGGCAGGACATGTTCGTATTTCCCGTTCCCCAGATGCTTGCGCGACAGGCCGTAGTGCTCGACGTAATTCACCATCTCCAGATGGAAGATCGCGACGAAGGCCTGCACCAGGAACAGCCCGACACCCGCCAGACCCCCGCAGGCGAAGGCCAGCCCGAGGAAGACGGCCTGCAACGCCCAATAGCGGAAGAACGGGTTCGAACGGTCGCTCCAGGCCAGCCCCTTTCGCGCCAGCTGCGCCTTCTCGGCCCGGAACGCCGACTTGGCGCATTGCACCAGCACCCGCCCGAAGAACCGCCAGAACCCTTCGCCATAGCGCGCGCTGACCGGATCGCGCGGCGTGCCGACCCAGGTATGATGCACCAGCAAATGTTCCGACCGGAAATGCGAGTACATCACCATCGCCAGCAGGATATCGCCCAGCCAGCGTTCAAACCGCGATTTCTGGTGCATCAGCTCGTGGCTGTAATTGATCCCGATCGTTCCGGTCACGACGCCGACGCCAAAGAACAGGCCGATGCGCTCCAGCGTGTCGAGGTGTTCGGCCCGCGTCGCATACCAGATCAGGCTGAACAGCGTCACCACCTGCACCGACACCCAGGCCCAGGTGATCACCTTGTAGGCAGTCAGATGCTCCTCACCCGTCTCCGGGTCGCCGTTCTCCAGGTTCAGGCCCAGCACCTTGTCGAGCGCGGTATAGGCGTTCCAGGTGACAACCACGACCAGCAGCACCCAGAACCCGCCCTTCACGGCGCCCAGCCACAGCAGCGGAACCAGCAGGAACGAGGTGGCGAAGGGCAGGACGTTCTGCCAGCGGGCAAGCGTTTCCGGCGGGATCATGTCGAACTCCAGATGTCGGTTGATCGCCATGTCCTATGTGTCTCTGGTTAATCCGCCCTTCCGGGACCGTGCGCTGCCCCGCTTCTCCACAGATCATAGGCCTTGCGCATCACCGTAGGAAGATCCGAGGGCCGGAAAGCGTCCTGCCCCAGGAACGCGCCCCTCTCGGGCGCGGACCCGGCCTCCACCTCGGCATGGCGCACCTGCAGGATCAGGTGAAAATGGGTGAAGGTGTGGCGCACCTCGCCCGGCAGCACCTGCCACTGTGCCGCAACCGGCGGCGCCTCTTCCACGCGCTCGCCCCAGTCCGACCCGGGCCAGCCCAGCATTCCGCCCAGCAGCCCCTTGTCCGGTCGCCGTTCCAGCAGCAGCGCCCCATCGGCCCGCCGCGCGATATAGACGCTGCCCTGCCGCACCGGCTTGGCCTTCTTCTCGGCCTTGCGCGGCAGCAGCGGCGCGGTGCCCGCCGCCCGCGCGGCGCAGGGGTCGCGCAGCGGACAGATGCCGCAGGCCGGCGAACGCGGCGTGCAGATCGTCGCGCCCAGATCCATCATCGCCTGCGCATGATCGCCCGGCCGCTGCGCCGGCGTCAGCGCGCGGGCCAGCGCATGCAGTTCGGGCTTGGCCGCCGGCAGCGGGGTGTGGATGTCATAAAGCCGCGACACCACCCGCTCCACATTGCCGTCCATCACCGTCTCCGGCCGGTCGAATGCAATGGCCGAGATCGTGGCGGCGGTATAGGGGCCGATGCCCGGCAGCGCCAACAGCGCGGCATGGTCGTCGGGAAACACCCCGCCATGCTCACCCGTCACGACACGCGCGCATTTCAGCAGGTTGCGCGCCCGCGCATAATATCCTAGCCCCGCCCATTCCCCCATCACCGCCCCGTCCTCGGCCGCCGCCAGCGCGTCGACACTGGGCCAAAGCCGGGTGAACCGGTGGAAATAGGCCGTCACCGCCGCCACCGTGGTCTGTTGCAGCATGATCTCGGACAGCCAGACCCGATAGGGATCCGGGCGCACCCCCGCCTTCCGCTCGGCCGGACCCACCCGCCATGGCAGCGCCCGCGCATGGCGGTCGTACCAGTCAAGCAGGGCCGCGCTCAGCGCGGCGGGATCGGCGGTTGCGTCACGCATTATTTATGTCCCGTGGCGGCGGTTTTGCTGGCACCCGCCAGCGTGCTCTCTACAATAGGTCAACCAGCGGCGGAATCCATCAGATGGCGCATCGTCAGTCCACGACCCGAGGCTTCAAGCGCACCGCCAGTGTGCTCGACGGCCAGATCCGCCGCGCCGGCGAAAGCCGGGGCTTCGCGGTGGCCCGGGTGCTGACCCACTGGGCCGAGATCGTCGGCGCCGACATCGCCGCCGTCGCGCGCCCGGTCAACGTGGGCTACGGGCGCGGCGGCTTCGGCGCCACGCTGACCGTCCTCACCACCGGCGCCCAGGCCCCGATGCTCGAGATGCAGAAGGAAACGATCCGCGCCAGGATCAACGCGGTCTACGGCTACAACGCCATCAGCCGCGTGCGCATCACCCAGACCGCGCCCTCCGGCTTTGCCGAGGGCCAGGCCCAGTTCGACACGCGCCAGCCCCCGCCCGAACGCCCCGAAGACCCCGTCGCCGCCCGTGAGGCCAGCCAGACGGTCGCGCCAGTGCAGGACGAGGGGCTGAGGGCGGCCCTTGAACGCCTGGGCCGCAACGTATTAAGCAACGCAAAACGCTGAAAAGGGAAACCGAATGACCCGGAAACTCGCACTGCTCGGTGCCGCCATCCTCGCTGTCGCCGTCGGCTATGTCGCCTGGACGGGCAACACGCCGGGCAGCACCGCCCTGGTGGCGCCCGCCAATGCCCAGGCCACGGATGTCGATACCTCGAGCATCGTCGAGATGTCGCTCGGCAAGGAAGATGCGCCGGTGACCATCGTGGAATACGCCTCGTTCACCTGCCCGCACTGCGCCGCCTTCCATCAGGACAACTTCAAGCGCCTGAAGGCCGACTTCATCGACACCGGCAAGGTCCGGCTGGTCTATCACGACGTCTATTTCGACAAATACGGCCTCTGGGCCTCGCTGATCGCGCGCTGCGGCGGTCCCGAGAAATTCTTCGGCATCGCCGACATGATCTACAAGACCCAGTCCACCTGGGCCCGCGCGGAAGAACCGAACGGGATCGTCGAAGAGCTCAAGAAGATCGGCCGCCTGGCCGGGCTCGAGAACGAACAGATCGACGCCTGCATCAAGGACCAGACCAAGGCCGAAACCCTGGTCGCCTGGTTCCAGAAGAACGCCGCCGCCGACCAGATCAACGCCACGCCCAGCTTCGTGATCAACGGCAAGCTGGTCAAGAACATGCCCTATGACGAATTCAAGGCGGTGATCGACGCCGAACTCGCCAAGTGAGCGCGCCGCTGGCCGGCCTGAAGGTCGTCGAACTCGCCCGCATCCTGGCCGGTCCCTGGGCCGGCCAGACATTGTCCGATCTCGGCGCCGAGGTCATCAAGGTCGAATCCCCCAACGGCGACGACACCCGCGCCTGGGGCCCGCCCTTCGTGACCCGGGGCGAGGATGTCTCGGCCGCCTATTACCACTCGACCAACCGCGGCAAGGCCTCGGTCTGCATCGACCTCGCGAGCCCCGAGGGGCAGGCGCGCGTGCGCGAGCTGGTCAAGGACGCCGATATACTGATCGAGAACTTCAAGGTCGGCGGCCTGAAGAAATACGGCCTCGACTACGACAGCCTGAAAGAGGTCAACCCCCGGCTGATCTATTGCTCGATCACCGGTTTCGGCCAGACCGGTCCCTATGCCCATCGCGCGGGCTATGACTTCATCATTCAGGGCATGTCCGGGCTGATGTCGATCACCGGTGCGCCGGAAGGCCAGCCGCAGAAGGCCGGGGTCGCGATCACCGACATCTTCACCGGGGTCTATTCGGTCACCGCCATCCTCGCCGCCCTGCACCAGCGCGAAACCACCGGCAAGGGCCAGCACATCGACATGGCGCTGCTCGACGTGGCGGTGGCGGTGACGGCCAACCAGGCGCTGAACTACCTGACCACCGGGGTCGCGCCGGGCCGCATGGGCAACGCCCACATGAACCTGACCCCCTACGAGGTCTTCGACTGCGCCGACGGCTTCATCATCATCGCCACCGGCAACGACGGGCAATACCAGCGGCTCTGCCGCCTGCTCGGACTCGAGGACATGGCCGAGGCGCCCGAGTTCCTCAAGAACAAGGACCGCATCGCCAACCGCCGCGTGATGATCGCCCGCCTGAACGGCGCCACGGCGGGGTGGAGCAAGGCCGACCTGCTGGCCGCCTGCGAAAAGCAGGGCGTGCCGGCGGGCCCGATCAACGACCTCGCCGAGGTCATGGCCGACCCCCAGGTCGTCGCCCGCGGCATGCAGATCACCCTCGACGGCGTCCCCGGCATCCGCGCCCCCTTCCGCTTCTCCGACGCCGAACTGGCCCTTCACCGCCCCGCGCCAAAGCTGGGCGAGGACGGGTAGGGGGGGCAAGTAATTACTTAAGTTGCAACGACGCCATGACTTACCTCCAAAAAATTCTCGGCGTTCGGTCTCGCCGAATTGATGTGTTTGACGCTTAAAATCTCAGGCGTTAGCGATAGAATGCGCTTGCATCGGTAGGGGCTTCAAACCCTACAAAGTTTTATGTACTGCGTTGGGAAATTTGTATGACCGGGCCGTATATGCGATCTTGACCTGGTGAGTATATTCTAACGATCAGGTCACGGAAGCGTCTTGACTGAAATTTGCGCAGCACTCTAAGGTTCAAAGGCTCTCTCGCCATTGACGAAATGCAATGCTGCTGAAACACATTCTCCTGCTTATTTTTCCGTCGCTAGTTGTGTCGGTTGCTTTAAGCTTAACCATGAAGAGAGCTCTCGGTAAGGGGCCGATCAGTAAGCTGTTTTCAGTTATCATATATAGTCTTCCACTTCTTATATCTTTGATTTTCCTACCCGCCAATGTCCAAGAGCTTCGTGGGGTAAACAATTTTTGGTCTGACTGCTTAAATGTGTTCGCCGAGCAAGATTCAAAGATAAATGCTACAAAAATTTGCTTTGATGCACTTTTGGGGCCAGACGGGAACATACCTCAAACAAGTCAGCAACCGAATTGGAAGATTTCCACGGGTCCTGCATCAGGTGATTGGGACCTGGGCGACTATGTTTTGTCATCGTCGGAGCCTGTAGTGTCGTTTCTCTGCGGGGATAAGATGTTGGAAATCTTCATCCAGTTCAGTCGCAAAGAAAAGGAGTATTTTCAACTGTCCACTCAAGTCGGCACGCTGTTTTATACTACATATAGGGTGTTTTTTGTTTTTGAGCACGGATTGAGCTTGGAATTGCCTATGGAGATTGATCGCAGCTCTCGCGGTGACAGGGTGGGATTCAGGCTTGTTAGACTGCCCGGGGGTAAACGGGTCGGCCGTATTTCGGATGAGGTTATTCAACGCATCGTAGAAGGAAGGGACTTCCACATCGCCATTTCGAAAGATGGAGCGTTATGGCGGCAGGAACAGATCATTGATGCCGCAGGTTTTGCCGTAGCCTGGAAAATGGCCAATGTTTCAAACTCGGAGCGACAATTGATGAGAGGGTCTTCGGTCCAGTGCAACAAGTTTGTCAAGACTTAACGGCGACGAGGTTCGGGCCGAAGACTTATCGGCCAATGGGGTGAGGGAAATCTGATGCTCTCCTGTAGGAGTAACTAAAGTCTCCGCCTCAAAATGATATGCCAGACAGTCACTAAAGGAAATGCAAGTGATTCTAATGTTTTGATCGCCATCCCGGCTAGGATGCTTCTACCGGAACAGCCCCCTCACCCCATCCTCGCCCCCGCCGGAATCAACGCCGGCCGGGCGTTCAGCGCCTCGATCGAGAATCCCGCGATCGACTTGTATTTCGCCGAATGCGCGGCAAGGTCCGCATGCGGGATCACCTCGTTGATGTCCTCATACATCCCCCCGCACAGGTCCTCGACCCGCTGCAGCACCCCGTCCGGCCCGCCGCCCTTGCGGTTGGCCCCGGTGATCGCGGTCGTGACGGGCCGCACCTCGGCCTCGTAGGCCTCGAAGGCCTGCGGCACCGGCCCATGCGCCAGCAGCTTCGCCCCGATCACCCGGGCATCGACAATCGCCTGGCTCGCCCCGTTCGACCCCACGGGATACATCGGATGCGCCGCGTCCCCCATCAGCGTCACCCGGCCCTCGGTCCAGCGCTCCAGCGGATCGCGGTCGATCATCGGATACTCGAAAATCTCGGCCGCCCCCGTGATCAGCGCCGGAACGTCGATCCAGTCGAACCGCCAGTCGTTGAAATCCGGCAGGATGTCCGCCGCCGCCACCGTCCGGTTCCACTCCTGCCGCCGCCAGCCGCCGGTGGTGTCGAACCGCTTTTCCGCAATCCAATTGATCGTCGCGATATTCGTCTCGGGATCCGGATCGCTGATCGGATAGGCGACCACCCGCAGCGAGTCGTGGCCGATCATCACCATCGCCCCGCCGCCGAAATAGGCGTCCGCAGGCGTGGTCGCACGCCACAGCACCTGTCCGTTCCAGATCGGCTCGCCCTCGTCCGGCACCATCTGCGCCCGGATTGCCGAGCGTATGCCATCCGCCGCGATCAGCAGATCGCCCGTGATCTGCCGGCCGTCGGCGAGGGTCACCTCGACCCCGGCCTCGCCCTGCGCAAACCCGGCCACCCGCGCGCCGGTCTCGATGCACTCCGCCCCGGCCCGCGCCACCAGGTCGCGGTAAAGCATCATCTGCAATGCGCCCCGGTGCACCGAATACTGCGGCCAGGCATAGCCCGCCCACTGGCCGCGCGGCTCTTCCCAGATCAGCAGACCGTGCTTGGTATGAAACCCGATCTGCCGCGTCCGCACGCCGATCCGCTCCAGCCCGTCCTTCAGCCCCAGATCATAAAGCTCGCGCACCGCATTGGGCTGCAGGTTGATCCCGACCCCCAGCGGCCGGATCTCGGCCGCGCTTTCGAAGATGCGGAAGGGCACGCCGATCTGATGCAGTGTCAGGCCCATGGTCAGCCCGGCGATCCCGCCGCCGGCAATCAATATGGTCATAGGATGATCCCCCCGGTCCGACTAAAAGCAGCCCGTGCGCGCGGGTGCAAGCCTCAGCCGGCGGCGAAGGCGGGTCCAAAGATGGCGTCGGCATGGTCGGCCAGATAGATCCGCAACCAGGGCGTGAAACGTTCGGGCCACTGCGCCACTTCGGCGTGGAGCGCATCGTGAGAGACCCAGCGCGTTTCCATCACCTCTGCCGGATCCGGCGCCAGGCGCAGCTCGGGCCCCGCCTCGGCAAGGAAGACGTCGACCACCTCGTGTTCGATCATCCCGTTGCCGACCTCGGCCCGGTATTCCAGGTGGTGGCGATGTTCGCAGGTCAGCCCTCGGATGCCCAGCTCCTGCGCCAGCCGGCGGCGGGCGCAGTCCGCTGCGCTCTCGCCCCAATGCGGGTGGGTGCAGCAGGTGTTCGCCCAGAGGCCCGGGGTGTGATACTTCCCCAGGGCCCGGCGTTGCAGCAACATGGCCCCGTCGCGCAGCACGAAAACGGAAACCGCCTTGTGCCGCAGCCCCCTGACATGTGCATCCAGCTTGTCCGCCGGCGTCAGGACGCCGTCGATCCAGGCGGGGATGAACGCCGCTGTCACTTTGCGCTGACGCTGACGAGATAGGCGTAGATGTCCTCGCCGCCCGACTTCAGCTTGAAGGTCATCTTGGCCTTGGCCTTGCTGTTGCCGGTATGCTCTTTCAGAAAGCCGGTCGGGTCATGGGTGTAGGCCGCGAAGGTTTCCTCGTCCCAGACGAGGCCGGCTTCGCCCGCCGCAACCAGATCGGCACCGTATTTGAATCCCTCGACGCTGCCAGCCTTGCGGCCTGCCACGCCCCAGAGGTTCGGGCCCGTCTTGCCGCCCTTCTGGATCACCTCGCCCGAATCCGAAACCACCTCGTGGCAGGACCGGCACTTGTTGAATTCCTTCTCGCCCTTGGCGGCGTCGCCTTCGGCCAGGGCAGGGGCGGCGACAAGGGCGGCGATCAGAGTGGCGGCGATACGGGACATTCGGCTTCTCCAACTGTGGCGTTGGGTTGGTTCTAGCGCAGTCCGGGGGGTGTTTCCAACGGTCACTTTGCCGCGCGGTCGGACCAGCAGGGCAGAAGGTCGCCGGGTTCGGGCCGGGCAAGATAGGCCGCGCGGGCGATGGCGCGGGCCAGGCAAAGCGCGGCGGCATGGCCGATCAGCGACAGCGCGCGCGGGTCTTCGGCGTCGACCTTCCGCGCGCCGGTGGCGAGCGAAAAGACCAGATCGCCATCGGTCGGTGTATGGGCCGGCACGATGGCGCGGGCGATTCCGTCATGGGCGGCAACCGCCATGCGCTGGCACTCGGCCTTGGTCAGGGTGGCGTCTGTGGCGACGATGGCGATGGTGGTATTCGCGCGCTCTCCCGCCTGACCGCGCATGGCCCGCATCTTGCGGCTGTCCATGTCGCGGCCGAGGCCCCCTTTGGGGTCAGGACCCAGTCCGCCGAATTCATCGCCGATCTCGAAGGGCGCGGCCCAGAAGTGCCGATCGCCCGGCGTGGTCAGCGCGCCCACCGGATTGGCGGCAACCAGCGCCCCCACCGTCACGCCATTGTCCAGCACCAGCGAGGCGGACCCCAGCCCACCCTTGACCATGGCGCTCAGCGCCCCGGTCCCGGCGCCGGCGGTGCCAAGTTCGAAATCCTCGTCCAGCGCCTCGAAGGCGGCGCGTCCCAGCGCGCGATAGGGGTTCTCGGCCCAGTCCTTCTGCCCGCCGTTCAGCAGGTCGAAGAGAATCGCGCCCGGAACCAGCGGGATCACCGCCTCACCCACGCGAAAGCCGCGCCCGCGCGCCCGCAGCCCGTCGACCACGCCGGAACAGGCGTCCAGCCCATAGGCCGATCCGCCCGACAGCACCAGGGCATCGACCGCCGCCACCGATTTGTCGGGGGCGAGCAGGTCGGTCTCTCGCGTGCCGGGCGCTCCGCCCATCACGTGCACCGAGGCGACAAAGGGCGTGTCCGCAGACAACACGGTGACGCCCGATTTCAAGGCGGTGTCCGAAGCGTTTCCGACCTTCAGTCCGGCCACGTCGGTGATCAGGTTTTTTGCGCCCGGTGTCATGCTCATCCCCTCACAAAGGCCGCCGCAGGGCGTTCCGAAAACGCCCGCGATGCTGCAAGGCCTTCCTAGGGGTCGCGCACCTTGCTGCGCAAGGCCTTGATTTCACCGCGTTGTGTCTTGCCGTCCAGCCGCCGCCGGATCGAGCCCTTGGTGGGCTTGGTGGCGATCCGCCGCTTGGGGGCGACCAGCGCGCGCGCGATCAGTTCGGCAAGCCGCTCGCGGGCGATCTCGCGGTTGCGCGCCTGGCTGCGGGTGCTGTCGACCTGCAGCACCAGCGCGCCGTCCTGCGTCCAGCGGCGCCCCGCCAGCCGCTTCAGCCGCGCCTTGACCGCGGGCGGCAGGCTGGGCGAGCGCTCGGCCTCGAATCGCAACTCGACCGCGGTCGAGACCTTGTTGACGTTCTGCCCGCCCGGGCCCGAGGCGCGCATGAAGCTTTCGGTCAGCTCCCAGTCCTGAATCGCGACGGTATCGGAAATATGCAGCATGACGGTAAGATAGCGCGACCCGGGGCGGTCAAAAAGGGCCGCCCGAATGTTCGGACGGCCCTTATCGAAAGTTCTTAGGAGGAAGGTCGGTTAGACCTTAAGTGGTCAGAGCGGGCGAATTTGCCGCCTGGGGTTGCCTCAGACGGCCACCTCCCGATCTGTTCCGACACCTTGCTCCAATACCTTTCTCGACACTGGATCACCTCCTTTTCTGTTGTTGCCAATACCTTCGATGCTCGCATGTTTCCGTTAACGGTCAATTGATTTTTTTGGGGCCGCCGGAAAAGCGCTCTTCCGTTGCCGAAAATCTGCACAAATCTTGTGCGGTTTAACCCTGTGGAAACCTCGCGGCCCGGCTCAGACCGCCGCCGGACGCAGCCGCTTGACGATCAGGCGGAAGGGCACCAGCGCAATCAGGGCGAGGCCCAGCTTGACCGACCAGTCCGCCACGGCCAGCGACACCCACAGCGGCACCATCGGTCCGACCCCCAGCAGGGGCAGCGTCTCGTTTGCCCAGGCGACATCGTTGGCCGGCTCGATCCACGACAGCCCGGCGGAAAAGGCGATCGAGAAGAACAGCGCGGTGTCGAGCGTCGCCCCCACCAGCGTCGAGACCAGCGGCGCGCGCCACCAGGCGCCATCGCGCAGGGCCGAAAAGACCGCGACGTCCATCATCTGCGCCACCAGGAAGGCGGTCCCCGATCCAATGGCGATCCGCAGGGTCACCAGCGGCCCGAACTCCCCGACGATCTGGGTGCCGATCAGCGAACAGACGACGCCCACCGCAAAACCGGCGGCGACGACCCGCCGCGCCGGCCCGGCGCCATAGAGGCGGTTCATCAGGTCGGTGACGAGAAAGGCAAAGGGATAGGTGAACGCGCCCCAGGTCAGCCATTGGCCGAACAGGAACTGGACGAGGATGTTCGAGGCCACGACGATGGCGGCCATGGCAAGAATGCCGGGAAGATAGGTTCGGTTCATGACGAATGCCCGTTTTTGACAAGGTTGCGGCGACTTGGCCCGCCAGACCGGCGGGCGACGCGGCATCTAGACCGTCACGGGCTTCGGCGCAAGGCCTCAGTCGGCGCGCAGCACGCCCGCGCATTGCTTGGGCAGGTCGGCCAGGACGTATTCGCGCCGCGGCTTGGGCTTGGGCGCGTTCGGGTCGCGCTTTCGCGGCGGCGGCGGGTTCAGGATGTCGTTGACCCATTTCTGCGCGTCGTCACAGCCGTCGCCTGCGGGCGGCGGATCCTGATCGACGCAGCCACGCATCCCGCGCGGGCAGGCAAGGCGGACGTGGAAATGGAAATTGTGCTTCCACCAGGGCCGGATCTTGCGCAGCCAGCTGCGATCGCCCCTCTCGTCATTGCACATCTGCAGCTTGATCCCGGCCGAGACGAAGATGCGCGCGACACGCGGATCCGAGGCCGCGGCCTTCAGGATCTGGTGATGGGCCGAGCTCCAGTTGCGATTGGTATAGGCTTCCTTGTTCTGCGTGACATCGATGGACGATAGCCCCTCGCGCTCCTGCCGCGACAGGTCGACCCGCGCGGCCGGCAGCATCCAGATATCGGCGTCCAGCCCCAGCTGATGGCTGGCATGGCCCGACACCATCGGCCCGCCGCGCGGCTGGCTGATGTCGCCGATGTACAGCCCGCGCCAGCCCGGTTGGCGGGCGGCAAAGGCGCTCAGATCCTGGATGAACGAGATCATCACCGGATTTCCCCAGTTGCGGTTGCGCGACAGCCGCATCGCCTGCCAGGTCGGACCCGTCTCGGGCAGCTGCATCGCCCCGGCCATGCACCCCTTGGAATAGCTGCCATAGGCCGCCGGTTGCTGCCGCGAGGGCGTGGACTTCGCCCCGAAGAGCTGCTTGGCTAGGGGCTCGGCCTGGGCGGGGAGTGCGAGCGACAGGGACAAAAGGCAGGCAGCGAGTCGGGCAAGGTTCATGAGGCGCGGTCTCCTTCCGGTTTCACCCAGACTAGCAGGATCAGGCCGATTGCAAAAAGCCCGATCACCGGCGACACGCCGATGCGCGTGCTGCCGCTCATCGTTGTCACCAGCGCGATCAGCGACGGCGCAAGGAATGCGGTGGCGCGGCCCGACAGCCCGTAAAGCCCGAAATGCTCGGTCGGCAGGGCCGGGTCGGTGTGGCGCACCATCATCGACCGGCTGGACGATTGCAGGACGCCGCCCATGCCGCCGATCAGGGCGCCGCAGCCGAAGAAGATGGCGTCCGGCAGCTTGGAGCCTTCGGCAAAGGGGATGCCCAGAAGCTGTTCGCGCGACATACCCACGATCACGGTGCAGACCGCCATGAGGATGAAGATCGAGACAATGATCACGCGTTTCGGCCCCCACCGGGTCTCCAGCCTGCCCCCCGCCCAGGAGAACAGCGCCGACGAGATCAAGGCAACGATCCCGAAGATGCCGATGGCGGTCAGCTGCCACTCCAGCACCAGCGCCGCATAGGTGCCGCCAAAGGCGTACAAACCATTTAGCGCGTCGCGATAGAACATGGACGACCCGAGATAGGCCGCCAGGCTGCCCCGGTGCCGCAGTCTGGCGATCGAGCCGACGACGGAATGCAGCGCCTTGGCCAGCGTCGCACGCTGACCGGTGCGCGGGCGGTCGCGGTACCACAGGAAATAGGGGATCATGAAGACCGCATACCACAGCGACGAAAATGGCCCGACGCTGCGCGTGCCTTCGCGCTCCGCCGCGTCCAGGCCGAAAATCGGGTCGATCCCGATCAGCGTCTTGCCACTGCTCTGCTCGACAAACAGCAGCAGCATCACAATCAGCGAGACCAACCCGCCCAGATAGCCGAAGGCAAACCCCGAGCCGGAAATCTGCCCCACCTCTTCCGCCGTCCCAAGGTCGGGCAATTGGCCGTTAATGAAGATCAGCGCATATTCCGCACCGATGAAGCCGATCACGAAGCAGGCGAGCATGGGCCACAGCGTCGCGCCATCCGGCGTGGTCCACCACAGCGCCCCGGACCCGGCGACATACATAAGCGAAAACGCCACCATCCAGGGCATGCGCCGTCCAGAGATGTCCGCCATCGCCCCGATGAACGGCGCGCCGATGCCGATGATCAGCCCGGCAACCAGCATCCCCACGGCCCAGGTGCTTTGCGCCTGCGCCTTGGCGGCCTCTTCGGCCATCCCCGCGGCGATGAACCGCTCCGCCGCGACGGCGGCGAAATAGGGGCCGAAGACGAAGGTGACGAGCAGCGTGTGATAGGGCTGGCTGGCCCAATCAAAGAACCACCAACCCCAGATGCGCTTTTTCTGCGAGAGTTCCGCCATGCCCGGCCCCTTGTTTTGCCGCGATAAGACAGGGGATCGTCGCAGCAGGCAAGCGCACACTTGCCCTTTTTCCGAAGCGGTCTTAGGTGAAGAGGCGCGCGGAAAAGGAAGATGACCATGCAGTCCCTTTATCAGATCCTGATGCTGATCCTCGACGTGGTGTGGTTCTTCGTGATCGCCCATGTGATCATGAGCTGGCTGATTTCCTTCCAGGTGCTGAACCTGCGGCAGCAGTTCGTGGCCCAGGTCTGGTACATGCTGCAACGCATCCTCGAACCGCTCTACGGCCCGGTCCGGCGCATCCTGCCGCCAATGCAGGGCCTCGACCTTGCGCCGCTGGTCGTCCTGCTGGCGATCATCGCGCTGCGCATCGTCCTGACGAACAACGCGGCCGCCTTCTACTAGATTTGCGCGGCACGGGGCCTTGTTCACCAAATCTTAGTGTGTGAAACTGCTCCCTGCAGAGCAGACACATAAAAAACGATTTGAAGGCCCGCCCGGACATGCCCGACCCGCAGGCGCTGTTGCGCGATGTTTTCGGATTCGACGGGTTCCGGCCCGGCCAGGAA
The DNA here is from genome assembly GCF_042654245.1 of Seohaeicola nanhaiensis. Taxonomy (NCBI): domain Bacteria; kingdom Pseudomonadati; phylum Pseudomonadota; class Alphaproteobacteria; order Rhodobacterales; family Roseobacteraceae; genus Seohaeicola; species Seohaeicola nanhaiensis. Next base: position 408,384 of record NZ_JBHSGI010000033.1, read on the forward strand.
GAGATCGTCAGCGCCGTCACATCGGGCCACAACGTGCTGGCCATCATGCCGACGGGCGGCGGCAAATCGCTCTGCTTCCAGTTGCCCGCGATGCTGCGCGAAGGCGTCACCGTCGTGATCTCTCCGCTGATCGCCCTGATGCGCGACCAGGTGCGCGGCCTGCAAGAGGCGGGGGTCTGCGCCGGCGCCCTGACCTCGGGGAACACGCCCGAGGAAACCGAGGCGGTCTGGCAGGCGCTGGAACGGCGCGACCTGAAACTGCTCTATCTCGCGCCGGAACGATTGGCAGGTTCGGGCGCGGTGTCGATGCTCAGGCGAATTGGCGTCTCGCTGATCGCGGTGGACGAGGCGCATTGCGTCAGCCAGTGGGGCCACGACTTCCGCCCCGATTATCTGCGCATCGGCGAACTGCGGCGCGCGCTGAACGTGCCGCTGGCCGCCTTCACGGCCACGGCCGATCAGGAAACCCGCGTCGAGATCGTGCAGAAGCTGTTCGACGGCGCGGCGCCGGAAACCTTCCTGCACGGCTTCGACCGGCCCAACATCCACCTCGCCTTTGCCGCCAAGAACAATCCGCGCGCGCAAATCCTGTCCTACGCGGCCGCCCGGCGCGGCCAGTCCGGCATCGTCTATTGTGGCACCCGCGCCAAGACCGAGGCGCTGGCCAAAGCGCTGGGCGACGAGGGCCATAACGCCTGCGCCTATCACGGTGGGATGGAGGCCGAGGACCGCCGCATCGTCGAAACCCGCTTTGCCCGCGAGGATGGCCTGATCGTGGTCGCCACCGTCGCCTTTGGCATGGGCGTGGACAAGCCCGACATCCGCTGGGTCGCCCATGCCGATCTGCCCAAGTCGATCGAGGCCTATTACCAGGAAATCGGCCGCGCCGGTCGTGACGGCGCCCCGGCCGAGACGATGACCCTCTTCGGCCCCGACGACATTCGCCTGCGCCGCAGCCAGATCGACGAGGGCCTCGCCCCGCCGGAACGCCGCGCCGCCGATCACGGCCGGCTGAACGCGCTATTGGGTCTGGCCGAGGCGCTGACCTGCCGCCGCCAGGTCCTGCTTGGCTATTTCGGCGAAACCGCGGCGCCCTGCGGCCATTGCGACCTCTGCGAGACCCCGCCCGAAACCTTCGATGGCACCACCGCCGTCCGCATGGCCCTCTCGGCGATCCTGCGGACGGAAGAATGGTTCGGCGCCGGCCACCTGATCGACATTCTCACGGGCAGCACCACCGAGAAGATCCGCGCCCGGGGCCACGACCAACTGCCGACCTTCGGCGTCGGCAAGGACTATGACAAGCGCCAGTGGGGCGCGATCTTCCGCCAGATGATGGGTCACGACCTTGTGCGCCCCGACCCGGACCGCCACGGTGCGCTGCGGATGACCGAGGCTGCCCGCCCGATTCTGCGCGGCGAGGCGTCAATCACCCTGGGCAAGGAGGCGATCTCCCGCGCGGCGACCCGCACTCCGGCGGTCAAGGCGATGGTCTCGGACGAGGACGCGCCGCTGCTGTCCGCGCTCAAGGCCAAGCGCCGCGCCCTGGCCGAGGCCGCACGGGTGCCGGCCTATGTCATCTTTCCCGACCGCACGCTCGTCGAAATGGCCGAACAGCGCCCCGCGACGCTGGACCAGATGGCGCGGATCGGCGGCGTCGGCGCCAAGAAACTGGAACGCTACGGCGCGACCTTCCTCGAAGTGATCACCGGCGCGACCGAACTCATGCATCCGGTGCGCCGCAAGCTGGCGGGCCGCGACGCCGGCGCGGTCTTCGACCGCCTGCTGGCGGTGCAGGCCGAACTCACCCGCGGCGCCGATGGGATCGACCGCCCGATGAGCTGCTCTGCTTCGGAACTCGCGAAGGTGGCGCAACTGGGGCAGGGCGACAGCCGGGCGCTGGAGCGGCTGCTGGGCCAGCGACGCGCCGAACGCTTCGGCGCGGCCTTTCTCGACGTGTTGAACGAGGCGCGCTGAGGCAGGCGCCGGTTGAAGCCCGGCCGCGGGCAGGCTAAGCCCGCCGGGGCAGAAGGAGAGCGACGATGTTGGTGGTGATTTCGCCGGCCAAGCGGCTGGACTGGTCGGAACGCGACGTGGCCATGACCGAACCCGCATTCGCCGAAGACGCGGTGCGGCTGGCCAAAACCGCCCGGAACCTGACGCTGGGGGGCCTGCAATCCCTGATGGACCTCAGCCCCGACCTTGCCCGTCTGAACCGGGACCGCTTCCGCGACTTTGCCGAGGCACCCGGGGCCGAGGCCCTGCGCCCGGCCGCGCTGGCCTTTGCCGGCGACACCTACCAGGGCCTCGACGCCGCCTCGCTAGACACCGACGAGATGGCCTGGGCGCAAGACCACCTGCGCATTCTCTCGGGCCTCTACGGTGTTCTGCGGCCGCTCGATGCGATCCAGGCCTACCGGCTGGAAATGGGCAGCCGCCTGAAAACCCGGCGCGGCGCAAACCTCTACGACTATTGGCGCGACGGCCCGGCCAAAGCCCTGCGCGCCCAGGCCGAAGCGGTGGGAACCTCGGTGCTGGTGAACTGCGCCAGCCAGGAATATTTTGGGGCGGTCGATCTGAAGGCGCTGAAACTCAAGGTGATCACCCCGGTCTTCCTGGAAGACAAGGAAAGCAAGGCCAGCGTCGTCAGCTTCTTCGCCAAGCGCGCGCGCGGCGCGATGGCGCGCTATGTCGTCCAGCACCGCTTGACCGATCCCGAGGCGCTCGCCGATTTCGACAGCGGCGGGTATGCCTACGATCCCGCGCAATCGACCCCCGACCGCCCGGTTTTCCTGCGCCCCTACGCGTCCTGATCACAGGGGCAGGGCGGCTCCACATCTGCCGGCGCGGCCTGCGCGATCAACTCCATGATCGCAGCCTTGCGCAAAGGCTTGGTCAGGAAATGGTCCACCCCGGCCTCCAGAATCGTCTGCTCCTCGTCTTCCAGCGCATGGGCGGTCAGCGCGACAATCGGCACGTGACCGCCCGTTTCCGCCTCGATCCGCCGGATTTCGCGGGTCGCGGCCTTGCCGTCGACCTTCGGCATCGAGATGTCCATGAAAATCAGGTCGGGCCGCAATGCCGCAAAGGCCTCCACCGCTTCCTGCCCGTTGCCGGCGAATGTCAGGTCGATCCGGCAGGATTTCAGCATCTTGGCCAGAACCAGCTGATTGGTGCGGTTGTCCTCGGCCGCCAGCACTCGCATCGTCCGCGGCGGGATCGGCGCGGCGGCGTCCTGGGTCTCGGGGCCGGCCGCACCGATATCCGTCAGCCGCGCGAACAGCAGCGAACGCGGATAGGGATAGGGCAGCAGTCCCTGCACCGCATCGAAGGCCGGATCCGCCTGCGCGCTGAGCGGGTTCGACGAGACGAGCAGGATCGGCAGATCGTTCCAGCCCTTGGCCCGCACCGTCTCGGCCAGTTCCAGGCCGTCCATGCCGGACATGGCGTGCTGGGTGACGATCAGGTCGATGTCTTCCGCCAGCCGGTCCAGCGCCAGCGCCCCGCTGGCGACGGCTGTCACCTGAAATCCGAGCTGCGTCAGCTGCCGGGCCATGATCTCGCGGCCGGCATGCTGGCCCGCCACGACAAGCGCGTGACGCAGCGTGGGACGCAAGAGCGGGGGCGGATCGGCTGCGACGTCCGGCGCCGGCAGGCTGATCCGAAAGCCAAAGCACGACCCCTTGCCTTCGCTGCTTTCGACCCAGACGGTGCCGCCCATCAAAGCGATCAGCCGCTTGCTGATGGCCAGTCCCAGGCCGGTCCCCTCGAACTCGCGCGACCGGGCGTCGTCGGCCTGATTGAACTCGCCGAAGATGTGGTCGATCTTGTCGGCCGCGATGCCGATGCCGGTGTCCTCGATCGCGACGTGGATGTCGCAGAGGCCCGTCTCGCGGTCCAGCACCCCGGTCACACGGATCAGCACGTGCCCTTCCCGGGTGAACTTGACGGCATTGCCGGCGAGATTTGTCAGTATCTGCCGGATGCGCCCGGGATCGCCCAGAAAGCGGGTCGGCAGAAACAGGTCATAGTCGATCAGGATCGTCAGCCCCTTGTCGCGCGCCGTCGCCTGCAGCAGCAGGACAACCTCGTGCACGCAGCGTTCCAAATCGAACTCGGCCGGGTGAAGAACCAGCTTGTCGGCCTCGATCTTCGAATAGTCGAGAACGTCGTTGATGATCACCAGCAGCGCCTCGCCCGAACTCTTGATCGTGCTGGCATACAGCGCCTGTTCCTCGTCCAGCGGCGTGTCGAGCAGCAGCTCCGCCATGCCGACAACCCCGTTCATCGGCGTGCGGATTTCGTGGCTCATGTTCGCCAGAAAAGCCGATTTCGCCCGGTTGGCCATCTCGGCCCTTTCGCGGGCGGCCCTGAGGTTTTTTTCGTAGGTCACGCTGGCGGTGATGTTCAGCGCCAGGCTCACCACGTCGCCGCCCTGACCGCGCTGGTCGATAAGCCGGATGTATTCGCCGTTCCACCAGCGCAGCACGATGGGTTGCGGGTTGGGTGCCAGCCAGCGCTCGGTCATCATCGCGCGCCAGTCGGCCGGGGCCAGATCGCCGGTGTCGACCAGCCCTTCGTCGGTCAGCAGTTGCAGGATGCGGGCATAGGACACGCCCGGCACCACCTCCTCCAGACCGTCGAAGGCGGCGACATAGGCGGTGTTGGCGCAGATCATCAGCCCGTCGATGTCGAAAAAGGCGAAACCGTCCTGGATCGTCTGGATCGAATGCCACAACCGGCGCTCCGCGATCTCGACCTTCTGGTGTGCGACGGTCAGGTCGGATTTCACCCGTTCGTTCTCGTCGCGAACGGTGGCGACTTCGGCCTGCGTCTCGCCGATCTGCCGGGTCAGGGCCAGCGCATGGCGGCCCAGCTTGCGATTCGCGGCCGAGAGCTCGGCCTGCTTCAGTTCCAGCAGCCGTTCGGCCGCCAGCCGGGCGCGACGCTCCTCGGCGAGTTTGTTGGCAAGGCTCATGGAACCGAGGCTCCCCCGACTGGTCGTCCATACCGCGCGGCGGCTGTGACCCACCTTCTCCATAGGCGGTAAACAACCGCTTAAGTTGTGTCCAACCGGAGAAGGTGTTGCCAGCCGTCAGCGCCTTGTGCGACCCTGCATCGCATCGGCAGGAGGCTTTCCATGACTCGTTTTATTTCGCGATTTTTCACCGTTGCCTTGACCATGCTCGCCGCGACGAGCGCCGGCGCACAGGCCTCCGATCCACCGGCGGTGCCCGACTTCCGCTATATCGCGACGCGGGACATCGACTTTTACGGCGCCGATCTCGACGCGGTCTTCGACACGACCCTGGAATCCTGCGAACGGGCCTGTTCGGCCAATGCGCAATGCTCGGCCTTTACCTTCAACACCCGGTCGAATGCCTGCTTCCCCAAACGCGGCGTGACCGATCGCAAGGAATACGCCGGCGCCGTCTCCGCCGAAAAGATCGCCACGGCCCCCGCCGTTCTGACCTCCGCAGAAGCCCGCGCCAAAAAGCTCGGTTTTCTGGGCGCGAATGACCTCTCCGACGCCGAAACGCTGGCGCGCACCATCGGCCTGCGCCATCAGGGCGGCGGCCTGACGCTCGACTCGCTGCTCGCCACGGCCCGCGCGCGCGAGGCGTCCGGCAGTATGGCCCAGGCCATGGGCTGGACGGGGGCCGCCGTCGCGGCCACCGACCGCGCCGACCTCTGGACCGATTACGCCCGCCTGCTGATCGCCATCAAGACCAACAACTCGTCCGAACGCCGCGACAACCTGCGCCGCGCCGTCCAGTCGGCCGCCAACGCCTATCTGCGGGGCGAAACCCCGGCGATCCGCGCCTCGGCCCTCATGGTCATGTCCGATGCGCTGGAAGAGGTGGAGCGGGGCCGCGACATGATCCCGGCCCTGCGCCTTGCGGCGGACGAGCAGTCGCGCGGCGATATCGACGCCGCACTCGAAAAGGCGGTTGCGAAATACGGCTTCCGCATCACCGAGAATACGGTGGAAAGCGACAGCGCCGCGCCGCGCATCTGCGCCCAGTTCTCCGAACCGCTGGCCAAGGTCGGCGTCGACTACGAACCCTTCGTGCGCAGCGACACGCCCGGTCTCGCGGTGCTCGCGGATGGCAACCAGCTCTGCGTCGACGGGGTCGAGCACGGTCAGCGCTATCGCATCACCTTCCGCCGCGGCCTCCCCGCTGCCAGTGGCGAGACGCTGTGGAAGGATGTCGAGATCAACCAATACGTGCGCGACCGCTCGCCGGCCGTGCGCTTCCCGGGGCGCGCCTATGTGCTGCCCAAGGCCGCCGACGCCGCCCTGCCGGTCGAGACCGTCAACCTGACCAAGCTCGACCTGAAACTGCGCCGCGTCAGCGACCGCAACCTGCTGCGCGCGTTTCAGGACGGCTATTTCGGCCGGCCCCTCTCCTCGTGGCAGGAAGACAACTTTTCCAGCGAGATCGCGCAGGATATCTGGACCGGCACCGCCGAGGTCCAGACCGATCTGAACCGGGACGTTACCACCCGCCTCCCGATGGGCGAGGCGATTGCCGGCCAGCCGGCCGGCATCTACGCGCTGACCGCGGCGATCCCGGGCGCCGATCCCTATGAGGAACCGGGCGCGACTCAGTGGTTCGTCCTGTCCGACCTCGGCCTGTCCACCCTGTCGGGCACCGATGGGCTCGAAGTCACCGTGCGCGGGCTCTCGGATGCCAGGGCGCGCGAAGGGGTCGAGGTCACGCTGGTCTCCCGCGCCAATGCGGTGCTTGGCAAGACCACGACCGGCACCGACGGCGTCGCGCGGTTTGACGCCGGACTGACCCGGGGCACCGGCGGCGCCGCGCCCGCGCTGGTGCTGGCGAGCCTCGGCGACAGCGATATCGGCTTCCTCAGCCTCACCGACCCGGCCTTCGATCTCTCCGACCGGGGTGTCGAGGGCCGTCCGCCCGCCGGACCCGTCGATGTCTTCCTGACCACGGATCGCGGCGCCTATCGCGCCGGCGAGACGATCCACGCCACGGTGCTGGCGCGCGATACCAAGATCGAGGCGATCGAAGGCCTGCCGCTGATCGCCATCCTCAGCCGCCCCGATGGCGTCGAATACCGCCGGATGATCTCGGACGGCGGCATCGACGGCGGGCACGTTTTCGACATCACCGTCGGCTCCACCGTCCCGCGCGGCTCCTGGCGGCTCGACATCAATTCCGACCCCGATGCACCGGCACTCGCCAGCCAGACCGTCCTGGTCGAGGATTTCCTGCCCGAACGCATCGACTTCACCCTCTCCCTGCCCGATGCGCCTCTCAGCGCCGGGGATTCCGTGCCCCTGTCGGTCGCGGCGAAATACCTCTTCGGGGCGCCCGGTGCCGATCTGTCGGTGGAAGGCAACGTGACCGTTTCCGCCGTTCGCAGCCTGTCGGACTGGCCCGGATACAGCTTTGGCCGCTACGACGGCGACACCTCGCCCCGGTCCGACTATTTCGGCGGCGCGCGCACGGATGCCGAGGGCAACGCCACGGTCTTTGTCGACCTGCCGCAGTCGGATTCGACAGGCTTCCCGCTCGAAGCGCGCTTCGTCACCCGCGTGGCCGATGGGTCCGCCCGCCCGGTGGAACGCCGCCTCACCGCGCCGGTCCGTCCGGACACCGACATCATCGGGATCAAACCGCTGTTCGAGGATGTGGTCGCCGAAGGCACCGAGGCCGGGTTCGAGGTGATCGGCCTGGGGCCCGACCTTCAGCCCAAACCGATGCAGGTGAAGTGGACGCTGAACCGGGTCGAGACCCGCTACCAGTGGTATCAGCTCTACGGCGACTGGAACTGGGAACCGACCACGCGGCGCACCAGGATCGCCAGCGGCGAAGGCGCGCTGGGGACAGCACCGCTCACCGTTTCGAACCCGGTGGACTGGGGACGGTATGAACTGGTCGTGGAACGGCTGGATGGCGACTATGCCTCCGCGGCTCTGGACTTCTACGCCGGCTGGTATGCCTCGGGCGACAGCACGGCCACGCCCGACCGGCTCGAAATGTCGCTCGACAAGCCGCAGTATTCCGTCGGCGACACCGCCCAATTGCGGATCGTCCCGCGCGAGGCCGGCACCGCGCTGGTCAGCGTCCTGTCCAACCATGTTATCTCGCGCCAGGCGGTCGAGGTTCCGGCCGGCGCAAGCATTATCCCCGTCGCGGTGACCGAGGACTGGGGTACCGGCGCCTATGTCACCGCCACGTTGATCCGGCCGATGGACGTGGCCGCGGGTCAGAACCCGGCGCGCAGCCTGGGACTGGCCCATGCAAAAATCGATCCCGGCGAAAAGGCGCTGCGCGTCTCGATCACCACGCCCGAAGTCGCCGAGCCGCGCCAGACCCAAAGCGTCAAGGTCCGTGTCGAGGGCGGCGTCAGCGGCGAACAGGCTCACCTGACGCTGGCGGCCGTCGACCTGGGCATCCTCAACCTCACCGGATTCAAGAGCCCCGATCCCCAAGGCCACTACTTCGGCCAGCGCCGCCTGGGCGTCGAGATGCGCGATGTCTATGGCCGTCTCATCGACGGGATGAACGGCGCGATGGGGACCGTGAGATCCGGCGGCGATGCCGATCAGGGCGCGCGGCTGCAATCGCCGCCGCCGACGCAGGATCTGATGGCGGTGTTCAGCGGCGTCGTCGACGTGGACGCCAACGGCGAGGCGACCATCGACATCCCGCTTCCCGCCTTCAATGGCACCGTGCGGCTGATGGCCGTCGCCTGGACCAGGTCCGCGGTGGGACAGGCCGAACACGACATGCTGGTCCGCGACCCCGTCGTCGTCACCGCAACCGTCCCGCGCTTCCTGGCTCCGGGCGACACCAGCCGGATGCTGCTCGAAGTCGTCCATGCGGATGGGCCTGCGGGCGAAATGACCCTGGCGCTGGCCGGGGGTTCCGGGCTGACGCTTGGCGCCGGGCCGGGAAAGTTCACCCTGGCGCCGGGCGGCAAGGCGACCTTCCAGATTCCGGTCACCGCAGGTCCGGTCAGCGATCCCGACATCGAAGTCCTGCTGACCACGCCCGACGGCGAGGTCTTGCGCCAGACCCTGCGGATGCCGGTGCGCTCGAACGATCCGGTCATCGCCCAGACCCGCCGTTTCGCGCTGGGCGCGGGGCAAAGCTTTGCCTTCACCAACGATGTCTTCGCCGGCATGCGCCCCGGCACCGGCAAGGCGATCCTCTCGGCCGGTCCCCTCGCGAAATTCGACGCGCCCGGCCTGCTGAACATGCTCGATCAATACCCCTACGGCTGCACCGAGCAGATCACCTCGAAGGCGATGCCACTGCTCTATCTCTCCTCGGTCGCCAGGGCCGCCGGGATGGGCGACGGCCCGGCGGTGCAGGAGCGGGTCGATGCCGCGATTGCCAAGGTTCTGTCGCGCCAGTCCTCCAACGGAGCCTTCGGTCTCTGGTATCCGGATTCCGGTGACTTCTGGCTGGACGCCTATGCCTCCGACTTCCTCAGCCGCGCCCGCGCCGAGGGCTATCAGGTTCCCGATCTCGCCTTCCGCCTCGCCATGGACAACCTGCGCAACCACGTCAATTACGCCGCCGACTTCGACTCGGGCGGCGAGGAGATTGCCTATGCGCTGATGGTTCTCGCCCGCGAAGGCGCCGCCTCCATGGGCGACCTGCGCTACTATGCCGACATCAAGGGCGACGCCTTCGCAACCCCGATGGCGGCCGCCCAGGTCGGGGCAGCGCTTGCCGCCTATGGCGACCAGACCCGCGCCGACGCGATGTTCGACCGCGCCGCGCAACTGATCCAGCGCCGTCAGGCCGAACGCCCGGTCTGGCGCGCGGATTACGGCACCTATCTGCGCGACAACGCGGCGGTGCTGGCGCTTGCCACCGAGGCCGGCAGCCAGGCGATCAACGTCTCGGCTCTGACCGACCGGGTGACGGGCCGCGCCGACCGGCTGTCGACGCAGGAGGCCACCTGGTCGCTGATGGCCGCGCAGGCGCTGGTGCGCGGCCCCGACCAGTCGAACCTTCGCCTGAACGGCGCGGTCGTGGACGGCCCCTTCGTCATGGTGCGCGAAGACGACACGCCAACCGAGGGCGCCAGCATCACCACCAGCGACGGCAAGCCGACCGACATCACGCTGACGACCTTCGGCAACCCCGAGGTGCCGCCCCCCGCCGGCGGCAACGGCTATACGATCACGCGCAGCTACTACAGCTTTGAGGGCGACAGCCTGAACGGCGACAGCTTCAAGGTCGGCGACCGTTTCGTTGCTGTGATCGAGGTGAAGGCCTTCGAAAACGCCGAGGCCCGGCTGATGATCGACGATCCCCTGCCGGCCGGGGTCGAGATCGACAACCCGAACCTGCTGCGGTCGGGTGACGTGGGCGCGCTGGACTGGCTGAAACCCTCCGAGGCGGTGCACAGCGAATTCCGCTCGGACCGGTTCCTGTCGCAGGTCGATCTGCGCGAGGGCAACACCGTGCGGCTGGCCTATATCGCCCGCGCGGTCAGCCCCGGCAGCTTCCACCAGCCCGCGGCATCGGTCGAGGACATGTATCGCCCGACCTACCGCGCGCGCAGCGATGCAGGCCGCGTGACCGTGACCGAATGACCGGGGCGGTCTGCACCGCGCATTGGCGCCGCATCGACGGCGAGGGCACCGACCGCTGTGTCCTCGCCAAAGTCGATGGCGGCTGGCTGCTGTCGGGCCAGGCCCATTGGCGCGAGAACGAGACAGAGGCCCAACTGACCTATGCCGTGCGCTGCGATCCGGCCTGGCAAAGCCTGTCCGCCGACGTCGCCGGGCGGCGCGGATCGGACGAGATCGCCCTGCGCCTGCTGCGGGACAGCGGCGGCTGGACCCTGAATGGCGTGGCTCAGCCCGACACGCAGACCTGCACCGATATCGACCTGTCCTTCACCCCGGCAACCAACCTTCTGCCGCTGCGCCGCCTCGTGCTTGACGGCCCGGTGCCGGTTCCGGTCACGGCCGCATGGCTTGTCCCCGACCTCGACGCCATCCGCCCCTTGCCGCAGCATTATACCCGGCTGGACGGCGACACCTACGCCTACGACTCCCCGGGGTTCACCTCGCGCCTCACGGCCCACCCCTCGGGCTTCGTGACCGAATACGCCGGACTGTGGGAGGGCTGGGTCGATGGCTGATCCGGCGCCCCGCAGGGCAGGGCCATGATGCGCCCGCACCGCTGGTTGCTGGGGGGCGCCCTCGCGCTTGCGCTCGGCGGGGCCGCCCGCGACGGCATCGACAGTTGGATCGACGCCACCGACCTTCCCCCGGTTCTCGCCGAAACTTCGGTCGAGATGCGCGACCGCAACGGCCAGCTGCTGCGCGCCTATCAGGTCGGCGACGGCATCTGGCGTCTGGCCGTCACGCCGTCCGACGTCGATCCGAAATACATCGCCATGCTGGTCCGCTACGAGGACAAACGATTCTGGGACCACCACGGCGTGGACCCTCTGGCGCTGCTCCGGGCGCTGGGGCAGGCGGTGACGAACGGCGGCACGGTCTCCGGCGGCTCGACCCTGACCATGCAGGTCGCCCGTCTGATCGAGGACGGCCCGACCGGGCGCTGGGCGGGCAAGCTGCGGCAGATGCGCGTGGCGCTGGCGCTGGAACGGCGGCTGTCCAAGGAGGCGATCCTTCAGCTCTACCTCACCCACGCGCCCTTCGGCGGCAATATCGAAGGCCTGCGCGCCGCCACCTATGCCTGGTTCGCGAAGGAACCCCGCCGTCTGACCCCGGCCGAGGCCGCGCTGCTGGTCGCCCTGCCGCAATCGCCCGAAACCCGCCGCCCCGACCGCCAGGCGCAAACCGCCCGCGCCGCGCGCGACCGGGTACTGGATCGGATGGCGGGGCAGGGCGCGCTGGACCCCGCCGAGGTCGCCGTGGCCAAACGCGCGCCCGTGCCCTCGACGATGCATCCCTTCCCGCAACTGGCCCCGCACCTCGCCGACCGCCTGCGCGGCGCGGCGCCGGATCTCGCGCGCCACGACCTCACGCTCGACGCGACCGTGCAGGCGGCGATGGAGCGGCTGCTGCGCGAGGCGGTCCGCACCGCCGGTCCGCGCGTCTCGGCGGCGCTGGTGGCCGTGGATCACCAGACCGGCGAGATCCTCGCCTCGGTCGGCTCTCCCGACTACTCGGCAGAGGCGCGCGAGGGATATGTCGACATGACCCAGGCCATCCGCTCGCCCGGCTCGCTGCTCAAGCCGCTGATCTACGGGCTCGCCTTCGATCAGGGTCTGGTGCATCCCGAAACCCTGATCAATGATGGTCCCGTCTCCTTCGGCCGCTATGCGCCGCGCAACTTTGACGGCCAGTTTCGCGGCGACATCCGGGTGCGCGAGGCCTTGCAGCAGTCGCTCAACATCCCCGTGGTCCGCCTGACCGACGTGCTGGGCCCCGCCCGCGTTACGGCGGCGCTGCAAAAGTCGGGCGCGACCCTGCACATTCCCGGCGGCAAGCCAGGTCTTGCCATCGCGCTCGGCGGGCTTGGGATCACGCTCACCGATCTCGTCCAGCTTTACGCGGCGCTCGCAGAAGGCGGGCAGGGCCCCGCGCTGAGCGCGATCCGGGGCGCGACTGGTGCCAGCCACCAGCGCCTGATCTCGCCCGAGGCGGCCTGGCAGGTCGGCCATATCCTCGCCGGCCTGACCCCGCCGCCGGGCGCGCCGTCCGGAGTGGTGGCCTACAAGACCGGCACCTCCTACGGCCACCGCGACGCCTGGGCCATCGGCTATGACGGGCGCCATGTCATCGGCGTCTGGATGGGTCGCCCAGACGGAACACCCGTGCCGGGGGCCTTCGGCGGCGAGCTTGCCGCGCCGGTGCTGTTCAATGCCTTCGGGCGGCTCAAGCAGGGCTTCGACCGCCTGCCACCGCCGCCCCCCGCCACGCTGATCGTCACCGCCGCCGAACTGCCGCAGCCGCTGCAACGCTTCCGGCCCCGCACGGCGGCCTTCGCCCCGCCCGAGGATGCGGTTGAACTGACCTTCCCCCCCGACGGCGCCCGGATCGCGCTCGACGGCGGGCCGGTCACGCTGAAACTGCGCGGCGGGAATGCGCCCTTTTCCGTCCTCGCCAACGGCCGGCCCGTCGCCACGGGCTTGCACGACCGCGAGATCCAGATCGCCGCGCCCGGGCGCGGCTTCTCCACATTGGTGGTGGTCGATCGCAGCGGCCGCTCCGCGCGGGTCACGGTGCAGCTGAACTGAGCGAGCGCTATCGCCGCCCTTCGCGCAGCCACCCGCCCACGATCAGCGCCGCCGCCAGCAGCAGCACCAGCCAGGGCGGCAACAGCGCGGTCTGGGTCACGTCGCGGGTCTCATAGGCGTTCCGCGGCGTCAGCCCGATCCACCCCCGGCCCGCAGCAGGCCGGCCTTCGCGCACGTCGCGGATGCTGGGAACGCCGTCCTCCAGCGCAAAGACCCCGCCCCGCTGCGCCTCGACCGCCGGCCGCATCACGCTGTCCGTGGCCACCGTCTCCTCGAACTCGCGGGGTGCTGCCGGGCCAAGGCCGATGACCGAGGTCTGATCCCCCTCCGACAGCCGGTAAAGGCCGATCTCCGGCCCTTGGTACACGGTCTCATAGCGACCGGGAGACACCTCCCGCAATTCCAGCGTGACCTCGCTGCCATCGGGGCGCGTCACGGTCACCGGACCGATGCTGTCGCCCAGCGTCCGCCGGATGATGCGCATCGTCTGGCCGGTCACCACCTCGGCCCAAAGCGCCTCTTCCTCCAGCTCAGGCTCCTTCATCATCCAATGCGCCAGCCGCCGCAGCAGGTCCAGCTGCGGCCCGCCGCCCTCGTATCCGCGCGTCCAGAGCCAGGCATGGTCCGAGGCCAGCAGGGCAACGCGGCCTTCGCCAACGCGGTCGAGAACCAGCAGCGGGCGGTCGTCGATGCCGTTCATCACCACCGATCCGCGTTCCGGCGTCACGTCGATCTGGCGCAGCCACGATCCCCATGTGTCGCCGCCGTGCAAATCCGCCGTGACGGGGTGGCGGTGGCCCAGGTCCGTGACCTTGGGCCGGAACCGTTCCTCGATCACCCGCGCGGTCGGCGCCGCCGGAAGGATCGCGCCCAGGGGCGAACGATAGATGCTGTCGGCCGTGGCGAAATCCGGTCCCGCCGCAACCAGCACCGCGCCCCCGTCGCGCACGTATCGCGCGACGTTCTCCAGATAGAGCGCGGGAAGGATGCCGCGCCTCCGGTAACGGTCGAAGATGATCAGGTCGAAATCGTCGATCTTCTCGAGAAACAGCTCCCGCGTCGGGAAGGCGATCAGCGACAGCTCTCCCACCGGCACGCCATCCTGCTTCTCGGGCGGCCTGAGGATGGTGAAATGCACCAGATCAACCGAGGAATCCGACTTCAGCAGATTGCGCCAGGTGCGCCCGCCGGCATGCGGTTCGCCCGACACCAGCAGCACCCGCAGACGGTCGCGCACGCCGTTCATCTGGATCAGCGCGGTGTTGTTGCGCTCGGTCAGCTCTCCACTTGCCGTCGGCACCGTGAACTGCAGCACATTGCGCCCGCCATGCGGCAGGGTCACCGGCAGGTCGATGTCCTGACCCACGGGCACCGGATAGGTCGCCGGCTCGCCGCCATCGACCGCGATCTGCAACTCGGCCATGCCGCTGCCCTCGGGCACCGCGCCGCTGTCCTCGATCCGCAGCGTCAGCGTCACCGGCTCGCCGATGATCGCGAAGGCCGGCGCGTTGCGCACGATCAGGCGGCGGTCCCAGTCCGTCGAATGACCGGTCATCAGCAGATGCAGCGGTGCCGGCATCTCCGGCGCCCGGTCCATGTCATGCACCCGGCCGTCCGACAGGGCGATGATCCCGGCAATCCGCGCCCGCGGCTCCTCGGCAAGCGCCGTGTTCAGCGCCGTCATCATCTCGGTGCCGGTGTCGCCCTCGCCGTCTGGCACCTCGACCCGGCGGACTTCGGTATTCGGCCGCTCGGCCAGATCGGCCAGCAGCGCGTCGGCGGCGGCCTCGGTCTGCGCCGGGCGGTCGGTCAGCGTCTGGCTCGCGCTCTTGTCCTCGAGCAGCAGCACGATATCGGACAGCGGCGCGCGGTCTTCCTGCTGGAACACCGGCCCGGCCAGCGCGGCCAGGATCACCACGGCCCCAAGCGCCCGCAGGCCCCAGCCCGACAGCCCGCGCCAGAATGCGATGCCGACGGCCAGCGCGGCCAGCAGCGCCAGCGCCGCCACGGCGGGCCAGGGGATAAGCGGATCGAAGATGACAGAGCCGGTCATTGGCCAAGCCTGTCAAGCAGGGCAGGCACGTGCACCTGATCGGATTTGTAGTTGCCGGTCAGCACATGCATCACCAGATTCACTCCGAAACGATAGGCCAGTTCGCGTTGCCGTTCGCCGGCATAGCCGCGCCCGACCGGCAGGAGCGCCGCGCCGTTGCGATCCACCGCCCAGGCCGCCGCCCAGTCGTTGCCGCCGATCACCACCGGCGTCACGCCATCATTCAGGTTGCGGAACGGCATCCCTTCAATCTGCTCGGCATCCGGCGGCGCCGCCTCGACCCAGACCTCGCGGCCGGTGTGGCGCCCGGGAAAGTCCTGCAACAGATAGAAGGTCCGCGTCAGGACGTGATCCGCCGGCAGCGGTTCAAGCGGGGGAATGTCCAGCGGCGCGGCCAGCTGCTGCAACTTCCGCCCGTTCGGGCTGGAGGCGCCAAAGCGGGCGATATCGGAATCGCGGGTATCGAACAGGATCAGCCCGCCCGAGCGCAGATATTCGTTCAGCCGGGCATAGGCCTCCGCCGAAGGCGTCGGCTGATCCGGCGTGATCGGCCAGTAGAGCATCGGGAAGAACACCAGTTCATCCCGCTCCAGATCGACGCCCATCGGTTCGCCCGGCTCGACCGAGGTGCGAAAGAACAGCGTGTCGGCCAGCCCCTTCAGCCCGGCCTGGGCCACATCGTCGATCTGCGCATTGCCGGTCAGCACATGTGCCAGCACCAGTTCGCGGCTGGCCTCGATGGCAAAGGTCTCGCTGTCGTCGGTCTGCGCGCGGACGTCGTGGGGCAGGGCGAACGCCAGCCCGACCGCCAGCGCCGCAGCCGTGCCGCGCAACCCGCCGATCAGCCGGCCCGACAGCGCCAGCGCGGCGATCACATCGGCGGCCAGCAGCACCAGCGCGAGGGCCAGCAACAATCCACCCAGCGGCAGCTCCTCGGTCACGGCCAGCCCCTCCACCGGCACGCCATCCGGCCAGGTGGCGGGGCTCAGCTCGGACCCGGCGGTCAGCACATTGCGCGCCAGCCGGCGGTCTTCGCTGCGGTAAAGACCGGGGCGCACCTCGGGCCCGGCAGGCGCTTCGGCAAGCATCGGGCCATCGACACCCGGCAGGGCGCTGGCATCGCTCAGCACGCCATAGGCATCCAGCACCTGAACCGGGGTCCAGGTGGTGCCCTCCAGATCCTCGGCACTCGGGGCCTTGGCCGCGGAAGAGACCGCAAGCCGCTCCAGCATCTCGACGAACAGCCCCGACAGCGGCAGCGTCGACCATTCCGCATTGGCGGTAACGTGGAACAGCACGACCTGACCCTGACCGATCATCTTGCGCGTCACCAGCGGCGTGCCGTCGCTGAGCGAGGCGATCACCCGGTCGGCCAGTGTCGGATCGGGCTGCGCCACGACCTGCGCGGACACCGTGACATCGGGCGAGACGCGCAGGCCATAAAACGGCGAGCCTTCTGGGAAAGGTGCCAGCGTCTTCGGCTCGCCCCAGCTCATCGCGCCCCCAACGCTCCGCCCGCCGGCCCGCAGCCGCACCGGCATCAGCGGGTGTTCGTCCATCCGGCTGATATCGCTCGCCGCAAGGCGTGGGCCGGCAAACCGCAGCAACATGCCGCCCTTCTCGATCCACTCGGTCAGCGCGGCTTCTTCCGCGGGCGACAGCGTCGCGACATCCGCCAGAACGATCACATCCGGATTGGCCGGCAGGATGTCCAGCAGCGCGCCGTCCAGCAGGTCGGCGGTCGGCTCCAGCGCCTGATGCAGGTAGTGCAGCGGGGCCAGCAGCTCCAGCCCCTCGCGATCGTCCCGCCCGGCAATCAGCGCCACCTCGCGGCGCCGCAGCGCGTCATCGGTCAGCGTCAGCGTCCCCGCCGAACGCTGGCCCGCAATCGCGAAATGCGTGACCCGCGCCCGCAACTCGGCCGGCAGCGCCAGCGCGGTCTCGGCCGTGGTCTCGCCCGCCGCAAAGGTCGCCGTGGCCTGACCAAGCGTCGCCGCATTCCCCGCCGGATCGCGCCCTTCGGCCAGAACCGAAATCTCGCTCTCCGCCCCCGGCACCGACCGCCGGGCCGTCAGCTGGACCGCGCCATCGGCAAAGGTCGCCGGCGCAAGCCCCAGCACGGCCGCGCCATTCTGGAACACCCGGACCGGCCCGCGCGCCAGCACCGCCTCGGCCAGATCCGCGCGCCCCGGATAATCGATGCCGTCGCCGAACCAGTAGGTCTCGAACCCGCCCGGCACGGCATCCAGCGCCGCCGTCACGCCCGCCAGCTGCGGTTCGCTCGGCGACCAGGGCTGCGGGATCAGCCCCGGCAGCCGCGTCTTCCACGCATCCGCCGCCTGAAAGACCACCGCCTCGGGTTCGCTCAGCCGCACAATCGCCACCGTCCGACCCGCGCGCCCCGCTTCGGTCAGCTGCGCGTCGATCAGATCGGACTTCGCATCCCAATGCGTCGCCCCGGCCCAGCTCGCGTCCAGCAAAATCAGCAGCGGCCCGGCCCCGTTTTCCGCCTGCCGTGGGTTCAGGACCGGCCCCGCCAGCCCCACGATCAGGGCTGCGACGGCGACCATCCGCAACAGCAGCAGCCACCAGGGCGTGCGGTCGCTGACGCTTTCGTCGTCCTTCAGGCCCAGCAGCAGCGCCACGCCCGGAAACCGGCGCCGGATCGGCGCGGGCGGGATGGCGCGCAGGATGATCCAGAGGATCGGCAGGACCAGCAGCCCCAGCAGCAGCCAGGGCGAGGCGAACCCGATGCCGCCGAGAACCGTCATCGCGTGCCCCCGTCCAGCGCGCGGTAGAGCCACAGCAGCGCCGCCTGCGCGCTTTCGCTGGTGTGATGCATCCCGAATTGCCAGCCCGTGGCCCGGCACAGGCCGGTCAGCTCGTCGCGCCGTTCGGACAAACGGGCAAGATAGCGGTCGCGCAGTTCGTTGGCCTTCAGCGTTTCATGCCGCAGCGTGCCCCCGACGCTTTCAAAGATCGTCCGCCCGCGAAAGGGGAACTGTTCCTCGGCAGGATCGAGCACCTGCAACAGCATCCCCCGCACGCCGCGATCGGCGGCCTTGGTCAGAGCAAGCCGCACTTCGGCGATATCGCCGAGGAAATCGGAAATGAACACCGCCCTCGCATGGGGGATCATCGCCCGATGCTCGGGCGGGGCGTAATCGGCGGCGGCATCGACCGACAGCGTCTCGGCCAGCCGCGCGATCTGGTCGTTGCCGCGCCGGGGCGGCAGGCTGGTGCCAGTCAGCCCGACCCGCTCGCCGCCGCGCACCAGCAGGATGGCCACGGCCAGTCCCAGCAGCCGCGCGCGGTCGATCTTGGGCGGCAGACGGTTGTCCGACGCAAAGCGCATCGAGGCGCCCCGATCGACCCAGAGCATCACCGACTGCGCGATCTGCCATTCCCGCTCGCGCACGAATTGCTGATCGCCCCGCGCCGACCGGCGATAGTCGATCATCCGCCGGCTGTCGCCGGGCTGGGCCGGGCGGTATTGCCAGAAGTTGTCCCCCAGCCCCGCGCGCCGCCGTCCGTGTTCGCCCAGCAGGACGGTACCGGCCAGTTGCTCGGCACGCGCCAGCAGCGGCGGCAGACGGCCGGCTTCGGCCTCGGCAAATTCGCGCAGGGCGATGGGGTTGGTCACGCGGCGGCCCCGACGCGGGTCAGCTTCTGTGCGGTTTCCTCGATCAGACCGGCCAGGCTGTCGCCCCGCGCGCGGGCGGCAAAGTTCAGCGCCATGCGGTGGCTCAGCACCGGGCGCGCCATGTTGATCACGTCTTCGGCGTTGGGCGCCAGCCGGCCCTCCAGCATGGCCCGTGCCCGCACCGTCATCATCAGCGCCTGCGCCGCGCGCGGACCCGGACCCCAGGCAACCGTATCGCGCACCCGGTCCGAGGCGTCCGGCTCTTCCGGCCGGAAGGCGCGGACGAGGTCCAGGATCAGCTCGACCACGGAATCCCCGACCGGCATCCGCCGCAGCAGCACCTGCGCCGCAAGCAGCTCCTCGCGGCTGAAGACCTGCACCGCCTTGTCCTCGGCAACGCCGGTGGTGGCCAGCAGGATGTCCCGTTCCGTCGCCCGGTCCGGATAGGGCACGTCGATCTGCACGAGGAAACGGTCAAGCTGCGCCTCGGGCAGTGGATAGGTGCCCTCCTGCTCGATCGGGTTCTGCGTGGCCAGCACGTGGAACGCCTGGCCGAGCGGCCGGTTCTCGCCCGCCACCGTCACCACACGCTCCTGCATCGCCTGCAGCAGCGCCGACTGGGTGCGCGGGCTGGCGCGGTTGATCTCGTCCGCCATCAGCAGCTCGCAGAAGATCGGCCCCTGAATGAAGCGGAAATGCCGCGTGCCATCCGCCGAGGTGTCGAGCACTTCCGACCCGAGGATATCCGCCGGCATCAGGTCCGGGGTGAACTGGATCCGGTTGCCATGCAGCCCCATCACGGTCGACAGCGTCTCGACCAGCCGGGTCTTGCCGAGGCCCGGAAGCCCGATCAGCAGGGCATGGCCGCCGCACAGAAGCGCCGCCAGCGTCAGTTCCACGACCCGTTCCTGTCCGATGAATCGGCGGGTGATCGACTGCTTGGCCTCGGCAAGTTTGGCTTCCAGCGCTTCGATCTCGGCGACCAGATCTGCGGGTTCGGACATGACTTTCCTTTCGGGGGACGTATATGCTTTGTAGAAGCGGTCACATCGAGTGTATCGCGCCGGAAGGAAATGGCAAAAGCTATGAGTGGACAAAATGCCGTTACCCCGTCGGCAGAAGGCATTGCACAGGCCGTGCGCAAGGCGAAGTCGCGCGGATTGCCGCCTGTGCATCTCTGGAACCCCGATTTCTGCGGGGATCTCGACATGCGCATCGCCCGCGACGGGACCTGGTTCTATCTCGGCACGCCCATCGGGCGGCCGGAACTGGTGCGCCTCTTCTCGACGATTCTGAAGAAGGAAGAGGGGAAATACTACCTCGTCACCCCGGTCGAGAAGGTGGGGATCACCGTCGAGGACGCGCCCTTCGTGGCGGTCGACTTCGAACGGACGGGGCAGGGCACGGACCAGGTTCTGACCTTCACGACGAACGTCGGCGACAAGGCCGCCGCCGGGCCAGACCATCCGATCCGCGTCGAGCGCGACGCAGAAACCGGAGAGCCGTCTCCCTATGTGCTGGTCCGCGCCAATCTCGAGGCGCTGATCGACCGCAAGAGCTTTTACCGGCTGGTCGAGATCGGCGCCCATCACGACGGGTGGTTCGGGCTGTGGTCGTCGGGGGCGTTCTTTCCGATCATTCCCTCGGAGGACCTCAAGGGATGAGCGCATCGACCCTCCGTTCAGCCCTGCGACCGGCGTCCGATCCGGGGGCTCTGCCCCCGCCGCGCCTTTGGCGCGGCCCCCCCGAGGGTATTTGTGAACCAGAGAAGATGCGGGCGCGGCGCGGGATTGATCTGTCGGGCTTGTTAGCGCTAACTAACGGTGTTTACCGGCAACGGAGAGCGACCCGATGACCCTGAACGCCACGCTGGCACGCGTCACCGACCGGATCATCGCGCGCAGCGAAGCGACCCGTCAGCCCTATCTCGCCCGGATGCGCGCCGCGGCCTCGAAAGGTCCGGCGCGGGCGCATCTGACCTGCAGCGGCCAGGCCCATGCCTTTGCCGCCGCCGGGACGGATCAGCAGGCGCTGGCCAGGGGCGACGCCGGCAATCTCGGCATCGTGACCGCCTATAACGACATGCTCTCGGCGCATCAGCCCTTCGAGCGTTTCCCCGACCTGATCCGCGCCGCGGCCCGCTCGGCCGGCGGCACCGCGCAGGTGGCCGGCGGCGTGCCCGCGATGTGCGACGGCGTCACCCAGGGCGAGGCGGGGATGGAGCTGAGCCTGTTCTCGCGCGACACCATCGCGCTCGCCGCGGGCATCGCCCTGTCGCACGCCACCTTCGACGCCGCCGTCTTCCTGGGCGTCTGCGACAAGATCGTGCCCGGCCTCGTGATCGCGGCCCAGGCCTTCGGCCACCTGCCCATCGTCTTCCTGCCCGCCGGTCCGATGACCAGCGGCATCAGCAATGACGAAAAGGCCAAGGTGCGCCAGCAGTTCGCCACCGGAGAGGTCGGCCGCGACCGCCTGATGGAGGCCGAGATGGCGGCCTATCACGGCCCCGGCACCTGCACCTTCTACGGAACGGCCAATACCAACCAGATGCTGATGGAGTTCATGGGCCTGCACCTGCCGGGGTCCAGCTTCGTCAATCCCAATACGCCGTTGCGAGACGCGCTGACCGTCGAAGGCGCCCGCCGCGCCCTGTCGCTCTCCGCGCTCGGCAACGACTATACACCCGCCTGCCACGTGCTTGACGAACGCGCCTTCGTCAACGGCATCGTCGGGCTGAACGCCACCGGCGGCTCGACCAACCTGCTGATCCATCTGATCGCCATGGCCCGCGCCGGGGGCATCGTGATCGACTGGCAGGACTTCTCGGACCTCTCGGACATCACGCCCCTGATGGCGCGGGTCTACCCCAACGGCCTGGCCGACGTGAACCACTTCCATGCCGCCGGCGGCCTCGGCTACATGATCGGCGACCTGCTGCGCGCGGGCCTGCTGCACCCAGACACCCGCACCGTCGCGGGCGAGGGGCTGGAGCATTATACCGCCGAACCCAGGCTGATCGACGGCGCGCTGACCTGGACCCCGGGCGCAAGCGCCAGCCTGAACGACAGGATCCTGCGCCCCGCCAACGATCCCTTCCAGCCGACCGGCGGCCTCAAACGCCTCTCCGGCACGCTGGGCACCGCGGTGATGAAGGTATCGGCCGTCGCCCCCGAACATCACGTCGTCGAAGCCCCCGTGCGGGTCTTCCACGATCAGGAGGCGGTCAAGTCCGCCTTCAAGGCCGGCGAGTTCACCACCGACGTCATCGTCGTCGTCCGCTTCCAGGGGCCCAAGGCCAACGGGATGCCCGAACTGCACAGCCTGACGCCGATCCTGGCCATCCTGCAGGGCCGCGGCCACAAGGTGGCTCTGGTGACCGACGGCCGGATGTCCGGCGCCTCGGGCAAGGTGCCCGCCGCTATCCACGTCTGCCCCGAAGCGCTGGACGGCGGCGCCATCGCCCGCCTGCAGGACGGCGACATCCTGCGTGTCGATGCCGTCGAAGGGCGGCTCGATATCCTGACCGAGGGCGTTCTCGACCGCGACGCCGTTACGGCCGACCTCTCTGCCAACGAAGCCGGCGTGGGGCGCGAACTCTTCGCCACCTTCCGCCGGACCGTCGGCTCGGCCGATACCGGCGCCACGATCTTTGGAGCCTGACCCATGAGCCTCACCCCTAAGGACGCCAGCCGCCGCACCCGTGACCTCTGCGCGCTGGCGCCCATCGTGCCGGTGCTGGTGATCGCCGATCTCGCCCATGCCCGGCCGATGGCCGAGGCGCTGGTGGCCGGCGGCCTGCCGGTGCTCGAGGTGACGTTGCGCACGCCCGTCGCGCTCGACGTGATCCGCGCGATGGCCGCGGTGCCGGGCGGCGTCGTGGGCGCGGGCACGCTGGTGACCCCCGCGGACGTGAAGGCCGCCGTCGCGGCGGGTGCGAAATTCGGGGTCTCCCCCGGGGCGACCGACGAACTGCTGGCGGCCTGCGAGGCCGAGGGCCTGCCCCTGCTGCCCGGCGCGGCGACGGCGACCGAGGCCATGCGCCTGCTCGCGCGCGGCTATGACATGATGAAGTTCTTTCCCGCCGAGGCCTCGGGCGGCGCCCCCGCGCTCAAGGCCATCGGCGCGCCGCTGCCCCAGATCTCCTTCTGCCCCACCGGCGGCGTCACGCCGGAAAACGCCACGACATATCTCAGCCTGCCGAACGTCGCCTGCGCCGGCGGCAGCTGGGTCGCGCCCGCCGCGATGGCCGCCAAGGGCGACTGGTCCGGGATCGAGTCCCTTGCCCGCGCCGCCAGCCAGCTGCCGCGGGACTGAGGCTGGTCACCGGCGCGGCGGTTCTGAGACCAGGATGCAGGGGCCAGAAACGTGAAACTCGCAGCCAACCTTTCGCTACTCTTCACCGAACTGCCCTATCTCGACCGCTTCGCCGCCGCGGCCAAGGCGGGCTTTACCGGGGCCGAGATCCTCTTTCCCTACGATGTCGCCGCCAGCGCGACCCAGCGCGCCCTGATCGCCAACGGGCTGGACTTCGTGCTGATGAACGCGCCGCCGCCGAATTACACCGGCGGCGATCCGGGCTTTGCCGCCGTGCCGGGTGGCGAGGACCGCTTCCGCCACGACATGCGCCGCGTGCTGCGCTATGCCGGGGTGCTGAGGCCCGGGCTGATCCACGTCATGACCGGTTATACCAAGGCCGAGGCCGCCTTCGACACCTGCGTCGCCAACCTGCAATGGCTGGCCGACACCGCGCCGCGCCAGCGCTTCACCATCGAGCCGCTGAACCAGGGCGATCAGCCGGGGTATTTTCTGGACGATTATGCGCTGGCCGCCCGGCTGCTTGACGCGGTGAACCGGCCCAACGTCGGGCTGCAATACGACAGCTACCACGCCCAGGTGATTCACGGCGACGCGGTGCACGTCTGGCAGACGCATTGTGCACGGGTTGTGCACGTCCAGATCGGCGATGCCCCGGGCCGCACCGAACCCGGCCGCGGCACGGTGGATTTCGCCCGGCTCTTCGCGTCGATCGAGGCGTCGGGCTACGACGGCTGGGTCAGCGCGGAATACAAGCCGACGACGAAGCGGACGGAGATGTCGCTGGAGTGGATGCGGGGGGTGATGGGGTAGGGGACTGTCCCTGAAGGTTTGTGGGCAAGTTACACGGAGTTTTTGGGGGAGAGAGGATTACCTTGCAGTCGCTTTCAAAAAAGCAAGGGTTCTCGAGTCATACGGCGATTCAGCGAATGTCCGCCCGGAACCTTACCGGAAATCAAACGACCCCATCGCGTTCGAAACAGGAGAAATGCCGGTAGCCCGCATCGATAAGCCTTTTGGCAATACGATCTCGCTGTTCAGTGCCATCGGCAGCTTCCTGCACTTCGCTCGGCAGCAAGACGGTTACAGGCACCATCCGAACTGGTGATAGCGGTGTATTCGGTACTATTTTGGGACGGCCTTCGGCAACCATTCCAAAGATGACGCCGACGCGGCCATCTGAGGTTAGGAATCTTTCGGGGATGGCGTCGCTTGAAACGGGTATTTCGGAAGATGCCAAATGAAATTCATCAAGTAACTCGCTGATCCCTCCCCAGTCTGCAACCTGTCTGGCCGCTTCCTCAATAAGTGCAAAGGCAGCCGATGATTTGATGTCATCAAGCTCCATAGCTTGTTGGCCCTTTATCTCTATGAACACCTCCATTTGGAAGCCGTTTTGCAGAATGTTCTTATCTTCTTCGAATGGGGCGGAAAGCCCATCTGACGCGATGATCAGACTTTCCGCTGCTCTAATTATTCTGAATACCTGCTTGCCACCCGGCCACGGGGGTGACCCTAAGAACATAGGATTAACAATATATGAAATGACGATAGGATCGACCTGACCTACTTTTTCCCAATAACTCTGCAGGGCATCATGCGTTTGTTGATATGCCGGATCATCGGGGTCGCGGAGATTTGGATCGGGTCCCGTCGTATTGTCGGCTGAGATCCGGGTGCCAAGGGTCGACCTGGCAAGAAGTGATCTAACCCAATCAAAGAATCTCATGCTGTGATTTCCATCAATAGTAAAATCTCACGAAGATCGGGAGATGCGGCGAAGCGCAAAGCAGTTGTTCAGGATGCAGCATAATACGCGAAATCTTCGCGCAAAGGCTAAATGTGCCGCACCCCAAACACAAGCGGGCGCCGCATGTTTCTGGCTCGTAACTGCCATGCGATGCGCAAGCGACGTCCGATTTATCGGGCCGAATGCAATACCCCTCAATGCGCTTCCGCCCAATTCGCCCCTTTTCCTGCATCCACCACCAGCGGCACCGCCAGATGCACCGCCGGAGCGGCGGCGCCTTCCATCACGGATTTGGCGCGGGCAATGGTATCGTCCACGGCTTCCTCTGAGACTTCGAACAGCAATTCGTCGTGCACCTGCAACAACATGGTCGCCGGCAGCCCCTCGATGGCCGACTCCATCCGCACCATCGCCCGGCGGATGACGTCCGCGGCCGTCCCCTGGATCGGCGCATTGATGGCGGCGCGGCGCGCGAATCCGGCCTGGGGACCCGAGGCGTTGATCTCGGGCGTGTGGATGCGGCGCCCGAACAGCGTCTGCACGTGGCCGTGTTCCTTGGCAAAGGCGATGGTGGCGTCCATGTAGGTGCGGATGCCGGGAAAGCGCTCGAAATAGCGGTCGATGAACCCCTGCGCTTCGGCCCGCGGGATGCGCAGGTTGCGGGCAAGGCCGAAGCCAGAGATGCCGTAGATCACCCCGAAGTTGATTGCCTTGGCGCGGCGGCGGATCTCGGGCGTCATCTCGGCGAGCGGGACGTTGAACATCTCCGAGGCGGTCAGCGCGTGAATGTCGATCCCGTCGGCAAAGGCCTGTTTCAGCTCGGGGATGTCGGCGGTATGGGCCAGGATGCGCAGCTCGATCTGGGAATAATCGAGGCTGACCAGCACCTTGCCCGGCTCGGCCACAAAGGCCTCGCGGATGCGGCGTCCCTCTTCGGTGCGGACGGGAATGTTCTGCAGGTTCGGGTCGGTCGAGGCGAGCCGCCCGGTGTTGGCCCCGGCGATGGCGTAGGAGGTATGCACCCGTCCCGTCTCAGCGTTGATATGGTCCTGCAGGGCATCGGTATAGGTCGACTTGAGCTTTTGCAGCTGGCGATAGTCGAGAACGCGGGCCGGGAAGTCGTGTAGCGTCGCCAGATCCTCCAGCACGTCGGCCGGGGTCGACCATTGGCCGGTCTTCGTCTTCTTGCCGCCCTCCAGGCTCATCTGATCGAACAGAATCTCGCCCACCTGGGCCGGTGAATTGACGTTGAAGCTGCGTCCGGCCAGTTCGTACAGCTCGGACTCGAGCCCCGCCATCTTCTGCGCAAAGGCGTTGGACATGCGGCTGAGCGTGTCGCGGTCGACCTTGATGCCCGACATCTCCATCCGGGCCAGCACCGGCACCAGCGGACGCTCCAGCGTCTCGTAGACGGTGGTGACACGGGCCCCATGCAGGCGGGGCTTGAAGACCTGCCACAGGCGCAGGGTGATATCGGCATCTTCGGCGGCATAACCGGTTGCATCGTCGATGTTCACCCGGTCGAAGGTGATGGCCGATTTGCCCGAGCCGAGCAGCGGCTTGATCGGAATCGGCACGTGGTTCAGATAGGTCTCGCTCAGCAGGTCCATGCCGTGGTTGTGCAGCCCGCCGTGCAGCGCATAGGACATCAGCATGGTATCGTCGATCGGCGCCACGGCGATCCCGTGGCGGGCAAAGATCTTGGCGTCGTATTTCATGTTCTGGCCGATCTTGAGGATCGAGTCGTCCTCCAGCACGGGCTTGAGCAGCGTCAGCACGACGTCGAGGGAAAGTTGCCCCTCGGCCAGGTCGTCCGATCCGAACAGATCGCCCTTGGCGCCGTCGCGATGGCCGACGGGGATATAGCAGGCCTCTCCGGCGTCCACACAAAGCGAGATGCCGGCGAGTTCGGCCTTCATCTCGTCGAGAGAGGTGGTTTCGGTGTCCACCGCCACATAGCCCCGTTCGCGGATGCGGGCGATCCAGGTCTCCAGAGCGGCGGTGTCGCGGATGCAGGTGTAAACCGCCTTGTCAAATCCGGGCGCATCCGGGGCGGCGGGCGCGTCACCCGTGGTTTCGACGGGGTTTTCCGAAATCGCGGGCGTGTCGAGGCCAAATTTCTCGGCCACGCGCCGGGTCAGGGTGCGGAACTCCATCTCGGCGAGGAAGGCCATCAGCACTTCGGCGTCGGGTTCCCTGACCTCAAGGTCGTCGAGGGTGAAATCGAGCGGTGTTTCGCAATCCAGCTGCACCAGTTTCTTGCTGAGTTCGATCTGCTGGCGTTTCTCGGTCAGAACCTCCCGACGCTTGGGTTGCTTGATCTCGCCGGCGCGGTCGAGCAGCTCTTCCAGCGAGCCGAATTCATTGATCAGCAGGGCGGCGGTCTTGATGCCGATCCCGGGCGCGCCCGGCACGTTGTCGACCGCGTCGCCGGCCAGCGCCTGCACGTCGACCACGCGGTCGGGGTAGACGCCGAACTTTTCGAACACGCCGTCGCGGTCGATGCGCTTGTTCTTCATGGCGTCGAACATCTCGACCCCGTCGCCGACCAGCTGCATCAGATCCTTGTCCGAGCTGATGATCGTCACCCGGCCGCCGGCGGCCCGGGCCTGGCAGGAGAGGGTGGCGATGATGTCGTCGGCCTCGTATCCGGCGAGTTCCTTGCAGGCGATGTTGAAGGCCTCGGTGGCGGCGCGGGTCAGCGGGATTTGCGGGCGCAGGTCTTCGGGCATCTCCTCGCGGTTGGCCTTGTAGAGGTCATACATCTCGTTGCGGAAGGTGTGGCTGCCCTTGTCGAAGATCACGGCGACATGGGTCGGGGCGTCGGGGCCGGAGTTGTCCTCGACCATCTTGAAGATCATGTTGCAGAAGCCCGCGACCGCGCCGATCGGGAGGCCGTCGGATTTGCGGGTGAGCGGCGGTAGTGCATGGAAGGCGCGGAAGATGAAGGCCGAGCCGTCGATCAGGTGGAGATGGCAGCCTTTGCCAAAGGTGGTGGTCGCCATGATCGCGGGATCTCCTGTTTCAGTCTGCCTCTTGTATCCCGCATCGGGGGGCTGGCTGCAATGCTCGGGCGTGGACGACTCTTGAGGGCGGACTCGGTTCGGATTTCAGGTCGGATTTGGACCTTGGTGTGTGTCCCGAAGTTAAACGCCCGATGGGGTGTCACTACGCAACCGCCCGCTTGCGCGAGAGGCGCGCAGGATATTCACCGCAAGCTGAAGCGGCACCCAGCTGCCGAAGTGGAGACGGGTGGTGATCAGAATGCGATGATCTGGGGCCGTGCGGGCGGAACTGCCTGAAAGGACAGCGCCGAGAAGGGCGACAATCAAGTTGCGCGGCGGATCACGCCGCGGCCGAAAAGTCCTTGTGGACGTATTTGCAGTCGCAATAGGGGCATTCGACAAAGCCGGTCTCGTGCGGGATGCTGAGCCAGACACGCGGATGACCCAGCGCACCCTCGCCGCCATCGCAGGCGACACGATAGCTGTCCACGACCTTTGTTTCCGGCGCTTCGATGCTCATTGCGGGCCACGTCCTTCTGCCGACCGACTGTGCCCGCGTTTATGCGCAATCGGTCCCGCCGGGGCAAGGGCCGCAATGCCTCAACTGCGCTCGATCCGTGCCTGATAACAGTTGTTGCGCGCCGAGCGGACGTGGACATAGGCGATGTCGTCTCGGGCGAGGATGGTTTCGGCGGCGGCGGGAATGTCTTCGGTGGGGACGATCCGGCCAGTGCCATAGACGATCCGGTCGGCGGCGTTGTAGCCCTTGATGAGGTATTCGGGCGAGGCCAGCGCTGCCGGGATCTCCGTGCCCCCGCCCGGCTCGCAAGGTTCGGCGCAGAGGAAGATCGGGCCGGTTTCTGCATAGGGTTGCAATGCCGGGAAGGGGCGATGCGCGAGGATCAGCATCGCGGCACCCTCGCGGATCTGGCGCAGGCAGTGGCGGCAGGGATTGCCTTTGCCGTCCGAGACGGCGCGTTCGGGCGCGTTGCCATAGGCATCCGGCGCACCCGATTGCAGGGCGCGGACTTCGGCGGTCGGCAGGGCGGTGAAGCGGATCATGACGGGGTCTCCTTTTCCCGCCTTTGTGCTCTTCGCGGCGGGGGGAAAGCGACCCGGATGTTGCGCAATGGCCGTGCGAGCCGGTCCGGGGGCCTTACTTCGGCTCGCGCAGCCAGCCGCCAGCAAACTCCACGCGGGAGACGCCGGCGAGCCGGCAGAGGCGGGCAAGCTCGGACTCGAGCCGGGCCTGGCGGCCGGCACCCCAAGCGACGCCGCGCTCGGGCCAGAGGGCGGTGACGCGCAGCACGTCCTGATCGCGTTGCGCCTTCATGTCGATGCGGCCGACGATGCGGTCGCCCTCGAGCAGGGGGAAGACGTAATAGCCGTATTGGCGCTTTGCCTCGGGCACGAAGATTTCGATGCGGTAGTGGAAACCGAACAGCTTTTCGGCGCGGTTGCGGTCGCGCAGGGCCGGGTCGAAGGGGCTGAGCACGCGCAGGCGGTTGGTGACGGCGGGGACCTCCGTCTCGGCCAGACCGGGGCGGGCGAAGACGGCGCGCTCGGCGCCCCCGGCGCATTCGACCCTCACCGTCTCCAGACGGCCCGCCGCGCATTCTGCCGCGCACCAGTCTTTCGCCTCCTGCGGTGTCACCGTGGCCCAGAAGGCGGCGATTTCACCCGAAGTGGCGAAACCCAGCCGGTCGAGCGCGGCGGTGCAGCACCAGTCGATGGTTTCGGCCGGGTCGGGGCAATAGGTGCGCAGGGTCTCTTCAATCACCCGTTCGGTCAGGTCATAGCGCTTGCGGAAGGAGTCGCGGCCCACCACGGTCAGCGCACCGGTGTGCCAGAGGTATTCGAGCGCGGCCTTGGAGGGGTGCCAGTCCCACCAGCCGGAACCGCCCTTCTTCTCGTCGCCGCCGACCTCGGCCGCGCTGACCGGACCGTTGTCGCGGATATGGGTCAGCACCGGTTCGAAATGGTCGTGGAAGGCGTCGCCCTGCCAGGTCTTCCACCGCTCTTTCAGCGTCGCCGCGTTGCGGGCGAACCGGACCTGCCAGTGGGGATAGAAGGCGCGCGGGATGACCGAGGCGTCATGCGTCCAGTGTTCGAAGAGCTGACCCTTGGCATAGTGCCTTGTCAGGTTCTCGGTGCGGTAGGCCGGACGGCGGGCGAAGAGGATCAGGTCATGCGCCCTGGCCACGGTGTTGACGCTGTCGAGCTGGACGAAGCCCAGACGTTCGATCAGCGACTGCAGGTCGTCGCCCTTGCCAGGGCCCGAGGGTGCTTCGGCCAGTGCATGGCGGTCGAGGAAGAGTGCGCGGGCGGCGCGGTTGTCGAGCCGGGGGTGCGCCATCAGCGCCGCTTCAGCGTGTCGCCATAACTGATCTTGGGCACCAGCGTGATCTGGCTTTCGGTCTCGGCCGGCGGCTCGGACAGGCGGGCCGAGATGATCTCGGCCGCCTTGCGCCCGATTTCGAGGCGGCAGGCGTCCATGGTGGCAAGCTGGCGCGGCAGACCCTGGAGCAGTTCCACGCCGTTGAAGCCGGCAAGGCCGATCTGGCCGGGGACGTCGATGCCCTTGTCGAGCAGGTAGAGCAGCCCGCCGGCCCCGATCATGTCGTTGGAATAATAAAGAAAATCGAGCTCGGGCGAACGTTCGAGCATGGCCTGCGTCATCTCGCGGCCCTTGGCGAGCGCGGAGCCGCCGGAATAGAACTCTCGGTCCTCGATCTCGACGCCGTTCTTGGCAAGATATTCGGTAAAGCCTTCGAAGCGTTTCCGGGCGCGGTGGTCGAGCGGCATCTTGGTGCCCATGAAGCCGATGTGCCGGTACCCCGCCTTGAGGATCGCCGCCGCCATCTCGCGCCCCGCGCGGCGGTGCGAAATACCCACCATGGCGTCGACCGGCTTGCCGTCGGTATCCATGATCTCGACCACCGGGATGCCCGCGGCCTCGAGCATGGCGCGCGAGGCCTCGGAATGTTCCAGCCCAGCGATGATGACGCCGGAGGGCCGCCAGGAGAGCATCTCGTAGAGGACGCGCTCTTCCTTCTCGGGCAGGTAGTCGGTGACGCCGACCACCGGCTGCAACTCGGTGTCTTCCAGCACCTGATTGATTCCGGTCAGCACCTCGGGGAAGACCATGTTCGACAGCGACGGGATGATGACCGCAACCAGGTTCACCCGGTTCGACGCCAGCGCACCGGCGATCTTGTTGGGGACGTAGCCCAGCTCCTTGGCGGCGGCGAGCACCTTCTCGCGCGTCGCTTCGGACACGTCGCCCCGGTTACGCAGGACGCGGCTGACCGTCATTTCGGAAACGCCGGAGGCTTCGGAGACATCCCTGAGCGTCAGCGGTCTTTTGTGGTCGTTGGACACGTGGGGTCTTTCCGGTTGCCTTTGGCTGACGTTACCGCAATCGCGCTGGCCGGTTCAACAACTGTTCACATTCTGCCCCAAGACCGATGACAAGCCCCGCGAAGCCGGGTAAGAGCGGGGCGGCGACCTCGTGGCTCAACTGGATAGAGCAATCCCCTCCTAAGGGATAGGTTGCAGGTTCAAGTCCTGCCGGGGTCACCAGACATCCCTTTTTTGGGGCGTGACGGAGAAGATCATTTTTTTGATTTTCTTCGGAACCCATCGCGTAGCCTCGGCGTTTTCGGTCAAAAGCTTGCTGCTATGGCCGGCGACCGTATTTCTGACCAGGCTGCATGTAGTTGAACGAACCCTCCCTTACTGTGAACGCCGCCTTACCCGATCTGCGCCTGAGGTTGCGCCAGGAAACCGGCCAGGACCATGTCGAACTCGATACTCTGATGTCGACGCTGGACCTGTCGACTCCGGAGGGGCGCGACGTGTTCTCTCACATCCAGTATCGCGGAATGCTGCGGCTCGGTCGCGCCTGCGGCTGGGAGGCTTCCGAGGCCACCTCGCTGATCCGCAACACGGTGGCATCGCTGCAACAGTCTTTTCCTGGCGATGCGCCTGCCGAGACGGACGAGGCGCTGGACGGGGACGCGGTGGCCTATGTCGCTCTTGGCTCTCAGCTTGGCCTCACTGTGCTGCGCAGGTCTCTCGAACCCCATCAACAGACCGGCGCGTTTGAGCACGAGCCGGATCTCGGTGCGTGGAAGGCCTTTGCGCGCCGGATCGCCGAGATTCCGTCCGGTTCCGGGACCGCGACGCGCCTGGTGGAAGATGCCAGGCGGGCCTTTCGCATATTCCAGTCGGAAGCCGCCAGACTGATCAACCCTCCCACTGAACGGACCACATGAACGAACCCTTTATCTCGACCGACACGCCCGTTGATCTGACGAACTGCGACCGCGAGCCAATCCACATCCTGGGCAATGTCCAGGCCTTCGGCGCGCTGATTGCCGTATCCGCCGACTGGATCGTGCAGCATGCGTCCCGCAATACGCGGGAGATCCTGGGGATCGATTCGGATCGGCTGGTCGGCTGCCCGCTGGCGCAGTTCCTCCCCGCAAACACGATCGACAGGCTGCGGGACCGGCTGGGAACCTGCAGCAACGAAAATTCGGTGGGTCGGATGTTCGGGCTGGAGGTGTTCGAGGACGGGCGGATGTTCGACATCAGCGTGCACCAGTCCAACACCAGCTTCGTGATCGAGTTCGAAGCGAAATCGCGGGGCACGGATCACGACGAGCTGGCCATCGTCACGCCGATGATGCGGCGGATCGCGGTGGAGCCGGACGTTCTCTCCGTATCGCACACGGCGGCGGAGCAGCTGCGGGGCCTGACGGGGTTCGACCGAGTCATGGTCTATCAGTTCGGCCCCCAGGGGGACGGCAAGGTGATCGCCGAGGCAAAGGACAGCAGCGATACCGAGAGCTATATGGGGCTGCATTTCCCGGCATCGGACATTCCCCGGCAGGCGCGCGAGCTCTACAAACGCAGTCTGCTGCGGCTGATCTCCGATGTGGATGGCGAGGTGTCGCCCATCGAGCCGCAGTTCAGTCCGGAGGGCCAGCCTCTGGACCTGTCGCTGGCGGTGACCCGCGCGGTGTCGCCGATCCATCTGGAATATCTGAGAAACATGAAGGTGCGGGCCTCCATGTCGGTGTCGATCATCATTCGGGGCGAGCTGTGGGGCCTGTTTGCCTGCCACAGCCGCGAGCCGCTCTACATCGACTACGAGCGGCGCACGGCCATCGAGTTGCTGGCGCAGTTCTACGCCTATGAGCTGGAACGCTCCGAGGCGCGGTCGCTGTCCGAGACCACGGGACGGGCGCAGAAGCTGCATGACCGGCTGATGATGCAGCTGAGTTCGGGCGAGGACCTGACCAAGGGATTCGCGGGCGTGGCGCGCGAGATCGCGAAGGTCATCCCGTTCGACGGCATTGCTCTGTTCTCCGACGGCACCTACCTGACGCAGGGCAAGGCGCCCAAGGCCCAGGATTTCGAGAAGATCGCGCGCTTTCTGAATACGTCGGCGGCGTCGCGGGTCTATGCGACGGACCATCTGATGGCGCATCTGCCCTCGTTGAGGGATGTGATCGATACCTGCGCGGGAATTCTGGCGATTCCGGTGTCGCGCAAGCCGCGGGATTACCTCGTGCTGTTCCGGACGGAGACGACTCGCCAGGTCAACTGGGCGGGCAATCCCCACAAACCGGTGGAGGTCGGGGCCTTTGGCGCGCGGCTGACGCCACGAAAGAGCTTTGAGGTCTGGAAAGAGGACGTCGGCAGCCGGTCCGCCCCATGGTCGGCGACATCGTTGCGGGCGGCGGAGGCCATACGGGTCACGCTGCTGGAAGTGGTGCTGAAGCTGTCGGACGAAATGAACGCGGAGCGCAAGCGCGCGCACGACCAGCAGGAATTGTTGATCGCCGAGCTGAACCACCGGGTGCGCAACATCCTGGGCCTCATCCGGTCGCTGGTGAAACAGTCGGGCAAGAGCACGGGATCGATCGAGGATTTCACGGCGGCGGTGGACGGGCGCATCCATGCGCTGGCGCAGGCGCATGACCAGCTGACCAAGACGGAGTGGAAATCGATTCCGTTCAGCGAGTTGCTGTTCACCGAGCTGCGCGCCTATGTCGAAGGGGACGAAGACCGTCTGACCATCACCGGACCCGAGGTCGACCTGTCGCCGGAATCCTTTGCGACCATGGCGCTGGTCTTTCATGAGCTGGTCACCAACTCGGTCAAATACGGCGCCTTGTCGGTGCCGTCCGGCAAGATCCATGTCGAGATCGATTTCCCGGACGAAAAGACCGTTGGGATCCGCTGGACCGAGAGTGGGGGTCCGGCGGTCAAGGCGCCCACGCGGCGCGGGTTCGGGACCACGATCATCGAGAAATCCATACCCTTCGAGCTGCAGGGCGAGGCACGGGTGGACTATCGCCTGTCCGGGCTGACGGCGGAGTTCCGGCTGCCGAAGCGTTATGTGACGGTGCGGACCCCGGCACCTGCGCCGAAGGTGGACATGTTCGAGACGGAGAGCGAGCCGACGTTCAAGCTGTCAGGCGCGGCTATGGTGGTGGAGGACAATCTGATCATCGCGATGGATGCCTCGGACATTCTGAGCGATTTCGGCGCCGGAGTCGTGCACATCGCGGCGTCGGTCGCCGAGGCGTTTCGCGTGGCGAACGCCAATACGATCTCGCTGGCGGTTCTGGACATCAACCTGGGGTCAGAGACGAGTCTGCCTGTGGCGCAGTTCCTGGCAGCGCGGAAGATTCCGTTCGTTCTGGCCAGCGGTTACGGCACGCTGTCGGATTCGCTGGCACAATATCCCGCCGCTCCTGTGGTCGCGAAGCCCTATACCAAGGAGTCGCTGATAAAGGCCCTGTCCCGTCTGATCGAGGACACCGAGGACGTCTGACGCGATGGCGGATTGCCCTGAATCCCCGACTGCCGCAGGTTGCGGTGGCGGTATATGGACGTATTGATTCGAGGGGAGAGAGCCATGAACGCGCTGATCCAGACCGTCGACGCCGACGTCGATCCCGAGTTCGGGGCGCCGGACCCCGAGAAAGTGATCTCGGGCAAACCGGTGTTTACCACCTGGAACATCGAGGATCGCGACGGGCTGTATTGCGGTATCTGGCAGTCGACGCCGGGAAAGTGGCGGATTGCCTATGAGGAATGGGAATACTGCCGCATCCTGATCGGCCATTCCATCATCACCGGTGAAGATGGCACGGTCCTGGAAGTGCGCGCCGGAGACAGTTTCATCCTGCGCCCCGGGTTCCGGGGCACATGGGAGGTCGTCGAATTCACCCGAAAGGATTACGTGATCCGGCTGTAAGCCGGATCATTCGGTGATCGTGCGCTTTTTCTTCTGCGGTTCCTCGACCACCACCACCTCTCCGCCGGCGGCAGCCTCGGCTTCGAGCTTGCGGCGGAATTTCTCGGCCTCGACGGCGGCATAGACCTCGTCGGCGTCGAGAATGACGGGGGGCAGTTCGACGCCCCGGTTGGCCATTTCCTCGCCTTCGAGCATCACCGATTCGTCATAGGTGCGCACGACCACGTCGGTGCCGAGTTCGGTGCGGTCGAAGAGGTGGATGATGTCCTGGTTGAACATCCGGATGCAGCCGGCGGAATTGGCGTTGCCAATCGAACTCACGTCATTGGTGCCATGGATGCGGAAGTAGGTGTCGCGCCCGCCGCGATAGAGATAGAGCGCGCGCGCGCCGAGCGGGCTGGCGACGCCGCCCGGAATGCCGCGGCGGAAGGGTCCGTAGACCTCGGGTTCGGTGCGCAGCATGTTGGCGGTGGGGATCCAGCCGGGCCAGACCTCCTTGCGGCGGATCGTGCCTGTGCCCCGGAACGACTTGCCCTCACGCCCGACGGCGATGGGGTAGCGGGTCGCCTGGCCGGCGTCCTCGACGTAGTAGAGGAACTTGGCATAGGGATCGACGACGATGGTACCGGGCGCCTCGGTGCCGTTATAGGCCACCTCGGTGCGCCGGTTGGGTTCGACCAGGTATTGCGGATCGACCGCCGGGATCGTGATGTCGCCATCGTCGACCGCACTGTATGGCCCCACGGCTGCCGGGGGCGACGTTTGCTCGGTCGGTGCGCCGCAGGCGGCGAGAAGTCCGAGCGCCGAGCAGAGCACAAGCGTGCGGAGAGTCAGTGCGGGCATGGCAGGGTCCGTGTTCTGTTTCGGATATCTAGTTAGCAGCATATCCGGCTGCGTCAAAACGCGTGCGACGGTTTCCTACGGGGTGAGGGATTTTCAACTCACCACGTTGAAGCCGGGGCCGTAGGGATAGGCTGTGATGTTCTCGTTTCCATCGTCGGTGATCAGCAGGATATCGTGTTCGCGATAGCCGCCCGCGCCGGGCTGGCCCTGGGGTATGGTCAGCATCGGTTCCATCGAGATGACCATGCCGGGATGCAGCGCGGTGTCGATGTCCTCGCGCAGTTCCAGACCGGCCTCGCGGCCGTAGTAGTGCGAGAGCAGGCCGAAGGAATGGCCATAGCCGAAGGTGCGATATTGCAGCAGGTCGCGCTCGGCAAGGAAGGCGTTGATCGCAAGCGTCACCTCGGCGCAGGAGACATTGGGTTTCAGCAGGCTCATGCCGTATTCATGGGCCGCGACGTTGGCCTCCCATATCTTCAGGCTGGCCGAGTCGACCTCGCCCAGGAACATGGTGCGTTCGAGGGCGGTGTAATAGCCCGAGATCATCGGGAAGGCGTTGAGGCTGAGGATGTCGCCCGTTTCGAGCCGGCGCGAGGTGACCGGGTTGTGGGCGCCGTCGGTGTTGAGGCCGGACTGGAACCAGACCCAGGTGTCGCGGTATTCGGCGTCGGGGAAGCTGCGCGCGATCTCCAGTTCCATCGCGTCACGTCCGGCCATGGCGACGTCGATTTCGCGCTGGCCGGCACGCACGGCGTCGCGGATGGCGTAGCCGCCGATGTCGCCAATCCTGGCGCCTTCGCGGATCAGGGCGATTTCGGCTTCGGACTTCATCATGCGCTGGCGCATGGTGGCGGGGGCGAGGTCCACCATGACGGCGGGGGCGAGGAAATCCTCGAGCTTGTCGCGCTGTGTCAGCGTGAGATGGTCGCCCTCATAGCCGATCACGCCGCCCGAGCCGGTCACCGAGTGTACCGCGCGCCAGAAATTGTCGCGCGCCCAGTCGGTATAGGTGAGGGTGTCGGTATGGCTGCGCCGGCCCGGCTGCCCGGCGTCGATGCCCGCCGAGATCGTCACGGCCTCGGTCTCGGTCACGACCAGACCGTAGGGGCGGCCGAAGGAGCAATAGAGAAAGCCCGAGTAATAGGCGATGTTGTGCATCGAGGTGAGCACGGCGGCGGTGGCGCCCATGTCGTCCATGCTGGCGCGCAGGCCAGCGAGCCGGTCGTCGTATTCGGCGGCAGAGAAGGGCAGGCTGGCCTTTTCGCCATTGGAAAAGCGGTAGAATTCGGGGCGTGTCGTCATGGTCGACCCTCCGTCAGCGTGGCGGAGGGAGCACCTGTCGCGCCCGCCTGTTCCGCCATCAGAAGAGTCCCGGCGTACAGGACGGATGGGGGCGCATCCCGCGGGGATGAGGCGACGCCATCGCCGGTGCCCGAAGGAGTGATGTCACTTTGCCGCCCGGGCTGGCAAGTAAAAACGGCGCCGGCCGGTGGTCCGGCAGCAGCTTAAGGGCCTTAGTTTGTGATGGTGTCAGCGCAGCTTGCGGGCCTTGGCCTCGGACAGCAGGCGGGCATAGAGCGCATCGGCCTCAACCCGTGAGATTCCGCTGCCACTGACCCGGTTCTGGCCTGTGATGGCAGCTGCGGGGGCCGCGCTGCTGTCGCCGCCGTTGTAATCCACGGAAGTTGTCGAGGTGACGGTTTCGGTGCCGGCGTAATATCGGATCGGGCCGGTTCCGACGTAATAGTCGACGACCGGCGGCTTCACGGTCACGATTACCGGCTTGTCGCCAGCCAGGGCCGGGGCGGAGGCGAGAAGCCCGCAGGCCAGGACGATTAGGTGTTTCATCGCAATGTCCTTGTGCAATTCAATGCGCGTTCCGGAAGGGTCGGGCAAAGGAGGCGCCGACCAGCAGTCTCCGTCCATCGACGTTATTGGTGATATCACCGACGCCGAGGGAAATCTGCAAGTTTTTATTGCGCCCGGTCCAGATGTTCACGCCGCCGATGGCCTCGTCGCCATACCAGCCCAGGCTGAGGCCGTAGCTGTCGCTGAGACCGACGCCCGCGCCGGCGAACCACCCGGGATCGTTGGTGCCGGTCTTGACACCCGTCCCGTATCCCGCACTGAGCATCACCGGATAGCGCCAGCCGCGCCCGCCGCCCCGCACGGCTGAGACCGAGAGGGTGGTTTCCACGTCAAGCACACGCGAATCGCCCCAGGTCAGCAGGTTGTCCAGGTCGAGGCCCACTGCGCCGCGCCAGTTCGGTCCGAAGGCGACTTCGCGGCTGAGTTTCACGCCCACCTTGCCGGATTCCGCGAAATGGAAGCCCGAGACCGACGTGATGTCGATGATCGGGGTGACGCCGATGCCGTTGACCGGATCGCCCAGCCCGAAGCCGACGGCAAAGGAGGCGTCCCAGTCGCCCAGGGTGCGCCGGTCGCGGCGGTTGGTGGTCGCCGCCGAGACGAACCACAGCCCGCGCGGCGCCCCGAAGCCGGTGGGGATCCCGAACATCGAGACCCGCCGCATCATCGGTGCGCGCCCCTGTTCCAGCCGCTCGAGCAGGTCGAGCAGTTCGGCGTCCGACAGGGTAGCGGGGTCGATGGCCTGCGCCTCGGGCAGGGAGATATGGCGGATGCTCTGGGCGCAGAGCGGCAGCGCAAGCATGGCAGCAATGGCGGCCGCGAAGAGACGGGGCAACCGCATGTCAGGCCCCGGCCAGCGTCCGGGTCAGATCGGAGTCGGGATCGGCCAGATCGTCGATCACGTTGAAATGATGCTTGCCCGGAACCACCACATTCGGCGCGTTCCAGGCCTCGGCCAGCCAGCGCGCCTGATCGAGGAACGCGGGCCGCTCAGCTCCGCCGACCCAGACGGTGACGGCGGTAGCAGGTGCCGGTTGAAGGACCGGGCTTTCCGCGGTCGCGTCGGCCTCGGTCATTGCGAAACTGTCGTTCATCGTCGTCTTCAGCAGGGGCCGCAGGTCGCTGAGCGGCGAGATCGGAACGACATGGCGGATCCGCCCAGCGAAATCCGCGCTCAGCATTCCAGGCGCCAGCATCCGCGCCACCAGATGACCGCCGGCCGAATGGCCGGTCAGCGCGATGGGGCCGGGCACGGCGGCTGCAACCGCTTGAACCGCCTTGGCAATCTGGGAAGTGATGTCGGCTATGCGCACCTGCGGGCAGAGGTCATAGGAGGGCAGGGCAACCGCCCAGCCCCGGCCCAGCCCGCCCGCCGCGAAATGCGACCATGTGGACCGGTCGAAGTTCAGCCAGTAGCCGCCGTGCACGAAGACCAGCACGCCGCTGGGCGTGCCCTCGGGCAGGAACAGGTCGAAGCCATGGCGCGGACCGCTGTCATAGGGCTGGTTCAGCCGGGCGCGTCCGGCCTCGGCCATCTGCGCGCGGAACTGCGCTGCTGCCGCGTTCCAGCGGTCCGGGTAGGCTGCGCCCCCCTCGATATACTTCCCGTTGGCATAGGCGTCATCCAGTTCCATTCCCGACTTCTCCCGCTGTCGTTCTGGACAAATCCTGCCTCAAATGGTTTGGGTGCGCGAGTGGATATTGCCGAAGGAGGCCCCGATGCTTGACGCGACAACCGATCTCAAATCTCTCCTCAAGGACCCAAGTCTGCTTGAGACGCGGGCCTATATCAACGGAAAGTGGGTTGATGGCGACAACGGCACCTTCGCCGTGACGAACCCGGCTCGGGGCGATGTGATCGCCGAAGTCGCCGACGTCAGCCGTGCCCAGGCCGCCGCCGCCATCGACGCGGCCTATGCGGCGCAGAAGGAATGGGCGCGCCATACCGGCAAGGAGCGCGCCGCGATCCTGCGCAAGTGGTATGACCTGATGATGGCCAATTCCGAGGATCTCGGGATCATCCTGACCGCCGAACAGGGCAAGCCCAAGGCCGAGGCCATCGGCGAGATCGGCTACGGCGCGTCTTTCGTGGAATTCTTCGGGGAAGAGGCCAAGCGGGTTTATGGCGAGACGATCCCGGGCCACCAGCGCGACAAGCGGATCACCGTGATCAAGCAGCCCATCGGCGTCGCCGCGTCGATCACGCCCTGGAACTTTCCCAATGCGATGATCACCCGCAAGGCCGCGCCGGCGCTGGCCGCGGGCTGTGCTTTCGTCGCGCGGCCTGCCAAGGAAACGCCGCTGTCGGCCATCGTGCTGGCGGTGCTGGCCGAGCGCGCCGGCATTCCGGCGGGCGTGTTCAACGTGGTGCCCTCGTCGAAATCCTCGGAGATCGGCAAGGAGTTCTGCGAGAACCCGAAGGTGCGCAAGCTGACCTTCACCGGCTCGACCGAAGTGGGCCGCATCCTGCTGAAGCAGGCGGCGGATCAGGTTTTGAAGTGCTCGATGGAGCTGGGCGGCAATGCGCCCTTCATCGTGTTCGACGACGCCGATCTGGATGCGGCGGTCGAAGGCGCGATGATCTGCAAGTTCCGCAACAACGGCCAGACCTGCGTCTGCGCCAACCGGATCTACGTGCAGGCCGGCGTCTATGACGCCTTCTCGGAAAAGCTGGCGGCGGCGGTGAAGAAGCTGAACGTCGGCGACGGGCTGACGGCCGGCGTGACGACCGGGCCGCTGATCAACGGCGATGCGGTCGAGAAGGTGAAGGAGCATCTGGAGGATGTGGTGAGCCATGGCGGCAAGGTGCTGACGGGCGGCAATCCGCATGCGCTGGGCGGCACCTTCTTCGAGCCGACCGTCGTGACCGGTGTCACGCAGGACATGCTGGTCGCCCGTGACGAGACCTTCGGCCCGCTGGCGCCGCTGTTCAAGTTCGACACGGTGGACGAGGTGATCGAGTTGGCCAACGACACCATCTTCGGGCTGGCGTCGTATTTCTATGCCAAGGATCTGAGCCGGGTCTACAAGGTGGCCGAGGCGCTGGAATACGGCATGGTCGGCATCAACACGGGCCTGATCTCGACCGAGCTGGCGCCCTTTGGCGGGGTCAAGCAATCGGGGCTGGGCCGCGAGGGCAGCCACCACGGAATCGACGAATTCATGGAGATGAAGTATCTCTGCATGAGCCTCTGAAGGAAGTTCCGAGGCGGTTTCCGAAAGGGCGGGGGAGACCCCGCCCTTTTGCTGTCCGGGAAGAGGGTGTGCAGCGTCCCAGCTGGGGGCGATTATATACTTGACACACCCAAGCTGTAAGCCTATGTTAAGCTTACAAAGCTAGGAATCTGCAATGTCCGTTCTGTCCAAAGCCTACATGTATGACGAAGCCGCTGCGTTCGCGCACGTCGAAGCCATGCTTTGGCCGAACGGGCCGGTGTGCCCGCATTGTGGCAACTGCGATAAGGTCTACGATCTGAAAGGCGTCCGCTCCAAGCCGAGCAAGAAGAACCCGGAAGGCGTCGAGCGTCACGGCCTCAAGAAGTGCGCTGAGTGCCGCAAGCAGTTTACCGTTCGTATCGGCACCATCTTCGAGGAAAGCCACATGCCGCTGCACAAGTGGCTCCAGGCTATCCACCTGATGGTGTCCAGCAAGAAGGGTATCAGCGCGCACCAGATGCACCGGGTTCTGGAAGTGACCTACAAAACCGCGTGGTTCCTTGAGCATCGTATCCGAGAAGCAATGCGCACGGATCACACCGGCCTGATGGGTTCCGGCGGTGGTGTGGTGGAAGCCGACGAGACTTTCATCGGGAAAGACCCGAAGATGATGCGCTATTATCCCAAGGGCAAGAAGATCGGCCCGCGTCAAAAGATGAAGGTTCTCGCGCTGGTTGATCGCACGACCGGCCGGGTTCGTTCTCAGGTTATCGACCACCTGTCCCGCCGGGACATTGGACCGATCATCAAGGCGAACGTGGCCACCGAAGCCCGCATGTCTACCGACGAGGCAAGCTACTACCGCCAACTCGACAAGCATTTTGCGGAACATATGACCGTTAACCATGGCGCAGAGGAATACGTGCGCGGCGAGGCCCACACGAACACGCTGGAAGGCTATTTCAGCATCTTCAAGCGCGGCATGAAGGGCGTGTATCAGCACTGCTCCAAGAAGCATCTGCATCGCTACGCCGCAGAGTTCGAGTTCCGTTACAACAACCGTGTCGCAAACGGAGTAGACGACACCGAGCGCGCTGCCGTTGCGTTATCTCAAATTGTCGGCAAGAGAGTCCTTTACCGGGACTCGTTGGGCGTGTAGAATCTGCGCCGGAGGCGCAGAAGTTGGCTAACCCGATCAAAATTACCATCAAGGGAAGCAGCTTTCTCGGTGGCGATGCGCCAACCGTCGAGGATTTGCTGTCTCAAATTCAGGACCTTGTTGCCATATTGAGGGGTGTTGAAGACGCGGTTGCGGAGGGCCGGGGCGAAGAAATTGAGTGGCGAATAACCGACGCAACACAAAACTCTCCCTTGACCTTTGAGGTAACGCCGTTCCCCAGACAACACGCAATGAACGTCGATAGTCGGGCGCAAACTGTGATTGCCGCGACTGCGGTTGGGATCAAAAAGCTAGCAGAGGGTGGCCCGCGCCCTCTGTATTTTTCTGACAGCGTGATCAGCAAGGTGGAGAGGGTATTCGAGCGAGTTACCAATGGACTCATGGAAACAACAGTGGATGTTTCTGAGTATGACAGCGCGCCTATGATTTCCGCAACCAAAGCCACCGCTAGGTCCGCGCTGGTAAACTTACATCGGTTCAGAGCACCTGAACCGATAAGCTACCGAGAGCTCGGCTCCGTCGAGGGTTATATTGCGAAGGTCGAGCTTGATGGGCACCGCAGGCCGATTATTTGGCTGCGACACCGACTTGATGGCCAGATGGTAAAGTGTGTATCTAGGGAAAGAGGTCTGGACAGAATTGGGCACTACGAGGTCGCAGAAGTTTTGAAGGGCCTGCGCGTCCAAGTGTTCGGAATGATCGCATACAAAGATCTGGAAAAAATTTCTTCCGTTGAAGTTGAAGGCGTCCATGTGTTTCCGGAAGAAGTTGATCTTCCGGATATTGGGGATATTGTTGCTCCTGGCTTCACAGATGGGGTTGAAGCGGTGGAGTATCTGAGGCGGCTTCGAGAGGATGGCTAGCCCACAACGCATATACTGGGATGCGTGCGCTTGGATTGCATACATTGCGAAGGAAACCGCAGTTCCAATCAAGAGCGGCGGAAAGGAGAACAGATTCGCCATGTGTGAGGCGGTTCTCAAGGGTGCAAGAGAAGGCAAGTACGAACTGGTTACATCGTGCTTTACCCTTGCGGAGGTATGCAAGCACAGTGAGGTAAAAAGCAGCCCGGTAGATAACCTGCCCGCATTCTTTGAACACAAATATATACTGATGATACCGGTGGATTTTGCACTAGGAAGGCACGCACAGAATATGCAGGCTAGCGGACTCGTTGCGCTCAAACCACCTGATGCAATACACCTAGCTTCTGCGCTGCGCGCTAAGGTGGATCAGATAAACACGTTCGACACTGATCTCCTGAAGTTGGATGGCAGCATACCAGGTAGGGATGGAAACCCTTTGAAGATAATCAAGCCTGGAAGCGACAAGTCTCCTTTGCCTCTTTTCCCCGGGAAACCAGATGGACCGTGATAATAAACAGCACGAACGTTTCAAAGAAGCCGCCCGAGAGCTAGAAGCGGACGACGACGAAGCCCGCTTCGCCGCAGCGCTCAAGAAGATCGCCAAGGCCGGGAAGAAGCCGGAAGAGAAGAAGGACAGTTGAGGTATTGAGATACCCCAACAAAATGGGGTATAATGATACCCATGAGGCAAGCACCCGGGGATCTAGGCAAAATACAATGGGACGCTGCGGCTGCCCGCAGCGCCATAGATGAATGCCCGCCCGGTGTCGCGCTTACCTTAGCTCGCCGCGCCCTCACCAGCATCTTGGAACGGGTCGAAGCCCTGAACGACCGCTATTACCCCGTCAAGGGCGCTGGCGTCGAAGGCGTCGGACGGAACGAAGGTCTGGTCGTAAACCTTGATGTCGGACAGGGCCGGCAACGGGATGTTGCCGGGTGTCCAATCGCCCTGGGCAGCGCCGTCAACGTGAACGACGACACCGTGCATGAGGGTAGTCCCTTCGATCTTGAGGAGCGCATAGGGCTGGATGAGAACCTTGACCCCATCCCGGATGGCGCTGATGTGGTGTCGCTCTTTGAGCGCCGCCTTGATCGTATTTTCGGGCGTAGCTGATGCCCGCATAGTGGTGCTGCCTAGCGACAGATTCAGTCCCATGTGCATGTGCTTAACCCCCATATCTTGTGCAGACCTTGGTGAAGGATACACGATTCGGCATGGGTTTGTCAAAGATACAATCGCCCAGCTGGGACGGGGGGTCATGATATTGATTTTAAATGACTTTTGATTAGTGACGTATTTTTGGGCGATTTTACCGGACGGCCGAAAGGGGCGGATGGGCCGGCCCAGGGGTCGCTGCCCCCTCTTGGCCTGCGGCCAATTCACCCCCGAGGGTATTTGAGAACCAGAGAAAGTGCGGGCGCCGCGCCTGCGGTTCCGGTCAGATGCCCTGCAAGCGTCGCGCCTTGCGGGTGGCGGTGAGCTTCATGGCCGGTGCGGCCAGGCGTTCGTGCGAGCCGACCCAGGCATAGGCGAGCAGGCAGGGATCCGTCTGGCCGGTGGTGATGCGATGCTCGTCGCCGGGTTTGTTCAGGATCAGCGAGCCGGGGGCGTGCACCGCCGCGTCATTCTCGGACCAGGCGCCGGCGATGGAGATGTAGCTTTC
Organism: Seohaeicola nanhaiensis; assembly: GCF_042654245.1. Classification (NCBI taxonomy): domain Bacteria; kingdom Pseudomonadati; phylum Pseudomonadota; class Alphaproteobacteria; order Rhodobacterales; family Roseobacteraceae; genus Seohaeicola; species Seohaeicola nanhaiensis. The sequence continues at coordinate 453,215 of NZ_JBHSGI010000033.1, forward strand.
CTCGATCTCGTGATGGCTGTGCTGAGGATAGGTCGTGTTCGGCGCGAAGAGCACGAAGCCGAGGATCAGCTCGGAGGCGCGCACGGGGCCGAGCGGGCCGGCGATCTCGCAATAGGCATAGCGCTGGGCCAGGGTCTTTGGAACCTTCTCGTAGCCGTATTCCCAGGTCAGACCGGCGCGCACCTCGCGCAGGGCGCGCGCCATTCCCTGCATCGCGCCGCGTTCGCCCAGGTCGAGGGCGCGGGAGAGATGGGCGGTGACGGGCTTGTCCTCGGCGGCGCGGTCGTCGATTTCGGCGTTGCCCGCGATGATCCGCGAGAGCGCGTCGCGCACCCGCTTGCGGTGGGCGCGGATCAGTGTGCTGCCCCCGGCCGAGCCGAAGCGGTAGAGCGCCTCGAACTCGCGCAGAAGGTAGAGCCAGTCGGGCCTGTCCGTCAGCCGGGCGGTGGCCGGGGCGGCCTGCATGTCATCCATTGGTGCGACTTTCCCATGTCGGGCGGCGGCGCGCCCCGCAGGGCAGGTTAGAGCGGTCCCCCGGAAAAGAGAAGCCAGCCGCCGCAGGGCGCGGCGGAGTCAGCTTTGATTGGCGCCGCGCAGGCTGCGGATGGCGCGGCGGACGGCGCGCCAGTCTTCGGCCTCGGCGCGTTTGCCGGCGGAGTCGCACTGGCGTTCGCGTGCGGCGGCCTCGGCTTCGGCCCGGTTGCCGTGCGTGCGATAGAGAGCCTGAGCGTATTCGGCGGTTCGGATGGCTTCCATCTGAGCATCTCCCTTGGATTGGGGGGAGGCATGCCTCCCGCTTGGAGGAAGGACCAGTCTACAGGAAAGCGCAGCGGAAATCACCCCCCGACCCGGCGCAGCGGCAGCTCAGTGCCGGCGGATCGGGTCGATGGGGGTCGCCGGCAGGGCCAGCGCCTGCTCGATGAAGAGCGCGACCTGCAGCAGGCGCGCCTCGCCGCGCGGCGGGCCGATCAGCTGAATCGCCACCGGCAGCCCCGCTCTGGTGAAGCCGACCGGCATGGCCAGCGCGGGAAGCAAGGTGGTGGTGGCCAGGAAGGAGAAGCGGAGCCAGTTCTCGTAGGTGCCGGTCTCTTCGCCGTCGACGAAACGGGGGTATTCCTGTTCGACCGGGGCCGGCGCGATGCCGACGACGGGAATCGCCAGCACGTCCCAGGTGGTCAGGAACTGGTGCATGATGTCGTAGAGCTGGGACCGGCGCGCAGTGGCGGCGTAAAGCTGATCGGTGGTGACGTTCAGCCCGTAGGCGACATTGTCGGCGAGCCTTGCGCCGAAGGTGGCGCGCACCTCGTCCGGCAGACGGGCGATGACGGTGCCGTAATGCATGCCCCGGATCGCCAGATAGGTTTCGTTCAGCCCGTCGAGATCGGGGCAGGCGGTTTCGACCCTGGCCCCGGCGGCGGCGACCGCGGCCATCGCGGTGTTGAGCACCTCGCGGATCTCGCGCTCGACCGGGGCGAAGCCGTTCTGGTCTTCGGAGAAGGCGATGCGCGGCGGGCTGGTGGCCAGTTCGACCGCTGTCTGGAAGGGCACCGCGGGAGCGTCGAGCGAGAGCGGCATCCGCGGGTCCCAGCCGGCCATCGCGTCAAGGAACAAGGCGATGTCGCGCACGTCGCGCGCCATCGGGCCATTCAGCCCCTCGGGCAGGAACTTGGCACCGCCGGGGCCGCCGCCGCAGCGCCCCGGAGCGGGGCGCAGGCCCAGCACGCCGCAATGTGCGGCGGGGGTGCGCAGCGAGCCCATCAGGTCGGAGCCGTGCGAGAGCCAGACCTCGCCGGTGGCGAGAGAAACCGCCGCGCCGCCCGAGGAACCGCCGGCGTTCATCCTCGTGTCCCAGGGGTTGCGGGTGGAGCCGAAGACCGCGTTCGTCGAATTTCCGCCGGCGCCGAATTCGGGCGTGTTGGTCTTGCCGACAACCAGCGCGCCGCGCGATTCGAGCAGGTCGACCAAGGGATCGCTCTGTTCGGGGATGAAGTCGCGCAGCGCGGTGTTGCCCCAGGTGGAGCGCACGCCGGAGACCGCCTGTAGGTCCTTGATCCCGACCGGCAGCCCGGCGAGCCAGCCGGCCAGCGCGGCGTTCTCGGTGGCCAGCGAGGTGGCGCGGTCGCGGGCGCGGTCGAAACTGGTGGTGACCATGGCGTTGACGTCGGGTTCGACCTGAGCCGTGCGGGCTTCGGCGGCGGCGATGGCCTCGGACGGGGACACCTCGCCCCGGCGCAGCAGGGCGACCGTCTCGCGCGCGGGCAGGGCGCAGAGCTCTGGGCCGCTGAAGCGGGTTTCCGGGCGCATCAGCTGTCTCCGCAGAAGAGAGAATGCAGCAGGCCGATCACCTGCGTGGTGCGATCGTCGGCGAGCGCATAGTAGATTGTCTTGCCGTCACGCCGTGTCGTCACCAGCCCGTCCTCGCGCAGCCGGGCCAGCATCTGGCTGACCGCGGCCTGGCGGATGTCGAGCAGCGATTCCAGCGTGCCGACCGACTTCTCGCCGGTGCAGAGGTGGCAGAGGATCATCAGCCGGCCCTCATGGGCCAGCGTCTTGAGATAGGCGGTGGCCTCGGCCGAACGGGCCGCCATGTCGTCGGTCGAATCCGGGGGCAGCGGATGGGTCGTCTGGGTCGTCACGGGCAGCGCGCTCCGGTGGAGGGATCGGGCGCATCATGTCCGAGGCCGGCGCCGCTGTCACCCCTCCGCAGGCGCGCCGCCCTGGAAGGCGTTACCGTTGACGTAATCGCAGGGCGCCTCCTGCATCTGCAGATGCAGTCCGGTGCTGGTGAAGGGATGAGCACGGGCAAAGTCCTCGTCCACGTCGATCCCGAGACCCGGCGCCTCCGAGAGCCGCACGAAGCCCTCTTCGACCTTGATCGAACCGCGGATGAGGCGGTCGTGGAACGGGGTCTCGATGGTCTCGGCGATCAGCAGGTTGGGGATCGAGGCAGCGAGGTGCAGGTTCGCCGCCCACTCGACCGGGCCGGCGTAGAGATGCGGCGCCATCTGGGCGTTGTGGACCTCGGCGAGGGCGGCGACCTTCTTCATCTCCCAGATGCCTCCGGCGCGCCCGAGCGCCGGTTGCAGGATGCTGGCCGCGCCTGCGCGGAGAACCTGGGCGAATTCGGCCTTGGTGGTCAGCCGCTCGCCGGTGGCGATGGGAATGCCGCAGGCGCGCGCGACCTGGGCCATGCCGTCGACATCGTCGGGCGGAACCGGTTCCTCGAACCAGAGCGGCGAGTAGGGTTCCAGCGCCCGGCCCATGCGGATCGCCCCGGCGGTGGTGAACTGGCCGTGGGTGCCGAAGAGGATGTCGGCCCTGTCGCCCACCGCCTCGCGGACCCTGCGGCAGAACTCGACCGAGAGCGAGATATCCGACAGCGCCGGCATGTGCCCGCCGCGCAGCGTATAGGGGCCGGCGGGGTCGAACTTGACGGCCGTGTAGCCCTGGCGGACCATCTCGGCGGCGCAGTCGGCGGCCATGTCGGGGGAGGTCCAGAATTCGGCGATGGGCTGGCCGGGCTGGGGGTAGAGATAGGTGTAGCAGCGGATTGCGTCGTTCATCCGCCCGCCGATCAGCGCGTGGACCGGGCGGCCTCGATCCTTGCCGAGGATATCCCAGCAGGCGATCTCGAGCCCCGAGAAGGCGCCCATCACGGTCAGATCGGGGCGCTGGGTGAAGCCGCTGGAATAGGCGCGGCGGAACATCATCTCGATGTTCTCGGGGTTCTCGCCTGCCATGTGCCGCTCGAACACGTCGCGGATCACATGGGTCATCGCGTCGGGGCCGACCGAGGCGGCATAGACCTCGCCCCAGCCGGTGATGCCGGTGTCGGTCGTGACCTTGACGAGGATCCAGTAGCGCCCGCCCCAGCCGGGAGCGGGGGGCGAGGTGACGATGACGTCCAGATCGGCGAGTTTCATGCGCGGCGGCCTCCTGATTTGGGGCCACCTTCGCCGCCGTGCCCGGCCTTCGCAAGGCGACAAGCGACAGAGCGTGTCGCGCGTGGCGGTTCTTTTGGCGTCGCGCGGTGGGATGGGGCGCAGTTCCTTGGCTTCTCTGGTTGACAAATACCCTCGGGGGGCCGCCCCGCAGGGGTGGCGGGGGCAGAGCCCCCTGCGCGCTTTACGCCTTTGACCGGCATGAGGTCGCGCGCGGCGCTGCTTCCCGCTTTCCCGCTGCGCGGCTGGCGTCTATGTAGGCGCTCCACAGGCAGAGAAGAGGTTTTGCATGGATCGCGCCGCCCGCATCAACCAGACCATCGGGACCGAGATCGGTGCCGCCGCAGCGCAGGTCGCCGCCGCCGTGCGGCTGCTCGACGAAGGCGCCACGGTGCCTTTCGTCGCGCGCTATCGCAAGGAGGTGACCGGCGGGCTGGACGACACGCAATTGCGGATGCTGGCCGACCGGCTGGGTTATCTGCGCGAGATGGATGACCGGCGCGATGCGATTCTCAAGTCGATCTCGGAGCAGGGCAAGCTGACCGACGACCTTTCTCGCTCTATTGCTGGCGCCGCCACCAAGGCCGAGCTTGAGGACATCTACCTGCCCTACAAGCCAAAGCGCCGGACCAAGGCGATGATCGCCCGCGAGAACGGCCTGGAGCCGCTGCGCGATGCCATTCTGGCCGACCGCGCCGCCGATCCCGAGACGCTGGCGGGTGCCTATGTGACCGAGGCGGTGCCCACGGTGAAAGACGCGCTGAACGGCGCACGCGATATCCTGACCGAGGAACTGGCCGAGAATGCCGGGCTGCTCGGCGATTTGCGCGCCTTCCTGCAGAAGGAGGCGCTGCTGACATCGCGCGTGGTCGAAGGGCAGGAGGAGAAGGGGGCCAAGTTCTCGGACTATTTCGCCCATACCGAACGCTGGGCCGATGTGCCCTCGCACCGGGCGCTTGCGAGGATGCGGGCCTGGAAGGAGGGCGTGGTGCATCTCGACATTGCGCCCGACGCCGAGACCGGCCAGCCCCGCTGCGAGGCGATGATCGCCGCGCGCCTGCAGGCCGACAGCAACCGGCCCGGCGATGTCTGGCTGCGCAGCGTCGCCAGCTGGACCTGGCGCATCAAGCTGGCCACCTCGATGATGCTGGACCTGATGGGCGACCTGCGCGCTCGCGCGCAGGACGAGGCCATCGCCGTCTTTGCCCGCAACCTGAAGGATCTGCTCCTGGCCGCCCCGGCCGGCGCGCGGCCGACGCTGGGCCTTGATCCGGGCATCCGCACCGGGGTCAAGGCCGCCGTGGTCGATGCCACCGGCAAGCTGGTGGCGACCGAGACGCTGTATCCGTTCCAGCCCAAGAACGATCTGCGCGGCGCGCAGGGCACGATCATGGCGCTGATCGCGAAACACGGTATCCAGCTGATCGCCATCGGCAATGGCACCGCGTCCCGCGAGACGGAAAAGCTGGTGGCCGACACGCTGGCGATGCTGCCATCCGGTGTTCAGAAGCCGACCAAGGTGATCGTCAGCGAGGCCGGCGCCTCGGTCTATTCCGCCTCGGAGCTTGCGGCGCGGGAGTTCCCCGACCTTGACGTGTCCCTGCGCGGGGCGGTGTCGATTGCCCGGCGCCTGCAGGACCCGCTGGCCGAGCTGGTCAAGATCGAACCCAAGAGCATCGGTGTCGGCCAGTATCAGCACGACGTCGATCAGCACCGTCTGGCGAAATCGCTGGAAGCGGTGGTCGAGGACGCGGTGAACGCGGTGGGCGTCGATCTCAACACCGCCTCGGCGCCTTTGCTGGCCCATGTCTCGGGCCTTGGCCCCGGTCTGGCTGAGGCCATCGTGTTTCACCGCGACGCCCATGGCGCCTTTGCCGCGCGGCAGGATCTGCTGAAGGTCGCGCGCCTTGGCCCCCGCGCCTTCGAGCAATGCGCGGGCTTCCTGCGTATCCGTGACGGGGCAGAGCCGCTCGACGCCTCTGCCGTGCACCCCGAGGCCTATGATCTAGCCCGCCGGATCGTTGCTGCCTGCGGACGCGATCTGCGCGCGATCCAGGCCGATCCGAACCTGCTGCGCGGTCTCTCGCCGGAACGTTTCGCCGACGACCGGTTCGGCCTGCCGACAGTACGCGATATCCTGTCGGAGCTGGAAAAGCCGGGGCGCGATCCGCGCCCGACCTTCAAGACCGCGACCTTTGCCGAGGGCGTGAACGACATCAAGGATCTGAAACCGGGGATGCGGCTGGAAGGCACGGTGACCAACGTTGCCGCCTTCGGGGCCTTCGTCGATATCGGCGTGCATCAGGACGGGCTGGTACATGTCAGCCAGCTGGCCGACCGGTTCGTGAAGGATCCGCACGAGGTGGTGAAGGCGGGCGACGTGGTGCAGGTGCGCGTGACCGAGGTGGATGTGCCGCGCAAGCGCATCGGGCTGACCATGAAGAAAGATGGCGGAAGTTCGGCCCGCGAGGACCGGGCAGCGCGCGATGCCGAACCGCGGGGCCAGCGGCGTGACGGGCCGCGCAAGACGGTTGCGAAGGGCGGTGCCTCTGCCGGACCGAAAGGCAGCGACAGTCCCGGCGCTTTGGGGGCGGCGCTGCTGAACGCCTTCAAGAAGACGTGAAAAAGGCCGGGGGTTCGCCACCCCCGGCCTATCGCTTGCAACGCGGGGGATTGCCCCCGCCCGATCTCCTACAGACGTTCAATTGCCAGAGCGATGCCCTGTCCGCCACCGATGCACATGGTGATGAGGCCGCGCTTGCCGCCGGTGCGCTCGAGCTCATAGAGCGTCTTGATGGTGATGATCGCGCCGGTTGCGCCGACCGGGTGGCCGAGCGCGATGGCGCCGCCGTTGGGGTTGACCTTGCCGGTATCCAGCCCGAGTTCGCGGTTGACCGCGATGGCCTGGGCGGCGAAGGCCTCGTTGCTTTCGATCACGTCGAAATCCCCGGCCGTCAGCCCGATCTTCTTCAGCAGGTTCTGGACGGCGGGGATGGGGCCGATGCCCATGACCTCGGGACGCACGCCGGCATGGGCATAGCCGAGGATCCGCGCCTTGGGTTTCAGCCCGGCCTTCTCGGCCGCATCGGCCGTCGCCAGCACCAGCGCCGCGGCACCGTCGTTGATGCCGCTGGCGTTGCCGGCGGTCACGGTTCCGTCCTTCTTGAAGGCCGGCCGCAGACCGGCGAGCGCCTCGGCGGTGGTCTGCTTGGGGTGTTCGTCCACGGTGAAGGGCACCTTCTCGCGCTTCACCATCACCTCGACCGGGGCGATCTGGCTTTGGAAGTAGCCGGCCGCGATGGCTGCCGCCGCCCGCTGCTGCGAGACCAGCGCAAAGGCGTCCTGATCGTCGCGGGTGATCTGATGCTCGCCCGCCACGTTCTCGGCGGTGATACCCATGTGGCCGGTGCCGAAGGGGCAGTTCAGCGTGCCCAGCATCATGTCGAGCGCCTTGATATCACCCATCTTCTGGCCCCAGCGGGCCGCCGGCATGATGTAGGGGCTGCGCGACATGCTTTCGGCGCCGCCGGCGAGGGCGAAGGCGGCGTCGCCCAGCAAAAGCGACTGCATCGCCGAGACGATGGCCTGAGCGCCCGACCCGCAGAGGCGGTTCACGTTCATTGCCGGGGTGCTTTCGGGAATGCCGGCCTGCATTGCCGCTACGCGCGACAGATACATGTCCTTCGGCTCGGTGTTGATGACGTGGCCGAACACCACGTGGCCGATCTGGCCGGCCTCGACCCCCGCCCGCTCCAGCGCCGCCTCGGTCGCCACGGTGGCCAGGTCGGTGGGCGCGGTGCTGGCCAGGGCGCCGCCAAAGCTGCCGATGGCGGTGCGCGCGCCGTCCAGAATCACGATATCCGTCATGTCTCGTCTCCTCATCGATTCGCCAAAGTATGCGCGGTGCCGCAGCGCGGCGCCAGAGCCTGTGCCGTGGCGTCAAACGGCCGCCGGACGTTGACAGAAGGCGCCGCAGGCACGACAAATCCGCCATGACGGACAGCGCCGACGATATCCTGAACCGCTTGCCCGCCCGCCTGAAGGAGGCGCGGCGCGCGCAGGGGCTGTCGCTCGAGGCGGTCGCCAATCTTTCGGGCGTCTCGCGCTCGATGGTCAGCCAGATCGAACGGGGCGAATCGAGTCCGACCATCGCCACGCTGTGGAACCTGACGCGTGCGCTGCAGGTCGATTTCGCTGGCCTGCTGGATGGCGAGGCCGCGCGCGACCGGATCGACGTGCTGCGCGCCGCCGAGGCGCCGACCATCGACAATCGGGGCGAGGGCTGCCGCATCCGCATCCTGTCGCCCCCCGAAGAGGCAGGGCATCACGAGCTTTACGAGCTGATCCTTGCGGACCGGGGTGTGCTCGACAGCCAGCCTCATGCGCGGGGCGCGCGCGAGCAGCTGACGGTGATCGAAGGCCGGGTCAGCGTCACCTCGGGCAGCGCCGAAACACATCTGGAGACGGGGGATTCCGCCCGATATGCCGCCGACGTCCCCCACCGGATCGCCGCCACCGGCGGCCCGGCCCGCGCCTTGCTGGTGGTCAAGGACGCCTGAGGACACCCGCACAGGGCCTGGCCCTTCTCTGGTTTCCAAATACCTTCGGGGGGCCGCCCGGCACGGGCGGCGGGGGCAGAGCCCCCATGCGCCCGCAGCGTTAGCAAAGGCGTCGAAAGGAGGGGGGAATCCGTTTTCACGGATTATCTTCCGTCAAAAAGAACTTCCCCTATTCCGGAATCGCCTCCGTAATGGTAGAAGTAGCTCGAAGGAGTCCGCGATGTCCCAAGCCTTTCTGTCCCGTCTCACCGAGACCCTCGCCCAGATCGAGGCAGACGGCCTCACCAAGCGCGAGAGACTGATCTCGTCGCCTCAAGGCGGTCATATCACCGTACAGGGGCGCGAGGTGCTGAACCTCTGCGCCAACAACTATCTCGGGCTGGCCGACCACCCCGACCTGATCGCCGCCGCGCGCGAAGAGATGGACCGGCGCGGGTTCGGCATGGCCTCGGTGCGGTTCATCTGCGGCACACAGGACATCCACCGCGAACTGGAAACCGCGCTGGCGCGGTTTCTTGGTACGGACGATTCGATCCTGTTCGCCGCCTGTTTCGATGCCAATGGCGGCCTGTTCGAACCGCTGCTGGGCGAGGAGGACGCAGTGATCTCGGACGCGCTGAACCATGCGAGCATCATCGACGGCATCCGTCTTTGCAAGGCGCGGCGCTATCGCTACGCCAATTCCGACATGGGCGATCTGGAGGCGCAGCTGAAGAAGGCCCGCGCCGAGGGCGCGCGCACTGTCATGATCGCCACAGACGGCGTGTTCTCGATGGACGGCTATCTGGCGAAGCTGGCTGAGATCCGCGCGCTGGCCGACCGGTATGACGCCGTGGTGATGGTGGACGACTGTCACGCCACCGGTTTCATGGGGCCGCAGGGGCGCGGCACGCCGGCCCACGCCGGAGTGCAGGCGGATATCCTGACTGGCACGCTGGGCAAGGCGCTGGGCGGAGCCATCGGCGGTTATATCGCGGGGCCGCAACCTGTCATTGACCTGCTGCGCCAGCGCGCGCGGCCTTATCTCTTTTCCAATTCGCTGCCACCCGCCATTGTCGCCGCCGGCCTTGCCGCGCTGAAGCTGGTGGAGGCGGGCGACGACCTGCGCGCGCAGTTGTTCGAGAACGCCCGTTACTGGCGTGCGGGGCTTGAAGCGCTGGGGTTCGACCTGCTGCCGGGCGAGCATCCGATCATTCCGGTCATGCTGGGCGAGGCCCGGCTTGCGCAGGAGATGGCGGCGCGGCTGTTCGAGGAAGGCGTCTACGTCTCCGGCTTCTTCTTCCCCGTGGTGCCGCATGGCAAGGCGCGCATCCGCACCCAGATGAATGCCGCGCTGACCCGGGCGGACCTGGACATGGCGCTCGCGGCATTCAAATCCGCCGGTTCGGCCTGCGGGGTGATCCGATGACCGATCTCAGCAAGGCCGCGCTTGCCGTTTATGCGGGCAATGCCGACAGGCTGATCGAGGCCTACGAGGCGGTGAACGCCGACCAGATCTTCGCGCCCTTTCTCGACCTGCTACCCGGTGCCGGCGCCACCGCGCTCGATATCGGCACCGGCACCGGGCGCGACGCTGCCTGGCTGGCTGCGCGCGGCCTCGCAGTGACCGCCGTAGAGCCGACCGAGGGCCTGCGCGCCGCCGGCATCACCCGCCACGGTGCGACGCTTGAATGGATGGACGACATCCTGCCCAACCTGCCCGGCCTTGGCGCCCGGACCTTCGACCTGGTGGTGGTGAATGCGGTCTGGCACCATCTCGGCGACGCCGAGCGCGACCGCGCCGCCCGCAGGCTGGCCGCGCTCTTGCGGTCAGACGGGCTGATCCTTCTGTCGCTGCGTCATGGCCCTGAGCATCCGGGCCAGCCGGTTGTCGCGCTGGAGGCGACCGCCGAGGTCGACCGTCTCGCTGCGGCCGGGCTTCGGCTGGTGCGGCAGGAGACCCCTGATCCACATCAGGGCCAAAATCGCGCCGCTGGTGTGACTTGGATCTGGCTGGCCCTAAGGAGGGATGAAAATGACCAATGAAATGAAAGCCCTCGTCAAGGCCGAACCGCGCGAAGGGCTGTGGATGCAGACCGCGCCTGTACCCGAAATCGGCCCGGACGATGTGCTGATCCGGATCAACAAGACGGGCATTTGCGGCACCGATATCCACATCTGGAACTGGGATGACTGGGCGCAGAGGACGGTGCCCGTGCCGCTGATCACCGGGCATGAATTCGCCGGCGAGATCGTCGAGATCGGGAAGAACGTCGAGGGGCTGGAGATCGGGCAGCGCTGTTCGGGCGAAGGGCACCTGATCGGCAAGACCTCGCGCCAGAGCCGGGCCGGCAAGTTCCATCTCGACCCGGCCACGCGCGGGATCGGGGTGAACGAGCAGGGGGCCTTTGCACAGTATCTGCGTCTGCCGGCCTTCAACGTCGTCCCGCTGCCCGACGAGATCCCGGACGAGATCGGGGCGATTCTCGACCCGCTCGGGAACGCGGTGCATACGGCGCTGAGTTTCGACTTGGTGGGCGAGGATGTGCTGATCACCGGCGCGGGACCCATCGGAATCATGGCGGCGGCGGTTGCGCGCCATGTGGGGGCGCGGCATGTCGTCATCACCGACGTGAATCCGGCGCGGCTCGACCTCGCCGCGAAGGTGGCGGATGTGGTGCCGGTGAACGTGGCGCGGGAGGATCTGAAGGAGACCATCGCCCGGCTGAAGATGAAGCAGGGCTTTGACGTGGGCCTCGAGATGTCGGGCAATCAGCAGGCGCTCGACCAGATGGTCGAGGCGATGACGATGGGCGGTCGGATCGCCATGCTGGGCATCCCGCCAGGCAAGTCTCCGGTGGACTGGAGCCGGATCGTGTTCAAGGCCATCACCATCAAGGGGGTCTACGGGCGCGAGATCTTCGAGACCTGGTACAAGATGATCGCCATGTTGCAGAACGGGCTGGATGTTTCGGCGGTGATCACGCACCGTTTCCACGTGGACGATTTCCGGGAGGGGTTCATGGCGATGAAATCCGGGCAGAGCGGCAAGGTCGTGCTGGACTGGACCTGATGGAGTCGATCCTCGACGTCATCGGCAACACGCCCTCGGTCTGGCTGGACCGGCTGTGCGCCGCGCACGGCGTCGAGGGGCGGATCCTGGCGAAGCTCGACTATCTGAACCCCGGATTCTCCAAGAAGGACCGGGCCGCGCTGGGGATCATCCGGGCGGCCACGGCAGACGGGACGCTGGCACCCGGTCAGCCGGTGGTCGAGCTGACCAGCGGCAACATGGGTACCGGCCTTGCCATCGTCTGCACCCAGATGGGCCACCCCTTCATCGCGGTGATGAGCCGGGGCAACTCGCCCGAACGCGCTCGCATGATGCGGGCGCTGGGGGCGGAGGTGGTGCTGGTCGACCAGGCGAAGGGATCGCGGGTAGGGGAAGTGTCGGGCGCGGACCTCGCGCTGGTCGAGGCCGAGGCGCAGCGGATCACTGTTGAGCGAGGCGCCTTCCGCGCCGATCAGTTCAATCATCCGGGCAACGCGGCGGCGCATGAGGCGACGACGGGGCCGGAGTTGTGGCGCGATAGCGGGGGAAGCCTTACCGCCTTTGCCGATTTCGCCGGCTCGGGTGGCAGCTATGGCGGCACGATCCGCGCGCTGAAGCGGCTGAACCCTGCGCTGCGGGGCTATGTCGTCGAGCCAGAGGGCGCTGCGGCCATTGCTGGGGGCGCCGTCACCGACCCTGCGCATCCGATCCAGGGCGGGGGCTACGCCATGGGCGACCTCACCCAGATGCGCGGGGCACCGGTGGACGGGTTCCTGACCGTGAGCGGCGCAGCCGCGCGGGAGACGGCCCGCGATCTGGCGCGGGTCGAGGGGATTTTTGCCGGGTTCTCGGCCGGCGCCAACGTGGCCGCTGCACTTGACCTGCTGGGGGGAGCAGAGTGCGGCGGCGCTATTGGCGTGGTCATCTGCGACAGCGGGCTCAAGTATCTCTCGACCGATCTCTGGGACTGAAGACCGGGGCGAGGGCTGCGCCCCGTCGCGCCTGCGGCGCGATGCCTTCGGCGAGGATATTTGGAGCAAGAGGAAAAGGGGCCCGCTTTTCCTCTTGCCTGAAATATCCTGGGGGGCCGCCCGGAACGGGCGGCGGGGGCAAAGCCCCCTCTGACCCCTCAGCGCTTGAAGACGATGACGTTGCGCTTGGCCGCGCCGCCCAGCGTGTCGGCGATGGCCTCGTTGATCTGCTCCAGCGACCAGCGCCCGGAGATCAGCTCGTCGAGCTTGAGCCGGCCCTGCCGGTAAAGGTCGATCATCCAGGGGATGTCGCGCTTGATCACCACATTGCCCATCTTCGAGCCGACATAGCCCTGGCCGGCGTCGGCGAGGATGAGCGGGGAAAAGCTGGACTTCTGGTCGCCGTGGGGCATACCGACCATGACCACGCGGCCCGAGTTGGCCAGATAACGCGGCGCCTGGTCGTAGACGGCTGCGACGCCGACCGTCACCAACACTACGTCGGCGCCGCGGCCGAGAATTTTCTTCACATCGGCCCAGGGCTTGGCCGATTGGGCCGAGACGGTATCGGTTGCGCCGAATTCGCGGGCGATCTCGAGTTTTTCGTCCAGCATGTCGATGGCCACGATCCGCCGCGCTCCGGCGATACGCGCGCCCTGGATCGCGTTCAGCCCGACGCCCCCGGCGCCGATTACCACCACATCCTGGCCAACCCGAAGCCCGGCCGCGTTGACCGCTGCGCCTACGCCGGTGATCACGCCACAGGAGATCAGCGAGGCGACGTCCTTGCCGATGTCGTCGGGGATCGTCACGACCTGGCTTTGATCCACAACCACCTTTTCGGCGAAGGCGCCGCAGGCCATCGCTTGCAGCATCTTGTCCCCTGAGGCGGTGGTCAGCGGCCCGGCGGTGTCGTCGTGGCGCGTCTCGCAGGTGGTCAGGTGGCCCGACTGGCAGGAGGGACAGCCGCCGCAGGAGCGCACCAGCGTCACGCAGACGCTGTCGCCGACCGCGATGCCACTGACGCCCTCGCCCAGCGCCGTCACCCGGCCCGCGGCCTCATGGCCGTAGACGGCCGGCAAATGGCCGCCGAAGCCGCCCTGCTGGAAGGAGATGTCCGAATGGCAGATCGCCACCGCGTCGATCTCGACCTCGACCTGCCCGCGTGCGGGCGCGGCGAGATGCACCTCTTCGATGACCAGGGGCGTGTTGAACTCGTGGCACACGGCGGCGCGGATGGTTTGCATGACGGTCTCCTCGGATTGCTGGGCGCAGGTTAGCGGGACTGGCTCGTGCCGCAAGGGTGAAACGTGGCTCAGGCCGCAGCGGGCGGTGTCCGGCAGATGACCAGGATCGACAGGCCCAGCAGCAGCGCGGCCAGAACGAAGGGGGCACCGGGGAAGAAGACGCGCGCGCCCTCGGCCGTGAAGGCGGCGAAGGTCGTGGTCATGATCAGCGGCGACAGAATGGCCGCCATCGCGTGAACACTGGCGATGACACCCTGCAGCTCGCCCTGCGCATCGGCACCGGTGCGGCGCGAGAGCATTCCCTGCAGCGCCGGCATAGCCACGGCGCCAAGCGAGGCGATGGGCGTCAGGATCAGCGCCAGCGGGCCGGAGGTCACGACCGCCAGCATGACGCAGGCGAGCCCCTCGAAGACGATGCCCAGCACCGCCGTTCCACGTTCGCCCCGGCGAGCGATCAGCCAGCGCATCAAGAGGATCTGCACGGCCGCCGCGCCTATGCCGTAGAGCGCCAGCGACAGGCCAATCAGCTGCGGCGTCCAGCCGAAGCGGGCCTGTCCGAAATAGCTCCAGACCGAGGGATAAACATAGAGGGCGAGGTCGTAGAGGAAGAACACGATCAGAAGCTGGCGCAGTTCGGGGTGGGCGCCGATCTGGCGGAAGGCGCCCAGAGGGTTGGCCCGCCGCCAAGCGAAGGGGCGGCGGATCGCGTCGGTCACCGTCTCGCGCAGGACCAGCCAGCCGAACAGCAGGTTCAGCGCCGACAGGGCAGCGGCGGCATAGAAGGGGGCACGAGTGCCGTATTCGCCGAGCATCCCGCCCATCAGCGGACCGAGTACGAAGCCGATGCCGAACCCCGCGCCGATCAGTCCGAAATTGGCGGCCTTGTCCTCGGGGCGCGACACATCGGCCATATAGGCCGAGGCGGTGGCATGGGTGGCGGCGGTGATGCCGCCGACGATGCGGCCCAGCATCAGCAGCCAGATCGACCCGGACAGCGCCATCACCAGATAGTCCAGTGTCATGAACAGCAGCGAGACCAGCAGCACTGGGCGGCGGCCATATCGGTCGGAGAGCGCGCCCACCACGGGGCCGAAGAGGAACTGCATCAGGGCGAAGGCGGTCGCCAGCGCGCCGCCCCAGAGGGCGGCATTGGCCAGATCGCCGCCATGCACCTCGCGGATGAGGTCGGGCATGATCGGCATGATCAGCCCGATGCCCATTGCGTCGAGTACCACCGTCAGAACGATGAACAGGGTCCCCGGGCGCATGGGGGTCAGATCAGGGCGCGCACGGCCGCGGCAAAGGCCGTGGCTTCTTGGGGGGCCTGGCCTAGCTGACGAGACGGGTCGAAGACGGCGGCGTCGATCTGGGGAAAGTCGCGGGCGACCAGAGCGGAGAGAGGCGTCTGCGTGTCGAGCGCCTCTCGGCAGAGCGCCTTGACGGCGGCCTGTGCCTCGGGGCGGGGCAGGTGGTCGGTGAGGGCAAAGCTCATTGCCTCGGCATGGATCATGTCCAGTCCCTCGGACAGGGCGCGGGCCATGGCCTGCGGCGCCGGGGTAGTGCCCTGCGCCAGCGCCTTGCCGGTGCTCACGGCCGCCGCGGCGCCGAGTACGATCTGGGGAAGACAGAGCCATTCGGCGAACCAGGAGGCGCCGTCGCGCTGATGGCGCGGCATGGCCGCGCCGTGCAGCGTCGCCATCAGACCGCTGGCCTGGCGGCCCAGGGCCACGAGCACCGAGGGCGCCACGGGGTTCTGTTTCTGCGGCATGGTCGAGGAGGCACCGGCGCCGCCGAGGGCAATTTCGCCGATGCCGGTCATCACCAGTTCGGTGGCATCCTCGCCCAGCTTGCCAAGGGCAAGGGTCACGCGGACGCACCAGTCGGCGATGCGCAGGATCGGCGTGCGGTCGGCGTGCCAGCTGCGCCCCGGATCGGCAAGGTTCAGCGCAGCGGCGATATCGGCGCGCAGGGCCGGGGCCTCGGGACCGAGGGCGCCGGCGGTGCCGGCGGCGCCGGACAGCGAGACGAGCAGGCAGTCGCGGCGCAGGCCGTCCAGTTCGCCCAGCAGACCCAGGAGCGGGTTGCCCCATCCGGCGACGACGGCGCCGAAGCTGGTCGGGGTGGCGTGCTGGCCGTAGGTGCGGGCAGGCATCGGCAGGCGGGCGTGGGCCTCGGCCAGAGTGGCCAGCGCGTCGAGGGTCGCGCGCAGGTCGGTTTCGATCAGCGCCAGGCCCTGGCGCAGGCGCAGCATGAGACCGCTGTCGGAAATGTCCTGGCTGGTCGCGCCCCAATGGGCGAATTGCGCGTGTTCGGGCGCGGCCATGGCCTTGCGGAACTCGGTGACCAGGGCCGGGACGCTGACGCCGTTGGTCGCGGTTGCGCCCGCCATGGCGGCGGGGTCGATCAGTACCTCCATCGCCGCGCGCTGGATCGCCTTGGCGGAGTCGGCGGGGATGATGCCCCGCGCGCCCTGTGCCTTGGCCAATGCGCCCTCGACCAGCAGCATCGCGCGGATCTCGGCGCTGTCGGTGAACAGGCGTCCGACGTCACCCGCCGGAAAGAGGCGCCCGTAGAGGGCGCTGTCAAAGACCGAGCCTGCCATCAGCCGGCCTCGGCGATGCGCGAGAGAAGGGCGGCCAAGCCCTGCGGATCGGACAGGAAGGGAGAATGCCCGGTGGCCATCTCGTGGACGCGGTCGCGGGGCCAGTCGGCGGTCATCTCGTCCTGGTATTCGGGTGGTATGCAGTGGTCGTCCCGGCAGACGATGTAGGATTTCGGCACCGAGGCAAAGCGCTCGGTCACGGTGAGCGGTGTCGTCTGCGGCGGCAGCGCCTGCGCGCAGAGTTGGGCGACCGCGCGGTCGGCCACATCGGGCGCGCAGTCGTTGTAGAAGATGCCCGTGGCCAGGGCGGGGTCTACCGTCATGCTCAGCCCGTCGGCGCTGCGCCGGACAGCCGGCAGGATCGGATGGCGCGGCGCGCGTTTGCGCACGTCGACCATGCTGAGACCCGACTGAACCGGGATATAGGCGCAGAGGTAGATCAGGGCGCGCATTCCCTCCGGATCGGCCTCGGCCGCCGCCGAGATCGGAAAGCCGCCCCAGGAATGACCCACCACGACGGTTTCAGGCGTCGACGCCGCCAGTACGGCCGCGGCGCTGTCGGCCAGCGTCACGCGGTCGTGCGGCGTCGTGTCGGCGCCGTTGCCCGGCAGGTCGATGGCGCGCGCATCATGGCCCAGCGCGGCCAGAGCCGGGATCACGTCACGCCAGCACCACGCGCCGTGGCACGAGCCGTGGATCAGAAGGAAATCGGCCACTACATGTCCAGGAAGACGGTTTCGCCTTCGCCCTGCAACTGGATGTCAAAGCGGAAGGTCCCGTTGCCGGTGTCCTTCGCGATCAGCGTCTGGCGGCGGTTCTGATGCTCGAGCCGGGTCAGCAGTGGATCCTTCGAATGGTCGTCGCCTTCGAAATAGAGCCGCGTCTGCAGGCCGATGTTGATGCCCCGCGCCACGATCCAGACGCCGATATGGGGCGCCATGTTGCCCACCGCGCCGGGCTTGACGGTGGTCAGTTCCCATTCGCCCGTCTCGAAGTTCGAGGCGCGCCGCGCGAAACCCTGCGCGCCGGGGCCATACTTGCCATCGGCATCGGCCTGCCAGAATTCGACCATCACGTCGTTCAGTGCCTTTCCCACCCCGTCGCGCACGACGCCGGTGAGGGTGATCCGCTGGCCGGGCGCATCCTTCGGGAAGGGGGCCGCGCCCAGATCCTGGGCGTAGATCCCGTGGATGCCCACGAAATTCGGCGTGCAGCCGATGTGCACATAGGGGCCGGCGGTCTGAGAGGCGGATTCTGGCAGATATCCCAGCGGTTGCACCATCTTACAAACCCTCCATGCGGTTCTCGAACATCGTCTGGCGGTTGCCGCGGATGACGATGTCGAACTTGTAGGCCAGACAGTCGAGCGGCAGCGCGCGGCCCATGTCCAGCGGAGCGACCAGCCGGTCGATCGCCGCCTTGTCCGGGATCGTGTTGACGATCGGGCAGCGTGCGATCAGCGGATCGCCCTCGAAATACATCTGGGTGATGAGCCGCTGGCCGAAGCTCTGGCCGAACACCGAGAAGTGGATATGCATCGGCCGCCAGTCGTTGACCCCATTTGGCCAGGGATAGGCCCCGGGGCGGATGGTGAGGAACTCGTACGATCCATCCTCGGCCGAGATCGTGCGCCCGCATCCGCCGAAATTGGGGTCGAGCGGGGCAAGGTAGCCGTCCTTCTTGTGGCGATAGCGCCCGCCCGCGTTGGCCTGCCAGATCTCCACCAGCGCGCCGGGCACGCCGCGCCCGGTCTCGTCGAGCACGCGGCCGTGCACGATGATGCGCTCGCCGATGGCGGGCTGGCCGGTGAAGTTCAGAATCAGGTTGTTGTCGAGTTCGCCCAGCAGGTCATGGCCGAAAACCGGTCCGGTCTGTTCGGTCGCGGTCGCGCTGCCCGAGATCAGGGCCAGACGCGGGCTGCGCGGCACGCTCGATTTGTAGGCCGGCGCATAGGGCAGCGGATGGTTGGCGCGGTTGCGCGGCATCAGGGTCATGCGTCGTTCTCCATCTCGGCATAGGTCGCCTTTGCAAGTTTCAGCGCGTGGTTGGCCTTGGGCACCCCGGCATAGATCGCCACGTGCTGGAACACCTCCATCACGTCGGCCTTGCTCGCCCCGGTCCGCGCGGTGGCGCGGATATGCATCGGAATTTCCTCGAAATTTCCCATTGCTGCCAGGAGTGCAAGGGTCAGCATCGACCGCTCACGGCGGCTGATCGCGTCGCTGGCCCAGACAGTGCCCCAGGCACCTTCAGTGATCAGCGACTGGAACGGCAGGTCGAGGTCGGTCTTGTTTGCCTCGGCACGGTCGACATGGGCGTCGCCCAGCACCTCGCGGCGCACCTTCATGCCACGCTCGTAAGTCTCAGACATGGCCGACCTCCTTGAGGAAGGTCGTCAGCGCCGCCGCGTATTCTTCAGGTTGTTCGACGCAGGGCAGGTGTCCGGCCTTGCGGATCAGGTGGAACTTGGAGCCGGGGATCAGGTCGACGGTCTCGCGCACCAGATCGGGCGGGGTCGAGCCATCCTCGTCGCCCGCGATGCCGAGCGCCGGCAGGCGCAGGCTGGCGGTGGTGGTGTAGAAATCGGTGCCCGAGATCGCGGCGGAACAGCCAGCATAGCCGGCGGCAGGCTGGCGCACGAGCATGTTGCGCCAGATTTCGAGTTCGGGCGTGGCGCGGAACCCCCTGGAGAACCAGCGTTCCATCACCGCGTCGGCCAGGCTTTCGATGCCGCCCGCATTCACCGCATCAATCCGCTGTTTCCACATCTCGGCAGTGCCGATCTTGGCCCCGGTGTTGGACAGGACCACGGCCCGCACGAGGTCGAGCCGCTTGACCGCCAGACCCTGGGCGATCATCCCGCCGATGGACAGGCCCACAAACGCGCAGTCCTTGACGTCCAGCAGGTCGAGCAGCCCCTCGGCGTCGCGCACCAGCGCGCCCATTGTGTAGGGGGCGCCGGGTTCGGACGAGAGACCGTGCCCGCGTTTGTCGTAGCGGATGAATTTCAGCCCCTTGGGCAGCAGCGGCAGGACCTTGTCCCAGAGGCGCAGGTCGGTGCCGAGCGAGTTGGCGAAGACCACCGGTGCGCCCTGCGGGTCGCCGTCGATGCGATAGTGCAACCGGACATCTCCCAGATCGGCTATCCGCATGGCCCCCCTCCTGTTTTGGCGTCGCGGGTATCTAAACGCTGGGGGCTTGCAAGGTAAAGATGTGCTCTGGGCGCAGGTTCCGTCGTCTACGCCTCATGGCCGGTGTGTTCGACGGGGGCTCTGCCCCCGCCGCGCCTGCGGCGCGACTCCCCCGAGGATATTTGGAAACCAGAGAAGAGGGGGAGGTTCAGGCCAGGTGTTCGATCACCGCCGCCAGCAGCGCGCCGAGGACGCCCGCCGCAAGGCCGGTCCAGACCAGCGCGGCGCGACCGTAACGGCGCGGGGGCGGCGGTGGGTTGGCCTGGGCGATCAGGGCGTTCTGGACCAGACCGGGCAGGCGCGGGCCGAAGCGGGCCAGCACAAGCGCCGTCTTGGCCAGATCCCGCGCCACGGCGCGGGGGCCGATGGACTGCTTGATGTAATCCTCGACCACGGGCCGCGCGACTTCCCAGATGTTGATATTGGGCGCAAGCGAGCGGGCCACGCCTTCGACCACCACCATGGTGCGCTGGAGCAGGATCAGTTCGGTGCGGGTTTCCATGCCGAAGCGCTCGGTCACCTCGAAGAGATAGGTCAGCAGGCGGCCCATGGAGATATGCGAGGCGTCCATGCCGAATATCGGTTCGCCCACCGCCCGCAGGGCGCGGGCGAATTCGTCGACGTCGCGGTCGGCGGGAACGTAGCCCGCCTCGAAATGCACCTCGGCGACGCGCTTGTAGTCGCGGCGGATGAAGCCGAAGAGGATCTCCGCATAGACGCGGCGGGTGTATTCGTCGATGTGCCCCATGATGCCGAAGTCATAGGCGATGATATCGCCGTTGGCCGCGACCTTGAGATTGCCCTGGTGCATGTCCGAATGGAAATAGCCGTCGCGCAGGGCGTGGAGCAGGAACAGGCGCAGCACCCTTTCGCCGAGCGCCCGGCGGTCGTGCCCGGCGGCGTCGAGCGCGGCATTGTCGCCCAGCGGAAGGCCATCGGCCCAGCCGAGCGTCATCACGCGGCGGCCGGAGTAGTTCCACTTGATCGGCGGCAGGCGGAAGCCGGCGTCGTCCTTGGTGTTGGCGGCAAATTCGCTGGCGGCGGCGCTTTCGAGCCGGAGGTCCAGTTCGCCTTTCACCACGCCGTCGAAATGGGTGATCACCTCCATCGGGCGCAGGCGGCGCGCGCCGGGCGCGAAGACCTCGATCATGCGGGCGGCAAAATAGAAGGCGTCGATGTCCTTGCGGAAGGCGCGTTCGATGCCGGGGCGGAGCACCTTGACCGCGACCTCTTCGCCGGTCTCGGCCAACCGGGCATGGTGGACCTGAGCGATGGAGGCGGCGGCGATGGGGTCGCTGAATTCGGAATACATCGCGGCGACCGGCTGGCCCAGCTCGCGTTCCACCTCGGCGCGGGCGAGCGCGGTGGGGAAGGGGGGCAGCTTGTCCTGCAGCACGCGCAACTGCACGGCCAGATCGTCGCCCACCACATCGGGACGGGTCGAGAGCACCTGGCCGAACTTGATGTAGGCGGGGCCAAGCGCGGTCAGCGCGCGGGTGGCGGGGGGCATCGTGGGGTCGCCGCGATAGCCGAGCCACATGAACGGCTTGCCCAGCAGCCGCGCGACCAGCCGCAGCAGGGGCGGCGCGTCATAGGCGTCGAGGATCACGTCCATCGCGCCGGTGCGTTCGAAGGTGGCGCCGGTGCGGATCAGGCGGATGATGTTGTGCGGGCCGCGCATTCAGAGGCCCCGGGCCGCAGGTCGGACGGGACGGTCTTTGGGGCGCATCACAACTTCCACCCCGAGTGCAGCGCGGCAATGCCCATGCTGAGGTTGCGGTATTTCGCCTGCTCGAAGCCGGCGGCGCGGACCATGTTCAGAAACGTCTCCTGATCCGGGAAGTTGCGGATCGATTCGACCAGATACTGATAGCTGTCGCGGTCCCCGGCGATCAGCTGACCCATGCGGGGGATCACGTTGAAGCTGTAGAGGTCGTAGAGCTTCTGCAGCCCCGCGTCGGGCAATTGCGAGAACTCCAGCACCATCAAACGCCCGCCGGGCTTCAGCACGCGGAAGGCCTCGTTCAGCGCCTCCTGGGGGCGGGTCACGTTCCGAATGCCGAAGGAGATAGTGTAGACGTCGAAGGTATTGTCCTCGAAGGGCAGGGCCATCGCGTCGCCCACCACCCAGTCCAGGCTGCCCTGCATCTGCGCGGCCTCGGCGCGCTTGCGGCCCTCCACCAGCATCGGCTCGGTCAGGTCGAGCACGGTGGCATGGCCGTGGCCCGCGCGCTTCAGGAAGCGGAAGGAGATATCGCCGGTGCCGCCGGCCACATCCAGCAGGCGCTGGCCGGGTCGGGGCGCCAGCCAGTCCATCATCGCATCCTTCCAGAGCCGGTGGATGCCGACGCTCATCACGTCGTTCATAATGTCGTATTTCGAGGCGACCGAGTTGAACACGCCCTGCACGCGCCCGGACTTTTCGCCCTCAGGAATGGTCTCGCGCCCGAAATGGGTGGTCTTGGGGGTGGTCTCGGTCATGCCCATATACCTGTCACTGGTCTAGTGGTTCCTTATAGGGCGAAGGCGTGGAAGACAAACGGGCGAAAGTGAAGCAGGGAGTGCAATGAAGATCCGGCGTTCGTTTCTTTTGATTCTGGCAGGAACGGCAGTTTTCGGCGGCTTGGCGTATCTGATGCGCTCTGTGCCAGGGTTGGAGTTTATTTGGCGTGTCGCTCTGGGCCTGCTCGGGTTGCTGGTGATGCTTCCGGTTGTGATGTTATTTTCCGCCGCTATGACATACGGCCGAACCGGAGCGACGGCCTTGCCCGACGGCATGTTTCAGGGCCTTATGAAAATTGGCTATCGGGTGACCATTTCGATTGTCGGCCTGATGTTTTTTGGCCTGGCGGTCGGAGTTTATGTCGAGGGTTCCACCGGACTGGCCGGTACATGTGCGGTGCTAGGTGCCTTTTTTCTCATCGGGTCTCAGTATGGTCGCATTTGCTGGAACGATGTCTGTATCATCCACCGCGACTACTTCTTCCTGCAAAGGCGGCATCTTTGGGCCGATCTTCTGGAAATCGAGGAAGACTTCCGGAACAGCATCGACAGCACCACCGACCTGATTTTCCCAAGTTCAAAAAAGATCAAAGTCGCAAAGCTTAACGAGGCTCACGCAGACCTGGTGGGTTACGCCCGCGAAAGGCTCCGCGAGAACGTATCGCGTTGGCTGGTTGAAACAACGCGACACCCGGAAGCACGGTCGGGCAGCTTTCTTACTGTCTCAACCACGGATCGGCTGGGCGCCCTCTGCATCTGGGTTATGGCTGGCTTGCTCTTATGGGCGGCCTATGCTCGCCTTCCGCTTTCTTGGCGCGTGGAGGACCTTTGGACATTCGCTATTGTCATGATGTCGGCAGGGTTTGCACTTGTCGGCCAGATGATGTTCTTTCGTCGGATCATCTGGGATTCCGAAGGTGTTCGTCAAAGGCTGGGCATGTTCTGGGAGCGCAAGTATCAATGGGCGCACCTCGAGGCGGTTGACGCTGCGGAGCAAGGCGGCGTTCAAATGACGTTTGCGGACGGACGCCTTATGCGAGTGTCGTTTTCCTGGCTGGGAGCCAAAGAGATGATCGCCTATGCACGGAGCCGCCTGAATGCCTGAACTGCCCGAAGTCGAGACCGTCCGCCGGGGGCTGGCCCCGGTGATGGAGGGGCAGGTGATCGCGCGGGCCGAGGTGAACCGGGCGGACCTGCGCTGGCCCTTCCCGGAACGGATGTCCGAGCGGCTGTCCGGGCGCAGGATCGAGCGGCTGGGGCGGCGTTCGAAGTATCTGATGGCGGATCTCGATTCTGGCGAGACACTGTTGATGCACCTGGGCATGTCGGGGCGGATGACGGTTTCGGGCGATCCGCTGGGCGTATTCACCCATGAACACGCGATGCCCGAAAAACACGACCACGTCGTCTTTCACATGGAGAACGGCGCGCGGATCGTGTTCAACGATCCTCGCCGCTTTGGCGCGATGGATCTGATGGAGACGGCGCGTGCTGCTGAACACCGGCTGATCGCGGCGCTGGGGCCCGAGCCGCTGGGGAACGATTTCCACGAGGATCACTTGGTCGCCGCGTTCCGGGGCAAGAACACGCCTGTGAAGGCGGCGCTGCTGGATCAGGGCATCGTCGCCGGCCTGGGCAATATCTATGTCTGCGAGGCGCTGTTCCGGGCCGGGATCTCGCCGCGCCGCAAGGCTGGTCAGATTGCGGCGGCGCGGGTGGCGGGGCTGGTCCCCATCATCCGGCAGGTGCTGGCCGAGGCGATCGAGGCCGGCGGGTCGAGCCTGAAGGACTACCGCCGCGCCGATGGCGAACTGGGCTATTTCCAGCATTCCTTCGATGTCTACGGCCGCGCGGGCGAGGCCTGCCGCAAACCGGGATGCGACGGCACAGTGGCCCGTCTGGTGCAGTCGGGGCGGTCGTCCTTCCATTGTCCGAAGTGCCAAAGATGACTTGCAGCGCTGCACTCGCGTGATAAGGACTCGGGGTACAAACGGAACAATCGAAAGACTGCGCCCATGGCCTATGAGATGATCACCGTCGACACGGAAGACTATGTCGCTTTGATCCGCCTGAACCGCCCCGACGCACTGAACGCGCTGAACACCCAGCTGCTTGCCGAACTCTGCACCGCGCTTGAAGAGGCGGATGCCAGCGAGAAGGTCCGCTGCATCGTCATCACCGGCTCGGAAAAGGCCTTTGCCGCCGGCGCCGATATCAAGGAGATGTCGGAAAAGAGCTTTGTCGACGTCTTCACCGAAAACATGTTCGCCGATGCCAGCGACCGGATGATGCGAATCCGCAAGCCGCTAATCGCCGCCGTGGCGGGCTACGCTCTGGGCGGGGGCTGCGAGCTGGCGATGGCCTGCGATTTCATCATCGCGGCCGATACCGCGAAGTTTGGCCAGCCCGAGATCAACCTGGGCGTGATGGCCGGGATGGGCGGGTCGCAGCGCCTGACGCGCTTTGTCGGGAAGTCCAAGGCGATGGACATGAACCTGACCGGACGTTTCATGACGGCGGAAGAGGCGGAGCGGTCGGGGCTTGCGAGCCGCGTCGTGCCGGCCAAGAAGCTGATGGAAGAGACCATGTCGGCCGCGCAGAAGATTGCCGAAAAGTCGATGCTCTCGGTCATGGCGATCAAGGAATCGGTCAACCGGTCCTACGAGACGACGCTGTCCGAAGGCCTGCTGTTCGAACGCCGGGTGTTCCATTCGCTGTTTGCGACCGAAGACCAGAAGGAAGGCATGAACGCCTTCATGGAAAAGCGGCAGCCGCAGTTCCGCGACCGCTGAATTCGAGGCGCGGGCGCCTCGGCGCCCGCCTTGTGCCCGGCGTGCAGATTGTTGTTTTCTTTCCAGCGACTTTGCGCTAGAGGCACCGCTTACATGCGTGCGAGACCCGCTTTGGTCAGAATCAGCCGGTACTGAACCCGGTCGGGCTTTGCGCGCG
This sequence comes from Seohaeicola nanhaiensis, assembly GCF_042654245.1. Lineage (NCBI taxonomy): Bacteria > Pseudomonadati > Pseudomonadota > Alphaproteobacteria > Rhodobacterales > Roseobacteraceae > Seohaeicola > Seohaeicola nanhaiensis. Next base: position 478,208 of record NZ_JBHSGI010000033.1, read on the forward strand.
AACAAATTGCAATCGACCCGATCAGAGGGAAAAGAACATGGCCAATACGCCGCAGTCCAAGAAACGCGCCCGTCAGAACGAGGCCCGCTTCGCCATCAACAAAGCCCGCCGTTCGCGCATCCGGACCTTCCTGCGCAAGGTCGAGGAAGCCATCGCTTCCGGCAACCAGGAAGCCGCCGCCGCCGCCCTGCGCGCCGCCCAGCCCGAGCTGATGCGCGGTGTGACCAAAGGTGTGTTGCACAAAAACACTGTCGCCCGGAAAATGTCGCGCCTGTCTTCGCGGGTGAAGGCGCTGGGCTGATCCAGCCCCGCAAACGAAATCGCATATCAAGCAAGGCGTTGCCATCGGCAGCGCCTTTTTCATGTCTGCCGACCAGTTGCGAGAATCTGTGGCACCGGCGGATCCCCGCCCCGGAAAACGGGAGTCAACAGCAGAGTTTCGTTGCCGCTGCTCACTGCAAATTGCTAGGACAGTCAGGCGATTCACTCGCTTGGGGGGACAGGACGTCAACGGCGATTCCCGGCAGGCATTCGGGGATTTTCCGGAGACGACACCGTAATAGCCGGCGTTCAGCCGGTGCGGTTCGCTGCGTTGCCATAGCTGCAACTCGTAACGCGGCCCTGTCGAAATGATGTGTCCGTGGCGCCTGGCGTCCGGCCCGCACACCCGTTCGGGTGTCGGGTCTTCGTCCGGGACGTTCCAGACAGGTATCCCTTTGGGGGTGCTCCGCCATCCGGCTTCGGATGGTGCGTCATACCTGCGCGTTGCGAGTCGGCCGGTTGTTGGGACACCGGCAAGATACAAACAGGTCGCAAGGCCGTAGAATGGGATGCATGGGGCGCCGAATGACAGAGGACCAGTGGGGCAAGCTAAGACAGCGGTTGCTGAAGACGGTTGGGCAGAACAACTACACCACCTGGATCGAGCCTTTGGTGTTCGTCGGGATCAACGACGAAGTGGCGGTCTTTCATGTCCCCACGAACTTTACCGGCAACTACGTCGGGCAGAATTTCTCGGATCTCATTCTGTATGAATTCAAGGCTGCCGGCCTGGACGTGAAGCGCCTTCTGTTCAAGGTCGCGGCCAAGGGCACGGAGCCGCGCGCCAGCCGCAAGGCCGAGCCTGTGGCCGCAGCGGAACATGCCGGCAAGCGCGTGATGCGGGCTCAGCCGGCGCGTGGAGACGATGCGATGGCGGATCTTTACACTGCGCCGCTCGACCCCCGATTCTCGTTCGACACCTTCGTTGTCGGCAAGCCGAACGAACTGGCCCATGCCGCGGCTCGCCGCGTCAGCGAGGGCGGTCCGGTGACTTTTAACCCGCTGGTCCTTTATGGGGGCGTCGGGCTCGGCAAGACGCACCTGATGCACGCGATCGCCCGCGAGATGCGCGAGCGCGATCCGAACGCCAATATCCTCTATCTCTCGGCGGAACAGTTCATGTACCGCTTCGTGCAGGCGCTGCGCGAAAAGAAGATGCTGGATTTCAAGCAGATGTTCCGCTCGGTCGACGTGCTGATGGTGGACGACGTGCAATTCATCGCCGGCAAGGATTCGACCCAGGAGGAATTCTTCCATACGTTCAACGCCCTGGTCGACCAGCACAAGCAGATCATCATCTCGGCCGACCGCGCGCCGGGCGAGATCAAAGACCTGGAAGAGCGGGTACAGTCGCGTCTGCAATGCGGTCTGGTCGTCGACCTGCATCCCACCGACTACGAACTGCGGCTGGGCATCCTGCAATCGAAGGTGCAGCAGTATCGCGGCACCTATCCGGGCCTTCAGATCGCCGACGGCATCCTGGAGTTTCTCGCGGCCCGCATCACCACCAACGTCCGCGTGCTGGAAGGCGCGCTGACCCGTCTGTTCGCCTTCGCCTCGCTGGTCGGGCGCGAGATCGACATGGAACTGACCACCGACTGTCTTGCCGACGTGCTGCGCGCGTCCGAGCGCAAGGTCACCGTGGAAGAGATCCAGCGCAAGGTTTCGGAATATTACACCATCCGCCTGTCCGACATGATCGGGCCGAAGCGTCTGCGGTCGTATGCGCGGCCGCGACAGGTGGCGATGTATCTCTGCAAGCAGCTGACCTCGCGGTCGCTGCCCGAGATCGGTCGCCGCTTTGGCGGGCGCGACCACACCACCGTCATGCATGGCGTGCGGCGCATCGAGGAGCTGCGCGAATCCGACAGCCAGATGGCCGAAGACATAGAGAACCTGCGCCGCCAGCTCGACGAATAAGGCGGCGTACGGGGGACAGTGCCGGGGCGGTGTCGCAAAGCGGCGCCGCCCCGTGTCGTTCGGGCGTTTGACAGGCCGGCGGCGATAGGCGTTCCTGCGGCTAGCCCGAAGGAGTGCCCATGTCGACCGATCCCCTGCTCCAGCCCTACACGCTCAAGCATCTGACCCTGAAGAACCGGCTGATGATCACCAGCCACGAACCGGCCTATGCCGAAGACGGGATGCCGAAGGAGCGTTACCGCGCCTATCATGCCGAAAGGGCGCGCGCCGGCGTGGCTCTGACGATGACCGCCGGATCGGCCAGCGTGTCGCGCGACAGCCCGCCCGCCTTCAACAATATCCTCGCCTGGAAGGACGAGGTGGTCGGCTGGATGCGGGCGCTGGCGGACGAATGTCATGACCATGGCGCGGCGGTAATGATCCAGCTGACCCACCTTGGCCGACGCACCCGCTGGGACCGGGGTGACTGGTTGCCTGTCGTCTCGGCCGGATACGCGCGCGAACCGGCGCATCGCGCCTTCCCCAAGCTGATGGAAGACTGGGACATCGCCCGGATCATCTCGGATTACGCCGATGCCGCCGAGCGGATGCAGGCCGCCGGCCTCGACGGTATCGAGCTGGAAGCCTATGGCCACCTGATGGATTCGTTCTGGTCGCCCGCGCTGAACGATCTCGACGGGCCCTATGGGCGCGGCAGCCTCGAGGACCGGATGCACTTTGCCTTCGACGTGCTGCGCGCGATTCGCGCCCGCGTGGGGAAGGAGTTCATCGTCGGCATCCGATATGCCGCTGACGAGGCTATGCCGAATGGGGTGACGCGAGAGGAGGGGATGGAGATCTCGCGCCGGTTCAAGGCGAGCGGCCTGGTCGATTTCCTCAACATCATCCGCGGCCATATCGAAACCGACGCGGCGCTGACTGACGTGATTCCGGTCCAGGGCATGAAGAGCGCCCCGCATCTGGACTTCGCGGGCGAGGTGCGGGCCGAGACGGCCTTTCCCACCTTTCATGTCGCGCGGATCCAGGATGTTGCCACGGCGCGCCACGCCATTGCCTCCGGCAAGCTCGACATGGTGGGGATGACCCGCGCCCATCCGGCCGACCCGCATATCGTCGCCAAGATCCTGCGCGGCGAGGAGGATCGCATACGACCCTGCGTTGGCGCCAACTATTGTCTCGACCGCATCTACATGGGCGGCGCGGCACATTGTCTGCACAACCCGTCATCCGGGCGCGAGCTGGAGCAGCCCCATGCGATTGCGCGGGCCTCCGAGCGGCGGCGCGTGGTGATTGTCGGGGCCGGGCCTGCGGGGCTCGAGGCCGCGCGGGTTGCGGCCGAACGGGGCCATGAGGTGATCGTGCACGAGGCGGCCAACGATCCCGGAGGGCAGGTGCGGCTGACCGCTCAGACCGCGCGGCGTGCCGAGATGATGTCGCTGATCGACTGGCGCGTCGCCGAATGCGACCGGCTGGGCGTGCGGTTCCGATTCAACAGCTTCGCCGAGGCGGATACGGTGACGGCCGAGGCGCCCGACGTGGTGATCGTCGCCACGGGTGGGCTGCCCGACACCGGCGGCTTCGACCTGGCCGTCTCGGCCTGGGACATCCTGTCGGGCGATGTCCGCCCCGGCAGCGAGGTGCTGATCTATGATGAGGCTGGGGATTTCGCCGCGCTACAGGCGGCCGAACGCATCGCCGAGAGTGGTGGCCGGGTCGAGATCATGACCCGCGACCGCACCTTCGCGCCCGAGGTCATGGGCATGTCGCTGACCCCGGCCATGCGCGCCCTGCAGGCGCGCGACGTGACGTTCACCGTCGCCTGGAAACTCGATGCCCTGCGGCGGGAGGGCAACCGGCTGGTCGCCGCGATCGGCACCGACTATTCGGCCGCGGCGCGCGAAAGACGGGTCGACCAGGTGGTGGTCAATCACGGGACGCGGCCTCTGGACGATCTCTACTTCGCTCTGCGCCCGGGGTCGGTGAACCTGGGCGAGGTGGAGTATGAGGCGCTGGTCGCCTCGCGTCCGCAGACGGTGATGCGCAATCCGCAGGGCGCCTATCGCCTGTTCCGGATCGGCGACGCGGTGGCGGCGCGCAACACCCATGCGGCGATCTATGACGCGCTGCGCCTGGTGCGGACGGTCTGACCCGTAGCCCCGGCTTGAAACCGCGGGCCGGATCGGGCATTCCGAGGCCGGCAACCGCACTGCCCGAGGAGAGCGCACGCGATGACCTGCCCGATCTGCGGTGAAGAAACCCGCCGCGACTGGCGGCCCTTCTGTTCGCGCCGCTGCGCCGACCGCGACCTTGGCCGCTGGTTGACCGGCAGCTACGCCATCCCCTCGCGCGATCCCGAAGACGCCGAACGCGCCGAGGAAGAGCTCGCCGCCGCGCCTGGCCGCATGCACTGAAAGCAGCTTGCGCAACATCCTGACGCAGACCGCAAAAAGCGTCTGGACACCGGCCCGGCTTGGCCCTAGAACGCGCAAACCCGACAGGCCCAGCCTGTCCCGTGCCCGGGTAGCTCAGGGGTAGAGCAGTGGATTGAAAATCCTCGTGTCGGTGGTTCGATTCCGCCCCCGGGCACCATTAACTCCCGAAAACGTCAGACATGTCAGAGGGATAAATCGGGCACTGGCCAGTTGATCCCCCGGCTGTTTCGCCCAACGGCTTCCCGACAGTTCTTAGAGAAGCGCGGCATACTTCAAGTTAGGTAGTTCTCTGAGACCGGTTTCTTCCTTCAGTTTGAGGTAGAGTCCGCTCCAGCCGGGAGACGCCGAGATCAGATTGGTTCCCGAGGGAAACTTGCTTGCCCTAGAAGTGACTGGCGACCTCGCCGGCCTGTCGTCGCTAAGCCAAACAAAAACGGCCCGGAGCATTAAGCTGACGGGCCGTTCTGTGACAATGGTTGCGGGAGTAGGATTTGAACCTACGACCTTCAGGTTATGAGCCTGACGAGCTACCGGGCTGCTCCATCCCGCGACACTTGAGAGCCTTCATCTATCTATCCCTTCCGGGGGATGCAATGGCCTCAGTCGGATTTTTTTGACAATTTCATAACAATTCCGCAGGGACCCTCCTTCACCTGTCCAGGGCGTCAGGAGGCTTGGCTGAAGCGGGCGCCCTGTGGCATGTGGACGTCAAACCGGCTGGCGATGATGCGGGTCAGGGGGCGGCCTGCCGGGCGAATCGTCAAAGCCTCGGGCGTGGTCTCGACCAGATCGCCGAACTGTTCGGCGAGCAGGGCCATGTCGGGCCGCAGCCGGTCGGCCGCGGTGCCATGGGTCGCGCGCAGCGCCGGAAGATCCAGCCTGAAGTCGCACATCAGCATTTCGATGGCCCGTGCGCGCAGGAGGTCGTCCGCAGTCATCATGTGTCCGCGTGCGCCGGCCAGCTCTTCCCCCTCGATCCGCTGGACATAGGCCGGCGTGGCCGCGGCGTTCTGGATGTATCCCGTGGGCAGGCGCGAGATCGACGAGGCGCCGAGGCCGATCAGCGTGGGGCAGGTGTCGTCGGTATAGCCCTGGAAGTTGCGCCGCAGGTGGCCGGAGGCGGCGGCCTGGGCCAGGCCGTCGCCGGGACGGGCGAAATGATCGATACCGATGGGACTCAGGCCGGCCCGATGGAAGACGGCCGCGGCCTGCTCGGCCAGCTGGTGGCGCTCGACCTCGCGGGGCAGGGCGGTTTCGTCGATCAGCTGCTGGCGCTTGGACATCCAGGGCACATGGGCATAGCCGAACAGTGCGACGCGGTCGGGCGCGAGGTCCAGCACCTTTTGCAGGGTGTCGTCGAGGCGCGCCGCGTCCTGATGCGGCAGTCCATAGACCAGATCCGCGTTCAGCGAGGTTATGCCCGCTGCGCGCAGATCGTCCACGCAGCCGCGGGTGATGTCGAAGGGCTGAAGCCGGCCGATGGCCGCCTGAACCTTCGGGTCGAAATCCTGCACGCCGATGCTGGCGCGGTTCATGCCTTCGGCTGCGAGGGCCGAGATTTTTGCGCGGTCGACCATTGTGGGGTCGATCTCGACCGAGAATTCCCAGTCTTCGGTCGGCGGAATCACGGCCTTGACCGCCTGGGCCAGCCGGTGGATCAGGGCCGGTGGAAGGATCGTCGGCGTACCGCCGCCCCAGTGCATCCGCCCCATGCGCAGACCTGCGGGGAGGAGAGCGGCGAGCAGCGCGAGTTCCTTCTCGAGCGTACCGATATAGCTTTCGACCGGCGACAGCGTCCGCGTCCCCTGGGTCCGGCAGGCGCAGAACCAGCACAGCCGCTCGCAGAAGGGGATGTGCAGGTAGACCGAGACGGGGTCGTCCGGGTTCAGCGCGGCAAGGGCCTGTCGCTGCTCGGGCGCGCCGATGGACGGCGAGAAGACCGGGGCCGTGGGGTATGAGGTGTAGCGGGGCACCCTGGCATCGTAGAGGCCGAGGGATCGCAGGCGGTCGATGTGTTTCATGTGCCGCTTGTGCCTCTTTTAAGTCTGGCCGACCTTGAGCAGGATCAAATTGCGAGCAGCAAGCCTCGAGCGCCCGATTGGCGGCGCAGGGGGGCTGCACCGCCATCGGTCGCGAGCGGGTCAGAGCGTGGCCGCGATCTCCTGGGTGGCCGAGCGGGCGATATCGACGATCTGGTCGGCCTCGGCGCGGGTCAGGGTCAGCGGCGGGGCAAAGCCGATGCCGTCGATCCGTGGCATGGAGCGGACGATCAGACCTTTGCGGCGAGCGGTTTCGGTGACCTGGGCCCCGATGCGGCGGGCGGGGTCGAAGAACTGGCGGGGGCTGCGCTGTTCCACAAAGTCCACGGCCGCGAGCAGGCCGACGCCGCGCACCTCGCCGACCATCGGATGATTGCCAAAGGCCTCGCGCAGGCACTGCTGAAAGTAGGCGCCGGTGTCGCGGGCATTCTCGATCAGTCCTTCGCGGTCGATGATGTCGAGATTGGCCAGCGCGGCGGCGGCGCAGACGGGGTGGGCCGAGTAGGTCCAGCCGTGGATGAACGGCCCGTTCTGCCGAGTGCCTTCTTCGAGCACCTGCCAGACACGGTCGCTGACCACACTGGCCGAAAGCGGCAGATAGCCCGAGCTCAGCCCCTTGGCGAGCGCCATCAGGTCGGGGCGGATGCCGTAGAGGTGCGAACCGAATGCCGCGCCGGTACGGCCGAAACCGGTGACCACCTCATCGGCCACCAGCAGAACGTCATAGCGGCGCAGCACCTGCTGGACCTCTTCCCAATAGCCTTCGGGCGAGGGCAGGATGCCGCCGGAGCCGACCACCGGTTCGGCAAAGAAGGCGGCGACGGTTTCAGGCCCCTCCGAGAGAATGGTCGCCTCCAGTTCCTGCGCGAGACGCCTGGAATAGGCACGTTCGGTCTCGCCGGGATGCGCGTCCAGCCAGTGGTGGGGCGCGGAAACGTGGATCACCTCGGGGAGGGGCAATCCGAAGAGACCGTGAAAGCCGGGCTGGCCGGTCAGGCTGCCCGACAGAACGCCCGACCCGTGGTACGAGCGCTGCCGTGCGATCAGCTTTCGCTTTTCAGGCTTGCCGAGGATGCGATGGTAATACCAGACGATCTTGGCGTTCGTTTCGTTCGAGTCTGACCCGCTGAGACCGTAGAACACATGGTTCATGTCCAGCCCGATCATCCCGGCGATGCGGCCGGCAAGTTCGATGGCCGGTTCGTTCGAGTTGCCGTTATAGGCGTGGTAATAACTGAGCTTCGCCATCTGCGCATGTACCGCGTCCGCGATCTCGGTGCGGCCGTAGCCCACGTTCACGCACCAGAGGCCGGCAAAGCCGTCGATCATCCGGTGGCCGTCGCGGTCGGTCACGTAGATGCCTTCGCCCCCGGTAATGATCTGCGAGGGCAGCTCGCCGCTGGCGAAATCGGCCAGGTGCGTGCCGGGGTGGAACATATGCGCACGGTCGATCACGGCCGGGTCATTGATTTCCCGGGGCAGGGAAAGGTCGCGTGCGCCGGTCATTCCCAGCTCCTGACCCAGGCGGGGTTGAAGATGCGGCCGTCTGCGGCGGCGAGACCTGACAGGCTGGCCATCTGGTCGTCGGAGAGCGCGAAATCGGTGATGGCGATGTTCTCGGCTACACGGCCGGGATTGCTGGAGCGCGGGATGGCGACATTGCCCTGTTGCAGGTGCCAGCGCAGCATGACCTGTGCCGGGCTCTTGCCGTGTTGGGCGGCGATGGCGCCGATCACCGGGTCTTCCAGCAGGCGGCCGCTGCCGATCGGTGCATAGGCGACGAAGGCGATGCCGTGACGGCGGCAGGCCTCGATCACCTTGGTCTGGTCCAAACGCGGGTGGTATTCGCACTGGTTGGCGACCAGCGGCTCCTCGGCAATGGAGACGGCCTCGTCCAGCAGGCGGGCGGGGAAGTTCGACACGCCGATGTGCCGGGTCAGCCCGTCGCGCTTGGCCTGCACCAGAGCGCCGAGCGTCTCGGCCAGCGGCACATTGGGATCGGGCCAGTGAATGAGCAGCAGGTCAACGGGGCCGACCCCCAGCGCCTCGACACTGCGCTCGGCCGAGGCGCGGAAGGCGTCCGCCCGCAATTCCGTGTGCCAGACCTTGGTGGTCAGGAAATAGTCGTCGCGGGCAAGGCCGGTGGCGCGCAGCGCTGCGCCGACGCCGGCCTCGTTCTCGTAGCGGGGCGCGGTGTCGAAATGGCGGTAGCCGGCCTTGGCGGCCGCATCGACAGCGGCATCGAGCGTGTCGCCGGACAGCTGCCACGTGCCGAGCCCGATCTGCGGGATATCTGCGCCGTTGGCGGCAACGCTGGGGACGGGGGTGATGGTCATGAGCGACTCCTTGTTTCGCAATTTTGTGACAAAGGCGGTATCGCCCTTGCCATCGGATGGGGATGGCGGTTTGATCGCTGCCGCCGCCAAGTATCTGTAACGCACGGGTTTCCGTGCTCTGAGCAAGCCGGGAATTCTCTATGCGCGCACGCCAGCTCGAAGTCTTCTGCATGTTGATGCGCTGCGGTACGGTGACGGGTGCGGCGGCGATGCTCAACATCTCGCAGCCGGCGCTGAGCCAGATTCTGCTGCACGCCGAAGATCAGCTGGGATTCAAGCTGTTCAACCGGGTGCGCGGCCGGCTGGTACCGACGCAGGAAGCCGAGGAACTGTATCCCGAGGCAGAGCGGATCTTTTCCGAACTGGGCGCGCTGCGCCGGCGCACCAAGGACATGCGCTATGGCCGGACCGGATTGGTGCGGATGGGCGCCTCGGCGCCTCCGTCGATGGCGATTGTGCCCAAGGCGCTGGCCCTGTTCCGCGAGGCGCATCCCGATATCGTCGTGCGCTCGCTGATCGCGCCGATGCTGAATGTTGTCGAGCTGGTGCGCAACGGCGATATCTCGCTGGGCATCGTGATGAACAACATGCCCCATCACGATCTTGACGTGGAACTGGTGGGGCAGGTGAACCTGGTCTGCCTGGTGCCTGAAACGCATCGCCTGGCGAGTGCCGAGAGCATCGGTTTTTCCGACCTGAAGGACGAGACGCTGATATCCTACCGCACCGACACCCTTCCGGCGCGGTTGCTGTCGGCGGCTGCTGAGGCGGAGGATCTGGAGTTCAGCCCGGCCATCGAGATCGACGTCTCGATGACGGCTTTTCCCTTCGTGCGCGGGGGCCTCGGTGTTGCCATCGTCGACGGTCTGCTGCCATGGGGCCAGTTCCCCGGCATTGTCAGCCGCCCCGTGCGCCCGAACATCACCGTGCCCATCGCCTTCCTGACCAGCAAGGACCGCCCGCTGACGGGCGGCACTGCCCTGATGCGCGACTTCCTGCGCGAAGCCTGTGCCGATCTGGGGCTGGGACGGCGGCGGGCCTGATCGCACGCCGCTCCGGCCTGTCACAGCGCGACCTCGGGCAGGTCCGGGTAGCGCGCGCGCAGTTTTTCGAAGGCCGTGGTGACGGCGGTGGCGTCTGTCACATCGGCGGCGGGCGTGGCGCCGATTTCGCGGAAGATCGCGTGCTTGATGAAATAGCGCCAGTTCACGGGCAGTGCAGCCAGGATGCGTGTCAGCGCGTCATAGCGGGCCATGGTCCAGACCGCTTCATAGGCGATCCGGTTAGCGCAATAGCCGCTCTCGTCACCGCGCGAAGCACGGATTGCGTCCTGCGCCTGCGCCGTGGCTTCGGAATCTACGGCGCCCTCGTCGTTCAGGACGACGCCATAGTTCTCGCGGGCGTGGTTTGCCGAGATGAAACCGCGGCGGATGTCGGCCAGAACGTCGTCCAGGGGACGTTCCAGCGGGTCGCCATAGCCGCCGGCGCCGGGACCGCGCAGTCGGATGACGTCGCCCGGCTCGCAAGGCACGATGTCGATCGAGCCAAGCTCTTCGGGTGCCGGTCCGTCCGGGTTGCGGGTGAAGGTCGAATGCCCGCCGGCCTTTCCACCGGCCAGACCCCAAGCCGCAAAGCGCGAGCGGTCGCGGTTGCGCGCGGTGACCATGGATTGCGGTGCGTGCAGGCGGAATTCCATCTCCAGCGCCGAGCCGCCGCGATACCGCCCCGGTCCGCCGGAATCGGGCACCAGACCATAGCGCAGGATGTCGATGGGGACCTCGGCCTCGTTGATTTCGACCGGCGTGTTCTTCAGGAACGACATGTTCGCGCCGCAGCCCTCTGCCCCGTCGGCCTTGGGGCCGCCGCCGGCGCCGCCGCCCACCGGTCCGATCGAAGCCATGACCGGGCGGCCATCGCGGGTGGAGGTGCGCACGTTCAGGATCGAGAGGCCGTTGCCGGGCGAGGCGGGCATCCGGTCGGGCACGATCCGGGCAAAGGCGCCGATCACGGCGGTCTGGGCGAGGTTCGACAGCAGGCTGCGCATTCCCACGGCGGCCGGCTTGACCGGATTCACCACCGATCCTTCGGGCAGGATCGCACGCACGGGCCGCACGAGGCCATAGTTCAGCATCACGGTGGGATCGAGGCAGGCCAGGGCATAGACCACGCCGACCATGGCGAGCGAATGGCGCGAATGCCCGCCGGTCGGCATGTTGAGCGAGGACACCAGCTGCGGGTCCGAGCCGGTGTAGTCGACCTCCATCTCGTCGCCCTTGATGCGCAGCGTCACACAGATGCGCACCGGATAGCCGCCGGTCTGATCCTCGTCGGCATAGTCGGCAAAGAAGTGTTCGCCATCGGGCAGGTCGCGGATGATCGCGCGCGACTGCGCCTCGGCATAATCGAGCAGTCCATCCAGCCCCTGACGGAAACCATCGGGCCCGAAACGGGCGATGACATCCTGCATCTTGCGCACGCCGACCTCGGTGCAGGCGATCTGCGCCAGCAGGTCGCCGTGGTTCTGCTCGGGCAGGCGCACGTTGGTTTCGATCAGCGCCAGAAGATCCTCGTTCATCTTCCCGTCGCGCATCAGCCGCATCGGGGGAATGCGCAGCCCTTCCTGGTGGACTTCGGTCAGGGTGCGCGACAGCGAAGCGGGCACGGCGCCGCCCACGTCGGTGTTGTGGATGTGGTTGCCGACGAAGCAGACCAGTTCCCCCTTGTGGAACACCGGCCGCCACATGTGCAGGTCCGGCGCATGGGTGGCGACAAAGCCGGAATAGGGGTCGGACACCACGCATATGTCGCCGTCGCGGTAATCGAACCGGCCCAGAACGCGCGAATAGTCGAGGCCGGTGTACCAGGTCGCGCCCATCGTGACGGGCGAGGCGACGGTCAATCCCTCGGCCGAGAGGACCTGGCAGGAGAAATCCTCGGTCTCCTTCACGAAGGTCGAATGCGCGGTGCGCATCAGCGTGTAGCCCATGCTCTCGGCCGCGGCGGCGCAGAAATTGGCGAGAACCTGGAGTTTGGCGGGGGAGCTGGCGGACATGCTCATTCTCCTTCGGTGATGCGCAGATTGGCGAAGCGGTCGACGCGAACGGCGAAGCCTGGGGGGACAACGGTGGTGCTGTCGTCCTGAAGCACCACGGCGGGACCGTCGAAGCGGTGGCTAGGCATCAGGTCCGCCCGGCGGTAAAGACCGATCTCGCGCCGGGCGCCGTCCATGCGGATGGAGATGTGGCGGATCGGCTGGGCGATGGCGTCGGTCTCGGGCAGGTCGGGCAACACGGGCTTGCCGGTCGGGCCGGAGACGACCAGCCGCAGGGTCACGATCTGGATCGCGGCGGACGGGTCCGCATGGCCGTAAAGCCGCGTATGTTCGGCGTGAAACGCCGCTGCCAGCGCCGAGCCGTCATCCTCCAGCATGTCGGGGGACAGAGGCGTTTCAATTTCGAAGCTTTGCCCGCGATAGCGCATCTCGGCCGAATACTGCAGGACATGCGTGCCGGTATGGCCCTGTTCCTTGTGCAGCCACTCGAGCGCCTGCGCCTGCATGGCGCGCATCCGGTCGGCGAGATCAGGCAGGAGAGCCGGTTCGAGATCGGCATAGATCGTCTGCACGAAGTCGTTCTTCATGTCGGCGATCAGCCCGCCCAGCGCCGAAAGCACGCCGGGTGTTGTCGGCACCACGACCTCGCGCATGTGCAGCTCGCGCGCAAGGAAGCAGGCGAGCATCGGTCCGGCCCCGCCGAAGGCCAGCAGGGAGAAGTCACGCGGGTCGATGCCGAAGCGAGAGATGAGGCCCGAGACGCCGGCGAACATCGACGAGACCGCGATTTCGATGATCGCCTCGGCGGTTTCTTCCACACCCTGGCCGGTTGCCTCGGCCAGGGGCGCGATTGCGGCGCGGGCCCGGTCGGCGTCGACTGTCACCGTGTCATAGCCCAGGCCGGAGTGGCCGACGAGGCCCAGGGTCACGAAGGCGTCGGTGATGGTCGGCCGCTCGCCGCCCTTGCCGTAGCAGGCGGGGCCGGGGGTGGAGCCGGCGCTTTCGGGGCCGACGCGCAGCACGCCCTGCCGGTCGACCCATGCGATGGACCCGCCCCCTTCGCCGATGGAGGAGACTGAGACCGATGGGATGAAGATGCGGAACTCGCCGATCTGCTCTCCTGTCCCAAAGGCCGGCTTGCCGTCCGAGATCACCGCCACGTCAGCCGAGGTGCCGCCGATGTCGAGGCTGAGGCAATTGTCGATGCCGGACATGCCCGCCACATAGGCCGCGCCGATCACACCCGAGGCAGTGCCGGACAGGATCATGTCGACGCAGCGGCTCTTGCCTTCCTCGGCGGTCATCAGCCCGCCGTTGGATTTGGTCAGCCGGGGCTCGGGCGTGACGCCGACCGCCTTCAGCGCGGCCTGAAGGCGGGTCAGGTAATGCGCGACGCGTGGCTGGACATAGGCCCCGATCACCGCGGTGATGGTGCGTTCGTATTCGCGGATGATAGGCCAGGTGCCGGAGGAAGCAAAGACCGGCAGCCCCGTTTCGTCCGCGACGATGCGGGCGGCGGTGTCTTCATGCGCCGGGTTGCGCCAGGAATGCAGGAAGCCGATCACCACGCCTTCGGCCCCGGCATCGCGGGCGGCGCGGGCGGCAGCGCGCAGTGCGGTTTCGTCCAGCGGGGCGGTCTCCTCGCCCTGTGCGTTCAGCCGTCCGGGAATGCCCCAGACCATGTCGCGCGTAATCAGCGGCTCGGGCCGCTTGGACAAAAGATTGTACATGTCCGGGATTTTAAGCCGCTCAAGCTCCAGCACATCGCGGAAGCCTTCCGTGGTGAACAGCGCGAGCTTCAGGCCCTTGCGCTGGATCACGGTGTTGATGCCGACGGTCGTGCCGTGGGTGAAATAGGAGATATCCGCCGGCGTGATGCCGTAAAGCTCGCCCGCGCGCGCAATCCCGCGGGTGACTTCCGCGCCAGGATCGTCGGGACGGGAGAAAACCTTGAGACTGCGGATTTCCCCCGTCTCTTCGTCGAGAAAGGCGAAATCGGTAAACGATCCGCCGATATCCACACCAACACGATAGGTCATCCAGGTCTCCGGCCGTCTGGGGGCACCGGAAGGTGCCCGAGTTCAAGGACTGCGGTGCCGGGGGCATCGCAGGGGTGCGGGTTGCAGGGCCGGGGTGTCAGACCTCGGCGCGTTCCGGCTCTGCCTTCTGCGCTTCGGCATGATGGCAGGCGGCGCTTTGCCCCGGCGCGACAATGCGCAGAGGCGGAATTTTGGCCGAGCACTCGGCGGTGGCGCGCGGGCAGCGCGGTGTGAAGTGGCACCCCGGGGGCGGGTTGAGGGGCGAAGGGATCTCGCCGCTGATCGGCTTGACCTCCATCAGCACCTCACCCTCGGCGGCGATCCTGGGCACGGAATCGAGCAGGGCTGCGGTATAGGGGTGCGAGGGGCGGTTGAACACCTGACGGGTTTCGCCCAGTTCGACGATCCGCCCCAGATACATCACCGCCACCCGGTCCGACACATGGCGCACGACGGAAAGGTCGTGGCTGATGAAGACGCAGGTCAAGTCCAGCTCGCGGCGCAGTTCGAGGAACAGGTTGATGACCTGCGCCTGGATCGACACGTCGAGCGACGCGACCGGTTCGTCGCAGATCAACAGCTTGGGGTTCATCGCCAGGGCGCGGGCGATGGCGATGCGCTGACGCTGCCCGCCCGAAAACTGGTGCGGATAGCGCCCCGCGAGCGTCGGGTCGAGACCGACGCGGGAAAACCACTTTTCCACGTGGGCGCGCGAATCCGCGCGGCTGACGATGCCGTGGGCGATGGGCCCCTCGGCCACGGCCTCCCCGACCTTCATGCGCGGATCGAGCGAGGCGAAGGGGTCCTGGAACACGGTCTGGACCGCCGTGGTGATCTTGCGACCGTCCTCCATCACCTTGAGGCCGTCAACCATCACGCTGCCCGAGGTGGGCGCGTAAATTCCGGCGATGACCCGGCCAAGCGTCGATTTCCCGCAGCCGGATTCGCCGACCAGCCCCAGCGTCTGTCCCTTCGCCAGCGTCAGCGATACGTGCGAGACGGCCGTCAGCGAGGGCGGCGCTGGCTTGCGCAGCGCGCCGCGCACGATCCGCTCGCCCATCGTCAGGCGGGGGCCGAAAATCTTCGAGACGTTGTCGATGCTGAGGTAGGTATCGGTGTGACGGCTCATGTTGCGGCGCCCTCGGGGATTGGCTGGGAGAGCGGATGGACACAGCGCCAGCTGCGCCCATCCTGCTGCACGAGATCTGGCACGGTTGTGCAGGCGGCGTCGGCGCGGGCACAGCGGGGGGCAAAGGCGCAGCCTTTCGGCAGCGACAGCATCGACGGCATCGAACCGGGGATCTGGCGCAGCATCTCACCGGGTCGGGTGGCATGCGGCATCGAATCGAGCAGGCCCCGGGTATAGGGGTGGATCGGATTGCGCAGCACTTCGGCCGCCGAGCCCGTCTCGACGATCCGCCCGGCGTACATCACGAGGATGCGCGAGGCGATGCCTGAGACAACAGCCAGGTCATGGCTGATCCAGATCATCGCCACGCCGAATTCACGGGCGAGCATCTTCATCTCGGTCACGATCTGCGCCTGGATCGACACGTCGAGCGCCGTGGTCGGCTCGTCTGCCACGATCACCTTGGGGCGGTGCAGCAGGGCGATGGCGATGGCCACCCGCTGCCGCATCCCGCCAGAGAATTCATGCGGATAGGACTTGAGCCGCGCGCGGGCCGAGGGGATGCCAACTCGCTCCAGCGCCTGGGTGCAGCGGTCCTCGCTCGCTTTGGGCGACAGCCGCTCGTGCGCAGAGAGCGCCAGCCCCATCTGCTGGCCGATGGTCAGAAGCGGGTTGAGCGTCGCAATCGGATCCTGGAAGATCATCGCGATCTCACGTCCCCGGCGCCGGCGGAGATCGGCACGCGACATGCCGACCAGTTCGGAGCCGTTCAGCTTGACCGATCCACCGGTGATCTTGCCCGGTGCGTCGATCAGGCCCAGCAGCGAGAACCCCGTGACGCTCTTGCCCGACCCGGATTCGCCGACCAGCCCGATGATCTCGCCTTCGGCGAGCGAGAAGGATACATCGTCCACGGCGCGCACGGTGCCAGCGGCGGTGAAGAATTCGGTCCGCAGGTCGCGGACGTCCAGAACGGAGGTCATCGGCGCAGCCTCGGGTTGAGTTGGTCGCGGATCTGGTCGCCGACGATGTTGATCGCCATGATCAGCAGGATGAGCATCAGGCCGGGATAGACCGAAATCCAGTAGCGTCCGCTCATCATGTAGGCGAAGCCGTTGGAGATCAGCATGCCGAGCGAGGGCTCGGTGACGGGCAGGCCGAGGCCCAGGAAGGACAGCGTAGCTTCGAGCGAGATCGACGAAGCGATCTGCACCGTGGCCACGACGATCAGCGGCGGGGCGCAGTTCGGCAGGAGGTGGCGGAAGACGACGCGGCCTGCCGACAGAGGCGTGGCCAATGCGGCTTCGACATAGTCCTTGCGCCGCTCGGCCGTTGCTGCGCCATAGGCGGTGCGCGCGAAATAGGCGTATTGCGCCGCGACCAGCGCGGTGATGAGCTGTGCCTTGCCCTGACCCAGAAGCGCCGAAAGCACAAGCGCAAGCAGGATGGCGGGAAAGGACAGCTGAAGGTCGATGATGCGCATGATTACCGTTTCAATCCAGCCGCCCACATAGGCGGCCAGCACGCCCACCGTCGCGCCGATGGTCAGGGCGATGAAGCCGGCAGCCAGACTGATTTGGATCGAGATGCGCAGCCCGTAGAGGATCGCCGAGAACAGGTCGCGGCCCTGCGCATCGGTGCCGAGGATATGGACATACCCGCCCGATCCGACAAAGCCCGGCGGCCGCCGCGCATCCATCAGCGAGAGGGTCTGCAGGTTATAGGGATCCTGCGGCGCGATGAAGGGTGCGAAAACCGCCACGAAGGCCAGAAGAAGAGTCACCGCCAGGGCGATTGTGGCGATGTGGTTGCGCCGGAATTCGCGCCAGAACAGCACGATGGGTGGCGTCGCCTTGCCGGGCGTCGGCGTGGTTGGGACCGGCTCGCTCATGCGCTCTGTCTCCCGCTGCGAATTCTCGGGTCGATGGCGGCAAAGACCAGATCGACGGTGAAGTTGATCATCACGAAGAGAAAGGCCGTGAGGACGAGATAGGCGACCATCACGGGACGGTCGAGGACTGTGATCGAGTCGATGATTAGCTTGCCGACACCGGGCCAGGAGAAGATGGTCTCGGTCACCACAGCGAAGGCGAGGGTCGAGCCGAGCTCGAGACCGAAGACGGTAATGATGGGGATCGAGATCAGCTTGAGCACGTGACGGCGCAGGATCGTCGATTCGGACAGGCCAGCCGCGCGCGCGAATTTCACTGTGTCCGACAGCATCGCCTCGCGGGTTCCGGCCCGGGCCAGGCGGATCATCATCGCCATTTTGAACAGCGCGAGATTGAGCGCGGGCAGGACGATGTGGCTGAGACCGTTGAGCGTCAGAAAGCTCCACTGAACGCCAAGGACCGTAACCGTTTCGCCGCGTCCTCCGGCAGGCAGGATGCCGAGCGAAACCGCGAAGGTCAGGATCAGGATCAGCCCGACCCAGAAGGAAGGCACGGAGAAGCCCAGGATCGACAGGCCCATGATGAGCTTGGCCAGCAGGCTGTCAGGCTTCACGCCGGCATAGACGCCCAGCGAAACGCCGACCACCGTGGCGAAAAGAATGGAAATCAGCACCAGTTCCAGCGTGGCGGGCAGGCGGCCGCCGATCAGTTCGAGGACCGGCATATTATAGACGAAGGATCGCCCGAAGTCGCCGTGCAGCAGGTTCCAGGCGAAGATGCCGTATTGCTTCCACAGTGGAAGGTCGAGCCCCAGTCGCCGGATCACCTCTTCGCGCATGGCGATGGTGGCGTCGGGCGGGATCACGATGTCGACCGGGTTTCCGACGGCATAGACGCCGACGAAAACGATGACCGACATCACGGCCATGACGAGGACCGCCTGAAGGGCGCGTTGGACGATGAAGGCAAGCATGCGGTTTGGAGGTCTCCGGCAGAGGAGGGATACGCCGTCGCCAGGCGCGGCGGCGGTTCGGGAGCGCGGCGGACCGCGCTCCCGTGGTGCGGTTACTTCTTCGGCTTGATCGGATAGGCGAGCGTGTCGCCATCCGTGCGCGGGGTGAAGTCAAGTTCGCCCGCCTTGGCGGCCCAGACCGACTGAAGCTGAACGATCGGGATCAGCACCTTGTCCGCTGCGGCCATTTCCATGGCTTTTTCAAGGATTTCGCGGCGCTTGCCTTCGTCCAGCTCGACCATGCCCTCTTCGATCAGCTTGTCGAGGTCCGGGTTGGAATAGCTGATGCGGTTGAAGCCGCCCAGGCCCTTTTCCTTGTCCGGAGTGTGCATCTGGCCGCCCAGCGTATAGGTCGCCTCGCCGGTCAGCGTGCCCCAGCCGTTCATCGAGACGCTGTATTCGCCACGCGACTGCGCCGGGAAGTAGACCGTGCGCGAGGTGGCGTTGACGTTGACCTTCATGCCGATGACGCTGAGCATCTGGCCCAGGCCCTGGCAGATCGCGGCATCGCCGGGCAGGCGGTCGGAGGTGCAGTAGAGGTCCATCTCGAACCCGTCGGGATAACCCGCCTCGGCCAGCAGGGCCTTGGCGCCTTCGGGGTCATAGACCGGCTTTTCGACCTTGTCCGAATAGCCGAAGAAGCCGGGGGGCATGCCCTGGTCGGCGGGCTTGCCAAGGCCTTCCAGCACGATCTCGACCATCGTCTCGCGGTCGATCGCCTTGTCAAAGGCCTGACGGACGCGGATGTCGGTCAGCGGGTTGGTCGGCAGCGGCGAGCCGTCCTTGGCACGCACACCAGGCATCACGTCGGGCCGCTGATCCAGCAGCATGTTCATGATGTAGATGCCGTCGCCCAGGAAGGTGTCGATGCTGGGGTCGTTCTTCAGCTGAAGATAGTCGGCCGAGGAGACATCGTTGACCAGATCGACCTGACCGGCCTTGAGCGCCGCAAGCCGCGAGGAGTCGTTCGGCATCTCCTTGCGGATGACCTTTTCCCAGGCTGCGGGGCCGCCCCAATACTCATCAAAGCGCTCGAGCATCAGGTCGCCCTTCGGCTCCCAGCTGACCAGCTTGAACGGGCCGGTGCCGATGGCGGCTTTGCCGCTGTTGAAACCTTCGGGCGCAGTTTCCGGGGTGGAGTAATCCGCCGCGGCCGTGTGGCTGACGATGAACAGGCGCACGAAGTCATAGGGCAGCGAAGGCGCAGGGCCGTCGGTGTGGATGTGAATCGTATGCGGATCGACGATTTCGACCTCTTTCACGCGGCGGACATAGATCGCCGTCGTGGTCGGGCCGGTGACGATCGGCGGACGCGCGATCGAGAACTTGACGTCTTCCGCCGTGAAGTCGCTGCCGTCGTGGAACTTGACGCCTTCGCGCAGCTTGAATTCCCAGGTGTCGTCGTCGACGGGCTTCCATTCGGTGGCCAGGCCCGGCCCGATCTGGAGATTCTCATCGGCCCAGACCAGCGTGTCGAAGATGTGCTTGGCCGCTTCGGCATGGGTGCCGAGGGCCGAATAGTGCGGATCGAGCGACTCTGGCCCGCCGCGGACCCCGATGGTCAGTGTCTGGGCGCCGGCCATGCCGGCCACCAGGGCGATCAGCCCGGCGATCCCCGTTATCCGTATGTAAGACATTATTTGATCCCCTGTTGTTGCCGCGGGTGGAAAGCCCACGCGCTGCGGCGGCGCGCGCGCCCGTCTGTGTGCCGACTGTGCGGGCCGGATGGCTTGCACGTCAAGGAACGGGCGATTTGATTTCGTCGCAAGGCCTTAAGTTGGGCTTATGCTTGTGTGCAGTGCTCAGGGGGTCTTCTGGGGGTGTCTATTAAAGTATTGATAATATTTTGATTTTTGCGTGTCGGGCGCGGCTGATCTGTCTCGGCCGTTTTGTCGGAAAACCGCATGTCCAGAAACACCGGGGGTGATGTCGAAAATTTGGGCAGATCGCGGTGGCAGCGGAAGCGGGCGACCCGCAAAAAAAGGGCAGGCGGGCGTTCGTGCGCCACACCTGCCCAGGGGGAGAAATCGGTTCGCTCGGTTTCAATCGGATCCGGCGGTATCGGGTGGACCCTTGACCCAGGCGCCGACGGGCGCAGGGCGTATCGGGGCCTGTTCGCGCAGGCGACCGACGGCGGCGGTGGTGATCTGGGCGTGGGAGGCGATCAGATCTGCGCCGGCCAGCTGGCAATAGCGGCCCTGACAGCGGCCCATCCCGACGCGGCCCAGCGATTTGACGCGGTTGGCCTCGGGCCCGCCATAGTCGGCGGTGGCGCGCAACTCGCCCGCGGTCACGCCTTCGCAGCGGCAGACGACGGTCGCATCGGGCAGTGTGCGCAGATGGTCTGCGGGCCAGGGAAAGGCACGGGCCAGGCCAAGGGCAAAGCGTTCGAGCGTGGCCAGCCGCTTGAGATCCGCCACCGGATCGGGCGCGGGCATGTCCAGATCCTGCAGGCAGGCGGTGGCCGCAAGACGGCCGCTGACCTCGGCGCCGTCCGCTCCCAGAATGCGCAATCCGTCTCCGGCGAGATAGAGTCCTTCCCGGGCGCGGCCCAGACGGTCCGCGCGGGGCAACCATTGCGCCCAGGTCTCGTTGTAATCGAAGGCGCATCCGGCAAGGCCGGCCAGCTGGGTTTCAGCGCGCAGATGCCAGCCGAGGCCAACCATGTCGCATTCGGTGCGCCTCTCCGCCCCCGAGGCGGCGGTCCACAGGATGGCGGTCACGCCCCGCGCGTCGGCTTCGATCTTCTTCAGCGTCACGCCGGAGTGGTAGAGTCGGCCAAGTCTAGCCCGCATGGCAAGCCCGCGCAGGGCAAAGGCCGGGCGGGCCATCAGCCCCGTCAGGCCCGCCGCCTGCGCCGACATCGGCGCGGTGTCCAGAACCGCCGCGACATCGGCACCGGCCTTGACCAGTTGCAGCGCGACCAGTGTCAGCAGCGGCCCCGAGCCGGCGAGCACAAGGCGTTGACCCAATGCGATGCCCTGCGCCTTGAGCGCGATCTGGGCCGCTCCCAGGCTGTAGACGCCGGGCGACTGCCACCCGGGCACCGGGACCAGGCGGTCGGTCGCACCGGTCGCCAGGATCAGGCGGTCGCAGGGAACCACCCTGCGGCCGGTGGGCGTGAGAACGTGCAGACCCTCGGCCCGGTCGATGGCCAGAACCGAGCTTTCCGCCAGATGCTCGACCGCGCCGGTCGTCGCCAGCCGGTCGAACAGCGAGTGCAGCGCCTGAGCCTTGGGCGCTTCGGATCCATAGAGCGTTTCCGCCGGACGGGTGAAGCCGGGCGGCGGGCGGCGATAGATCTGCCCGCCCGCCCGCGCGCCTTCGTCGACGACAATGGGCCGCAGCCCGGCGGCCACCAAGGTTTCGGCGGCGCGGATCCCCGCGGGGCCTGCGCCCACGATGACAATGCGCGGCGTGTCGGTCATGGCCAGCTTTCCGGAGTCTGGGTCAGAATGTGAATGCCTTCGGATACGAGGGTCGAGCAGGCGCGCAGGCGCGGCCCGTCCTTCTGCCAGACCCAGCAGTCCTGACAGGCCCCCATCAGGCAGAAACCGGCGCGGGATTCAGGGCCGAACTCGGCCGCGCGTAACGTTGACGTATTCGCAAGGATCGCCGTCAGCAGCGTGTCGCCGGCCAGCGCCTCGGCGGGCTCACCGTCGATCACGAAGCGGACCGGCGGGCGGCCGGTTTCAGCCAGCCGCCGAATGCGACCTGGCGTGGCGGCTGTCATTCCGCGGCCTCCTGAACCGGCGGAACGGGGTCGGGCATTTCCGGGAACCGGGCGCGAACCTCGGCCAGGGCCTCGGTCACGCCTTCAGGGCCGCTGCGACCCTCCATGCGGCGGAAGATCTCGGTCTTGGCGAAGAAGCGCCAGTGAATCGGCAGGCCAGACAGGATCTCGGTCAGCAGATCATAGGTTGGCCGCGACCACTGGCTTTCATAGGCTTCGCGCTCGGGTCCGTAATGGAACGGAACGGTGGGCGCGGGAAAGTTGGATCGCAGCCGTACCGTGGCGACCTCGTCGACCGCGCCGCCCGAGATGACGACGCCGTATTCACGCGCCGCGGCCTCGATGGAGACGTAGCCGCGCTCCACGTCCTGCGCCACGCGCCAGGGTTCCCGCTCCAACGGGTTTCCGCGCCCGCCGCCGCCGGCAGAGACGATTTCGAGAACGTCGCCCGGTTGCAGAACGGCGGTGTCGATATTGCCCAGGCGTTTGGCGTCAGGGGTGCCGGGGTTCAGCCACATGTCGGACAGTCCCGCCGCGCGGCCGCCCAGCATCCCCCACGGGCGGAAGCGCGAGCGGTCGCGGTTACGCGCGGTGATCCGGCTGTCGGGCGAGAAGACGCGGAAGGCCATCCGCGTCGCCAGCCCGCCGCGCCAGCGGCCGGGGCCGCCCGTGTCCCGCGCAAGGCCGTAGCGGACGAACTCCACCGGCGTTTCCGTCTCGGTGATCTCGATCGGGGTGTTCTTGAGATAGGCCGCGTCCGCGCCGGAGCCATTTGTGCCGTCGCGATGCGGCATTCCGCCGCCGCCGCCGCAGACCGGGTTCACCGCCGTGATCATGCGCTGGCCGCTGCGTTCGTCGGTCGTCATGACGTTGACAATGCAGTTGTTGCCGGCCGGTGCAGCCGGCAGTCGGTCGGGCACGGCCTGGGCGAAGCCGCCGAAGACCAGCGAGCGCAGCCGCGCGCAGGTCAGCGAGCGCATGCCCACCGCCGCGGGGCTGATCGGGTTCAGCACCGATCCGCGCGGCGCGATGCAGGTGAAGGGCCGGGTCAGGCCGGTATTCAGCAGGATCTTGGGATTGAGGGTGTAGAGAATGTAGTAGATCGCGACCAGAAGGATCGAATGCCGGGGATCGCCGCCCGAGGGTACGTTGAGTGACGAACCGAGTTGCGGGTCGGACCCGGTGAAATCGAGAATGGCCTCGTCGCCCTTGATCGTCAGGGTCAGTTTCAGGCGGCAGGGATTGGCCTCGACCGAGTCCTCGTCGGCATAGTCGATGAACTCCCATGTGCCGTCGGGCATCGAGCGCAGGATGTCGCGCGCCTGTGCCTCGGAGTGGTCCATCAACTGTTCGACGCCTTCCAGAAAGGCCTCCTTGCCGAATTTCTCGACCATGGCGAGAATCTTGCGCTCGCCCGTATTCAGCGCGCCGACCAGCGCCTTGATGTCGCCGACGTTGAGATCTGGCTTGCGCACGTTCGCGGTCATGATCCGCATGATCTGCTCATCGTAGACGCCTTCGTTGACGATCTTCATCGGCGGAAAGCGGATGCCTTCCTGATGGATGTCCGTGAGGGCGCGCGACAGCGAAGCGGGCACAGCCCCACCCATGTCGGTGTTGTGGATATGGCCGCCGGTCCAGGCGATGATCTCGCCATCGTAGAAAACAGGTTTCCACAGCACGGTATCGGGCGTGTGGGTAGCCACATGCGCGGCATAGGTGTCGTTGGTAAAGGCCACGTCGCCGGGCTTGTAGTCCTTGATCTGCTCGATGGCGCGACCGAAGGTCAGGCCGACATACCAGGTCGCGCCCAGGTCCATCGGCACGGCAAAGGTCTCGCCCCTGCGGTTGAGCAGCATCACCGTGAAATCCTCCGTCTCCTTGACGAAGGCGGAATGGGCCGTGCGCTGCAGCGTATAGCCCATGTTCTCGGCGGCCGCGCGGGCGTGATTGGCGAGGACCTGAAGGTTCATTCGGTCGAACATGGTTTACTCCCCGAAGGTCAGGTGGATGTTCAGGTGGCGGTCCACATGGGCCGTCGCGCCTGCGGGAATGGCGAAGGTGGTGTCTTCCTGGGCGACAACGGCAGGGCCGTCGAATTCGGCGCCGGGCGTCAGGTTCCGGCGGCGATAGAGGTTGATGCCGCGCGCGTCGCCGCCGGTGAACACTGAGACCTGACGCTCTGGCACGGCCGGCGTCGCAACCTCGTCGCTTTCGGGGAAGTGCAGCTGCGGCCCGGTCCCGATGGCCGAGAGACGCAGGTTCACCAGTTCGATCCGGCCCTCGGCATCGTGGAAGTCATAAAGTTGGTCGTGCATGTCATGGAAGGCCGAGGCGATGGCCGAAAGTTCGCCGCCGGTGACCCATTCGGACATCAGCGGCACCTCGATCTCGTAGCTCTGTCCGGCATATCGCATGTCGGCCGACAGGCGCAGATCCGCCGCGCCGCGGTGGCCCTGGGCGGACAGCCAGTCGCGGCCCTCGCCGATCAGTGCCTGAAGCGCGGTTCGCAGGCCGGGCAGGGCGGTGTCTTCGAGCGGCGCAAAGATCGTGCGGATGAAATCGCCGCGCAGGTCGGCCACCAGTCCGCCAAGGGCCGAGACGACGCCGGGACGGCGCGGCGCCATGACCCGTGTCATGCCCATCTCGCGGGCCAGGAAGGCGCCGAGCATCGGGCCGCCGCCGCCGAAGGGCATCAGGGTGAAGTCGCGCAGATCGACGCCCGAACGCGAGGCGAGTTTCTCGACCTCGACGAACATCTCGGACACCGCGATGTCGATGATCGCCTGCGCGGTTTCCTCCAGCGACCGATCCAGCTGTTTCGCCAGATTGCCGACGGCCTGCCGCGCCAGGTCCACATCCATCCGGAGCTGGCCGTAGGCCATCTCGCTATGGCCAAGCCAGCCGCAGACGACCATGGCGTCCGTGACCGTCGCCTGCGTGCCGCCCCTGCCATAGCAGGCGGGGCCGGGAGTGGAGCCGGCGGATTCGGGTCCGACGCGCAGGACTCCCCGGTTGTCGACATGGGCGATCGAGCCGCCGCCGATGCCGATGGACGAGACGGAGACCGAGGGGATGTAGAGCGGGAATTCCCCGATCAGCTCGCCGGTGCCGAATTGCGCCTCGCCGTCGATGATCAGCGCGAAGTCCGCAGAGGTACCGCCGATGTCGAGTGTCAGCACGCGGCTTTCGCCGGCCTGCCGCGCCAGCCAGGCCGCGCCGATCACGCCGGATGCAGTGCCGGACAGCAGCATGTTCACGCAGGAGCGTTTGCCCTCGGCCGCGTTCATCAGCCCGCCATTCGACTTGGTCAGCAGCGGTTTGGCCGTGACACCTCGCCCGGCCAGCCGATCCTCAAGCGCGGTCAGATAGCCCGCGACGCGGGGATGGACATAACCGTTCAGGATGGCTGTGGTGGTGCGCTCGTATTCGCGGATGACCGGCCAGACCTCGGAGGAGGTAAAGGTGAACAGATCGGGCGCGAGCCGGGCGATTTCGGCCTTTACCGCGGCTTCCTGCGCGTCATTGCGCCACGAGTGCAGAAGCGAGACGATGATGCCCTTGGCCCCGCGCGCCTTTGCGGTGGCGACGGCGTCGGCCAGCGCGGTCAGGTCGGGCGCAACGCTCTCGGTCCCGTTGGCCCGCATCCGGGCCGGGATGCCGAACACCCGGTCGCGGGGAATAAGCTGATCGGGGCGCGAGCAGAACAGAGAGTAGACTTCGGGCATCCGCAGGCGTGCCAGTTCGATCACATCTTCGAACCCGGCGTTGGTGATCAGGGCAAGATCGACGCCGCGGCGCTGGATGATCGTGTTGATGCCCACCGTCGTGCCGTGCACGAACCGTGTGATGGTCTTCGGGTCCAGACCTTCGCGTTCCGAGAGCAGTGTGAGACCGGTCAGAAGCTCTGCGCCCGGATCGTCGGGCGTGGTCAGAACCTTCAGCGAGGCAACATGCCCGGTGCGGGTTTCAAGCGCGCAGAAATCAATGAAGGTGCCGCCGATATCGACGCCGATCTTCCAATCCGCCTGTGTCCGGTCTTCGAGACCGGGCGTCGTCGCGCCGTCCATGAGATGCCCTTTCGTGTTGACGGTTGAAAGCTGACACGAGCGTGGGCGAAGGGTCCAAGAGCCAAACGGCGTTGCGACATAAGCCCGGCTTATGTGCCCGCGCCGATCCTGTCTTTGACCCCGACGGTGCCCACCGGCGAGGGTGCCCGCAGATCGGTTCCGGCACGGAGATGGACATGGATGTGATCGTGATGGGCGGCGGGCTCATGGGCAGCGCCGCAACCTATTTCCTGGCGCGCCGGGGCGTGAAGGTGACCCTGCTCGAACGCAACCGTGTCGGCACCGGGGCGACGGTCGCTTCATTTGGCAATATCCGCCGCACTGGCCGTTATCTGCCGCAGCTTCCGCTCGCGCATCGTTCGCGGGCCCTGTGGGGCGAGGCAGAAAAGTTGCTGGGCCGGGATGTCGAGTTTCGCGTGACAGGCCATATCAGGCTGGTGTTCGAAGAAGACGCGCTTGGCGACATGCGCAAGTTCATCGCGGACGCCCGGCCCTGGGGGCTTGACGTTGAGGAACTGGGCGCGAACGAAGTGCGCGCGCGCTTTCCACACCTTGGCCCTGACGCCATCGGCGCGTCCTGGATGGCCGAGGACGGCTGCGGCAATCCCCGCCTGATCTGTCCGGCCTTTGCCGACGCCGCGCGCGCGCTTGGGGCGGAAATCGTCGAAGGTGCAGAGGTGCGCGACGTCGTGAGAACCGAGGAAGGATTCAGCGTCGAGACCTCGCAGGGCACCTTCTCGGCAGAGCGTTTGCTGAACACCGCCGGCGCCTGGGGCGCGCGGCTGGCGGCGCGCTTTGGCGAAGAGGTGCCGCTGACGGCGATGGGCCCCCAGATGGGCGTGACCGAGCCGCTGCCGCACCGGATTGTCCCGGTTGTCGGGGTCTGGACCCGCAATCCCTCGGACAACTATTTCCGGCAGGTCGAACGCGGCAACATCGTCTTTGGCGGGGGCGCCGGGCGGCCCGAGGTCGATCTCGAAACCGGCCATGCGAAATACGAGCCCGCCCGCCTGCCTGTTCAGCTGCGGGGTCTGCTACGGATGCTGCCGTCGCTGGCCGATGTCTCGATCATCCGCACCTGGTCGGGCTGCGAGGGCTATGTCCGCGACTCGCTTCCGGTGATGGGTGAATCCGAAACCACGCCCGGCCTGTTCCATGCCTTCGGCTTTTGTGGCCACGGTTTCCAGCTGGGTCCGGGCGTCGGCGATGTCATGGCCGAGCTGATCGCCACCGGGAAGACGGAAACGCCGCTGCACGACTTCCGCATCGGACGGTTCGCGGCCGCCGCCTGACAGGGGCGGCCGCAACCTGCGCGGTCAGGTCGTTTCGCGGTCCAGCGCGTCAAGATTCTCCGAGGCCAGCGGGCGTTTGCCGTCCTCGATTTCGTGGATCATCGCGACCAGACGCGCGGTGATCGGCGTGGGCACGCCATGGCTCGCGCCGATGCGGACGATCGGGCCGATCTGGGCGTCGGCCTCGGTCTTGCGCTTTCGCACGGCCAGATCGCGCCAGATCCCCGAATGCGACTTGGTCGAACGCCGGTTCTGGATCACCATCCGCGCGAAGGAATCGTCGATCACCTCTTCCGCGGCGCCGGGCAGGAAAGCGTCTGGTTCGAACCCGTCGAAACCCTTGAGCGTCACGCCCTCGGCCTGCGCCACGCGAACGACCTCCTGCCCAAGCCGCAGGAAGACGCTGCGCCATTTCTGGGCCTCCAGCGCGTCGGCAATGCTCTCGTTGGTCAGCGCTGTGCCGAAGAGCAGGGCGCCATAGATCAGCTTGCCCCAGAGAAAGCCCCAGATTTCCGGCGTCATCCGCGCGTTTTCGTCAAAGCGCAGCAACAGTCCGTGTAGCGCCTCGAGCCGGGGTGTGATCCTGCCATCCAGCTCGCCGATGACCAGGGTGCCACGGCCGCTGTAGTGCACCACGCCGGGTTCCAGCCAGTCGGCGCCGAAATTGACGAAACAGCCGATGGTGCGCTCGGCCCCCACCACGTCGCGGATCTCCAGCTCGTTCAGCCCGTTCTGCGCCGACAGGACATAGCCGTCGGCCGCCAGGAAGGGGGCCAGCGATTCGGCCGCGCCCCGCGTGTGCTGCGCCTTCACGCAGAGCAGGATGCGGTCGTAGGTGCCCGTGAGCGTTTCGGGCGTAAAGGCCGGGGCCCGCACCGTGTCCTGGAAGATCGGCCCGTCGATTCGCAGGCCATGGGCCTTGATCGCCTCGACATGGTCGGCAGCAGTGTCGACGAAGACCACGCTTTCGCCCGCCCGGATCAGTGCCGCCCCGAGCGTGCCGCCGATGGCGCCGGCGCCCCAGATCAGGATCGGCGCGCTCATTCCCAGGGGCCTTCCATCAACTCGCGGGTTTCTTGCACCGCGACGGACCAGATCGACAGCATTTCTTCATCCGGGCGTTCGTAATAACCGCCATAGTTGCCATCTCCCAGATAGGCACGCACGGCCTCCGGTCCCATGACCCGCAGCCGGGCGAGATCGGCCATCGGTTTCTGCTGCGAGGGCTGAACGACGCCGGGCAGGCGGGTCCAGGGGAAGTTCTCCATCCACGAGGCATGCGAGGCGACGGGGTCGATTTCCTGTACCCGCGCAAAGGTGCGCGGCGCGTTCCACCAATTGTGGAACTTGACCGCGACGTCCGGATTGTCGGCCATCCATTCGATGGCGAGGTTGGCGGCGGGCTGGTTGCCGCCGTGACCGTTGACCAGAAGGATCCGCCGGAAGCCCTGCCGTTTCATGCAGTCGAGAATGTCGCGCACCATCCGCACATAGGTTTCGACCCGCAGGCTGATGCTGCCGGGATATCCCAGGAAGTAAGGGGTCAGCCCGTAGGAGAGGACCGGAAACACCGGAATGCCCAGACCTTCGGCCGCATCCAGGGCGATCTTCTCCGACAGGATCGAATCGACCGACAGCGACAGCCCGCCGTGCTGTTCGGTCGAGCCCAGCGGCAGCACCGCGCGGTTGTCCTTCTGCAGGTAGTCCTCGACCTGCCGCCAGTTCATTTCCGAAATCTTCATCCCTCGTCCTTTCCATATCGAAGCGGCGCGCCGGTGCGGGCCAGTGGTTTCACCACCCGGTCGATATCTCCGGGATCGGGGATATGCCGGTATTCTATCGCGCGCGCGCCGTCGGGCATCCGCCCGGCCGTGGCCTCTGCGCCGGTGGCGAAGACCAGGACCTGCCTGTCGGCGAGCATCGTATCCAGCCCCTCATCGCCCTCGGACCCGGCGACGACATCCTGGCAATGCGCTGCGAAGCGCTGCACGCCGAAGCGCAGGATCGGCAGAAAAGAGGGAAAGCGCGAGATCACCGCGACCCGCGCCATCGGATCGATCGCGGCCAACGCCAGCCGAGTCGGTTCCGAGGGAATAAAGCGGATCGGCACCACGTTGGTGTTTGGAAAGAGTGCGACAACGCTGTCGCGCAGGGTGAGGAAGGTGAGGATCATGTCAGCCCCGGCCGTGCGGGCACGCAACGTCTCGTCGGCCTGCAACTGGTCCAAGGTGACCGGGCGAGCGACGATACCGCTTCCGACCTGCCGCTCGATGGCCTCGGCATAGCTGCGGGTCGCTTCGTCGAACAGACCGGCCACGGCGACCACCGCCGGCTCTCCCGCCGTGGCGCGATAATCGAGCCGGGCATTGAAGAGCAGGCCGAAGTCCGACATCCCGATGCCGCGCGCCATGGCGCTGTCGATCAGCGCATCGATCTCGCGGTGAAGCTGCGCGATGTCCGAGCGGGCCGCGACCTGGGCCCGGGCGCTGTCGGCCACGAAGGTGCCCGCTCCGGTGCGGGTTTCGACTAGACCCTCGCGTTTGAGGTCGGCGTAGACCTGGCTGACCGTCATCGGTGCCACCCCAAGCTGGTCCGCCAGATCGCGAACCGAGGGCAGGGCGCCGCCGATGCCGAGATCGCCGAAGGAGATCGCATATTCGATCATGCCGCGGATCTGACGCCGTATGGGCACATCGGACTGCCGGTTGAGAAAGAAATCCATTGCGCCTCCGAACTGTAATATTTTGATAGAACGCCGGAGTGTGATTTTGCAAGAAATTTGCAGGTTATGTTTGTTGTCTGGCACGGTTTTGGCCGCATGCCTACCATTTTTTGATCAAATTTCCGGGTGTGACCTAGAGATGCAGAACGATGTGCACGCCCTCTCGCGTGCGCCGTCTCTGGCCGGACGGCATTCGCGCGGCCATCGGGCCGATTCGCGGCTGGCACGCGATATTTGTTCTGAAAACATGGGGAAACTCTCGAAACCCGAATTGCCATAAGCGGCAAACATGGGGGCATAAGCCCGACCAATGATCTCACGCCTCGCCCGTCCGATTTTGGACCGGAATATGATCGGGGTGGTGCGAAAGCGGAAAATCGGGACGTTTCCGGTTGACAGAACCGGCCGAGAGTCAAACTGTATCACCAACTTGTAACGATACGGGTGCTCGCCGCCCCAACGCTGCCGGACAAGGCGGCTGCCTGACAGGGCTTTGACATGCTGAAATACGTCGGTGGCCGACTGGCTGCCATCATTGCGCTTGCCTTCGGCATCAGCGTTCTGGTCTTCCTCATGATCCGGCTGATCCCCGGCGATCCGGTGATCGCCCTGCTTGGCACGCAAGCGGGCAATGCCGAGATGATCGACCGGTTGCGCGGGCAACTGGGGCTGAACGAGCCCCTGCTCAAGCAGTATCTGATCTGGCTTGGCAATGTGGTGCAGGGTGATTTTGGATATTCCTATGGCCGTCAACGCCCGGTGCTGGAACTTATCAGACTCAACTTCGGTCCCACGCTGCAGTTGACAACGGCGGCGCTGATCCTGTCGGTGGCCTTCGGCCTGATGCTGGGCACATGGGCGGCGGTGCGGCGCAACCGGGCGCCCGACACCATCGGCATGGGGCTGGCGCTGGCCTTCATGTCGATGCCGAGCTTCTGGCTCGGCTTGCTGCTGATCCTGCTCTTTGCCGTCACCTGGCCGATCTTCGATGTGGTGGGGGGCACCTCGTTCAAGGGGCTGGTCCTGCCGGCGGTCACGCTGGCCCTTGGCACCATCGGGTTCAACGCGCGCTTCGTGCGGTCGTCTCTGCTCGCTGCGCAGGTGCAAAAGCATGTGCTGACCGCGCGCGCCAAGGGGCTGAGGCGGCCCGTTGTCTTTCTTCGGCACGTGCTCCGCAACGCTCTGCTGCCGATCCTGACGGTGGTGGGCCTGCAGCTGGGAAACCTGCTGTCGGGCACCGTGGTGGTCGAAACGGTGTTCTCGCGCCCCGGTCTGGGGCGGCTTCTGGTCGATGCGATCCTGTCTAAGGACTATCTGACGATCCAGGCGGTCGTCCTGATCATTGCCATCATCTATGCGCTGGTGAATTTCGTGGTCGACCTTCTCTATCCGGTGCTCGACCCCCGGATCGCGCGGCGCTGAGGGGGATCGCAGGATGACACATGCTTCCTCCTCCGACGGTGCTCAGGGTCTCGCCCCCAAGACCAGCATTTGGAATCGTTTGCGGCGCGCCTATCGCCATCGCGCGCTCGCCATCGGCACCCTGATCTGCACGGTGCTGGTGGTGCTGGTCGCCGCCGCCCCACTGCTGACCTCGGCGGATCCGAACCTGCAGCGCGCGATGATGACCTTCCAGCCGCCGGGACCCGATGCCATCATGGGCACCGACGCCTTCGGGCGCGACATGTTCGCGCGCGTTCTCTATGGTGGGCGGGTGACGATGCTGGCCAGCCTGACGGTGGTTCTGCTGGGCGCCTTCTTCGGCACCACGCTGGGTCTGATCGCCGGATATGTCGGCGGCGCCACCGGCTTTGTCATCATGCGCTTTGTCGACCTTCTGCTGGCCTTTCCCGGCATCCTGCTGGCGCTTGCGATCACCGCAATTCTCGGGCCCGGCCTGAACAACGGCATAATTGCGATCTCGATGATCCTGGTGCCGGTCTATGCCCGCCTTGTCGAAGGTGCGACCGCCGAGGTGCGCGCGCTGCCCTTCGTACAGGCCTCGGTGACGCTGGGCGCCGGACCGGTGCGGATCATGGCGACCCATATCCTGCCCAATGTCCTGTCCTCGGTCATCGTCATGACGACCTCCTGGCTGGGTGTCGCCGCGCTGTGGATCACGGCGCTCGGTTTCATCGGGCTGGGGGTGCAACCGCCGCAGCCCGAATGGGGCGCAATCCTGAACGACGGGCAGGCCTATCTGACGCTCGCCTGGTGGATCACCGTCTTTCCCGGCCTGTTCCTGTCGCTCTTCGTCATCGGGGTGAACCTGATCGGTGACGGCCTGCGCGACGAACTCGATCCGACCATCTCACGCTAACGACCCCAACAGAGGAAATATCCATGACACCGAAACTTCCCCTTGTTCTCGCCGCGCTTGGCCTGACGCTGGTTGCCCCCGCCACGATGGCGAAAGACCTTGTCGTCGGCTGGGCCGAGACCAACGACACCCTGAACCCGGTCACCACGGGCAAGCGCAACTCGGGCCCGATCCTGTCGAACATCTTCGACACGCTGGTCTGGCTCACGCCCGACTTCAAGGTCGAGCCGCTGCTGGCCAAGGAGTGGTCGGTCTCGCCCGATGGCCTCGTCTATACCTTCAAGCTGCGCGACGACGTGAAATTCCACGACGGCACGCCGTTCAACGCCGAGGCGGTGGTGAAGAATTTCGAATACATCTTCGACAAGAACACCCAGTCCAAGATCTCGCACGGCTTGCTCGGCCCCTGCAAGACGGCCCAGGCGACCGGCGAATTCGAGCTGACCGTGACTTGCGAAAAGCCCTATGGCGCTCTCCTGGCGCAGATGGGCGAACCCTATCTGGGGATCCAGTCGCCCAAGGCCATCGCGGAATACGGCGCCGATCTGGGCCAGCATCCCACCGGCACCGGCCCCTTCAAGTTCGTCGAACTGCTGGCGGACGACAGCGTCGTTCTCGAGCGCAACCCGGATTACAACTGGATGGCGCCTTCGCTGAACCACGAGGGTCCGGCCGAGATCGAGAAGATCACCTTCCAGATCGTCACCAATCCGCAGGCCCGCGTCAGCCAGTTCCAGAGCGGTCAGAGCCAGGTCATGCAGCAGGTGCCGGGCCTGCACTGGAAGACGCTGGGCGCCTCTGGCCGTTTCAACACCTACGAAGTGCCGATCAGCGGGCTGGGCATCTTCGCGCCGATCAACGCCTCGGCCTTCCCGACCGACGATCCGGCCGTGCGCAAGGCGATCATGTATGCCGTCGACCAGACCGGTGTCGTGCAGCTGGCCGAGGCCGGGGTCTATCCGCCCAGCCATACACCCCTGACCGAGGGGCTGCTGGGCTATGATCCGTCGATCGCCGAGGAATACAGCTATAACCCCGAGAAGGCTGCCGAGGTCCTGAAGGCCGCAGGCTGGACCATGGGCAGTCAGTTCTGGGAGAAGGATGGCAAGACGCTGTCGCTCAAGATCACCGCAATCGCCGACAAGGCGCATTACATGGCGCTGGCGCAGGCGATCCAGGGCTATCTGGCCGCGATCAACATCGACGCCACGCTGGAACCGCTGACCGCTCCGGCCTGGACCGCGGCGAACATCGCGGGCGAGATGAACCTGACGCCACTGCAGTATATCGCGGTTGACCCGGACGCCCTGCGTTTCTGGTTCACCGATGGCCAGTATTTCAACTGGTCGCACTGGAGCGATCCGGCCTTCACCGCGCTGCTGGACAAGGCCGTGGCCGAACAGAATCCGGCGGCGCGCGCGGACATCTACGAGGAGGCGCAGAAGATGCTCCTTGATCAGGCTGTCGTCCTGCCGATCCGGCAGAACCTCGACCTGACGATGTCGGCCAAGAATGTGACCGGCATCACCTGGTCGGGCGGCGGCTTCCAGTATTTCGGCGCGGCCAAGATCGCCGACTGAGGCAACGCCTGACATTTGGCCGCGGCCGGCCGCACCACCGGCCGCGGCTTTTTCACCAGAAAGGACCAAGCGAATGCGCAGTTTCATCCGGGCGGAACGCCTGATCGACGGCAAGGGCGGCGTGATCACGGGGCAGCCGGTCGTCGAAATCGAGGGCACCCGGATCAAGGGCGTGCACAAGGCCGCGCCAGAAGGTGCGCAGGTGCAGGATTTCGGCGATGCGACGATCCTGCCGGGTCTGATCGACACCCATGTCCATCTCAACATGCCCGGCAACGGGATGCTGCTGGAAGAGGTGATGCGCGAGGGACCGGAGGTGCTGCTGGCCACCTCGATGGGATCGTCCGCTGCCGCCCTGGGCGCGGGCATCACCACCGTGCGCGATGTAGGCTGTTTCGGCACCACGGCCTTTTCGGTGCGCCGCACGCTGGAACTGGGCTATGCCCGCGGCGCGCGGGTCATGGCGGCGGGCGCGCCCATCACGATCACCGGTGGCCATACCTGGTACATGGGCGGAGAGGCGGATGGTGAAGCGGCGTTGCGCCAGAAGGTGCGTGCGCTGATCAAGGACGGCGCCGAATTCATCAAGGTGATGGGCAGCGGCGGCGGAACAATCGGCACGGCCTCCTGGCGGCCCGCGTTCACCCAGGCCGAGATGAACGCAATCGTCGAGGAATCGCATTGGAACGAACGTCGCGTGACGGTGCATTGCCTTTGCGCCGAATCCATCGACATAGCGATCAATGCAGGTGTCGATCAGATCGAGCACGCAGGCTTCATCCGCAAGAACGCGCCCCAGCAATATAACGCGCAGGTGGCAGAGCGGCTGGCCAAGTCCGGCATCCCGGTCACGACAACGCTCGCCGTGGGGGCCACCGCGATCAATGCAATGCGCCAGATGCAACAGCGCGACGCCGAACAGGAGGCGTTCTTGGGCCGGTGGGAACGGATGCTGGCCGAGAACGTCGAACAGTTCACCAAGCTGTCGGAGGCCGGTGTGACCTTTGTGGCTGGCACCGACGCGGGCTGGCGTTTCACCTCATTTGATAGCCTGGTGCTTGAAATGCAGATGATGCAGCAGGGCGAGATGCCGGTGGCCGAGTGCATCACGGCGGCCACGGGCCGTGCGGCGGAGGTCATCGGTCTGGACGATCGGGGTCGGATAGAAGCCGGCCTGCTGGCCGACCTGATCGTCGTCAAGGGGAACCCGCTCGACGATCTGGCGGCGCTGCACGATCTGGAACTGATCCTGCAGGGCGGAGTCGCGCATCCGCCTTCACCCCGCGCCCATCGCGCGCCGCAGGCCATGATTGTCCCGGAATGAGGCGGTAATGACGCAGGCCCCCGAAACCTCCGAGGTCGTGCTTTCGGTGCGCGACCTTCAGACCTGGTTCGACACGCCGGCCGGAACTGTGCGGGCCGTGGATGGCGTGAGCTTTGACATCCGCGCGCGGCGCACCCTGGGCATCGTTGGGGAAAGCGGCTCGGGCAAGAGCGTCACCTCGCTGTCGATCATGCGCCTGCTCGATCCGCCGGGCCGCGTCGCCGGGGGCGAGATCCTGTTTCGCGGGCGCAACCTCGCCGCGCTGCCAGAGGCCGAAATGTGCCGGCTGCGCGGTCAGGCGCTGTGCCTCGTGTTCCAGGATCCGATGACCGCGCTCAATCCGGTCTATCGCGTCGGCCGTCAGGTGGCCGAGGCGATCCGCGCACATAATGACATCTCCTACCGCGCCGCGCGCGACCGGGTGATCGAACTGTTCGGCATGGTCGGTATTCCCGACGCCGAGCGCCGGTTCGACGAGTTTCCCCACAACCTGTCCGGCGGGATGCGCCAGCGCGTGACGATCGCCATGGCGATGGCGAACAAGCCCGACCTGCTGATCCTTGACGAGCCGACGACCGCGCTCGACGTGACGATCCAGGCCCAGATCCTCGATCTGGTGAAGGGGCTTACCGACACGACCGTCCTGCTGATCACCCACGACATCGGCGTGGTGCGCGAAATGTGCGACGAAGTTATCGTGATGTATGGCGGCCGCGTGATGGAACATGGGCCAGTCGCCGCTGTGACCGGCGCGCCGCGCCATCCCTATACGGCGGGCCTGCTGGCCTCCATCCCCTCGGTAGCGGTGCGCGGCCAGCGATTGAACGCCATCGGCGGCGCGGTGCCCAGCCCGCTGGCGATGCCGCCCGGCTGCCCGTTTGCGCCGCGCTGCGCTCATGCGATGCCAGCCTGCGACGTTCAGCCTGCGCTGGTCGAAGCCACGCCGGGCCACCGCGTGGCCTGCTGGCTGGAACAGGGGGCAGAGGCATGAGCAACCAAATGACCGAGCCGTCCGAAGTTCTGATGAGCGTGCGCGACCTGAAGGTCTGGTACGGCGGCAAGGGCGCGCTGTTCGGCAACCCCGACTGGGTGCGCGCGGTAGATGGCGTGACGCTCGACATCCTCAAGGGCGAGACACTGGGCCTCGTCGGGGAATCCGGCTGCGGCAAGTCGAGCCTTGGCCGCGCTCTGATCCGGCTGGAACGGCCGCATTCCGGCTCGATCCTTTTTGGCGGTGAAGACCTTGCCCAGGTCAGCCCGTCGCGGTTGCGCACGCTGCGGCGCGACATGCAAATGGTCTTTCAGGACCCGATGAGCAGCCTCGACCCGCGCATGACCATCCGCCGGATCATCGCCGAAGGGTTGGTGATCGCCGGCGTGGGCCGTGACGAACGCAATGTCCGCGTCGAGGAGCTGATCCAGATCGTCGGGCTGCGCAAGGAACATCTCGACCGCTACCCGCATGAGTTCTCGGGTGGACAGCGGCAGCGCATCGGCATCGCCCGCGCGCTGGCGCTGCGGCCGAAACTGGTGGTCGCGGACGAGCCGGTCTCGGCGCTGGACGTATCGGTGCAATCGCAGGTGCTGAACCTGATGAAGGATCTGCAGGACGAATTCGGCCTGACCTATCTCTTCATCGCGCATGACCTCGGCGTGGTCGAATATATCTCGGACCGTGTCGGCGTGATGTATCTGGGCCGGCTGGTCGAACTGGCCGATGCCGAGGATCTCTATGCCCGGCCGATGATGCCCTATACGCAGGCGCTGCTGTCGGCGATCCCCGATGGCGAGGCCGCAACCGGGCGCAGCCGGATCATCCTGAAAGGCGATGTGCCCAGTCCGCGCAACCCGCCGTCGGGCTGCCCGTTCCGCACCCGCTGCTGGCGGGCCGAGGCACGCTGCGCGGCAGAGGTGCCGCAATTACAGGAAGTGGCGCCGCGGCACTGGGCGGCCTGCCATTTTCCGGGGTAGGATTTGGAAAGAGGGACACCGATGCAGATCAGATTTGACGGCGAGAAGGTGATCGTCACCGGCGCGGGCCACGGCATCGGACGCGGCATCGCGCGCGATTTCGCGGCGCTTGGGGCCGATGTACTGGCGCTGGACGTGAACGCGGCCGGGCTGGCGGAGACCCAGAACGGCTCGGAAGGCAGCATCTCCACCGCCACGCTTGACGTGACCGACCCGGCGGCCGTGCGCGAAACCGTCGCGGGCTTCGGTCCCGCCTCGATCCTCGTCCACAGCGCCGGGGGCGTGCGCGGGCAGGTTGGCCGGCCGCTGGAAGAGATCACGCCCGAGGATTGGGACGCCATCGTCGACGTGAACATGAAGGGCGCCTTTCTCATGGCGCAGGCGGTCACGCCGGGCATGAAGTCGCTCGGACGGGGGCGCATCGTCACCATATCCTCCGGCGCGGGCATCGGCGTCAGCCTGACCGGCATCCAGGCCTATGCCGCGGCCAAGGCGGGCGAGATCGGTCTGACCCGCCAGCTGGCGCACGAACTCGGGCCCTTCGGCATCACCGTCAACAGCATCGCGCCGGGCTTTGTGCGTTCGAACCCGACCACCGAGCGCCAGTGGGAGTCCTACGGCCCCGACGGGCAGGAACGGCTGGTGCAGGGCATCTTCCTGCGCCGGACCGGCAAAGTGGAAGACATTTCAAACATGACCCTGTTTCTGGCCAGCGATCGCGCCGGGTGGATCACCGGGCAGATCATCCAGGTGAACGGAGGCCGGGCATGACCGAAGCTGCCGCCCGCGACTGGCTTGACGCAAACGAACCGGCGCTGCGCGACCGGCTTTACGATTTCGTCCGTCTGCCCAGCGTTTCGACAGATCCGGCCTATGCCGAGGGCATGGGGCAGGCGGCCGAATTCCTATCCACCTATCTGCGCGATATCGGCTTTGACCGGGTAGCGGTGAACGCCACGCCGGGCCACCCGATCCTGACCGGCGAATGGACCGGCGCACCTGGCGCGCCTACCATTCTTGTTTACGGCCACTACGATGTGCAGCCGCCCGATCCGCTCGATCAATGGCAGTCGGCCCCGTTCGAGCCGACCCTGCGCGACGGGCGCATCTATGGACGCGGCATTTCCGACGACAAGGGCCCGCTGATGGTGGCGCTGGGCGCGATGGAGGCGCTGATGGCCACGACCGGCGCCTTGCCGGTCAACGTCCGACTGCTGATCGAAGGCTCGGAAGAAATGGGCAGCGCCCATCTCGAGGATTTCGTGGTCGCCCATCAGGATCTGGTGACGGCCGATTTCCTGCTCTCGGCCGATGGCGCCATGTGGCGGGCCGATCTGCCCTCGGTGACGGTGGCCAGCCGGGGCATGGCCGCTCTGAACGTCACGGTGCGCGGGGCCGCGAAGGACCTGCACTCGGGCCGCTACGGCGGCGGCGTGCCGAATGCGGCGCAGGTGCTGGTAGAGATGCTGGCGGCGCTGCACGACCCGCGCACCGGGGCCGTAGCGGTGCCGGGCTTTTACGACGGAGTGGCCGTTCCCGACAACGAGACCCGCGCCGCGCTCGCCGATATCCCCTTTGACGAGGCAGCCTTCCTCGAAGGTCTCGGCGTAAAAAAAGGTGCGGGCGAGGCCGGATACAGTTTTCTCGAACGGAACTGGCTGCGCCCGACGCTGGAAATCAACGGCATGTCGGCAGGCTATACCGGCCCCGGTTTCAAAACGGTCATTGGCGCGACGGCCGAGGCCAAAATTTCCTGCCGTCTGGTGCCGGGACAGGATCCGATGCGCATCCTGGAACTGCTCGAAGCCGAGCTGACCCGCCTGTG
Source organism: Seohaeicola nanhaiensis (assembly GCF_042654245.1). NCBI lineage: Bacteria > Pseudomonadati > Pseudomonadota > Alphaproteobacteria > Rhodobacterales > Roseobacteraceae > Seohaeicola > Seohaeicola nanhaiensis. The sequence continues at coordinate 517,217 of NZ_JBHSGI010000033.1, forward strand.
CCCGGACTGCGCCACGCTCAGCATCGCCCGCAAACCCGGGGTCGCCTGGCCGTCGGCCTTGCCGCTCGACCATCCGGGCCTGCGCCTTGCGATGGACGTTCTGGAAGAACTCTACGGCCAGCCCGCCCGCGCCGTCCGCATGGGGGCGACCATCCCGATTGCCGAGATGTTCGACCGGGTGCTGGACATGGGCACGGTGTTCTTCTCGTTCTCGACCGCGGACGAGGATTACCATGCGCCCAACGAGTTCTTCCGCCTGGAACGCTGGCAGGACGGGTTGCGCGCCTGGGTCGCCTACCTGACGCGGCTGGCCAAGGCGGCCTGACTCAGGCCCTGTGCGCCAGCGCGATCCGCTGCGCCTCTATCGACAGTTCGCAGACGCGGAAGGTGCGCGCCTGCGGGCAGGCGGTTTCGGTGCGGTCACGGATGTCGGCCATCAGGTTGCCGAAATAGGGCAGCGGCGCGCCGGCGCAGTCGATATGCTCGCAGCGCGTGCCGTTCACGAGAAACAGGTGATCGGTGCCCGGCCGTCCATCGACATCGACATATTTGCGCAGTTCGATGGTGCCCTCGGTGCCGGTGATGAACAGCCGCCCGTCGCCCCAGTTGGGCAGCGCGTCGGCGGTATACCAGTCGACCCGGATATAGGCCTGCGCAGCGCCCGATCGCAGCGCAACTTGACCGAAGTCTTCGAACTGCGGCCACTGTGGATTGGCGAAATTCCCGACCGAGGCCAGGGTGATTTCGGCATCCTCTCGGCCGGTGAAGTGCAGGAACTGTTCGATCTGATGCGAGGCGATGTCGGCCAGGATCCCGCCGTAGGTGCGCGCGTCGAAGAACCAGTCCGGCCGCGTCGGCGCATTCAGCCGGTGCGGGCCCAGGCCCACGGTCTGCACGACCGTCCCGATGGCGCCCGAGCGGACCAGATCGGTTGCCACGGTGGTGGCCGGCACCTCGAAGCGTTCCGAGAAGTTCACCGACCAGATGCGGCCTGTCTCGGCCACAGTGGCGCGCAGGCGGTCGGCCTCGTCCTGGGTGATGCAGCCGGGCTTGTCGACCATCACGTCCTTGCCGGCCTGCATCGCCCGAATGGCCAGATCTGCGCGTCGATCGGGGCGGCAGGCGATCAGCACCAGCGCGATGCTGTGGTCGCCCAGGATATCCTCAAGGTCCCGCTGCGGGGCGTCGGCAAAACGTTTGACGAAGCCCTCCATCGGTTGCGGCGTGCCTTCGGTCCACCAGGCGGCCAGCGTGGCGCCGGCGTCGATCATGCCCTGTGACATGCCATAGATGTGCCGGTGGTCCATCCCCAGCGCGGCAAAGCGAAGACTCATCACACTGCCTCCACGGTGACCTGCGCACCCGACGCGCCCGAGCGCACCATCGCGTCGATCAGGGCGTGGACCCGCAATGCCTCGCGCCCCGGGATGGCCGGCGCGCCGCCGGTCGAGATCGCCCGGGCGAAATCCTCGATCAGGTCTCGGTGCCAGTCGCAGGGAAAGGCCATGGGATCCGCCCCGCCGCCCGTGCCCGCACTTTCGCCCACCGACTCGGTCCGCCCGTCGCGCCAGACCACGCTCAGCGTACCCCCCTGCAGGGTTGCGGTGCCCAGCGTGCCGTCGAGCACAATGCTTTCCTGCCCTCCGGGATAGGTCGCCGTGGTGGCCACGACCGAACCGACCGCACCATTGGCAAAGCGGATGCCGGCGGTGGCGAAATCCTCGGTCTCCATCCGGTGCATTCGTGTTGTCGCCGTCAGCGCCTGAACAGTCTGCGCCGGTCCGGTGAGGCTGAGCATCAGGTCAAGCACATGGATCGCCTGCGAGATCAGTACACCGCCCCCATCCCGCGCCAGAGTCCCGCGGCCGGGCACCTCGTAATAGTCCTGTCCGCGCCACCAGGGGATTTCGGCCCGGGCCAGCGCCAGCTCCCCCAGCGCGCCTTCGGCCAGCAGCTGGCGCAGTCGCAGCGCACCGGCCCGGAACCGGTGCTGGAACACGATGCCCAGAGTCACCCCGGCGGCCTCGCACAGCGCGACCATGTCCTGCGCGCCGGTCAGGGTGCGTTCGATGGGTTTTTCCATCAACACATGCTTGCCCGCCCGCGCCATCATGGCGACAATTTCGGCCCGCTGGTTCGGCGGTGTCGCGATAATAACGCCATCGGTGCCGGGATCGGCGGCGACTGCGTCCAGGCTGTCGAAGACCGGAAAGCCGAATCTGTCCTGTACCGCTTCGGCCTTGGCACGGGTACGGTTGAACACACCCGAGACATCGACCCGCCCGCGCAATTCGTCCAGCCCCTCAAGATGAGGTTTTGTCGCCATACCCAGCCCTATCAGGGCCAGACGCGCCATTGGTTTGTCGCTCATTCCATTGTCCTCAGGGGCCGAACCAGCGGATCGGCAGCATCGTCAGTTGCGGGATCGTCGTCACCAGCAGCAGCACCAGCAGCTGCGCGGCGATGAAGGGTAGAATGGCGCGGAAGACCGCCGTCGACGGGGCGCCGCCCACCCGGGCCGTGGTGAAGACCAGCACGCCCAGCGGCGGCGTCAGCGCGCCGATCACCAGATTCATCACCATGATGATCCCGAATTGCAGCGGATCGACCCCGGCGGCCACGACGACCGGCACCAGGATCGGCACCAGGATCACCATCGCGGCGATCATCTCGATGAACAGGCCGACGAAGATCAGGAAAAGGTTGATCAGCAAGAGCAGGACGATGGCATCGCCGGTCAGCGCGCCGAGCCAGGCCGCAATCTTCTGCGGCGCCTGTTCGAAGGTCAGGATCCAGGCGAAGGGCGACGAGGCCGCAATGATGACGGCGACGGCCACGGTGTCCTCCACCGCTTCGCGGAAGGCGTGGGTCAGATTCGAGGCGGTCAGCCCGCGGTAGATCAGCGCGCCGGTGAACAGCGCGAAGACAACCGCGATGGCCCCGGCCTCGGTCGCCGTGAAGACGCCAAACCGCACGCCGCCGACGATTGCCACAGGCAGGGCAAGCGCCGGAAGCGCCAGCAGCAAGGCCCGCCCCAGCGCGCTGCGGCCCGACCGTTCTGTCTGCCCGCCATAACCGCGCCGGGCCGAGATCAGCCAGACCACCAGCGCCAGCGCCAGGGCGACCATGAGCCCCGGCACGATGGTGCCGACGAATAACGCCCCGACCGAGACCGAGGCGAGCGCGGCATAGATGATCAGCCCCAGACCCGGGGGGATCAGGTTCGCCAGCGTCGAGGCGGCCGCCGTCAGCGCGCAGGAAAAGGCGCGGTCATAGCCGTGCTTCTCCATCTGCGGGACCAGAAGCTTGGCGGTGGCAGAGGCATCGGCGGTAGACGAGCCCGACACGCCGGCGAGCATCACGTTGGTGACGATGTTGGCTTGCCCCAGCCCGCCGCGCAGGTGGCCCACAAGGTGATAGGCCAGATCGACGATGCGCACCGTTATCCCGCCCGCGTTCATCACGGCGGCGGCCAGGATGAAGAACGGGATCGCCAGAAGGGTGAAGGAATCGAGCGCGCCAGACATGTTCTGCGTGATCGTCACCAGCATCAGGGGCGGCAACGGGGTCAGCGCGGCGAAAGAACCGACGACCAGCGCATAAACGATCGGGACCTCTGCAAAGATCAGTGCCAGGGAAACGATCATCAGGATCGTCGTGCTGCTGGCCTCGCCGAACAGCAGGCCGCCCGCCTCGCGCATGGCGAAATAGGTCGTAACGCCGGCGGCCAGCGTGGCCAGTCCCGTCCACCAGCTGCGGCCCGGCAAAGGGGCGCTCATGAAGGCCAGCCCGAGCGCACCGCCGGCGGGCACGGCCAGGAAGAGGTATTTCAGCGGGATCCGCAGGGCCGGTGTGACCTGCAGGGCCCGTTTCATGAAATCGATGCCGTGGATGACCAGCACCACGCAGGCGACCACCGCGACGACGCGCAGAAAGACCGCGTGCCAGACCTGCGTTCGCGGCGACAAATGCGGTACGAACAGCGAGATGGAGATATGTCGGTTGCGGAAGGTCAGGATGGCCAGCCCCAGAAACACCGACCAGACAAACAGGAATTGCGCCAGTTCCTCGGGCCAGGGCAGCGAGGCGTTCAGCACGTAGCGGCAGAAGACCTGAAGGATCACGATGGCGGTCGCGACCAGCATCAGGATCACCGACACGGCTTCCAGCATCCGGTCGAGCAACAGATAGGGCCGCGGCATCGCCACCGCCCGCAATTCGGTCTCGGTCATTCGGTCGTCCATCCGGGAAAGTCCCGCACGCGCGCGGGAGAGTCATCAGGCCAGCGCGCGGATCTTGGCGATCATCGCTGCCGTTTCGGGGCTGGTCGCGCCGAAGGTGTCGTACAGGCTGGCGCTCTTCTCTTCCCAGCGCGCCTTTTCCTCGGCGGGGAAGGGGTGAACGGTGCAGCCGACTGCCTTGAGGTCCTCCAGCGCCTTGTCGGCGCCCGCGCGGTTGATCGCGCGCTGTTCGGCAAAGACCTCTTTGGCGGAGGTCCGGCACAGCTCCTGCAGGTCGGCGGGCAGGGCGTCGAGCCAGGCCGCATTCATGCGGATCGCCTTGGGCAGGAACCAGTGGTAGGTCGGCAGGATGTTGGTCGCCTGCTCGTGCCACTTGAAGCCCAGGATCGAGAAGTAGTCCGAATCCAGCCCGTCGATCACCCCGGTCGAAAGGGCGGCATACTGCTCGGAATAGGGCAGCGGCGTCGGATTGGCGCCCAGCAGTTTCCAGAAGTCGACCCAGATCGTCACCTGCGGCACCCGAAGCTTGACGCCCTGCAGGCTGGCAAGATCGGTCACGGGGGCCTTGGTCAGCAGATGGCGGAAGCCGACCTCGCCATAGGCGATGAACTCGACGCCGGTCTTTTCGCGCGCGATGCGGCTGATCTCTTCCCCGATGTCGCCCTGCAGCACGGCGTCCACGTGGGCCTCGTTCTTGTAGATAAACCCGGGCGCACCGGCGGTGGCAGCGATTTCCGGCGCGATGGCCTCTTCGCTGTCGGGTCCGGCGGCGGTGACCTGAATGGTGCCGATCCGGCTCATTTCAAGCAGCTGCGCGAGACCGCCAAGCTGGCTGGCCGGGAAGTGCTGGGCCTCGATGCGGCCGTCGCTCTTCTCATTCAGGATCGCCGTCCACTTGTCGAAGGCATTGGTGAAGGGCGAGCCGATGGCCTCGGAATGCGCGATTTTGCAGACGAATTTGTCGGCCGCCCAGGCCGTTCGCATCAGCATCGGAGTGGCCAGAGCGGCCCCGCCCAGCTGCAACAGGCCGCGCCGGCCCAGTGTCAATTTCGTAGTCATGTCTTCCTCCCTTGAAGTGAACTGCGCGGCGTCTTGCCGGGCAGGAAAAGCGACTCCGCTCCGGTCATCCTCCACCGGGCAAAGTCGGAAATTTTTCGGCGCGGGCGCTGCGGGCGGTGGGCGCCGTCAAAGGTCGGACAGGCGACACCGGTCCCATGCTCATTGTCCAGCCGGACAGGCTGGTGCGGCACGCAACGCCGGCCACGCCGTTGCTGGCGCGACACAGGCTGTGACGTTGCGGAAGCTCATGACGGTTGTTCCATCCCGATGCGGTCTGCATCCCATTCTGGCATACTAGACGACAAACATATCATCGCGCAACCGGTTAACCGTGCAAACGATACTTCCGGAGCGAAGAACCGACAAAAGAGTTAATTTTTTCAGATGGGTAACGCGAAATAGCGCACCTCGCGCCGCCCGTCGCTCCGTCCACAAGCTCCGGAATTACGTCCCTTCGCGGGAATTGCCGTGCACGCCTGCCCGCAAAAGCATGTGGTCCGCCTGCGATCTGCGCCTATTCTTCCGGTGCCGCATGGCTCAACAGGTCACCGTCCTTCTGTTCCTTCCGCTCGGCGTCGATAATCTGCGAGAGTTCAGCGTCGGCCGTCGCGCTCACCTCCTGCACCTCCATCTCGGGGGCGGCTCGCCCGGACTTCGGCGGACTCGTATCCGCCTTGCCGCTGTCCGTGACGATGCGGTAGGTCGGCTCGGGCATCGGCACGCCGGCGGCGGTCAGGGCGGCCAGGCACATCCGCGCCGCCTCGCTGCGTGCCAGCTGGATGCTTGTTTCGTGCTGCGCGATCCATCCCGCAACCCGCAGCCCGACAGTGCTGTCCCCCAGAGTTTCGATCCAGACCGCAGGCGCCGGGTTGACCAGCGTGAACGGAAGGGACTGCACCGTTTCAAGCAGGATGGCCTGCGCGCGGGCCAGATCGGCATTATAGCCGACCCCGAAATCCAGCAGGAACCGCCGTTCGTCATTGCGCGAGAAGTTGACGATGCGGGACTTGAACACCGTGGAGTTGGGAATGCGGATGTGGTTGCCATCGAAACTCAGCAGGATCGTGGCGCGAGAGGTCAGGCGGATGACCTTGCCCTGATCGCCATCGATCTCGACCGTGTCATTCGGACGGAAAGGCTGGCGCACCGAGAGCAGGACCGAGGCGATGAAGTTCTCGACCGTGTCGCGGACGGCGAAACCGATGGCGAGGCCAACGATACCGGCCGCGCCGAGGATGGTCGACAGCAGCGCCGTGGCCCCCAGAAGATCGAGCGCGACGACGACACCCGAAATGGCAAAGATCAGCCGCACAGCCTGCCGGTAGATGTCCGCAATGAAGAGGTTCGGCGCGATCCGGTCCCAGGGCTGTTTCATCCGCGCCAGCAGGAATCCGGCGGCCGCGATCAGCACGAAAACCAGAAGCGCGATGGACAACAGCGGCAGGATCGCGACGAATTGCACCAGACGCGCGCGGAAACGCTGCATCGCCGGGTTCAGCCGTTCGACAACATCGGTGGTTTCGTGCACCTCGTTCTTGATCGCAACAACACCCTCGACCCGCCGGGCGATCTCGTTCAGCCGGCTCGCGGCCGAGGTGTCTACAGTGGTGCCGCGCAGGGTGACGATGCCGGAGGATACGGCGACGGTTACATCCTCATATCCATCCAGTTCAGCCAGGATGGCGCGGATGCGCACCGCGATGGCGGCGTCCTGCTGCTTGCTGTCGGTGACGGCGATGGTGCCATCGGGTTGGTCGACGGTCTGGGCAATCGCAGTCAGCGGCAGGACTGCGAGGAGCAGGGCAAGTATCAGTCGCATGAAATTATCCGTCGGGGTGAAACCGGTCGGGCGATGATGGCCCGGCCGGCTGCGGCCGGCAAGGTCAAAGCCGCCTGACTGCGGTTACCTGAGGCGAAGGTCGCAGCACACCCCGGACCGCGGTTATTCGCGGATTTCGTCCTTGTCCACGCCCCAGACGGCGGTCTTTTCGATCCAGCCCTTGTAGCCGCCGGCCGACACCTTGCACCAGTCCAGCGTGCATTCCCCCAGCCGCGCGACCACGCCCAGCTCCAGCGCGGCATCGACCGGCGAGGCGGCATCGGGTCGGTCGTGCAGCGGCGCCATGTCCTGTTCGACCAGAACCGTGCGCGCGCCCGACAGCAGCGCGTAATGCACCCACCCTCCGGCGCCGTCCCGGTCCTGAACCCGCCGCCAGTGGCCGTGTTCTGCGGTGATTTCCAGCGGCATGTCACGCCGGGTAAAGACCCAGTCGATGCGATGCGTCAGAGAAGGGCCGCGCCGCACATTGCCCTCGTTGGCCTTGAGCGAAACATAGCGCGGCAGCGGCAGGTTGGTCACCGGCCCGCGCTTCTGGTCCACCGCCATGGCGCTGTTTGCCAGCGTCATGACGCAAATCGCCGCCACAAGGCGGCACATGCCTTTCAGATATCCCGTCACGAACTGCCTGCCCGTTCTTGTCCGCATTGCCCGGCCGAGGAGATTTCGGCCCCGAGGTTCTTGTGCCTCGACTGTTCCTGCGCCACGATGACACGACAGGCAATGATTTGAGAAGCTTCGGGAGTGCCGATTTGCCAAGAGAACCCTTGAGTGTTGTCGTTACGCGACGGTTGCCCGAACAGGTCGAGGCACGGCTTGGCGAATTGTTCGACGTCCGTCTGCGCAGCGACGACGCGCCGATGAGCCGCGAAGAACTGGTTCTGGCAGCCAAGAGCGCCGACGTTCTGGTCCCGACCATCACCGATACCATCGATTCGACGCTGCTGGCGCAGGCGGGCGACCGGCTGAAGCTGATCGCCAACTATGGCGCGGGTGTCGATCACATCGATGTCGCCACCGCCCGCCAGCGCGGCATCCTGGTTTCGAACACCCCGGGCGTGCTGACCGACGATACCGCCGACATGACGATGGCGCTTTTGCTGGCGGTGATCCGCCGCATCCCCGAGGGGCTGGCCGTGATGCAGACGGGCGAATGGTCCGGCTGGGCTCCGACCGCCTTCCTCGGCGGTCGGGTCGGCGGCCGGCGTCTGGGCATCCTTGGCATGGGCCGCATCGGTCAGGCGGTGGCGCGGCGCGCCGCGGCCTTCGGAATGCAGGTCCATTACCACAACCGCAAGCGTCTGCGCCCCGAGACCGAAGAGGCACTGGGCGCAACCTATTGGGAAAGCCTTGACCAGATGGTCAGCCGGATGGACGTGATCTCGATCAATTGCCCGTCCACACCTTCGACCTTCCACCTGCTGAACGCGCGCCGCCTGAAGTTGCTGAAACCCTCGGCGGTGTTGGTCAACACCTCGCGCGGTGAGGTGATCGACGAGGCTGCCCTGACGCGCATGCTGCGCGCGGGCGAGATCGCGGGCGCGGGGCTCGACGTCTATGAACACGGCTCCGAAGGCAATCCGGCCCTGCGCGAATTGCCCAATGTCGTGCTGCTTCCGCATATGGGCTCGGCAACGGTCGAAGGCCGCGTCGAGATGGGCGAGAAGGTCATCATCAACATCAAGACTTTCGAAGACGGTCATCGTCCGCCGGACCTGGTCGTGCCGTCGATGCTGTGATGTCGCCGGTCGTGCGTTCCGCCCGTCTGGAGAGAAAACCGATGCGCAGAGTTTCCCTTCTGCTGGCCTTGCTGGCCGGTGCCGCCACGGCTCAGCAGACGACAGATGCGGTGCAGCCCGAGATCTCCACGCCGGTCGCCGCAGCGGCCGTATCGCCGGCGGTTGCGGCGGCCTATGCAGCCAAGGCGGCGGGTCAGCCGGTCGAGGCGGCGCGTTGGATGGTTGCGGCCGCCAATCCCCTGGCGGTCGAGGCCGGTGCCGCGGTTCTGGCGCGCGGCGGGTCCGCTGCGGATGCGCTGATCGCGGTGCAACTGGTGCTTGGTCTGGTCGAGCCGCAGTCCTCGGGCCTGGGCGGCGGCGCCTTTCTGGTCTGGTACGATGCCGCGACCGGCGCGCTGACGACGCTGGATGCCCGCGAAACCGCGCCGCTGGCCGCGACACCGCTGCTGTTCCTGGACGAGCAGGGGCAGCCGCTCAAGTTCTTCGATGCCGTGGTCGGCGGCCGCTCGGTCGGCACGCCCGGCACGCCGGCACTGCTGGAAGCAATGCATCGCCGCTGGGGCCGGCTGCCGTGGACCACGCTGTTCGACCCGGCCATCGCCCTGGCGCGGGAGGGGTTCGCGGTCTCCGACCGGCTGAACGCGCTGATCGCCGAAGATCGCGACCGCCTGGCCTCGGCCCCCGGTACGGCTGACTATTTCCTGACCGAGGCCGGCGAACCGCTGCCGGTCGGGCACCTGTTGCAGAACCCCGACTATGCCGACACCCTGAGGCTGATGGCCCAGGGCGGGGCAGCGGCCTTCTATACCGGCCCGGTTGCTGCCGATATCGTGCGGGTGGTGCAGGGAGCGCCGGGCAATCCCGGGGTTCTCGCCGCCACCGACCTCGCGCTCTATCAGGTGAAGGAACGTGACCCGGTCTGCACCGCCTATCGTGTCTATCAGGTCTGTGGCATGGGGCCGCCCTCGTCGGGCGGTATCGCGGTCGGGCAAATTCTCGGAGCGCTGAACGGCGCGCCGATGGGGGCGGCCGACGATCCGGAGACATGGCGGCGCATCGGCGACGCGTCGCGTCTCGCCTTCGCAGACCGCGAGCGTTTTGTCGCGGACAGCGACTTCGGCCCGGTGCCCTCGCGGGGCCTGCTGGATCCGGCCTATCTGGCCGGGCGCGCGGCCTTGCTGGAGACCGACATGGCGCTGCAAGACGCCCCGCCGGGCACCCCCGAATTCGACCATGCCGCCTTGGCCGATGGCGAGGCCATCGAACTGCCCTCGACCAGCCACGTCACCATCGTGGACCGGTATGGCAATGTCGCCGCGATGACCGCGAGCATCGAGAATGTCTTTGGCGCGCGCCTGATGGTGCGCGGCTTTCTACTGAACAACGAACTCACCGACTTCTCCTTCCGCAGCCACAAAGACGGCGTGCCCATCGCCAACCGGGTCGAGCCGGGCAAGCGCCCGCGCTCGTCGATGGCGCCGACGGTGGTGATGAAGGATGGCAAGCCGGTGCTGGCCATCGGCTCGCCCGGAGGTAGCCGGATCATCGGCTATGTGGCTCAGGCGATCATCGCTTGGGCCGACTGGGGCATGGACGTGCAGCAGGCTGTGGCGATGGGCCATGGCCTGAACCGGTTCGGCACCTTCGATCTGGAGGCCGGAACCACGGCCGCGGGGCTGAAGGACGGACTGGAAGCGGCAGGGTTCGAGGTCAAGGTGCTTGACCTGAACTCGGGCCTGCATGCAATCGAGATTGGCGCGATGCTGACGGGCGGGGCTGACCCGCGCCGCGAAGGCATCGCTTTGGGAGACTAGGACTATGGTCAAGGCCACACGTTTGCCGCGCAATGAGACCGGCATCGAAACCGCGATCGGGATATTGAAACAGCGCTTTGGCGAGAGGCTGAACACCAGCCAGGCTCTGCGCGAACAGCACGGGCACACGACGACCTGGATCGAGACCCAGGCGCCCGATGCGGTGATCTTCGCGCGCGACACGGCCGAGGTTTCCGACATCGTCAAGATCTGCGCCGACCAGAAGGTGCCGGTCATCGCCTATGGAACGGGCACCTCGCTCGAGGGGCATGTGAACGCACCGGCAGGCGGCATTTGCATCGACCTGACGGAGATGAACAAGGTTCTGGCCGTCCATGCCAGCGATCTGGACTGTGTGATCCAGCCCGGAGTTACGCGCGAGGCGCTGAACGTCCACCTGCGCGACCAGGGTCTGTTCTTCCCCATCGACCCCGGCGCCAATGCCTCGCTCGGCGGCATGGCCGCGACGCGGGCCAGCGGCACCAACGCCGTGCGATACGGCACGATGAAGGACAACGTCATCGCTCTCGAAGCGGTGATGGCCGACGGCACGGTGATCCGCACGGCGCAGCGGGCGAAGAAATCCTCGGCCGGCTATGATCTGACACGGCTGCTGGTCGGGTCGGAAGGCACGCTCGGCATCATCACCGAGATCACGCTGCGGCTGCAGGGCATCCCCGAGGCGATCCGCGCCGCGCGCTGTTCCTTCCCGACCGTCGACGCGGCCTGCCGCGCGGTGATGGCGACGATCCAGTATGGCATCCCGGTGGCGCGGATCGAGCTTCTTGACGAGATGTGCGTCAAGGCGGCCAATGCCTACTCTGGCCTGACCCTGCCCGAAACGCCTTTGCTGCTGGTCGAATTCCACGGGTCCGAAGCCGGGGTCGCGGAACAGTCCGAGACCTTCGGTTCCATCGCAGACGATTTTGGCGGCAGCGGCTTTGCCGCAACCTCCACCACCGAAGAACGCAACAAGCTGTGGAAGGCCCGGCATGACATGTATTGGGCCTGCCTTCAGCTGCGTCCGGGCGCCAAGGGAATCGCCACCGACGTCTGCGTGCCGATTTCCCGGCTGGCCGAATGCGTCAGCGCGGCGCAGGCCAAGGCCAGCGAACTGGGTCTGCTGGCCCCGATCGTCGGTCATGTCGGCGACGGCAACTTCCATTGCTCGATGCTGATCGATATGGACATCCCCGAGGAAGTCGCCATGGCGGAAACCTATATCGGCTGGCTGAACGATCTGGCGATCTCGATGGACGGAACGTGTACCGGCGAGCACGGGGTGGGGCAGGGCAAGCGGCCCTATCTGACCCGCGAACTGGGGCCGGCGACGCGCTATATGGCCGCGATCAAGCAGGCGCTGGACCCTGACAACATCCTCAATCCGGGCAAAATCCTCCCCGACTAAGGTCGGCACCTAAGGTTTGTGTCGGAGAACGCGCCGCAACGGCGCAAATCCGCACCAACCCGGTTGACTCGGGGGCCGCGATGGGTAAAAGGCGGGCTTCATGAGATTTCACGGAGGCGCGCGGCCTCCGGCGCAGGAGAACGACAATGGCCAAGCCGACCACCATCAAGATCCGCCTGAACTCGTCCGCAGGCACGGGCCACTTCTATGTCACCAAGAAGAACGCCCGGACGATGACCGAAAAGATGGCCGTGCGCAAATACGACCCCGTTGCGCGCAAGCACGTCGAATACAAGGAAGGCAAGATCAAGTAAGATCTCGCCACGTTCCGAATTCGGGGCCGCGCATTGATTGCGCGGCCTTTTGTTTTGGGGGTGTGTCATGCAGCGCGTGATGATTGTCGGGGGCTCCGGATCGGGCAAGAGCACGCTGGCGCGGGCGCTCGGCGCGCGCACCGGACTGCCGGTCTACCACATGGACCACGTGCAATGGAAAGCGGGCTGGGTCAGCCGCAGCGTCGAAGAACGTGAGCTGCTGGCCCGCGATATCGAGTCCCGCGCGCGCTGGATTTTCGAAGGCGGGTTCAGCGCGACCTACAGGAACCGCATTGCACGCTGCGACACGCTGATCTGGCTCGACTTTCCGGTGGGTCTGCGCCTGTGGCGGGTCACGCGGCGCCTGGTCCGCTATTGGGGCCGCGAACGTCCCGACATGACGCCCGGCTGCCGGGAAGGCTTTCACCGCGAAACGTTGCCCTTCTACAAATGGATCTGGGATACGCGGAAGACATCGCGCGAAGGCGTGCTGCGGCTGATCGCGACACCGCCGGCCCATGTGCGCGTTGTGCATCTGACGTCCGCGGCGCAGGTGGCAGCTTTCCTGGAGACGGTGCCGCCGTGCCCCTGATGGTGCGCCCGACAACCGGCGCCGATCTGGCCGAGGTCGACGTTCTGCTGGCGCGGGCCTATCCGAAGCTGCTCAAGGCCGCCTATCCGCCCTCGGTTCTGGTCACCGCCTTGCCACTGATTGCCCGCGCACAGCCCGCGTTGCTGGCTTCCGGCAGCTATTACGCGGTCGAACGGGACGGGCGGATCGCCGGCGTCGGCGGCTGGACCCGCGACCGTGCGGTCCCGGGCCGGGGTCATGTCCGGCATGTCGCCACGGACGACCGGGAACTGCGCCAAGGCGTCGGTCGGGCACTGCTGTCGCATATCGCCGCCGAGGCCTTTGCCGCCGGACTGCGCGAACTCGAATGCTGGGCGACCCGCAACGCCGTGCCCTTCTACGCCGCGATTGGCTTTGCCGAAGAGGGTCCGATGGAGGTGCAACTGCAGCCGGGCATCACCTTTCCTGCGGTGCGGATGCGGCTGGACTTGAAGCAGGCTGCGGGCTGATCAGCGCTGCGCCGGGGGCACGTCCTTCAGGCTCATCGAAAAGGCGAGCCGTTCCCCGGCGCTCCACCTGCTGTGGCGCCGGCGGGTTCCGGCGGGGTCGTGGGGAAGGCCCGTATTGGGGCGATGCGCCGTCGCCGGCCGGATCGGGCGCGGCTGCAGGTTGCCACCGCAGTTCGGGCAGACGTTCATCAGATCGGCGGCGCAGGTGGTGCAATAGGTGCATTCATACGTGCAGATGTGCGCCTCTTCCGACTCGGGTGGAAGATCGCGGTCGCATATCTCGCAATTCGGACGCAGCTCCAGCATGGGTGCAGGATATCCGCTGCGCACCAAAAGAAAAGGGCCGGGAAATCCCGGCCCTCTCGCAATCTGTCGTATCCGCTTATTCGCGGTTGCCCAGCAGCTGCAGCAACATCATGAACATGTTGATGAAGTCCAGGTAGAGGTTCAGCGCACCCATGATGGCAGCCTTGCCCAGCCACTCGGTGTCGCCCGAATGGGCGTGCACGAGGTAGGTATTCTTGATGTTCTGCGTGTCATAGGCGGTCAGACCGGCGAAGATCAGCACACCCAGGATCGAGATCGCGAAGGCCAGGCCCGGCATCGGCCAGAAGAGGTTCACGATCGAAGCGACGATCAGGCCGATCACGCCCATAATCAGGAACGAGCCCCAGCCCGAGATGTCCTTCTTGGTGGTATAGCCCCAGAGCGAGAGGCCGGCGAAGGAGATCGAGGTGATCAGGAACACCTGAATGATCGAGTAGCCGGTGAACACCAGGAAGATCGAGCTGATCGAAATGCCCATCACCGCGGCGAAGGCGTAGAACACCGTCTGCGCAGTGGCGGCGGACATGCGATTGATCATGGCCGAGAAGCCGAACACGAAGGCCAGCGGCGCGAACATCACGACCCACTTCAGCGGCGAGGCATAGAGCGCATAGCCAAAATCGGTCAGATATTTACCGGCGCCGATCTGCATCTCGTTCGGCACGTCGGTCACGGCCAGACCGGACAGCGCCCAGGCAGCAGCAAAGGTGATCAGCATGCCCACGGACATCGTGCCGTAGACCTTGTTCATATGGGCGCGCAGGCCCTCGTCGACTTCGACCGCGCGGGCGCCGGCCATTGTCCGGGAAGCGGCGCGGGTCGGGTTGTAGTCAGCCATGTTTGGTCTCCATCCAGACAAAGAATGCCGCCGGCCTGTGCCGGCAGTGGTATTCCCTGTCGAATATTGGGGATGCCCGCCTGTTTTTCAAGCGCGGCTGCAACGATTTAGAGGTGTTTTCACTAAAACGTTTGCTGCCGGACGGAACGCACTCCGGCGCGATCAGTTATGCCAGTTGGCGGGTGCGTCCCAGACCGGCCGGCGCGCCTCTTTCCGGGCCTGGGCTTCGCTGACGCCGATATCCTCGAGCATATGTGGTTCAAGCTCGGCCAGACGGGTGCGCTGACGCCATAGGCCGCGCAGCGATGCGAGCCGTGCCAAGAGCCCCGGACGGCGCATTTTGATGTGGGGGCGGGTGATCACGGAAACAGTCATGATCCTTGTCCTTTCGTCGGTTCGTGATGAGTTGTGTTCATGCAATCAATTTCCTTGATGTATATGGGAGAGTGTGCTTCATTTTGAAAGCGAATGTTTTTGAAGTGATTCATAAGGGATCGTGATGATACGAAATCTCGACATCACAACGCTGCGCTCTTTCGTGGCGGTGGCCGACAGCGGCGGGGTGACCCGTGCCGCCGGCTTCCTGCATCTGACGCAATCTGCGGTCTCGATGCAGCTCAAGCGGCTGGAGGAACTGCTGGGCCTTGAACTGCTCGACCGCTCGGGCCGCGGCATCGCGCTCACCGCGTCGGGCGAGCAGTTGCTGGTCTACGCTCGCCGGATGGTGTCGCTGAACGACGAGGTGATCGCCCGCCTCACCGATCAGGCCTTCGAGGGCGAGGTGGTGCTGGGCGTGCCGCACGACATCGTCTATCCCGCCGTTCCTCGCGTTCTGCAACAGCTGAACGCCGCCTATCCGCGTGTGAAGGTTCAGCTGCTGACACTGAATACGATTTCCCTCAAGCAGAAATTCGCGCGGGGGGAATGTGATGTGATCCTCACGACGGAAGTCGATCTTCCGCCGGGGGCCGAGCAGCTGACAACCAAGGAACTGCTTTGGGTCGGCGCCATCGGCGGATCGGCATGGCGCAAGCAACCCCTGGATCTGGCTCAGGGGCGCCATTGCATCTTCCGGCCCATGGTGCTCCGGGCGCTCGAGTCTGCTGGGATCGAATGGCAGACAACCGTCGACTCGGATTCCGACCGCACGCTCGAGGCGACGGTCTCCGCCGATCTGGGGGTCATGGCGTTGATGGAAGGCACCCTTCCGCCGCATCTGGAAATGATCCAGCACGGCGGCCAGCTCCCTGACCTGCCCGCGCATAACATCAACCTCTACACGGCCGAGGGGGGCGAGGTGCTCCAGACGCTGGCAACGCTGCTCCGGGCCGCCTTCCGCGAGACGGCCAAGCCCCGCCTCAAGGTCGCCGGCTAGCTGTCGTTCGAAATGCGGATCACCACCTTGCCGGTGGATTTCCGGGCGCGCAGCAAGTCCAGTCCCTCCTGGATTCGGTCGAACGGCAGGACGTGGCTGACATGCGGCTTCAGCCGCCCTTCCTCGTACCAGCCAAGAAGAGTGGCGAGACTGTCGCGCACCACATCGGCGCGGAACTTGAAATAGCCGCCGATATACAGGCCGATGGCGGTAAGATTTTTCACCATGAGATGGTTGGCCGGGATTTGCGGCACGTCGCCGCTGGCGAAACCGATGCAGATCAGCCGCGCCTCGGGGTTGCAGGCACGGAAGGCCGCGCGGAACGCTTCGCCGCCCACCGCGTCATAGACCACGTCTGCCCCGCCGAGGTACAGAACACGGGCCCGCAGATCCTCGCCATCGTCGATCAGATGGTCGGCCCCGGCCGCTCGGGCCACCTCCAGCTTGTCGGCCCCGCGGGCGTGCGCGATCACCCGCGCGCCCATCAACTTGCCGATCTCGACTGCCGTCAGGCCCACGCCGCCCGCCGCGCCGGTGACAAGCAGGGTTTCGCCCGGCTGCAGATGTGCGCGATGCGCGAGCGCCAGGTGGCTCGTGCCATAGGCGATCTGGAAGCCCGCCGCCTCCTCAAAGCTCATCCTGTCGGGAATCCGAACGGCCCTGTCCGATTCGAAAACGCCCGCTTCGGCCAAGCCGTCCTGGCCAGAGAAAACCGCCACGCGATCCCCCAGAGAAAAGTTCTGGACCGACTCACCCTTACCGGTAACAACCCCTGCGACTTCCATTCCAAGTGTGAACGGTGCGGGCGGAATATCCTGATAGGTTCCATTTTGGATCAGAATATCTGCATAGTTCAGACCCGCGCACCGTATATCCAGCCGCAGCTCGGTCGGGCCGGGATCCGGCAAAAAAATGTCGGAATATGTCGGTTTTTCAGAGGTTTGTAAAATTCTAAACGCGCGCATTGTTCGGTTTTCGGAAATCTGCCAGAGTGTTGTACACGAATTGTTTCCCTTCTTGCTACACAAGAGATGATTCAAAGTCTTGCGTCGTCAGGGGGGAGATTACTAAACAAAACAACAGGTCAAATGGGAGCCGGAGGGATCGCACAACCATCAAGTGTCTTGACGTTGACGTAACTCAACTTGCTTGTCATGCAAGTAAATCTGCGTAGAGTGTTTTGTGCGGCGCCAGGGGGGCGTTGCATCAGATACATGTGGAACCGGCGACACCGTCTGAGTCCTTTTTGTGCTTTCCCATCGCGGGTCTCGTTTGGCTCGGTTTGTTGTCAGTATCACATAGGAGAGAAGCATGACCCATCCAGTAGACGTACACGTTGGAAAACGCGTGCGGCACCGGCGCTGGCTGATCGGGATGACCCAACAGCAACTGGCGGAGAAGGTCGGCATTAAGTTTCAGCAGATTCAGAAATATGAAACCGGCGCCAACCGGGTCAGCGCGTCCCGTCTCTGGGATATCGCCGACGCGCTCGAGGTTCCGGTGGCCTTTTTCTTCGAAGGGCTGTCCGAGGACCAGAAGTCGGGCGATGCCGGTCATGCCTTTCCGTCCGATATTCTGGGCGACAAGGAGGCCCTGGATCTCGTGCGGTCGTATTATGCCATCCCCGAGCATCAGCGCCGCCGCCTGTTCGATCTTGCCCGCGTTCTCAGCGACGTCGCCTGAATGAACCGGCGACGTTGAGAGGAAGACTTGCACGACCGGCAAGTTGGTGGCACTCGGGCAACCATGACACCCGACGCCCTTTCCGATCTCGACATAGCCCATCGACTCGCCGACGCGGCGCGCGCGGCCATCCTGCCCTGGTTTCGCCGGGACGGACTCAGCGCCGAGAACAAGGCGGCGTCGGGCTTCGATCCGGTCACAGCGGCGGACCGCGCCGCGGAAGAGGCCATGCGCCGACTGCTGGCCGACCTGCGTCCCGAGGACGGCGTCCTCGGCGAAGAATTCGCCCGTGCAGAAGGCACCAGCGGACGCACCTGGGTTCTCGACCCCATCGACGGCACTCGTGGTTTTCTGTCCGGCACCCCAACCTGGGGCGTGCTGATCGCGCTGGCCGATGCCGGCGGACCGCTGCTCGGCATGATCGACCAGCCCTATATCGGCGAGCGTTTCACCGGTGGGAATGGGATCGCCGAGATGCAGGGACCACACGGCCAGCGACCCTTGCGCACCCGCGACACCGCCACGCTCTCCGAAGCGATCCTGTTCAGCACCTTTCCCGAGGTCGGTACGCCCGCCGACCGCGCGGGCTTCGAATCCGTCGCGCGCGAGGTGCGGCTGACCCGGTATGGCATGGATTGCTATGCCTATGCGCTGGTCGCCGCCGGCCAGATCGACCTGGTGATCGAAGCCGGCCTGCAACCCTACGACGTGATGGCTCCCATCGCCCTGATCGAGGCCGCCGGCGGCCGGGTCACCAACTGGCGGGGCGAGCCCGCTCACGATGGCGGCCAGGTTCTGGCCTGCGCCAATGCCGCGCTTCACGCGCAGGCCCTCGATCTGCTGCGTCCCTTCGCGGCTTGATTCCACCATCCGCGCGTGGCAGAGCCGGTCCTGGCCGGATCTTTCCGTTTTCCTTCGGCCGAATCTGCGGACTGAAACGGGGCGCTGCAACATGCGAGGCCCTGACATGCGCGAGACCCTGATCAAGAATGCCGATGTCGTCCTGACCATGGACGACGACCGCCGCGAGCTGCCGGGCGCGGACATCCTGATACGCGGCGGCGTGATCGCGGCCGTCGGTGCGGGCCTGTCCTCCGCCGGCGAGATCGTGAACGCCGCAGGCTGCGTGGTGACGCCCGGCCTGGTCAACACGCACCATCACCTGTTCCAGACCCTCACCCGCGCCGTGCCGGCGGGGCAGGACGCGCTGCTGTTCGGATGGCTGCAATCGCTCTATCCGATCTGGTCGCGCTTTGGCCCCGAAGAGATGCATGTTTCGGCCCTGACCGGCCTCGCCGAACTGGCGCTGTCGGGCTGTTCGCTGACGTCGGACCATCTTTACCTTTACCCCAACGGCGCCCGGCTGGACGACACCATCGCCGCGGCACGGGACATCGGCCTGCGCTTCCACCCGACCCGGGGCGCGATGAGCATCGGGGAAAGCGACGGCGGCCTGCCGCCCGACGCTCTGGTGGAGAACGAGCGCGCGATCCTCGACGACAGCATCCGTGTGATCGACAGGTTTCACGATGCCGCCGAAGGGTCGATGTGCCGTGTCGGTCTCGCACCCTGTTCGCCCTTCTCGGTCAGCCGCGAACTGATGCGCGACGCGGCGCTTCTAGCGCGCGACAAGGGCGTCATGCTGCATACGCATCTCGCCGAAAACGCCGAAGACATTGCCTATTCCCTTGCGCATTTCGGGTGTCGTCCGGGCCAATATGCCGAAGACCTCGGCTGGACTGGCCCCGACGTCTGGCACGCCCATTGCGTTCAGCTCGACGCTGCCGAGATTGGCCTGTTCGCCCGCACGCGCACCGGCGTGTCACATTGCCCCTGTTCGAACTGCCGCCTGGGGTCGGGCATCGCGCCGGTTCGTGCCATGCGGGACGCCGGCGTGCCGGTTGGCCTGGGCGTCGACGGATCGGCAAGTAACGATACCGGCAATCTCGTCGCCGAGGCACGGCAGGCCTTGCTGTTGCAACGGGTGGCCCGGGGCGCGGATGCGATGAGCGCCCGCGAAGCGCTCGAGATCGCCACGCGCGGCGGCGCGGACGTGCTTGGCCGCCCGGACTGCGGGCGACTCATGGTCGGCAAGCGGGCCGACATCGCGCTCTGGGACGTGTCCGGCATCGACAGCGCGGGAAGTTGGGACAAGGCCGCGCTCCTGTTGGCCGGGCCAAACCGGGTGAAGACGCTTTTCGTCGAAGGGCGCGAGGTGGTCCGCGATGGTCATCTGGCGACGCTCGACCTGCCGCGCGTGATTGAACGCCAGAACCGGCTCGCCCGGGCGCTGGCGGGCTAGCCGCCGGCTGCGGACCGACCCGCGCTTTCCAGAAACAGGAACAGGCAGCCCGCGCCCTGTTACGGATGCAGCGGCCAGATCAGCGGGATCACGGCCGAACAGATCACTGTCATCGTCAGGTTGAGCGGCACCCCGATCCGCAGGAAGTCCGAAAACCGATAGCCGCCCGGACCGTAGACCAGCGTATTGGTCTGATAGCCGATGGGCGTCGCAAAGGCGCAGGACGCCGCGATCATCACTGCCACCACCAGCGGGCGCGCGTCCAGCCCCAGAGCCTGAGCGAGGCCGATGGCCAGCGGCGTCATGATCACCGCGACCGCGTTGTTCGAAACGATTTCGGTGAGGATCGTGGTGATCAGGAAGATGACCATGACCACCAGCCAGGGCGGCAATGTCATCAGACCCGGAGCGATCCGGTCGACCACCAGCGACACCGCGCCGGTGTGCTGCAATCCGGCGCCGACGCCCAGCATCCCGAAGATCAGCGCCAGCAGGCGCCCGTCGATGAAGGAAAATGCCTCGTCCGCGTCGATGCAACGGGTAACCAGAACAATCGCCACCGCGATCACTGCGAGGAACAGGATCGGCGCGACGTCGAAGGCGGCCAGCAGAACGATCCCGGCCAGCGCGGCGATGGCGATCGGCGCATGACCGCGCCGGAAGGCCCGGGCTGAGGGATGCGAGACGTCGACCATCTCCATGTCCGCCGCCAGCCGCTGGATATCGGCCGGCGTGCCTTCCAGCAGCAGCGTATCGCCGACGCGCACCACCAGATCGTCCAGCTGCCGCCCGATGTTCTGGTTGCGCCGGTGCACGGCCAGCACATAGACGCCATAGCGCCGCCGCAGCCGCATCCCGCCCAGGGCCCGTCCCTCCATCTTGCAGCCCGGCGTGATCAGCACCTCCACCGTCGTGGTCTCGACCGCAGACACCTGATCGACGCGCTTCAGCTCCTTGTTGTTCTGAAGGCTCAGCAGTTCGGTCATGCGCGTGCGCAGGACCACCCGGTCGCCCACCTGCAAGGTCACGCCCTCGAGGTTGCGGCGCAGCGAGACATCGCCGCGCACCACGTCGATCAGCCGCACGCCATCGCGCTTGAACAGCTGTACTCCCAGCACCTCGCGCCCGATGAGGTTCGATTCCGGAGGGATCACCGCCTCGGTAAAGAACTTCATCTTGGACCGGTCCGACAGCATGTTGGCCATGCTGTCCCGGTCGGGCAGGAGGCGCGGCGCGAAGAGGCCCATGTAGATCAGGCCCCAGATGCAGACCACCAGGCCGATGGGCATGATCTCGATGATGCCGAAGGGCTCCATCCCGTGGGAACGGGCAACGCCGTCCACCAGGAGGTTGGTCGAGGTGCCGATCAGCGTCAGCGACCCGCCCATGATGGCCGCGTACGACAGTGGGATCAGCAGCTTCGAGGCTTTCTTGCCCAGCGTCTGCGACAGCTGCACGAAGACCGGGATCATCACCACGACCACGGGCGTGTTGTTCATGACGGCCGAGCCGGCCATCACCATCGCGATCACGCCGGTAACCGCCGCCCTGGGATGGGTCTTGCCATAGCGTTCGGCCAGCCGGGTCAGCACGTCCAGCGCCCCGGTACGCACGAGGGCGCCCATGATGATGAACATCGCCGCGATCGTCCAGGGCGCGGGATTGGACAGCACGGCCAGTCCGTCGTCATAGGGCAGGATGCCGGTCGCCAGCATCACCGCCACGCCGGCCAGGGCGACAACCTCGGTCGGAAAACTTTCGCGCACGAAAAGTGCGAGCATCACAACAACGATCCCCAGAGCCAGGAGAGCACTGGCGGAGTCTGACAGGGCAAGGAACTGCATTTCAGCCTATGGTAGAGAAAACGGCAGGAAGCCGTTCAGCGAAGGCCAGTTTCACCGATTGCCTCAGCGGGGGCAACTGCTTCGTTGCGCCGGGGCAGGTGCACCGGGCGGCCGGGCGATACGTGGCTCATCCGGCTGTCTGGCGGCCGGATCGCGACGCCTCAGGGCGTGGCTTCCTGCAGCCGTCCGCCCAGGCGCACCATTCGAATGGTCCGCGCCTTGCCCGTGGCGTCGTCCGTCTCGACCAGCACGCCCGACAAGGTTGCCTCGCCAAGCGCCGGGGTGAACCGCGTCTTCGCCATGCCGGTGATGAAGCGGCGCATCGGCTCGGCCTTGTCCATCCCGATGACCGAGTCGTAGTCGCCGCACATGCCCGCGTCAGTCAGATAGCCGGTGCCCCCCGGCAGAACCCGCGCGTCGCCGGTCGGCACGTGGGTATGGGTGCCGACGACAAGGCTGGCGCGGCCGTCGCAGAAATGTCCCAGCGCCATTTTTTCCGACGTCGCCTCGCAATGTATATCGACCACCACGGCCGAGGCGGTGCCGCCCAGAGGATGGGTCTTGAGCGCGGTGTCGACGGCCGAGAAGGGATCGTCGAAGGCGCGCTTCATGAAGACCTGGCCCAGCACCTGCGTGACCAGCACCTTGCGCCCGTTTCGGGCGCTGAACAGCCGCGCACCCTTTCCGGGCGCCGTCTTGGCGAAGTTCAGCGGGCGGATCACCCGCGGCTCGGTCTCGATGAACTGGAGCATGTCTTTCTGGTCGAAGGCGTGATCGCCCAGCGTGACGCAATCGGCACCTGCGTCGAGAAGCCCCTTGGCGTGCTCGCCCGTCAGCCCCATGCCGCTCGAGGCGTTCTCGCCATTGACCACGACAAAATCCAGCCGCCAGTCGTCGCGCAGCTTCGGCAGCCGTGCCGCCACCGCCGCGCGCCCCGCGCGGCCCATGACATCGCCCAAGAACAGTATTTTCATGCAGGATGCCTAGGCCCGCACGTCGCGCAAGGCAAGTCCTGCGTGCCGAAATCCTGCGAGGGTTTCGGGCTGTCGTTCTGCGCGGAAAAAAGGGTTCAAACGGTTGGGGTCAGGCGAATTGCTGCAGGACATGACCGGCTTTCCCCACCGCAAACGCGCCTGTCGGCTCAGCGAAAGCTCAGTACCCGGGTTTCGGTCACGATCATGTCCAGCGGCTGGTCGGTCACCTCCAGGGGCAGGCTCCCAGCCTCCTGCGCATCGAAGGCGAAGCCGATGGCCAGCCGCGGCCGGCGCGCGCGCAGCTCTTCCAGCGTGCGGTCGTAGAACCCGCCGCCATAACCCAGACGGTTGCCGTGCGCATCAAAGGCCACCAGCGGCACGATCAGGATCTCGGGGTCGATCAGCTCTTCCACCGCAGGGATCCGCGCGCCGAAAGGTCCGTCGATCATTGCCGTCTCGGGCTCCCACCGGCTGAAGCGCAGCGGCTGCCCGGCTGCCCGGATCACCGGCACGCCGACAGGACCGTGGGCGGCGGCCTCGGCCATCGCCGGCGTCGGGTCGATTTCGGTGCGCATCGCCATGTAGCCGGCCAGCGGAACCCCGCGATAGCCTGCCAGCACCTCGGACAGCTTGCCGGCATGCGCGCCGCCCGCGGTGGCAAAGGCCTCGGCGCGGCGGGCGAAGGCGGCCTTGCGCGCCTCGGTTTTAAGCGCGGCGAGGCCTGTCACAGCAGATACAGGGCCGCGAAGCCCAGAAAGGTGAAGAAGCCGACGATATCGGTCACTGTGGTGACAAAAGCGCCCGAGGCCAGGGCAGGATCGACCTTCAGCTTGTCCAGCAGCACCGGAACCCCGGTGCCCGCCAGACCGGCAACGATCATGTTCACGATCAGTGCGCCGCCGATCACCAGCGACAGCCCGGCCGATCCGAACCACAGGAAGGCGACCAGCCCCATCACAACGGCAAAGGCCACGCCGTTCAGCAGCCCGACCAGCACCTCGCGCCGGATCACCCGCCCGACGTTGGCGTTGGTCAGGTCGCGAGTCGCCAGCGCCCGCACCGCCACGGTCAGCGACTGGGTGCCCGCGTTTCCACCCATCGACGCAATGATCGGCATCAGCACCGCCAGCGCCACCAGCTGCGCGATCACCGCTTCGAACTGGGCGATCACCAGGGCGGCCATGTTGGCGGCAACAAGGTTGACCGCCAGCCAGGGCAGACGGGCCTTGACCGTCTCCATCACGCGGTCGGAAATCGAGCCTTCGCCGACACCGGCCAGACGCAGGATGTCTTCCTCGTGCTCTTCATCCAGCACGATCATGGCGTCGTCGATGGTGATCTGCCCGACCAGGCGGCCATCCGCGTTCACCACAGGCGCCGAGATCAGGTGATACTGGTTGAAGGCATAGGCGACGTCCTCCTCGTCCTGCGTCGCCGGGATCACCCGGAACATTTCCTCGGTCAGTTCCTTCAGCGGCACGTCGCGCCGCGCCGCCATGAGCCGGCCCAGCGTGACGTTCCCGATGGGATGCAGGCGCGGATCGACCAGGATCACGTGGTAGAAGGCATCCGGCAGCCGGTCTGATCCGCGCATGTAGTCGATGGCCTGCCCGACGTTCCAGTGTTCCGGGGCCATCACCACCTCGGACTGCATCAGACGGCCGGCGGAACCTTCGGGATAGGACAGCGCCAGCTCGACCGCGGCCCGGTCCACATCCTCGAGCGCGTCGAGAATCGCCTCCTGCTGCGGCTCGTCGAGAAACTCGACCAGATCCACCACGTCGTCCGAGTCGAGCTCGCGCACCGCCTCGGCCAGAACCTGCGGCGACAGGAAGCCGATGACTTCCTCGCGGACGCTCTCTTCCAGTTCCGACAGGATCTCGCCGTCGAACTCGCGCCCGTAAAGCTGGATCAGCTCGCGCCGCTCCTCGCCGTCGATTTGTTCGAGAAGGTCGGCGATGTCGGCCGCGTGCAGCGGCTCCATCAGCGCGATCAGCTTTTCGCGGTCGCCTGCCTCGACCGAATCGAGAATGGCCGCCACAACCTTGGTGGAGAGCGCATAGGCGTCCTCGTCGCGTTTGGCCTCGGTGTCGATCGGCTGTTCGTCTGCGTCCATCGGCCACCCCCTTTCCGCGATTGGCCGCAACCTACTGGAAGCTGCTACTGGAAAACAGCGGCAAATCCGGAATTTACCGCGCGTTTTGCGACAGCTACCCTGAGCGTCGTCAAAGCGGGCAGTCGGAGGCAGGCAGATGAGCGAAACGGTGATCCTGACGGGGCGCGTCCTCTGCTTCGACCGCTCGCCCTTCGATGGCGACCCCGCAGGCGCGGCGCGCGTGGAAGAGGCGGTGGCGATCGCCGGCGGAATGATCCAGGCCACCGGCGCGCGCGACATCCTGTGCGCGGCCCATCCTGGGGCAGAACTCGTCGATCACGGAAACCGGATCATCCTGCCCGGCTTTGTCGACGCCCACGCCCACTATCCCCAGACCGCGATCATCGCCAGCTGGGGCAAGCGGCTGATCGACTGGCTGAACACATATACCTTCCCCGAAGAAATGCGCTTTGCCGATCCGGCCTATGCCGCGGACATCGCCGCGCTCTACCTCGATCTGGTGACGGCGAACGGCACGACGACCGTCTGCTCGTACTGCACCATTCACCCCGCCAGCGCCGACGCGCTTTTTGCCGAGGCGCAGCGGCGCGGCATGCGGCTGGCGGCCGGCAAGACCTGCATGGATCGCGACACCGCGCCCGAGGGGCTGCGCGACACCGCGCAATCGGCCTATGACGACAGCCGCGCGCTGATCGGGCGCTGGCATGGGATAGACCGGCTGACCTACGCTATCACCCCACGCTTCTCGCCGACCTCAACGCCCGCCCAGCTCGACGCGCTGGGCGCGCTCTGGGCCGAACACCCCGATTGCCTGATGCAGACCCATCTGTCCGAGCAGACAGACGAAATCGACTGGGTGCTCGGCCTCTACCCCGAGGCGCGAGATTATCTCGACACGTACGAACGACACGGCCTGCTCGGCGAGCGCGGTCTTTACGGTCACGCCATCCACCTGACCGACCGCGAGCGCGCCCGCCTGCGCGAGACCGGCGCGGCGCTGGTACATTGCCCGACCTCCAACACATTCATCGGCTCTGGGCTCTTCGACATGGACGGGCTGATGGCGGCAGGCCACCGGATCGCGCTCGCCACCGATACCGGCGGAGGTTCCTCCTTCTCGATGCTGCGTACGATGGCCGCCGCTTATGAGGTGGGCCAACTCAGGGGACGCGCGCTGCACGCCGCCGAGCTGCTCTGGCTCGCCACTGCCGGCTCGGCCCAGACGCTGCACATGGGCGACCGGATCGGCACCATCGCCCCCGGAATGGAGGCCGACCTGATCGTTCTCGACCCCGACGCCACGCCCGCGCTGGCCCAGCGGACGGCGCGCGCAGAGGATATCTGGGAAACCCTCTTTGCCACCATCATGCTCGGCGACGATCGCTGCATCGCCGAGGTGCGCATCGCAGGACGTGTTGCTGGTGCCGGGGCTGGCTGAACGCACCGCAAACCGGATCTTCCTCGTGCCTGAAATATCCCGGGGAAGGCGCCGGAAGGGCGGCCGGGGAAGAGCCCCCATTCTGCGGCGCGTGCCGGGTTGACGTCATCGCCCATGCGGGAGTAAAGCCGAAGGACCACGTGGCGATTTGATACCGGATTGCGGGCCACGCTAAACAAGCTGCTAAAAGGTCAGGATGAAAGGCCCCTTTCGCTTGACCCGCGTCTGGGGCTTTTTCATTGCGCCCGCATGGGCCGGAAGGAATGGTTATGAAAGACTGGAGCAAACGCACCAAGGCGGTGCACAGCGGTACCCGCCGCAGCCAGTATGGCGAGCTGAGCGAGGCGATCTTCCTCACTCAGGGCTTCGCATACGACAGCGCCGAACAGGCCGAGGCGCGTTTCATCAAGGCGGGCGATGACGAGTTCATCTATGCTCGCTATGGCAACCCGACCGTCCGCATGTTCGAGGAACGCATCGCCGCGCTGGAGGGCACCGAAGACGCCTTCGCGACCGCCTCGGGCATGGCCGCCGTCAGCGGCGCGCTGACCGCAATGCTGCGCGCGGGCGATCACGTGGTTTCGTCGCGCGCGCTGTTCGGCTCCTGTCTCTACGTGCTGGAAGAGGTGCTGACCCGCTATGGCGTCGAGGTGACCTTTGTCGACGGCACCGATCTCGACCAGTGGCGCGCCGCGGTGCGCCCCGGGACCAAAGCGGTGTTCTTCGAATCCGTCTCGAACCCGACGCTGGAGCTGATCGACATCGCCGCCGTGGCCGAGATCGCCCATGCCGCGGGCGCGCTGGTGCTGGTCGACAACGTCTTCGCCACGCCGGTCTTCTCGGACGCCGTGGCGCAGGGCGCCGACGTGGTGATCTACTCGGCCACCAAGCACATCGACGGGCAGGGCCGCGCATTGGGCGGGGTGATCCTCGGCACCCGCGAGTTCATCCGCAAGACGGTCGAGCCCTACATGAAGCATACCGGCGGTTCCATGTCGCCCTTCACCGCCTGGATCATGCTCAAGGGTCTGGAGACCATGAGCTTGCGGGTCAACGCCCAGGCTGCCTCGGCGCTGAAGCTGGCGCAGGCTCTCGAAGGCCATGCGGCGCTGTCGCGGGTAATTTACCCGGGGCTGGCGGCGCACAAGCAGCACGATCTTTGCCAGCGCCAGATGGGGCAGGGCGGCACGGTGCTGTCATTCGACCTGAAGGGCGGCCAGGCAGCGGCGTTCAAGTTCCTGAACGCGCTCGAGATCGTGTCGATCTCGAACAACCTCGGCGACGCCAAGTCGATCATCACCCACCCGGCGACGACCACACACCAGCGCCTGCCAGCTGACCAGAAGGCGGCGCTTGGCATCACCCCGGGACTGGTGCGCTTCTCGGTCGGCATCGAGGATCCGGACGACCTGATCGCCGATGTTCTGAACGCTCTGGGATAGAGCGGCCTGCGTCGAGTAGGCGCTCCGCCCTTCGTACACGCTCCCCTCACCCCACCGGGGGGAGGGAGAGGGAGGGGGGCGCCACACCAGGGCGACGGGCGGCAGTCAGGGGCGGTTCAGGCTCAACCCCACAACGCCGCCTCCGGCGGATGCACACCCGCCGAGTCATAGACCAGCGCCGCCTCGCGATCCTCGGCCAGCAGCAGCGGCCCGTCGAGGTCGACCACCTCGGCCCCCTGCGCGACCAGAACCGCCGGGGCCATGGCCAGCGACGAGCCGACCATGCAGCCGACCATCACCTTGTATCCCTCGGCCAGCGCCGCGTCGCGCAGCGCCAGCGCCTCGGTCAGCCCGCCGGTCTTGTCAAGCTTGATGTTCACCACATCATACTTGCCCTTCAGCTTCGGCAAGGACGCGCGGTCGTGGCAGCTCTCGTCGGCGCAGACCGGCACAGGCCGCTCCATCCCCAGCAGCGCATCGTCCGCACCGGCGGGCAGCGGCTGTTCCACCAGATCGACGCCCAGCCGCACCAGATGCGGCGCAAGGTCGGCGTAGACCGGCGCGCTCCAGCCCTCGTTGGCGTCGACGATGATGCGGGCCTTCGGCGCGCCGCGCCGCACCGCCTCAAGCCGGGGCATGTCGTCGGGCGTGCCGAGCTTGATCTTGAGCAGCGGGCGATGCGCGTTCTTCTCTGCCTGCGCCTCCATCGCCTCGGGCGTGTCGAGCGACAGCGTATAGGCGGTGATCAGCGGCCCGGGCGCGGCCAGGCCGGCCAGTTGCCAGACCCGCTGGCCGGCGCGCTTCGCTTCGAGATCCCACAGTGCGCAGTCCACCGCATTGCGGGCCGCGCCGGCGGGCAGAAGCCCGGCCAGCGCGTCGCGGTCGAAGGTCGGCGGCAGGCCCTCGATTTGCGCCGCCACCGAATCAAGCGTCTCGCCATAGCGCGCGTATGGCACGCACTCGCCGCGCCCGGTCACGCCGCCGTCGGTCACCGTCACCGTCAAGACCTGCGCCTCGGTCCGCGACCCGCGCGAGATGGTGAACACCTGCGCCAGCCGGAACACGTCGCGCGTCACCTCGATCTGCATTGCCCCGGTCCTTCTTCTCTTTGAAAATACTCCCGCCGGAGGCGGCCTCAGTAGGCCTCCAGCGCCTCGGCCAGCCGGTCGGCACCCTGGCGGAACGGGTCCACGGCGGGCAGCCCCATCCGCTTTTCCACGCCTTCCAGATAGCTCAGCGCCTCGTCCTCGCTCATGTGCTGGGTGTTGATCGAAACGCCGATCACCTCGCATTTCGGATTCGCGACCCGGGCCAGCGGCAGCGCCATGTCGCGCACCATTTCCAGCGTCGGCATCTTGTAGCCGGGCAGGCCACGCATGTGCGGGCGCGAGGGCTCATGGCAGATCACCAGCGCGTCGGGCTGGCCGCCGTGGATTAGGGCCAGCGTCACGCCGGAATAGGACACGTGGTAGAGGCTGCCCTGGCCCTCGATCATGTCCCAGTGGTCGTCGTCGTTGTCCGGCGTCAGGTATTCGATCGAGCCGGCCATGAAGTCGGCGATCACAGCGTCCAGCGGCACGCCCGATCCGGTGATCAGGATGCCCGTCTGGCCCGTGGCGCGGAAGGTGCTCTTCTTGCCGCGCTTGCGCATCGCCTCGTCCAGCGCCAGCGTCGTATACATCTTGCCGACCGAACAATCGGTGCCGACGGCCAGCAGCCGCTTGCCGGACCGCTTGACCCCGCTGGCGATCGGATAACCGACCGAAGGCACCCGCACGTCGTGCAGGGTGCCGCCATGGGTTTGCGCCGCAGCGACCAGATCGCCCTCGTCGCGCAGCAGGTTGTGCAGGCCCGAGGCGATATCATAGCCCATTTCCAGGGCTTCGATCAGCACCTTCTTCCACGAGGCGCTGATGATGCCGCCGCGGTTGGCCACGCCGACGACCAGCGTCTTCGCGCCCTTTTCGCGCGCCTCGGCCAGCGTCAGGTCGGGCAGCTTCACATCGGCGCCGCAGCCGGGCAGGCGGATCTGGCCGATGGCGTTGTCGGGGCGCCAGTCGCGGATCCCCTGAGCAACCTTCGCGGCCAGTTGATCGGGTGCATCGCCCAGGAACAGAAGATAGGGGGTTTCGATCATGGCGCAGCACTCCTTTTGATTCCCGCGCACCTTATAGGCAGGCCGATGCGTTTGCCTTGCGAAAAGCACCGCGGAACTGGAGTCTTGTGCAAGATTTCAGGTGTTACGGGATAAAATGCCGAAGAATCTTGCGTCAAGATGGCCGGACTCGCTCAATGCCGCGCTGCGCGCCATGTTTCTGCGCCTGCACAATCGCCCTTGCGGGGCGACACGCAATTTTGATACGCCGGCCTGGTGATCCTGGGCAATTTCCTTGCGCACCTATGCCAAACCGGAGTTCCGCCGATGTCCTTTCGCCTCCAGCCCGTGCCACCCGCCCGCCTGAACCGCTGCCAGCTCTTCGGGCCCGGCTCGAACACCAAGCTCTTCGCCAAGATGGCTGCCAGCGCGGCGGATGTGATCAATCTGGACCTCGAGGATTCGGTTGCCCCAACCGACAAGGACGCCGCCCGCGCCAATGTGATCGAGGCCATCGGGGCGGTCGACTGGGGCCGCAAGACGCTCTCCGTCCGCATCAACGGTCTCGATACCCCGTTCTGGTACCGCGACGTGGTCGACCTGCTCGAGCAAGCCGGCGACCGGCTTGACGCGATCATGATCCCCAAGGTCGGCTGCGCGGCTGACGTCTATGCCGTTGACGCGCTGGTCACCTCCATCGAACGCGCCAAGGGCCGCAGCAAGCCGTTGAAATTCGAGGTTATTATCGAATCCGCCGCCGGCATCGCCCATGTCGAGGAGATCGCGGCCTCTTCCCCCCGCCTGGAAGCGATGAGTCTCGGCGCCGCGGACTTCGCCGCCTCGATGGGAATGCAGACCACCGGCATCGGCGGAACGCAGGAGGACTATTACATGCTGCGCGAAGGCCAGAAATACTGGTCCGACCCCTGGCATTGGGCGCAGACGGCCATCGTCGCCGCCTGCCGCACCCATGGCGTGCTGCCGGTCGACGGCCCGTTCGGCGATTTCTCCGACGATGACGGCTTCCGCGCCCAGTCCCTGCGCTCGGCGACGCTCGGCATGGTCGGCAAATGGGCGATCCACCCCAAGCAGATCGCCCTCGCCAACGAGGTCTTCACCCCGCCCGAGGCCAAGGTCGCCGAGGCGCGCGAGATCCTCGCCGCCATGGAAGAGGCCAAGCGCACCGGCGCGGGCGCAACCGTCTACAAGGGCCGGCTGGTCGACATCGCTTCGATCAAGCAGGCCGAGGTGATCGTGAAACAGTCCGAACTGATCGCCGCCGGCTGACAAATTGGCCGTTTTCCGCCGCGGAAAACGGCCGAAGCCCTGTGAGGAATGCGCCCGCACGGGTGTCGCCGCCGGCGCATCCTGCGCTCCTCACGGGAAACAGGCGAAACCCCCGCACGAGTTCGCGGCCCTCAGGCCAGCTCTGGCACGGCCGCGGGCGCGCGTGCCGAGT
Source organism: Seohaeicola nanhaiensis (assembly GCF_042654245.1). Classification (NCBI taxonomy): domain Bacteria; kingdom Pseudomonadati; phylum Pseudomonadota; class Alphaproteobacteria; order Rhodobacterales; family Roseobacteraceae; genus Seohaeicola; species Seohaeicola nanhaiensis. The sequence continues at coordinate 548,602 of NZ_JBHSGI010000033.1, forward strand.
TGCATAAGCCCCGCGGCCCGTCCATATAAGGCCAAACGGCAAGAGCAGGGCACCCTATGACCCAGTATCTGGATTTCGAAAAACCGCTGGCCGAGATCGAAGGCAAGGCGGAAGAGCTGCGCGCACTGGCTCGGGGCGACAGCAAAGTGGATTTCGCCGACGAGGCGCGCGCGCTCGACGCCAAGGCGGCGACGATGCTGGACGAACTCTACAAGACCCTCACGCCCTGGCGCAAATGTCAGGTGGCACGCCACCCCGACCGGCCGCATTGCCGCGAGTATATCGACCAGCTCTTCACCGAATACACGCCGCTCGCCGGCGATCGGAACTTTGCAGACGATCACGCCATCATGGGCGGCCTCGCGCGGTTCGACGACAAGCCGGTGATGGTGATTGGCCACGAAAAGGGCCACGACACCAAATCGCGGATCGAGCGCAACTTCGGCATGGCCCGCCCCGAGGGCTATCGCAAGGCGATCCGCCTGATGGAGCTTGCCGGCCGCTTCGGCCTCCCGGTCATCACGCTGGTCGACACCCCCGGCGCCTATCCCGGCAAGGGCGCGGAAGAGCGCGGCCAGTCCGAAGCCATCGCGCGCTCGACCGAGGCCTGCCTGCAGATCCCCGTGCCGCTGGTGTCGGTTATCATCGGTGAAGGAGGCTCGGGCGGCGCGGTCGCCTTTGCCACCGCGAACCGCGTGGCGATGCTCGAGCATTCGGTCTACTCAGTGATCAGCCCGGAAGGCTGCGCCTCGATCCTGTGGAAGGATTCCGAGAAGATGGTCGAGGCGGCAGAACAGCTGCGCCTCACCGCGCAGGATCTGCAGACCCTCGGCGTGATCGACCGCATCATCCCCGAACCTCGGGGCGGCGCGCACCGCGACAAGGCCACGGCGATCAAGGCGGTCGGCAAGGCGATCGGCGCGATGCTGGGCGAGATGAAAAAGAAGGACGGCGCCGCTTTGGTCAAGGACCGCCGCCAGAAATACCTGGAAATGGGCTCCAAGGGACTGGCGGCTTAGCCCTGGTCGGTCAGGCTCTGCCGCAAGCGTCCGGATGGCCGTGTTGCGGATGGTGTTTCACCCTTCCTTCTTCGGCAAGCCATCCGCCATTTCCACCCAATCCACCCTCTCGTCCCAATGCACATGCGACTCGGGCAACAAATCGCTCGTGTCATCCAGCAGTGCGACATAGAAATGTGTCTCTCCCGGATAGCGCTCGGCGGCATAGGCCACCGGCGCACCGCAGGTGCCGCAGAACATCCGCCGAACCCCGGGGCTCGAGACAAAGACCTTCGGCTCTTCCCCGGTCCACTTCCACGCCCCGTCCGGCACCCCTAGGAAGGTGGTAAAGGCCGAGGCTGTCTGCCTCCGGCAGCTCTCGCAGTGGCAGTGCGAGCACCAGTTCGCCTCCCCCTCGAAGGCAAAGGAGACCGCTCCGCACAGGCAATGTCCGGTTCTCGTCATGACGCGACTCCCCTCGTGGCCGCACCAGCCTAGACGCCAACCGCAAATCCGGGCAAGGGGGCGCGCCCGTGCGGTCCGGCAGACGACGCGGCCAGCCGGACCCGGTTCAGGGGCCTAGACCACGGCTTCCAGCGTCTTGCGCATTGGCGTTGTCGGGTGGCCGATCAGCCGGGACAGGTCACGGTTCTGCGTCATCAGCGCGCCATGCGCGGCCTTGGCGTCGCTGTCGGCCAGAATCGCCGCGAAGCCCGCCGGCAGACCCGCCCCGACCAGCGCGTCCTTGTAGGCGGCCTCGGGCAGATCGACATAGACGACCGGCTTGCCCGAAACCTCTGCCAGCAGCGCGGCATATTCGCCCAGCGTGAAGGCCGTATCGCCCCCCAGCTCGTAGACCTTGCCTTCGTGCCCGCTGCCCGCCAGCACCTGCGCGGCGGCCTCGGCATAATCCTCGCGCGCGGCCGTCGCCAGCCGCCCCGCGCCGGCAGCGCCGAAGTGCTGGCCCATCGCCAGCGCCTGCGCGGCGCTCCCGGCAATGTTCTCGGAATACCAGCCGTTGCGCAGGAAGGTGAAGGGAATACCGCTGGCCCGGATCGCCGCCTCGGTCGCCACATGCTCTTCACCCAGCGCCATTCCACGGGTATCGGCGTTCAGCAGCGAGGTATAGGCGATGAACCCCACCCCGGCGGCCTTGGCTGCGTCGATCACATTGGCATGCTGCACCGCCCGCTGCCCGACCTCCGACGAGGAGATCAGCAGCAGCCGGTCAACCCCCGTCAGCGCGGCCTTCAGGCTGTCGGCATCGGTATAATCCCCCTGGCGTGTCGCAATCCCTTCCGCCGCATAAGCCGCGCGGGCGGCATCCGAACGCACCAGGGCGATGATGTTCTCTGCCGGTACCAGTTTTCGAAGGTGCGCGATCACCAGCTTGCCCAGTTGTCCCGAGGCGCCGGTTACAAGGTAGGTTGTCATCGTCTGTTCCTTTCAGGTCTCGAATCGAATACAAGTCTCATTTAGAGACCATTGCTTCTCCTGAGAAGGAGGCAGTAATTCATTACAAGGTAACAGGAAGGGACCCGCCCCATGCCGACCGCTCCTCAAAACCGGCTCGACGCCTGGAAGGCGCTGGGCTTCGATCCGTCCAACTGCCCGGTGCGCCAGGTGCTTGACCACGTCTCGGCCAAATGGCCGACGCTGGTGATGCTGGAACTGCGCCAGGGGCCGCAGCGGTTCAACGCGCTGTTCCGCATCCTGCCCGACATCTCGAAGCGGATGCTGGCCCAGTCGCTGCGCGATCTCGAGCGCGACGGGCTGGTGCGGCGCGAGGTCTTCGACACCAAGCCGCCCGGCGTCAGCTACAGCCTGACCGACATGGGCCGGTCATTTCTGGCGCGCTTCCTTACCCTCGTGGAGTGGGCGGACGAGAATATGCCCGCGATCCTCGCGGCCCGAACCGAGTTCGAAACCACCGCCCCCGGACAGGCCGTCTGAGCCATGCAGCGGCGGTCCAGCGCGAACCACCCTAGCAGATCGGGGCGAAATCGGCTAAGCCCGCGCCTTCTGAACGAGGGATCGCCCAAATGACCACACGCGCCGGATTCGTAGCCCTGATCGGCGAGCCCAACGCGGGCAAGTCGACCTTGCTGAACCGCATGGTGGGGGCCAAGGTCTCGATCGTCACCCACAAGGTTCAGACCACGCGCGCACGGATCCGCGGCGTCGCCATGGCCGGGGACAGCCAGATCGTGTTTGTCGACACCCCGGGCTTGTTTCAGCCCCGCCGCCGGCTCGACCGCGCGATGGTCGCCGCCGCCTGGAGCGGCGCGGCCGATGCCGATGTCGTCGTGCTGCTGATCGAGGCGCATCGCGGCATCACCGAGGGCGTCGAGCGCATTCTTGAACGCCTGACCGAGATCGGTCAGGGCCGCAAGGTGGCGCTGGCCATCAACAAGATCGACCGGGTTCAGGCCGAGTCGCTGCTGGCGCTGACCAAGGACATGAACGAGCGCTTTCCCTTCGTCGAAACCTTCCTGATCTCCGCTGAAAAGGGCCATGGCGTCGAACATCTGCGCGACTGGCTGGCGGGCGAGGTGCCCGAAGGCCCCTGGCTCTATCCCGAAGACCAGATCGCCGATCTGCCGATGCGCATGATCGCTGCCGAGATGACGCGCGAAAAGCTGACGCTGCGGCTGCACCAGGAACTGCCGTACCAGCTCACCGTCGAGACCGAGAACTGGGAAGAGCGCAAGGACGGCTCGGCCCGGATTGACCAGATCGTCTATGTCATCCGCGACGGCCACAAGGGCATCGTACTGGGGCACAAGGGCGAAACGATCAAGGCGGTCGGCAAGGCCGCGCGGGAAGAACTGGAAGAGTTCCTCGGCCGCAAGGTCCACCTCTTCCTGCAGGTCAAGGTGCGCCCGAACTGGCTGGAGGAATCCGAGCGCTATTCGGAAATGGGCCTCGATTTCAAGGACGGCAACTGAGCGTTGGCCCGGCTCGCGACCGAATTCTGGGTCAAGGCCTATCTCGCTAGGCTGCGGCTGCAGGGCATTGCCGGCTATGTTATGGCGCACGGCGACGATGTGGCTGGCGCCGTGCTGGTCAAGCTGAACACGCTCGACGGCCAGGCCCGGGCCTTCCAGCGCAGCTTTGACATGGCCGCGGATGCGCGGGTCTGGGTCGAACTTGCGAGTGGCCCCGAGTCCGATGTCGATGCTGCTTTGTCCCGTCAGCGCGACTTCGACTCCGACGCATGGATCATCGAGGTCGAGGACCGCGCAGGCCGCCACCTGCTGAACGAGGCGGGACTTTCCGACTGAGACAAATAAAGAACCGCCCCCGGACGTCCGGAGGCGGCTCTTTTGTCGGGGCAGGGGCCTCAGCCGATGGCGGCGGCCTTCACGTCCTCGTCGATATAGGGGACGTATTTGGCGAAGTTGTCCGCGAACATCTGCACCAGCTTGGCCGCCTGCTTGTCATAGGCCGCCTTGTCGTCCCAGGTGCGGCGCGGGTCGAGCAGCATCTGCGGCACACCCGGCACATCGACCGGCACGTCGAAGCCGAAGTTCGGATCCTTGCGGAAGGTCACTTCGGCCAGGGTGCCGTCCAGCGCCGCGGTCAGCAGGCCACGGGTCGCCTTGATCGGCATCCGGTTGCCGGTGCCATAGGCACCACCGGTCCAGCCGGTGTTCACCAGCCAGCAGGTCGCGCCGTGCTGGGCGATCTTCTCGCGCAGCAGGTTGCCATAGACTTCCGGACGGCGCGGCATGAAGGGCGCGCCGAAACAGGTCGAGAAAGTCGGCTCGGGCTCGGTCACGCCGCGCTCGGTGCCGGCAACTTTCGAGGTGAAGCCGCTCAGGAAGTGATACATCGCCTGTGCCGGCGTCAGCCGCGCGATCGGGGGCAGGACCCCGAAGGCGTCGCAGGTCAGCATGATGATGTTCTTGGGATGCCCGCCCAGAGCCGAGGCCGAGGCGTTCGAGATATAGTCCAGCGGATAGGCCGCGCGCATGTTCGCGGTCAGGCTGTCATCCTCGAAATCCAGCTCGAAGGTCTCCTCGTCGAAGACCATGTTCTCGATCACGGTGCCGAACTTGGAGGTGGTCGCATAGATCTCCGGCTCGGCCTCGGGGCTCAGCGAGATGGTCTTGGCATAGCAGCCGCCTTCGAAGTTGAAGGTGCCGCGATCCGACCAGCCGTGCTCGTCGTCGCCGATCAGTACACGGGCCGGATCCGCCGAAAGCGTGGTCTTGCCGGTGCCCGACAGGCCGAAGAAGACGGCGGTGTCGACGGGGTTGCCCTTGGCGTGGTTGGCCGAGCAGTGCATCGGCATGATGCCCTTCTCGGGCAGCAGGTAGTTCAGCAGCGTGAACACCGATTTCTTGTTCTCGCCCGCATACTCCGTGCCGCCGATCAGGATCATCTTGCGATCGAAGTTCATCGCGATGACGGTTTCCGTGCGGCAGTTGTGCTTTTTCGGGTCTGCCTGGAAGCTCGGGCAGTTGATCACCGTCCAGTCGGCGGTAAAGTCATCGAGATCCGCGCGATCCGGGCGGCGCAGCATGTGGCGGATGAACAGACCGTGCCAGGCCAGTTCCGTGACCATCCGCACGTCGATCGAATGCGCGGGATCCGCGCCGCCAATCAGGTCCTGAACGAAATAATCGCGGCCCTTCATGTGCTCCAGCATGTCGGCATAGAGCGCATCAAAGCCCTCGGGCGACATGGCCGCGTTGTTTTCCCACCAGATTTTGTCGGCGACGCTGTCGGTCTTGACGATGTGCTTGTCCTTGGGCGAGCGGCCGGTGAATTTGCCCGTGGTCACGAGCAGCGCGCCGCCCTTGCCCAGCCGGCCCTCGCCACGGCGCAGAGCGGCTTCCACAAGCGCCGGCTCCATGAGGTTGTAATGAACCTCGCCGAGACCGGTGATGCCTTGATCTTCGAGGCGGAACCTCGGGTTGACGTGTCCAGATGTCATGCGGGTTAGTCTCCTTGGACGGCGCTCGATCGCCGGCGCAAGGGGGCGCCGGATGCCGTTGTCGGGTCTTAACATGCCGGTCGAAGGCGTGAACAGGACGCTTTGGCGCAGTTAGCGCCATCACCGATACGTTTAGCGCAACCATGCCCGTTCGGCGGTCCCGGCTTCGTGGCGTTTCTGCGACAATTCAGCCATTCCTAACACTTTTTTGCCAGATTTGCCTCCTAACGCTTGAGTGATTCGCACTTAAGGATTGATTCGAAAGGTCAAAGCGGCGATGTATTCACAAAAAAATAGCGAATAACGAGCAGCATAGGGGCACTTCAGATGTCTAAGATCGCATTGGTGGACGACGACAGGAACATCCTGACGTCGGTCTCGATGACGCTTGAGGCCGAGGGTTTCGAGGTCGAAACCTACAACGACGGACAGGCGGCGCTGGACGCATTCAACAAGAAACTGCCCGACATGGCGGTTCTGGACATCAAGATGCCGCGGATGGACGGCATGGACCTGCTGCAACGCCTGCGCCAGAAAACCCAGATGCCGGTGATCTTCCTGACCTCCAAGGATGATGAGATCGACGAGGTTCTGGGCCTTCGCATGGGCGCCGACGACTATGTGAAGAAGCCGTTCAGCCAGCGCCTCCTGGTCGAGCGCATCCGCGCGCTGCTGCGCCGGCAAGAGGCCGTGGAAGGCGACGCGGTCGGCACCGGCCCCGAGGCCAAGGTGATGGAACGCGGCCATCTCCGCATGGACCCGCTGCGTCACGCGGTGACCTGGAAGGGCAAGGATGTCTCGCTGACGGTGACCGAATTCCTGCTGCTCCAGGCGCTGGCGCAACGCCCCGGCTTCGTGAAGTCGCGCGACCAGCTGATGGACGTGGCCTATGACGATCAGGTCTATGTCGACGACCGCACGATCGACAGCCACATCAAGCGTCTGCGCAAGAAGATGCGCACCGCCGACGACGATTTTTCGGCCATCGAAACGCTTTACGGAATCGGCTACCGTTACAACGAAGAATAGACAGCGCCGATGAGCATCGCCGAAAGGACTTTCGTGCGCGACAGGGAAAGCCCCCGCAAACATCGCAGCGGCGATGTGGTTCTGGGCGACGATTGGGTCGCACCGGACGCTGGCATTTCCGAGGAACTGCGGGTCAAGCGGGCACGGCGCAACTTCTTCTCTCTGAAGGGGTCGCCGCTTACCCGCAAGATCGTCATGTTCAACCTGATCGCCCTGATCATCCTGGCGGCCGGCATCCTCTATCTCAACGACACCCGGGACAGCCTGGTCCTGCAGCGGGCCAATGCCCTCGTTGGCGAAACCGAGCTGATCGCCAACGTCTTCGAGGCACAGCTGGGCGACGCCGACTTCGGCGAGGCGCCTGCCGGCATGGTCGAGGCGACACTGGAAAATCTCAGCCTGCGCAATGGAGTAGAGGTTTTTGTCTTTGGCGGCGACGGCGCGCTGATCGGGCACATCAAGGGCGAAGGCCAGAGCAGGGCACTCGACGCGCTGACCCCCGGCGCCAAGGGCCACACGGTCATCACCGACGTTCTGACCCGTGTCTGGCAAAGCACCGCGGGCCTGCTGTCCCCGCGCGGCGAATCCGGCCCGGCGACCCTGGCCGAGCAGCTGACGGCGGCGGTCCCGGCGGCGCTCAACGGCGGCACGATGGTGGAAACCGGGCTCGACACCGCTGGCGGAACCGTCCTTTCGGCGACCGCCCCGATCCTGCGCGACGGTGCCGCGCTGGGCGCGGTGGCGCTGGCCAGCCCGTCGGGCGAGATCGACACCCTCGTGCGGGCCGAACGCGAGCGCGTCCTGCAGATGTTCCTCGTAGCCATTCTCGTCTCGGTCGGCCTCAGCCTCGTGCTGGCCTCGACCATCGCGAACCCGCTGGCCGATCTGGCCGAGGCTGCCGAGCTTGGCCGCGATCGCGACTCGCGGCGCGTCAATCCCGGCCGCATCCGCATTCCCGACCTGTCGGCGCGCCCGGACGAGATCGGGCGGCTGTCCCGTGCGCTGCGCGGCATGGTCTCGGCGCTCTACAACCGTATAGACGGCAATGAACAATTCGCCGCCGACGTGGCCCATGAGATCAAGAACCCGCTCGCCAGCCTGCAGTCGGCCGTGGGCACCCTGCGCATGGTCAAGCGCGACGACCAGCGCGAACGGCTGATGGATGTGATCGAACACGACGTGCGCCGGCTCGACCGCCTGGTCAGCGACATTTCCAACGCCTCGCGGCTCGACGCCGAACTGGTCAAGGAAGAGGAAGAGCCTTTCGACCTTCTGACCATGCTCAGGAACCTCAACCAGTATCTGGGCGAGGATGCCAAGGCGAAGGGCATCGATTATATCGCCGACCTGCCCGCCGGGCAGATCGTGATCCAGGGGCTCGAGGCCCGGCTGGCCCAGGTCTTCGTGAACCTGATCACAAACGCCATCTCCTTCTGCGAAGATGGCGACGCGATCCGCGTCTGGGCGCGCCAGCGGCAGAACCGTGTGCTGGTGGTGGTCGAGGATACCGGCCCCGGCATCCCGGACGAGGCGCTGAGCAAGGTGTTCAAGCGCTTCTACTCGCAGCGCCCGGCCGAGCATTTCGGCAACAACTCCGGCCTCGGCCTCGCTATCTCCAAACAGATCGTCGAGGCGCATGGCGGCGTCATCTGGGCCGAGAACATCCGCCCGACCGAGGCCGACATCACCTCCGAACCGCTGGGGGCCCGGTTTGTCGTCGGCCTCCCGGTCTGACGGCGCGTCTCTCACGCTGCATGCCAGTTGCATCGCGCTGGACGGTCGCGGTCTGTTGATCACCGGGGCCTCGGGGCGCGGCAAGTCGTCGCTGGCGTTGCAGCTGATGGCCCTGGGCGCTCGGCTGGTGGCAGACGACCGCACCGACCTGACCCGGCAGGGGGACCAGGTGATTGCCAAAAGTCCCATTGCGATCAAGGGTTTGATCGAGGCACGGGGAGTGGGTCTTTTGCGGGCGGAGGCGGCTGGACCAACCACCGTTGTCCTGTCGGTGGATCTCGACCTGAATGAACAGGAACGCCTGCCGCCACCCCGCCACATCCGGCTCCTCGGGTGCGACATCCCCTTGCTTCGCGGCGCGGAAATGCCACATCTAGGCCCGGCCCTGCTGCAATTCCTCAAGGCAGGGCGCCAGGAAACGCCATGACGCCGGTCAAATCGCAACTTGTTCTGGTGACCGGCCCCGCCGGGGCGGGACGTTCGACCGCGATCCATGCGCTCGAGGATATCGGGTTCGAGACCATTGACAACCTGCCGCTGCGTCTGGTGTCCCGCCTGTTGGACGGCGGCACCGAGCGTCCGCTGGCGCTGGGCATTGACACCCGCAACCGCGATTTCACCACGGCCGGGCTGCTGGAGCTGATCGAGGATCTGGCCGCGCGCCGCGACACCGAACTGACGGTGCTCTATCTCGACTGCCGCCCCGATGTGCTCCTGCGCCGCTATTCCGAGACGCGCCGCCGGCATCCCCTGGCCCCCGCCGAAGGCGTCGAGACCGGCGTGGCGCGCGAAATGGACCTGCTCGCCCCGATCCGCGACCGGGCCGACACGCTGATCGACACCTCCGATCTCAACGTCCACGAGCTCAAGGCCGAGATCGCCCGCTGGATCGAACCCGAAAGCCAGACACGCCTTGCGCTGACCGTGCACTCCTTCAGCTACAAGCGCGGCCTGCCGCGCGCGGTCGACATGGTCTTTGATTGCCGGTTCCTGACCAACCCCTACTGGGTGCCCACACTGCGCGCGCTTGACGGCCGCGACCCCCGGGTCGCCGCCCATGTCAGCGCCGATCCGCGTTTTGCCGGCTTCTTCGACCGGGTGCTCGACATGACCCGTTTCCTGCTCCCGGCCTTCGTGGCCGAAGGCAAGGCGCATCTGTCCATCGCCTTCGGCTGTACCGGCGGGCAACACCGCTCCGTGATGATGGCGGAAACCCTGGCCAAGACCCTTGCGGAGGATGGACAGCAAGTGTCAATTAGGCATCGCGAGCTGGAAGGGCGAGCTGCGGAAGAGAGCAAGGCGTGATCGGTATAGTCATTGTGGCTCATGGTGGGCTGGCCAAGGAATATCTGGCCGCGATGGAGCATGTGGTCGGGCATCAGCCGGGCCTGCGTGCCGTTTCGATCGAGGTGGATCACGACCGCGACGCGAAACAGCAGGAGATCTGCGCCGCCGCCGATGCCGTAGACATCGGGGATGGTGTGGTGGTGGTGACCGACCTCTTCGGCGGATCGCCCTCGAACCTCTCGCTGCTCGCGTGCCGGCCCGACAATCGCCGCATACTCTATGGAGCCAACCTGCCGATGCTGATCAAACTGGCGAAAAGCCGCCAACTCCCGGTCGCCGAGGCGGTGCGCAACGCCATGGACGCGGGCAAGAAATACATCAACACCCGCAACATCAGCCTCGACCCGCCGGCGGTGTCGAAATGACCCGCCGCAGCCTGAAGATCGTCAACGAAAAAGGCCTGCACGCGCGGGCCTCGGCCAAGCTGGTCGAAGTGGTCGAAGGGTTTGACGCCACGGCCGAAGTGTCCCGCGACGGCTTGTCCGCCTCGGGCGATAGTATTATGGGCCTTCTCATGCTGGCCGCCTCAAAGGGAACGACTATTGACGTCGAGACCTCGGGGCCGGATGCTGAGGCACTTGCCGACGCAATTGAGTCCCTGGTGGCGGACCGGTTCGGTGAAGGGTTCTGACCGCAAGCATGGCCTGCGGAAAGAGGGGGATAGACGCACTGTGGCGGATACCACGCAAGACAGCTCGACTGGAGCCGTGAGCGAACCCGAGTCGCTGGGCGAGGTCTATGACCGTCGCACGCTCACTTATGCCAATTCCTTCGATGACCGCTGGACCGCGATGGCGATCAAGGCCATCGAATGGATGACCGGCAAGCTGACCATCCTGCGGATGGTCAACCGGTTCGAAAAGACCAACTCGGATTACCGCGGTCAGAAGTTCTGGAAGGGCGCGCTGGATGTCATGGGCATCGACCTGCGCACCCCGCCCGAACAGATCGCGAATATCCCCAAGGAAGGGCCGGTCGTCGTGGTGGCCAACCACCCCCACGGCATGGTCGACGGCATGATCCTGGCCGAGCTGATCGGCCGTGTACGGCAGGATTACCGCATCCTCACCCGCTCGGTCCTGACCGGGCTGGACGAGGCGGCGACCTCCTTCATGATCCCGGTGCCCTTTCCGCACGACCCCGAGGCGCAGCGCAAGATGGTCGAGATGCGCGCCAAGGCGATGAAGCATCTGGCCGACGGCGGCGTGGTCGCGCTGTTCCCATCGGGCGTGGTGATGTCGTCGGACAGCTGGTTCGGCCCCGCGATCGAGCGCGAGTGGAACCTGTTCACCGCCAAGATGATTCGCAAGTCGGGCGCACGCGTGGTGCCGATCCACTTCCATGGCCACAACTCGCGCTGGTATCAGATCGCCAACCGGATCTCGCCCATCCTGCGTCAGGGCCTGCTGCTGCACGAGATCGTGCGCTCCTGCAACAAGCCCAATGCGCCGGTGATCGGCAAGGTGGTCCCGGAGGACCGAATGGCCCAGCTTGAAACCGACCCGCGCGGCTTTCTCGTCTGGCTCCGGGCGCACACGCTGAGCCTCGGAGGCTAGCGCGTCGGCACCGGCGTCTCGCCGCGATAGTCGTAGAACCCGCGCCCGGTCTTGCGGCCCAGCCAGCCGGCCTCGACGTATTTCGTCAGCAGGGGGCAGGGGCGGTATTTCGTATCCGCCAGCCCGTCGTGCAGGACGTTCATGATAGCGAGGCAGGTGTCCAGGCCGATGAAGTCGGCCAGTTCCAGCGGCCCCATCGGATGGTTCGCGCCCAGTTTCATCGACTGGTCGATGCTGCGCACGTTGCCCACGCCTTCGTACAGCGTATAGACCGCTTCGTTGATCATCGGCATCAGGATGCGGTTGACGATGAACCCGGGGAAATCCTCGGCGCTGGCGGCGATCTTGCCCAGGTTCTCGACGACGCCCAGACAGGCCTTGTAGGTGGCTTCGTCGGTGGCAATGCCCCGGATCAGCTCGACCAGCTGCATCACCGGCACCGGGTTCATGAAATGGAAACCCATGAACCGCTCCGGCCGGACAGTCCGGCTCGCCAGACGCGTGATCGACAGCGACGAGGTATTCGACGTCAGGATCGTATGCGGCAGCAGATGCGGCTGCAGATCCTCGAAGATCGCCTGCTTGACGCTCTCGCGCTCGGTTGCGGCCTCGATCACCAGATCGGTCGCGGCAACGTCGGGCAGGGTCAGGGTGGTCTGGATGCGCCCGATGGCGGCTTCCATGTCGGTCTCGGCCATCTTGCCGCGTCCGACCTGACGCGACATGTTCCCCCGGATCACCGCCATCGCCTTGTCCAGCGCGTCCTGGCTGATGTCGCTCATCACCACGTCATAGCCCGCGACGGCCATCACATGGGCAATCCCGTTGCCCATCTGTCCGGCGCCGATCACCCCGATTTTCCGGATTGTCATATGCTCTGCCCTATTCCTTGCGACTGACCGACCATATCGGCCCGGCGCGGTCGGCGGCAAGGGGCAGGGCAGACGCAAGTTTGCGGAAAATCCGACCATTAGCGGATTGGCAATCCTTCGGTGCGATTCAGGGCGCGGGATCGAAGATGGTGGGTGCCATGAGTGTGGAACTACCCGGCGCGGAAGTGCCGGAAGCAGGCTATTGCCGATATCATGGGTCACGGCTGCAATGCCGGGGGCCGGAACGTCAGCTGAACACGCCCTATGTCGCCTTCCTGGGCGGTGCAGAGACCTTCGGGCGGTTTGTTCGGGTGCCTTTTGTCGAACAGATCGAACGCGCCACCGGGCGGATCTGCGTCAATCTCGGCGCATCGCATACCGGCCCCGAGGCCTGGCTTCAGGACGCGGCGCTCGTTGAGATCGCGGCCCGCGCCAGCCGCGCGCTGATCCAGCTCTCGGGAGCGCAGATGCTCTGCAATCCCTATTACCGCGTTCATCCGCGCCGCAACGACCGGTTTCTCGAACCGCTGCCGCCGCTGGCCGATCTTTATCCGGAAATCGACTTTACCGATTTCGCCTTCGTCAATCACATGCTGGCGGCCCTGAATGCCACCTCGCCGGATCGTTTCGCGCAGATACGCGAGGCGCTGCAAGAGGTCTGGGTCGCGCGCATGGCCGAACTGCTCGATCGGTTCGCCCGGCCGCCGGTCCTGCTCTGGCTGCGATATACCAGTATGACTCTCAATCGCGGCTGCCCCGATCTGGCTCTAAATCCGGTATTCGTAACCGGGCCCATGATCGAATGCCTGCGCGTCGGGGCAGGGCCGATCGTCACCGTGGATCTCGCCACCGCCAGTGCCGCGCGTGAGGTGGTCAAGATGCGCTTTGGCCCGATGCAGGCGCCGGCGGCAGCGCAGATGATCGGCCCCAGCGCACATCGCGCCGTGGCCCGGGCCCTGATCGATGTGATCGGCCCGGCGGAATGAAAAACACCCCGTCCGCGTGTCGCGGGCGGGGTGTCCTGAAAGGTCACTCGGTGAAAACGCTGGAAAGTCAGATAGTTGCCCCCCCGTCCTAGCTGGGACACGTTTTCAGGCATGAAAAAAGGCGGGCCTTGTCCCGCCTTTTTCCCAGTGTCTCAAAGCTTCTCGACCAGCTCCGGCACGGCGGTGAACAGGTCCGCCACCAGCCCGTAGTCGGCCACCTGGAAGATCGGTGCCTCTTCGTCCTTGTTGATCGCGACGATGATCTTGCTGTCCTTCATCCCCGCCAGGTGCTGGATCGCACCCGAGATGCCGACAGCCACATAAAGGTTCGGCGCCACGACCTTGCCGGTCTGCCCGACCTGCCAGTCGTTCGGGGCAAACCCCGAGTCAACCGCCGCGCGCGAGGCGCCCACGGCAGCGCCCAGCTTGTCGGCCAGCTTCTCGATCAGCGCGAAGTTTTCTTCCGATCCCACGCCACGGCCGCCCGATACGACGATACCGGCCGAGGTCAGTTCCGGACGATCGCTCGCCGCCACCTTGTCTTCGACCCAGGACGACAGATCCGACGACGCACCCGAGATCGTCTCGACCGGGGCAGAGTTCCCGGCGCTTGCAGCGTCGAAGGTCGAGGTCCGGAAGGTGATCACCTTCTTGGCGTCCTTCGACTTGACGGTCTGGATCGCGTTGCCGGCATAGATCGGACGCTCGAAGGTATCCGCATCGACCACGCCAGAGGCGTCCGAAATTACCATAACGTCCAGCAGCGCGGCCACGCGCGGCATCACGTTCTTCGCGTCAGTGGTCGCGGGCGCAACGATGTGATCATAGTCACCGGCCAGACCGACGATCAGATCGGCCGTCGACTCCGCCAGGCGGTGGCCCAGCCCGGCATCCTCGGCGCAGAGCACCTTCTTGACGCCATCGATGGTCGCCGCTTCCTTCGCGGCATCCGCCGCGCGGGCTCCGGCGCAGAGCACCGTCACATCGCCCAGCTTCGCCGCGGCCGTCACGGCCTTGGCGGTGGCATCCATTGCAAGTTGTCCATCAGTGACTTCGGCAAGCAGAAGAACAGCCATCAGATCGCCCCCACGTCTTTGAGTTTCTGAACCAGCTCGTCGACCGAGCCCACCATGATGCCGGCGGCGCGCGCCGGCGGCTCGGCGGTCTTGACGACCTCCAGCCGCGGCGCGACGTCCACGCCGTAATCGGCGGCGGTCTTCTCGTCGAGCGGCTTCTTCTTCGCCTTCATGATGTTCGGCAGCGAGGCATAGCGCGGCTCGTTCAGGCGCAGGTCGACGGTGATGATGGCGGGCATCTTCACCTTGATGGTCTGCAGGCCGCCGTCCACCTCGCGGGTGACGGTGGCGCTATCGCCATCGACCGTCAGTTCCGAGGCGAAGGTGCCCTGCGACCAGCCCAGCAGCGCCGCCAGCATCTGGCCGGTCGCATTCATGTCGTTGTCGATCGCCTGCTTGCCGCAGAGCACGAGGCCCGGCTGTTCTTCCTCGACGACCTTGGCGAGGATCTTGGCAACCGCCAGCGGTTCGATGTCCTGATGCACGTCATCGGCGGCCACGACCAGGATCGCCCGGTCGGCGCCCATCGCCAGCGCGGTGCGAAGTGTTTCCTGCGCCTGCTTCACGCCGACGGACACCGCGACGATCTCTTCGGCCTTTCCGGCCTCCTTGAGGCGGATCGCCTCCTCGACGGCGATTTCGTCAAAGGGGTTCATCGACATCTTGACGTTCGCCAGATCGACACCGCTTCCGTCCGCCTTCACGCGGACCTTCACGTTGTAGTCGATCACGCGCTTGACGGGTACCAGGACCTTCATCTGCGGTTCTCTCCTCAGCTTCTGCGAGCCGCAAGAACGACTCAATTCGGATTTTCCTCGACCCTGATAGCGGGCCACGCCGTGCTAAAACAGCGCAAAATCGTCACGTTAACGCCCGCCGACGCCGCGTTTCGGGGGCTGGCGGCAGGGTGATCGCACCTGTTTGCGCTATCGCCGGGCCGTCACCGGTTGGCTCCGGGCACCCAGAGAACGTCATCGCGTCCCTTGTCGTTCGCCATCCGCGCCGCAACGAAGAACCAGTCGCTGAGCCGGTTCAGATAGCGTATCGCGGCCGGGTTCACCTCTTCCGCGGCGGCGAGTTCCACCGCAAGCCGTTCGGCCCGCCGAGCGACGGTGCGGCAGACGTGCAGATGCGCGGCCAGCTTGGTGCCGCCGGGCAGAACGAAGCTTCGCAACGGTTCCAGATTCGCATTCATTGCGTCGATTTCCGATTCCAGCCGATCGGTCTGTGCCTGAACCATCCGCAGCGGCGGATAGTCCGAGGCCTCATCGGCCGCCATGTCCGGACGGCAGAGGTCGGCGCCGAGGTCGAAGAGATCGTTCTGGATGCGCATCAGCGCAGTGTCGGTTTCCGCTTCGGCCTCGAGTCTGGCAACACCGACCACGGCGTTCAATTCGTCCACCGTGCCATAGGCGCCGACGCGGGCAGAGTATTTCGGGACGCGCGCGTTGTTGCCAAGCGCAGTATCCCCCTTGTCGCCCGTGCGGGTGTATATACGGTTCAGAACGACCATCAGCCTTTTCCTCCGAGGTAGATGAACAGCAGGATCAGCAAAACGGCGACAAATTGGAAAAGCAGGCGCAACTGCATCATCTTGTTGGAATATTTGGCATTGAACTTGCCGCCCTTGGCAAAACCGCCAATGCCCATGGCCAGCACCACGACGACGGCGGCCATCACGATGAGGATGAGATAGTATAGTCCGTTCATGACTGCTCCCTCCGGATCTTGCCGTTGACATAACGCGCGCACTCCCGAAAGGCGAACCGCTTTTCTGTCGCGGTTGGCCTACAGGCGCGAAATCACGGCATCCATGGCCCGGGTCGACAGCACCCGGCGCAGCGTTCCGGCGAACCAGGTGGGCAGGGTCACGTAATAGCGCGGCTTCGGTCGGGTTGCTTCGAGGGCTCGGATGAGGGCGTGTGTTACCGCCGAGGGGGGCAGTTCGAACCGGTCGGGCCCACCGTCCTGATACATGCGCGGGATCAGACCGGTTTCGTAATCGGCGCGGCGGGGCGAAGACTTCCAGTCGATGAACCGCTCGAAATAGGGGATGCCGTTCTTGCGGAACCGTGTCGTGATCGGGCCGGGTTCGATCAGCACCACGTGAATGCCGGCGGGCGCCAGTTCGATCCGCATCACGTCGCTGAGCCCCTCAAGCGCATGTTTCGTCGCGGTGTAGGCGCCGCGCCAGCCGAGATAGCTTAGTCCCAGGGTCGACGAGCATTGCACGATATGCCCGGCGCCTTGCGAGCGCATGATGGGAATGACCTGACGCGTCAGGTCGTGCCAGCCGAAGAAATTGGACTCGAAGATGTCGCGCAGCGCTTCGACCGGCAGATCCTCAACCGCCGCGTTCAAACCGTGGGCGCCATTGTTGAACAGGGCATCAAGTCGCCCACCTGTGGCCGCCAAAACTTCGCCCAGGCCGGTGCCTATGCTGTCCGGATCGCAATAATCGATGCGCGGCGCCTTTAATCCTTCGCCGATCAGGCGGTCGCAATCGGCCTGTTGCCTGCACGAGGCGAAGACCTGCCAGCCGCGCGCCTTCAGAGTCCTTGCGGCGTCCAGGCCGATGCCCGAGGAGCATCCGGTAATCAGGATGGATTTTTGCATGGACCCGGCGCCTTTTCGATCTCGCGCCAGATGTGGCGCGCGCAGGCGGCGGATGCAACGCTCAGTTGGAGGCCGGGCCGACAAGCCGCTCAGCGATCCAGCCTACCTGGTCGCCGGGCAGGGTGCGCAAGCGCAGCCATCCAGCGCCGTTGCTGTCGAGCACCTGAACCTGCTGGCCCCTCTGCAGGCGGGCGAGGATCTCTGTGTCAATGCCCGGGCCGGACCGCAAGTTGACTCGCGTCGCGCTGATCGAACGAAGGTCGGCATTTGCATCGAGGGCCGGACGGACTGCGGCAGCCGATTGCAGCGCATCGCTGACCGCCGGCGCGGCAGCCGCATTCGGTTCAGGTGCCTCGAAGCTGGCAGAACTGGTGATTTCCTGCAGCGAGGCCATCCGGATCTGCGCGTCGTCGCTGGCGCGGAAAATTTGCATCCCGTCCGAAAGCCGCGCCCGGACCTGCGGCAATGGCTCGCGCGCTGGCGCGGCCGGGGAGCGGGGCCTGATCGCCTGTGTGGCGACCAGCGTGGCGGCGGTTGTCGGAACATTCAGCGTCACCGGCGGCGCTGGGGCTTCTGCAACCTCGAGGACGGGCCGTGGACGGGGTTTGAAATCGGCTCCCCCGCTCATCTCGTAGCCGGCAAGGCCAAGCATGGCGAAGGTGATCAGAATATAGCGCGGCATAGCGCCCCCCAAGGATAACCAAAGATACAAGCAAACGGCGGGCGGCAGCTGCCCGACCTGTCTAACATAGGGCAAAAGGGCGATTCGTCACATGCTGCAGGCAGTTTTTTCAAAAACGTGTGGCCTGTCCGCAGGGCGCCATTGGCTGTGGATAACCGCCTAAGGGCGCTTTACCAGGCCTGTCGCTCGGGTTACCACCGCATCTATGAATGACGTGGTTGACGACCCCCACATGAAGTCCCCAGACGGCCCCGGAGAGATCCGGGAGACGCTGCGCCGCGCCATCGGCGAGCGCTATCTGACCTATGCGCTGTCAACGATCATGCACCGTGCGCTGCCGGATGCGCGGGACGGGCTGAAGCCGGTGCATCGCCGCATTCTTTATGCGATGCGCGAATTGCGGCTGTCTTCCACCGGCGGATTCCGCAAGTCGGCGAAGATTTCGGGCGATGTGATGGGCAACTATCACCCGCACGGCGATGCGGCGATCTATGACGCCATGGCCCGCCTCGCGCAGGATTTCAACGTTCGCTATCCGCTGGTCGACGGGCAGGGGAATTTTGGCAACATCGATGGCGACAATCCGGCCGCCAGCCGCTACACCGAGGCGCGTCTGACCGTTGTCGCCGAGGCGATGCTGGACGGCCTCAACGAGGACGCCGTCGATTTCCGCGACAACTACGACGGCACCTTGACCGAGCCGGTGGTTCTGCCGGCCGAGTTTCCAAACCTTCTCGCCAACGGATCGTCCGGCATTGCGGTCGGCATGGCGACGAACATTCCACCGCATAATATCTCCGAGCTGATCGACGCCTGTCTTCATCTTATCAAGTCTCCGGATGCGCGCGACGATACGCTGCTGCAATACGTGCCCGGCCCCGACTTTCCCACCGGCGGCGTCATCGTCGAGCCGGCAGAGAATATCGCACAGGCCTATCGCACAGGGCGTGGCAGTTTCCGCCTGCGCTGCAAGTGGGAGGTCGAGGATCTGGGCCGGGGCACCTGGCAGATCGTCGTGACCGAGATTCCCTATCAGGTGCAGAAGTCCAAGCTGATCGAAAAGCTGGCCGAACTCATCCAGACCAAGAAGATCCCGATTTTCGGCGATGTCCGCGATGAAAGCGCCGACGACGTGCGTCTGGTGATCGAACCGAAATCCAAGAACGTCGATCCCGAGGTTCTGATGAACACGCTGTATCGCAACTCCGAACTGGAGGTGCGGTTCAGTCTGAACATGAACGTCCTGATCGACGGCGTCACGCCCAAGGTCTGTTCGCTGAAAGAAGTGCTGCGGGCTTTCCTCGACCACCGGCAGGATGTGCTGATCCGCCGCTCGCGCCACCGTCTGGGCAAGATCGACCATCGTCTGGAAGTGCTGGCCGGTTTCATCACCGCCTTCCTGAACCTCGACCGGGTGATCGACATCATCCGCTATGACGACGATCCGAAGGCCGCACTGATGTTCGAGGATTGGTCGAAGCCGCATCAGGCGACCATCCGGCGCGCGACGACGGAAGCGGATTACCTTTCGCCCTTGCAGGGCGTTTCTGTTGCCAGCCTGACGCTCGTCTCCGATCCGGACGCACCGGCCCCTTGGCGCGGGTCCGAGGAAAGCTCTCGTTCCGTCCCGCAGCGCTACGAGGGGCGGGACAATGGTCTTTCGGACGTGCAGGCCGAGGCGATCCTCAACATGCGCCTGCGTTCGCTTCGGCGCCTGGAAGAGCTGGAGCTTTTGCGCGAACAATCCGAATTGATGGAAGAACGTGCGACACTGGAAGACCTGCTGGACGATCCGCGCCTGCAATGGGCGAAGATTGCCGAGCAGTTGAGGGAGACCCGGAAGAAGTTTGGCAAGGACTATCCCGGCGGCGCCCGCCGCACGCTGCTCGCCGAGGCGGCCGAGGCAGAGGATGTACCTCTCGAGGCGATGATCGAGCGCGAGCCGATCACGGTGATCTGTTCACAGATGGGCTGGATCCGCGCCATGACCGGCCATATCGACGCCGAGCGCGAGCTGAAGTTCCGTGACGGCGATGCGCCGCGTTTCCTGATCCATGCCGAAACGACCGACAAGCTGCTGGTGTTCGGATCCAACGGGCGGTTCTACACGCTTTCGGCCGCAAGCCTGCCCGGCGGCCGCGGCCTGGGCGAACCGCTGCGCCTGATGGTCGACCTGCCCAACGATGCCGAGATCATCGATCTTTTCGTGCATGTCCCTGATCGCCGCCTGCTTGTGGCCTCTTCCGCCGGCGATGGCTTCATCGTGCCGGAAAACGAAGTTCTGGCGCAGACCCGGAACGGCAAACAGGTGCTGAACGTGTCCGCCGACGTCCGGGCCAAGATCTGCAAGCCTGTCGCGGGCGACGCGGTGGCCGTGGTCGGAGACAATCGCAAGGTTCTGGTCTTCATGGTCGACGAACTGCCCGAAATGGGGCGCGGCAAGGGCGTACGGTTGCAGAAATACAAGGATGGCGGTCTCTCCGATGCCACCACCTTCATCATGGCCGAGGGGCTCAGCTGGCACGATCCGGCCGGGCGCACCCGGACCGAGACCGATCTGGCCGAATGGACCGGGAAACGCGCCTCGGCGGGCCGGATGGCGCCGCGCGGATTCCCGCGTGACAACCGGTTTACATGACCATGCTTCCCGCGCGGCGTTTGCTTCGCGGGCGGTCATAGGCTATCTCGTGCCGAAACCGCATACGAGGCACGCATGACCCGCATCCTTTCCCTGCTGACGGCCCTCCTGATGATCGCCGCCTGTACGCCGGCCGCGACACCGGAAGATCCCCTGGCCGATCTCGGGGCCTTTCGCCTGGGCTACAACGTGGTGATCGCCGACAAGATGAAGAAAGGCCCTGTGTCGCGCGACGCGACCAAGGAAGAATGGGAGGGCGTGCTGAAGAATGCGGTGGCGCAGCGCTTTGGCCGGTATCAGGGCAATCAGCTCTACCATTTCGGAATCAGTGTCGAGGGCTACATGCTTGCGCCTCCGGGCGTTCCGCTGATCTACAAGCCGAAATCGGCGCTGATCCTCAACGTCACGATCTGGGACGATGCGGCCAACGCCAAGCTCAACCCCGAGGTCAAGCAGTTCACCGTTTTCGAGAGCACCACCTCGGGCACGTTCCTGGTCGGATCGGGCAACGAGCGCACCAAGGAAGAGCAGATGGCAGGCCTTGCCGCGAACGCGGTGCGCGAGATCGAGAAATGGATGGTCGAGCAGAAAACGGAAAAAGGCTGGTTCATGCCGCGCGCCGGCGCGGCAACCGAGGCACGCGTTCCCTCGGCTCTGGCGGCCCCCGTCACGGAATAGCAGGCACGCGCGGGGCAGGACGTGCTTGATTTCCCCGCGCGAACCCCCTATCTGCCGCCCGCAGAGTTGTAATCGCGGGGCCTGTGGTCCCGTCCAGCTGGAAGGCGCAGAGGAACATGGGCAAGGCAAAATTTGAACGCAACAAGCCGCACGTGAACATCGGGACGATCGGTCACGTTGACC
>NZ_JBHSGI010000034.1:0-435623 GCF_042654245.1 Seohaeicola nanhaiensis
GCACGACGTGCTCGATATGGTCGCGTGAAATGAAGCTAAAGGTCTCCGGTGAAACCGGGACGATTCAGTTTGCGCATACGTCGTGACCGGCGCGGATCGACCCACAGCCCAGCGCTAAGTTGTTTAAGGGGCCAGTGATAGCTTCCGTTCGCTAGGTGTGTGAGTCCGGGCAGTGACCGGCGGTCGGCTCTGCAGGATATCCCGGGTCGTTCCAGAAATGCTCTAGAACGCTCTGGAATACTACTCAGGCGGGTGTAACATCGGGCTATGACTGATCGGCCTACCGTACTCATCACGGGTGCCAGCAAGGGTATCGGCGCTGCAACTGCTTTGGCTTTTGCCAAGAGCGGCTATGATGTCTGTGTGAACTATCAAACCGATGCCGTCGGGGCGGCCGATACTGTGGCTCGATGCGAGGAGATGGGTGCCCGAGCTTTCTCCGTTGCTGCAAACGTCGCCGACCGTGCTTCGGTAGTCGAGATGTTCGACATCTGCGACCGCACCCTCGGATCGCTTTCGTGCCTGGTGAATAACGCCGGGATCATTGGAGGAAGTGCGACCGTAACAGAGGTTTCCGAAGAGGCCCTTTCCACTACATTTGCGACAAACCTCTTCGGGACGGTGTATTGCCTTCAAGAAGCGGCGCGACGGATGAGAACCGACTGGGGCGGCGCGGGTGGCGCGATTGTCAACATGTCCTCCATTGCCGCCACGCTCGGGTCACCTGGAGAGTATGTGCACTACGCGGCATCAAAGGGGGCCGTCGAAACTTTGACCATTGGTGCAGGCAAGGAACTGGGACCCTTGGGCATTCGCGTATGCGCAATTCGGGTCGGCACCACGAACACCGAGTTGCACTTGCGAGAAGGTAACCCCGATCGACCCGCCCTAGTTGCGGCCACGACCCCTTTGGGCCGGATTGCCGAGCCTGCGGACATAGCCGAGGCGGCAGTCTGGCTCGCGTCGCGGAAGGCCGTTTTCGTTTCAGGGACGGTGCTAACCGTTGCAGGGGGGCTAGTGCCGTAAAACTATATCTTGCCCGATAGTCGGGCTCGAAACGGCCATGCGGTGTTCCGGTAGAACGGATGGTCGCCCATGCGGATCACCATGACGCTTCCGGCCCTTAGGCGACCCTCGCCAGGTCGGACTTGGCTGCGGCGCAGCTTTCCCAAATTGGCCATCGGTGACGTCATGCAGCCTGTTCTGTCATGCCAAGGTCAGCTCTGCAGACGAAGCTGCCACTTGCGAGAAGAGCACGGAGAATGTGCCGGGTGGAACTTCGATGCTTGACGGAGTTCCGATCGCCCGGCAGCTTGGACAAATCAAATGGCTCGCTTCATCGTCCGTCTCCTGATTGGAGCGGACTCTACCTCAAAGCCGAGAAGGAAACGGATCTTGGGTGATTACCCGCAAGTTTGGCGCACAATGCCTGCGACTTAAACAAAAAACTTGATCTGTTCATTGATTTGACCACTTATAAATCTTGACGTGCTGGCTGGGGACTTTTGGGTAATGTTTCCGGCATTTCTGATGAAACTGCCCCGACGAATGTTGTCGCGTTCAATTGGCTTTTTTGAGGGCGTAGATTGAATCATATTGAGGGCATTTGGGGCACGACTGATCGGGCTGCACACTCCTTCGCCAACCGTATCGAACCTCTACTGGCGGGACGGAGGGTCGTTCTCGTCGATCTCAACAGGTTCACCAGTTTTCCCACACTCGCTGTTGGCATCCTGACCGCCGCCCTTCGTGCAAAAGGCTGTTCAGTGCAGGTGATCTGCCCACTTGCACTCGATGTTCCGTCTGCGGCACGCGAGCGCGAAGAAAGCTTTTGGGATGCCATGCATCGTCGCATTCGCCTCTCTGACTACAGCGCGGTGAAGTGGTTGAGGGATCGGGCGCGCGCGCCTCGCGAATGGTTGGCACAGCGGCCTCGGCAGGTCGTCCTCAATGCTGTCGAGCGGGCAATTGCGGATGGAGCCGATGTGGTACTGCTTTCCGCCTATCTAGAGCACTACCACACGGTGAAAGGGATCGGTCGGATCGCCCGGAGCCGTGGTGTGCCGGTCTTACTCGGCGGACCAATGTTCAACCTGTCGGGTGTCGTAGATGAATGGCGCGTGCTTCCGGGCGTTACCGCGGTTATCGGTGGCGAAGTGGAATTTCAGCTGGCAGGCATGGTGGATGCGATATGCCGCGGCGCTGGACTGGACGCCTTCCCTGGCGTCACGCTTCCTGACGGTACCAGTAGCGTGCCGGCCGAACCGCTCAGGCCCCTCGACGGCGCGCTGTTTCCCGATTTTGAGGACTTCCCTTGGGACCGCTATCCTAGCCGGATCGTACCGGTCCTCGCAGGACGGGGCTGCCAGTGGGATAAGTGCACGTTCTGCAGCGACGTGATTTCGGCAAGTGGCCGAAAGTTCCGGACGAGAAGCGTCGAGAGTGTCGTTCTCGAACTCCAGGTTCAGTCTGAGCGCTATGCTGCGCGTGATTTCATGTTCCTCGATCTTAAGCTGAATTCGAATCCTGCGATGTTTCGCGCCATCGCGCGCGATCTGCGAAAATATGTACGCGGCGCGCAGTGGATTGGGACCGTTCATGTTGATCAGCGCCGTGACAACGGTCTTTCAAGGCGCGATCTCTTCGCGGCCTCCGCGGGCGGCATGCGGCGGATCAGTTTCGGGTTGGAGAGCGGCAGCCAGAGACTTCTCGATTCAATGAGGAAGGGCTGTAATGTCAAAACGAACGAGACTTTCCTCAGGGACGCGCATGCCGCTGGAATTTCAGTCCGTTGTACGATGATGAAGGGGTACCCGGGAGAGACCAGTGAGGACATGATCGCCACTGCAGACTTCCTCGAACAGAATGAACCTTTCATTGATCGGATTCGGTTTAACGATTTTTCCGTTCCCTTGGAGACACCAATTTACCATACACTTCAGTCGAATTCGGCTAATCCGGAAGAGCTGCGGCTTTCCGGGTTAGACGCAAGGATGGCCCGGGCGCTCTATCAGAGGCGCCGGGTGACCCCGGAGTATCGGCGGGCTAAAGCGCGCGCTCTCGCGGTCGTGCACGAAATCAATCGAAAACCCCTCCCGGCAACAGCGCGCCAGTTCGACGGCTTGATGTGATGCAGCGTCGTTGGCAACGGCAATTAATGGGACGCGACCAGATTCGCGGTGTCGGAGCACTGGGAAACCGTCTGCGTCGGTTGACTTGCTTTGATCGGCTGGACGAGGCGCATGCGTTTCTTGAGCTTTTCGCCCAAGCCTCCAATCAAAGCAGGGCCGCGTTTAGAAGACGATGGGCCCAGGCATCAGGACACATCCTTCGTTTCGGTTGGTATGAGCACACAGGTGAAGAACTCGCGTTCGGGGCCAAGCTCGCATGGCGTAACCATGCTCGATGTCTTGGACGGCTTTACTGGGACAATCTGATCGTACGCGATCGGAGAAACGTTTCGACTCCAGAGGGCATATTCGCAGACCTCTGCGATCATTTGGCGCTCGCGCAGGGAGATGGACGTGTTCGCTCGGTGATCTCGATATATCCTTCGGCCCGAGACAACGAGCCCTCGTCGTACGTCGAAAGCCCGCAAGTCATCCAGTATGCGGGCTATTTGGGATCAGACGGTCAGGTGACCGGCGACCGACGTTCGGTGGAATTCACAAGAGTCGTTAAGGCCCTGGGATGGCACGGACCGCACGATCCGGGTCCTTTTGACATTCTACCTGTCTTGATGCGCGACGGGGCGGGGCACAGGCGACTTTTCAACCTCCCGGACGGCCTCGTGCGGGAAGTGGCAATCCGCCACCCCGAATTTCCTGATCTCAATGATCTCGGACTTCGTTGGTACGCGATTCCGCTCATAAGCGACATGATCCTCTCGATCGGTGGAATTGAGTATCCCTGCGCTCCATTCAACGGTTTCTACATGTGCACCGAGATTGCCTCGCGCAACTTGGCGGATCGGACGCGATACAATCTCCTCCCAGATGTCGCTCGTTGCTTCGGGCAGAGCTCGTATGTCAGCGACGTTTTCTGGCGTGACAAGGCCCTTACGGAACTCAACCGCGCAATGCTTGAGTCCTTCGAGGCTGCTGGCGTCACTATGCTGGACCACCACACCGCTACCGATCAGTTCATGCAGTTCCTGTCGCGCGAGGGCTCGGCAGGCAGACCTGTCTCGGCAGACTGGGCGTGGATCGTTCCACCACAGGCTTCCGCATCTTGTGAGGTCTTCCACCTCGAAACTACCGACCTCAGGACAGTCCCGAACTTCTACAGAAACCGAAGCACGGACGGCAGCGATCTGCGACCGTTTAGAGGTCATCAACCGAGATCCTCGCTTCGACGCTTCTTCGAGCGCGCAAGGCGGCAAATGAGCCATGCGGGACGATAATGCCAACTTAGAGTCGGCCGGCCCCATTGCCTTTGTGACGGGTTGCTATCCCGGGCTCTCCCTAACTTTCATCGACCGCGAAGTCCGGGCACTTAGAAGGGCCGGATGTGACGTCGTCACTGTGACAATCAGGCCGCCCGATCGCCAATCACTGAGAGGAGGATTCCAGAGGGAAGAAGCCGATCGTGTTTACAGCGTCCTGGGATGTGCAAGAAACCCCCTCACAGTCCTTCGTGCGTTGGGCACCGCGGTCGCCAACCCTGCGCGGCTGCTTGCGACGCTGTCGCTCGCGCTGAGAGCGCGCCCGGCCGGACCGATCGTCGTCTATCTTCGATATGCGGCCTATTTCTTGGAAGCGATGATCTTAGCGGAATTCCTGCACCGGAGAGGTATCGTGCACGCACACAACCATCTCGGAGATTCAAGTGGAACGGTGACGATGCTTGCCGCGAAGCTTGTCGGGATTCCCTTTAGCATGACCCTCCACGGCCCCGAAGTGTTCGACGCCGCAGATATTTGGAGGCTAGATGTCAAGATCGCTCATGCCCGTTCGACTGTCTGCATAAGTAGGGACGGCCGCGAGAAAGCCCTTCGCCATTGTTTGACGGAACATAGCTGGAAAGTGGTAACGATTCCCTGCGGGATCACCTTCGCGGAATACGCAACGGATAATGTGCGCACCGGGCGGAAGCTCCTGTTTGTGGGTCGCCTCGTCCCTAGAAAGGGTGTACATGTCCTAGTTGAGGCGCTTGCCATGGCTCGTAATTGCGGAATCGCAGCGGAGCTCGACATTGTCGGAGAAGGGCCGGAATATCCCTTGCTTCAATCGCTTGTCGCGGATCGGGGACTTGGGGACTTCGTCGTGTTCCGGGGCTCGCTGGGCGAAGACGGCGTCGCTAATGCAATGAGCAAGGCGGATGTGCTGGTGGTGCCCAGCCTCTCTGAAGGACTTCCGGTAGTAATTATGGAAGCTATGGCAAGTGGGTTGCCGGTCATTGCATCAGACATCGACGGCATTCCCGAGCTTGTACGCGATGCTGAAACCGGGTTTCTCGTGCCTCCGGGCGACTCGCAGAAGCTGGCCCAAGCGTTGGTCCGCCTCCTTGCCAATCCGGATTTGGCTCGAAGCATGGGGGCAAGGGGACGCATGAATGTGAAGGAACGTTACGACGCTGAGCGCAGTGCTCACGCCCTGCGTCGAATATTCGCACAGGGCGCGACGTCAGTTCTATTTTAGAAGTCTGAATTCAGAAGTATCACAGGAATTGACACCTAGGCAATCAAACCGTTTTGAAGGAAACCCATCGTGAGCGATATCCGCTTTTACACGATTTCCAAAGCTCTTCATCTATACGTGCTATGAAAACAAGCCGAAAGAGTGAGCCGCCATCTAGTTTGAGTGTTTTAATGAATCTCAGAAAACGGGATTGGACTTGCCCGGAAAAAGTGGAGAGCACCAACTGAGGGACCAGGAGGTGTTCTATGGGAAACGGAAACAGACCGACGCCGGAGTTTCGGCGGGAAGCGGTTAGGCTTGCACTGACAAGCGGCCGGACACGGCGCGAGATCGCAGAAGATCTGGGCATCGGGCTCTCGACGTTGACGCTGGCTCAGTGGCGAGTATGACGCTTGTAAGCCTGTCTAGGCATCGGTCGACCTGCACGCTGAGCTGAAGCGGTTGCGGCGCGAGAACGCGGTTCTGAAGCAGGAGCGCGATATCTTAGAAACGGCCGCAGCCTTCTTCGTGAAAGACGCAAGTCGATGAGCTTTGCCTTCATCGAAGCGGAGAAGGCCTGCTTCCTGATCCAGCGGATGTGCCATGTTCTCGGTACCAGCCAGAGCGGGTTCTTCGCTTGGCGGGGCCGCCCCGCCTGTCATCGCCAGCGGCAGGACATGATCCATCTCGCGCACATTCGAACGGCCTTTGCACTGTCGAACGGGACCTACGGCAGTCCTCGCATGCACCGCGATCTCGTCGATGAGGGGCACCAGATCGAGCGGCACCGAACAGCGCGCCTGATGAAAGAGAAAAGGTTGGTCGCCCGACAGAAGCGCCGGTTCAAGCGCACGACCGACAGTGAACATGCTTGGCCTATCGCCCCCAACCATGTTGTCCAGGACTTCTCGGCGGAAGCCCCTGACAGGAAGTGGGGCGCTGACATCTCCTACGTCTGGACTGCTGAGGGTTGGCTCTACCTGGCCGTGATCATCGATCTCTTCTCCCGACGGGTCGTGGGCTGGGCCGTGAGCGACCGGCTGAAGCGCAACCTCGCCCTCGAAGCTCTGCGGCGCGCCTTTGCAACTCGCAATCCAAAGCCCGGCTTGGTCCATCACAGCGACCGCGGAAGCCAATACTGCTCTGTCGACTATCAGGCGGAGCTCCAAAAGCGCGGCATCCTGATCTCCATGAGTGGCAAGGGGAACTGTTATGACAACGCCATGGTCGAGACCTTCTTCAAGTCCATTAAGTCAGAACTGTTGTGGTCGGTTGCTTGGCAAACCCGCAAGCAGGCGGAAAATGCCATCGCCAGATACATCGACGGGTTCGACAATCCCAACAGGCGACATTCATCGCTCGGCTTCGTGAGCCCGAACGCATTCGAGCGAAAGGCCAGCGAAGTGAGTTAATCGCTCTCCACAAAAACCGGGCAAGTCTAGTGCTTGGTTGTTTCACAGAATGGTGCATCCAGGCCTTATAAATCTGGTGACGTGTCAGATGCGGCAGCCGCGAGCGCTTACCGGTCAGATGCCCTTTTCAGTCCCGTCAACAGCTCTGTCAGTGCCATGGTATATCCCTGATCTTCTTGTGGGGCACAGTCCAAGCCCGTAGCGCTCATCGCAGTCGCCAAGGCAGAGCCGTGAGTGAAGTCCACGAGTATATCGCGCCACCGCCACGTCCGGTCATCCGGCAGGCCGACTTCGGACAGAAGGGCAGAGATCTCGTCGGTGATCCGTTCTGCCTGCTTCGGGAAAACGGTCGGCCGGCTGAAGATCAGCATGGTCAGGCCCGGGTAGCGAAGCACCTGGGCATAGTATGCCATCAGTATCTCACCAATTCGATCTATTGGAGTGCCGTGCTCCAGCGCCGTTACCTGCGCATACACCGCTTCCGACATCGCGCCGATCAAGCCATCTCGTCCGCCGAAGTGATGATGGATTGTCATTGGGTTGATGCCGAGACGCTCCGCCAGCGCTCTCATCGTTAGGGCGTCTGCCCCCTCGGAATCCAAAAGATCGAGGGCAGCAACGACCATGTCGTCGCGCGAGGCAGGAGCTTCCGCCCGGGGCGGCCTCCCCCGAGGCCGCTTCATGCTTCGACCCGGTAGCGGGACTGGACAAGTCCGGAGGGAAAGCTCTTCGTTCCCTCGAGGCGAAGCGAAATGTCCGCGCCGGTCTTGCCGAACAACCGGCGTCCTTCACCAAGGAGCACCGGAACGCTCGTGATCACCATATCGGCGATTAAGCCGGCCCGAAGGCATGACTGAATGAGAAGGGCGCCATCGACGTATACCTTCCGATGTCCTTCAATCTCCAGCACTCGCATCCCCTCTTCGGGAGCCTTGTTCGCGACCCGGACCTTTTTGGTCAGGTCGTCCGGCACATCGGACTGTGTCAACGTCGAGGATAAGACGACCACAGGACGAGTGTAGGGCCAAGGCCTTACGGCTCGCATTTTCTCGAAGGTTCCGCGGCCCATCAGAACGATGTCGATGTCCGCAATGAAGGCATCATAGCCATGGTCTTCGTCGGGGTTGTCGCGCTCCAGAAGCCAGGCGATATCGCCGTCGCTTCGAGCGATGAAGCCGTCCAGACTGGTAGCGATGAAGACATGTCCCGTTATCATTTCACACCATATATTTATACCTTGTATAATAAATGGTACACCGACTACCTTGTGTCAAGGACTACACCAGTTTTCAGCTCGGCCAAGCCCGAGACTTCGCCGCCACTGCCACGACCTACCGAAAATGAAACGGTTGCAAAGCCCGCACAGTTGACCAGCAAGGTTTGCGGACACCCCCAAATTAGAGGCTTCGCGCGTGGCAGAAACTGCTAAACTGCGAACGACATACAGTTCAGAGAATGTTCGATTTATGTTCCATCTCTCCGGACGCGACTTCGGTCGAAGTGTTTTGGTCGGCCTGCGGGAAAACTTACTATTAACAGTGAGTTGCAAGCTATTCACCAAATCGGCTCAGTCATGAGGTCCGGAGAGTATCGGCCCTGATAGACCGCCTTCGGGCCTCCTGGCGCCAAGGCCCGTGCTCAGGCCCTCCTGCATAACCCTCGAAAACAACGGAAAAATCCGGCCGCAGCCGGATCGGGAGAACGCTTTAGCAAGGGCAAGTGGCGGAGACGAAGGGATTCGAACCCTCGAGACGGTTTCCCGTCTGCACCCTTAGCAGGGGTGTGCCTTCGACCACTCGGCCACGTCTCCATCTGTGCGTCTAATTCGGGTGCGGTTTGAAGACAAGGCGAAATTTGTCTGGGCGTGCTGCCTTTGTCGTGCGGGCGCGCCGGGGGCGGCGCATGAGAGGAAATTGACGGGGGGCGGCGGTGCGCGTAGAAGTCATAATGACATTCGCATATTTCTATATCTTGGCCGCAGGGAGGACATGCCGTGCCGATCACGAGACGAGACTTTATCCAGTACGGGGTGAACGCGGCATTCGCGCTCGGCGCGGCGGGCTATGCGTCGAACCCCCTGCGGGCACTGGCGCAGCAGAAGCTGACGATGGAGGATCTGCTGCAGTTCGATGCCAGGGGGCAGGTGACGCTGCTGCATTTCACTGATGTGCACGCGCAGCTGGCGCCGGTCTATTTCCGTCCGCCCGACACCAATATCGGTGTGGGCGACTATGCGGGCATCCCGCCGCATCTGGTGGGCGAAGCGTTCCTGAAGCACTTCGGGATCGAGCGGGGCAGTCCGCTCGCCTATGCGCATACCTATCTCGATTACGTCGATCTGGCGCGCACCTATGGCCGGTTGGGCGGGCTGGACCGCACCGCGACGCTGGTCAAGGCGATCCGGGCGGAGCGGGGCGAGGACAAGGTTCTGTTCCTCGATGGCGGCGACACCTGGCAGGGCTCCTATACCTCGCTCAAGACCAACGGACAGGACATGGTCGACTGCATGGCGCTGCTGAAGCCCGATGCGATGACGGCGCATTGGGAGTTCACCTTCGGCACCGAGCGGCTGAAGGAGATCATCGAGGGCATGGGATATCCGATGCTGGCCCAGAACGTCTTCGACGTGGAATGGGACGAGCCGGCCTTCGAGGCGATGAAGATGTTCGAGAAGGGTGGGGTCAAGGTGGCCGTGATCGGGCAGGCCATGCCCTATACGCCGATTGCGAACCCCAAGTGGATGTTCCCCGAATACAGCTTTGGCATCCGGGCCGAGACGTTGCAGGAGAACGTCGATACCGCCCGCGCTGAAGGGGCCGAGGTGGTGGTGCTGCTGTCGCACAACGGTTTTGATGTCGACCGAAAGCTGGCCACGGTGGTGAGCGGGCTGGACGTGATCCTGACCGGGCATACCCATGATGCGGTGCCCGAGGCGGTCGAGGTCGCGGGGACGCTGATCCTGTCCTCGGGCAGCCACGGAAAGTATCTGGGCCGGGTCGATCTGGAGGTGAAGGACGGCAAGGTGGTGGGGCACAGCTCGCGCCTGATCCCGGTCTTTTCGGACGTGATCGCGGCGGATGCCGAGATGGCGGCGAAGATCGCCGAGTTCCGCGACCCCCACGCTGGTGAGCTGAACCGGGTGCTGGCGAAGAATGACTCGCTGCTCTACCGGCGCGGCAATTTCAACGGGACCTGGGACGATCTGATCTGCCAGGGCATCCGCGAGCGGCGCGACGTGCAGATCGCGCTGTCGCCGGGGTTCCGCTGGGGGACCACGCTGCTGCCGGGGCAGGATATCACGGTGGACGATCTCTATACCGAGACCTCGATGAGCTATCCGGCGGTCTATCGCAACGAGATGACGGGGGCGCAGCTGAAGGTGATCCTGGAGGACGTCTGCGACAACCTGTTCAACAAGGACCCGTTCTATCAGCAGGGCGGTGACATGGTGCGGGTGGGCGGCATGACCTACACCTGCCACGTCAACAACGAGATGGGCGGGCGTATCGCGGATATGGCGCTGGAGGACGGCACCGCGATAGAGGCCGACAAGACCTATACCGTCGGCGGCTGGGCCTCGGTCAACGAAGGGACCGAGGGGCCGGCGATCTATGACCTGATGGAGGAGTTCCTTGTTGCGAAGGGCACGGTGAACGTGCCGGACACCCGCACGGTGAAGGTCGTGCTTTAAGGCCAGGGGCGGCCCTGTCCCGGTCGGGGGGAGGGCCGCGCCTTTTAACGTCCGTACCCCGCAGCCCTGGGCAGCCAGGTGGCGAGGTCGGGGAAGAGGATCAGCAGGCCCATGCCGGCGATCATCAGCAGGACGAAGGGGCTGGCCCCGCGCACAATGGTCGAGAGCGTGGCGTTGGTGATGCCCTTGATCACGAAGAGGTTCATGCCCACGGGGGGCGTGATCATCGCCAGTTCCAGATTGATCATCAGCAGGATGCCATACCAGATCGGGTCGATCTGAAGGCCGATCAGCGTGGGCAGAAGGATCGGCGTGGTGATCAGGATGATGGCAATGGATTCGAGAAACATGCCCAGCACGAAGATCAGCGCCATCACCACGAGGATGAAGCCGAGCGGGCCAAGGCCGAGGCCCGCGACGGTTTCGGTGACGCCTACGGGCAGGCGGATCAGCGTGATGGCATGGCCGAACATCGCGGCGCCGGCGATGATCAGGAAGATCATCATCGAGGTGCGCATGGCGCTGACGGCGCAGTGCCAGAGGTCGGCGAGGCCGAAGCCGCGCCCGGCGAGGAAAGCCACGATCAGCGCGTAGAGCGAGCCGGCGGCGGCGGCCTCGGTCGCGGTGAAGACGCCGAAGTAAATTCCGCCCATGACCAGGGGCGGTGCCAGCAGCGCCCAGATCGAGCGGCGGAAGGCGCGGGCGACCTGCGCCCAGCCGGCCCAGTCGGGCGCGGCGATGCCGGTCCGGGTGCGCGCCTGGATCATGCAGAAAATCGCGAAGATCACCGCCAGCATCAGGCCCGGAACGACGCCGGCGAGGAAGAGGCCGCCGATCGAGGCCTCGGAGACGATGGCGTAGAGGATCATCGGCCCCGAGGGCGGGATCAGGATGCCGAGCGTGCCGCCGGCGGCGACGACACCAAGCGCGTCGCGTTCGGGGTAGCCGAAGCGCTTCATCTGGGGGATGGCGCTCGACCCGATGGAGAGGGCGGTGGCGACGGACGATCCCGAGATGGCGGCGAAGATGGTGCAGGCCATGACCGTGGCGACGCCGAGGCCGCCCTTCACGTGGCCGATGAGCGCATGGGCGAAGTCGTAGAGCTCGTCAATCACCTTGGCGCGGATCATGACCTGGGCCATGAAGACGAAGAGCGGGATGGTGGCGAGCGCGGGCTTGTCGAGATGGGCGTAGACGGCATCGCCAAGGCCGTCGATGTCGCCCTCGGCGATCATCATAATCGTGGCGGCGGCAAGGCCGAGGGCGGCGAAGATCGGGATGCCGGTCAGCAGCAGCAGGATCAGCCCGGCGAAGACGAGGAACAGGGTCATCCGCGGATCACCTGCAACAGGCGGACCAGCGCCATCAGGGCCAGCAGGACACAGCCGATCAGGACGGGGATCTGCGGGATCCATGTCTGGATTTCGATGTAGCCGACCGAATAGGAGCCGAAGCTGATGGCAAAGGCGATGGAGTCCCAGATTGAGACCCCCACCACCGCCGCGAAGGCGATGACGCTGAGCGCGGAGAGCGCCTGAAGTCCCGGTTTCGCCCGTGGTCCGACGCGCGAGGGCAGGAGGTCGATGGCGATGTGATCGCCGCGCCGCAGCGCCTCGGCCGCGCCCAGCATAACGGCGGCGACCAGCAGATAGCCGATCATCTCGTCATTCCATTGCAGCGGCCGGTCGAGCAGGTAGCGGCGCACAACGGCGACGGTGATCTGGGCGAGGATGACGAGGATCAGCAGCGCGCTGAGTGCGCCGCAGAGGCGCACGAGCGCGGTCACGATCCGGTCGGGGAAGAGCGGGGCATCGGCTGCCCCGCTCTCTGGTTCCTGTCCGTGCATCCGGGGCTACATCTTGCCCAGCAGGTCGAGCAGTTTCTGGCTGTCGGCGTCGCCTTCGCCGAAGGCCTTGTCGAAGGCGGGACGCATGACAGCTTCGAGCGCGGCGTTTTCCTCGGGGGTGGCGATATGCACCTTCACGCCCTTCTCGCGAAGCTGGTCCGGCCCGGCGTTGCCGGCTTCGGTCGAGGCTTCGATGGCCCATTCCGAGGCTTCCAGCCCGGCCTGTTTCAGCGCTTCCTTGGATTTGTCCGAGAGGCCGTCATAGAAGGCCGGATTTAGGTAGCCATGCAGATAGGCCGAGAGGACCGGGACGACGGTAAAGGCATCCTGCACCTCGTAGTATTTGCGCGAGACGGCGGCGGCCACGTCGGTGATCGCGCCATCGACCACGCCGGTGGCGAGCGCCTGATAGACCTCGGAGCCGGGCATCGCCGTCGGGGTCGCGCCAAGGGCGGCGAGGGCGGCATCGAAGGGCGGGGTCAGACCGCGGATCTTGAGGCCCTTGAAGTCTTCCGGTTTGACCAGCGGTTCGCCCTTGGTGGTGAAGACCGAGGTATTGGTCTGGAACATCCAGACGACGTTCTTCACGCCTTTTTCCAGCAGTTTTTCTTCCAGGAAGGCGGCCGCCTCGGAGGTAGGCCATTTCTTCCAGATCTCGATGTCGCCGAAGGCGAAGGGCGCCACGGTGACGTTCATGATCGGCAGCGTCTTGCCCCATTGGAAGTTCAGCGAGAAGGCGCATTCGATGTCGCCCTTGGCGGTCGAGACGATGTTATCGCGCGCTCCAACGAGGCTGTCGGCTCCGAAGACCTGCACGTCGAGTTCGCCTTCGGACAACTTTTCGACCTCGGCGGCCCAGCGGTCGACGACCTTGGCGATGTGGTGCGCCGGTGGCAGCTGATGGCTGCAGCGCATGACGGTCTGGGCAAAGGCGGTGCCAGCGCCGGCGGACAGGATGGCGGCCGCGAGCGCGGCCCGGGTGATGGTCTTCATGTCTGGTCTCCTCCCAAAGACAGGTTTCAGCGGGCGTCGGCCCGCCAGGTCAGGTTCGGTGGTGCGCCGGCGCGGTGCAGCGCGCCGTGGAACGGTTCGCCCGGCATCGCCGCTTCGGCGATGGCGCGGGCCGCTTTCAGGCCGTCGAGGTCGATGCCGGTGGCAAATCCCATGGTTTCGGCCAGAAAGACGATGTCTTCGAACACCACGTTGCCCGTGGCGCCGGGCGCGAAGGGGCAGCCGCCCAGGCCGCCGAGCGAGGCATCGATCACCCGCGCGCCATTGTCGAGCGCGGCGGCGGCATTGGCGATCCCCATGCCGCGGGTGTCGTGCAGGTGGATGATGAAGGGGCGCGGACCGCAGAGCTTTTCCATGCGGGCGCAGAGGTCGCCGACGGCGCGGGGGCCGGCAAAGCCCACGGTGTCGGCGATGCCGACGATATCGGCCCCGGCGGCGAGACAGGCCTCGGCGAGGCGCAGCACCTCGTCAGGGGAGACCGTGCCGGCGAGCGAGCAGCCGAAGGCCATGGCGAGACCGGCGTTGACCAGCTTGCCGGGCGCCTGCGCATCCCGCAGCGCGACGATGCGGGAGACCAGCGCCACCGCTTCGTCGCGCGAGCGGCGGGCATTGGCCTGGCTGTGCGCCTCGGTCGAGGAAACGACGCAGACCAGTTCGCGCACCGCCGTCTGCAGAGCCGCCTCGGCGCCGCGGTCGTTGAGGGTGAGCGCGGCGGAATGAAGGTTCAGCGCCTCGCAGCCGGCGATCATCTCGGGCAGGTGGGCGAACTGGGGGAAGCGGGCGGCGGGCAGGAAGGAGCCGATCTCGAAGTGGCGGACGCCGGCGCGGGCCTCGGCGGCGAGCCAGTCGCGTTTGGCCTTTGTGGAGGGCAGGGCCTTGGCGAGTTGCAGCCCGTCGCGCAGGCCGACCTCGCGCAGGGTCACGCGGTCGGAGGGGTAGATGGTGTCGCACGCGGTCACGCGCGGGCTCCGCTGGCCCGGGCGATCTCGTCGTCCGACATGCCGAGGGCCGAAAACACCGACCGGGTGTCGGCGCCGATGGCGGCGATGTCCGTCGCGTCCTGCGGGAGACCAAGGTTGTCGACCTCGAAGGGCAGGCCCGGGGCGCGGTAGGTCTGGCCGCCGGGCATCTGCGAGGTCATCAGCCCGCCGGGCCGCAGGACGTGGGGGTCCTGATACATCTCGGCCGGGCGATGGATCGGCGAGAAGGGGATGCCCGAGGCCTCGAATTTCTCGATCAGCTCGGCAAAGCTGCGGGCGCGCACTGCCTCGGCGACGATGGGGATGGTCCAGCCGCGCGCCTCGATCTGCTCCATGCGTTTTTGCAGGCGGGGGTCGTCTCGCAGGCTGTCGAGGCTGAGCAGGTTGCAAAGGGTGATCCATTGGCCCTCGGTCACAGCGCCGATGAAGATCTGGCGGCCTTCGGAGGTTTCGAAGATATCGTAGACCGGCCAGGAAAATTCACGTTCGGGCATCGGTGGCGCCTCGCGACCTTCGAGTTCGAACTGGACCATGTGCTGGGAGACCAGGAACAGGCAGTTCTCGAAGAGGCCGGTGCGCAGGGCGTGGCCCTTGCCGTCCTTGCCGCGTTGCAGGAGTGCCGCGAGCACCGCGAAGGCGCCGAAGAGGCCGCCCATGATGTCGTTGGCCGAGGAGCCGATGCGCAGGGGGCGGCCGGTCGGGCCGGTCATATAGGCCATGCCGGTCATCATCTGGACGACCTCGTCCATCGCGGTGCGGTCCTCGTAGGGGCCCTTGAGGAAGCCCTTGAGCGAAGAGACGATGAGGTCGGGATAACGGGCGCGCAGCTCTTCGGGAGCGAGGCCCATCTTCGCAAGGCTCTGGTCGCGGAAGTTCTCGATGAAGACATCCGCCGTGCCAAGCAGGCGGTGCAGCGCGTCGCGCCCGGCGTCGCTGCCGAGATCGAGCGTCACGCTTTTCTTGCCGCGGTTGAAGGTCGGGTAGAAGCCGCTGCCCATGCCGGTCAGGTCGCGGGTCTTGTCGCCGCCGGGCGGTTCGACCTTGATGACCTCGGCGCCAAGGAAGCCGAGAAACATGCCGCTGGACGGGCCCATGATCATATGCGTCATCTCGACGACCCGCAGCCCTGCGAGGGGTCTGAAATCTGGTTCCATCCGGTCCTCCACCCGCTGCCACCTTAGACAGGCACGCGTCGGTGTAAAGGCGCAGAATGCCCGGTCAGCGGCCCTCGATCCGGATCGAGAACTGCCGCCGCGCGCCAGCGGGCGGGGCGGGGAAGGGCGCGGCCTTGCGCAGCACGGCGAGGGCTGCCGTGTCGAGCTCGGTCGACCCCGAGGAGCGTGCCACGCTGGCCGAGGCGAGCGCGCCGTTGGCGGCGATGGAGAAGGCGACCACGGTGGCGCCGCGCGTGGCGACGCGCGGGCGCGGCACGCGCGAGATGCGGCGCATGACCTGGCCGGGGTAGTTGTCGGCCGCCGCGTTGCCCGCTGCCGTGGTGGTGCCGGCCCGTTCAGACTGGGCGGCCTTGCTCTTGACCTCGGCCCGGCCGGTGTCGGTGCCGATGCGGGCGTTGCGGTCGGCATTGCCCGGCGCGGGCGCGGGCGCCGGTGGCTTGGGCCGCGCCTTGGGGCGAAGCGATTCCGCAAGCGGCGGGGCCTCGGGCAGCGCCTCGATCCGCTCGGGCGGGGGCGGCGTTTCGGCGAGACGGGCGGTTTGCACCGGGGGCGTCTCGGCCGGAGGCGTCTCGGAGGGCGTGAGGGTGGCCATGGGGACGACGGGCGTTTCGGTTGGCGCCGGAGCGGTGGTTTCGGGCGGCGGGGCGGCCCTGGTCGTTTCCGGCGCGACCTGCGGCGTCGGCTGGACGACGGGGGTTGCGGTCACGGGCGGGGCGGCTGCGGGGGTGACGGTCGGGGTGGTCTTGTGCGTTTCGGCGGTGGTGGGGACTTCGGGCGCCTGGGTGCCGGCGGCCATGTCGGCAAAGCTCGACCCCAGCGAGGCGACCGCCATTTCGGCCCCGCCTTCCATCTGGACCTCGGGCGCGCGCCAGATCAGGCCCATCGCGGCGAGATGGCTGCCCGCAGAGGCGACCAGCACCAGGGCGGCTAGGCTGCGGGAACGGGGGATCATTGCAGCGACCGGGTGGTTGCGATGACGATGCGGTCGGCCCCGGCGGCGCGCAGTTCGGCACCGATGCGCAGCAGGTCGTCGGCGGGCAGGGCGCGGTCGGGCATCAGGCGGACGACGGCGCGGTCGCGGCTGTCGGGCCGGTCGAGATAGGCCGAGGCCGAGGTCAGCACGGTACCGCGATAGCGTAGCTGGCCGTCCGCCGCGATCACCAGCGCATCGGGCGGCGCGCGGCCTTCGAGCGCGGCGGTCTCGACCAACTCGACATCGCGCTCCATCGAGGGGGCCAGGGTGCCGGCGACCATGAAGAACACCAGCATCAGGAAGACGATGTTGATCAGCGCGATGGTCGGTTCGCGGGTGCGGCGGGGGGCGGGGCGTTTCATGAGGGTGTAAGGATCGTGTATTTCAGACCGGGCCGGGTGCGCAGGGCGACCAGCACGTCGGCCAGCCGCTGCGAGGTGACTTCGGGCGCGAGGCTGAGGACGAGTTTTTTCTCTTCATCGGAGTCGAGCCGGGCGGGCAGGTCGGTCAGGTCCACCGGCTTGGCATTCAGGCGCAGGCTATCGGGGGCGACCTGGAGGAACAGGACCCCTCCGTCGCTGGCCGCGCCCGCGGCGCCGGAGGCGGCCAGATCGAGTTCCGAGAACTTGGAGAAGGTCGAGGTCAGCATGAAGAACAGCAGCAGGAGAAAGATGACGTCGATCAGAGACGTCATCGAGAGCGCGCGGCGGCGGTATTTGGCCCTAAGCGACATGGGCGGCCAGCCCGGTCTTGCGCGGCGCCTCCGGCGCGGTGCCGGCAGGCGTGAGGATGGTGGCAAAGCCCTGTTCGGCGATGACCCGTTCGGCGGCCATGCGGCTTTCGAGCCAGGAGAGCACGACCGAGGTGGGCATGGCCACGCCAAGGCCGACGGCGGTGGTCAGCAGCGCGACCCAGATGCCGCCGGCCAGCAGCGAGGGGTCGACCTGCGCACCGGCCGATTGCAGCGATTGGAAGGCTTCGATCATGCCGAGCACCGTGCCGAACAGCCCGAGCAGGGGGGCGAGCTGGACCACGGAATCGAGATAGCGGAAGCCGCGTTCGAGCTTTGCGAAGGCGGTTTCGGCCTCGGCCTCGAGCCGGGCGCGGATGCCCTCGGCGCGGGCATGGTCCATCGCCAGCGCGAAGAGAGGTTGCAGGTAGGTCGTGCCCTGGGCCACCTCGCGTTGGGCCTGGGCGCGGGCGCCGGCGTCCCAGTGCGTGACGGCGCGGCGCAGTGCGGCGTGGCGGCCGACACCGGCGGCGCGGAACTGCCAGAGCTTGTAGAGGATGACGGCGGCGGTCAGCACCGAGACGAGGATCAGCACGGCCACGACCGGCCCGCCGAGGTCGATGACCTGACGGACGGCGTTCAGGATTTCTTCGGTCATCGCAGCACCTCGGTTTCCGTGCGGCTGGTCACCTCGAGCGAGGCGGCGCAGATGTCGCTGGGCTGGCCGGCGACGGTGCAGGTGCTGGCGCCGTTGAACAGCACGCGGCTCAGCCTGTCGCAGGCGAGGCCGGCGACCTGGAACTGGCGCACCCGCGCGCGCCCGGGCGGCAGCGCGCCAAAGTCGAAAAGGGTCAGGCGATCGACGCTTCCGGTGTCATCGAACAGGACGGTTTCGAAGACGGCGCTGTCGATGGCCTCGGGGTTGGCATTGGTCACCACGAAGGTCAGCCGGCAGGCGTCGCCATCGGCGTCCTGCTTGTTGAGCTCGACGGAAAGGTGGGCGGCGGCCTCCTGGGCCTGCATCGCCTGGCTGGCGAGCGCGAGGCTGGCAAGGGCAAGCAGGGTAAGCGCTGGTCGCATCACTTGGTCCTCAGAACAGGCGTGACAGGGTCACTTTGAAATTGCGCCCCGGCGCGGGGCGGGTCGAAAGGTTCGGGGTATAGGCGCGGTCGAAGACGTTCTCGATCCCGGCGCGGATGGTGGTGCCTTCCAGCGGCCCGGTTTCGGGCGCCCAGGTCAGACGCAGGTTGTGCACACCGAAGCCTGGCACATGGGTTGTCGCGGTTTTCTGGACGGACTTGTTGGCGACGACTTCCCAGCTGACGTCCAGCGCCTCGCCGAACTTGCGACCCAAAGTCAGGCGGGCGCTGTCAGCCGGGGAGTTGCGCCAGCGGGAGGCGGCGCCGGCGCCGTTGAATTCCTCGCCGTCCACGAGGTTGGCGTTGAAGTCGACATAATAGCCTTCAAGCGTGGAGTAGGAGGCTTCGAGTTCGAGGCCCTTGTTCTCGACCTTCGCCAATCGTTCACTTGGGCCGCTGCTTGAAGCGGTGTAGGAGGTCACGTCGTAAAGGTCGCTCGTGTAGTAGTTGGCCTTGATCGCGAGGCGGTCGCCATCCCGCCACAGATCGATCCGGTCGAACGACGCTCCGATTTCATACGTGTGAGCCTTTTCCGCCATGTTCATCAAGTTTTTCGGAGAAGTTGGACCTCTGGTGTCAAGGTCGTCGATGATCGGCAGGGATTCTGTATACGCGGCGCTGCCAAAGATGGCAAAGCCGTTGGAAAAGGAGCGCCGTACCGAGAGTCCGCCCATCTGCGCATCGTTCTTGTAGGTCTGGTCATAAGGCGCTGTGGATCCGCGGACAGTCGATCTTTCGTACCGCCAAGCCGGGCTGACCGTCCAATAATCGCCAATCTGCATGTCATCCACGATGAAGAGTGCGATGCGGTCGTCGGTGCCGCCGGGGGCGGCGCTGGCATCCAGCCGCTTCTTGTGGATGAACTCGACCCCGGTGCGCAGGTCGTGGCGGATCTGGCCGGTGGTGAGATAGGCGGTGTTCTTGATGGCGAGTTTGGTGGTCTGGTAGTGGTGGTCGGCATTCACCAGCGGTTCCAGCTGCGCAAAGTCGGGCGTGCCGTCAAGGAACGAGGAACCGGGGACGTAGGTCTGGTCGATCTTCTGGTCGGCATAGGACAGCAAGACATCGAGGTTGATGCGGTCATTGCCGGCGGGGTTGAAGTTGTAGGCAAGCACGGCGGTGCGCGACAGCGTGTCCCGGTCGACGTTTCCGAAGGCGTCGGACGTGGTGGTGAAGCTGTCGAAGGGCACGTCGCGGTCGCTGGACTGGGACTGGTTCAGCGAGAGGGTCAGCGACTGGTCGCGATTGGCGCCGAAGGTGTATTTCGCCTTGATCAGGCCCGAGGGCAGGGTGAAGGCGCTGTTGCCGACACTGTTGCCGCTGCCGTCGGTCTGGGTGCTCTGGTCGCGCCAGGTGTAGTTCATCAGCATCTCGAAATTCTCGGTCGGCTGCCAGGCCAGGATCGAGGAACTGGTGATGCCATTGCCGTTGCTGGTGAATTCCACCGTCTGGCCGAAGACCATGCCGATCTCGCCATGGGTGAAGTCCGAGGCGTCCTTGGTTTCGAGCTTGACCACGCCGCCGATGATGCCCGAGCCGTATTCGAAGCTGCCCACCGTGCCGCGGATGACGCTGACCTGCTTGTAGAGGAATGGGTCGGTGTAGAGCTGGGTGCCGATGCGGTAGAGCTCTTCCGCGCCGACGCTGGCGCCGTCGATCTGGATGGCGACCTTCTGGTCGGTGCCGAAGGTGCTGTTGGCACCGAAGCCGCGGATGTTGATGCCCGAGCCGGCCGGAGTGGAGCCATTGACGAGGCTGACGCCGGGAACGGAGTCGATCAACTCGGCCACGGTGCCGGCCTGACGGTCGTCGATTTCTTCCTGGTTGACCTCGGTCACCGGGGTGGCGGTGCTGGTTTGCACCTCGCGCTTGCTGGTGCCGAGCACGAGGGTGCCGAGGAAGCCCTCGCCGCCGTCCTGCGCGGTGGCGGTTCCGGTGGCCAGGATCAGCGCCGTTGTAGAAAGGAAAAAAACGCGCAGATCCGCTTTGACAGTCATGAAGGTCCTCGCAGGCAGACAGGGGCCGTGTGCTCGCGAAGGCTGGCGGGGGCGCATGAAGATTTTTGCGGACGATGGTTTTCGACCGCTTGCGTCTTCTAAGAAAGATTACTAAAAGCGTCAAGAATAAAGGTTGAGGTTTTAACTCAAGCTTTGCCAGCTGGTGCCCCCTCGGCGCTTGCCAGCCCCTCCCAGGAAACAGCAAGGCAGAAGGTGTCCCCCGTGACCGATTCCCATACGCTTTCCGCGGAGGCTATCAGGGCCTCTCGTGCGGACCATTCCAACATGCGCGAGCGCGATCTGGCGGACAAGCTTGGCATCAGCGAGGCCCAGCTTCTGGCGGCCCATTGCGGCGCGGGGGTGACGGCGGTCAACCCGCATCCCGATGCGGTCATGGGCGCGGCAATGCGGCTTGGCGAAGTCATGGCGCTTACGCGCAACGAGGACTGCGTGATCGAGAAGGTCGGGACCTATGCCAATTATCACGCGGGGCCGCATGCCTCGATGGTGCTGAACGACGCCATCGACCTGCGCATGTTCCCGGCGCATTGGCAGTATGGCTTCATGGTCGAGAAGGAGACGGATGCCGGCACCCGCCGCAGTCTGCAGGTCTTCGATGCGGCCGGCGACGCTGTGCACAAGATTTTCCTGCGCGAGGGCGCCGATCTGGCGGTCTGGGAGCAGGTGAAGCAGGAGATGCGGCTGCCCGAGCAGGTGCAGACGCTGAGCGTTGGCAAGCGCGAGCCGGACGAGGCGCCGCGCTCGGCGAGGGACAAGGTAGACATCCTGCGCCAGGAATGGGAGCGGATGACCGATACGCACCAGTTCCTGAGGCTGACCTCCAAGCTGAAGATGAACCGTCTGGGGGCCTATCGTGTGGCTGGCGCGCCCTTTGTGCGCGCGCTGGCGCCGTCGGCTTTCGATGACATGCTCCAGAAGGTGCAGGCGCAGGGACTGGAAATCATGGTCTTCGTCGGCAATCGCGGCTGCATCGAGATTCATTCCGGCCCGGTTCATACGCTGAAGGCGATGGGCCCCTGGCAGAACGTGCTGGACCCGGGGTTCAACCTGCATCTGCGGCTGGACCGGATCGCCGAGGTCTGGGCTGTGGACAAGCCGACGCGGCGCGGGCCGGCGGTGTCGGTCGAGGCCTTCAACAAGGACGGCGGGCTGATCCTGCAGGTCTTCGGCGTCGGCAAGGAAGGCCGGGATTGCCGTCCGGCCTGGGGCAAGCTGGTCGAAGGGCTGGACGGGCTGGCCGAGGAGGTCACGGCGTGACCCTGCGTGCGATCCTTTGTGCTGGTGCGCTGGCGCTGGCCGCGCCGGCGCAGGCGAACGAGCCGGCGGGTGCCATCGTGTCCATCGGCGGTGCGGTCACCGAGATCGTCTTTGCCCTGGGCGCGGGCGACCGGCTGGTCGCGCGGGATACGACCTCGGTCTATCCCGAGGCGGCGCTGGCGCTGCCGGATGTCGGCTACATGCGGGCGCTGTCGCCTGAGGGCGTGCTGTCGGTCGGGCCGGATCTGATCCTGGCGGATCAGAACGCCGGGCCTCCGGAAACCGTCGAGGTGCTGAAAGACGCGGAGGTGGCGATGGTGCAGATCCCGGACGTCTTTACCGGCGAAGGCGTGCAGGCCAAGATCCGCACCATCGGCGCGGCCATCGGCGTAGAAGACAAGGCCGAGGCGCTGGCAACCGACGTGGCCGCGCGGCTGGAGGCGGCGCAGGCGCAGGCCGAGGCGCGGGCTGGCGGCGCGAAGAAGCGTGTGCTGTTCGTGCTGAGTGCGGCGGGCGGGCGGATCATGGCCTCGGGCAGCGGCACGGCCGCGGCGGCGATGATCGAGCTGGCGGGGGCCGAGAATGCGGTGACCGGGTTCGAGGGCTACAAGCCGCTGACCGACGAAGCCGTGATCTCGGCCGCGCCCGATGCGATCCTGATGATGGACCGCGGCGGCGATCATGACAGCCCGGTCGACCAACTGGTCGCGCTGCCGTGGATTGCCGCGACGCCAGCCGGGCAGGCCCGGGCTGTGGTGCGGATGGACGGGCTGTATCTGCTGGGCTTCGGTCCGCGCATCCCCGAGGCGGTGGCCGATCTGAACGCGGCGCTTTACGGGGGCTGAGGCGCATGACGGCGACCGGAGACATTGCGGCGGCCTTCCCGAGCCGCCGCAGCCGCGCCCGGCGCGCCCATCTGGTGCTGGGTGCGCTGCTGGTCGTGGCGGCGGTGCTGAGCCTGGCGGTCGGCGCCTCGGGCACCTCGCTTTGGGGGGCGCTGGAGAAGCTGGCGACGGGGCAGCCTCTGACGGCGACCGAGCAGG
The DNA here is from genome assembly GCF_042654245.1 of Seohaeicola nanhaiensis. Taxonomy (NCBI): domain Bacteria; kingdom Pseudomonadati; phylum Pseudomonadota; class Alphaproteobacteria; order Rhodobacterales; family Roseobacteraceae; genus Seohaeicola; species Seohaeicola nanhaiensis. Next base: position 22,894 of record NZ_JBHSGI010000034.1, read on the forward strand.
TGGTGCTGTGGCAGATCCGGATGCCGCGCATGTTGATGGCAATTGCCGTGGGCGGTGCGCTGGCGCTTTCGGGCGCGGTCCTGCAGGGGCTGTTCCGGAACCCGCTGGCAGATCCGGGCATCGTCGGCGTCAGCGCCGGTGCCAGCCTGGGCGCGATCTTTGCCATCGTGCTGGGGGCGAGCCTGCCGGCTGTTTTCGCGGGTCCCTGGCTGTTGCCGCTGGCCGCCTTTCTGGGCGCCTGGGGCGCGACGCTGCTGCTGTACCGGGTTTCGACCCGGCGCGGGCGGACCTCGGTCGCGACCATGCTGCTGGCCGGGATCGCGCTGACCGCGATGGCCGGGGCGCTGTCGGGGCTGATGATCTACATGGCCGATGACGCGCAGCTACGCGATCTGACGTTCTGGCAGCTCGGTTCGCTGGCCGGTGCGACCTGGCTCAAGGTGCAGGTGGCCGGGCCGGTGATGCTGGGCGCGATGCTGCTGGCCGCGACGCTGGGTCGGGGGCTGAACGGGCTGGCGTTGGGCGAGGCGACGGCGGGGCACATGGGGCTGCCGGTGCAGCGCATCAAGGCGCTGGCCGTGCTGTCGGTTGCCGCCGCCACCGGGGCCGCCGTGGCGGTGTCGGGCGGGATCGCCTTCATTGGCATCGTGGTGCCGCATCTGCTGCGTCTGGCGACGGGCCCCGACCACGAGCCGTTGCTGCCGAACGCTGCGCTGCTGGGGGCGACGCTGCTGCTGGTGGCCGATGTCATCAGCCGGGTGATCGTTGCGCCGGGCGAGTTGCCCATCGGGATCGTCACTGCGATCCTGGGCGCGCCGGTGTTCCTGTGGATCCTGCTGCGTCGGCGCGGGCTGGTGGATCTGTGATGCTGAAGGCGCGCGACGTCAGGGTGCGGCTGGGCGGCAAGGCGATCCTGCACGGGGTCGATTTCACCGCCTTCCCGGGGGAGGTGTCCGCGATTGTCGGCCCCAACGGGTCGGGCAAGTCGACGCTGCTGAAGGCGATCACCGGCGAGATCGACAGCACCGGCAGCCTGCATATGAACGGCGCCGACATGCGCGGGCTGAAGCCCTGGCAGCTGGCGGCGATGCGCGCGGTGCTGCCGCAGGCGGCGACGCTGGCCTTTCCGTTTCAGGTGGGCGAGGTCGTACGCATGGGGCTGAGCGCGGGCATCTGGGGCGGGCGCGAGCATCTGCCGGCGCAGGCGCTGGCGGCAGTGGGCCTAGATGGCTATGCGGGCCGGTATTACCAGGAATTGTCGGGCGGCGAGCAGCAGCGCGCGCAGCTGGCGCGCGTGCTCTGCCAGATCTGGGAGCCGGTGGTCGATGGCCGGCCCCGCTGGCTGTTGCTGGACGAGCCGGTGGCGAGTCTGGATATCGGGCATCAGCTGGTTGTGATGGAACTGCTGCGCCGCTATGCCGCGCGGGGCGGCGGGGTGGTGGCAGTCATGCATGACCTGAACCTCTCGGCAATGTTCGCCGACAGGATCACCGTCATGTGCGAGGGGCGGGCGACGGCCACGGGCGCGCCGCCCGAGGTGATGACGGATTCAGTTCTCTCGGCCACCTATCGCTGTGATCTGAGGGTCAATATCGCGCCGGCTCGGGGGCAGAGTTTCCTGTTGCCGCATCTGGCGCGGGCGCGCTGAGAATTCGGCGGATCCGGGTCGGAATTACTTGACAGATTTTATCGCCTTTATTAGACCGCAGGGGCAAGGCAGCGGGTCCCTATCCAAGGTTGGCCCGCCCCGTATGCGCAGTAACGTGCGCGTCGTCGGACCCCCAGCATTCCCGTAACTCGTTGCCCCCGGGCAGCACAGATTTGGTCCGGTGCCGCCTGCCGCGTTGTTGTGTCAGGGCCGCGGCGGCGACCCAAAAGGAGACGCAATGACCATCACCATCAGGGCTGGCAACGCCGGCGCCAGCGACTTTTACGCTTATCTCGATGCCTTCGACACCGACTTCACCCCCGCGGGGCGCGGAGCCTTCTCGAACGGCCTGTCGGGCAACTATGCCGCCTCGGAGTCGGACCTGTCCGATACCCCGGACACGGATGCACAGGCCTATGTCATCCGTGGCGGGCTGAGCTACAGCATGGCGACCCACGTGGTCAGCGGCCCGGTGCGCGCGGTGGAATTCGGCCACGGCGCGACTTCGACGAGCGGTGAGGGCGGTGTCGCCAGCTTCGAGATGACCGAGCTCGATTTCAAGGTCACGTTCTCGCCCAAGATCGCCGCTGCGGAGTCGCATGACGTGATCTATGGTCTGCTCGGTTCCGCGCCCGATGGCGAGGGGGCGACAGAGGCCCTGCTGGAGGTCATCAAGTCCGACTCGATCACCTTCCGGGGCGGCGCCGGCGCCGACAAGTTCCTGGGCTTCCGCCATGACGATGTCCTGATCGGCGGGCGCGGCAACGACATTCTGAACGGGCGAGTTGGCGACGACGATCTGACCGGCGGCGCGGGGCGCGACGTTCTGATCGGCGGGCGGGGCGCGGATACCTTCCACTTCACCAAGTTTTTCGGGCGCGACATCGTGCGCGATTTCGAAGCCGGGACCGACACGCTCGATTTTTCGGCGACCACCGGTGAGGCGACCAGCCTTGACGATTTCCTGGCCAACAGTAGCGAAATCAATGGCCGTCTGGTCTATGACATGGGGAACGACGGTCGGAATGTGATCGTCCTGGTCGGCATCGAGGCTGCCGATCTGTCGGCCAGCGACTTCATTTTCTGACATCTGCGCGGGCGGCGGGCCCAGGGTTCGCCGTCCGCGCGTTTTCGATCGTCAGTCCCGGGCGGCGACGATTCTGATGAGTTGGTTGCGCAGGGGGTGCGGGACCGCCTTCGGCCGATCCCGGGAGTGACGGCGGGCGCCTTTGACGGCCGTCGTGAAACCCCATGCGGTACGGCGCCGGAAAGTTTCGGGTTTTTGCGCGCCTCAATCGTCAAAACCGGTGAGGTCGCGCGTCTGGTTCAGGATTTGCCAGGTGGCGGCGCGCAATCCGCGCAGGCCGATTTCGATCAGTTCGGGATCGGTGGGGGTGGCGCTAAGACGACGCTGCCCATGCGCTGGAAGCCGGGCGCGCCGACCACGCGGTGCCGCTGATGACGGTGACTTCGTTGTAAAGCAGTTCGACGGGGCCGCTGACCAGCCCGGCCCATTGCGGCGCGCCCGAGATCAGGCCGGTTTCGCGCAGCAGGATGATCCAGCCGAAAGCGCGCACCAGATCGCTGACCCAGAGCGGGATGAGGCAGAGCAGGAACAGCCCGGCGCGTGTGCGGCGGCAGGCAATCTTGGCGATCTAATACGCCACCGGAAAGCCGATCAGCAGCGCCAGAGAGGTGACGAGGATCGACATCCAGGCCGTTCGCAGCAGGGTGTTCCAGTAGATCGGCTCGCCGAAGAACGCCATGTAGTTGCCAAAGCCGAATTCGTATTGGCGGGGGCCGATCTTTTCGCGCAGCGAGACATAGCCGATGCCGAGTTGCGGCAGCACGACCAGCAGGTTGATCCAAAGCAGGAAGGGCGCCATCAGCAGGATCAGGGACAGGCGGGCGGTGTCGTGGCGCATTAGGCGGCGGCCCGCGGGAAGCACAGCGCCTTCTGTGCCGGCCAGGAGACCTGCACCTGCGTCCCCTCGCCGTCGGCGGCCGGGTCGGCGACCTCGACCAGCGCACCGCCGGTTGTGCGCACCAGCACCCGGCTGTTGGCGCCGTTGAACAGCAGGCTGTCGACGGTGCCGGCTAGCGTTGCGCCGTCCTCTCCGGGGCCGATGCGCATTGCCTCGGGGCGCACGAACACTTCCACGCGCGTGCCCTTGTCCGCTTGACCGCGTGCGCGCACCATCGTTCCGTCCGCGAGCCGCACGCTAACCTGACCGTTACCTTCGGTTTCGGCGATGCCCTCCCAGCGGTTGCAGTCGCCGACAGATAACAAATGTTAACGGAACGTGGATCATCCTGAGCCGTTGTTTCCGCAGGTTGCACAATGCGGCGCGAACGGTTTCAGGAGACAAGCGAGATGTTGAGGGTGGATGGCCGGGGCGTATTCCTCGGGCTGATGGCGCTTGCCGTTCTGGTACCGGTGGCGGCACTTTTCATCGTCGCTCTTGCCACAATCATACAGGGCGGGCTTGGGGCGCTGAACCTCTTCGCCGGATCTTCGCGGCGACCGGCGGAGATGAAAGCCGGCGCGCCTGCGGATCAGGCGCCTTTCTTTTCGGTTCATATCGCCACCCACGAAGAGCCGTCGCAGATGGTGATCGAGACGTTGCACGCGCTGGCGCGCCAGCAAGGGGCGCCGGGGTATGAGGTCATCCTGCTGGACAATAACACGCGCGATCCCGCGCTGTGGCATCCCGTCGAACGGGCCTGCCGCGGGCTTGGTCCGAATGTCCGGTTCTACCATGTGGACGGGGTAGAGGGCGCCAAGGCGGGCGCTCTGAACATCGCGCTGCGCCTGACGCACCCCGCTGCGAGCCATGTCGTGATTGTTGACGCGGATTACCAGGTCGAGCCGGATTTCCTGGCGACCGCCGCCGCCGAGTTGCGGCGCAGCGACGACGATTTCCTGCAGTTCCCGCAGGCTTACCGCAAGGACGGCGGCGCGGCGGCCGGTCTGTCACTCGAGCTTGCCGACTATTTCCTGCGGCATGCGCGGGAAGCGGATTGCGCCGGGGCGATGCTGCTGACCGGCACGCTGAGCGTGATCCGCCGCAGTGCGCTGGAGGCAGTGGGCGGCTGGAGCGCCCGCACGATTACCGAAGACGCCGAACTTGGCCTTCGGCTGCGACGTTTCGGGTTCAGGGGCCGGTTTGTCGACCGGCTCGTCGGACGGGGCCTGTTGCCCATGGATTTCTCGGGTCTGGCGCTGCAACGCTATCGGTGGACGGCCGGGAACGCAGCCACGATCTCGGGCGGCCTCGGGGGCCTTCCGACGCGCTCGGCGGTGCAGGTGTTTGCGCAGCTGACCGCCTGGGCCAATATGGCGCTCCCGTTGACGGCGGGGCTGATCGGGGGGGCCTGTGCCGTCCTGCTGGGACATGACGGCCGCGCTGCAACGTTGCTCACCGATCTCTCGGGCTTTGGCCTGTTGCTGGTTGCGCTGTCTGTCTGCCTGCCGATGGTGCTGAGCACTGTCCTGCGCGGGCGGCCCTCGCTGGCGGTCATCCTGGACGCGCTGTCGGTGCGGATCGCGATGATCGTGCCCTCGGCACTGGCCAGTGTCGACGCCCTGCTGGGCCGCAGCGGCAGCTTCGAGCGCACGGCGAAGGACGAGACTGGCGCCTCGGAGAAGGTCGGCTGGGTTTTCTCCGCGCTTTTTGTCGTCGGCCTGATGCTGCTTTGGAACGTTTCGGCTCTCCCGTGGTTCTCGTTGACGGGCGCAGCGTTGCTTTTGCTGCCCCTCCCTCTGGCGCGAGCGACCTGTGAGCGGCTGGCGGCCTATCGCGCCTCGTTGCGCATCACCGAGGAGGTTCGGGCATGATCCCGAGTGTTACCATCGTTATCCCGACCTTCAACCGGGCATGGGTTCTGCCGCAGGCCATTGACGCTGCGCTGGGCCAGTCGCATCCGAAGACAACCGTGATGGTGGTGGACGACGGGTCGGGCGACGAGACCGGGGCGGTTATCGCGCGCTATGCGGATCATCCTCGATTTGTCGGCGTCACGCTGGCGGCCAATGCCGGGACTGCGCAGGCCAAGAACGTGGGGATCGCGCTGTCGGCGACGGAGGCGATCACGTTTCACGATTCCGACGACATTCCGCATCGCGACAAGGTGATGCGGCAGGCGCGGGTGATGGGCAACGAGGGCGTCGGCGCGCATCCCTGCCTGAACTGGCGGCTGTCGGGGCGCGAACCCGACACGGCTATCCAGATCGGGGCGGTGCTGAGCCATCACGAGTTGATCCTGCCCGATGGCGAGCGGGTGGAAATCCGCCGCACGCTGAGCCTGGTGGACGATTTCTTCCCCAACCTGCAGATGGCGGCGGGCGTGCCGGGGGACTGGACGCATGTCAATTCGGGGCTGTTCCACCGGTCGGTTTTCGACCGGCTGGGCGGATTTTCGGATTGCATCGAGGAGGACCGGGAGTTCCGCAATCGGCTGATCATGGCGGGCGAGGTGCTCTGGGTGATCCCCGACATCCTTTTGACCAAGATCGAAAGCGCCGATGGACTGACCCAGCAGAAGGACACCGATTACGACAGCGCACGGCGGCAGGTGGACCGGCAGCGCGTCTGGGATGCGGTGGGCCATTGGTTCCGCACCCGCGAGGTGGCGGAGGTGCCGATCGACCTCAGCGCGGTGAGGGTGGCGGCCTGCACCAATCCGGCCCTCTGCAACGCGCGGGTGCTGCGGCAGTTGAGTGGACCTTTGGAGCAGGTCGCGTGAGCGGCGGGGTGACTTTCGTCGATCCGATGGCGCCGCGCGCCTATACCGGGCGGGCGGGAGACTTGGCGGGGCTGGGCGGCACCGAGAGGACGCTGGTAAGCATCAGCGAGTGTCTGGCGGGGTGGCGTTCTGTCACCGTTCGTCAGGCGGCGCGAACGTGCCCTGAGATACGCGTGAACGGTGTGGCTTACGCGGGATGGGACGTGAGCCGGCCCCTGCCGGAGCGGCCCGGGGTGATCGTGGTCATCAACTCGTGGAAGGTCGCGCAGAAGCTGGCGCGGCAGCATCCCGACACACGGGTCGTCGTCTGGCAGCATGTCTTTCCGGGGCGGCACAATCGTTCCCAGGCGGCCGGGCTGCGGCACATGAATGTCGAGGTGATCTGCGTGTCGGCGGCGCATGCGCGGTGGCTGCGCGGTTTTTCCGGGCCGGAGGCACCGCGCATCTCGCACATTCCGAACCCCATACCCGATGACCTTGCCCCGGACAGAACCGAGCGCGATCCGAACCTGCTGCTCTATGCAAGTTCGCCGCACAAGGGGCTGGGACAGGTTTTCCGGCGGTTTGACAGGCTGCGCGAGCAGCTTCCGATGCTGCGGCTGGCGGTGGCGGATCCAGGGTATCTGGCCTGGCCGGCGGGGCGGGCGCCGGAGGGCGTGCTGCCGCTGGGACGGCTGGCGCAGGGCGAGCTCCACCGCTGGATGCGTCGGGCGCTTTGCCTGTTCTATCCGCAGGACCATTTCGCCGAGACCTTCGGCCTGGTGATCGCCGAGGCGAACGCGGTGGGCTGTCCGGCGCTGCTGCACCGCGGGCTGGGCGCGAACGACGAGGTCGCCTCGGACCCGTCGCAATGCATCGACACCGGGGATTTTGACGCCATCGTCGCCCGTATCCGAGCGTGGCGCGCTTCTAGCCGCGACACGCCGCTGGCGAGGGCACGCCCCGAATTCTTCCTGTCGCGCGTGGCCGACCAGTGGCGCGCCACCCTCGCACCCGCGCGGGACCGTATTCTTGAGACGCAATCTTTCTGACCAGAGGAACCTGACATGAAACGCGACACCACGAAGACCCGGCACGGCGAAGGCGGCGAAACGCACCAGACGGTGGGTGAGGGTCACGACACCATGACGACGCAGGTCGGGATGCCGATTTCGGATGACCAGAACAGTCTTAAGGTCGGCCGCCGCGGGCCCCATCTGCTGGAAGACCAGATCTTCCGCGAGAAGCTGTTCCACTTCGACCACGAGCGTATCCCAGAGCGGGTCGTGCACGCACGCGGCTATGGCGCCCACGGGACCTTCGAGCTGAAGGAATCGCTGAGCGATGTCACCCGCGCGAAGGTGCTGACCGAGGTGGGCGAGAAGACCGAGGTCTTTGTGCGTTTCTCGACCGTTGCGGGCAACAAGGGCTCGGCCGATCTGGCGCGCGACGTGCGCGGCTTTGCGGTGAAGTTCTACACCAAGGAAGGCAACTGGGATCTGGTGGGCAACAACATCCCGGTGTTCTTCATCCAGGACGCCATCAAGTTTCCCGACCTGATCCATGCGGCCAAGCAGGAACCCGATCGCGGTTTTCCGCAGGCGCAAACGGCGCATGACAATTTCTGGGATTTCATGTCGCTGATGCCCGAGGCGATGCATATGGTCATGTGGATCATGTCCGACCGGACCATCCCGCGCAGCTTCCGCTTCATGGAAGGTTTCGGCGTGCATACCTTCCGGCTGGTGAACGCGGCGGGCGAGGCCAAGTTCGTCAAGTTCCACTGGAAGCCGCGGCAGGGGATGCAATCGGTTCTGTGGGATGAGGCGGTCAAGATCAACGGTGCCGATCCCGACTTTCACCGGCGCGACCTGTGGGACGCGATCCAGAAGGGCGACTATCCGCAGTGGGATCTGGGCGTGCAGGTTTTCGATGAGGAGTTTGCGGATACGTTTGATTTCGACGTGCTGGATGCCACCAAGCTGATCCCCGAGGAGCAGGTGCCGGTGCGCATTGTCGGGACGATGACCCTGAACCGGATGGTCGACAACTTCTTTGCCGAGACCGAGCAGGTGGCGTTTCAGACCGGGAACATCGTGCCGGGCATCGACCATTCCAACGACCCTCTGCTGCAGGGACGCAACTTCAGCTATCTCGACACTCAACTGAAGCGGCTGGGCAGCCCGAACTTCAACCATATCCCGATCAATGCGCCGCGCTGCCCGTTCTCCCATCTGCAGCAGGACGGCCATATGGCGATGCACAACCCGAGGGGCCGCGTCAATTACGAGCCGAACAGCCACGGCGAGGGTCCGCGCGAGGATCCCGAACGCGGATTCCGGTCTTATGAGGCCGAGGAGGAAGGGTCCAAGCTGCGCGTGCGGTCCGACACTTTCGCAGATCACTACAGCCAGGCCCGGCAGTTCTATCTGAGCCAGACCGACATCGAGCAGGACCATATCGCCGAGGCGCTGATTTTTGAGCTTTCGAAAGTCGAGGGCGTGGCGATCCGGGAACGGATGGTGTCGCATCTGGTCAATATCGACGCGAGCCTCGCCGAGATGGTGGCGGATGGGTTGGGCATGGAGGACGTGCCCGAGGCGGCGGAACCCGCACGGGCCGTAATCGACACCGATCCTTCGCCGGCCCTGAGCATTCTTGGCAATGCCAAGGAGAGTTTTGCCGGACGCAAGCTGGGCGTGCTGCTGACCGACGGGATCGACGGGGCGCTGTTCGATGCGCTGAAGTCGGCGGCCGAGGCGGCGGGCGCGACGGTCGAGATCGTGGCCGAGACCGTTGGGGGTGTTTCCTCCAACCGGGGGCGGCGCATCGCGGCCGATCAGAAACTGGATGGCGCGCCATCGGTGCTTTACGACGCGGTGGCCGTCATCGCCTCGGACGAGGGAGCGGCCCGGCTGGGGCGCAAGCATGGCGCCAGGGCGTGGCTGGCCGATGCGCACGCGCATATGAAGTTCATTGCCCTGACCGAGGCGGCGCAATCGGCCTTCTGGTCGAAAGCCGTGCCCTCGGAGCCCGATGACGGTGTATTCGTTCTGTCCGGCGAACACGTGGTGGACGATTTCCTAAATGCCTGCGGCAAGTTGCGCTTCTGGGAGCGCGACGCATGAGGTCGTTGCCTTTCGGGCCTCGCGGGCGCTGGGCGGTGGCGGTCACCGTCCCGGCGCGCGACGAGGAGGCGCGGATCGTCGCCTGCCTCGATGCCGCAGCACAAAGCCTGCGCGGCCGGGGCGGCATAGCGGTCTTGGTCAACGGATCGAGCGACGGAACGATGGAACGGGCGATGGAGTGGTTCGCGGCGACAGGCGAGGCCGGGCTGGTGTTGGAACGGCCGGATTCGCCGGCGGGCGGGGTCGGTGAGGTGCGGCGCGATACCGTGGCGGCCTGCGCGACGATGCTTGCGCCGCAGGGCGTGGTGATGACGACCGATGCGGACAGTCGGGTGTTCGAGGACTGGGTGGATGCGAATCTGGAGGAATTGCGGGGCGCGGATCTGATCTGTGGCAGCGTCTTTCCCGATCCCGCCGAATTCGCGCGCTTGCCGCCGGTTATTGCGCAAAGGGGTGCGGTAGAGGGCGAATACATGGCGCTCACCATAGCGCTGAAGACGGCCATCGACCCGGTGCCGCACGATCCGGAGCCGACGCATCTGTCCGAGCCGGGGGCGAGCCTCGCATTTCGGATGGACCTCTATCAGTCGGTCGGAGGGTTCGCCGCGATGCCGGGCGGAGAGGATCGAGCCCTTGCCGAGCGGGCAGATCTGCTGGGGTGGCGGGTGCGCCACTCGGCGCGGGCGCGCGTGCAGACTTCGTGCCGGCTGAGCGGGCGGGCGCCGGGCGGGATGGCCGACGCGCTGCAGGCGCGGATCCATGCGGACGACCCGATGGTGGATTGGCTGCTGGAACCGGCGGAAGCCACCGTGACTCGGGCGCGGCTGTGGCGGGAGTTGCGGGCCTTGCCAGCCGATGTGGCTCCGGATGTGCGCACGGCGGCGCGTCAGCGGCTGGCGGCACTGCCCCGCCAGCGTCTGCGCCTGTCGGACCTTCCCAATGAAATGCCGCGTCTGGCCGCCGCGCTGGCCGCCGAGACGCAGGGCCGTGAAAGGATTTCGGCATGACCGTTGCTCCACGCCTGCGCATTCTCCCGGACGAGGAGAGCATTTTTGCGGCCATCGCGGATCGGGCGGCCGAAGCTGATGCCGGGATGCGAGGGTTGAGCGAAGACATGGCGCTGCTGGCGGACTCAGGCATCCTGAACCGGTTGTGTTCCGGGGGCGATCCCGTGGCTCATGCCGACCTCTTGCGGCGCATCGGGGCGGTAAGCCTGCCGGTCGGTCGTCTGGCCGAGGGGCATATGAACGCTCTTCGGCTTGTCGCGCTTTACGGAACAGCCGGGCAGCGAAAGTCCCATATGACCGAAGCGCGACGCGGGACGATCTATGGCGTCTGGGGCGCCGACGACAGCCCGCCAGTGGCAATACGGTCGGATCACGGGGACCGTCTGGAACTGGAGGGAAGCAAGCGCTTTGCCTCGGGCCTTGGAACCATCGGGCGCGCTGTCGTGATCGCGACGACGGCCGAGGGGCCGCGTCTTGTAATTGCTGATGTGACCGACCCGAACCGGGGCGACGACAGCGGCTGGCAGGTCTCGGGGATGCGCGCCACCGCCTCGGGTCGATACGATTTCGACGGCATGAACGCGGAGCCGCTGGGAAAGGCAGGTGACTATCTGCGCGAGCCCTATTTCCAGGGCGGAGTCTGGCGGTATGCGGCGGTGCATGTCGGCGGGCTGGAGGCGCTGGCGGAGGAGGTGCGCAAGGCGGTGCGAGGCTTTGGTGATGCGGCGGGCGAGGCACAGTTGCACCGGGTCGCGCGGATTGCCAGCCTGGCTCACGGGGCGCGGCTGTTTGTCGAGGACGCGGCGCGGAAAGTCGAGGCGCCGGGCGCGGGTGCGGCCGAGGTCGCATTGTCGCTGGCGGCGCGTGAGGCGGTCGAGACCGCCTGTCTGGAAGGAATGGCTCTGGCAGACCGTGCGCTGGGCACGCGATCTTTTGCGACGGGGCATCCCGCCGATCTGCTGCGGCGCGATCTGGGATTCTTCCTTCGGCAGGCCGATCTGGACGGCAAGCTGCGGCAGGTCGGCCAGCATCTGTGCGCGTCCCTGCAGCCCGTTGGCGCAATATGGGGTGGACGATGATCCAGTTTACGCCGGTGGTGATGGAAACCCGCGAAGCCCCCTTGGCCGGTATCGACGAACTGGCCGGAGGCGGTGACATCCTCGTGCTGGCGCCACATCCCGACGACGAATCGCTTGCCATGGGCGGAGCGATTGCCGCAGCGGCGGCGACTGGGCGGCGGGTCCATATCGCCGTGGTGACGGATGGGGCGCGTTCGCACCCCAACTCGGCGAGTCATCCGCCCGAGGCGCTGCGCGCGCTGCGTCGGACCGAAGTCGGGCGGGCGGTGGATATCCTGACGGAGGGGCGCGGGTTCCTGCACTGGCTGGGATTTCCGGACATGGCCGCGCCAGCGGATGAGGCGACCTTTGCCGAGGTCGAGGCACGGCTGATGCCGGTCCTCGGAGATGTCACGGCGATCTGGACCACCTGGAACGGCGACCCGCATCCCGATCACCAGCGGGTCTGGCGGCTGGCGCACTGGCTGTCCGGGCGCTGGCCCGGGGTGCGCATGTTTGCCTGTCCGGTCTGGGGCCGGGTGCAGACACCAGTTGCGGGGGGCGACTGGCAGGCGGCGCGGCGGTTTGCAAGCGGACCGCACCGCGCGGCGAAGGCCCGCGCTGTGGCGGCCCATGTCTCGCAGATGACGGACCTGATCCGCGACGATCCCGACGGGTTTCGGATGCCGGACGATCTGGCGCGCCATTTCATCGACAGCGACGAGATATTCATACCGTCATGACCCGCGATGCCGCTTCCTTCGATGCGCTCTACCGCGATGCGCCGGATCCCTGGAACTATGAAACCAGCGCCTATGAGGCGGAGAAATACCGCCGCTGCCTCGCGCTGCTGCCACGCGTGCGATACGCGCGGGGGCTGGAGGTTGGATGCTCGATCGGCGTGATGAGCGCCGAAATCGCCGCGCGCTGCGACAGCCTGCTCGCGCTGGATTTTGCGCCGACGGCGGTTGAACGGGCACGGGCGCGCGGGATCGCCAATGCGCGGTTCGAGGTCGCGGAGATTCCCAGGGATTGGCCCTCTGGCCGCTGGGATCTGATCGTGCTGTCGGAAGTGCTGTATTACCTCGCCCCGGATGTGCTGGAGGCGGCACTGGACTGTGTTTCCGGCTCGCTGGCTCCGGGCGGGAGTTGCCTGATCGCCGGATATACCGGGCCGACCGAGACGGTTTTGACGGCGCGGGAGGTCGAGGACCGGCTGTTGCGGCGTCTGGCCAAAGCTCGCCCGCGTCACGAGGTGTTCAGGGATCAGGGCGAAACCTGGATCGCGGCGGTCTTCTCCTGCGGGATGAATTAGGGCGGCGGGTAGAGATACCGGTCGTCGAATCTTGCCAGCTTGCGCAGGCCCTCGCGGTTGTGGAGCCTCGCGCCGCCATCGCGGATGGTGCAGAGGCCCGCCTCGCGCAATTCCTTGCAGATGCGGCTGACGTGGACAGTGGAGAGGCCCGTGACCTCGGCAAGATCGGATTGCAGCAGGGGCAGGGGCATGTGGTCATCGACCACGAGGCCGCAGGCGCTGAGGCGCACATCCATTTCGCAGATGAAATCGGCTAGGGCGGCGGCAGCGCGCAGGCGGTTGGTGCGGAACAGCCAATGAAGGTGGATTGCGGCGTCGATCATGGTGAGCCACCACAGCTGGCGGGAATGATCGGCCGAAGCTTCCATGATCCGGAGGATGTCCGCGTTGGCGAATAGGGCGATCCTGGCCTCGCTCAGGGCCGAGACGTCATGGTCGAGATATTTCAGCGGCAGGCCATGGAGGTCGACAAAATCGCCAGGCACCTGGATCGACACCAGTGCGCGGTCCGGGCCCGAACGACCGCCGCCGGAGATATACCGCACCATCGTGCCTTCGAGAAGCAGCGCGCTGTGTGTCATCGGCTCGCCCGCGCGGGAAAAGATTTCGCGGGCGTCGAGGTCGCGTATCTCTTCACAGGCGGCCTGCAGCTTCTGCCATAAAGCGGCATCCACCCGCCCCACCATTCCGCAGCGGTAACGCGAGTCGAGCGCTTCGGTCTGCGGCCCTCGGCCACTGTCGGGCGGACTCATTGTGGCGCCCCGCCGGGTCGTGTTTCTTTGTTGTCCTCGTTTCATCGTCTCTTCGTCTTCGGTGGCGGACAGCCTTGCGGAGCATCGCATCGCCCGTGGGAAATCCGCGGGCGATGACATGGCATCCACGCCAGGGTCTTCTGCATGATGTCAGGGTAACACCGTTTGGGCCCCGGCGTTCCCTGAATCAGTTCAAGGATCTGAGTTCCTGCCAGAATACCGGCGTCAGAAGCACGAAAAACGTGATCATTTCGAGCCGGCCGAGATACATGCCGAGGGACAGCACCAGTTTTACAGGATCGGAGAGACCGGCAAAGTTGCCGGCGGGGCCCACGATGGAACCCACCCCCGGGCCGACGTTGGCGAGCGCTGTCAGCGCGCCGCTGGTCGCGGTGGCGAAGTCCAGCCCGAGCAGCGCGAGCGCCGCGGCCAGGGCCGCGAAGGTCAGCGCATAGAAAGCGAAAAAGGTCATGACCCCCTGCTGCACGTCTTCCTCGATGCGCCGCCCCTCGTAGCGGATCACGAGGATCTGGTGGGGCGAGCGTATCGAGCGGAGCTGCGCCGCGACGGAGCGCTGCACGATCAGCCAGCGCATCGCCTTCACCCCGCCCGCCGTCGAGCCGGTGCAGCCGCCAACTGCGGTGAGGCAGAAGAAGACGACAACGGCGAAGGAGCCCCAAAGCGTGTAGTCGGTCGTGGCGAAGCCGGTCGTGGTGACGACCGAGACGACGTTGAAGGCCACCAGGCGCAGCGCGACCAGAACATCCATACCCTTTGTCTCTGAAAGCCAGAGAGTGAGGATGGCAATGACGCCGCCAAGGCTCCAGAGCATGGCGCGGACCTGCTCGCTCTGGAAGGAGCGGCGGACGGCGCCGCGGATATACCAGGCGAAGGGCAGCGCGCCGCCCAGCATGAACAGGGTGGCGGCCCATTGCAGGAAGGGGCTGCTGAAATGGCCGAAGGATGCGTCGTAGCCGGAGTATCCGCCGGTGGAGAGGGTTGTCATCGCATGGGTGACGGCGTCGAAAAAGCTCATCCCGCCAGCGAAGTAGGCAGCGGTGCACAGTGCCATCAGCCCGAGATAGATTTTCAGCGTCGCGGCGGCAAAGAGGGTGGCGCTGCGCAACTCCTTTTCCCCCTTGTCCGAGCTTTCGGTGCGGAACAGCTGCATCCCGCCGACCTTGAGGATCGGCAGAAATGCGATGCCGGTGACGATGAAGCCGACACCGCCGATCGCCTGCAGCACGGCCCGCCAGAAGATGATCCCATGCGGCGTCGTGTCGAGGCCGACCATGACGGTCGAGCCTGTGGTGGTGATGCCCGACATGGCCTCGAAAAAGGCGTCGACCGGCGAGAGCGACCAGAGGAGCAGCGGAATCGCACCCGTCGTTGCGGCGATCAGCCAGACGCTGGAGGTGAGAATGAAGGTATGGATCCGGTGCAGCCCGGAAAAGGTCGCGTTGGTCGCCAGGCATATGAAAACGCCGACAAGCCCCGTTACGAGCGACGCCTCGACGAAGACCTTCCGGGTTTCCTGAAACAGCAGGGCGTCGAAGGCCATAAGGCCCGCGATGAAGAGCAACACCAGGCCGTTGACAAAATAGACGAAGTGCATCTTCCGCCTGTTGCGCCGCATCACACGCGACGCCGCCCTGTTCAAACCAGTCCGACCAGCCTTGGCCCGGACGGCACCAGGGCTGTCGCAGGAAGGCGGACTGACGCTCTCCATAATCCAGCGCCAAGAACTTGTCCAATCGGAGATCGGCGAGGCCCGGATTGCCCGGACGCGCGGTGACGCCTCAGGGCGCGCGGCGCGGGTCGGGCGGGGTGGGCGGCCGGCCCTTGCTGCGTTCGCGTTGCCAGATGTAGAGGCCCGAGGCGATGATGATCAGGCCGCCGGCCAGCAGCCAGGGTGTCGGCCAGGTGCCAAAGAACAGGATGCCTGCCAGTGCGGCCAGCAGCAGCTGGATATAAATCACCGGGGCCAGTATCGACGCATCCGCCAGACGGTGCGCCGAGGTGGCGCAGATGTGACCCAGCGCGCCGAAGCAGCCAATGGCGAGCATGACGGTGAAATCCCAGAGCGTCGTGGGCCAGGTCCAGAGGCCGATGGCCAGGGGCGCCATGCCAAGCGTGGCAAAGCCGCTGGTCCAGAGCTGGGAGGTGGAGTTGCTTTCGATGCCGGCCAGCTTGCGGGTCAGAATGAAATAGAGGCCGCTGAACATGAGCGAGGCGATGTTGAGCAACATCGCCGGGTGAAAGGCCGCGCCCCAGGGCTGCATCACCACCAGCACGCCGATGAAGCCGGTACAGACGGCGGCGATACGGCGGATGCCCACCTGTTCGCCGAGGATCGGGATCGACAGAAGCGTGACCACGATGGGCCCGGCGAAGTTGATCGTCGTGGTGACCGTGATCGGCAGGTAGGAGAGCGCCAGGAAGTTCAGGATCGTGCTGCCCAGCAGCAGGACAGCGCGGGCGGCCTGCCAGAGCGGGCTGGCCGAGCGGAAGGCGGCGAGACCCTCGCGCGGCACAAAGAGCACGACGGAGAAAAGGAAATGTCCGGCATAGCGGCAGAAGACCACCTGCAGCGCGGGCAGCCCGGCGATCATCAGCCATTTGGCGGAACTGTCGATCAGGGTGAAGAAGACCACCGCCAGCGCCATCAGGGCGACGCCGCGGGCGGTGCGGTCTTCGCGGCCGGCGACCGCCACGGGACTCAGCCCGCCGCCCAGCCGCCGTCGATCACATGCGCCTGTCCGGTGGTAAAGGCCGACTCGTCGGAACCGAGGTAGACGGCCAGATGCGCGATCTCCTCGGGCGTGCCGATGCGGCCCATCGGCTGGCGGACGATGAAGGCCTTTTTGGCTGCCTCATAGTCGCCCATGGCGCGCAGCCGGTCCTGCAGCGAGGGGCTTTCGACCGTGCCGGGGCAGATGCAGTTGCAGCGGATGCCCTTGGTCACGAAATCTACGGCCACCGATTTGGTGAGCCCGATCACGGCGGCCTTGGAGGCGCCGTAGACGAAGCGGTTGGGCGCGGCGATGATCGAGGAGGCCACCGAAGCGATGTTGACGATGGCACCGCCGCCGCGTTCGATCATGCCCGGAAGGGCCGCCTGAATCGAGTGAAACTGGGCGCGCACGTTGAGTTTGAAGGCAAAGTCGAAGTCGTCGTCGGTGGCTTCGAGAATCGTGCCGGCGTGGACGTAGCCCGCGCAGTTGACCAGAATGTCGGGCCTGGCGTCCGTGACGGCGGATTGCAATGCGCCCTTGTCGGTCACGTCCAGCGCGAAGGTCTCGGCCCCTTGGATATCCAGCAGATCGGGCTTCAGGTCTGTGGCGATCACGGTGGCGCCTTCGCGCACGTAGGCTGTGGCGATGGCCTTGCCGATGCCCTGTCCGGCGGCGGTGACGAAGGCGCGTTTTCCTTGCAGGCGCATCATTTGTCCTTCAGGTGAGCGGCAAGGTAGTCGACGATCTGCGGCACCATCTGGTCCGCCGCGCCGCTGTCGCGCGCCTCGGTCAGGGTGGCATGGGCCGCGCCCGACATGCGGGTCTTGGCGCCCAGCCCCTCGGCCATCTCGCGGTAATAGGTCACGTCCTTGGTCGCATTGGCGATCGAGAAGGCGAGGTCGATCTTGTGATCGACCGCGTAGTTGCGCACGAAGTCCATCATGCCCGATTTGAGCGGCCCGGCCGCCATGACCGAATAGAGCTGCTGGCGGTCGATTCCGGCGAGATCGGCCATGGCAAAGGCCTCGGACATGGCGCAGGCGGTGGTCATGGCGAAGAAGTTGTTGATCAGCTTGATCGTATGGCCGGACCCGAGCGCACCAAGGTGGAAGACATTCTCGCCCAGGTCGTCGAGGACTGGCTTCACGCTGTCGTAGGTCGCCTTGTCGCCTGAGCACATGATGTTCAGCTTGCCATCCACCGCATGGGCCGGGGTGCGCCCCAGCGGCGCGTCGAGATATGTCGCGCCCTTCGCGGCCAGATCGGCGCCGATCCTCTGGGTCGAGCCGGGCAGGGAGGTGCCGAAGTCGATCACCACCTGTCCCTCGCGCGTGCCGGCGAGAACGCCGTTATCGCCATAGACGCGCGATTCGACGTGATCGGAGGTGCCCATGCAGAACATCACGATATCGCTGGCCTCGGCCACCTCGCGTGCGGTCTTCGCCTCGGTTGCGCCGCGGGCGACGGCGGCCTCGACGCCGCTGCGGTCGCGGTTGCCCAGAACAGTGAGCGTATAGCCTTTGTCCTGCAGCCGCTGCACCATGGCGCGCCCCATGAGGCCGAGGCCGATGAATCCGATCCGTTTGTCTGCCATGTGCTGTCTTCCGTTCGTCAGGCGCAGGCGGGACTGTCGGCCCGCCAGCGGTGAATGGGGATATGAGGTTTCTGCGCCAAGCGCGCGCGGGCTTCAAGCCATAGGTCGCGCCAGGCCTGCCAATCCGTCAGAACGGTTTCCGGCGCGCGGTGCGAGCGGGCGATGAAGGACGGGAAATGGCTGCGCCCGGTGGGCTGGCCGGTCACGTTGAAGCGGATGTCGAAGGACCAGCGGAACCCCTGCGTGGTGTTCGCCAGCGAGGCATGCGGCGTCAGCGGGTGGAAGATCACCGCGCCGCCGGCCTTGACCGGCAGGGGCACGGCATCGTCCGGATTCAGGAAGCCGTCGGCAATAGCCGTCTGGGTCTTGGGGCAATGCGGATACATCCGTGGCTTGCCCGGGATCGCCTGCAGGCAACCGTTCTCGACCGTGGCGTCAGTGATCGCGAGCCAGACGGTGACCATCTGGGTGTTGTCGCCCTCTTCATGGCCCACCGCGCGGTCCTGGTGCCAGTCGGTGGCGGTGACATGGGCGCGGTTTTCGCTGCCGCGCAGGGTCTTCGCGGGGGGCTTGATGCGGACGTGCTGGATCGGGTTCGAGGTGATCTCGGGGCCGATCAGGCTTTCGACGGTATCGAGCAGGCGTGGGCAGGTCAGCATGTCGAAGACGGCAGGACCGAAGTGGAACGGCGTATCCGCGTGGATGGTGTCGCCGGGCAGCGAGATGTCCATCGGCTGGAACCAGTCGCAGCCGGCGGTGTAGGAGGTCTGGAGCTTGGCCCAGAAGTCCTGGTCGCCGGGCGGCGGCACCAATCCCTCGGCGTGCCAGCGGTCGTAGAGGCTGTCGAGCAGATCTGCATATTCGGCGCGGATGCGGATCAGCAGGTCGGGCGGCAGCAGGTTCTCGACCACGAGGACGCCTTCGGTGTTGAAGCGGTCGATCTGGGCCTGGGTCAGCATGGATGAACCTTTCTCTGGTTTCCCCTCACCCCCGGCCCCTCTCTTCCGGCGGAGAGGGGAGGGTCTGCGTGTCAGTCGCGGCACTCACAGGAACACCGTCACGATGGGCGGCCAGGCCAGCAGCACCAGCAGGGCCAGAAGCTGGATGCAGATGAAGGGCAGGAAGCCACGGAAGATATCGGTGAGCGAGATATGATCGGGCGCCACCGACTTGAGATAGAAGGCGGCCGGGCCGAAGGGCGGCGACAGGAAGCTGACCTGCATGTTCATGCAGAAGACAACGCCGAACCAGATCGCCACCTGACTGGGGTCGAGCGTGCCGAACCAGCCGATCTCGTCCACCGGCAGTTTCAGCACGATGGGCAGGAACACCGGCATGATCAGCAGCACGATGCCGACCCAGTCCATGAACATGCCCATAATCAGGAAGATCAGCATCATCACCAGGATGATGCCCATGGTGGGCAGGTTGTAGCCGACGATCATGTTGGCGACATAGGTCGGCCCGCCCGCCAGCGTATAGGCCGCGGCCAGCGCGGCGGCGCCAATAGTGACCCAGATGATCGTGCCGGTCGATTTCAGCGTGCGCATCACCGCGTCCCAGACGATTTCGAAGGTCATCTCGCGGCGCATCAGGCCGATGATGAAGACGGCGACGACACCCATGCCCGCGGCCTCGGTGATGCCGGTGATGCCGCCATAGATCGAGCCGAGCACGACGCCGATCACGATGATCGGGGCGACCAGGCCCTTGCCCATGCGCCAGCCGGCCAGCGTACGCTCGCGCCCGATGACGACGAAGATCAGCGCCAGGGCGAGCACGCCCGCGCCGATCAGCCAGGGGAGGTCCGAGACCATGCCAAGCGGGATCGGGTCGACCCCTTCCAGCACGTCATTGGCGCTGGTGACCGTGAAGAACAGCGCGCGCAGCGTCAGGACGGCGCTGGCGCCGAACACCAGGCAGGAGAGGAAGCCGAGGAACATCAGCCGCTTTTCATTGGCGGGCGGGTCGTTCGGATCGGGCGGCGGCAGGGGGGCCTGCTCCGGGTTCAGCCGGGTGCGGATGTAGATGTAGATGATGAAGAAGGAGGCGAGCATGAAGCCCGGCAGGAAGGAGGCGGTGAACAGCGCCTTGATCGAGGTCTCGGTGATGAGACCGTAGAAGATCAGCACGATCGACGGCGGGATCATCGTGCCAAGGCTGCCGCTGGCGCAGATCGTGCCGATGGCAAGGTTCTGGTTGTAGCCGAGGCGCAGCATCTGGGGCAGGGCGATCAGCCCCAGCAGCACCACCTCGCCGCCGATGATACCGCTCATCGCCGCCATGATGACTGCCATGATCGAGGTGACGAAGGCGATGCCGCCGCGCGTCCGGCTGAGCCAGGCGTTCAGCGAGGCATACATGTCGCGCGCGATGCCCGAGCGTTCGAGCAAGGCGGCCATGAAGATGAACAGAGGCACCGATATGAGGACGTAATTCGTCATCTGCCGGTAGATGGCGAGCGACAGCACTCCCATCGGCCCCTTGCCGAAGCTGCCGAACAGCACCGCGGGGCCGAATTTCATCATCATCACCAGCACGGCGAGGAAGGCCGAGGCAAAGCCGAGCGGCATCCCGATGGCCAGCAGGGCGAACATCGCCAGCAGCAGGATCAGAGAAATCATCCCCGGATCGACGCGCATCCAGTTGAAATCGGCAAGCGAAGGCAGGAGATCCGTCATTTTTGCACCGTCCTGCGAATGTTCTCGATCTCGACCTCGTCAATGTCATCCATCGGAGAGTGCGACTTGGGTTCCTTGCGCCAGTCGGCGATCAGGTTCGACAGCGCCTGCAGCGCAACGAGCGAGATGATGATCAGCATGGCGGTCTTGACCGTGGCCGGGATTGGCGGATCCCATGCGGTGCCGAAGGTTTCCATCCGCAAGAGCTTGTCGCGCGCCTCGTTGAAGCTGCCCCAGATCATCGCGAAGCAGAAGAACCAGATCAGGAACAGCGAGATGACATCGCAGACCTTGCGCATCCATCGCGGCATCACATCGTAGATGATGTAAATGCGGATATGGCTGCGCTGCTGCATGGCGTAAAGCCCGGCGAGCAGGAAGATGAAGGCGGCGATCCAGAGCGACAGTTCGTTGGCCCAGAGGGTGGGCTTGACGAAGACATAGCGCGAGATCACCTCGTAGAACATGATGCAGACCACGGCGATGACGCCCAGCATCGCCACCCGCGAAAGCACCAGCGACAGGAGGTCCATCGGACCGGTCGGCTGGACCTCGATCGCGCCGACGCGATCTGAGAGATAGACCGCCGTCATGAACAGCGCCGAGGTGAGCGCGATCAGGAAAGCCTGGATGACCGGCTTGCCGAGCGAGGGCACGACCTGGAGCACGGCGGTGCCTTCCGAGGGCGTGAGGATCACCCAGAAGCCGATCAGGAGGGTCAAGCCGATCAGGGCGATAGCGAGATTGCGGACGGGTCGGCGCAGCGGGCCAAGCCACACGCTGCTGGCGCTGTCGGTCATGGGACCTCGGGGGTTCAGGGTGCCGGTCAGGCGGGCCCCGGGAGGAGCCCGCCCTTGCTTCACATCCGCTGGCGGATCAGTCGAGGAGGCCGATCAGCTTCATGTATTTGCGATGCGCGTCAACGAGCTTCTGCGCTTCGGGAGTCTTGACCGCCCAGTTGTCCCAGGCCTTCTGCGCGCCGGCGCGGAAGGCGGCACGGTCTTCCGGCGACCAGTCATACAGTGTCACGCCCTGTGCCGTCAGCTTGGCCGCGGCCTCGCGGTTGGCGATCTCGAAGGTCATCGTGGTCTCGAGCGCCAGTTTCTCGGCGGCGACCATGAAGATGCGCTGGACATCGGGCGGCAGACCATCCCAGACACCCTTGTTGATGGTCACATGGTCCATCGGCATCGAGTGGAAGCCGGGATAGGTGGCGTGCTTGGCGATGTCGTAGATACCCATTCCGAGGTTGTTGGCCAGCGACGAGGCGTCGGCGCCGTCGATGATGCCGGTTTCCAGCGCGGTGAAGACCTCGGTGAAGTCCATCACGATGGGCTTGGCGCCCAGTTCTGCGAAGATCTCGGTTTCAAGGCCCGGAGGCGAACGGAATTTCCAGTCTTTCAGGTCCGCCGGACCGCGCAGCGGCTTGGAGGAGGACATGGCCTCCTGACCGGCGGCCCACCAGCCGATCAGCTGCATGTTGTATTGGTTGTAAAGCTCGTTGGCCGCTTCGAGACCGCCGCCATGATACAGGAAGCCGTAAAGCTGATAGGGGTTGTCGTAGCCGCCCATCGGGTCGCCGACGAACTGGAAGGCGGGGTTCTTGCCGGTCTGATAGGCGCCGCCGTGCATTTCGCCGTCAAGCACGCCCGAACCGGCCGCGTCGAAGCCCTCGGTCGAGGAGACCACGGACGAGGACCAGAACATCTCGATGGCGACGCGCCCGCCCGACATGGTCTGAACGTCGTCGATGAAGCTTTGCGCCAGTTTGCCCGAAACGGTTTCCGGCGCGTAATGTGTCTGGAAGCGCAGGTTGAATTCCTGGGCCGCCAGGGATCCGGCGGCCAGCGTGACGGCGACAGCCGTCGACAGAAGCGTCGTCAGTTTCATTCTTCCTCCCTATGCGGCTCTTTGCGCCGCTCTTGCTGTCCCGGGTAGCCTCCTCCCGGATTGAAGATGGTATACCATCTGCGGCAACGCTACCGAAACCGGTCGCCACAATCAATCCGATTTGGTATACCAAATCTGGAATATTCCCTTCGGATCAGAGCCTGTGTAAGCAAGCGTTTGATCCAACGAGGAAATCAGGAGCCGGAACGCATGTCGGACACGACGCTGGCGGAACAGATCGCGCACCAGCTGCGGCGGGACATCCTGCGGGGCAAGCTCGCCCCGGGCGATCCGATCAAGGAACGTGTGAACGCGGGCGGGATGGGGGTCAGCCGCACGCCGATGCGCGAGGCGATCCGCATTCTGGCGAAGGAGGGGCTGGTGATCCTGCGCCCCTCGCGCAGCCCGGTGGTGGCCAATCCGACGCTGAAGGAGGCGACCGACGCCATCGAGGTGCTGATGGCGCTGGAGCTTCTGTCTGGTGAACTCGCCTGCCGGCAGGCGAGTGACGCCGATATCGCGGCGGTGGAGGCGATCCAGACGAAAATGGAGGCGCGCTATGACAATGCCGACAAGCTGGACCTGTTCGAGATCGACATGAGCCTGCATCTGGCGATTGCGCAGGCGTCGAACAATGCCTCGCTGGCCGAGACGCACCGCGCCTATCTCGAACGGCTGTGGCGTATCCGCTACCTGTCGGCCAGCCAGCGCGAATCGCGCGAGCGGGTGCTGCGTCAGCACCGCGCCATCGTCGACGGGCTGAAGGCGCGCGACGCGGCGGCGGTGCATGCGGCGATCCAGGAGCATCTGGAGCACCTCAGCCTGAATGTGCGCAAACGGTTCGATACCGAGGCAGCCGAGGCGGCGGGCAAGGCCTGAGAGCGCGGCGCGAGGGATCTGGTCAAGGCGCTGGGGGCGCTGCTATTCTGGCGGGCATGACATCGCGCAGCCGCCAGACAATGATCGTGCTGGCCTTCCTCGCCGCCGTGGTGGCGCTGGCGGGCGTTGTCTGGCGATATGGATACGGGCAGGCGCTGGATCAGCTGGCGCAGCGGGCGGATGTCGATCTTGCCCTGGCTTCGGACCGGCTGAGCACCCAGTTGCAGGCCTTCCGCGAACTGGCGGTGCTCACGGTCGACCATCCTCTGCTGGCGCGTCTGGAAACGATGGACGAGCGCGCGGCGGCGCAGCAGATGCTGCTGCGGGCGGCGGATCGCAGCGGAGCGATGGAGGTGTTCTTCGCCGATACCGCGGGCACGGTGCTGGTGTCGGCGCATCGCGGGACCGGCCAGTCGGTGGTGGGCCAGCCCTGGTTCAGGCGGGCCATGCAGGGGGCGCTGGGGGCCGCGCATGGGATGATCGCGCCGGAAGGACCACGTGGCTATTTCCACGCTGTTCCGGCCTTTGGCGCCGGTGGCCGGGTGCGCGGCGCGCTGGTGATGGTGGCCGATGTCAATGCCGTCGAACAGACCTGGCGGGGCGACACGCCCGCGGTCTACTTCACCGATCATGGCGGCGAGGTCTTCATCTCGAACCGGTCCGAGCTGTTGTTCTGGCGGCGCGATCCCGATGAGGTTGGCCTGCATCCGCCCCTTGGCGCGGCGCTGCCGTTCGAGGCAGCGCAGGTGGGTGGACATGAGATCTGGCATCTGGGCTGGGGGCCTTATCTGCCCAGGCGCGCACTGCATCTGGCGCGCGATCTGCCGGTGATCGGCCTGACGGGCGAGGTTCTGGTCGATGTCGCCCCGGCGCGGCGGCTGGCCGGGCTGCAGGCGGCGGCGGTGGCGGCGATCTGCCTGGCCTTCGGAGCGCTGCTGTTCCTGGCGATGGAGCGGCGGCGGACCCTGGCCGAGGCCAATCAGGCGCTGGAGGCGCGGGTGGCGGAGCGCACCGCCAAGCTGGTCGATGCCAATATCCAGCTGCGGCGCGAGGTGCGTGAACGCAAGGAGGCCGAGGCGGCGCTGAAGCAGGCGCAGGCGGATCTGGTGCAGGCGGGCAAGCTGAGCGCACTGGGCCAGATGAGCGCGGGGATCAGCCACGAGCTGAACCAGCCACTGATGGCGATCCGGTCGTTTGCCGAGAACGGCGCCGCCTATCTGGCCCGGGGCCGAAGCGAGGTGGCGGGAGAGAACCTGTCGCGGATATCCGACCTGGCGAGGCGGATGGGCCGGATCATCCAGAACCTGCGCGCCTTCGCGCGGCAAGAGAGCGAGGCGCCGGGCCGGGTGGATGTGGTCAAGGTGATGGAGGGCGTGGTCGAGATGCTCTCGGCAAGGATCGCGCAGGACGAGGTGACGCTGCTGTTCGATCCGCCGCCCGGGCCGGTCTGGGTGCGCGGTGGCGAGGTGCGGCTCGGGCAGGTGTTCCTGAACCTGATGAAGAATGCGATGGATGCGATGCAAGGACAGGCCGAGCGGATACTGCGGGTGGCGATCCGCGAGGGCGCTGCCGTCACCGTCAGCGTTACCGATACCGGCCCTGGCATTGCGGACCCCGGCAAAGTGTTCGATCCCTTCTACACCACCAAGAAGATTGGCGCTGCCGAGGGCATGGGGCTGGGCCTGTCGATCAGCTATGGCATCGTGCAGAGCTTTGGCGGCGATATCCGGGGCCAGAACGTGCCGGGCGGGGCCGAATTCTCGGTGCGGCTGGAACGCTGGGCAGAGGAGATCGCGGCATGAGCGGGCAGCATGTGCTGCTGGTCGATGACGATGCTGCGGTGCGAGAGGCGATGGCGCAGACGCTGGATCTGGAAGGCATGGCTGCGATCACGGCGGGCAGCTTCGTGGCGGCCAAGGACCATATCCGTGCCGATTTTCCCGGCGTGATCCTGTCGGACATGCGGATGCCGGGGCGCGACGGGTTCCATCTGCTGAGCTATGCTCGCGCGGTGGACGCCGAGCTGCCGGTCGTCCTGCTGACCGGCGAGGGCGACATCCCGATGGCGGTCTCGGCGATGGAGAAGGGCGCGTTCGATTTCCTGGAAAAGCCCTGCGCGCCGGCGGATCTGGTGGCGGTGCTGCGCCGGGCGCTGGCGGCGCGGCGCGAGGTTCTGCAGGGGCGGGCCGAGAAGGCGCAGGCCGAGGCGGGCGACCCTGCCGCGCGGCTATTGTTCGGGGTGTCCGATCTGGCGCAGGGCCTACGAGCCGCGGTCCGGCGGGTGGCGCGCACCGAAACCGAAGTGCTGGTCTGTGGGCCGCCGGGCAGCGGGATCTCGAAGGTGGCCGAAGTGATCCATCTGAGTTCGCGCCGGTCGCACGGGCCATTCGAGAAACGCGCGGCGGCGGGGATGGACCGTGCCGCGCTTGCGGCGGCACTGGCGGCGGGGGCCGGCGGGTCGCTGTTTCTGGACGAGATCACACAGCTGCCGCCCGATACCCAGATCGCGCTGATCGAGGCGCTGGAAGAGGGCGGGACGACCCGGCTTCTCGCGGGCAGCACCGCGGAATTGGACGGCAGCGGGCTGAACACCGACCTGCTCTACCGGCTCGAGGTCAGCCGCGTACGGGTGCCCTCGCTGGCCGAACGGCGCGAAGACATTCCGGTGCTGTTTCGCCACTATGTCGCGCAGGCGGCGGAACAGGCAGGCCTTAAGGCGCCGGATATCGCGCCCGAGAAGCTCGCCAGCCTGATGGGGCAGTCCTGGCCCGGCAACACCCGATCCCTGATGAGCGCGGCGATGCGGTTCGTGCTGGGGATGCCGGAAGAGGCGATGGAGGCGGCCGAGCTGGGGCTGTCCGCGCAGCTGGCTCAGATCGAACGGGCGCTGCTCATCGCGGCGCTGGGGCGGCAGAACGGCCATGCCTCGGAAGCGGCGAAGGCATTGAAGCTGCCGCGCAAGACCTTTTACGACAAGCTGGCGAAATACGGCATCCGGCCGGAGGATTTCCGCCGTTGACGATGTGCGGAAAACCGCACAGTTCCCGCTATCGGTTGTGTGGGTTTTCGCATCAGTGACCGGATGGTTTTCTTCGCTCGGCTGAAATGTTGCACGTAATAATTTGATTTTATTAAATAAAATTCCCACCAAAGGGCGCAGGCTTCGCTCCTGTTGAGCGGATTTCCGCGATTCTGTTCACTTCGGTCAGCGCATCGAATCGCGGTGCCGATGGGGCGGAGATGCCCCGAACCGACGACATTTTGGGAGGAGAACCCGATGAAATTCGTAACTGCGGCCGCCGTGGCGGCCCTGTCTCTTGGTGTGACCGCTGGCGTGGCTTCGGCTGCCTGCGACCCCGGCGAGATGGTGATCAAGTTCGCGCATGTGACCAATGCCGACAAGCACCCCAAGGGGATTGCCGCGCAGATGTTCGCCGACCGGGTGAACGAAGAGATGAACGGCAAGGTCTGTGTCGAGGTCTATCCGAACTCGACACTGTATGATGACGACAAGGTGCTGGAAGCGATGCTGCAGGGCGATGTGCAGATGGCCGCGCCGTCGCTGTCGAAGTTCGAGCAGTTCACCAAGGTCTTCCGGATCTTCGACCTGCCGTTCATGTTCAAGAACATCGCCGCCGTGGATGAGTTCCAGATGTCGGATACCGGCAAGGCGATGAAGGAGTCGATGACCCGGCGTGGGTTGCTGGGCCTGCAGTTCTGGCACAACGGGATGAAGCAGATCTCGGCCAACAAGCCGCTGATCGAGCCCGGCGACGCCGCCGGCCTCAAATTCCGCGTGCAGCCTTCGGAAGTGATCAAGGCGCAGTTCGAGGCGCTGAAGGCCAACCCGCAGCCGATGGCGTTTTCGGAAGTCTACGGCGCGCTGCAGACCGGCGTTGTGGACGGGCAGGAAAACACCTGGTCGAACATCTATGGCCAGAAGTTCTTTGAAGTGCAGAACGGCACCACCGAGACCAACCACGGCATCATCGACTATATGGTCGTGACCTCGACCGACTGGTGGGACAGCCTGCCCGAGGATGTGCGCACCCAGCTGGGGACGATCCTGGAAGAAGTCACCGTGTCGCGCAACGCAGAGGTCGACAAGGTCGACCAGGACGCCCGGGCCGCTATTCTGGCGGCCGGAGGCGTGATTCGCGAACTGACGCCCGAGCAGCGCCAGGACTGGGTCGATGCGATGAAGCCGGTCTGGTCGCAGTTCCTGAACGACGTCGGTCAGGACAACATCGACGCCGCTCAGGCGATCAACGCCAAGCACTGACATCACTCAAGATGCGTCCGGTCCCAGACGGGGCCGGACAGCGCGCGCTTTCAGCGGCCCGGGGAGGACTGCATGGCTAAGCAATATCATTCCACAACCATGTTCGGACGTTTCGTGCACGAGTTCGAGGAGACCGCGATTGCGGTGATCCTGGGTGCGATGACCATCATCACCTTCATCAACGTGGTGCTGCGCTATGTCTTCAACTCGGGCCTGACATGGGGGCTGGATCTGACCCTCTACCTCTTCGCCTGGCTGGTGCTGCTTGGGGTCAGCTATGCTGTCAAGGTGACGGCGCATCTGGGGGTCGACGCGATCACCGGGCTGCTGGCGCCGAAGCCGCGCCAGATCGTGGCGCTGATCGCCGCCGCCTTCTGCCTGATCTATGCGCTGCTGCTGATGAAGGGGGCCTGGGATTACTGGGCCAATTTCGCCAACCTGCCGCAGACCACGGGGCGGTGGTTTCCCACCGGCTTTGAAGAGATGAAGCGGACTTCCTATCGCGGCTATCTCGAGGTCAACGAGGTGCCAATACCGGATTGGCTCCGCTGGATCGAGCCGCTGATGAACGACGGCGAGTCCTACGAGAAGCTGCCCCGTTTCATTCCTTATGTGATCCTGCCCATCGGGATGGCCCTGCTGCTGTTCCGCCTGGTCCAGGCCACGGTGCGCATCGCCCAGGGCCGCGCGCAGGGCCTGATCGTCAGCCACGAAGCCGAGGACGCCGTCGCCGACGTCGCCCACATGAACCGGGACAATTGAGCCATGGAAGTTCTCGTTCTTTTCCTCGTCATCGTCGGGCTGATGCTGATCGGCGTGCCGATTGCAATTTCGCTGGGTCTGGCCTCGATCCTGTTCCTGCTGGCGCTGTCGGATACCTCTCTGGCCTCGGTCGCACAGACCCTGTTCAACGCGATGGCCGGGCATTACACGCTGCTGGCGATCCCCTTCTTCATCCTCGCCTCGTCCTTCATGTCGACCGGGGGCGTGGCGCGGCGGATCATCCGGTTCTCGATCGCCTGTGTCGGCCACATGCGCGGCGGTCTGGCAATTGCCGGGGTCTTTGCCTGCATGCTGTTCGCCGCGCTGTCGGGATCGTCCCCGGCGACGGTGGTGGCCATCGGCAGTATCGTCATCGCCGCCATGCGGCAGGCGGGTTATACCAAGGATTTCGCCGCTGGCGTCATCGCCAATGCGGGCACCCTGGGCATCCTGATCCCGCCGTCCATCGTGATGGTCGTCTATGCCAGCGCCACCGACGTCTCGGTCGGTCGGATGTTCCTGGCGGGGGTGATCCCCGGCATCCTGGCGGGCGTCATGCTGATGGTGACGATCTACATCATGGCGGTGGTCAAGGGGATGCCGAAGGGCACCTGGCAGGGCTGGGGCGAGATCGGCGCCAGTTTCCGCGACGCCTTCTGGGGGCTGATGCTGATCGCGATCATCATGCTGGGCATCTACGGCTTTCCCTGGTTCGGCACCCATGACGTCTATGATGCAGCCGGCGCCGCAACGCAGGTGGTGGGTCTCTACTGGTCCAAGGCGCCCTTCACGCCGACCGAGGCCGCCGCCGTGGCCGCGATCTATGCCTTCCTGATCGCGACCTTCGTCTATCGCGACATGGGGCCGTTGCGGGCCGCGGACGGGCGCGACAAGCGCAGTCTGCTGCGCGCGCCGCAGGCGCTGGTCACGGCCTTTTTTCACCGCGACACCCGTGACACGCTGTTCGAGGCGGGCAAGCTGACGGTCACGCTGATGTTCATCATCGCCAATGCGCTGATCCTCAAGCACGTTCTGACCGACGAGCGGATTCCGCAGCAGATCGCCAGCGCGATGCTGTCGGCGGGGTTCGGGCCGATCATGTTCCTCGTCATCGTCAACCTGATCCTGCTGATCGGCGGGCAGTTCATGGAGCCCTCGGGCCTGATCGTGATCGTGGCGCCGCTGGTGTTTCCGATCGCCATCGAACTGGGTATCGACCCGATCCACCTTGGCATCATCATGGTGGTCAACATGGAGATCGGGATGATCACGCCTCCAGTCGGTCTGAACCTGTTCGTCACCAGCGGTGTCGCAGGGATGTCGATGATGGCAGTGGTCCGGGCGGCGCTGCCGTTCCTGGCCGTGCTCTTCGTCTTCCTCATCATGGTGACCTACATCCCCTGGCTGTCGACGGTTCTGCCAACGGCAGTGATGGGGCCCGAGATCATCACGAAGTAATCGGGGCGCGCGCGGAACTGCAGAGCGGTTTCGCGCGTCCTTCTCTTGGAAGGAGATCCTGATGTCAGAAAAAGCCAGGGGCTGGGTCGATCCCGTCATGCGGATCGGCTACGGGGCCCGAGCCATCGTCTATGTCATTGTCGGAGGTCTGGCGCTCTATGCGGCCGTGACGGGAGGCGAGGCGCAGGGCACGACCGATGCACTGGCCGATCTGCGGGGCAAGACCTGGGGTATTGCTGTTATCCTGATATCCGCGGTGGGGCTCTTTGCCTATGCGTTCCGGCGTATGGTCGATGCTGCGCTGGATCTCGACGACTACGGCGGCGGTATCAAAGGCGCGGTTGCACGGGGCGGACTTGTCGTGACCGGGCTGATCCACGGGGCCATCGGGGTTTCAATCGCCGGACTGGCGCTTGGGAGTTCCGATGGTGGAGAAGGCGGAGGTACGCAGAAGGTCGTCGCCTATATCATGTCGATGCCCTATGGCTTCCTGCTGGTCGGGCTGGTTGGCCTCGCAACCATCGGGGCAGGTGGGTATTACGCCTGGAAGGGCATCGCAGAACGCTACAAGCGGCATATACGAGTCACCCCCACCGCACGTACCCTGGACCCTGTTCTGAAATTCGGCTGCATCGCCATGGGCCTTGTGATTGCGGTGATCGGTGTGTCGATCGTCTATGCGGCGACGCAGACCGACCCCGGCTCCGCGGCGGGTATCGGCGAGGCATTGGGCCAGATCCGCTCGTTTCCCTTCGGACGTTTCCTGATGGCCGTGGTCGCGCTGGGACTGATCGCTTTTGCTGTGGAAAATGCGGTAGAGGCCGTTTACCGCATCGTCCCGCGTTATACCGGACCCGACGTCAAAACCATGGCCCAATGGGCCAGACGCAAAGCCTCCATGTCGTGAAATCAGGCGCGGTCGAGCGCAGTAACGATGGGGGTGAAGTCGGCCGCAGTCAGGCTGGCGCCTCCGACCAATGCACCGTCGACCTCGGGCACGGCAAAGATCTCTGCGGCGTTGGCCGCCTTGACCGAGCCGCCGTACAGAAGGCGGATGAGATCGCCGTCGGCTCCGAGACGTTCGAGCAGCTGTGAGCGCAGGAAAACGTGCACCTCGGCGATCTGGTCGAGGCTGGCCACCTTCCCCGTTCCGATGGCCCAGACCGGTTCATAGGCGACAACCAGTGTTTCGCCAGAGAAGTCTTCCGGCAAGGAATCGCTAAGCTGCGCGCGGATCACGTCAAGGGTGCGGCCCGACTCACGCTCGGCCAGGCTTTCCCCCAGGCAGAGGATGGCCGTTAGCCCGGCGGCGATGGCCGCCTCGGTCTTGGCGCGGACGATGGCGTCGGTCTCGCCATGATCGGCGCGCCGCTCGGAATGGCCGGTGATGACATGGGTGGCACCCGCGTCGCGCAGCATCTCGGCCGAGAGATCGCCGGTGTGGGCGCCGCTGGTCGCGGCATGGCAGTCCTGCCCGCCGATCCTCAGCGCCGTGCCCTCGGCAAGCGTGGCGGCGCGGTGGATCAGCGTGGCGGGCGGGCAGATCAGCATCTCGCAGTTGGGCGCAGGATGGGCGGCGCAGAGGCGGTCGAGTTCCGCCAGATCCGCGCCAAGGCCGTTCATCTTCCAATTGCCAGCTGCCAGTTTCCGCCGCATCCGCTTTCTCCTTTTCTGGTTCAGATGGGGAGATAGCTGATTTCCGCCCCGTCGGCGAGGGCTGGGTCGTTCGGCGGGCGCACGACAAGCGCGTTTGCTACGGCAAGAACACCCAGCATCGCACTGTCCTGATTGTCGAAAACCGTCGCGACGCCATCTTTGACGACGGCCCGCATGTAATGTTCGCGTGGGCCGTTTGCACCCAAATCGCCCTTCACCCTTGCGGTAAGCAGGGCCGGGGTATGGGCGCCGAGACCCAGCATCGCATGGACCATCGGGACGAGGAACAGATAGCCGCAGACGATGGCCGAGACCGGGTTGCCGGGCAGGCCCACCATCGCCGCATCGCCCATTCGGCCTGCCATCAGCGGCTTTCCGGGGCGCATGGCGATCTTGTAGAACGACCGCTTCAGGCCCAGGTTGCCCGCCGCTTCGCCGACCAGATCGTGATCGCCGACCGAGGCGCCGCCGATGGTGACGATCATGTCGGCGCCGCGGGCGAGATCGAAGGCGGTTTCGAGCGAGGCGTGGCTGTCGCGCGCGATTGGGAGCACGCGGGGTTCGGCGCCGGCCTCTTCCAACATCGCCCTGAGGCCGAAGGTGTTCGAAGCGATGATCTGGTCGGGGCCGGGCTCTTCGCCTGGCATCACCAGTTCGTCTCCGGTCGAAATAAGCGCGATCACCGGCTTGCGGGTGACCGGCACGCGGGCGACGTTCATCGAGGCCAGCAGGGCAATGTCCTGAGGCCGCAGTCGGCGCGGCGCGGACATCGCGGTGCCGGCGCGGAAATCGCCACCGGCGGCGCGGACGTTGGGATTGGTGCCGGGGTCGTCCGAGATGGTGATCAGATCTCCGTTGCGGCTCACATCTTCCTGGATAACAACGAAATCGGCACCTTGCGGCATCGGCGCACCGGTGAAGATGCGCACCGCTTCGCCCGCCTTGACCGTTCCGGCAAAGCCATGCCCGGCGGCGGATTCACCGATGACGCGGAACATCGAATCCTTCTGCGCCTCAGTTGTCTTGATCGCATAGCCGTCCATCGAGGAGGCGTCGAAGGGCGGCTGGTCGCGCTGTGCCGTGACCTCGCGGGCCAGGACGCGGCCGTTGGCGCGGCTGAGCGGCACCTCTTCGACGGCCAGCGGCCCGACGAGATCGAAAAGAAGGGCGCGGGCCTGTTCGACGGTGATCATGGGGCTTCGTAGCGGCCGGATTTGCCGCCCTCCTTGAGGACCAGACGAATCCCGCCGATCTCCATCGCCTTGTCGACCGCCTTGATCATGTCATAGACGGTCAGTGCAGCGGTGCTGACGGCGGTCAACGCTTCCATCTCGACGCCGGTCTGGCCGGTGGTCTTGACGGTGGCGGCGATGCGCACGCCGGGCAGATCGGCATCCAGCGTCAGGTCGAGCGCGACCTTGGTGATCGGCAGCGGATGGCAGAGCGGGATCAGCTCGGACGTCTTCTTGGCGCCCATGATCCCGGCCAAGCGCGCGACACCCAGAACGTCGCCCTTCTTGGCGCGGCCTTCGGAAATGATTTCAAAGGTTTCGCGCGCCATCTTCACCCAACCCTCGGCAATGGCCATGCGCGAGGTCACGGCCTTGTCGGAGACATCGACCATATGCGCATCGCCCTTGGCGTCAAAATGGGTGAGCGCCATCAGAACCCCCCGGCGCGCAGGGGATTGGCCAGCAGGTTGCGGGTTGAGGTCGTGACATCGGCCTGCCGCATCAGGCTTTCCCCGATCAGGAAGCTGCGCACGCCGTAGCGGGCCAGATCGGCCAGATCCTCCGGCGTGTTGAGTCCGCTTTCGCTGATCAGAAGACGATCGGCCGGCACCAGTTTGGAGAGAGTCCGGGTGGTGTCGAGCGAGGTCTGGAAGCTGCGCAGGTCGCGGTTGTTGATCCCGACCATCGTGCTTTTCAGCAGGCTTGCGCGTTCGAGTTCGGCCTCGTCGTGTACCTCGATCAGCGCGTCCATCTCCCAATCCTGCGCTGCCGCTTCCAGTTCATTGGCCTGCGCATCCGAGACCGAGGCCATGATGATCAGGATGCAGTCGGCCCCGAGCGCCCGGGCCTCGGCGACCTGATAGGTGTCATACATGAAGTCCTTGCGCAGCACCGGGAGGTCGCAGGCGGCACGGGCCTCGGTCAGGAACGATTTTGCCCCCTGAAAGCTGGGCGTATCGGTCAGCACCGACAGGCAGGTGGCGCCACCGTCCTGATAGGCAGCGGCGAGGGTCGCGGGGTCGAAATCCTCTCGGATCAGGCCCTTGGACGGGCTGGCCTTCTTGATTTCGGCGATCAGACCGTAGCCTTCGTGCGTGGCGCGGCGTAGGGCCTCGGCAAAGGGGCGCACGGGGTCGGCGGCGCGGGCCTCGGCCTCGACCTCGTCCAGCGGTTTGGCGGCCTTGTCCGCGGCGACCTCTTCCAGCTTGTAGGCCTTGATGCGGTCGAGAATGGTATCTGTCATGGTCACTCCTGGTCAGCCCAGTTTATGGCGCTCTCGCCGTTGGCCCGCAACCACGCATTGACCCGGCTGAAGGGGCGCGATCCGAAGAAGCCGCGATAGGCGGAGAGCGGCGAGGGATGTGCGGATTCAACGCGCAGGTGGCCGGGATTGTTCATCCGTGCCCCGAGTTTCTGGGCCGGCTTGCCCCAGAGGATCAGGGCGCGCGGTTGCTGGTCGAGACGGTCCAGAACCTGATGGATCAGCTTTTGCCAGCCGATGGACTTGTGCCCGTGCGGACGGCCTTCGGGCACCGTGAGAGAGGTGTTGAGCAGCAGCACGCCCTGCGCGGCCCAGTCTTCCAGGTCGGTGCGTTGACGCATTACCTGAAGATCGTCCTGCAACTCCTTGAACATGTTTCCAAGGCTGTCGAGCTTGCCGCCAAAGTTCCGGGCGATCGAAAAGGCCAGGCCGTCGGCCTTTCCTGGCGTGTGATAAGGATCCTGTCCCAGGATCAGCACCCGGGTATCTGCGGGGCTGGTCTGTTCCAGCGCCTTGAAGATGCGCGCGGGCGGCGGATAGACCGCCCCGGGTTCGGCGGCAAGCGCCGTCTCGATCGCGGGCAGATCCTGAGTAAAGAACGGCAAATCCGCCCACCCGCCGAGGCGCGACAGGTCGAGCGGCATCAGGCGCCCTGGGTGATGCGGGCGACGGCGGCCACTTTGTCGCGCGCCTTGCCGCTGTCGATGCTGACCGCGGCCATCTCCACCCCCTCCCGCAGGTCGGCGGCGGCATCGGCCACGACCAGCGCGGCGGCGGCGTTTAGCAATACCGCATCGCGATAGGCCGAGGTCTGCCCGTCCAGAAGCGCGCGGAAGGCGGCGGCGTTGTGTTCGGGGCTGCCACCGACGATGGCTTCGAAGGGGTGAACGGGCAGGCCGGCCTCCTCGGGGTGCAGTTCGGTCTCGGTGACGGCGCCGTTCGCGAGTTTCGCGACCCAGGACAAGCCGGTGATGGTTAGCTCGTCCGTGCCGTCGCTGCCGTGGACCAGCCAGGCGGTTTCCGAGCCAAGCTGACCGAGGGTCTCGGCCATGGGCCGGATCAGCGCGCGCGAAAAGGCGCCGGTCAGCTGGCGCGTGACGCCTGCGGGGTTGGTCAGCGGCCCGAGGATATTGAAGATCGTCCGCGTGCCGAGTTCGGCGCGCACCGGACCGACATGGGCCATGGCCGGGTGGTGCATGGGCGCCATCATGAAGCCTATGCCGGCCTCTCTGATGGCGGATTCAACGACTTTCGGGCCGACCATCACCTTGATGCCAAGCTGGCCAAGGGCATCTGCGGCGCCGGATTTCGAGCTGAGGTTGCGGTTCCCGTGCTTGGCCACGATTACGCCCGCACCGGCTACGACAAAGGCGGCGGCGGTCGAGATGTTCAGGGTGCCCTTGCCGTCGCCGCCGGTGCCGACGATGTCGATGGCGCCCTGCGGCGCGGCGACCTTGTGGCATTTGGCGCGCATCACCGCGGCGGCGGCAGCGTATTCGTCAACGGTTTCGCCCCGTGTGCGCAGCGCCATCAGGAGGCCGCCGATCTGGCTGGGCGTCGCTTCGCCCTCGAACAGGATGGCAAAGGCGGTTTCGGCCTCGGCGCGGGACAGCGGACGCTCGGCAGCAGCGCCGATCAGCGGTTTCAGGGCGTCGCTCATGCCGGCACCTTCAACGTCTTGAGAAAATTGTCGAGCAGGGCGTGGCCATGTTCCGAGGCGATGGATTCCGGGTGGAATTGAACGCCGTGGATGGGAAGCTCGCGGTGCTGCAGGCCCATGATGGTGCCGTCCTCGAGATCGGCTGTCACTTCCAGGCAGTCGGGCAGCGTCGCGCGGTCGACCACCAGCGAGTGATAGCGGGTCGCGGCGAAGGGTGAGGGCAGGCCGGCGAAGAGGCCCTTGCCGGAGTGGCGGATATGGCCAAGCTTGCCATGCACGATCTCGCCCGCGCGCACGACGCGGCCGCCAAAGGCCTGCCCGATGGTCTGATGGCCCAGGCAGACGCCCAGCAGGGGGGTGCGCGTCTCGGCGGCGGCGGCGGTCAGGGCCAGGCAGATACCGGCTTGATCCGGGTCGCAGGGACCAGGAGACAGCACGATTCCGGCCGGGCGCATCGCCATGGCGGCCTGCACATCCAGCGCATCGTTCCGCCTGACGGTCACGGCCGCGCCCAATGCCCCTAGATAATGGACGAGGTTGTAGGTAAAACTGTCATAGTTGTCGATCAGAAGCAGCATTCGGCGTTTCGGTTCGTCTGTTTCGGTTGATGCGGGGTGCCGCGGGCCGGGGCGGCGTCAGGGTTCGGCACCTACATGGTCAGGCTTGCGGGCCAGCGTCAAGGCGCAACCGTCCGCGACCCGCCCTTACCGAAAGGCCGCGTCAGACGGCCGGCGGCGGCGGGCCAACAGATGAGAGGCAAGGCAGCTATGCGCGGATTTCTCGGGGGTATCGTTCTGGGTGGCGTCGTAGTCGGCGTGGGCCTAGTTGCGCTGTCGGTCGTGGCCCCCGTCACGCCGGTTCCGGAGGTGGGCAGCGAAGCGCCCGATGCGACCTCTGGTTCAACCGCCTCGGGGCAGAACGATGTGTCCGTCGCGGGCAAGGATTCCCACGTTGTAGAGGCCGTGCCAAACGCACCCTCCGGCGGCGCGGCACCCGGCGCGCCGGCCGGCGGGGCGGACACCGCGCCGGCGGCGCAGCCCGCCGTTGCCGCGTCACCGGAAGCACCGGCGGGGCAGGGCGACGGCGCGACCACCGCCGGGGTCAGTTTCAAGAGCGAGAGCGCAGTCCAGGCGCAGGACAGCGCGATGGCACCGGAAACGCCAGCGGCGCCCGATCCGGTTGCGGCAAGCGAACCTGCGTCGCCTCCCGCGATCTCGGGCACTCCTTCCGCCACGCAATCGCCGCCTGAGGGCAGCACTGTGTCGGTCGTTGCCGGTGCCTCGGAGTCGGCCCCCACGGCGAACCCCACCGCGCCCATTTCGCAACCCGCACAGGATCCGGTTCCCAGCGTATCGACCGAGGCGATCGACCCGCCCGCGCCGGTGACCGAACCCGCTGCCACGGTCCCGTCGGCACAGGCCGAAGACGGGGCTCCGGCGGTGACGGCAGAGGGGGGCACCCCGCCGGACGGCACCGTGTCACCGGTACGCGCACCTCTCGCCGACCCTGCCCCCAATGCCTCGACCGTTCCGGCCGACGCGCCTGCGACAGTGGCTGCGCCGAAGGAAGGCGTCGCGCCTGCGGACGAGGCCGTGGCCGCGGCGCCGCAGCCGTTTTCCGCCCCGGCCATGGCCGAACCTCCGGCCACCATCGCCGCGCCCGAGAGCCGGGACGCGCCCATCGCGGTGCCCGAGTCCGACACCGCGCCGGCGTTGGATGAGGCCGCCCCGTCCGGAACGCCGCGCGTCATCGTCCTGTCGCGCAACGAGACATCCGAAGAGGGCGACCTGCGCCCGACCATCGGGAAGCGCGTCCTACCCCTGACCGAGCGCGGAACAGAGGAACCTGCCGCCGCTCCCCAAACTGCCGCCGCGGTCGATCTGCCGCCGCTGGATCGCTATGCCGTGCCCTTCGAAAACCCGGAGGACAAGCCGTTGATGGCCATCGTGCTGATCGACGACGACCTGTCGCTGGGCATGGAGGCCCTGCGCGAGTTTCCCTATCCTCTGACCTTCGCCGTGGATCCGACAGCCCCCGATGCCGCGGCCAAGATGGCCCGCCACCGTGCCGCCGGTTTCGAAGTGGTGGCCCTGGTCGATCTGCCGAGGGCCGGCACGGCGCAGGACGCCGAGATCGCCCTGTCGGCCAGCTTCGCCCGGCTGCCCGAGGCGCTTGCTGTGCTCGAAGGCACGCAGAGCGGCATTCAGGGCAACCGGCCGATGTCGGATCAGGTGAGCGCCTTTGCCGGTGCCAGCGGACGCGGGGTGATCACGCAGGGCAACGGGCTGAACACGACGCAGAAACTGGCAGTGCGCGAGGGCATCCCTGCCGTGCCGGTGTTCCGCGACTTTGACGGCGCCGGGCAATCGCCGGCGGTCATGCGCCGCTTCCTCGATCAGGCCGCCTTCCGTGCCGGTCAGGAAGGCGCGGTGGTCATGCTCGGCCGGGTGCGCCCCGACACGATCTCGGCCCTGCTGCTCTGGGCCCTGCAGGACCGCGTGACCCGGATTGCCCTTGCGCCGGTCTCGGCCGTGTTGAAGGCATCGGTCGCCGGCAAATAGGCAGCCGGTTCAGGGACCCATGCCTGTTGGCGACATTGCCCTCCGGGATGTTCCGGCTGCAGCCAGACCTGTGTTGGGCCTGTTTAATCGCGCGCGTCGCCGGTAGCTGCATCGAGCGCAGCTATTTCCCTTGAGGACACCAGCAGCCAGACCGCGATGAGCTTCAGGGCGCAGGGCAGAACGGCGTAGAGCAGGCTCAGGGCGAGCAGCGCTTCGTCGCCCGCTGGTCGGTCGGACGACAGCCCGGCGGCGTCGAGTGCCGGAAGAACGGTCACCGCCGCGAAGGCCAGCGTGAATTTCGACACAAAGTTCCAAAGCCCGAAGGCCTGACCCGGATTGCCGGTTCCCGAGCCCACATGCGCCGAGAAGGCCGCCGGCAGGAGCGTCATGTCGGCGCCGAGGGCCGCGCCGGACGCGACGCAGATCAGCGCGAAGGGCACCACGTCCCCGGCCCCGAGAAAGGCGGCGCCGGTGAAGGAGCATATGGCCATCACCATGCCGGCCAGCATGGCACGCCGCAGGCCACAGCGCACAGCCGCCCATCCCCACAGGGGCGCGCTGATCGCGGCAGCGAGGAAGAAGAGAAGCAACAATGGCCCTTCGAGACCGGGCGCCTCGAGCCGGTATTCGACGAAGAACAGGAACAGGGTCGAGGTGACGGCGACCGGGGCTGCATTGGCGAAGGCGATCCACAGAAGCCGTCGCGCCCCCGGGTCCGCGAGGATTGCCCGGAAGGCCGGTCGCGTGTCCGCCCCGGTGGCCCGCCATTCGGGGCGCATCGCGACAATGGCGACGAGTGCGGCGATGGCAAAGACCACAGCGAAAAGGGCGAAGGGCTGCGGCGAGAGACCGCCCAGCAGGGTCGGCGCCACCGCCGCGAGGCAGACGCCGATCAGAGCGCCGGTCTCGCGCCAGGCCGCCAGCCGCACATGTCCCATGCCGGGATTACGGCCGGCCTTTTCGACACCCTGCGCGTAAAAGGTGATCGTCAGGAAACTGAAGGCGGTGAACAGAAGCCCGAGGGTCAGGGCAAACCAGGCCAGCGGTGCGATGGGTGGGGCGATGGCGAAAAGTCCGACCATTGCCGCGGCCATGACAACGCCAACCAGTGCGACGGCGCGTCTCCGCCGGCGCTCCAGCACTCCCGAAAGCCAGCCGAGGACCGGATCCTGGATCACATCGAACAGCCGCAACCCGAAGAGAACCGACCCGAGCGCACCGAGACCGACGCCATACTGGTCGAAGAAGAACTTCGGCGCATGCAGGTAGATCGGCAGGCCGGCCGCCGCCAGTACCCCCGCGAAGAGGGCATAGGCGGGCAGGCGGTCTCCGCCCCTTGGGCTGGCAGGCACTTGAACCTCCTCGGACATGGCGCAGAGCCGCGCATGGATTTCACTACGCGCCGAGGCAGCCCATGGACCATTCTGAACGCCCGATCGCGACAGGTGCGCTGGCAAAAGCATCGAAATCCTGGTGGCATGGTCCGAGAATACCATGCTGTCACGCCCAAGGTCGGGTGGCCGCCGCATCGGGTGGCCTGGCAACCCAAGCGCCTCTTTCGTAGCGACGAATGCTGGGCCCGACACAGTCGAGCGCGAGCAAGCCAATCACTTAGAAGGAGATGGAGGCGGGTACCGCCACCTGACTAGCGTGCGGATGCGTGCGGGATGGTAACAAAAACAACATCTTGCGCGAAACCTCTTTGCGGTAGAGTGCGGTTGTGTTACGTCCAATGCGAACTTTTTGGGCGGGTAGGTTGCCGCGCCTGTTCGGTTCGAAGTTGCCAACAAAGCGGGAATCGAACCGGTGCCGAAGAAAGCTGCCGAACTGAATGACCTACAAGTCAGGCGACTCGCAAGAGGCGTTCACGCGGTGGGCGGCGTGGCCGGGCTTCTGCTACAGGTGACGGAAAGCGGAGCGCGATCATGGTTGTTCCGGGTGCGGATCAACGGCCGACGGCGTGAAATCGGATTGGGCGGTTACCCGGATACAACGCTGGCGGATGCGCGTTCAGAGGCTCGGGAATACCGCAAGCTGATACGGCAGGGTATCGACCCCTTGCAGCAGCGCCGTGCCGCGCAGCGCAAGCAAATGACATTCAGCGATGCCGTCGAGCGCTTCGCCGCAGAAAAGGCGGTGGAGTTCCGGAGCGCCGCGCACCGAAGGCAATGGCGCGCCTCGCTCGATAACTACGCTGTTCCGATTCTCGGCAAGATGCCGGTCAGCGACATTGACCTGGACGACGTGTTGACTGCCCTGCGGCCGATATGGACGACCAAGACGGAAACCGCCACGAAGGTGCGCCAGCGTATCGAGCGCGTGCTCGACTTCGCGACCGTGGCGGGGAGCCGCACCGGCCGCAACCCGGCGACTTGGCGCGGCAACCTCGACATGGTTTTACCGTCGCCTTCGCGGCTACAGGGCGCGCGTCACTACCCCGCCTTGAAGCTAGGCGATGCGCCGTCGTGGTTTGCGGCCGTGCGCGCGCGCGAGGGCATCAGCGCGAGGGCGCTGGAGTTTCAGGCGCTGACGGTCTCGCGGACGGGCGCGGTTCGCTTCGCGACGTGGGAGGAAATCAACCTCGACGCGAGGATGTGGACGATCCAGCCCGGCCGGGAGCAGTCCAAGATTCCGCCGACCGGATCGGCACATCGCGTGCCGCTGACCGACCGCATGATCGACCTGTTGAACGGCTTGCCTCGGGACAACGGCAACCCGCTGGTGTTCTGGGCACCGCGCGGCGGCGCTCTGAGCGATGCGGCGCTCGCCGCAGTCATGCGGAAGATCCACGCCGCGCAAGTCAAGAAGGATGAAACCGGCTTTGTGGATCCCCAAACGGGTGAACCTGCCGTTCCCCATGGCGCGTGTCGGGCGACCTTCCGGACGTGGGTGGCGGAGGTCACGACCTACGACGGCGACATGGCTGAAATCGCGCTGACGCACCGCGTCGG
Source organism: Seohaeicola nanhaiensis (assembly GCF_042654245.1). Taxonomy (NCBI): domain Bacteria; kingdom Pseudomonadati; phylum Pseudomonadota; class Alphaproteobacteria; order Rhodobacterales; family Roseobacteraceae; genus Seohaeicola; species Seohaeicola nanhaiensis. The sequence continues at coordinate 64,129 of NZ_JBHSGI010000034.1, forward strand.
AACGAAGGTTCAACAAGCCTATGACCGCAGCGATCAGGTTGAGAAGCGCCGCGAGATGATGGCCCATTGGGGAAGGTATCTGTCCAATGAATGACGACGACGAGGAACTTGTCGCGGCCGTTAAGCGCGACTTTTGGAGCCGGCTTGAAGCGGTGGAGCAGCGGGTATCGGCGGCGCAGGAATCGGTTGTCGCCAAACTGTTCCTCGAAAAGGTCACTGACGTTGCCGTTTCCGATTGGGTGGCCGAGCGCAGCTCCCCGGCTGCCGTCAAATGCGAACTGAGACAGATTCGCCGATTTGCCGAGCTTGGAAAGATTGCCATGGCATGGGGCCGACTGCGCCGACTTGAGGACGAAGTTCTGTACGTTTGGTCCCTGGTATCGTGGAAGACCCTCGGGCGCGGAGTCCTTCAGGTTAAAGCCGGGCAGGTGGGCGGAGCAATGCGCAAGGGCCAACTCGGGGAAAATACCGCTGCTGTATTGGAGCGCATGGCCGAGCTGATACCGGGACAGACCGTCAGCGGCGCTGCGGCGATTGCTGCGAAGGAAGGTATCGGCACAAGCCAAGCCGCAAACAAGAAACTTTGGGACAGGCACAAAAAGTAGGGACATGACGCGCATGTGTCCCGGCGCTTGTGTGCAACCTGTGGCGCACCCCGGCGAAAGGGTGCGATTGGCGCACCCTGCGGGCAGGATGCACCACTATGACCAAGACTTACATCAGCATCGCGGACCTGAGCGCGCGGCAGAATACCAGCCGGCGCGCGATCTATGACCGGATCAAGGCCGATCCGACCTTTCCCACGCCCTACAAGTTCTCCGACAAATGCACCCGTTTCGACTTGGAAGAGATCGAAGCGTGGGAAGCCTCGAAACGCGCCAAGAACGCGGCCTGAGGTGACCCATGCGAGCAGAAAACACGAACCCCGGCGCGCTGGCGGGCGCGACCGGGGCTGACTTCAAAGCTGACGGGCTTCGGGATCAGAATACCAGCATCACCTACCAAATCAAGTCGCTGATCTTCTACCAGTCCGAAGGCGGATCAGTGGAACGCCTCGATCTGCGCGAGGTGGCGGCATGAGTTTTACAGCAAGCCGTAAAACCGGACGCCCGCGCGGCTACATCACCAACTACAACCCGCAGGCCAAGACCCAAGCGCTGCTGGAGCAGGTCGATCTCGTCATGAACGAGTATAGGGAATACTGGCCTTTGACCGTCCGGCAGGTATTCTATCGACTGGTCGGTGCATTCGGTTTCGACAAGACCGAGGCCGACTATGGGCGACTCTGCCATCACCTGGCCAATGCCCGCCGCGCCCGCCGCATCCCCTTCCGCGCGATCCGCGACGACGGGATCATCACCTACCAGATGGATCACTTTGACGATCACGACGACTTCCTGCGTCACGTCCGCGAACTCGGCGAGAACTACACCAGGAACAAGCTTTCCGGGCAGGAAATCTACATCGAGGTCTGGTGCGAGGCGGCAGGGATGCAGGTGCAGTTGCATGACGTTGCCGAACCCTATTCGGTTCCAGTCTACTCGTCCGGCGGCTTCGACAGTCTGACCGCGAAGAAGAGGCTGGCGGATCGTATCTGCCGGATCGGCAAGCCCGCCGTGATCCTGCACCTGGGCGACTATGACCCCAGCGGCGAAAGCATCTTCGAGAGCGTGGCCGAGGACGTCGCGGCCTTCGTCGCCGCCGACCGCCCCTGGGCGACGGTGGAGGTGAACTTCGAGCGCATCGCCCTGACGCGCAACCAGGTGCGCGACTTCGACCTGCCGACAGCGCCCCCCAAGGCTACGGACAGCCGGTCCAAGTCCTGGGACGGCGGAACATGCCAGTTGGAAGCACTGCCGCCGAACATGATCGCCGAAATCCTCAGGGCTGCCATCGAGCGCCACCTCGACCATGACCAACTCGAAACTGATCGCGAACGCGAAACCTTCGACAAGCAGTTGATTGCCTACGCCCTTCCCGCGCCGGGCGACGATCACGATGGGGATGACGAATGAACGCCGCCCGCATCTTCGCCGCACACGCCCATGAATACGCGGAGGCCGGTCTTCCGGCCTTCCCGGTGGACGCCCGGCACAAGCGCCCCGCTGTCAAAGGCTGGCAATTCGCAACGCCCCAGCGGGCGCGCATCTGGGCCGCTGATGCCCGGCTTGGCGATGCCGATGGGCTGGGCATCGTCATGGGTCAGGCGTCAGGCCTGACCGAAATCGACGTGGATGGCGTCGGCGAGGCTTGGTTGGCCGTTGTCTTGGAACGCTTCGGGGGAACCCCGCTGACTGTCCGCACGGCAAGCGGCAAAAGCAAGGCCTGGTATCGGCACAACGGTGAAGGGCGGCGCATCCGTCCCTTTCCCGGCCAGCCTATCGACGTATTGGGCGCCGGTTTTTCCATTGCACCGCCGTCCTGGCGCGAGGATCTCGGCGCGTCCTACGCCTTCCGCACGGGCGGTCTGGCAGCGCTCGACGGTCTGCCGGTCATCAAGCCCGGCGCGCTCGACACCGGCTTCAGCCGGGCCGCTGAAGGCGTGCAGCAGGGCGAGCGCAACCACGCCCTGTGGCGCTATTGCATGACGCAGGCGCGGCATTGTGACGACCTGGACGCCCTGAGCGACGTTGCCGCCACTTGGGCCAGCGCTTTTCCCGATCCGCTTTCCGCGTCCGAGGTTCAGCGCTGCGCCCGATCCGCTTGGGGATACGAGACCACGGGCAGGAACTTCCTCGGCCTGATCAAGCCGCAAGTTACCGAAGGAGATCGCAGGATGGATGCCCTGATCGACAACCCCGACGCTTTCACGTTGCTGATGCTGTTCCAGCGTTGGCACGGCAGCCGCCCCAGCTTTCGGATCGCGCCGACCGCGATGAGCGAGGCTAAACAGCCGCCGTGGCATCACACTCGCATCGCCCGTGCGCGTGACACGCTGATCGAACGCGGTTTCGTGGAGGAGATCAAGCCGCCGGTCCGGGGCAAGCGGCCGGGTCTCTATCGTCTGGCCTAAGGGAAGGGGGAGAAGTGTATAGTGATCTTTTACGGATTCCGCGATTTCCCTCTGCGCCAAACCTTGGCCTGCGCGGCGATGAAATTCACGAGGCGCGTTTCGGCTATCTGCAAACGGATTGCAGATGCGGTCTGCTTCCCGGCGCAGCGAAGGCTTGGCGAGCGGCTCACTGTAAACCGTTTACAGTGAAGGCGAACCGGTGGCCGGGGGTGGGTAATCCCCGGGTGGTGAGACATGCCGAACCGACCGCCCAAGCATTCGCGCGCATCGCCAATTCAGAAATCCCGGATGGGCGGGGGGGCGGTGCGATCCTCAGAGGCCGCCCGGCAAGGAACCGGCGGCTCAGGCTTTCTCAGCCATCCACAGTTGGGAAATCCTGGGCGTACGAGGCGCTGCACCCGGAAACGGCAAATGGAAGCAACCAACACACAAGGGTTGGCCAACTTGTCCAACCCTCTTTCTCAGACGATCAGGCCGAGAAAACCGGGCAGTCTGCGCGGGGTGTTCGTAGAGACGCTGAACGTGGCGAAAAGGTATGCGACGACGCCCTGCGGCTCTTGCGTGGCACAAGGCTGGACACAGCCGCCAATTCAGCAATTCATGGCGGGTGACGCTCGATGACAGATCAGGCGGCAATCTTGGCCCGTTTGGAACGGCTCGAACGACTGGTTGCGGCGCTGGTGCCGGATGAAGGCGATTGGCTGGCCTCTGAGTTGCGCGCAGCCTATCCAGACGGATGCGTCTTCACGGCCGGCGAAGCGCTGGAGCTGGCCGAGACGAGGGGGCGGTGCGCGCGGATTGAAGGCGCTCCGACACCGGACATTTGCACCGCGTTGGAGGTGGCAGGGGCAACGTCTGCGCGGCGGCTTGGGCGATGGCTGGCGCAGCAGGAAGCCCGGACAACGGCGCGCGTCGGGCGGGATGGAGCGGGCACCGTCTGGGCAATGCTTCACTCTGGGAACGAAACATTGCCGCGATAGGTCGGCCGGGCAATGTCCGGCATAATCGGGGAAATTCATCATTTGAGGCGATGCCCCATGACCATTCAAAACCGGCCAGTATCCACCGAGATTGTCGCCTCTGGCGCGCTGCTTCCCTGGCTTGCGCGATCAAAGGCGTTGCTAAGCCAATACCCCGGTCGGGGCGTGGCGGGCACGGCGGAAGCTCTTGGCGCACCGCTCGAAATCATTGAGCGGATTAAGGCGGCCGTGGCGGCTGAAACCGTGGCCGGTCAGCCGGGATTGGCGGGAAGCTCCACGGCCGTAACCGCTTTCGTTGCGCAGGCGGCGGAAACGTCCGTTCTCTTTCGGATGCTGGCGGACTCGTCCGTTACCGCCGCGCCGATGCAAACTTGGCTCGCCACATCGGTTATGGCCGCGACGGCCACAGAGATTGACGAGGGAAAGCCGATTCCGCTGCAAGCGCTAAACATGCGCCGCGACAAGCTGGAAGCCTTCAAAGTTGCCGCGCTGATCGCGACAACGGCCGAACTTTGGACTGCCACCAGCGGCGAAGGACAGGCATTCATTTCGCACCTTCTGCGCGCGGCAGCGGCAGAAGCCGCAGACCGGGCACTTTTCCAGCGGCTCACAAATTCGGGCACCTTCGAGGCAACCGATTACGGCAGCGACTTGGACGCAATTCGGCAGATGATCGAAGGCATGTTGTCTGCCGTTCACACGGGCGCGTTTTCCCGGCTTTATTGGGCTCTGTCTCCGAAAGCATGGAATTGGTTAGTAACGATGCCCAACCTTCCCGATTCCATGAACCCGTTTGATGGGATGATCCTAGGCCGGCCGGCCGTCCTGTCCGATGGACTCGATCCTTGGCGGATGGCGCTGGTTAACGCCCGGGCGATTGGTTCGAATCTGGAGCGCGTCGAGATTGCCGCGTCTGGTCAGGCTACAATTCAGATGCTGGACAACCCGACCAACGACACCGTGACGCCCACGGCGACGAATGCGGTTTCCATGTTCCAGACCAACGGACGGGCGGTGCGGATGATTTTGCACCTTGCCGCGCAGCCGCTGCGGGAGAACGCAATCGCCTTCGCCACCATCACCGAACCGACCAGCATTTAAGGGAGGGCAAGAGCAATGGATTCATCGGCCGGAAGCTGGATTTTCAAAAGGATAAGCGACCTGGAAAAGCGCATTGCGGCTCTGGAGGCCGCAGCGTCTGCGCCAGACCGCCAAGTTGGCGGACACGAGCCTTTCCCGCCTGCGCGGCGCTGGTGGCCGCTGGCGGGCAGTAAGAGGGGCGCAGAATGAAGGCGTCAGAGGCAACATGGCTGGCAGAAGAAACCGGCAAGGTGCTGGCGGAAGCGCTGCGCCCATACATCAAGCGGATCGAAGCATTGGAGGTAGAGGTTAAGGCCGGTCATCAGCGTTTGAAGGAACTGGAGGCAGTACGTGAACAAGGTTGATCGGGCGAACCACGCCGCTTGTGATGAATTGCAAGCGCTCGCTTCCCGGCTGGTGCTGTCGGGATTCCAATTCGAGCAGGTTAACGTGATCTTGCAAGCGGTCTTGCCGCTGGCGAATGCAAATGCTCGCCTGCGGCACCGCCTGGAAGTCCTGGAGCGGCGCGAACGGACGCAGGCGCAGGTAATGGAGGCCAAGACGGATGGCTGACATTGAAAGCGCTCTTGTTGTCCGCCTGGAGGCGAGCCTGACCAAGCTGGAAAAGCAGATGGCGCGGGCACGGCAGGTCACGGCCAGCACCTCAACCGGCATTGAAAAGCGGTTCGACCAGATGAATACGCGCATTGCCGCGAACGCCAACAAGGCGGCCGAGGGCCTGACCCGGATCGGCACCAGCGCGGGCGCGAGTCGGTTTGTGTTGCAGAACACGGCGAATCAGCTTGGAGACGTGGCGGTGCAGATCAGCGCGGGCACCAGCGCCAGCCGGGCCTTGTCTCAGCAGTTGCCGCAGCTTCTGGGCGGCTTCGGTGCTCTAGGCGGCACTCTTGGCCTTGTCGGGCCGCTTCTGGGCACCGTGGCGGCAATCGGCATCCCGGTCGCAATCGCCTTGGCGAGCATGGGCGGCAAAGCTGAAAGCCTGTCCGACCAAATGAAGGAACTTGCCAAGGCGACGGACGCTTACAACGCTGCGGCGCGCGCGTCGGCCGTGTCAGCTGGCGACCTGGTTTCGCAGTATGGCGACCGCGCCGCCGAGGCGCAGCAGATACTGGAGTTTCAGAAGCAGATTGCGGCGGTTCGGGCGCAACGGGCTTTCGCGGACGTGGCCGGTTCTCTGCCGGGCGAGTTTGCCGGTATCGGCGCAGGTGTCACACGGCAGGAGGTCGAGATTGCCGGGCAAATCCTTGCCCTGGAGGAAGACCTTTTCGCCTCCCGTGAGAAGGAAATTCAGCAACTCAAGGATCTTGGTCGGGCGCGGACTGAGGCGCAGACCGCCCGGTTGCAAGAGCTGCGCGCGGCGCAGGGGCAAAGCCTTTCCAATGTTCTGAATGCCGACAACGACCTGATCAAGGCAATCCAGTCCATTCGGAAGGAATTGAAGGTCGGGACCTTTGAGGCGGCCGAGATGGCCGCCACGCTTGCGGAAATCCAGACAGCCGGAACCCTGGAGGCGCAGACCGATGCAATGTCGCGTTTTGCCCAGCAGATTTTCACCGCGACGGGCGGCTTGAAGGATGCGGATGAAACGACCATCGGCCTTTACGAATCGCTTCTGATCGCAGTTGAGAACGGGCTGACCTTTGCGCAGATCAATCTGGCCGCTGGCGTCAAGGATGCAGCGGACGAGGCTGGACGGCTTGCTGACAACCTGCTGGCCGCTTTCAACCGACAGAACGCCTTGGCGGCAGGGTATGAGGCTGGCACGGCTGATCCGAGTGGCCGGATTTACGGCGGGCGTGGCCGTGGCCCGACGCCAGTTGAACGCGCGGAAATGGTTATCGGCTATGTGACCCCGCCGGAGAAAACGCGCGGAGGTGGCGGCGGTAAGAAAGTCCCCGATGGGCTGAAAGAGGCCGAACGGCTGTTCAATGACACTCGCACAGCGGCCGAGAAGTATGCGACCGAAATGGAGCGCATCAACGAGCTTCACCGGCTGTTCCCGGAGATCGTCACGAACGAGGTGCGGGACCGGGCGGTGAGCGCTCTGAACGAAAGCGCGGCGCAGCTGAGCGACACGGCGAAGACGCTGGAAAACTCTCTGGAGGATATGTTCGCCTCTATCGTGACCGGTTCGGCTTCGGCCAAGGATGCGGTTGCCTCGCTGCTGAATGAGCTATCGCGAATGTTGATCCATTCGGCGTTCAAGGGGCTGGGCGCTGGCAAGTGGCTTGATGGCCTGTTTGGTGGCCTGTTCAAGCCTCGTGCCGGTGGCGGCATGGTTTCGGCCGGCAGTCCCTACATGGTCGGAGAGGCCGGGCCGGAACCCTTCTTCCCGAAGGTGGACGGGCGCATTCTCAGCGTGTCTCAAGCGCAGTCCGCGCTTCGGAGTGCAAGCGGAGCGGGCGGCTCTGGGCAACAATTCACCTTTGCACCGCAGATCGACGCGCGGGGGGCGGATCAGGCCGCAGTCGCGCGCCTGGAGGCCGCAATGGTGGCGATGCACCGGCAATTTGAGAATCGGGTGCGAACGTCTGTCATCAGCGACAGCAAACGGGGGCGAATCTGATTCAGGCGTGCCTTCCAACTTGGAAGGCATCAGCCTTGAAAAGGGAGGACGACCAAAATTCAACGCTTGAAGATGCACAGCTTAGAATTGCATGGCACGTGCAAACCTACCATACCTGCCGGATGGACTACCGCTTAGCCATCTTGTTTCTGGTCGTCGCCATCGTATTGGGGGGAGTTGGATATATGTTTGTCTATCGTGACTGGGCGTCAGCCAGCCATCGAAGCTGTTTCAGCGCTACCTTTGGCCCGTGCTAAGATGTTAAACTCGCTTGTATATCATTGGCTTAATGGCATATTGTGCGTTTCCTTCTGCCCTGAATGTGTTTTCATCAATCCGTGTGAGTTCCGGACCTCCGACGATCCGGCATACTTCTCGGCCGTCATCTTGGCGAAGCACTGCAACTGATCTAACGTTGCCATGCTCGTCCAGACATTCAAACACGCTCTCACGTTCCATTGCCTATTCCTTTCGTTTAAGCCTAACCCCGGCTCCGCCGCCATTCTCTGCGATGAACTGGACTCCAGCGTCTTCAAGCGCGGCACGAATCGCGGCGGTTGCATGGCCGGGGCCTGTCGCATCGGTTTCGGCGCGCGTGACCGTATTCCGGTGAACGCCGGCCTTTTCCGCAAGATCACGGACGGTCCAGTTGAGCAATCCACGCGCCGCCCTGATTTGTGCGCTTGTCACCATTGCTGCCCCTTGATATTGTGCATTTGTCACCTTTGCTGTGACGGTAGCATAACGGGAGAATTTGGCAATGACCGCATCGAAACTAGACACCGCTCAACCTGAACTCGACCTGACGACGCAACGCGGCCGTGTCGCCGCCTGGTGCCGTTGGTTCGACTTGGAAGAACCTAAGCTGAAATACAGAAAGGGCGATCTGCTTACGTCCAGCGTGGGCTGGATCGGCAGCGTTGGCGCTTCTATCGACTGGATCGTTTGCGGCGATCCGAAAAGCATGGCGATTGCCTATCGGAAGAGCGAGCAAGAGCGGCGCGGTATGCTCGATGCTTTGCGCAAGCTGGAAATGACCGAGGCGGAGATGAGCGCGCTACTTCTCGCCATGCGCACCGTGGCCGAGGATGGGGTTGACGTTGAGGAGGCGCTCCAGCTCTGGAAGCAGGCCGTCTATGACCGGCGGGAGAATCCGACCACGGCCGCGCAGCACTAACCGCGCTGTCGCAACTTGCGACACGGGCCGGGCCTTCGGGTCCGGCCTTTTTCTATGGGCGGGTAGGTTGCACCTCTTGAGCGGGCATCCGGTAATTTATGTCGGAAAAACAATAGCTTAAACGTAGCCTCTGGAGGCGGGTACCGGAATCGAACCGGTCTACACGGATTTGCAATCCGCTGCGTAACCTCTCCGCCAACCCGCCAACTGCCGTGGCTGGATAGATTTTCCCGGTGATCCCGTCAAGCGGTTATCCGGTGGGCGGGATGGCTTGTGTTTGGAGCTTTTGCGCTCGTCCGGATCATCCGCCGTATCGAAGTCGCGGGTCAAAGTTTGACCAGACGGTCAAAGACCTTGACTTTCATCGGGATTTCAAAATGTTTTAGGCCCGTCCGCTGGCGGCTGCAAGCGCCGCCTCCGATCTGTGGTCGGGGCGGATGGCGCGGTTCACCGCGTGCAATGAGACTATTTTACTGGACGTATTGATGCCCCTTACTCTTCTGCCCGAATATTCGCTGAGCGATTTCCTGTCTCTTTTCACCCTCAAGTTCGGAACCGAGGCTCGTGTGGCCGGCCTGCCCAACGGGCAGATCGTTGCGACCTGGTCCGAACCGGCGGGAGACAGGTCGATCCACGTGCGGATGTTTGCACCTGACGGCGCGCCCCTGGGACCGGGCAGCGTGGCCAACACGCCCTCCGAGCATGCGCATTCCGACAGCCAGGTCACCGCGCTGGCCGATGGCGGGTTCGTCGTCACCTGGTCGATGACCATCTCGGGCGGCGAAGACAACGTCTTTGCCCGTGTTTATGGTGCCAACGGTGCGCCGAAGGGCCAGCCCTTCCTGGTGTCCGAGGATGGCGGAAATGTCGAGGCAACCGAGGACGACGACCAATTTGGCGACGTGGTCGGCACCGCTGATGGCGGGGCGATTTTCGTGTGGGAGGCTCGGGGCCCGAACGACCTCTACGGTCGCGTCCTTGCGCCGGATGGGATTACCCTGGGCGCCCCGGTGCTGCTGAACAGCGCGGGCGAGGATTCACGCGTCGTTCAGCTGGCGAACGGGGATATCCTTGTGATCACGGGCGGCGACAGCAATATCGGCACAGAAATCCGCCTGTCGGGGCCGGATCTGGTCAGTGCGCCGGCCAGTGATCCCGGCGCGGGCGGACCGGTCTTCCTGCAGATCGACCAGACGCCGGACCAGCACGGGACGGTGACGGGCTTTGCCCCGAACGTGATCCAGCCGCTGGCGGCGGGCGGCTTTGTCATGGGCTACCGCTATGACAATGACATCCGGTATGAGACTCCTATCGACCACTTCCGGCTGGACTGGTACGACAACGCCGGCGCGCTGACCAAGCGGATCGACATACCCTTCCCGGCTCCGGAGTGGGGCGAGGAATACAGCATCGGTCAGGTCGTACCGGTCGAGGGTGACCGGCTGCTGATCGTTTGGCAGGTGGCCGTCGCAACAAGTGATTTCGATATTCTCGTGCAATTGCTGAACGCCGACGGAAGTTCGGCGGGCGACGCGCAGCGCCTGACCGAGCATGCAAACGCATCCCAGACGCTGCTGGAGGCGACCGTGCTCGACAACGGCAATGTCGCGGTTGTCTGGGCGGATGCGTCGAATGGCGCTGTGAACGGCGGGATCGACCCCCTGCATATCCGTGTGGTGGAAATCCCCGGCTCCACCTCGCAACCGGGCGGGCCGACCTCCGGCGATGATATTCTGAAAGGGACCGCCGCACGTGACGTCATCGATGCCCTGCAGGGGGACGACGTGGTGAGCGGACTGGGCGGAGCGGACCGTCTGTCGGGCGGTCTGGGCAACGACACCCTGAACGGCGGGGCCGGGCGCGATGTGCTGATCGGCGGCGGCGGACATGACCGGCTGGTGGGCGGCGTCGGCAACGATCGGCTGTTCGGCAATGCTGGCAACGACACCCTGCTGGGCGGCGGCGGTGACGACAGCCTGAACGGAAGCGCGGGCCGGGACATCCTGCGCGGCGGTATCGGAAATGACGTGCTGCTGGGCGGCGGAGGGCCGGACCGGCTGTTCGGCGAGTCAGGTGCGGACAGGCTGACGGGGCATGCGGGCAACGATCTGCTGAACGGCGGGACGGGAAATGACACCCTCGACGGCGGTGCCGGGCGTGACCGAATGATCGGCGGCGGCGGCAACGACCGCATGATGGGAGCGGCCGGCAACGACATCATGCAAGGCGGCGGCGGGCGGGACCGGATCGACGGCGGCGCGGGGTCGGACCGCATGGCCGGCGGCGCCGGAGTGGACAGTTTCGTCTTCAAGGGTCAGGTCGGTCAGGACGTGGTCACCGACTTTGTCGTCGGCGTCGACCGGCTGGTCTTTGCCTCGGCCCTGTTCGGTGGAGAGAATGCTGCGCAGATCGTCGCGGATGGCGTGGTCACCGGGGATGGCGTCCTGCTCGAGATCAGCGCGACAGACAGCATCCTGTTGCGGGGCTTGACCGACAAGACCGGGCTGGAGGATGACATTACAATCCTCTGAAGACGGCATGGTGTGCCCGTGTCCTGCAGGCGCAGCCGCCGCTTCTGGGCCCATGGGACGCTGTGACGCCCCGGTCCACCTGCGATTTGGCGGCGCGAGGCGTTGCCGGGGCGCGCGGTCTGTGGCACATCTGTCCGGGACTGGCCCACAGTGAACCGAAGAGTTTAGCCCATGATCGACTTCGCCGCCCGCCGCCACATGATGGTGGATACCCAGGTCCGCCCGTCGGATGTCACCAAATTTCCGATCATCGACGCGATGCTGAGCGTCCCGCGCGAGTTGTTCGTGCCGGACTCGCTGCGCGAGGCCGCCTATGCGGGCGACAACATCGATCTCGGCCGCGGCCGGGTGATGCTCGAACCGCGCACGCTGGCCAAGATGCTGGACGCGCTGGCGGTCGAGGGAGACGAACTGGTCCTGGATGTCGGATCCGGATTTGGCTATTCCGCGGCGGTTGTCGCGCGGATGGCGCAGGCGGTGGTCGCCGTCGAAGAGAACGAGGCGATGGCCGGGGAAGCGCCGGCACTGTTGTCCGAAGTGGGCGCCGACAACGTGATCGTGCATCAGGGACCGCTGGCCGAGGGTGCCGCGGAACATGGCGCCTACGATGTCATTCTCGTCCAAGGCGGGGTTAACCAGCTGCCCGAGGCGCTGGTGGCCCAGCTCAAGGATGGCGGACGCATCGCCTGCCTGTTCATGGAAGGCGCGCTGGGATCGGTCCGGATCGGCTACAAGTCGGGCGGCTCGGTTTCCTGGCGGTTCGCCTTCAACGCCGGGGCACCGGTGCTGCCGGGGTTTGAACGACACACCGCCTTTGTCTTTTGAGCGCAGGCGCTTGCCACGTCCGCCGAATTGGTATCAGACTCCCGAAGTCGGCGCGTTTGGGGCGGAGCGGGCGGACGCGACTGGCAAGTAGATGGAGACGATGATGGGTATCCTGGGTGCGGGCGCGCGGCTGAGGCGCGGATGTGTGGCATTCGCGACGGCGGTGGCCCTGACACTGCCGGCAGTTGCGGCAAAGGCGGATAACCTCGCCGATGCCCTGATCGGCGCCTACAACAGCAGCGGTCTTCTGGAACAGAACCGTGCGCTTCTGCGGGCCTCGGACGAAGACTTTGCAATTGCCGTTTCGCGGCTGCGTCCGATCATCGACTACACGGTCAGCATGACGCAGAACTATAGCGGTTCGGCCCTGACGTCGTCGCGGTTCAACTCGCGCACTACCTCGCCGATGGCGGCGCGGCTGTCGCTGACCTGGACGCTTCTCGACAACGGCGTGCGCTTCTATGGTATCGAGCAGGCGCGCGAGACCATCCTGGCAACCCGGCAGGATCTGATCGCGATCGAGCAGCAAGTTCTGCTGCGGGCCACCGCTGCCTATGTGAACGTGCTGTTGCAGACCGACAGCGTGAACCTTCAGCGCAACAACCTGCGGGTGCTGGGCGAGGAACTGCGGGCCGCGCAGGACCGCTTTGACGTGGGCGAGGTGACGCGCACCGACGTGGCGCTGGCGGAGTCGCGGGTCGCGGGCGCGCGCAACAACCTGACCACGGCGCAGGGCAACCTGATGTCGGCGCAGGCGGAATATCAGGCGGTGGTCGGACGTCGCATTGGCCGGCTGGCCGGACAGCCGCGGCTGCCGGCCTCGCCGTCGTCGCTGGAAGCGGCGGTGGCCCTGGCGGTGCGCACGCATCCGACGATCCTGGCGGCACAGCATCGGGTCAAGGCCGCGGAAATGGCGGTCAAGGGCGCATCGGCCGGCCTTGGGCCCACCGTGACGCTGGGCGCCGATGCCGGCGTGTCCGAAGATGTCGGGTCGAGCGGCTATGGCCGGGATGGCAGCATCACGCTGCAGCTGAACCAGCGGATTTATCAGGGCGGCGGTCTGGCGGCCGGCGTGCGGCGGACGATGGCCACGCGCGACGCGGCGCGCGGTGCCTTGCTGACCGCACAGCGCGATGTCGTTCAGGACGTGAACGACGCCTATGTCCGGATGCAGAGCGCCCGGTCCAGCCTCGTCGCATCGGCCGAGCAGGTACGGGCCGCGCAGGTCGCCTTTGACGGTATCCGCGAAGAGGCGACTCTGGGGGCGCGCACGACGCTGGACGTTCTCTCTGCCGAGCAGGAACTGCTGAACGCCATGACTGCGCAGATTTCCGCCCGGTCCGAGGAATCCATCGCGGCCTACCAGTTGCTGGCGGCCCAGGGTCTTTTGACCGCCGAAAAGCTGCGGCTGAAGGTCGCCATCTATGACCCGACGGCTTATTTCAACATGGTCAAGTCGGCGCCGGCGGCGATCAGCAAGCAGAGCCGTCAGCTCGACTCGGTGCTCAAGCGGCTGGGCAAGAAATAACCGCCCGCGCCACCTGTTGTGAGAATCCCCGGAAGCGGTTAGACTTCCGGGCGGGGCAAGAGCGGTAAAGAAAACATGTCCGAACCAGTAACGAATGTAGATATCGAGGATGTTCTGTCTTCGATACGACGGCTCGTCACGGAAGAGTCGCGCGGCGAGGTGAAGCGGATCAAGCTGAACCCGCAGGACGCGCAACCCGTGCAAGAAGAGTCCGCCAAGGCTGTGCCAGCCAAAGAACCCAAAGCATTCACGCGTCTGTTGCTCACACCTTCGCTGCGGGTCGTGGACGATGCGCCCAAGGATGCGGAACGCAGCGAAACGCCGGAGATCACCCAACCCGCGCCGCCGCAGGAACCCTGGCTTGACCCGAACGCGACCTTGCTGGATGCCGCGACGCGGATGCCGGCTGAGTCTGAACCCGCGCCCGAGGCGGCAGCGCCCATGGCGACGATCGAGCGCGCGCCGCTGATGCTGTCCGAAGCGATGGCGCGCCCGACCGTTGAAGCCGAGCCGGAACCCGAGATCGCCGATGCCAAGGCGCCCGTGCCGTCGGCTGCCGAAGAGGCCCCCAAGCGCCGGTTCACCGAGCCGGGCATGGCGGCCGAACACATTGTCTATACGTCGAAATTCGCTGAGCTGCGCTCGCGCAGCGACACGCTCAAGTCCAAGATCAAGGCGCTGGAAGCCGCCATTGCCGAGACTCCCGGCTCCTGGGAACCCGATGGCTCGGGGATGGACGACAACGATCAGGCGCCGATCGAGACGATTCCCTGGCAGGGTCATGTCTCGGTGCCCGAGCTGACCCCAGAGGTTGTGGAAGAGACCACGTCCGAGGCCATGGAGGATGACGCCGTTGCCGCCCCCGAAACGGGTGTTGCCGAAGATGCGGACGAGGCTTCGGCAGAGACAACGGAGGACGTCTCCGAAGCGGTGAACGAGCCGGCCGAGGATGCCGCCGAGGTCGATGAGCAGGATGACCTTACGGCGGATGAACAGGTCGAGGAAAACGTCCTGGACGAGGCCGCTCTGCGCCAGCTGGTGGCGGAGATCGTGCGCGAGGAGTTGCAGGGCGCCCTGGGCGAACGGATCACGCGCAACGTGCGCAAGCTGGTGCGGCTGGAAATCCAGCGCGCCCTGGCCGCGCACGGTCTGGACTAAACGCGCACCTCGGCCGCCAGCGACAGCAGGCGGTCGATATCGAGATGGCGTTCCAGATGCGCGGCCAGCGCGTCCAGAGTTTCCTCCACTCCAGCCTCGTAGTGGCTGGACGATCCCGCGCCGAGACGGGCGAGAAAGCTCTTGCGGAAGCCGTCCGAGGCGAAGAGCCCGTGCAGGTAGCACCCCATTACCCGCCCGTCGGGCGAGGCGGCGCCCTCTGGGCGGCCGTCGATATCCAGCCAGGCGCGGGCACAGTCGGGGCCGCTGGTTTCGCCCATGTGGATCTCGTAGCCGCTGACCGCTTCGCCGCCGGGCTGTGCTGTCGCCGATTGCAGCGCCAGACGCTTGCGGCCGGCCATCGTTGTTTCGATGTCGAGATGGCCCAGCCCGGCGACTTCGCCGGCCAGACCATCCACGCCTTCAGGGTCGCTGATCCGTTTGCCCAGCATCTGATAGCCACCGCACAGCCCCAGGACATGGCCGCCGCGCCGGATGTGGGTGGCAAGGTCGATGTCCCAGCCCTGTGCGCGGAAGGCGGCGAGATCGCCCATCGTCGTCTTGCTGCCGGGCAGCAGGATCAGGTCGGCGTCGCCGGGCAGGGGGCGTCCGGGCGGGACGATCTCGACCGTGACTTCGGGTTCGGCGGACAACGGGTCGAGATCGTCGAAATTCGCCATGCGGGGGAATTGCGGCACGACGATCTTGCAGGCGCCGCCCCGGTGCGAGGCGATGTCGAGGATATCCTCGGCCGGCAGGCGCCAGGCATCGGCGAACCAGGGGACGACGCCAAGGCAGGGCCAGCCCGTGCGATCGGCAATCGCGTCGCGGCCCTTGTCGAACAGCGTGACATCGCCGCGAAAGCGGTTGACGGCAAAGGCGACGATCTGGCGGGCGTCCTCCGGTTCCAGCACGGTCTGCGTGCCGACGATCTGCGCGATGACGCCGCCGCGGTCGATGTCACCGACCAGTACGACAGGCACACCGGCGGCGCGGGCGAATCCCATGTTGGCGATATCGCCGGCGCGCAGGTTGATCTCGGCCGGGCTGCCCGCGCCCTCGATCAGAACGAGGTCTGCGCTGGATGCAAGGCGGCGGAAGCTGTCGAGCACCCGCGGCATCAGCGCGGTGCGGTCCTTCTGCCAGGCGCGCGCCTGCGTATGGCCCAGCCGCTGGCCCTGCACGATGACCTGGGCGCCGGTCTCGCTTTCGGGTTTCAGCAGCACCGGGTTCATGTCGGTGTGGGGCGCGCGGCCGGCGGCGCGGGCCTGCAGCGCCTGGGCGCGGCCGATCTCGCCGCCGTCGACGGTGACGGCGGCATTGTTCGACATGTTCTGCGGCTTGAACGGCGCGACCGACAGCCCGCGCCGGACGCAGGCCCGGGCGAGGCCGGCCACCAGCATGGATTTGCCGACATTGCTGCCGGTGCCCTGAATCATGATGGCGCGTGCCATGCGTCCTCCGAACCTGCCGGAGCAACCACACCCGATTTCTGCGGGATGGGGAAGCCCGCCGGCCAAGGAAAAAGCGCGCCCGATCTGGGCGCGCTTTTCGGATCCTTATGGATCGGTTTCGATCAGGCGGCTTCGGCCTGCTCAGCAGCATGACGGCGCTCGCTCTCTTCGCGCGACAGCGCGACAGAGGTGCGAACACCACGTCCGACGAATTCCATCAGACCGGTGACAACACGTTCGTTCGGGTCGATCCCGGCGCAGCTCAGCACTTCGCGCCCATCGCGCGAGCGTGCCCAGCGGGCGATCTGTTCCGGCCCGTTGCCGTATTTCTTGTCATCGGCGATGGCATCGTCGAGGGCAGCCAACACAACAGCTGCAAAGAGTTTCCGTGCACGATTGCCTTGCTCGTTATTGAAGGCAGTGCCGTCAACGAAATCTTTCATCTCGTTTTCCTTGTTTTTCTTGCTCTTGAATTTTCGGCGCGAGGCCTCTTATGACCGATGGGCACCGATTCGGATACAGCCAAGATGCATTCCGCTTATGCGTTTTGTGCATGGCTCTTGGCGGCTTGAACACGACATCTCGTTATCTTGTTTCGACTTGCCCCGCGATATATAGCTCGCGCCCAAGGCGGATCAACCTCACGCACAGAGCTCACATGTCAAAAATCAACGGAAACGAAATTCGGCCCGGCAATATCATCGAGCATGATGGCGGCCTTTGGCTGGCGGTCAAATGCGACCATGTGAAGCCCGGCAAGGGCGGCGCGTTCGCGCAGGTCGAGCTGCGCAACCTGCGCACCGGGACCAAGCTGAACGAAAGGTTCCGCAGCGTCGACAAGGTGGAAAGCGTGAAGCTCGACACCAAGGACCAGCAGTTTCTCTACGAGAGCGACGGCAAACTGGTGTTCATGGATACCGAGACCTACGAGCAGATCGAACTGCCGGGCGATATCCTGGGCGAGCGGAGGGCGTTTCTGCAGGATGGGATGACCGTGGTGATGGAATTCCACGAGGACGAGGCGCTGAGCGCGCGTCTGCCGCCGAAGGTGACCTGCAAGATCGTCGAGACCGAACCGGTGGTGAAGGGTCAGACGGCGGCGAATTCGTTCAAGCCGGCGCTGCTGGATAACGGGCTGCGCGTGATGGTGCCGCCGTTTGTCGGCACGGACGAGCTGATCGTCGTCAATACCGAGACCATGGAGTATTCCGAGCGCGCCTGAAAAGGCGCGCCCGAAGGCGTGCGGTCAGGCCGACCGAAGCAATGTCTTGTTCGAGCCGAGCGCCTCGGCGATGCGGGCATAATGCAGCTTCTTGCCGCTGTCGTCGTCCGGGGTGCGCAGAAGAAGCGTGGTCGTCGCGTCGAGGATCGCCGCCGCCTTGGCGTTGGTGGCATCGGCCGAGGCCTGCGAAACCGGGGTCAGCGGGCGCGAGGTCTGGATCGAACCGGAGGAGGCCGAGACGCGCGGCTTGCCGCCATCGCGGTTGGCGCGGGCCAGCGAGGCCATGTCGTTCGAGGTCTTGGCCAGAATGCTGCGCACCTCGGCATAGTCGCCATCGGCCGGGATCTGGCCGGCCATCGCGCCGATGCGTTCGGCCAGACAATCGACCTGATAGGATTTGTCGAGCGCGCCGCAGAACTGCTTGGCGGCGGCCAGCGAATTCACCACCAGATTGGTGAAATTGTTCGAACCGAACTTGCCCGACGGAATGACGAAGGTCAGTATCTGTCCGATCGGGCTCTGTGCCGTCAGCGGCATCGGCAGAGAGAGGCCGGCGATGGCGGCGGTCAGGAGCGAGTTGCGCAGCGTTCTGATCATGGGTCGATTCGCCTTTTATGGTCGGAGGAATTGAACACCACAGAGGCCTGAAAGGGAAGGGCATGACGTAAGGGCAGGCCGTTCCATGCCGCTTTGGCTGGTAAACCTAGGGTCGGTGCCGCAAATTGGGCCGAAACCCGCTGCCATCGTGGTATGCCGTTGTTTTTCTGGCCCGTATGTAAGAGGGTTGTGGTTGGTAAGATGTGAATCGCAGGGGAACGCGGTTCACGAACGTTCGCATTCGAGGTGATTGCACGATGAAACTGATCGCTGGTGCCATGGTCGTCGGCCTGTCCTTGACCGCTCTGCCGCAACTCGCTTCGGCGCAGGCCGGGGCCGCCGCCAATGCCCTGTCGGAAGCCCGCTCGCGCGGTGTCTGCGCAGGGGCGACGCTGGTGTCCTCGCAGTATATCGGCAATGGCATGATGCGCGTGACCTGTCGCAAGGACGGTCAGCAGGAGCAACAGTCGGAGCAGGCACGGCGCAATCCGCTGCAGGATGGTCTGACCGCGCCGGTCGCAGCCGGCATCGTTGCTGGCCTGGTGGTCATCGGTGTTCTGGTTGGCGACGATGGTTCGGCCACCACGACCAGCACCACCGGACCGGTCTCGTTGCCCTGAGGGCTCAGACGGGTTCTATCTGGGCGGTCCCGGCCGTCATGACGTCGGTGGCCCGGTCGAAGCGAAGATAGGCAATGGCCCGGTCCCCGGACCGGGTCAGAAGCGTACCGGCGGGTTTTTCGCCGGACATGATCTCGGCACCTGGATCGGCGGCGCCCCTGACCATGACCTGGCGCAGTCCTTTGCGCAATTCGGTCTTGTGCTTCATCCGTGCGGTGACTTCCTGTCCGACGTAACATCCCTTGCGGAAATCGACGCCGTTCAGCGCCTCGAAGCCGGCTTCGAGGATGAAGGTGTCGGGGGTCAGCTCGATGCCCGTCTCGGGGATCACATGCGCCACGCGGATCGCGTCCCAATCCGTTCCGTCGTCGCCTGACAGCCCCTCTCCGTAGAGCCGCCAGCCCAAGGCCGGGTGACGGGGATCGGCCAGCGCGCCCTCGGGCGCGGTGCCTGTGCCGCGGCGGACACCGAGGGTGGTCGGTTCGATCTTCACATTGGCGCGCAGGCGATACATCGAAAGGCGGCGCAGCAGATCGTCGGCCAGCGGTTCGGCCACATCGAGCAGGACATCGTCCCCGTCGCGGATCAGGAAGAAGTCGGCGATGTATTTGCCCTGCGGCGTCAGCAGTGCGGCATAGACCAGCCCGGTGTCCAACCGTTTCAGGTCGTTGGTCACGAGCCCCTGAAGGAAGTCTTCGGTGTCCCTGCCCGAGAGGCGGAGGATTCGGCGGCTGGTCATGGGGCGGTCCTTGCGTCTGGTGACTTCTCATATAGGAAATGGTCCCCGCATGAACAGGGGAGGGTCGCCGATGAGCGCCCAGATCAGCGTCATCGTTCCGACACTGGATGCCGAGGCGGTGCTGCCGGGCTGTCTGATGGCCCTGATGGAGGGGCTGGGCGCGGGCCTGATCCGGGAGCTGATCGTGACCGATGGCGGGTCCGGCGACGCAACGCTTCTGATCGCGGACGAGGCGGGGGCGATGGTGGTCACCGGGCCGGCCTCGCGCGGAGGGCAGCTGCGGCGGGGGTGCGCGGCGGCGCGGGGGAACTGGTTTCTGGTGGTGCACGCGGATACCGAACTGGCACCCGGCTGGGCCGAAGAGGTCGCCGCCCATATCGCGCGCCATGACGGGCCGGCCTGTTTCCGGCTGGCGTTCCGCGCGCGTGGCATGCTTCCCGCCTGGGTCGCCGGCTGGGCCAACCTGCGCACAGCGCTGTTCGGATTGCCCTATGGCGATCAGGTCCTGCTGGTCAGCCGGCGGGACTATGAGCGAGCGGGCGGATACCCGGATCAGCCGCTGATGGAGGATGTCGCGCTGGTGCGGGCATTGCAGGGCCGGGTGACGCGTCTGACGAGTTTGGCGGTGACGGGGGCTGAGCGATACCTGCGCGACGGCTGGCTGCGGCGCGGGGCAGGGAACCTCTGGACCCTGGCGCGTTATCTGGCCGGGGCGGATCCGGAACGGCTGGAGCAGGCCTATCGCCGCAGGGATGTCAGCCCAGCAGCCCGAAGGTAAGGCGGCGCAGCAGCGAGGGCGGGCGATCCTCGTTGCGGGGCATCCGCGAAGCCAGCGCCGCGGTGCCGACAGGATCGACCACCGTCTTGCCATCCTGGAATTGGAGCCGGTAAAGATCGGCGTAGATGCCGCCGCGCGACAGCAGTTCGTCGTGGGTGCCTTCGTCCACCACGCGGCCGCGATCCATGACTATGATCTTGTGGGCGTTACGGATGGTCGAGAGCCTGTGCGCGATCACCAGCGTCGTGCGGCCCCCCGCAAGCTTGTCGAGCGCGGCCTGCACGACCTGTTCCGACTGCGCGTCCAGCGCGCTGGTTGCCTCGTCCAGCAAGAGGATCGGCGTGTTGCGCAGCAGGGCGCGCGCGATCACCACCCGCTGGCGCTGTCCGCCCGACAGGGCCGACCCGCGCGGGCCGACCAGCGTATCCAGCCCCTCGGCCAGTTTCGGCAGGAAGTCCGAGACATGGGCGGCGTCGAGCACCTCTTTCATCCGGGCGTCGCTGACATCGGTGCGGCCAAGCAGGATGTTCTCGCGCAGCGTTTCGTCGAACAGCAGCGCTTCTTGGCTGACCACCGAATGCAGGTCGCGCAGGTCTTCGAGCGCGAGGTCGCGCACGTTGACGCCGCCGATGGTCACCGCGCCCTGCTGTGGATCGACCAGCCGGGTCAGCAGGTTGAAGACGGTGGATTTGCCGGCCCCCGAAGCGCCGACCAGCGCCGTTGTCTTGCCCGCCTCGGCGGTCAGGGTCAGGCCGCGCAATACCGGTGCGTCGCCATAGCTGAGGTGCACATTGTCCAGATGGATCGCCGGCAGGCCCTGCGGCTTGGCGACAGGTTTGGCCGGCGGCTGCACAAGGATGGGCGCGTCCATCAGCTCTTTCAGCCGTTCCAGCGCGGCGGCGGCGGCCTGCCAGATGCCGCTGACCGCCGCGATCCGGCGCATCGGGTCGAAGGCCAGGCCGATCGCGGTGAAGAAGCTCATGAATTGGCCGATGGTCTTTTCGCCCTCGATGATCTCGGACCCGCCATAGAGCAGAACGCCCATGAAGCCGACGCCGGCCATGACATCGACCATCGCGGTGATCGAGGCGGTGCCGAGCGAGGCGCGCACTTCGGAGCGCACGAAGGTGTCGGTGTGTTCGCGAAACTTCTCGGCCTGGTAGTCCTCGAGGCTGTTGAGCTTGATCGGCACGATGCCGTGAAACACCTCGTCCAGCCGGGTGGCCAGCTTGGCGCCCAGATCGCGCGCCAGCGAGGCCTTGCGGCGGACATAGCGTTGGGCGAATGCGATGGGCAGCATCAGCAGCGGCAGGCCGATCAGCATCACGAAGGTCCAGCGCCAGTCGACGCTGATGGCCACGCCGATCAGGATGACCAGCGAGACGGCATCGCGCCCCGCGCCGGTGATGATCGTGCGCCAGACGTCGTTCACCGCGTTCACGTCGGTCTGGACGCGCTGGATCAGGAAACCCGGCGGGTGGGTCTGGTGAAAGGCGGTGTCCTGGCGGATCAGCCGGCGCAGCAGGTCGAGCCGCAGCGAGGCGGCGGTCAGCTGCGCGATGCGGGTCAGCAGGACCTTCTGGATCATCCCCGAGAAGCCGCGGATACAGAAGATCAGCAGGAAGACGACGCTGACCCAGCCAAGCGCCGAGGTGCTGCCATCGACGAAGACCAGGTCGAACATCGGCTGCATCATGTAGCTGATCGCGCCGACCATGCTGCCTTCGAGCAGCATGAAGGTCACCGCGACGGCCAGCAGTCCGAGATGGTGGCGCAGGTAGCCGCGCCAGAGCCATCCCAGCAGTTCGCCGGAGGATTTGGGAGGCGTGCTCATCGGCGCACGACGGATATGCGGACTTGGGTCATGGCCTGCCTTCTGCGTCCCGGTGGTGTAATGGCCCGTGCCGCCCGGTGCAAGCGCGGTGCTTTGCGCCATTGACGCGGCCGGGCGCGCGGCTAGGGTGGCGCCGAACTTCGGACGGACCTTCTCATGACCATACCTAAGACTCTTGCGGCGGGACGCCAGTATCTCGCGATTCCGGGGCCCTCGGTTATCCCCGATGCCGTTTTGCAGGCAATGCATCGCGCGGCGCCGAATATCTATGCGGGCGAACTGGTCGACATGACCCACAGCGTCGTCGTGGACCTGCGCCGCGTGGCGCGCACGGCGCAGCATGTGGCGATCTATATCGCCAATGGCCATGGCGCCTGGGAAGCGGCGCTGTCCAACGTCATCGGGCCGGGCGACCGGGTTCTGGTGCCGGCGACCGGGCGATTCGGGCATGGCTGGGCCGACATGTGCGCGGGGCTTGGGGCCGAGGCCGAGGTGATCGACTTTGGCCGCGCCTCGACCTTCGACCTCGACCGTGTGGGCGAGGCGCTGAAGGCGGATACCGCGCATCGCTACAAGGCGGTGCTCGCGACGCATGTGGATACCTCGAGTTCGGTGCGCAACGACATCGCCGCCCTGCGCGCGCTGATGGACGAGTGCGGGCATCCGGCGCTGCTGATGGTGGACTGCATCGCCTCGCTGGGCTGCGACCGCTTCGAGATGGACGACTGGGGCGTCGATGTCATGGTTTCGGCCTGCCAGAAGGGGTTGATGGTGCCGCCGGGCGTGTCCTTCGTCTGGTTCTCGGACAAGGCGGCCGAGGCGCGGGCGGGGCTGGCGCGCGTCAGCCGGTATTGGGACTGGGCGCCGCGGGCCAATCCGGCCGAATATTATCAGCACTTCGGCGGCACCGCGCCGACCCATCACATCTTCGGCCTGCGCGCGGCGCTGGACCTGATCCTGGCCGAGGGGATGGAGCAGGTCTGGGCGCGTCATGCGCATCTGGCCCGAGCGGTCTGGGCGGCGGGTGAGGCCTGGGGGCAGGAGGGGCCGTTCCGTCTCAACATTTCCGACCCGGCGCTGCGCAGCCACGCAGTGACGGCGGCGCGGATCGGGGCGCCGCAGGGCACCGCGCTGCGCGAATGGGTGTCCTCGCAGATCGGTCTGACGCTGGGCATCGGCCTTGGGATGGCCGCGCCGGACGATCCGGCCTGGCACGGGTTCTTCCGGCTGGGCCACATGGGCCATGTCAACGGTCAGATGATCATGGGGATGCTGGGCGGGATCGAGACCGGTCTGAACGCCATCGGCGTGCCCCATGGCAAGGGCGGACTGGAAGCGGCCGCAAAGGTGCTGGGCGAGAGCTGAATCGCGCACCCGCGACCGCCTAATCGAGGCGGTCGCGCAGGCGGGTGATCAGGTGGTTGAGCGCCATCGCCAGCAGCAGCACGGCTGCCATTCCGGCGGTGGCCCAGATCAGCAGGAAGAGCCAGCCCAGATTGACGCCCAGCATGATCAATGCCGGGGTGGTGTAATTCGGCGCGATCCCGGTAGACCGATCTGGCGGCATGGTGCCTCTCCGGCGGATACGACGGAGAGATTAGCGCGCCAGAGGTAAAAGTCAGGTAACTTGTCCGCGCGCGGTGGCCAGCGCCCTGGGCAGCGCCTCGGCAAAGATGGCCAGATCGGCGGGGCGGCCACAGCTGACGCGGATGCAGCGGTTCTGCGGCGCGGCAAAAGGCATCCGCACGAAGACCCCCTGCGCGACGAGATTGTCGAGCACCGATTTGGCGAAGGCCCCGTCGCCGCCGCAGTCGATGGCGACGAAGTTGGTGGCCGAGGGCAGCGGCACCAGCCCGTTGGCGCGGGCGACCTCGGCAATGGTGTCACGGGCGCGGGCGATCTCGCCCTGCACATGCGACAGCCAGCCGGTATCCTGCAGCGCCGCGATGGCGCCGACCTGGGCTATGCGGTTCATGCCGAAATGGTTGCGCACCTTGTTGAAGGCCAAAACCAGTCCCGGCGCGGCGATGCCATAGCCCACCCGTGCGCCGGCCATGCCGTGCACCTTGGAAAAGGTGCGGAAGCGGATGACGCGGGGGTCGTCGGCGTCGATCTCGGGCGCGGTGCCCTCGGGCGCGCATTCGACATAGGCCTCGTCCAGCGCCAGAAGGCAGCCATCGGGGAGCATGTCCAAAGCGGCGCGGATGTCGGTGCCGCTGTGCCAGCTGCCCATCGGGTTGTCCGGATTGGCGAGGTAGACCAGTTTGGCATCCGTCTCGGCCGCCTTGGCAAAAAGCGCGGCGGGGTCTTCGCGATCTTCGCGGTAGGGCACCTTGTGCAGCGTGCCGCCAAAGCCCGCGACGTGGAAGTTGAAGGTCGGGTAGGCGCCGTCCGAGGTCACCACCGCATCGCCGGGACCGATCAGTAGGCGGACCAGATAGCCGAGCAGCCCGTCGATCCCTTCGCCGACCACCACATGCGCCGGCGTCACGCCATGGGCGGCGGCCAGCGCCGCGCGCAGGTCGTGGTTTTCGGGGTCGGCATACATCCAGACATCGCGCGCCGCCGCCTGCATCGCGGCCACCGCCTTGGGCGAGGGGCCGAAGACGCTTTCGTTCGCGCCAAGCCGGGCGCGGAAGTGGGCGCCCTGCGCCCGCTCCTGCGTTTCGGGGCCGACAAAGGGCACGGTGGAGGGCAGGGCGGCGGCAAGGGGGGTGTAACGCGGATTTTTCATGGCGGCAGCTAAACCAAGGTGACGGGGGCAGGCAAGCTATCTGTCGGGCCGGGTCAGCACATAGGCCGCGCCGATCCCCATGAGCAGGGCCTGGGCCATCAGCACGCGCCCGGGCACACCGATCGCGGCGCAGAAGGCAAAGCCGAGCGCCATCATGGCACAGGCCCAGAGCTTGACCCGGCGGGGAATGGCGCCGGTCGTTTCCCAATCGGTGATCATCGGCCCGAATCGGCGGTGCGACAGCAGCCAGGCCCGGAGCCGGGGCGATCCCTTGCCAAAGCAGAGGGCCGCCAGCAGCACGAAAGGCGTCGTCGGCAGCACAGGCAGCGCGATCCCTATGATGCCCAGGGCCAGCGAGAGGATGCCGGCGAGCGTCCAGAGCGGGCGCAGGCGCACCTGCGGGACAGGCTGTTCAGGCGGCATCGTCAACGCTCCACATATCAGCCTCGCCGGATCAGGGCAGAGATAGGGCGGGGCCTGCGGAAAGTAAATTCGCCCGAACGTCAGGCTGGCATCCGGGCCGCCGTTTCGGCAAGTTGGCCTCGCACATCCAGCGGAGGGCCGGCCATGTCACGTGTATCGATCAAATATGAAGATAACATTGCCAGGGTCACCCTGACCCGGCCCGACAAGATGAACGCGCTCGACAATGCGATGATCCAGGCGATCATCAGCGCCGGTCAGGAGGTTGCGGCCTCTCCCGCCCGCGCCGTGGTTTTGTCGGGCGAGGGGCGCAGTTTCTGCGCGGGCCTCGATCTGGCGAGCTTTGCCGAGATGGGTCAGATGAACGCCGAAGACTGGCTGATGCCGCGAAAACACGGCGAAACCAATGACGTGCAGGAAGTCGCGATGGTGTGGCGGCGGGTGCAGGTGCCGGTGATCGCCGCGCTGCACGGCGCGGTCTATGGTGGCGGGCTGCAGCTGGCGCTGGGGGCGGATATCCGGATTGCCCATCCCGCGGCGAAACTGTCGGTCATGGAGATGAAATGGGGGCTGGTGCCGGACATGGGCGGGATGGCGCTGCTGCCGCGGCTGGTGCGGTCGGACGTGCTGCGCCAGCTGATCTACACCGCCGCGCCGGTGGACGCCGCACAGGCCGAGCGCTGGGGGCTGGTGACCTCGCTGGAGGAGGACCCGCTGGAGGCCGCGCTGGCGCTGGCGGGCGAGATCGCGGGCAAGAGCCCGGCGGCGATCCGGGCGGCAAAGCGGCTGATCGAAGTGGCGGAAAGCGCGGACCGGGCCAGCGTTCTGCTGGATGAATCGCGCGAATCCGTGGGGTTGATCGGCAAGGCGGAACAGATGGAGGTGATTTCGGCGCAGATGCAGGGACGCAGGCCGGTGTTCAAATGAGCGGGGCGGTCGAGGAACGGGTCGCAGCCTTTTGCGCGGCCTACGATCTGCAGATCCCCGTGTTGCTGGCCCCGATGGCGGGGGCCTGTCCGCCCGCGCTCTCGGCGGCGGTGGCGACGGCGGGCGGAATGGGGGCCTGTGGCGCGCTGCTGATGGGGCCGGAAGAGATCGGCGAGTGGGCCACTCAGGTGCGCTCGGCGAGCAACGGGGCGTTCCAGATGAACCTCTGGATTCCGGACCCGGCGCCGGTGCGGGATGCCGCGCGGGAAGCGGAGCTGCGCGCCTTCTTGGGCGGCTGGGGGCCCGAGGTGCCGGAGGCGGCGGGCGACGCAAGGGGCCAGGATTTCGAGGCGCAATGCGCGGCGATGCTGGCCGCCGGGCCGGCGGTGATTTCGTCGATCATGGGCGTCTACCCTGCGGATTTCGTGGCAAGAATGAAGGCGGCGGGCATTCGCTGGTTCGCCACCGTGACCACGGTCGCCGAGGCGCTGGAGGCCGAGGCGGCGGGGGCCGACGTAATCGTCGCGCAGGGCATGGAGGCGGGCGGACACCGCGGCGCCTTCGAGGCAGAGGAGGCGGCGCGGCGGCTGGTGGGGCTGTTCGCCCTGCTGCCGGCGGTGGCGGATGCGGTGAAGGTGCCGGTGGTGGCGACCGGCGGCATCGCTGATGCGCGCGGCGTCGCGGCGGCGCTGATGCTGGGGGCGAGCGCGGTGCAGATCGGCACCGGCCTCCTGCGCACGCCCGAGGCCGGCATCGCGCCGGCCTGGGCCGAGGGTCTGGCGCGGGCGCGGCCCGAGGATACGCTGGCGACGCGGGCCTTTTCCGGGCGGCTGGGGCGTGCCCTGCGCACCGGCTATGCCGAGGCGGCGGAGGCCGGTCCGGCGCCTGCGCCCTATCCGGTGCAGCGCGGGCTGACCGCGCCGATGCGGGCGGCGGCCGGCAAGGAGGGGCGGCTGGAGGCGATGCAGGCCTGGGCCGGACAGGCGGCGGCGCTGGCGCCGGCGGAGCCCGCGGGCGCGGTTGTCAAGCGGCTGTGGGACGAGGCCCGGGCGTTGCTGAAGATCGCATAGGGTGCTGGGGGCGCTGCCCCCGCCGCCCGTGCCGGGCGGCCCCCCGAGGTATTTGGGAACCAGAGAAGCAGGGGGCGGTTCCCTGTTTCTCTGGTCTTTCAACGGTCTGCGGGGTGCAGTTGAGGTCAGTCGAGCTCGGCCAGGCGGGCCAGGGCGGCTTGCAGCTGGGCGGCTTCGCTTTCGCGGGCGGCGAGGTTTTCCCGGGCTTCGGCGACCACCTCCTCGGGGGCAGAGGCGACGAAGTTGGGATTCTTCAGCCGTCCGTTCAGCCCGGCGATTTCCTTGCCGAGCTTGGCCAGGGTCTTGTCGAGGCGGGCCTTTTCCTCGGCGATGTCGATGATGCCGGCGAGCGGCAGGCCGAAGTTGCCGCCCGGGACGGCGATGGTGACCGTCCCCCGGGGGAAGGTTTCGACCTCGGTCATCGTTTCGACGCGGGCCAGGCGCAGGATCAGAGTCTTGTTGTTTTCCAGTGCGTTGCGGCCCGAGTCATCGAGGCTTTCGATCAGCATGGGGACCTGGAGGCCGGCGGGAACGTGCATCTGGGCGCGGGCCGAGCGGATCTGGTCGATCAGGCCGATGACCCAGTTCATTTCCTGGTCGGCGGCGGGGTCGATCAGGTCGGGGCCATAGGCCGGCCAGTCGGTGACGGCGAGCATCCGGTCGCGGCTGCCCGAGAGGCTCCAGAGCTCTTCCGTGATGAAGGGCATGATCGGGTGGAGCAGGACAAGGCATTGTTCCAGAACCCATTTCATCGTTGCCTGGGTCTCGGCGCGATGCGGGTTCTCGTCCAGCAGGATGGGCTTGGAGAATTCGACATACCAGTCGCAGACCTTGCCCCAGACGAAGCGGTAGAGCGCCGCGGCGGCGTCGTCGAAGCGGTAGGCTTCGAGCGCGGCGTCGACCTCGGCGCGGACCCGGGCGGTTTCGCCGATGATCCATTTGTTCAGGGTATGTTCAGGGGGTGATATCCGTGCACTATCGGTGCACAGACCGTGCACCACCGATGGCGCCTCGAAAACCCCGTTCATCTCGGCGAAGCGGGCGAAATTCCAGAGCTTGGTGCCGAAGTTGCGATAGCCCTTGATGCGCTCCATGTCGAGTTTCAGCACGCCGCCCAGCGAGGCCATCGCCGCATTGGTGAAGCGCAGCGCGTCGGCGCCGTATTCGTCGATGATCTCGAGCGGGTCGACCACGTTGCCGAGCGACTTGGACATCTTCTTGCCCTTGGCGTCGCGCACCAGCCCATGCAGGTAAACGGTGTGGAAGGGCACCTCGTTTACCACGGCGAGCTGCATCATCATCATCCGGGCGACCCAGAAGAAGAGGATGTCCTGCCCGGTGACGAGGACGGAGGTCGGGAAGTAGCGCTCGAGCTCCGGCGTCTTTTCGGGCCAGCCCAGCGTGCCGATGGGCCAGAGACCGGAGGAGAACCAGGTGTCGAGCACGTCGGGGTCGCGCCAGACCGGGTAGACCAGATGGGTCGGGTCCTGGGTGACATTGTATTCGGCGAGGCTGCGCGCCAGCGTTTCGATGGCGGCGTGCTTGTCGGCGACCTCGACGATACGGGAATGGTTGATCGGCGTCGGCGTGTCGTCGATTTCGTGCAGGAAGGCCTTGGTGACCTCCTCCAGGGAAGAGCCGCAATGGGCGACCTCGCCGGCGTGCAGCATCCCGCCCTCGTTCAGCAGGCGGCCGAGTTCGACGGCATCGAGGTCGCCATCGCCTTCGTCGTCGCGGAAGCTATGCGTGCCGAGGTCGAGACCGTACCAGACCGGGATCTGGTGACCCCACCAGAGCTGGCGCGAGATGCACCAGGGTTCGATGTTTTCCAGCCAGTGGTAATAGGTCTTTTCGCCCGACTCGGGGATGATCTTCACCGTGCCGTCACGCACGGCGTCGAGCGCGGGGCCGACAATCTTGGCGGTGTCGACGAACCACTGGTCAGTGAGCATCGGTTCGATGACCACCTTGGAGCGGTCGCCGAAGGGCTGCATGATCGGCTTGTTCTCGACCAGCGGGATCGGATGGACGTCGCCGTCTTCGTCGGGGGCGCCGGGAACGGTGACGGCGAGACCTTCGGCGGTGATCTGGTCGACCACGCGTTTGCGCGCCTCGAAGCGGTCGAGGCCGCGCAGGTCGTCGGGGACGAGGTTGACGGTATCGGCCTCGGCCTCGGAAATTTCGCGTTCGCCGCGCGCGACGGCCAGCGCGGTGGCGGCGGCCTCGGCATAGGGGGCGCCATCGGCGCGCATGTGGGCGCGGGTGTCCATCAGGCGGTAGCAGGGGATGTCGTTGCGTTTGGCGACGCCATAGTCGTTGAAGTCATGCGCGCCGGTGATCTTGACCGCGCCCGAGCCAAAGGTCGGGTCTGGGTATTCGTCGGTGATGATCGGGATCAGGCGACGATGTTCTTTCGGGCCAACCGGGATTTCGCAGAGTTTGCCGACGATTGGCGCGTAACGTTCATCCGATGGATGAACCGCGACCGCGCCGTCGCCCAGCATGGTTTCGGGACGGGTGGTGGGGATCGAGATATAGTCGCGCGTCTCGCGCAGGGTGACGTTACCGTCTTCGTCCTTCTCGACGTACTCATAGGTCTGACCGTCGGCGAGCGGATACTTGAAGTGCCACATGTGGCCGGCGACTTCGGTATTTTCGACCTCGAGATCGGAGATCGCGGTTTCGAAGTGCGGGTCCCAGTTCACCAGCCGCTTGCCGCGGTAGATCAGGCCCTTGTTGTACATGTCCACGAAGACCTTGATGACGGCGTCGTGGAAATTGCCTTCCTCGCCCTCGGGCGCGCCGGGGGCGCCGGACATGGTGAAGGCCTCGCGGCTCCAGTCGCAGGAGGCGCCGAGGCGTTTCAGCTGGCCGATGATGGTGCCGCGCGATTTAACCTTTTGCTGCCAGACCCTTGCGAGGAAATCCTCGCGTCCCATCTCGGTGCGGGAGGGTTCCTGGTTGGCGGCCATCTCGCGTTCGGTCACCATCTGGGTGGCGATGCCGGCGTGGTCGGTGCCGGGCTGCCAGAGCGTGTCGTGGCCCTGCATCCGCTTCCAGCGGGTCAGGATGTCCTGCAGCGTGTTGTTGAAGGCATGGCCCATGTGCAGCGAACCGGTGACATTGGGCGGCGGGATCATGATCGAGAAGGCGGAGGCGCCCGGTTTCGCATTGGCCCCGGCCCGGAAGCAGCCGGCCTGTTCCCAGGCGGCGTAAAGCCGGGCTTCGGCCTCGGTTGCGTCGAATGTCTTGTCCATTGCCATCGTCTTGGTCCCGCGAAAACTGTCCCGCCTCGTCTAGCGAAAGCGGGGTGCGAGGGAAAGGCCAAGCTGACCGGGGCAGCGCCATTTCGGCGTGGCAAAGCCACTGCGGCTGGCGCAGATTGGGGGCGAACGGGCAAGGGAGTGCGGCGGATGGCGTTGGTTGCGGGCTTTCGGATGGACGGCCGGGGCGGGGCGGAGGCGATCGTGCCGGAGGGGCGGACAGTGGAGGAGATGCGCCAGGCAGGCCCCGGGTTCGTCTGGCTGCATTTCGCGCGGCCCGGGCCGGAGGAGGAGGACTGGCTGAGCAGCGCGGGGCTGGACGGGGTGGTGCGCGATGCGCTGGACGCGGCCGAGACGCGGCCGCGCTGCACGGTTTACGAGGACGGCGTGCTGATGAACATGCGGGGGGTGAACCTGTCGGAGGGCGCGCAGCCCGAGGACATGGTCTCGCTTCGGCTGTGGGTGACCGGCGATCTGGTGATCAGCGTGCAGCGGCGTCAGGTGAAGGCGGTGCAGGACGTGATCGATGGCTGCGCGCGGATGAAGGCGCCGGGCGATCCGGGCGAGCTGGTGGCGCGGCTGGCGCTGCGGCTGGCGGACCGGGCCGAGCCGGTGGTGGCCGAGCTGAACGAGCGGATCGACGATCTGGAGGACGGGTTCGAGGCGGAGCACCATCAGCGGATGCGCGGCGAGGTGGGCGAGATCCGGCGGGTGTCGATCATCCTGCGGCGGTTCATGTTCCCGCTGCGCGATGCGCTCTCGACGCTGGGGATCGAGGACGTGGACTGGCTGACGCCGGCCGCGCGCTCGCGCATCCGCGAGGCGACCGAGCGGGTGACGCGGCTGGCCGAGGATCTGGATTCGATCCGCGACCGGGCCGAGGTGGTGCATGACCA
This sequence comes from Seohaeicola nanhaiensis, assembly GCF_042654245.1. Classification (NCBI taxonomy): domain Bacteria; kingdom Pseudomonadati; phylum Pseudomonadota; class Alphaproteobacteria; order Rhodobacterales; family Roseobacteraceae; genus Seohaeicola; species Seohaeicola nanhaiensis. The sequence goes on from NZ_JBHSGI010000034.1 coordinate 95,562, forward strand.
GGTGCTGGAGATGCGTGCCGAGGTGGCCAACCGGCAGATGCTGATCCTGTCGGTGGTGGCAGCGATCTTCCTGCCGCTGGGGCTGCTGACCGGGCTGCTGGGCATCAACGTCGGCGGGGTGCCGGGGGCGGAGGAGCCCTGGGCCTTCTGGGCGGTCTGCGGGCTGCTGGCGGCGATCCTGGCGGTGCAGATCTACGTGTTCCGGAAGCTGGGGTTGCTGCGCTGGTAGGTTCCGGCAAAAGCTCAGACAGGTGCGGCAGGTGCTGGACATCCGCGCCTTGGGCGGTAGTGTCCGCAGCGAAGCAGGGAATGGGAAGCCAGCATGGAAAAGTTCGGGAAAAGTCAGCCGGTCAAGCGGGTCGAGGATACGCGGTTCCTGACCGGGCAGGGCCGGTATGTGGATGATATCGCCCCCGAGGGCGCGCTGTTCGCCTATTTCCTGCGCAGCCCGGTGGCCCATGCCGAGATCACCACGCTGGACGTTTCAGCGGCGTGCGAGGCCGAGGGGGTGCGGCTGGTGCTGACCCATGAGGATCTGGAAGCGGCGGGGATCGACATCGGCCTGCCGGGGATGCAGATGCCGAACCGGGATGGCTCCAAGGGGGCGGCGCCGCAGCGGCCGGCGCTGGCCAAGGGGCGGCTGCGCCATGTGGGCGAGCCGGTGGCCTGCATCGTGGCCGAGACGCTGGAGCAGGCCAAGGACGCGGCCGAGCTGATCGAGCTGGATTATACCGACCTTGCGGCCAAGCTGGACATCGGGCCGGGCGGCGAGACGATCCATCCCGAGGCGCCGGACAACATGGCCTATGACTTCGGCGTCGGCGACGAGGCGGCGACCGAGGCGGCCTTTGCGGCGGCGGTGAAAACGGTGAGCCTGGAGATCGGCGACAACCGGATTATCGCGAACTCGATGGAGCCGCGCGGCTGCTATGCCGAATGGACCGGCGGCAAACTGCATTTCTGCTTTGGCGGGCAGGGCGTCTGGGGGATGAAGGGCATCCTGGGCGGCGCCTTCAAGCTGGACAAGGAGAACATCCGCATCACCAACCCGGATGTGGGCGGCGGGTTTGGCATGAAATCCTTTGCCTATCCCGAGTATTACTCGGTGGCCCAGGCCGCGCGGGCGGCGGGGGTGCCGGTGCGCTGGATGGCCGACCGGACCGAGGCGATGCTGAGCGACAACTCGGGGCGCGATCTGGTCTCGCTGGCCGAGATGGCCTTTGACGAGAACAACCGCATCACCGCCTATCGGGTGAAGAACCGCGCCAACATGGGCGCCTACAACAGCCAGTTCGGGCAGGCGATTCAGTCGATGCTGTTCAGCCGGGTGCTGATGGGCACCTATGACGTGCAGACCGTCTGGCTGAACACCCAGGCCTTCTACACCAACACGACGCAGGTCGATGCCTATCGCGGCGCCGGGCGGCCCGAGGCGATCTATGTGCTGGAGCGGCTGATGGACCGGGCGGCGCGCGAGCTGGGCGTCGATCCGCTGGAACTGCGCCGGATCAACTTCATCGCGCCGGACAAGTTTCCCTATGTCTCGGCCACGGGCGAGACCTATGACGTGGGCGAATTCGCGCGGGTGATGAACAAGGGCGCGGCGCAGGCCGACTGGGACGGGTTCGAGGCCCGCGCCGCGGCGGATGCGGACAAGGGCCTGCTGCGCGGGCGCGGCGTCAGTTACTATATCGAAAGCATTCTGGGCGATCCTTCCGAGGGCGCGCGGGTGGAGTTCCACGAGGATGGCACGGTGAGCATCTTTGTCGGCACGCAGTCGAACGGGCAGGGCCACGAGACGGTCTATGCGCAGTTCCTGGCGGATCAGACCGGCATTCCCGCGCATCTGATCACCGTGGTGCAGGGCGACAGCGACCTGATCGCCCAGGGCGGGGGCACCGGCGGCTCGCGTTCGGTCACCACGCAGAGCAACGCGACGCTGGCGACGGTGAGCAAGATGGTGGAGGCCTTCACGCCGTATCTGGCCGAGAAGATGGGCGTGGATGAGTCGGAGATCGCCTTTGACGAGGATGGCTTCCGCGCGCCGGGGTCGAATCTGCGCCCGACGATGATGGAGGCGGCCGAGATGGCGCGCGCCGACGGGCGGACCGACCTGCTGACGCATGAGGCGCGGGCGACGCTGCCGGGCCGGTCCTATCCCAACGGGGTGCATATCGCCGAGGTCTCGGTCGATCCCGACACCGGCGCGACGGTGGTCGAGCGCTATACTGTGGTCGACGATTTCGGCAACCTGATCAACCCGATGCTGGCCGAAGGTCAGGTACATGGCGGCGTCGTGCAGGGCATCGGCCAGGCGCTGAGCGAGCATGTGGTGTTCGACGAGGACGGCCAGCTTTTGACCGCGAGTTTCATGGACTACGGGGTGCCGCGGGCGAGCGATGTGCCGATGATCGACTTCAGCCCGGAGCCGGTGCCGTCGACCGCGAACCCGATGGGCATGAAGGGCTGTGGCGAGGCCGGGACGGTCGGCGCGCTGGCCGCGGTGGCCAATGCGGTGCAGGATGCGCTGTGGGCGGCGGGCGTGCGCCAGGTGGACATGCCGCTGACGCCGCTGAAGGTTTGGAGTCTCTTGCACGATGGTGCTGTCGCGGCTGAGTGAACGCCTGTTCGGCTGGTTCCGCCGGCCGCTGCGCAGCGCGCATTCTCCGGAGCGGCGCCTGCGCGGGCCGCGCAGCCACGTCATCATCCTGGACGGTACCCTGTCGTCGCTGGAGCAGGGGTTCGAGACCAACGCCGGCGTGACCTATCGCCTGTGCGCGCAGATGGGCGCCGATGTCTCGGTCTATTACGAGAGCGGCGTGCAGTGGCAAAGCTGGCGCTCCTCGCTCGACGTGATGATGGGGCGCGGGATCAACCGGCAGATCCGGCGCGCCTATGGCTATCTCGCCTCGCGCTATCGGCCGGGCGACAAGGTGTTTCTGATGGGCTATTCCCGTGGCGCCTTCGCCGTGCGCTCGCTGGCGGGGGTGATCGACATGGTGGGCCTGCTGAAGGCCGAGCACGCGACCGAGCGCAACATCCGCACCGCCTATCGCCATTACGAGCTGACCCCCGAGAGCGCGGCGGCGCGCGCCTTTGCCCGGCGCTATTGCCATCAGGTGCTGCCGATCGAGATGGTCGGCGTCTGGGACACGGTGAAGGCGCTGGGGATGCGGCTGCCCTTCCTGTGGAAGCGGGCCGAGGCGCAGCACGGGTTCCACAACCATGAGCTGGGCCGATCGGTGCGCAACGGCTTTCACGCGCTGGCGCTGGACGAGACGCGCGAGGTCTATGCGCCGGTGATGTGGTCCTGTCCGGCGGTCTGGCCGGGGCGGGTGGAGCAGGTCTGGTTCCGCGGCGTGCATTCCGACATCGGCGGCCAGCTGGACGGGTTCGAGGCGGCGCGGCCGCTGGCCAATATCCCGCTGGTCTGGATGCTGGAGAAGGCCGAGGACTGCGGGCTGCCGCTGCCCGACGGCTGGCGCGCGCGGTTCTACACGGATGTCAACGCGCCCTCGGTCGGCACCTGGCGGTCGTGGAGCAAGATGTTCCTGCTGCGCCGCCCCCGCGTGGTGGGCCGCGACCGCAGCGAGCGGCTGCACGAAAGCGTGCGGCTGGACGCGGGGCGCAAGGTGCTGGCCGAGTTTGATCCGTACTCTACGCTGGGCTGAGGGGGCGGGGTGGTGCGGCGGCGGGGTCGCGGGGGACGGCCGGGGGGGGGCGATGTGGGGCCGGATGAAGGGCGGGTTTGGGTGGCGTGGAGGTGGTTTTAGGGGGGGGAGGGGGGGCGGGTATCGGCCCTAAGCCGACCTTCGAGAGAAGCGCAGCGGATGACCGGTGTCAGACGGGGTCCGGACATTCGCAGTCTCACAAAACGTGAGCGAAGATAGAAGATACTAGAGACTCGGAGCAGACCTGCGACGGCGCGGCAGGCTCCACGCCTTGGTGAGAGCGGTCCGCAGGGCGATCGGCCCGGAGCGGACCTTCGTCCTGGCGCGGTTGATGACCGATCCCAGCCCATTGCTGTTGCACGAGGCTTTCAGGTGTTCCAAGACTCGCCAGACAACTTCGCGGATCCGTTCTTCACCGGTCATGCGGTGCTTGGCTCTGAGCACAAGTTGTGCGTCGATGTCAGCAGAGGTTCAGATCAGAAACTGAATGGCGGGATCGTCTTTTGGTGCCGATTCTAGATAAGCTAGCACTTTCATTGCGCTAGCCTTGAGCTGAACTCCTATTTAGAATTGAAGCAAGTCAGCGCCAGGATTGCTTGTGTGCGAGGAGAGCATGGCAGAAATAGCTTGGAAGAAGCACAGTAAAGATCCCCGGCTATCCTACGCTGGCTTCGAGGGCGGCCTTGCGCGACTGCAAGACGGCGGCTGGCACTGGTGGGTGAGAACCTCCATGCGACGGTACGCAGGTCAGTCGTGTTCGGAGACTGCCGCGAAGGCGTCGGTTTCCTTGGTTATTCGATGCATAGAAACTGGTATGGATCCGGCATTCTATCTTCGTTCTGTTTGAGGATGAGAAGGTCCCGGCCCATTGCGGTCACTCAACCTGGTCTCAACATGCTGCATTGCGGCCCGTCGAACCTGCCATTCGCTGCGAGAGCGCAATTTAATATCCGTTCGACTTTGAAGGCCCGGATGAAACTATCCCGGTTGGTGGACCATTTTCGGGGTGCTACTCCAATGCCAGAGACCAAAGCGAGCTGCGCAGAGGAACTCCAGGAGCTTGGGGTGTCCAACACCGAATTTGGTCAGAGCCGCATCGGACCGACAAGATTTTCTTGTGGGGCCACAGCGGAGGACAGTATGATTTTCCTGCTGAAAAGAACAAAAGTACAGTCATCTTGGAAGGAGAATAGAAACCAAAGGGGACGGGAATGGGTGAGGCAAAGCGAAAAAAGAATAGTCATGCGCAACAGTTTAAGAAGATCAATCAACTGTTCCAAGATGCAGGCTTCGACACTTCAGATTTCGGATTTGTCGATCATCCGACATTTCTTGCTGCAGAGAAGCACAAGCCCGCATTGTTAGAGGATTACGCCAAATGGGTCATGCTGCGCCCCCGTGACGTAGACTATGAGGCCCATGTCCGGCAAACCGTTCCGCGCTTGGCGCAGTTGATCGCCGACGTGTTGGAAGAAGATAGGCTCGAAGGGTCGTGCCAGATGGCATGTTCGCTTCTGACCAAGAGTCTGGCGCGGCTCGGCGTCTGGTCTGTCGGCATCGTCGGCAGTTCGACTTTCGAGGTGAAAAGCCAAGGCATTTGGCGCGGACTGCACACAGTTGACTATCGGGATTTTGAGGGTGCTGCGCTTGGTCACTCTTGGGTCTGCGCGCCCCCATTCTTTGTCGTGGATGCTTCTATTAAGAGGCAGCGGTGGTCAGGCGATGAGATCTACCCATACATTCCGTCAATCATCCTAGATGATGTTGGCCAAATGACAAAACCGACACCTATTGACGTGATAAGTGCCAGAATGCGAACAGACGTGATCATGCAACGTGGATCACTACCAGTAAACATTATCCATGAGATGGAGCCCAATTTGCGGGCGTTTGGCAAAACATTCCCCGCCACTGAGACAGTTATTGACCAACTTTCCGCCAGGTATGTCCCGACAGCAGCAAACATGTCCGACGGTACGCTCGAAGATATCAACGCCGACGGTTCATGCGGCCGTGTCGGAAGTCAGATCTGGAATGAGGTGATAGGCCCCGCTTTCTATCTTGCATAGGTGGAAACGTGAACCGCTCAACACCGAACTTCCGCTCTCCGCCTCCCCCCTTGTGGGTCGACCATAGTTCGGGTGAGTGATCTGGGCGGAATGGCCGCTTCCTTGATCTGGCAAGGTCGAGTTCCCAAGTGCAGAGAAGGTCGGGAATCCGCCCAAAACGTCAAACAGCAATCTCGCCGCAGCTAAAACCAACGCCAGGCAATAGCAGACGCCTCCCCCCCTCACCCCATCTTCATAATGATACACGTGGTCGACCCGGTCGCGTAGAGCTTGCCGTCCTCGACGCCGCGGATCTCGCCGTGGGCGACGCCGGAGGAGCGGCCGGAGTGGTCGACCTCGCCGGTGCAGTCGATCAGCATGCCGAGGGGGATCGGGCGGAGGATGTTGATCTTGTATTCGAGCGTTGTGTAGACCGAGCCGCGGGGCACGCGGGTCATCACCGCGCAGGCCATGGCGCTGTCGAGCAGGGTGCCGTACCAGCCGCCGTGCACGGTGCCGAGCGGGTTGGTGAAATCGAAGCTGGGCGCGCCGCGGAAGGTGACGCGGCCGTCGGCGACCTCGTGCAGCTCATAGCCGAGCGTGCGGCCGATGGGGGGCCCCGGCAGTCGGCCTTCGAGGATGCCGGTCATGAACTCCATGCCGGAGAGTTTCAGGATTTCGGCCTGGGTGAGCAGGTCCTGGGGTGGGTGTGCTGCGGTCATGGGAGCCTCCGTTTGCCGGGAAGGCTAGCGGCGCGGGGGCGGGCGGGGAAGCCTGGCATCCGGGGATCGGGGAAATTCCGTAGCGTCACGGGACGAGGCGCCCGGCGGCTTTTCTTGGCCTCGGGGGGCTGGTAAGCAGATCGGGCAGGCGGGAGAGCGGGATGCGGATTTTCAAGGGTGTGGAACGGGCGGCGAAACGGGTGATGCCGAAGCGCTGGCGCAAGTATTTCCGCGCCTCGCGCTATGAGCTGCTGATGGAGCGGCTGGCGCCGGTCGAGCTGATCGTGCATGTCGGCGCGCATTGGGGCGAGGATGCGGCGTTCTACGAGGCCTGCGGGGCGCGCACGGTGCTGTGGATCGAGGCCGATCCCGAGACGTATGCGCGGCTGGCGCGCGAGATGGCGGCACGGCGGGGGCCGACGCGGCATCTGACCGAATGCGCGCTGGTCTCGGCGAGCGGCGGGGAGTCGATGAGCTTTCACCGGTTCAAGGGCGACGGGTCGTCTTCGTCGGTGCACCGGGCGAGCGAGGCGATGGCCGAGCGCTTCCCTGAGTCGGGCGAGAGCGGCGAGGTGCTGGAGCTGGTGAGCCGGTCGCTGCCCGAGATCCTTGCGCGGCACGGGATCGACGTGCCGGGGTCGGGCCGGTCGATGCTGGTGCTGGACGTGCAGGGGCACGAATATTCGGTGCTGACCGGGCTGGGCGACGGGCTGCGCGACTTCTCGATGTGTAAATGCGAGGTGTCGCGCCATGTGATGTACCAGGGCGGCGCGGCCTTCCCGCAGATCGACGCACATATGAAGGCGATGGGGTTCCGCCTGGCCTCGCACTGGTATGTGCAGGTGCCACGGCATGGCGACGTGCTCTACCTGCGCGAGGACGTGCGGGCCTAGGGCGCGCGCGGGATGTCGAAGCCGGGCGGCGCGAGGGTGAAGCCGTCAAAGCGGAATCCGGGCGAGACGGTGCAGCTGACGAGGGTGTAGTCGCCGGTCGGTCGGGCCGATTGCCAGTGGTGTTCGGGCACGATGATCTGGGGTTCGCCCTGCGTGAGATCGGGGGTCAGCAGGTGATCGGCGGCCGGGCCGGCCTCGGTTGCGCTGAGCGACAGGACCAGCGGCCCGCCGGCGTGCCAGAGCCAGATCTCGGTGGCGTCGACGCGGTGCCAGTGGCTGCGCTCGCCCCCCTTCAGCAGGAAGTAGATGCAGGTGCCGCTGGGGCGGCCGTCATTCGTGGCGGCCCAGGTCTGGCGATAGTGGCCGCCTTCGGGGTGCGGGGCGAGGTTCAGGCGGGCGATGATTTGATCGGCTGTCATGGCGGGGAGCCTAGCGCGGGGCCCCGGATCTGGAAATCCCCCGGTGGCTGCTTCTCTTTGCAGAACGTCGCCGTGCCGCGCCCTCTGGCATTCGCGGGGCGCGTGTCTATGTTGGGGGCATGAGCCTGCATATCCCCTTCGACAATTCCTTTGCCCGCCTGCCGGCGGGGTTCTATGCCGCGCAGAAGCCGCATCCGGTGAAGGCGCCGCGGCTGGTGGCGTGGAACGGCGCGCTGGCGGCACTGCTGGGCCTGCCCGAGGTGGCGGAGGCGGAGTTTGCCGGGGTCTTTGCAGGGAACCTCGTGCCCGAGGGGGCCGAGCCGCTGGCGCAGCTTTATTCGGGGCATCAGTTCGGGCAGTACAATCCGCAGCTGGGCGACGGGCGGGCGATCCTGCTGGGCGAGGTGGTGGGCACCGATGGCGTGCGGCGCGATATCCAGCTGAAGGGAGCGGGGCGGACTCCATTCAGCCGGGGCGGCGACGGGCGGGCCTGGCTGGGGCCGGTGCTGCGCGAATATGTCGTGAGCGAGGCGATGCACGCGCTGGGGATCCCGACGACGCGGGCGCTGGCGGCGGTCGAGACGGGCGAGGAGGTCTGGCGCGAAAGCGTTCTGCCGGGCGCCGTGCTGACGCGGGTCGCGCGCAGCCACCTGCGCGTGGGCACCTTCCAGGTCTTTGCGGCGCGGCGTGATGTGGGCAGCCTGAAGCGGCTGACGGAATTCGCCATCGCGCGCCATTACCCCGGGGCCGAGGGGCCGATGGGATTGCTGGCGGCGGTGCGCGATGCGCAGGCCGAGCTGATCGCCGCCTGGCTGTCGGTGGGGTTCATCCACGGGGTGATGAACACCGACAATTCCTCGATCTCGGGCGAGACGATCGATTACGGCCCTTGCGCCTTTCTGGACGTCTACCATCCCGAGACGGTGTTTTCATCTATCGACCGGGGCGGGCGCTATGCCTATGCGAACCAGCCGGACATTGCGGTGTGGAACCTCGCGCAGCTCGCCACGGCGCTGATCCAGCAATATGAGGATCCGCAGACTGTGGTGGAGGAGGCCTCGGAGATCGTGCATGCGATGCCGGGCATGATCCATCGGGCCTGGCTGCGGCGGTTTGCGGCCAAGATCGGGATTGCCGAGGCGCAGGAGGCGGACGCCGGGCTGGTGAGCGATCTGCTGGTGCGGATGGCCGAAAACCAGGCCGATTTCACCAATACCTTCCGCGCCCTGGCGGAGGGCACGGCGCGCGATCAGTTCACCGATCCGGCGGCCTATGATGCCTGGGCCGAGGGCTGGCGGGCGCGGATCGCCGGCGAGGCGGATGCCGTGGGGCTGATACGGCGGTCGAACCCGGCGGTCATCCCGCGCAACCATCGCATCGAAGAGATGATCGCGGCGGCTGTCGAGGGCGATTACGCGCCCTTCCACCGGCTCAACGCGGTGCTGGCACGCCCCTATGACGACCCGCCCGAGGCGGCGGATCTTCGGCGCGCTCCCCTGCCCGAAGAGGTGGTGCCGGCGACCTTCTGCGGCACCTAGGCGTCGAGCAGATACCAGTCGTCGAAGCGCGAAACCTCTTCGAAGACGCGGCGATAGCCCTTCGAGGTCAGCAGGGCCTGCACCTTTTCGCGCTGGGGTTCGTAATTGTGTTCCACGGTCATGACGCGGAACTTCCAGCGGGCGAAATCGACGGCGTTCAGGATGTCGAATTCGCTGCCCTCGGTGTCGATCGAGATGAAATCGACCACCTCGGGCGCGTCGTGCTGGGCCAGCAGGTCGTTCAGCGAAACGGTTTCGACCGAGACGGTTTTCGAGCGCAACCGGCGCCTCGTTCGCACGAATTCCGAGATCGAGGAATTGACGGCGCGGGGAGTGTGCGAGAATTCGACCGTGTCGCCGCTCGTCTTCCAGACGCAGCGGGTGTCGATGATGGCCCTGCGGTTCGCGTGCAGGTCCGCGTGCCAGACGGAGGCGGGTTCGGCGAGTATTCCGGTCCAGCCGAAATCGCGTTCCATCAGCAGGGTATTGGAGAATTCCTTGCCATCGGTGGCGCCGAATTCGACGAAGAAGCCGCCATGCTTGAAGTCGAGGGCCTGAAGCGCGAAGACATCCTGGCGGATCTGCGAGCTGGAGCGGTCGAGCAGGTCAAGGCACTTGCTGCGCTTGTCCGGGGGAACCGCCCTGAGAAAGCGGAGATCGAACCAGGCGATTTCGCGGTCCTTGAGTTCGCGCAGGCGAGAGCGGCGAATCAACGTCGTATCGAAAAGAATATATGCCAATGCGGCCTCCCAAATATAGCGGGCGCCTCAGGTCTTAATTCGGGTATTGCGATCACGCAAGCGTGATCAGGAATCCGGGGCGATCAGGCCGAGGCCGCGCAGATAGACCCCGATTCCGGTTTCCAGCAGATCTTCGGGGGGAAAGGGGCTTTGCGTGCCCGGCGAGTTGCGGGCGAAGAGTTCGACCACGCCATGGCTGAGCGCCCAGATATGGGCCGAGAACATCGCGGCGGGGGGGCGTTTTTCCGGCGGGATATGGCGCGAGAGGTCGGCGGCGGCCTTTTCCAGCACGGCCCACGCGCGGCGGGCGACGGCGGCGAGTTCGGGGGTGCGGTTCACGGAAATGCCGCTTTCGAACATCGCAATGTAATGGCCGGGGTGCTTGCGGGCGAAGGCGAGATAGGCGCGGCCCGTCGCCTCGAAGGCGGCGAGGTCGGAGGGCTGGCCCTTGTCATAGGCGTATTGCATGAGGTCGGCGAAGATCTCGTAGCCCTGAAGCGCCGCCTCGGCGATCAGATCCTCGCGCCCCTCGAAATGGCGGTAGACGGCGGCGGGGGTGACGCCGGCCTGTTTGGCGGCCTCGGACAGCGTGAAACCAGTCGGCCCCTTCTCGCGGATGAGGTCGAGCGCGGCATCGACCAGCGCCTGCCGCAGATTGCCGTGGTGGTAGCCGCGTTTAACCATCCCAGAGGTCCGGTCCCCCGCAGATGGATTTGTCGATCCGGCCAAGCGCCTTCTTGTCCTTGCCGGCGTAGTCGAGGCCGTGCAGCACGGTGCGGATGGCGGCGAGGCGGGCGCGGCGCTTGTCATCCGAACGGATGATCGTCCAGGGCGCGGTGGTGGTGTGGCTGCGGCTGAGCGTGTCGCGGATGGCGTCGGAGTATTCGTCCCATTTCTTCAGGCCGTCGACGTCGATCTGGGACAGTTTCCACTGCTTCAGCGGGTCCTTCTCGCGGTCCATGAAGCGGCGCAGCTGTTCGGCGCGCCCGACGTTCAGCCAGAACTTGAACAGGCGGATGCCGTCGCCGACCAGCGAGTGTTCGAAGGGGCCGACCTGTTCGAAGAAGCGTTCGCGTTCGCCATCGGTGGAGAAGCCGAAGACCTTTTCGACCACGCCGCGGTTATACCACGAACGGTCGTAGAAGACGATTTCACCGCCCGCGGGCAGATGGTCGATGTAGCGCTGGAAATACCACTGGGTGCGCTCGGATTCGGTGGGTTTGGGCAGGGCGACGACGCGGGCGCTGCGGGGGTTCAGGTTCTCGGTGAACCGCTTGATGGTGCTGCCCTTGCCGGCGGCGTCGCGGCCCTCCATCAGCACGACGACGCGCTGGCCCGAGGTGTTGAGCCAGCCCTGCATCTTGGCCAGTTCGATCTGGAGCGCCTCCATCTCGGCCTCGTAGGCCTTGCGCTTCATCTCTTCGGAATAGGGGAAGCTGGGGTTCAGGATGTCGTCGCCATCGGCGCGTTCGATGGCCTCGCGCACCTCTTTGGGCGCCTCCTTGGCGAAGTAGGCGCTGATCGCGCCACCGAAGGGAAGGTCCATGCTGCCGCTCCTCTGCGTCTCGGGCCAATATGGGGTGACGTGATGGTTATCGCAAACCCGCGCGCGCCGCCACACGGTCGATGGCGGCGATCACCTCGGCCTGCGCGGCGTGGTGCGCCATGTGGCCGATGCCGGGCAGACGGGTGAGCACGGCGCCGGGGATCTGGTGGACCAGCTTCTCGGAGTGGATTTGCAGACCCACGGTGGTGTCGGCGGTGCCGTGGACGATTTCGGTGGGCACGGCGATTTCGCCATAGCGGGGCTGGAGGGTGCGGATTTCCTCCAGCAGGTTGGACCGCTGGGCGGCATTGGCGCGCATCGAGACGCGGCGCAGGGTGAGGGAGGGGCCGAAATACTCGGCATAGCCTTCGGGTTCGGGCTGCGGTTCAAAGACCTCTTCCACCGCGTTTTCGACCACGCGGTCGGGGACGAAGGCGGTGATCAGCGGCACCACGAACAGGCTGCCGAGGCGCGAGGAGGTGATGTGGTAGAAGAGCGGCAGCGAGCCGTCCCAGACCTGCGAGGCGGCGGAGAGGGCAACCAGGCCCGAGATCCGGTCGGGGTGGTGCACGGCCCAGGCGAGCGCGACGGCGCCGCCATAGCTGTGGCCCAGCACCAGCGGGCGGTCGGCGCCGAGGCGGCGGGCGGCCTCGGCCAGCAGGTCGGCCTGCTGGGTGATCGTCGCGCCGGTGGTGTTGAGCCGTTCGGTATAGCCGAGGCCGGGGCGGTCGATGACGATGACGCGATAGCGTTCGGCCAGGGCGGGAGCGAGCGCGAAGGTCATGTCGCGGGTCGAGCCGCTGGCGCCGTGGATCAGCACCAGATCAGGGCCGTTGCCCATGACCACGGCGTGAACCCGCACGCCGTCGATGTCGAGCATCTGCCCCTCGGGCGGATACTCTGCCTCGGCGCGCGCCTCGTGCCGGGCGGCGGCCCAGAGCGTGACGCCGGCCAGCACAGGGACGGCGACGCCCAGGAATGTCAGGAACTTACGCGCCAATCTGGTTCAGGTCGAAAGGCGTGGACTGATAAATTTCGTTGATCCAGTTGCCGTAGAGCAGGTGCCCGTGGCTGCGCCAGCGGTTCAGCGGCGGGCGAGAGGGATCGTCGTCGGGGTAGTAGTTGATCGGCACGTTGATCGGCGTGCCGTTGGCGATGTCGCGGTCGTATTCCTGTTTGAGGGTGTCGCGGTCGTATTCGAAGTGGTTGAAGATATAGAGCGCGCGATGGCCCGGATCCTGCACCAGACAGGGGCCGACCTCGTTGCTGCCGAGCAGGGTGGTGAGCCCCGGCGCGGCGGCGATCTCGTCCTGGCGCATCTCGGTCCAGCGGCTGACAGGGATCACGCAGTCGTCCGAGAAGCCCCGCAGGTAGGGCGAGGCCGGGTCGAGGTTGCGGTGGCGGAAGCAGCCGAAGGCCTTGGCGTCGAGCATGTGCTTTTTCACGCCGTGGAAATGGTAGATCATCGCCATTCCGCCCCAGCAGACGCCGAAGGTGGAATGCACGTGGGTCTGGGTCCAGTCCATGACCTGTACCAGCTCGTCCCAGTAGGTGACCTGTTCGAACTCGAGGTGTTCGATGGGCGCGCCGGTGATGATGAGGCCGTCGAATTTCTCGCCGCTGGCCTGCACGTCGGCGAAGGGGCGGTAGAATTCCTCCATATGCTCGGCGGCGGTGTTGCGGGCCTGATGTTCGGTCATGCGGATCAGCGACAGCTCGATCTGGAGCGGCGTCGCGCCGATCAGCCGGGCGAACTGGGTCTCGGTCTGGATCTTCTTGGGCATCAGGTTCAGCAGGCCGATGCGCAGCGGGCGGATGTCCTGACGGCCGGCCAGCTCTTCCGACATGACCATCACGCCTTCGCGGGTGAGGACATCGTAGGCGGGCAGGTTGGCAGGGATCTTGATGGGCATGTGACGTATCCGGTTGCTGAAAGCGCTAGATAGAGCCTGAACGGCGCGATGCCAAGGGAAGCGGCCCGCGATGGCGCCGGGGGCGGTCCGGAAACGCTGCGTCAGGCCGCGGCGGCGCGCGCCTCCAGCGCCTCGGCGATGAGGGTTTCGAAGTCCTGGGGGGTGCGCACGCGGGCGACGGCGTCGGCGGTGACGGTGATGCCCCAGTTGCGGGCCATCGCCTCGTATCGCGGCTGGCGGTGGGCCAGCGCCTTGGCGTAGGTCCAGCGGATGAAGGCGTCGGGGTCGACCTGGGCTTCGGTGCAGCCCTTTTCGGCGAGGTAGGCGGACCAGACCTGGCTGAGGAATTCGGCCTGGTAGGCCATCGGCTTGGGCGCCTTGTCAAAGCGGCGGATCAGCTCCTGGGTATGGGCCTCGGTGCCCTCGATCCAGACCATCAGCGTGTGCCGGTCGAGTTCGGAGAGGATCGGGTCGGCCGGGTCGTCAGGGTCGACCCATTCGCAGATCGAGCCGCCGGTGTCGCAGATGAAATGCGGGTAGTTGTAAAGCCGCTGCGCCCGTTCAATGAAATAGGCGGTGTCGAGCAGGGCGTGGATCTCGGACTGGCGGAACTGTTCCTGGCGGCGGCGGTATTCCTCCATCGGCAGGCCGCCCTTGGCGGGATCGCCCGGCTTGCCCAGATAGGCCGAGACCGGCGTGAGGTTGGCGAAGGTGAGGTTCGAGCCGATGTAGATCGAATCCGACAGGAGCAGGTCGCGCAGGAAGGGGACCTTCATCGCCTCGGCCTTGGCGTTGTCGGCGATGTATTCGCCCATGTAGCGGGTGCCGATGCGGTAATCGATGGAATAGTGGAACCAGTCGCCGCCCTCGCGCAGCATGTTCGACAGATACGTCTTGCCCAGCCCCGACATCGCGAAGAGGAGAACCCGTTTCTGCGGGGCCGCGCGCCAGTCGTCGGCGGATGAGTAGAGCATGGTTGGACCTGTCCCGTTTTGCCCTTGCTACCGGGGGGCGCGGGCGCGGTCAATCAGCGCCGCCGGGGGTGGATGTTGAGCAGCAGGAGGCCGAGCGCGAGCAGGGCGAAACCGGCAAAGGCGCGCGGGGGCAGCGCCTCGGCGCGGGCCAGCGCGCCGAGCACGATGGCGACGGGCGGGATCACCAGCGTCACCAGCATCAGGTTGCCGCTGCCGGCCATCCGCAGCACGCGGTAGTAGAGCAGATAGGCCCCGGCGGTGGCGATCACCGCCATATAGGCGATGGCGGCCCAGGTCCGGGGCAGCAGGTCGAGCTGGAGCGGGCCGTCGATCAGCAGGGCGGCGGGCAGCAGGACGAGGGTGGAGCCGGTCAGCATCCCGGCGGCGGCAAGCTGGGGCGGCAGGTGCGACAGCCGCGCGCGCGCCCAGGCACCGGCGAGCGCATAGCTGAGGGTGCCACCCAGCACGGCGAGCTGTGCGGTCGAGCGCAGATCGAAGCTGGCCAGCGCGCCGGGGCCGATGGCGGTGACCACGCCGCCGAACCCCAGCGCCACGCCCATGGCGCGGCGCGGGGTCAGGCGTTCGTCGGCAAAGACCAGCGCGGCGACGATGACCCCGAAGACCGCCGTGGCGGCGTTCAGGATCGAGGTGAGGCCGCTTTCGATGTGCAGCTGGCCCCAGGCCATCAGCGCGAAGGGGATCACGTTGTTGAGCAGGCCCATCACCAGGAAGGCGCCCCAGGTGGCCGCGTCGCGCGGGATCGGCAGGCGCATCCAGAGCACCGCGCCCCAGAGCACCAGCATCGCCCAGAAGGTGCGGTGCAGCACGGTGGTGACGAAGGGCAGTTCGTCCAGGGTGACGCGGACGGCAAGGAAGACGCCGCCCCAGATCAGGCCGAGCAGGAAGAGCTCGGCCCAGGCGCGGGGGGTGAGGATTTTCTGGTTCATGGGGCGCAGCTAGACCCACACGGGCGGGTCAGGCGACCCGGTTCCTGCGGGTTTCGACCAGCACGTTCAGATAGTTGGCGCCGAAGATCAGCACCGCGCCGACGATCACCCAGAGGTCGATCTGTTCCTTGTAGAGCAGCCAGGCAACGATGGCGACGGTCGGCAGGCGCACGAAATCGAAGGGCGCGACCACCGAAGCGGGGGCGATGTCGAGCGCATTGGCGAAGCAAAAATGCGCGATCAGCCCGGCGAGCGCGATGACGATCACGAAGGGCAGGGCGGTGGCATCGGGCAGGGCGATGTCGCCGTCGTAGCCGGCGCAGACGAGGCCGAGGATCAGCTGGAGGAAGGTCAGCCAGAACATGATGCAGCCGATGCTGTCGGTCCGGGTCAGGCGTTTGGTCGACATCGTGGTGATGGCAAAGAAGATCGCGGCGCTGGCGGCGGCGACGATGCCGATGCTGAGCGTGTCCGGCGTGGGACGGGCGACGATCAGGATGCCGATGAAGCCGACCAGCGCACTGAAAGCGCGCATCGGGGTCATCCGTTCGCCCAGCACCAGCGGCGAGAGCACGATCACCCAGAGCGGCATGGTGAATTCGAGGGCGAAGACCTGCGCGAGCGGCGCGACGGTAATGGCGAAGAACCAGAGGTTCTGGCCGGTGAAATGCACCGCGTTGCGCAGCATGTGCAGGCCGATCCGGCGGGTCGGCACCACCGACCAGCGCCGCGTCGCGGTGAGCACGGCCGAGACGATGACGAAGCCGACAAGGCTGCGATACATCATGATCTCGAAGGTATCGAGCGTGATGCCGGCCTCGCGCCCGGCGACGGCCATGGAGGTGAAGGAGACGATCGCGCCCATCATCCAGAGGGCGGCGCGCAGGGTCGGGCTCATGGTTCGAGTCCGGTGACGTCGTAGGTGCGGGGCAGGCCGGCGGTGACCTCGGCCCAGGGCGATCCGGCGGTGCGGGTCTGGTGGGAGTGGAAATCGGCCGGGGTGGCGAAGGCCTCGTCCACCAGCAGGCGGCCGGGTGTGTCGGGGCTTTCGATCACGTCGAAGCGCAGGCAGCCCGGCTCGGCGCGGGTGAGGCGGATGTGTTCGGGCAGGGCGGCCAGCACAGCCGCGCGCCGTTCGGGCGGCACGTCGACGTGGCCGGTCAGGATTACTCCCACTCGATCGTGCCTGGCGGTTTCGAGGTGATGTCGTAGGTGACGCGGTTGATGCCCTGCACCTCGTTGATGATCCGCGTTGCGGTTTCGCCCAGGAAATCGTGGGAGAAGGGGTAGTAGTCGGCGGTCATGCCGTCGACCGAGGTGACAGCGCGCAGGGCGCAGGCGAAATCGTAGGTGCGCCCGTCGCCCATCACGCCGACGGTGCGCACGGGGAGGATGGCGACGAAGGCCTGCCAGATGTCGTCGTAGAGGCCGTGGCGGCGGATCTGGTCGATGTAGACCGCATCGGCCTTGCGCAGGATTTCGAGCTTCTCCCGCGTGATCTCGCCCGGGCAGCGGATCGCGAGGCCGGGGCCAGGGAAGGGGTGGCGGCCGATGAAGCTGGGCGGCAGGCCAAGTTCGCGCCCAAGCGCGCGGACCTCGTCCTTGAACAGCTCGCGCAGCGGTTCGACCAGCTTGAGACCCATCTTTTCGGGCAGGCCGCCGACGTTGTGGTGCGACTTGATGGTGACCGAGGGGCCGCCCGAGAAGCTGACCGATTCGATCACGTCAGGGTAGAGCGTGCCCTGGGCGAGGAAGCGGGCGCCTTCGATCTGATCGGCGTAGTGCTGGAAGACGTCGATGAACAGCCGGCCGATGGTCTTGCGCTTGATCTCGGGGTCGCTGACGCCGTCGAGGGCGGAGAGGAAGCGCTCCTGCTCCTGGGCGTGGATGACTTGGAGGTTCATGTGATCGCGGAACATGCCGACGACCTCTTCGGCCTCGTTCAGGCGCAGCAGGCCATGGTCGACGAAGACGCAGGTGAGCTGGTCGCCCACCGCCTCGTGGATCAGGGCCGCGGCGACCGAGCTGTCGACGCCGCCCGAGAGCGCGCAGATCACCTTGGCGTCGCCGACCTGCTCGCGGATCCGGGTGACCATCTCCTCGCGGTAGGCGGCCATCGTCCAGTCGCCGGTGAAACCGGCGAGGCGGACGAAGTTCTCGTAGAGGCGGGCGCCGTTCGGGGTGTGGTGCACCTCGGGGTGGAACTGCACGGCGTAGAAATTGCGCGCGGGGTCGCCGGTGATGGCGAAGGGCGCATTCGGCGAGGTGCCGTAGACCTTGAAGCCGGGGGCGATCTTCGAAACGTGGTCGCCGTGGCTCATCCAGACCTGTTCGCGGTCTGCGGCGAACCAGCCTTCGAGCAGCGGCAGCCTGTCGGTGGCCGGGGTGACGAAGGCACGGCCGAATTCGGCGGTGCCGTGGCCGCGTTCGACATGGCCGCCGAGGTTGTGCATCATCACCTGCTGGCCGTAGCAGATGCCAAGGATCGGGACGCCCAGATCGTAGACCGATTGCGGCGGCATCGGCGCGCCTTCGGCAAAGACCGAGGAGGGGCCGCCCGAGAAGATCACCGCCTTGGGAGCGAACTCCCTGAGAAAGGCATCGTCCACGGTGTTGAACGGGTGGATTTCGCAATAGACCTTCAGTTCGCGCAGGCGGCGCGCGATCAGCTGCGTCACCTGGCTGCCGAAGTCTATGATGAGGAGGCGGTCGTGATGGGGCTGGCTCATGCCTCGCTGATTAGGCGCGCGCCGGGGCGGAGGCAAGAGGGATGCTGTGCCGCGCCCGGCGCAATGCGCCGCGTCTGATGGTCAGCGCCGCTCAGTTGATCGGAGAGAGCAGTTCGGGCGCGGTGACCAGCTGGCGCACGCCGTGGCTGTGGTTCTCGCCGAAGACATTGCCGCGCAGGCCCCAGGCGTAGAGCGACGAGATGTCGAGCCGCAGGCAGGCGGGACGCACGCTCCACGTCACCTGGAGCGGCGAGCAGACTTCCTGCGTGTATTTCGGGCCCGTGGTGGAGCCGCCGAAGACCACCGGCGTGCCGCTGCCTTCGGGCAGGGCGCGGGGCTGAGGATGGCCGTCGACTCGGCTGCCGGTATAGTTGAAGTCGGCGAAATCCAGCGCCTCCGGGTCGTTCACCAGCAGGAAGACCTGCGATTCGACGCGCAGCTGGGGGTTGGCGCAGGTGGCGGGCACGCAGGATTCGAGACCGGGGCCGGGGAAGACCTCGCAACTCGAATAGACCCAGTGCACCTCGATCGTGTCGCCGGGTTTGGCGCCGTGGAAGCCGCCGTGGCCATGCGAGGGGTCTTCCAGTTCCGCGGGTGTCAGCGCATCGGTGTCGTTGCACTTGTAGCCGCCATGTTCGCCCTCGCCCGCGAAGACGCTGAATCCCGGGCCCTTGTGTTCGGCATTGGTATGCGTGTGGATGTTGCAGAGGTTCATCGACGACGCGGGCGGCGCTGGCGAAAAGACGCGCGGATTGCTGCCTGCGCGCTGGGCGATGTCGCGCGGGGTCTGGGGGCCGAATCCGACGCAAAGTTCGCCTTCGGCATGGGCCGGCAGGGCCAGCACGGGGATAAGGAGCAGGGGAAGGAGGGCGCGGCGCATGGGGCGGATCCTTTCAAGAGGCGTTTCGCGCATAAAGAAGGCCCCAAGCCGTAAATTTCGCGCTAACGACGCGGGGTCTCCGGCACGCCCCAAATGTCGTATTTTCACCAGATGCGACGTAATCCTTCCCGGAGGCGGGGCGCGGCTGCGCTATTGCACGTGCCAGAGGCCGGTCAGAACGAGGGACGTGACATGTCGGATACAGCACCTACTCAGCGGCGCGCGCGCGGTGGCGGCGGCGCGGCCCGGCGGGCCGAGCGGAGCGCGGTCAGCTTCGAGACCGCGCGTTTCATCGAGCGCAACATCCCCAATTTCGAGGTGCTGAACGACGAGGCGCTGGAAATCATCGAATACAACGCCGAGACGGTGTTGCAGGAGGTGGGCGTCAAGTTCGTCAACAACCCCGGCGCGCTGGAGCTGTGGCGGGCGGCCGGGGCGGATGTGGATGACGAGCGGGTGCGGATTCCGCGCGGGCTGGCGCGCCAGCTGTGTTCGACGGCACCGTCGGTCTATACCCAGCACGCGCGCAATCCCGAGCGCAACGTGGTTGTGGGTGGCCGAAATCTGGTGCTGGCGCCGGTCTATGGCCCGCCCTTCGTGCGCGATGTCGACGGCGGACGGCGCTATGCGACGATGGCCGATTTCAACAACTTCGTGAAGCTGGGCTATATGTCCAAGTGGCTGCACCATTCGGGCGGCACGGTCTGCGAACCGACCGACATTCCGGTGAACAAGCGCCACCTCGACATGCTGTTCGCGCATATGACCCTGAGCGACAAGCCGTTCATGGGATCGGTGACCGAGCCCAGCCGGGCGCAGGATTCGGTCGACATGTGCGGCATCCTCTTCGGCGAGGACTTCGTGCAGCAGAACACGGTGATGACCTCGCTGATCAACGTCAACTCGCCGATGACCTTCGACGACGTGATGATGGGCGCGATGGAGGTCTATGCCAAGAACAACCAGGCCTGCATCCTGTCGCCCTTCATCGTCGGCGGCGCGATGGCGCCGGTGTCGGTCGCGGGCACCCTGACGCAGGTTCTGGCCGAGGTGCTGGCCGGCATCGCCTACAACCAGCTGGTGCGCAAGGGCGCGCCGGTGATTTTCGGGGCCTTCGTCGCCTCGATCGACATGAACAGCGGCGCGCCGACCTTCGGCACGCCGGAGGCGTCGCTGATCACCTACGGCGCGGGGCAGCTGGCGCGGCGGATGGGGCTGCCGTATCGCTCGGCCGGGGCGTTCTGCGGGTCGAAGCTGCCGGATGCGCAGGCGGCCTATGAAAGCGCCAATTCGCTGAACATGGGGCTGCTGGGGGGCGTCAACTTCATGCTGCACGCCTGTGGCTGGCTGGAAGGCGGACTGGTGAGCTCCTACGAAAAGTTCGTGATGGACGCCGATCAGCTGGGCATCCTGCACGGGCTGGCCAAGGGTGTGGGCGTCACCGAGAACGATCAGGCGATGGACGCCATCGCCGAAGTCGGTCCGGGCGGGCACTATCTGGGCTGCGCCCATACGCAGGCCAATTTCAAGAACGCCTTCTGGCGGACCAACCTGCTGGATTACAAGCCGTTCGAGACCTGGGACGAGGAAGGCGCACGCGACACGCAGGCGCTGGCGGCGATCAAAGTGCGGCAGATGCTGGACACCTATCAGAAGCCGGCCATCGACCCCGCGGTGGAAGAGGCGCTGAGCGCCTTCGTTGCCGACCGCAAGGCTTCGATGCCCGACGCCTTTATCTGAGATCAGCCCTCGGGCGAAGGGCGGGTCGCGGCGACAAGCTGTGCCTCGCCCATCATCGCGATCAGAAGATCGAGATGGCGGGAGAGCGAATAGCCGGCGTCGTCCTGGCGGCGCCGGTCATCCAGATCGCGTTCAAGATCCATCAGGCGCAACAGGGCGGAGGCCGGGCGGGGCAGGGTGGTGTAGCCGAGCAGCCGCCTGAGGTGGCGGTCGCGGGAATACTCGCGCGCCCCGATCCGCGCGGCGCGGATCAGAAGGCGGGGCCGGCGGAGCCGATTGAGTATCGTCAGGATATCCTGCATGGAACTGTCCTTTCCCTGCGTTTCGATCCTTCTCTCTATTGCACAACCATTCCGGGTGTTGCGGAACCGAACCGGACAGCGTTCGGCGGATTCAATTCAATTTATGCTTCTGCAAAGATGCTGGCGGGACCACGCAAATTAACCTTGCGGTAACCAAGTCTCCCCAAGGTTGTGGTTAACAATTCGTGAATTCAGAGGGATTTCAGGTCTGGATACGGAGCCGCATTTCGGGAAAGCGCCAGAGACAAGGGCGACGAGCCGGCTGGGCTGGGTTCCGGACGAGGCGCGCCGCTACCTTGCGCATACCGAGGGGCGGCTTTCGATCCGGGACATCGCCCGGTCGTCCGGCTGCCATGCCTCGACCGTGCTGCGCCAGATCCGCCGGATCGAGACGCGACGCGACGATCCGCTGATCGACGCCGCACTGACTCGGCTGGCGCGCTCGGTCTTGCCCTCTCACCGTTTGAGGAAAACTGCCCTGGGTGCGGGCGCCTATGAGACCAAGGATTTCTTTTCGATGAACATGCTGCAAAAAACCGGGACCGACGTGATCGATGCTGCCGTGCTGAATCGCGAGGCGGCACGGATCCTGCGCCGCCTTTGCGAAACGGGGGCCGTGCTGGCGGTGGCCGAGAACATGGAGAAGGCCGTTGTCGTGCGCGATGACGACGGCGGGGCGACCCTGCGGACGGCGGTGGTGGACACCGGCGTGGCCGAGGCGATGGCGTTGAAGGACTGGATCGCCTGCGAGAAGCCGGGGCGGGTGTCGCGCTATCGGATCACCGCGGCGGGCCGCGCGGCGCTGGGGCGGCTGCTGGCCGAACAGGAGAACCTGCGGCGCAGCGTGACCGAAGCGGGGTTTGCCGAGGCGCAGGGGGCCTATTGCGACCCGGGCGGCGACTGGGAGGCGAGCGGTGCGGGCGAGGGGGGGCCGCGCCGCCGGACCCGCTATGGCGTGGCCGAGAGTCCGCTGACGGCGCTGGCGCGGCGCAGGGATCGCGACGGGCGCGCCTTTCTGGACGATTCGCTGGTGCAGGCCGGCGAACGGCTGCGCGAGGATTTCGAGCTGTCGCAGATCGGGCCGAGGGTCACGCAGAACTGGGACCGGTTCATGACCGCGGGGGTGCGCGGCACGGGCCATGGCCAGGGCGCCGACCGGGGGCCGGCGGCGGCGCGCGATCGGGTGGCGCGGGCGCTGCACGACCTGGGGCCGGGACTGAGCGACGTGGTGCTGCGCTGCTGCTGCTATCTGGAAGGGCTGGAAACAGCCGAGCAGCGCATGGGCTGGTCGGCGCGGTCGGGCAAGATCGTGCTGCGCATCGCGTTGCAACGGCTGAAACGCCATTACGAGGGGCAGTCCGATCGTGAGCGGATGATCGGCTGATCATAGGCGGGACTGGCGCATTGTGCGATCCGCGATAAGATGCGGTTATGTCGTTCACCCTGCGCCAGCTCACTTATTTCCGCGCCCTTGCCGAACAGCGCAACTTTGGCCGCGCGGCGGCCGTCTGCAATGTGTCGCAACCGGCGCTGTCGGTGCAGATCCGGGCGCTGGAGGACATGATGGGCGGTGCGCTGGTGGAGCGGCGGGCGCGCGATGTGCTGCTGACACCGCTCGGCCGCGAGGTTCTGGCGCATGGCAAGGAGGTTCTGGACGCGGCGGCGCGGCTTGAGAACCTTGCCCATGCGCGCGACGGGGCGCAGCGGTCGCTGTCGCTGGGGCTGATTCCGACCATCGCTCCGTATCTGCTGCCGGGCGTTCTGGCCGCGCTGCGGGCGGGCGATCTGTCGCTGTCGGTGCGGGTGCGGGAATCGCTGACCGAACAGCTGCTGGAGGCGCTGCTGGCGGGCGAACTGGACGCAGCGGTTCTGGCGCTGCCTTCGGGCGCGGCGGGGCTGGTCGAGGTGGAGCTGTTCCGCGACACCTTCCTTCTGGCCGGAACCGGCGCGCGGCTGGCGGGGCTGGGTGCCAAGGCGCGGACGCTGTCGCCGGCGGATCTGGAACCCACGCAACTGCTGTTGCTGGAGGACGGCCATTGCCTGACCGATCAGGCGCTGGCGGCCTGCGGGCGGGAGAAGTCCGCGCCCGGGATCAACATGGGCGCCTCGTCGCTGGCCACGCTGTCGCGGCTGGTGGCGGCCGGGTTCGGGTTCACGCTGATGCCGGAACTGGCGGCCGAGGCCGAGCGCACCGCCGCGCCGGGGCTGGAGCTGCGGCGCTTCCCGACGCCCGAGCCGGCCCGCACCATCGGCCTGGTGCGGCGGGCGAGCACGCCTGGCGCGGGGTGGTTCGACGAGCTGGCCGCGCTGATCCGGGGCGTGGGCGAGGGGATCGTTGGGGCGACGCGCGCGGGTTAGGCGGCCTTCTTTACCGCCTTTTCGCTATCCGACTTCAGCCGCTTGCAGCTGGCGAGGAAGTCGGCGACCAGATCGATCAGCTGCATGATCTCTTTCTTCTCGGGTGAGGCCTCGATCTCTTTCTTCTGCTTCTTCAGGGCGTCCTGATAGGTCTTGTCGAGCTTGGTCAGCTTGTCGAGCATCCCGTCGGCGAGCTTGATCTTTTTGCCGGCTTCCTTCGGATCGCTGTCGGCGGCGGTCTGGGCGTCGTCATAGGCATCGGCGATGGCGTGGGCCAGCTTTTCGACCTGCTTTTCGCCCTTCTTGCGCGCGCCGGCTTCGAGGATCTTGGGCAGGTCGGTGCCCGAGGCCTTGGCCAGCGTCTTCTTGAGGATGACCTGCATCGTGGCATCTTCTTTGGCGGCGTAGAAGAGTTCGACGAATTTGACCGTGCCATAGACATTGGCGGTAGCGGTCAGCGAATCGACCTCGTCCTTGACGCTGGCGAGGAACTTCTCGGTCTCCTTCTTCGCGGCGCCGGCGGGTTTGTCCTTTTTCACCTCTTTCTCGGCCTTTTCGAGCCGGCCTTTCAGGTCATCGCGCAGCTTTTCGGCAGCGCCACAGAAGTCGTTGAGCGCCTTGACCTGAGCCTTGTGGTCGGCGGTGGCCTTTTTCCAGCTCTTGAAGGCCTTCGAGAAATCACCGCTGGCTTCGAAATCGGCCAGTTTCTTGCCTTTCTCGCCCTCTTCCACCGCCTTGGCGATCGCCTCGCGCACCTCGGACTCGCGGTCCCAGGCGGCGTTCAGGGCGGCAATCAGCGCCTTCTTGATCTTCGCGGCGGCGGGCTCTGTATAGGGATTGAATTTTGGCTGGAGCTTCTTGAAGTCGGTTCGCAACTTGTCGAGGTCTTTCGCCATCCGTCGCTCCCTGCCGTGAGGCCCCCTGTGCTGGGCGCAGAGCGGCTTTGCGCCGCTGGCGCTTTCGGGCCTGCGTGGTTATGTTAGGGTATCCTGGAGCACGAACCAAGGATTGATGCCCGTGCGCGACCTCAAGATTCCCTCTCAGCGTCACCCCGAAAAGGCGCATCGCCCCGATAACGTCCAGCCCAAGAAGCCGGCGTGGATCCGTGTCAAGGCGCCGGGCGGCAAGGGTTATGCCGAGACTGCCAAGATCATGCGGGACAACAAGCTGGTCACCGTCTGCGAAGAGGCCGGCTGCCCCAACGTCGGCGAATGCTGGAGCCAGGGCCACGCCACCATGATGATCATGGGCGAGGTCTGCACCCGCGCCTGCACCTTCTGCAACATCGCGACCGGCAAGCCGCCCGAGGCGCTGGACGCCTTCGAGCCGGGGCGGGTGGCGCATGCGGTCGAGAAGCTGGGGCTGAACCATGTGGTCATCACCAGTGTGGACCGGGACGACGTGGAGGACGGCGGCGCCGAACATTTCGCCCAGACCATCCGCGCGATCCGGCATCGCAGCCCCACGACGACCATCGAGATCCTGACGCCGGATTTCATCCGCTGCGATCCGAAGGTGCTGGACGTGGTGGTTGAGGCGCGGCCCGACGTGTTCAACCACAATCTCGAGACTGTGCCGGGGCTGTACCCCGAGGTGCGGCCTGGCGCGCGCTATTTCCATTCGCTGCGGCTGTTGCAGCGGGTCAAGGAACTGGACCCTTCGATGTTCACCAAGTCGGGCATCATGGTGGGGCTGGGCGAGGACCGGCAGGCTGTCATTCAGGTGATGGAGGACATGCGCGCCGCCGACATCGACTTCCTGACCATCGGCCAGTATTTGCAGCCGACGCCCAAGCACCACAGGGTGGACCGGTTCGTGACGCCTGAGGAATTCGCGAGCTACGAGAAGGTGGCCTACAACAAGGGCTTCCTGATGGTCTCGGCGACGCCGCTGACGCGGTCGTCATATCACGCGGGCGACGATTTCGCGCGGCTGCGGGCGGCGCGACTGCAGAAGCTGTCGCGCGCCTGAGTTACGGCACTGCCTTGATGTAGGCCGCGATGGCCGCCCGGTCCTCGGGCGGCAGGTTGGCGATGTTCTTGACGACCTGGGCCATCTCGCCCCCGGCGCTGTCGTAGTCGGGGGTGAAGCCGGTTTCGAGGTAATAGACGATGTCCTGCGCGGTCCAGGCGAGGTTCGCCGCGTTGATCGCGGGGATCGTGCCCTTGCCCGAGGGGTTCGGGGCGCCCTGCATCCAGCGGGTGGTGTCGAGCGCGCCAAGCGCGTTGCGCGGCGTGTGGCATTCGGCGCAATGCCCCAGCGCCTCAGCCAGATAGCGGCCGCGTTCGAGTTCGGGCGTGTCCGCGGGGCGGATCCAGTCATCGTTCAGGAACAGCAGTTTCCACAGGCCCAGGCTGCGGCGGATGGTGAAGGGGAAGGTCAGGTCGTGCGGCTGGCTCGCCACGTCGGAGGGCGGCAGCGTGTCCATGAAGGCCTTGAGATCGGCCACGTCCTGCATCGTCATGCGGGTATAGGTGCCATAGGGCAGCGCGGGATAGTAATGCGCGCCCCCGGGCGAGACGCCGCGTTTCAGGGCGTTGGCGAGGTCGAGCGTGCTCCACCCAGCGATGCCCTCGGGGGCGGGCGAGATATTGGGGGCGACGAAGGTGCCAAACGGGCTTTCCATGCGATAGCCGCCGGCGAGTACCAGCCGGGCCTCACCCTCTGCGCCCGGTGCGGCGTGACAGGCGGCACAGCCGCCGGCCCAGAAGACCATCGCGCCGTGCTCGGGGTCGCCTGTCAGCCCGGCGACGGCGTCTTCGCCCAGCGGTCTTGGGGCCGAGAGGATCCAGCCGGCGGCGGCGGCGATCACGGCCAGGGCGGCCAGGGTCAGGAGCAGTTTGCGCATGGTACCTCACAACGAAACGGGCGGCCCTGGAGCCGCCCGCCGGGTTCAAGGGTCAGACCTCAGTTCGATTTCGCACGATAAAGTTCGTGGCAGGCACCGCAAGACTTGCCGACCGGACCCATCGCGCCGCGCAGCGACTCGAGCCCGCCGCCGGCGGCGGCTTCGAGCGCGGTGGCCGCTTCGCGCAGGGCGCCGGCCTTTTCGCCGACGGTGCTGCCGGATTCCCAGATCGCGGGCAGGGCGTGGGTCACATCATCGCCCAGCGTCGCGTTGTCGGTGCCGGGCAGCCAGGCCGCCATCTGGTTCATCGAGGTGAGTTTGGCTAGGTTGCCGGCCGCGGCGCTGGCGGCGTCGGCGTTGTATTCCACCTCGCCCTTGGCCATCGCGCCCAGCTGGCCGAGGTTGAAGGCATAGAGGTTCATCGTGGCCTGACGCGCCTTCACGGCGGCCAGAGCCGCCTTGTCGACATGGCTGTCGCCGATTGCGGCGGTGCCTGCGAGCGCGGCCAGTGCAAGTGCGGCGATCACGGTCATCTTGGTCGTCATGAAAACAGTCTCCCTGGATTTCGACCCAAACAGGTTCAGTATACGTGTGAGAATTTAGAGATATACTGGCCAAAATTGCAAAGGGGCTGCCGGAAAGTGCACAACGCCAACTGGGATAACCTGCGATATGTACTGGCGGTCGCGGATCGCGGGTCGCTGAGCGCGGCGGCGAAGACGCTGGGCGTCAACCATGCAACGGTTTTGCGCCGTGTCGCGGCCTTCGAGGAAGAGCACGGCGGGCCGGTGTTCGAGAAGACGGCCTCGGGCTATCGGGTGCTGGCTGATCGCGCAAGAGTGATCGAGGCGGCGCGGGAAGTGGCAAATGCGATGGTCTCGGTCGAGCGTCTGATGGACGGCGCGCGGGCGCCGGTGCGCGGCGTGGTGCGGATCTCGTCCACCGATTCGCTGTGTCAGGTGGTGCTGCCGTCGTTCATGGCCCGGATGCAGGCGGCCCTGCCCGAGCTGCGGCTGGATTACTTCAGCTCGAACGCGCATCTGGATTTCGCACGGTTGCAGGCGGATATCGCGGTGCGCCCGGCCGAGCGGCTGCCGGACGAGCTGAGCGGCGAGACCAATGCGCAGCTGACCTTCCGCGCCTATAGCGCGCCGTCGCGACCCGGCGGGTGGGTCGGCATGGCGGGGCCGCTGGTGCGCTCGGCCCCTGCGGCCTGGATGGCGGCCAATGTGGAACCCGAGGCGATTGCGGGCGGGGCCGACAGTTTCGTGGTGCTGCGCGAGCTATGCCGCGCCGGAGTGGGGGTGGCGATCCTGCCGGTCTATCTGGGCGAGGGGGTGCCCGGGCTGGTGGCGCGGCCCGAGCTGATGGCGGACATCCGCGTGCCGGTCTGGGTGGCGAGCTATACCGAGCTGCGCGACGTGCCGCGCATCCGCATCGTGCGCGAGCATCTGCTGGCGCATCTGGCCGAACAGGCCGACCTGCTGGGCGGGCGCTAGATCAGCGCCATCCGCTCGGCCCGCTCGGGGTCGGGGAACGGACGGTAGAGGCCGAAATCGGCCTGTCCGACCAGCGCATTGACCGCGCGGTAGAGCGATTCGATGTGTTCGTCTTTCTGGCCCGATAGCCGAAAGGCGCGGTCGAGCTGGGAGAGGTCGTCAACTTCGATCTGGAGCAGGAAGTCGCGCTGCGTGCCGCTGGTCAGGTTCAGCTTGCGCCGCAGAAGCCGCCAGTCGGCGATGACGCCGCGCGACTTGAGGAAGGTCATCCAGTCATCCACCGCCTTGGCGAAGGCCAGCGCCTTGGCGTCGTGTTTGAGGTCGATCTGGCAGCTGTAGAGGTTCATCGGGCAGGCTCCGCCGGGGCTGACCGGCCGAGACTGCACCAAAGCGCGTTACTGTGAGGTGAACGCCTACAGAGTTTCGAGGCCGCACCAGTCGGCGATGAAAAGCGCGGTGGCCTGGGTGACGCGGCGCATGCTTTCGAGATCGACGCGTTCGTTGAAGCCGTGGATCGCCTCGGCGCGGGGGCCGTAGACCAGCGCGGGAGTGTCGGCGTAGAGGCCGAAGAAGCGCGCGTCGGTGGTGGCGGTGATCGCCACCTTGTCGAGGTCCGCGCCGGTTATGGCGCGGTGGGCGGTTTCCAGCGTGGAGATGGCGGTTTGCGCGGCCTCGCCGGTGTCTTCTCCCAGCGCGTAGCCCTCGGCCAGGAAGCCGTTGTAGACGATCTCGGGCAGGTTGTTGCGCAGGAAGGCGCTTTGCCGGGCGGCGTTGTTGAGCGTGGCCTCGATATCCTCGCGCGCGGCCTGCATGTCCTGGCCGGGGTAGAGGCCCATGCGCACGTCGAAGATGCACCATGCGGGGACCGAACTGGTCCAGTCGCCGCCCTGGATCTTGCCGACGTTCAGGTTCAGCGGGTGGTGCACATGGGCATAGGCGGCGGGCTTGGCCTGTTCGGCGTTCCAGCGCGCCTCCATCTCGTGCAGGGCGGCGATGAGCGGCAGGGCGGCCTCGATCGCGTTGGAGCCAGAGCCGGCATAGGCAACATGGGTGGGCAGGCCGCGCAGGTGGACCTGGAACCACATGACGCCGACCTGGGCCATGACCAGCGTTTCGGCGAAGGGTTCGGGGATCAGGGCGGCTTGAGCGGTATAGCCGCGTTGCAGGCAGGCCAGCGCGCCGTTGCCGGTGCATTCCTCCTCGACCACCGACTGCACGAAGACATCGGCCGCCGGGGCGAGGCCGCAGGCGCGGATCGCGTCGAGCGCGAAGAGGTTGGAGGCGAGGCCCGCCTTCATGTCGCCGGCGCCGCGGCCATACATCCAGCCGTCATCGACGCGCGGGTCGTAGGGCGGCGTGTCCCACATGTCGTGCGGGCCTTCGGGAACCACGTCCATGTGGCCGTTCAGGATCAGCGAGCGGCCCCTGGCGGTGCGGGCGCGATGGGCGCCGACGACGTTCACCGCGTTCTCGTAATTTCCGACGACGGGGGAGAAGCCGGGCAGGCCCTGTATGTCGGCGACGTCGATGGTCCAGCGGTCGGTGGCGAGGCCGCGGTCCTCGAAGGCTTGGGCCATGTAGTCCTGCGCGTCCTGTTCGTTGCCACGGGTCGAGGGGAAGGCCACGAGCTCGGACAGGAAGGCGGTCTGGTCGTCGAACAGGTGGTCGACGGCGTTGCGGAGGCGGGTCTGGGTTTCACTGTCCATTGGGAGGCCTTCAGAAAGTCGGGATTTCGCCCGGGGGCAGAGACAGGGGCGCGCCGGTGGCGGCGGCGACATCGGCGGCGGTCAGCCCCTCGGCGATCTCGCGCAGGGCAAAGCCCTGCGGGGTCACGTCGATCACCGCCATTTCGGTGAAGATGCGCGCCACACAGGCGGCGGCGGTGAGGGGCAGGGTGCAGCGGTCGACCAGCTTGGGACTGCCCGCGCGGTCGGTGTGGGTGGTCAACACCACGACACGGCGGGCCTTCTGGGCCAGCTCGATGCCGCCGCCGGCGCCGGGGGTGAACTGGCCGGGGATCTTCCAGTTGGCGAGGTCGCCGTTCTGGGCCACCTCGAAGGCGCCGAGCATCGTCAGGTCGAGCCGGCCCGAGCGCACCAGCGCGAAGGAGGTGGCGCTGTCGAAGAAGGCGCTGCCGGGCACGGTCGAGACATAGGCGCCGCCGGCGTCGATCAGGTTGCGGTCGGCGCGCTCGTAAGGCAGCGCCGGGCCGATGCCGCTGAGGCCGTTTTCGGTGTGCAGGCAGACGGGGAAGTCGGGCGGGATATGCCCGACGACGCGGGTCGGCAGGCCGATGCCGAGGTTGACCACCATGCCGGGCGCGATCTCTTGTGCGGCGCGGGCGATCATGCGGCTACGCGCGGCGGACAACGCCATACTCCTCGGTCAGGGCTTCCAGCGCGACGACATGGTCGACGAAGGGGCCGGGGGTGTGGATCTGGTCAGGCGGCAGGGCGCCGGGGGGGCCGATCTCTTCGGCCTCGGCGATCACCAGATCGGCGGCCATCGCCATGAGCGGGGCGAAGTTGCGGGCGGTGGCGACATAGGCGAGGTTGCCGAAGGTATCGGCGCGGGCGGCATGCACCAGCGCGGCATCGCAGCGTAGCGCGAGTTCGACCACGGCGGTGTCGCCGCCGATGTCGAGCCGCGGCTTGCCCCGGGTCAGGTCGGTGTCGCGGCCGATGTCGGTGACGATGGCCTTGAGGCCCGCGCCGCCCGCGCGGATGCGCTCGGCGAGGATCCCTTGGGCGCAGAATTCGACCTCGAGCGTGCCGGCGTTCATCATCGCCACCGCGCGGGGGTTCAGGCCGATGTGGGTGGTGATCAGCCGTTTGACCCGGCCCTGGGCCAGAAGGTGGTCGACGCCCATGCCGGTTTCGTTGGCGTCGTTCTTGATGACGGTCAGGTTGTCCTGGCCCTGGCGGATCAGCTCGTGGATCAGCGCGAAGGGGGTGCCGGGCACACCGAAGCCCGAGATCATCACCGTGGCGCCCGAGGGGATGCGGGCGATGGCGTCGGCCATCGCCGTGGTCTTGTCGGGGAGTTTCACGCCACCGGCTCCGCGCCGAGGCGGGTCTCGGCGGCGAAGGTGTCGAGCGAGGCGGTGAGCTTGGTCATCAGCTCGTCGATCTGGTCTTCGGTGACGATCATCGGCGGGCAGACCAGGAAGTGATCGCCCGAGGTGCCGCCGCGGGTGCGGCGGGAATAGATGATGAGGCCGCGTTCATAGGCGATGTCGACCAGACGCTGGAAGGCTTTCATCGAGGTGGGCAACGGCTCCATCGTGGTGCGGTCGGCGACCAGTTCGAAGGCGAGCAGCAGGCCCTTGCCGCGCACGTCCCCGATGAAGGGATAGCGGTTCATCAGGCCGGTGAGGCGCGATTTCAGCAGGTCGCCCATGCGGGCGGCGTTGTCGATCAGGCCGTTCTGTTCGATCTGGTCCAGCACGGCGAGGCCGGCGGAACAGGCGAGCGGGTTGCCGGCGTAGGTGTGGCCGTGCTGGAAGCCGCCGTCGGCCATGACGGCCTCGACCATGTCGCGCCGGGCGATCATCGCGCCAAGCGGGACATAGCCGCCGCCAAAGCCCTTGGAGATGGCGATGATGTCCGGCGTGGTGCCCCAGTGGTCGGCGCCCCAGAACCTGCCGGTGCGGCCGCCGCCGGTCATGACCTCGTCATGGATCAGCAGGATGTCGTAATGGGTGCAGATCTCGCGGATGCGTTCCATGTAGCCCGCCGGCGGCACCAGCGCGCCGGTGGAGGCGCCGCCGATCGGTTCGACGATGAAGGCGAGGACGGTTTCGGGGCCTTCCTCGAGGATCTTCGCCTCGAGCATGTCGGCGTAATGCAGGCCGGTGGCCGGGTCGTCGGGGTTGAGCCCGTCGAGATAGGCGCGGGGCGCGGGGATCTTGGGCATCGCCTGCATCATCGGCTCGAACGGCCGGGTCAGCGGGTCATAGCCGGTGATTGCCAGCGCGCCGAGAGTGGAGCCGTGGTACGACGGCATGCGCGAGATGACCTTCCAGCGGCTGGACTGGTCGATGGCGAGCTTGTACTGACGGGCAAGCTTGATGGTGCTTTCGGTCGCCTCGGACCCGCCCGAGACGAAGAACACCCGGTCGAGCCCCGGCGGGCAGAGTGCGGCGGTGCGGGCGGCCAGCGCCTCGGACGCCTCGGTCTGGAAGTGCAGGCGGTAGCCGAAGGTCGATTTCTCCATCTGCGCACGCATGGCGGCCAGCACGGCAGGATTGGAGTGGCCGATGTTGGACACCATCGCGCCCGAGGAGCCGTCGAGATAGCGGGTGCCGTCCTTGCCGTACATGTAGACGCCCTCGCCACGGTCGAGGAAGGGGCGGAAGGCGCTGGTCTGATAGAAGAGATGGGACATTTCAGGGTTACCGGTTGGCGTTCGCGAGATGCTTGCGCAGGAAATTCTGGGTGCGTTCGTTGACGGGGTTACGGAAGATCACCTCGGGCGGGCCTTCCTCGACCACGACGCCCTGATCCATGAAGAGGACGCGGTCGCAGACGCTTTCGGCGAAGCCCATCTCGTGGGTGACGATGATCATGGTCATGTGTTCCTCGGCCAGCTTCTTCATCACGAGGTTGACCTCTTCGACCAGTTCGGGGTCGAGCGCCGAGGTGGCTTCGTCGAAGAGCATGACCTTGGGCTTCATCGCCAGCGCGCGGGCGATGGCGACGCGCTGTTTCTGGCCGCCGGAAAGCTGCGAGGGGTAATAGTCGATCCGTTCGATCATGCCGACCTTTTCAAGCTGTTCCTCGGCCAGCTTGTCGGCCTCGGCGTCGGAGATGCCCTTGAGCATCTTCGGAGCGAGCTTGATGTTGCCGCGCACCGTGAGGTGCGGGAACAGGTTGAAGTGCTGGAACACCATGCCGATGTCCTGGCGGACCTGATTGATGTGTTTCTCGTACTGGCGGTGCGGCAGCTTCTTGTTGACCTGCGTGTCTTCCAGCCAGACCTCGCCGCCGGTCAGCGGGTCGAGATCGTTGATGGCGCGCAGCAGCGTGCTCTTCCCCGACCCCGAGGGGCCGATGATGGCGACGATCTGGCCGCGCTGGACCTGAAGGTTGATGTCCTTGAGCACTTCCAGCGAGCCAAAGCTTTTCTGGGCGTGGCGGATGTCGACAAAGGGTTTCTCGGTCATGGGGGGCTCCTTCGCGGTTACCGGCTGGCCTGGATGCGGCGTTCGATACGGCGCAGGACGGCTTCCATCGCAAGGTTGATGACATAGTAGAAGAGGGCGGCGACGAGGTAGAACTCGAAGGGCCGGTAGGTGCGGCCGATGGCGAGCTGCGCGGAGAGCGTGAGCTCGGCCACGCCGATCACCGAGACGAGGGCAGAGTCCTTGAGCAGGGCGATCATGTTGTTGCCGATGGGCGGGATCACGTCGCGCACGGCCTGGGGCACGACCACCTTGCGCAGGGTCTGGGTGCGGGAGAGTCCGAGGGTGCGCGCGGCCTCCATCTGGCCGCGGTCGACGGCGAGGATGGCGGTCTGGATCAGTTCCGAGTTGTAGACGGCGAAGTGCAGCCCGAGGCCGATCACGCCGGCGACGAAGGCGGGCAGATCGATGCCGATCTGGACGAGGCCGAAGTAGATTAGGAACAGCTGCAGCAGCAGCGGCGTGCCCATGAACAGCCATTCGAAGGCGCGCATCGGCAGGCGGACGGCCCGGGGCGCATAGAGCGCGATGACCGCGAAGAAGATGCCGCCGACGAAGCTGAGCAGCGCGGCCGCGACGGTGATCGCGATGGTCCAGAGCGCGCCGAGAAAGATGACGTCGAGATATTTCGGGACGACGGAGAAATCGAGACCCATGGCGCCCTCCCTCAGACGATCCGCGCGCGCCGGTCGAGCCAGGTGATGGCGCGTCCGGTGACGTAGATGATGATCATGTAGAGAACCCCGGAGATCAGGAACATTTCAAAGGGCTTGTAGGTCGATCCGATGAACCGCTGGGCGGTGTAGGTCAGCTCGACGACCGAGATGGCGGCGACCAGGGCGGTGCCTTTGATCAGCGCGTTGATGTTGACACCCAGCGGGCGGATCATCAGGCGCGCGGCCTGCGGCAGGATCACGTAGCGCATCGCCTGCCAGCGGCTCATGCCCAGGGTACGGCCCGCCTCGCGCTGGCCCTTGTCGATGGCGATGATCGAGCCGCGGATGGTTTCGGTCATATAGGCGCCGATGTTGACGCCGAGGCCGATCACGCCGGCCTCGAAGGCGTCGAGCTGGATGCCGATCTGGGGACCGCCGAAGTAGAGCAGGAACAGCTGGATCAGCGCGGGCGTGCCGCGGAAGAAGCTGACGTAGGCGGCGCCGAGGAAGCGGAAGACGGCGAGGCGCGAGAGCCGTGCGGCCGCGCCAAGCGCGCCGCAGGTCAGGCCGAGGATTGTGGTCAATACCGAGAGCTGGACGGTGACCCAGGCGGCCTCGATGAAGAAGGGATAGACCTTGAGGATGAGGGCAAAATCCAACGTCCCGGCCCCTAGTGGTGGTCGCGGCGCTGCAGGATCGGCAGCGCCCGGATTTCGCGCACCAGCGCGGTGGTTTCCTCGATGGCGGCCTGGAGGAACTTGCCACCGGTCTCGGCGTCGGCCACGGTGGGGTCGCCCATCGTGCCCTCGGGCGAGACCTCGGACCACCAGCGCATCAGCATGGCCTTGCCGCCGCCCTTGGCGAGGTCGAGGTTGAAGAACTTGCTGCCGGGGTTGTGCAGGTTTTGGTTGGTGGCCTTGGAGAGGTCCACGTGTTCGGGATGCAGGTGCATGTACATCGCCGCCTCGAACTCGCCCGCGTGGGCGATACCGCCGATGTCGGATTTGCGGTGTTCGTTGATGCGGTCGTTGCAGAGGTTCCAGTAGGACGCCGAGACGCAGATGATTCCGTCGCGGATCACCGTCTTTCGCGCGGCGAGGTCGAGCACTGGGTGGTTCGAGCCGTGCGAATTGAGCAGCAGGATGCGCCGGAACCCGTGATGGG
This sequence comes from Seohaeicola nanhaiensis, assembly GCF_042654245.1. Taxonomy (NCBI): domain Bacteria; kingdom Pseudomonadati; phylum Pseudomonadota; class Alphaproteobacteria; order Rhodobacterales; family Roseobacteraceae; genus Seohaeicola; species Seohaeicola nanhaiensis. Next base: position 130,331 of record NZ_JBHSGI010000034.1, read on the forward strand.
CCAGCGAATGGGTGATGTCGGTGACGAAGGCGATCAGCGTTTCGGGCTGGATCCAGATGACGCCGGGAAAATCCTTGTGGTGTTCGTTGAAGCCATAGGCGACGGGGGGCATCACGAAGACCTCCTCGGGAGCGGCCTTGGCCACGCCGTTGGCCACCGCCATGCCCAGCACCGTGTCGGTGTCGAGCGGCATGTGGGGTCCGTGATCCTCGGTTGCCGAGACGTTCAGGATCACCACGCGGTCCTTGTCGGCGTCGCGCACGTCTTCCCAGGTCAGCTTGCCGTAGTCGGTCGTCATTCCCATCCCCTGTCGGAAGAGCCCGCCGGTTGATCCGGCGGACGTTTTTGTGGTCTCAGCGAATGTCGCCGCCGACCCATTTGTTGGCGATCTCGAGATAGGTGCCGTCATCCATCATGGACTGCAGCGCCGCCTGCATCGCCTCTTTCAGGGCAGGGTTGCCCTCGCGGATCGCGATGCCCGCACCGATGGCGTCGGTTTCGAGGTCGGGCAGGGCGACGAAGTCGTAGTTGCGTTCCTTCATCGCGAGAATGGCGGCGATCGAGTCGTTGATGATCACGTCGACGCGGCCATTTTCCAGTTCGAGCAGCAGCTCGGGCAGGCCCTTGTAGGTGCGGATGTCATAGCCCTGCTCGCGCGCCCATTCCTCGTGGGTTTCGCCCAGGGTCACGCCGACCTTGGCGTCTTTCAGCTGGGCTACGCTGGTGATGCCGCTGTCGGGCTTGGTGAAGATCGCGCGCTTGGTGGTGTAGTAGGGGCCGACGAAATCGACGACCTTGTCGCGCTCTTCGGTGATCGACATCGAGCCGACGATGGCGTCGTATTTGTTGGCTAGCAGGCCGCCGATGATCCCGTCCCAGGCGGTGGTCACGATCTCGACCTCGAGACCCATGCGCTTGGCGATCTCGGCGCCGATGGCCGGGTCGAAGCCGACGACCTTGTTTTCTTCGTTGACGAAGTTGAAGGGCGGGTAGGCGCCGCTCATGGCGATCCGCATCACGCCTTTTTCCTTCAGCGTGTCGAGTTCGTCGGCGGCGGCGAAGCTGGTGCTGCCGATGGTGGTCATGGCGGCAAATCCGGCCAGGATGGCGGATTTGAGCAGTGCCCTGCGCAGTGTCATCAGTGATCTCCCGTGTCGGTTGTTGCAGGTGGAGGCGGTGTGCCCCGATCGCGATAGGTGGGTCCGTTCGCTCGACAGAAAGCTTGCACAGGCCAAGTTCATTGGGCAAATAGATAATCGCAATCCCGATCATCGACGGAATCTATATTGAACCGCTACGAACAGCGCTTTGTCTGGAACCTCGACTGGAACCTTCTGCGCACCTTCATGGTGGTGGTGGAGCAGAAGGGGATTTCTCGGGCGGCCGATTTCCTGGGGCTGAAACAGCCGACGATCAGCAGCGCGCTGCGCCGGCTGGAGGAGACGACGGGGCAGAGGCTGGTGAATCGCAAGCCGAACCGGTTTCAGGTCACCGACGCGGGCCGGGTACTGTATGCCGAATGCGCGGCGATCTTCGGGTCGGTGGCGCAGCTGCCCGCGCTGATGGAGGCGGACCAGAAGGAACTGAGCGGGCATATCGGGTTCGTTCTGGCGAGCCATGTGGTGTCGCCGCATTTCGACGCGGTCCTGGAAGCCTATGCCAACCGTTATCCGCGGGTGACATTCTCGATGACGGTCGAGCAGAGTGGCGCGGTGGTAACGGACATCCTGCAGAACCGGGCGAGCTTTGGCATCTGCCTGATGAACGGGGGGCCGGGCGGGCTAGAGCGGCGGGTGCTGTTCCGCGAGTTCTTCGGGCTGTATTGCGGGCCGCGGCACCGGCTGTTCGGGCGCAACAACATCGCCATCGGCGAACTGGCGGACGAGCCGTCGGTCGCCTTCCAGACCGAGAACGACGGCGGGCCGCTGGTGTCGGTCGGGCGGCTGCGCGAGCGGGCGGGGCTGGCGGCGGGGCTGAACGGGCAGAGCTCGAGCCTGGCCGAGGTGCGGCGGATGATCGTGGCCAATATCGGCATCGGCGCGCTGCCGGTGCATGTGGCGCGCAAGGACGTTCGGCTGGGCGAGCTGTGGCAGGTGCCGCCCTTCTCGCAGCTGCCGATGGTGGAGATTTTCCTGGTGACCAACCCCCGGCGCAGCCTGCCGCCGCATGAGGTCGCCTTCCTGGAAATGATCGACGAGATGCTGGAACGGGTGCCGATGGAAGAGCGCACCTACCGCTGAGCGGAAGGCCGCCCCGGATCGATTTAATTTTTTGTTGATCGGGCGTTGCGGCCTGTTCAATCCGGCATGGCCGTCACATATTCGAGGGCATGGACATCGTTCTCGTACTCACGGTTTTGGCCTCCCTTTTCCTTGTCATCGCCGCGGCCGAGCCGCTGGCCGAGAAGTTGCGCATTCCGTACAGCGTGATCCTGGCGGTGCTGGGCATCCTGATCGGCGCGGGGGCCACGTTCTTTCTGCGCACGCCGCTGACGGATGCGCTGAATCCCGTGGCCGAGGCGATCCTGGGCCTGCCGATCCGGTCGAACGTCTTCCTGTATGTCTTCCTCCCGACGCTGCTGTTTCAGGCGACGATCGGGATGGACGTGCGGCGGATGCTGGACGACTGGGTGCCGATTTCCGTGCTGGCGGTTGTGGCCGTGGTGGTGGCCACCGTCTCGGTCGGGCTGGCGCTGTCCTGGACCAGCGCGCTGCCGCTGGCGGCCTGTTTCCTGATCGGCTCGATCGTGTCGACCACGGATCCCTCGGCGGTGATCTCGATCTTTCGCTCGCTCTCGGCGCCGCGGCGGCTGGCGCGGATCATCGAGGGCGAAAGCCTGCTGAACGACGCCGCGGCCATCGCGCTGTTCGGCTTCTTCATGGGCTTTGTCATGTTCGGCCTGCCGGACCCGACGCTGAACGACGCCTTTTCGCGGTTTCCGCTGCTGATCGTCGGGGGCGCGGTCACCGGGTGGGTGACGGCACGGCTGGCGCTGTGGGCGATGGGGCTGTTCTGGCAGTACGAGCTGGCGCAGTTGTCGGTTTCGGTCGCGCTGCCCTATCTGACCTATATCTTCGCCGAACAGAGCATCGGCGCCTCGGGCGTGGTGGCGGTGGTCGCGGCGGGGCTGACGCTGAACCTGGCGGGGCCGGGCCGGCTGCCGCCGACGGCCTGGGGCAACCTGCGGGATTTCTGGGATCTGCTGGCCCATTGGGCCGGGGCGCTGATCTTCATCCTTGCCGCGCTGCTGATCCCGCGGCTGCTGGAAGAGATCCGGCTGAGCGATTTCGGGCTGATCGCGGTGGTGGTGCTGGCGGCGATGGTGGCGCGGGCGGTGATCCTGTTCGGGCTGCTGCCGCTGCTGACCTTCATCCGGGTGTCGCCGCAGGTCGAGCGGCCCTACCGGGTGGCCATCCTGTGGGGCGGTCTTCGCGGCGCGGTGACGCTGGCGCTGGCGCTGGCGGTGACCGAGAGCCTGCGGGTGCCGGTCGAGACCAAGCGGGTGGTCGGCATCCTGGCCACCGGGTTCACGCTGTTCACGCTGATCGTGCAGGGGACCACGCTGCGCTCGGTGATCCGCTGGCTGGGGCTGGACCGGCTGTCGCCGATCGACCAGGCGCTGTCCAAGCAGGTGATCGCCGTGGCGTTGCAGACGGTGCGCGAGGACGTGGCGCGCACGACCGAGAACTATGAGCTGGGCCGCGACACGGTGCGCACCGAGGCCAAGCGGTTCGGCCAGCGGCTGGAGACGGCGGTGAAGGCGGCCGAGGACAGCGCCGAGATCGCCGACCGGGACCGCATCACGCTGGGCCTGATCGCGCTGGCGGGTGCCGAGCGCGACACGATCATCGCGCGCATCGCCGAGCATACGATTCCGGCGCGGCTGACCGAGCGGATCCTGTCCGACGCCGACCGGCTGATCGAGGCGACGCATTCCGGCGGGCGGACCGGCTATCGCAAGGCGGCGCAGCGCAGCATCTCGGCCGGGCGGTGGTTCCGGGTCGCCGACTTCCTGCACCGGCGGATGCGGCTGTCGGCGTTCCTGGCCCGGATCACGGCGGACCGGTTCGAGGTGCTGCTGTCGCAGCGGCTGATCCTGCGCGATCTGGACAGCTTCATCGACGGACGGATCCGGCGCATCCACGGGCTGCGGGTGACCGAGCTGCTGCACGAGCTGCTGCGGCGGCGGGCACAGGCGGTGGACGTGGCGCTGGAGGGGCTGCGGGCGCAGTATCCGGGTTATGCCGAAGAGCTGGAGCGCCGGTTCATCCGGCGCACGGAACTGCGCCTGGAAGAGCGGGAATATGCGGTGATGCGGGCCGACGGGCTGATCGGATCGGAGCTGTACACGGCGCTGACGCAGAGCATCGGCAGCCGCCGCGTGGCGGCCGAGGGTCGGCCCAAGCTGGACGTGACCGAGCGGTAGGGGCCGGATTTTGCCGCGCGAATGCGGACTGAAAATATCAGATTGCGAAACTGATGCATCAGTTGTAGCGTCGAGGAGTCGGCCGAGGTGGCTGCCTGTTCCTGCGCCCGTTCGGGCCCGGACAGTGCGGCCGGGGCGTGCCGGCACCGGACCTACACACCTGCGATCGAGGAGTTTCGCACATGCCGTCCATCCGCCGCCGTGATCTGCTGACCGCCGCCGCCTCTGTTGCGCTGGTGTCGTCCCTTGCCCTGCCGGCGCTGGCGCAGGCGCAGCCTGAGATCGAGTTCCTCTATTCGCCCTTCGCCGATTACGCGCCGTTCTTCGTCGCCAAGGAGATGGGCTTTTTCGACGAGTTCGGCGCCAATGTGACGCTGTCGCCGAAGGGAAATACTGCCGAGACGATCCAGATGCTGGCCTCGGGGAATATCCAGGCTGGCGGCGCGACCTGGGGCGCGGGGCTGTTCAACGCGCTGGATCGCGGCGCGACCGTGGCGATCATCGCCACCATGGCGCGGATGCCGGACACGGTGCCGTCGCCCTCGCCCTTCATGGTGTCGCAGAAGGCCTGGGACGAGGGGATCAAGTCGGTCGTCGATCTCAAGGGCAAGCGGGTGGGCATTCCGGGGCCGGGCGGCTTTGGCATGTTCTCGGTCGCCAAGGCGCTGGAGAAGGGCGGGCTGACAATCGAGGATGTCGAGGCCGTCTATCTGCCGCCGCCGGCCACCGCCGCGGCCTTTGCCAATGGCGCGCTGGAGGCCGGATGGAGCATCGAGCCCTTCGCTGGCCAGCTGGAAAAGCAGGGCCTGGGCCGTCGGCTGGTCGAGGATCATACCTTTGGCACCGAACTGGGGCTGATCGCCTTCAACCAGGATTTCGTCACTGCCAACGAGGACGCGGTGGTGCGCTTCATGGCCGGCTTCCTGAAGGCCGCGCGGCTGCTGGATAACGGCGGGTGGAGCGACGACAAGATCCTGGCGATCGTGTCGAAATACACCGGCACCGAACCCGACGCGCTGCGCGGGATCCCCTATACCATCCGTTCGGAAGACGGGGCGATCGACATGGCCTCGGTCCGCGAGCAGGAAGCGTTCTTCCGCAAGATGGGCGCGCTGGAATACGAGGGCGAGGCGGATATCGACGCGGTCTACCGGCTGGATCTGCTGAAACGGGCCAACGAGCTCGTCGCGGGCCAGAAGTAATGGCGCTCAGCCTGGCAGCGGCGCGACCGGTCGCGGCGGAAACGCCGGGGCCGGCCATCGAGGTCGACCGCCTGACCAAGGCGTTCTACGATCCCGAGAGCGACCGGGTGACGGTGGCGGTGTCGGACTTCAGCTTTTCGGTGGCGCAGGGCGAATTCGTCTGCATCGTCGGGCCGAGCGGCTGTGGCAAGACGACCGTGCTGCGGGTGCTGGCCGATCTGGAAACCAAGCTGAGCGGGGAGGTGCGGCTGCACAGCGCCACCCCGCCGGCGATGGTGTTCCAGGAAGCCTCGGTGCTGCCCTGGCTGACGGTTTCGGAAAACATCGCTCTGCCGCTGAGCCTGAAGGGCGTGTCGCGTGCGAAGCAGGCCGAGCGGGTGCGCGAGCTGCTGGCGCTGACCGGGCTGAGCGATTTCGCCACGGCGCGGCCCCAGCAGCTGTCGGGAGGGATGCGGCAGCGGGTTTCGGTGGCGCGGGCGCTGGCGGACGACCGCGAGATCCTGCTGATGGACGAGCCCTTCGGCGCACTGGACGAACAGACCCGGCTGGTGTTGCAGCAGGAGCTGCTGCGGATCTGGGAGACGACGCGCAAGACGGTGGTCTTCATCACCCACAGCGTCGACGAAGCTTTGACTTTGGCCGACCGCGTGCTGGTGATGTCGCCGCGGCCCGGGCGGCTGGTGGCCGATATGGCGGTGCCTTTCGAGCGGCCGCGCGACGTGGTCGAGATGCGGCGCGACAAGCGGTTCTGGGACATGACCTATGAGGTCTGGAACCTGCTGGCCGCACCGGCGGAGGAGGGACGATGACCACATCTGCGCGTGCCCTGACCGAGGACGAACTGCGCCGGCTGAAGGCGCCGGCGCGGCGCGAGAAGATCTATCGCTTTGCCTCGTATTTCAGCCCGCTGCTTCTGTTGCTGGTCTGGGAGTTGTCGAGCCGGCTGAACCTGATCGACCAGCGCTTCTTTCCGCCGCCGAGCGCGATAGCGGAAACGGCCTGGAGCATGATCGTCAGCCTGGAGCTGTTCGACCATATCGGCGCGACGCTGCGCCGGATCGGAGTGGGCTATGCGATGGGCGCCATTCCGGGGATCACGCTGGGGCTGATCCTGGGGCTGTCGCAGCCGGTGCGGCGGCTGCTGGGGCCGATCTTTGCCGCGCTGTATCCGGTGCCGAAGATCGCCATCCTGCCGCTGATCCTGCTGATCTTCGGGGTGGGCGATGCGTCGAAATTCGTGCTGATCGCCATCGGCGTGTTCTTCCTGACCTTCTACAACACGATGGGCGGGGTGATGCAGACGCCGCAGATCTACATGGACGTGGCCAAGAACGCGGGCGCGAGCCGGTTGCAGACCTTCCGCCGCTTCGCCTTTCCGGCGGCGCTGCCCAGTATCTTCACCGGGCTGAAGCTGGCGGCGGGGTCGTCCTATATCATCATCGCGGCTGCCGAGTTCCTGGGCGCGCGCAGCGGGGTCGGGTTCTTCATCTGGGCATCGTGGCAGACCTTCGCGGTGTCGCGGATGTTCGTCGGGATCGTGGTGATCTCGGTCATGGGGTATCTGACCATCCTCGCCATCGAGGCGCTGGAACGGCGTTTCGTGCCCTGGGCCAAGCATTGAGGCGGGAGAGCATGGCATGAACGTCAGATTGGCCCAGAGCGGCGCGGTGTCGGTGCCGGTGTCCGAACGCATCCACGGCGCGCTGCGGCAGGAGATCATGCGCTGCGAGATCGCGCCTGGCGCGACGCTGGACACGGCGGCCATCGCGCAGCGCTATGGCGTGTCCAAGACGCCGGTGCGTGATGCGATGCAGCGGCTGGCGGCCGAGGGGCTGGTGTCGATCCTGCCGCGCAGCGGATACCGGGTGGCGGCGATCACCTTTCAGGCGGTGCACGAGATCCTTGACCTGCGGGCGGCCATTGGTCCGCATATCGCGCGGCAGGCGGCGCGCCATGCGACGAAGGAAGAGATCGCCGCGATCCGCCGGATCGTTGGCGAATACGCGGCGCCGATGGACATCGGAACGATGCAGCAGGTGGCGCGGCGGTTCCATCTGGCGATTGCGCAGTGCAGCCGCAACCGGCGGCTGGTCAGCCTGTCGGAAGGGCTCTTCGACGAGCTGGAGCGGCTGTTGCGCTTTGCCATCGATTTCACGGTGAAGGCGGGCGAGCATTCGGACGAACACACCGCGCTGGTCGATGCCATCGAGGCGGGCGACGGCGCGCGGGCGGCCGAGATCGAGGCGGATCACATCGCGCACAGCCGGGCCTTTCTGATCGAGCGGCTGATGACTCTTGGCTATCTGTCCGAAGGCGAAATCCGCGCGGGTGCGCCGGGGGCGGGGCGATGATCGCGGCGGTGGAGGCCATCGCGCGGCTGGGCGCGGCGCTTGGCGGCGATCCGGCGGCCGAGCTGGCGGCAGCGGCGCTGGTCGAGGCGGATGTGCTGGGGCAGCCCCGGTTCGGAATCGCCATGCTGGACGAGTGGCGGCCGGATGCGCAGCCCCTGCCCAAGGAGACCGAACCGCGCGCGGTGCGCTGGGTCGATGCCAGCGCCTGTTTCGCGCCGGTGGCGGTGGCGGGGGCGACGCTGGATCTGGGTCTCGCGGCGCACCAGTTCGGGGTGGCGGCGGTGTTCCTGCGCGGCGTGCGCGGTTTCGGGCGGCTCGCGCCCTTCGTGCGGCATCTGGCGGATGACGGGCTGGTCGGGCTGGCCGGGGCGCAAAGCGCGCCCTTTGTCGCGCCCTTCGGTGGCACGGGGCCGGCGATCGGAACCAACCCGCTGGCGCTGGCCATGGGCACGGGCGCCGAGCGGGTGGTGATCGACCTGGCGACGGCCAGCATCACCATCGCCGAGCTGCGCAAAGCCCGCGCCGAGGGCACGCCCTTGCCCGAGGGCGCCGGTCTGGACGCGGCGGGGCAGCCCACGACAACAGCCGCCGAAGTCGCGGCGCTGCTGCCACGGGATGGCAAGGCCGGGTCGCTGCTGGGGCTGGTGGTCGAGCTGCTGGCCGGTGTCGCCGGCGGCGGGCGCGGCGATCCGGCGGGGCGGGGCGTGTTCCTGCTGGCCTTCGATCCGGCGGCGGCGGAAGGCGATATCGGCTGGCGCGACCGGCTGGCGGCTTTGCAGGGCGACTGGACGGGCGGCGGCGGGCACTGGCCGAAAGGCGGCGGCCTGCCGGAGGGGGCGACGCTGGACGCGGGCTTTGCGGAACGGCTGGACGCTTTCCTGGCCCGGATGGCCTGAGCGCGGCCGTGTCCTGGAAATTGAAGTGACGGTGAAATGAATGACGACTGAACATCCCTCCGCGCCCGTGATCTCGGTCACGCCGGCTGACGGCCTGATCGACGAACCGCGACGGATCGTGGTCAGCGGGCTGGCGCCGGACGAGCTGGTGGCGATCACCGCGCGCACCGCGCGGTCGGGCGGCAGCCGGTGGGACAGTCAGGCGACCTTCATGGCCGACGCGCAGGGGGTGGTCGATCTGACCCGCGACGCGCCGGTCGGGGGCGATTACGCCGAGGTCGCGCCGATGGGGCTGTTGTGGAGCCAGTATCCGGACGAGGGCGTCAGCCAGGAGATCTATGCCGATGACGTGATGCAGCCGCTGGTCACGTCCCTGACCGCCGAGACGGCAGATGGCGTGACGGCCGGGGCTGAGCTGGTGCAACGCTTTGCCGGGCCGGGGGTCACGCGGCGCGAACTGCGGGAAGAGGGGCTGGTCGGCACGGTGTTCACGCCAGCGGGCGAGGGACCGCATCCGGTGGTGATCGTGCTGAACGGTTCGGGCGGAGGGATCAACGAGGCGCGCGGCGCGCTCTTTGCCGCGCACGGGTATCAGGCGCTGGCGCTGGGGTATTTCAAGGCGCCGGGGCTGTCGCCCTATATCACGGGCACGCCGCTGGAGTATTTCGAGACCGCGCTCAACTGGGCGCGCCGCGAACTGGCGCCGCGCGACGGGTTCGTCGCGGTCAGCGGGCAGTCGCGCGGCGGTGAGCTGGCGCTGCTCTTGGGCGCGACCTATCCCGATCTGGTTTCGGCCGTGATCGCCTATGTGCCGGGCGCGATGGTGCATGGTGCCCAAGGGGCGGGCGATCCCGCGCGGGGCGACTGGCAGGGCATCACCTGGACGCTGGGCGGCAAGGCGCTGACCCACCTATGGCAGGACAACAAGGCCGTGCACTGGCACCCCTGGGCGGGCGACGCGCCGCCCGACCGGCATCATTCGGTGTTCTTCGAGGGGCTGAAGGACCGCGAGCTGGCGGTCAGGGCGCGCATTCCGGTAGAGAAGATCGCGGGGCCGGTGCTGCTGATCTCGGGGCGGGACGACCGCGCCTGGCCGTCGAGCCTGTATTCACGGATGGTGGTCTCGACCCTGGAGCGGCACGGGAACGTGCCGCTGGTGCGGCATCTCGATTTCGATGACGCGGGCCATGCGATCAACCTGCCCTTCGTGCCGACGACGCAGATCGTGCGCGCGCATCCGGTGTCGAAGGTGCCCTATACCAGCGGCGGCACGCCCTCGGGCAATGCCCGTGCCGACCTTGGGTCGTGGCAGGGCGTGCTGGCCTTTCTGCAAGACGTGACCGGCCGATAGGCCCGCAATACCTGGTCGAAAGGAAGACGGACATGACCACGAAGGAACACCTGGAAGGCCAGTGGCGCGAATGGCGCTATGCCCATGTGGCGACGATGTTCCGGCCCTATGGCTGGACCGCGCTGGTGGCGCAGTATTGGCTGGAGGAAGACGACCGCGACGTCGCCTTCGAGATGCTGCCGGGCCGCTGGTCGGTCGAGGGGGGGCGCGTGATGTTCACGCCGCCGGCCTCGGGGCCGACGCTGTCGGTCAACGGCGTCTATCCCGAGGGACCGGTCGAGATCATCCCCGGGCGCAACCAGACCTACGGGCATGGCGACAGCTTGCCGGTCTATTTCGGCGTCTGCGAGGTGGAGACCATCGTGCGCACCAAGGACGATGGCGCGCGGCTTTATGGCGTGCGGGTGCGCGATCCGCGGGTGGCGAGCAATCTGGAAGAGGCTGGCGTGACCGCGTTCGACTACGACCCGGCCTGGCGCCTTCCCGGCGTCTTTACGCCGACCGGGCGGGTCGAGCACGAGGCCGAGACGGTCGAGGCCGGGGTGCGCGAGTCGACGCCGCGGATGGGGACGTTCTCGTTTACGTATGGCGGCAAGACCTATGACCTGGTGGTGATCGGCAAGGACACCGCGACGGGCGTGCAGCCGGTGGCCCATGTGCGCGACAGGACCAGCGGGCCGATCACCTATGGCGCGGGCCGGGTGATCGAATTGCAGTTCGCCGACGAGGCGACGCAGCGGATCGACTGGATCGATTTCAACTATGCGGTGGCTCTGCCCTGCGCCTTCACCAATTTCGTGACCTGCCCGCTGGTCCCGCCCGAGAACCAGCTGGATTTCGAGGTTCTGGCCGGAGAGAAACGCCCGGCGCGGACGGTCGCGCGGACGATGACATACAAGGCGGCGGAGTGAGGGGGGCGCGTGTCGTCCGGGTTTTGTGGCTGGGACGTTCGAGCTAGGCGGTGCGGGTTTTGATCGGGGGCTGAGATTGGGTTGGGATGGGGGGAGGGTCGGGTAGGCGGACAAATCTGACGTTGAACTGAACAGAGCTAACTCATAAACGCGGACTCTATGGGGAGCAGGTCAGTGATAGATACGGATCCATTATAGGGAGGATGCCTGTGTTTGAATATCAGGGATGGGTGACGATTCTCGGAAGTTATGATGAAGACGGAGCGCCGGATGTTGGTATTGATGAAATATTTGAGCTCGTTAAGCAAGAAGTTGAACGTATCAAGCATTTTGAATGGGAGTTGGGCATGCGCTATTTTAATGGTTCCCCCCGTCTTTGGGTTATCGGCTTTAATAACCGGCCCGCTGGTCAGTGGGATGAAATTTTCTCGCTTTTTTCTCTGATATCAAAAATTGCTCCTAATTCTTACGGCCATCTTTCTTTCTATGATGACGAACTCGGACCAGGAAAGAGTGACAACTATTATACTTACGTTCTGCGAAAGGGGAGCATGACATTAGAGAAAGACCCCTTTCTGTCTCCCTTGTCAGAGAAAGTGGAGTGATTTGGCCGGTTGGATTGGCGAAAGTTGCGCTGTATCGAGCCAGGGGCGTCTGCCTTGCCAATGCCGCTAATCCCAAAACGTCGCGGATCCTCATCCCGAGGGGCTGATGGGGTGCCGGCTATTGTGGAAGCTGTTCCAATCGCCCATCGCGCGTGTGGTGTGTTGGGTTGCGAAGTCTTTGCAGGGTATGCACTGCACCTACAGCGTCCGGATGACACGCTCGATCATATCCTTATCCGGCATGCTGGCTGTGATGCTTCGGATGCCGGGTCTGTTATTGTGATGGCATCCGGGGTTTGCGGCTGGGACATACGAGCCGGGCGGCGCGGGTTTTGATCGGGGGCTGAGATTTGGTTGGTGGGGGAGAGTTGGGTAGGCGGGACGAAGCGGTCATTCAGATCCCGTTTGCCGGACGCTGCTGAGTTCTGAAAGGAGCGCGTCCAGCGCGCCGGGGGCGTTCGCTTCAAACTCCGCAACGGAAAAACGTCCACCGGCGGCGTTTGTCGCGAAAACATACAACTCGAAGCTTTCAGGGAAAACCTCAACCTCTATGCGGCCCGAATCCCAAAACAGACAGACAGTTGCCCAATAGCCTGTTTGTGCGGTTTCAGGAGGAAAACCGGCAATTCGCGCCGCCCTAACCAATCGTGCAGCCGTCGCCAAAGCCTCGGCAGAGGGCAGCGGCTCTTTCTTCCAGTCACATTCTATCCCGGCCCACGCGTCTGGCAAAGCAGATACCTTTTCAGACAAAGGTGAAGGCGGGTTGGCCCGTTGTCAACTTGGGCTTCCAGCGGTCATCTGACGGTTCCTGCCAAGTTCTCATGCGGGCGAGCATCGGGCAAGGTCGGCTCTGCGGACGAAGCGGACTTTACCAAGACTAGGGAAGCCACGACGGTTTTCTTGGAGCATAGTCGCTCCACGTTGATCGCAATTTTTCACTTAGGCCATCCCAGATGTGCTGGGGGATTTCGCGCGATTACTTGCTTTGAATGTCGTATGAGTCGCCGCCTTGGAGATAGTCCCAGAATACAATTAAATCATCTTCAGTTGGGATGAATTCCATCCACCCTCCGGCGATGAACCGATTGGACTTGTCGTATACGGAGACTCCGGAGAAATTCTCGACCTCCCCGTCTAGCCAATCGGTTCTATGGCCTTCAACGCAACTCTCTGACCAGTCAAAACGCACATCGTCAGCATATAGTTTGCGCGGCGAATTCAGGTAATGATTCAAGTCGGGCGAAAGCTGTTCCTTTGGGCTCCCTCCCGCCTTCGCCGCACTTCGCGCGAATGACGCCTTTGCCACTGCCGTATATTCTGGAGAACGACATCGCGCCGGCATTGGCGGGCAATTTACTCCCCGGGTGATCCGCCTGTCGGGTCACACGCGCTGTCCGTGAAGCCGGCTCCGGTTCGGCGATGCCTGACGTTCCCCCTCACCCCGTGCCCGGCGGGTGCACGAACAGGCGCTGTGCGGCCTCGGTGCGGAAGAAGTCGGCGCAGCAGCGGGCGAAGGTGGCGGCGTTGCGGCTGAGGCGGCCGCCCTTGCGGGTGGCGAGCACGATGCGGGGCACGTAGAGCTGGGGGAAAATCGGGCGGCAGGCGACCTCGAGGCCGGAATAGGTGCGGTCGGTCAGCGGCTTGATGTTGAGCACCGAGACGCCGATGTTGGCGGCGGCGCCGCTGCGCACCATCTCGAAGGAGGCGACGCGCTGGATGTCGCGGGGGCGCAGGCCGGCGCGTTCGAAGAGGCCGAGGACATAGCGGCTGGAGTGCGGCAGGTTCAGCAGCAGCAGCGGGCGTTCGGCGAGCTCTTCCAGTGTGACCCAGGGTTTCTGCGCCAGCGCGTCGCTGGCGGCGACCACCGCGTGGGGCGGGGCGTCGGCGAGGAATTCGAGTTCGAAATCCTCGGGCATGCCGTTGTCGTAGGAGAGCAGCAGGTCGACCATACCCGAGCGCAGGTGGTCCTGAATGCCGATCATGTCGCCTTCGCGCAGGTTCACCACGACGTCGGGGTGGCGGGTCTGCATGTCGCGGATGACCTGTGGCAGCACGTTGGGCGAGAGCGAGCTAAAGCAGGCGACCTCGACGCTGCCTTCGAGATGGTCGCCCTCGGTGCCGAGATCGCTCTGGAAGGCGCGCACCTCGTCGAGCAGGCGGATGGTGCGTTCGATGGCCTGACGCCCGTCCGCGGTCAGGGCGAGGCCGCTGGCGCGGTGGCGGACGAAGACCTGGAGGCCGAATTCCTCTTCGAACTTGTCGATGGCCATGAAGATCGAGGAAGCCGAGACGTTGAGCAGGCGCGCGGCGGCCGAGACCGACCCGGCGCGGGCGGCGGTGACCAGGTATTCGAGCTGGCGCAGGGAGGAGTTCATACAATCATTGTGCATCTGTAACGCAAAAATAGCAATTTATGTTCTTTTGGGCCGCGCCTAGGCTTGAGTCGGAGGAGTTCGCAGCCGAGGGGAGGAGGGGCGCGTGAACGAGATGCAGCCTGTAGCGATGCCCGGTGTGACCGTGACCTGCCTCTGGCCGGGGCCGAGCGCCCTGGGCGAGTGTCCGATCTGGGATCATCGGTGCGGGCGGCTTTACTGGATCGACAGCCTGGGGCGGCGCATCTGGTTCCGCGAGGCGAGTGGCGCGGTGGATGGCTGGGATCTGCCCGGGACCATCGGCAGCATCGGGCTGTGCCGCGGTGGCGGGCTGATCGCGGCGGTCGACAACCGGGTGGGGCGGGTCGATGGCGTGACGGGGGCCTTCGTCGCCCAGAGCGATCCGCTGCCGCTGGCGCCGGGGCTGCGGCTGAACGACGGCAAGGTGGATCGTGCCGGGCGGTTCTGGTGCGGGTCGATGAACACTGGGTTCGATGCGGCGACGGCCGAGCTGTTCCGGTTCGAGGCCGATCTGAGCTGGCATCGGGTGGATTGCGGTTTTGTCGTCTCGAACGGGATCGCCATTTCGCCGGATGACCGGACCTTCTATTTCTCGGACAGCCGGTCGGACCGGTCGTTCGCTTATGACTTCGACCTGGCGACAGGCGACCTGACCAACCGGCGGGGGTTTGTCGAGACCTCGGCCTATGCCGGACGGATCGACGGGGCGACGGTGGACCGGGCGGGCAACTATTGGGGCGCGCTGTTCGATGGCTGGGCGGTGGGGTGCTTTGACCCCGACGGGCGGCTGCTGCGCCGGATCGAGCTGCCGGTGCGCTGTCCGACGATGTGCGCCTGGGGCGGGGCGGGGCTGGACCGGCTGTATGTCACCTCGGCAACCTTCCTTTTGTCGGACGAGGAAAAGGCCAGCCAGCCTCTGGCGGGCGGGCTTTTCGAGATCACCGGGCTGGGCGTGACTGGCCTGCCCGAACCGGAATTCGGCGCTGACGGGAGCGGGGCCGGAACCGTCCCCTGAGCGGGACAGACGACCAATTGGGAGGAATGACAATGAAGATCGAAAGACTTGGAAGCATGGGTATGGCGCTGGTTGCGGCCGTCGTCATGCTGGCCGGGCTGGTGCAGATGGTGTCGGCCGAGCCGCGCGTGACCTTGCAGTTCGCGCATTGCTGCCCGGCGGAGCATACCTTCGGGGTCTATGCCCACCAGTTCGCGGATCGCGTGGCCGAGAATTCGGGCGGCGAGATCGCCATCGAGGTGCTGGACGGCGGCGTGCTGGGCAGCGAGCAGGCGATTGCGCAGAAGGTTCAGCTGGGCGTGGTGGCGATGGCCGGCATCACCTCGAACAACGTGGCGCAGTTGGCGCCGGCGCTGAACGTGCTGGTGCTGCCCTATATGTTCGACGGGGTGGACGACCTGACCGGCGAGGGCGGGCTGCTGCGCGCCGGAGCGTATCGCGATGCGCTGAACGAGCGGGTGCTGGCCGAGAGCGGCAGCCTGCGCGTGGTCGGCGGCTTCACCAATTCGTTCCGGTCGATCCTGGCGAAGAACCAGTGCATCGACACGATCGACGATCTGCAGGGGCTGAAGATCCGGGCGCCGAAGAACCCGGTGATGACGGCGATGTGGGACAGCTGGGGCGTCTCGACCTATCCTATCGCCTGGGGCGAGACCTTTGGCGCGGTGGCGACGGGCGTGGTCGACAGTTTCGACAGCCCGACCGACGTGGTGCTGGACATGGGCTTTCACGAGCACATCAAATACGTGACCGAGGCCAGCTATCTGCCGATGGCGGGCGTCGTGATCGTCAACAACGACATCTTCAGCGGGCTGAGCGAGGCGGATCAGGCGGTGATCCTGAAATCGGCCGACGAGGTCGACCAGTCGCACGCAGCCCATGTCGCAAAGAACGCCGAGCGGGTGCGCAAGGAGCTGAGCGAAAAGCATGGGGTGACCTTCTGCGAACTGAAGGACCCGGAGGTCTGGAAGGAAAAGGCGCAGGGCGCCTGGCCGACGCTGTTCGAACTGGTCGGCGGCGGCGAGGAATGGGTCGAGCAGACCCGGCACTACAAGGAAACCGGCAAGCTGAACTGAGCGGCGCGCGCCCCGTCCGGCTTGACGCCGGGCGGGGCGGTGCCCGAGGCTTGTCGGAAATCGAAGGCGGAGTGCCCCCAAGATGCTTGACCGTGTGTCCTTCGCCTTCAACCGGCTGGAGCTGGTGCTGGCCAACCTGAGCCTGCTGATCCTGGTGCTGGTTCTCGCGGCGCAGGTGTTCTTTCGCTATGTGCTGGGGGTCGGTCTGGCGTGGAGCGAGGAAATCTCGCGCTTTGCCTTCGTGTGGTTCGTCTATATCTCGGCGAGCCTTGCCGCGCAGCGGGGCACGCATATCCGGGTGACGGTGGCGACCGGCTGGGTGCCGGGGGGCGCGCGCGTGGCGCTGCTGGTGGCGGATGCGATCTGGATCGCCTTCAACGCCTTTGTCGTGGTGGCGGGGGTGCTGCTGTTGCAGCGGATGTTCAAGTATCCGTCCTATTCGACCTCTCTGTTCCTGCCGCTGGCCTGGGTCTACGTCATCATTCCGATTGCCCATGCGCTGATGATCCTGCGGATCGTGCAGCGGCAGGTGGAGTCCTGGCGCCACGGTGTGCCGGTCATCGCGGGCGAGGGGGAGGACGCCTGATGATCTTCGTCCTTGTCTTTGTCTTCTGCCTGCTGATCGGTGTGCCGATCTTTGCCGCGCTGGGGGTTCCGGCGCTGGTGGAATTGATGATGTCGCCCATTCCGCTCGCCTCGCTGGCGCACAGCCTGTTCGACGGGGTGGACAAGTTCCCGCTGCTGGCGATCCCCTGTTTCGTGCTGGCGGGCGCGGTGATGGCGCGGGGCGGCATCACCGACGATATTGTGAACGTCATGCGCTCGGTCGTGGGCCGGGCCTGGGGCGGGCTGGCGATTGTCACGATCCTGAGCTGCATGTTCTTCGCGGCGATCTCGGGCTCTGGCCCCGGCACGGTGGCGGCGATTGGCACGCTGCTGATCCCGGCGATGCAGCGCGACGGCTATCCGCGCGATTTCGCGGCGGCGGTGACGTCTTCGGGCGGGACGCTGGGGATCCTGCTGCCGCCGTCCAATCCGATGATCGTGTATGGCGTGCTGGCCAGTGTCTCGATTGGCGACCTGTTCCTGGCCGGGCTGCTGCCGGGCATCTTCATGGGGGCGCTGCTGATCGGGACAACCTGGTTCCTGTCGCGGCGTAACGGCTATCGGGGCAATCCGGTCCCCTTCGACCGGCGGGCCTTCCTGCGCTCGCTCTGGGTCGGGAAATTCTCGCTGGCCACGCCCTTCGTGGTGCTGGGCGGGATCTATGGCGGAATCTTCACGCCGGTCGAGGCCTCGGTCGTTGCTGTGGTCTACTCGGCGCTGGTGGCGGTGGTGGTCAAGCGCAACATGGGGCTAGCCGACTTCTGGGCGGCGCTGGGAGAGGCGAGCACGGTCTGCGGCGGGCTGGTCGTCATCATGGGCACGGCGGTTTTCTTCGGCGAGTTCCTGGCGCTGAACCAGATCCCGCAGAAGGTGGCGGGGATGCTGCTGACGGTGACCTCGGACCCGATCCTGATGCTGTTGCTGATCAGCGTGATCCTGATCATCCTCGGCATGTTCATGGAGACGCTGTCGACCATCATCATCCTGACGCCGATCCTGCTGCCGCTGGTGAAACAGCTGGGGATCGACCCGATCCACTTTGGCATCATCCTGGTGGTGACCAGCGAGATCGGCTTCCTGACGCCGCCGCTGGGGGTGAACCTGTTCGTGGCGAGCAGCATCGCGAAGCTGCGGATCGAGGATGTGGCGCGGCGGGTGGTGCCGTTCATCCTGACCATCATCGTGGGGCTGCTGGTGCTGATCTGGTTCCCGCAGATCAGCACCGTGCTGGTGGAGCTGAAACGCTAGGCCGGTATCAGCGCCTCGATGGTGCGCCTTGCGCCTTCGGTGAGGGGGACGGCCGTCCAGTCGCCCAGCAGGGCGCGCAGGGGGGCATTGTCGATGCCTTCGGGCGCGGCGCGGTGTTTCGGCGCGGCGCTGACGCGGGCCCCGGGACGGACCGCGCGGATCGCCGCGAGCACATCGTCGATGCTGTCGATCTGGATGGTCAGGTCGCTGACCACGGGTTGATCCGGCGTGGCGGCGAGGCAGCGCAGAAAAATCTCGACCACCTCGTCGACATGCTGGAAGCACATCGCGCCGGTGAAGGGGATCTCGTATTCCTCGTCCCTTGCGGCGGCCCGCATGGCGAGGCTGATGGCGGCGGTTTCTCCCTCGACGCGTTCGGGGCCGTAGACCACGTTCGGGCGCAGGCCGATGGAGGCGAGACCGTGGTCGAGGAAGTGGACCTTGGAGATATCCTCGCAGGCTGCCTTGTAGACGCCGTAGAGGTTCGCCGGACTGTGGAGCGGCCCGCGCGGGCGCGCGGCGAGCGAGCTGGTGTAGACGAAACGCCCGATGTCCAGCGCGCGGGCGGTTTCCAGCGCGTTGATGTGTCCGATCACGTTCACCTCGGCCCCCAGCACCGGGTTGGCGCGGCAGGCGGGGATGACGAGCGCGGCGAGATGGACGATGGCGGCGTGACCCTCGGCGGCGCGCAGAAGGTCCGCCTGCTGGCGGATATCGCCTGCGACATAGGTGGCGCCGGGGATGCGGGCCTGTGCGTCGGGGGCGCGCAGGTCGAAGACGGTGACGTCTTCGCCGAGGGCGACCAGCGCGCGCACCAGCGCGCGGCCGAGGAAGCCGGAGCCGCCGGTGACGAGGACCGGGCCGAGCGGGGCGTCGGGGCGGAAGGTCAAGACGCCATCCCCTGGCCGCCGTTCACGTCGAGCAGCTGGCCGGTGAGGAAGCCCGCCTCGTCGGCGGCGAAGAACAGGACGGCGGCGGCCACATCCTCGACCCGGCCCGCGCGGCGGACGGGGATCGAGTCGATGACGGCCTGCTGTTCCTGCGCGCTCATGCGCTGGTTCAGCAGGCTGAGGACGCGGGGCGTGTGGATCGCGCCAGGGCAGACGGCGTTGCAGGTGATGCCGTGAGGGCCGAATTCCTGTGCCAGTTGCAGCGTCATCGACTGCATCGCGCCCTTGGCGGCGACGTAGTTGCAGCCGGTGAAGAGGCTGCCGTAGCGCCCGGCCTTGGAGCCGAGGTTGATGACGCGGCCATAGCGGCGGTCGACCATGCCGGGCAGGACGGCGCGCATGGTGCGCACGGCGGCGGTGACGTTCAGGCCCATGACGCGGGCCCAGTCCTCTTCGGTTTCCTCGAAGAACGCGCGCGGGGTGTGCAGCGAGCCGCCGGCGTTGTTGACCAGGATGTCGAAGGCAAACCCTTCGCCGATCAGGGCAGAGAGCGTTTCGTTGAGGGCGGTTTCGTCCATCATGTCGACCTGGCGGAAGGTGACGCCGGGCAGGTCGGCCTGCGCGCGTTCGATCGCGGCCGCGTCGCGGTCGGTAATCACCACCTTTGCGCCCTCAGCCACCAGCCGTGCGGCGATGGCCTTGCCCAGCCCTTCAGCGGCGCCGGTCACCAGGGCGGTGCGCCCATCCACTCGTTTCATCTGTCCTCCCTGCCGGCCGGGGCCGGTTCCTCAAAAGATCCTTGAATAGTTCCATTATAGAAGACATAATCCCGGTAGGCAAAACTAAAGATGCGTGACCGGAGGAGTGTGGCGCGCATCGGAACGCTTGGCTCAAACGGGAGGACCACATGAATTTCAAGAAGAATACGGCCGCACGTCACGGTGCGAAGACCCTGCTGGCCGCGGCCGCGCTGGCGCTGGCCGCCGGTGGCGCGGTGGCGCAATCGAATCGCCCGGTGACGGTGATCGTGCCCTTTGCCGCCGGTGGCGGGACCGACATCACCACGCGGGCGATGCAGCAGGGGCTGGCGGAGTCGCTGGACGCCAACATCATCATCAAGAACACCGCCGGCGCGGGGGGCACCCTGGGCGTGGGCGAGGCGGCGCGGGCGCGGCCCGACGGGCGCACCATGGCGATGGCGCCGGTGGGTCCGCTGACCACCCAGCCGCATCTGCGTGAGCTGCCCTATGGCATCGACAGCTTCGACTATGTGTGCCTGGCCTATTCGGCGCCGACGGTGATCGCGGTGAAGAAGGACAGCGCATACAAGACGCTGGAGGAGCTGGTGACCTTCGCCAAGGCCAATCCGGGCGAGGTGACCTTTGCGGTGCAGGCCATCGGGTCGATCCCGCATATCGCGGGGCTGGCCCTGGCCGATGCGGCGGGGATCGAGATGACCTATCTGCCGGTCAACGGCGACGGGCCGGCGCTGAAGGCGCTGCTGGACGGGACGGCGGATGTCTTCATCCCGCATGTGTCCTTCTATACCAGCAATGCCGACCAGCTGAGCTCACTGGCGCTGTTGCAGAAGGACCGGCTGGCGGAACAGCCGGACCTCGTGACGGCGGCCGAGCAGGGCTATGCGCTGGACTTCCCGATCTGGGGCGGGCTGGTGACGCCCAAGGGCACGCCGGCGGAAGAGCTGACGCGGCTGGAAACTGGGTGCAAGGCAGCGGTGGATTCCGAGCCGTTCCAGGAGCGGATGAAGGCGGTGAAACAGCCTTCGGCCTATATGGGCTCGGCCGAGTTCGCGGCCTTCGTGAAGGACAAGTTCGACACCAACCGCAAGCTGCTGGACAAGGCAGGTCTGCTCTCGAAGTGAAACCGCGGCGCCGCTATGGGTGATCCCATGGCGGCGCGCAACGGGGAGGGGAGCGCATGCAGCAGGGTGGCGTGACGCCGGGACTGACGGGCGAGCGCATCGTTGCGCTGGTCATCGTGCTGACCACGGCGCTGTTTCTGTCGCTGACCTTTGGCGAGGTCAGCGCCTTTGCCCGCCAGAGCGCGGGACGGGGGCCCTATTTCTTTCCCCGGATCGTGCTGATCGCGCTGGTCTTCGCCGAGTGTTTCCTGCTGTGGTCGGTCTTTGCGCGCGGCGAGACGGCGGAGGCGCGCCCCGTCGGGTGGAAGTTTGCCGGGCTCGTGTTGGCGACGGCGGCCTATTGCGCGCTAATCCCCTGGGCGGGATTCCTGATTTCGAGCGTGCTTTATGGCTTCGCGGTGCCTGTGCTTCTTGGGCGGCGCGACGTTCTTCTGCTGGCGGTGGTCAGCCTGGTCTACAGCGTCGCGCTGTGGATGCTGTTCGAGCGGGTGTTCCTGATCATCCTGCCCGCCAGCCCCTTCGACATCGGATTCTGACAAGCGGCGAGGACGACGCGCATGGACATACTGCTGAGCGCCGGCGCCCAGATCGCCACGCCGATGACGCTGATCTGCATCGTGCTGGGCACGCTGTTCGGGGTGGTGATCGGGGTGCTGCCGGGGCTTGGCTCGGTCATCGGACTGACCATGGTGCTGCCCTTCACCTTTTCGCTGGACCAGTTCCCCTCGATCGCGCTGATGCTGGGGGTCTACTGCGGGTCGGTCTATGGCGGGTCGATCACGGCGATCATCCTCAACACGCCGGGCACGCCGCAGGCCGCCGCGACGGCGCTGGAGGGGTTCCCGATGGCCAAGGCCGGGCAGGCCGATCTGGCCATTGGCTGGGTCACGACCGCCTCGACCCTGGGGGGCCTGTTCTCGGTCTTCGTCTTCGTGCTGGCGGGGCCGTGGCTCGCGCGGTTTTCGCTGCAGTTCACGCCGATCGAGTACTTCGCCCTTGGTCTGTTCGCGATGACCTGCATCGCGGGCGTGTCCTCGGGGCAGCTGGTCAAGGGGCTGGTGGCGGGGGGCATCGGGCTGATGCTGGCGACCATCGGGGTTGATCCAGTGACCGGCGACATGCGCTATACCTTCGGGAGTTTCCAGCTGTCGGCGGGGATCGGGCTGATCCCGGTGATCGTGGGGCTGTTCGCCTATTCCGAGATGTTCCTGCGGGTGCTGGAGATCGACGACGAGAAACCCGACGCCTCGCATTTCCGGGTCGGGTTCCGGATGCCGCCCTGGAGCGCCTGGCGCATCCGGCTGGGGATATTGCTGCGCGGCTCGGTGATGGGGTCTTTCGTGGGCGCGCTGCCGGGCACCGGTGCAGCGACGGCGGCCTTCATCGCCTATTCCGAGGCGCACCGCACCTCGAAGCGGCGCGCGAACTTCGGCAAGGGAGAACCGGACGGGCTG
Organism: Seohaeicola nanhaiensis; assembly: GCF_042654245.1. NCBI lineage: Bacteria > Pseudomonadati > Pseudomonadota > Alphaproteobacteria > Rhodobacterales > Roseobacteraceae > Seohaeicola > Seohaeicola nanhaiensis. Next base: position 152,637 of record NZ_JBHSGI010000034.1, read on the forward strand.
GTCGCCTGCGAGAGCGCCAACAACGCGGTGACCGGCAGCGCGCTGGTGCCGACGCTGGCGCTGGGAATCCCGGGCGACCCGGTGACGGCGGTGATGCTGGGCGCGCTGGTCATTCAGGGCGTCGCGCCGGGGCCGCAGCTGTTCCAGCAGAACCTCGACCTGGTCTATGGCATCTTCCTGTGCCTGATCGTGGTGAACCTGGTGATGTTCGCCGCCGGCGCGCTGGGGGCCTCGGTCTTTACCCGCGTGCTGCGGATCCCCGAGCCGATCCTGGTGGGGCTGATCCTGATCGTCTCGACCGTGGGCGCCTATGGCGTGAACGGCAGCACGTTTGACATCTGGGTGGCCTTCGCGGCCGGTGTCGCGGGCGCGGTGCTGCGCTATTTCAACTATCCCTTGGCACCCATCGTCATCGGCATGGTGCTGGGCCCGACCATCGAGATGTCGCTTCGGCAGGGGCTGATCCTGACCGACGACAATATCCTGGCCTTCTTCCAGCGGCCCATCGCCTCGATCCTGTTCCTGCTGACGCTGGCGCTGCTGGTCTGGCCCGCGATCCGGGCGAGACGCGCGGCGGCCTAGCGGCCGAGCGAGGCGACCTTGGCCTCGAGCACCTGGAGGCGGGTCTCGATGCGCATCTTCTCGAACTGCTTGACGGCCTCGTCGGTGTATTTCTCGGATTCCTTGCGCGCCTTCTGCAACTCGGCGTCATATTCCTTGTTGCGCGCGGCGTCGCGCTTCTCGCGCAGTTCCATCTCGCGGACGGTGTCGTTGTAGGTGGACTTGACGGTGTCCTCGGCCTCGCGGCTCATCTTGGAATAGAGCGCGTCGAGCAGTTTCTCGATGTCCTTCTCGCTGGTCAGCGCATCGGCGAGGATCTTGATGCGATCCTCGTTGTAGCGCAGGCGCTTGAGCACATCGTCCATGGATTTGGAGAGGGCGGCCACATCTTTTTCGAGGGCTTTGAGATCCTTCGGCATCGGCAAATGTCCTTCAAGAACGGGTCCGCGGACCCCACTGGCAATAAGGGCCGAGCCTAGCGGCGGCGCGCGGGTCTGCCAAGATGGAAGGAAAGGTGCAGGCTTCTGTTGCCAGGTGCCTGCGGACCCCGCCTTACGCTGCTAAGCGCAAGGGCTTAAGGTTCGGTATTTCCAACCGCTTACGCGGCGAGAGCAACCGGAGCATTATTGTCGTTGGCAATTATGCTTTACGGACCGATAACGGTGGTACCTCACCGGGACAAAGCCATCCTCTTTACACGTTCGTCGATCCTGTTTCGGCCCCTTGATCCCCCAACGCAGGGATTTTGGTGGAGCCGCCGGGTACCGCCCCCGGGTCCGATCCGCTTATTACAGGCGCGTTTATGTCCATAGTCCCGAAGGACAGGGATCAATATAGGCGGTTCGGCGCGCGTTGCAATCGGGGGATGCCGAAAACCTGCGAGGATTTGGGACGGGCTGGTTGCAGCAAACCGGGCCGTTCCGTGGCGGGGGCGAATCGCTTCGCGGTTCGAGTGGACCTGCAGCAAACCCAATTTGGGTTGTTCCGGCCGAGATTTATTGCGACACCGCTGCGCGGGACGGGGAGCGGGGCATGATCTGGCGCAATACACTCTGGCTTGGCTTCTTCGGGGCGATCCTGCTGTCCTGGGTCCTGCTCTACGACATGAGCACAGGCATGGGGCTGGATCTGATCGGGCGGCCGATCAACGGCACGGCCGAGGCGATGCGCTGGATGGACCCGCGGATGGACATGTACATGCCGATGGCGCGGTTCTGGCCGCTGGCGGGCATGTGGGCGCTGATGATGGCGGCGATGATGTTGCCGACCATGATCCCGACGCTGAAGACCTACGAGGATCTGATGGAAAGCGCCAATGGCTCGCGCGCCGGCTGGCTGGGCCTGCTGGCCGGCTACAGCCTGGTCTGGGTTGGCTTCGCGCTGCTGATCGCGGCGGCGCAGCTGGCTCTGCTTTACGGCGGGGTGATCGACATGCTGGGCATCCCGCGCTCGCGTTGGGTCGCGGGCGGTCTGCTGTTGGCGGTCGGACTGTTCCAGTTCACCCGGCTGAAAGAAAGCTGCCACGGCGTCTGCCACAGCCCGATGGGCTATTTCCTGGGCCGCTGGCGCCCCGGCGCGGGCGGCGGGCTGCGCATGGGGCTGGGCCTCGGGGCCTATTGCGTCGGCTGCTGCTGGGGCTTCATGGCGCTGGGATTCGTCGGCGGGATGATGAGCCTCTTGTGGATGGGCCTCGCCACGGTCTTCATGGTGGTGGAGAAACTGCCGCAGATCGGACACTATGTCATAAGACCCATGGGCGTCGTGCTGGTCCTGGCCGGACTGGCGGTGATTGGTGCGCCCATCGTGATGGAAGGATAGAGACCCATGGCCACCAACAGACTGCCCGACGCCGACCGCCTGCCGGTCAGCCAGCGGATCGACAGCCGGATGCCAAATCCGAAGCGCCGCGAGGCGACGCCGACCAACTGGGCGATCAAGGGCGAGTTGTTCCTCAACTGCTCGTGCGAGGTCTTCTGCCCCTGCGTGGTGAGCCTCGGGGCGCATCCGCCCACCGAGGGGCATTGCCACGCCTGGATGGGGATCATCATCGACGAGGGGCACTACGAGGGCGAGGATCTCTCGGGGCTGAACGTCGGGCTGCTGGTCGACATTCCGGGGCGCATGGGCGAGGGCAACTGGAAGGTCGCGGCCTATGTGGACGAGCGCGCCAGCGGCAAGGCCTATAACGGCATCCTGCAGATCTTCAGCGGCCAGGCGGGCGGCACCACGGGCCTGTTCACCATGCTAGTGAGCGAGATCATCGGGGCCGAGCGCGCGCCGGTGCAGATCGAGCGCGACGGCAACAAGCGGCGGATCAACATCGGGCGGCGGATTCAGGGCGAGATCGAGATGGTTGCGGGCAAGGATCCGGATCATCCGGTGATGGTGTCGAATTCGAAATACTGGATGGGCGCGGATATCATCGTGGCCAAGGGACTGAAATCGCGGGTGCGCGATTACGGCCGGGTCTGGGATTTCGGCGGCAAGTCGGCCGAGATCTGCCCGATCGACTGGCACGGTCCGAAATGATCGACGCGGGCTTTGCGGTCGAGATGGCGCGGTACAACCGTTGGCAGAACAGCCAGTTGGACGGGTTTCTGGAGGCCCTGCCGGCGGAAGAACTGAGCCGCGACCGGGGGGCCTTCTTCGGGTCGATCCTGCGGACGCTGAGCCACCTGTGCTGGGGCGACCACATCTGGCTGTCGCGCTTTGACGGCGGCTCGCCGCCGCCGGTGGGCGCTGGCGAGAGCGTGACCTATGTGACCGATCTGGGCGGTTGGCGCGCGCTGCGCCAGACGCTGGATGCGCGCATCCTGGTCTGGGCCGAGGGGCTGTCGGATGCGGCGCTGGCGGGGGATCTGACCTGGCATTCCGGCGCGGCGGGGCGCGAGGTGACGAAGCCGCTGGGCCTGCTGACGGTGCATTTCTTCAACCACCAGACCCATCATCGCGGTCAGGTGCACGCGATGCTGACCGCGACCGGATCGAAGGCGCCGGTGAGCGATCTGTTTCTGATGCCGGCCTGAGGGCCTTCGGACAAAACGAAATCTTATCAAGGAGTACACAGGCGATGTTCAACGCTTTGGTGGTGGAGAAGGACGAGGAAAGCGGCAAGACCAGCGCCGGGGTGCGCAAGATGGGGCTGGACGAGCTGCCCCATGCCGAGGTCACCGTGGCAGTCGACTATTCCACGGTGAACTACAAGGACGGGCTGTGCATCGGTCCGGGCGGCGGGCTGGTGCGCAAGTATCCGCATGTGCCGGGCATCGACTTTGCCGGGACCGTCGAGGCCTCGGAGGACGACCGCTACAAGCCGGGCGACAAGGTGGTGCTGACCGGCTGGCGCGTCGGCGAGGCGCATTGGGGCGGTTACGCCCAGAAGGCGCGGGTCAAGGCCGACTGGCTGGTGCCGCTGCCCTCGGGTCTGACCACGCGGCAGGCGATGGCGGTGGGCACCGCCGGGCTGACCGCGATGCTGGCGGTGATGGCGCTGGAGGATCACGGGCTGAAGCCGGGTCACGGGCCGGTGCTGGTGACGGGGGCCGCGGGCGGCGTCGGCTCGGTGGCCGTGGCGCTGCTGGCCAACCTCGGCCACGAGGTGGCGGCGGTGACCGGGCGGCCGGAGACGGCGGACTATCTGAAGTCGCTGGGCGCGAGCCAGATCGTGCCGCGCGAGGAACTGACCGAGGTGACTCGCAAGCCGCTGGAGAGCGAGCTCTGGGCCGGATGTGTCGACGCGGTGGCGGGCGCGATGCTGGGGCGCGTGCTGAAGCAGATGAAATACGGCTCGTCCGTCGCGGCCATCGGTCTGGCCGGCGGGGCGGCCATCGAGGGCGCGCTGATCACGCCCTTCATCCTGCGGGGCGTCAACCTGCTGGGAATCGACAGCGTGATGCAGCCCTATGAAAACCGCCTGCGGGCCTGGGAACGCATCGCCGCCGACCTGCCGATGGACCGGCTGGAGGCGATGGTGCAGCCCGCGACGCTGGGCGATCTGCCGACGCTTGGGGCGGCGATCCTGAAGGGTCAGGTGCAGGGCCGCGTGGTCGTCGACGTCAACGCCTGACGGGGTTTGCGGCGGGTCGCGAGGCCCGCCGCGACACAGCATTTGCGACGGTGAATGTCGCGTCTAAACATTTATTTCTGCTCAAAGTTTGCATCTCCGGCCCGTTTGGGGCTAATGTGCCGCATAGAGGAAGCTGCGTGAGCCTGTCGCGCCGCTTCGGAAACAGCGAGAATTGTGCGCTGGCGATCGTCAAAAGGGCCGGTTCAACGGCCTGGTGCGGCGTCACGCACCATGACGGAGGGACAAACGTGTTTACCAGAATTATGACACCCGTCGACCTCGCCCATGCCGAGCGTATGGAGCGAAGTCTGCAGTGTGGGGCCGAGCTTGCCGCGCTCTGGGGCATTCCGGTGGTCTATGTCGGGGTCACCGCGCAGACGCCGGGCAGCGTCGCCCACAATCCGGAGGAATACGGCCGCAAGCTGGCCGCCTTCGCCGCGGCCCAGGCCGAGGCACGGGGCATCACGGCCGAAGCGCAGGCGGTCGTGTCGCACGATCCATCCACCGATCTGGATGATACGCTGCTGAAGGCGGTGAAGGACACCGGCGCCGATCTGGTGGTCATGGCGAGCCACGTGCCGGGACTGACCGACTATGTCTGGCCTTCGAATGGCGGCAAGATCGCGGGTCATGCCGCGGTCTCGGTGATGGTGGTGCGCGGGTAAGCGCGTTTCGCGAACAAGGGACATCAAAAAGAAGGAGGCCAAACATGGCCGAAACCACAAATGAACAGGGGATACCCGAGCCGGAGGGCGCGGCTGCGGTCATCGAGACCGACTACAGCATCGGACAGGACAATATCGACGGGCAGGTCGGGCCCTTCGGGTTCGACATCCACAACCCCGTCTTCCTGATCTCGGGCCTGTCGATCATCGCCTTCGTCTTCTACACGCTCGCGCTGCCGGAACAGGCGGGGGCGGCGTTTTCCTGGCTGTTCGGGGCGGTGACCAAGGGGTTTGACTGGTTCTTCCTGGGGGCTGCGAACATCTTTGTCATCTTCTGCCTGCTGCTGATCGTGACCCCGGTCGGCAAGGTGCGACTGGGCGGCGCAGATGCGACGCCGGACTACGGTTATGTCGGCTGGTTCGCGATGCTTTTCGCGGCCGGCATGGGCATCGGGCTGATGTTCTTCGGCGTGCTGGAGCCGGTTTATCACATGGCGATCTCGGAGCCGCTGGGCGTGCCGTCGCCGTTCGATGCCGAGGGCAATATCATCCCAGAGAACGTCGAAGCGGCCAAGCGCATGGGCCTTGCGGCGACGATCTTCCACTGGGGTCTGCACCCCTGGGCGATCTATGCGGTGGTGGCGCTGGCACTGGCCTTGTTCAGCTATAACAAGGGGCTGCCGCTGACCATCCGCTCGGCCTTCTACCCGATCCTCGGGGAACGGGTCTGGGGCTGGTGGGGCCATGCCATCGACACGCTTGCGGTCTTTGCGACGCTGTTCGGGCTGGCCACCTCGCTCGGCTTTGGCGCGCAGCAGGCGAATGCGGGTCTGAACCACGTCTTCGGCGTGCCGGTCGGGCCGACCGCGCAGGTGATCCTGATCAGCGGCATCACCGCCATTGCGCTGATCTCGGTGCTGCGCGGGCTGGACGGCGGCGTGAAGGTGCTGTCGGAAATCAACATCGGCATTGCCGCGCTGCTTCTGCTGTTCGTGCTGCTGGCCGGGCCGACGCTGCTGATCCTGACCGATTTCGGGCAGGGGCTGGTGGCCTACATCGGGTCGATCGTGCCACTGTCCAACCCGATCGGACGGGACGACACCGGCTTTGTGCAGGGCTGGACCTCGTTCTACTGGGCCTGGTGGATCAGCTGGTCGCCCTTCGTGGGCATGTTTATCGCCCGCGTCAGCCGCGGCCGCACGGTGCGCGAGTTCATCACCTGCGTGCTGATCGTGCCGAGCCTGGTCTGCGTGCTGTGGATGGCGGTCTTTGGCGGCGTGGCCATCGACCAGGTGCTGAGCGATCCGGCCACGAGCCAGGTCAAGGCGCAGGTGATCGATGCCTATAACCCGCCGCTGTCGCTGTTTGCGATGCTGGAGGGGCTGCCGCTGTCCAACATCACCTCGGTGATCGCGATTGTGCTGGTGATCGTGTTCTTCGTCACCTCGTCGGATTCGGGGTCGCTGGTGATCGACACGATCACGGCGGGCGGCAAGGTCGATGCGCCGGTGCCGCAGCGGGTGTTCTGGTGCGTCTTCGAAGGCGCGGTGGCCATCGTGCTGCTGCTCTCGGCGGGCGGTCTGCAGTCGCTGCAATCCATGGTCATCTCGACCGGATTGCCTTTCACGGTGGTGCTGCTGCTGATGTGCTGGGCGATCTGGAAGGGCCTGCGGTCCGAACCGCGCTGAGGCGATCACAAAAACGCCATCGAAAGGCGGCCCCGCAGCTTGCGCTGTGGGGCCGTTTCGTATTTCAGTGCTGCCATGACACTCGATATCGACTTCGTGCGGGCACAGTTTCCCGCGTTTTCCGAGCCTTCGCTGGCGGGTATCGCGCATTTCGAGAATGCCGGTGGCTCCTATGCCTGCGGTCCCGTGATCGAGCGGCTGACCCGGTTCTACCGGCAGCGCAAGGTGCAGCCCTATGGCCCCGCCGATCCCACCCGGCTGGCCGGGGAAGAGATGGACGAGGCGCGCACGCGGATGGCGGCGATCCTGGGCGTGGCGGCGGACGAGCTGAGCTTTGGCCCCTCGACCACCGCCAATACCTATGTGCTGGCGCAGGCCTTCCGGCAGTGGATGAAGCCGGGCGAGGCGATTGTTGTCACCAATCAGGACCACGAGGCCAACTCTGGGCCCTGGCGGCGGCTGGCGGCCGAGGGCATCGAGATCCGCGAGTGGAAGATGGACCCCGAGACCGGCCATCTGGATCCCGAGACGCTGGAAGACATCCTGGACGAGAAGGTGCGGCTGGTCTGTTTCCCGCATTGTTCCAACGTGGTGGGCGAGATAAACTCGGTGACCGAGATCACCGCCGTCGCCCATGCGGCGGGGGCCTTTGTCTGCGTCGATGGCGTCTCCTATGCGCCGCATGGCTTTGCCGATGTGGGGGCGCTGGGGCCGGATATCTACCTGTTCTCGGCCTACAAGACCTATGGGCCGCATCAGGGGCTGATGGTGATCCGCCGCGCCCTGGGCGAGCTGCTGCCGAACCAGGGGCATCATTTCAACGGCGGCTCGCTCTACAAGCGGTTCACACCCGCGGGGCCGGATCACGCACAGATCGCGGCCTGTGCGGGCATGGCGGATTACGTCGACCTGCTGGCCGATCATCACGGCGCGCCGGCGGGCAAGCCGTCCAAGCGCGGGACCTTCGTGCATGACGCGATGCGGGCGCGGGAGATCGAATTGCTGCAGCCGCTGCTTGATGCGGTCAAGGCGCGCAATGCGGTGCGGCTGATCGGGCCGTCGGATGCGCGGGTGCGGGCGCCGACGGTGACGCTGGCGCTGAACGGCAGCCCCGAGGCGGTGAACGCCGAACTGGCGCGGCGCGGGATCATGGCGGGGGCGGGCGATTTTTACGCCGGGCGCGCGCTGGCCGGTGTCGGGGCCGATGCGGACAAGGGCGTGCTGCGGCTGAGTTTCACCCATTACACCGCGCAGGACGATATCGACCGGCTGTTGAACGCGCTCGACGATCTGTTGTGATCCACCCGGGCGACCGGACCGTATCCTGTTGAGAATACAGGCGGGACGGGATGGCTGAGCAGACTCCGATACTTCTGTGGTTCCGGCGCGACCTGCGGCTGGGCGACCACGCGGCGCTGAGCGCCGCCTGCGAGAGCGGGCGGGCGGTGATCCCGGTATTCATCTTGGATGAGGAGACCGAGGGCTTGGGCGCGGCGCCGAAATGGCGGCTGGGCAAGGGGCTGGAGGTCTTTGGAAAGGCGCTGGCCGAAAAGGGCAGCCGGCTGGTGCTGCGCCGGGGCGCGGCGCAGGCGGTGCTGGATGCGCTGATCGAAGAGACCGGGGCCGGTGCGGTCTGGTGGTCGCGGCTCTACGATCCGGCCAGCGTGGCGCGGGATACGGGCGTGAAGGCGGCGCTGAAAGAGCGCGGGATCGACGCGCGGTCCTTCGGGGGGCATCTGCTGTTCGAGCCCTGGACCGTCGAGACCGGGCAGGGCGGGTTCTACAAGGTCTTCACGCCGTTCTGGAAATCGGTGCGAGGGCGCGATCCGGGTGCGCCACGACCGGCGCCGGGAAAGATCGCCGCGCCGGGCAAATGGCCGGCTTCGGACAAGCTGGAGGACTGGGATCTGGGCGCGGCGATGGACCGGGGCGGCGCTGTGGTGGCGCGGTTCGAGCGGGTCGGCGAGGCGGCGGCGCTGGAACGGCTGGAGAGCTTTATCGAGGAGGGTGTCAACGGCTATCGCGAACGGCGCGATCGGCCGGGTGTCGATGGCACCTCCGGTCTGTCGGGGTTCCTGAGCCTGGGCGAGATCAGCCCGCACCGGGTCTGGGCCGCGGGCAGCCGGGCGGCCGAGGAGGGCAAGCGCGGTGCCGATACATTCCTGAAGGAGCTGGGCTGGCGCGAGTTCGCCTATCACCTGATGCACCACACGCCGCGGATCCTGACGGACAACTGGCGCGAGGAATGGGACGCCTTTCCCTGGGACAACGATGAACGCCACAAGGAGATCCGCGACTGGAAGCAGGGCCGCACCGGCGTGCCCTTTGTCGATGCCGGGCTGCGCGAGATGTATGTGACGGGGCGGATGCACAACCGCGCGCGCATGGTGGTGGCGAGCTATCTGACCAAGCATCTGCTGACCGACTGGCGCGTCGGGATGCGCTGGTTCGAGGACTGCCTGACCGATTGGGATCCGGCGAGCAATGCGCTTGGCTGGCAGTGGGTTGCGGGGTCGGGGCCGGATGCGGCGCCCTATTTCCGCATTTTCAACCCCGAGACGCAGCTGGAGAAGTTCGACAAGAAGGGGCTGTATACGCGGGCCTGGATTGCCGAGGGGCAGGACGATCCGCCCGAGACCGCGCTGGCCTATTTCGAGGCGGTGCCGCGCAGCTGGGGCCTGTCGCCAGATGACGCCTATCCCGACCCGCTGATCGGGTTGAAAGAGGGGCGCGAGCGCGCCCTGCGCGCCTATGAGGGGCGCGCTGAGAGATGACTTGCCAGACGGGCGGATTCCGACAAGTCTTGGCCGATAACCACGATGGGGAGTGGGTATGATCCTGACGGAGACCAAAAGGCAGGCCAATCTGCCCCGTTACTTCGGGCCGGCCTTCGAGCGGCTGAAGAAGATCGAGAATGGCCGGCTGGACGTGCGGCTGCCGGACGGGCGGGTGTTTCGCGCCGAGGGGTCAAATCCGGGGCCGGTGGCCGAACTGGTGGTGCAGCACCCCGACATCTTCGCGCGGCTGGTGCGCGAGGGCGACCTGGGGTTCTGCGACGCCTATCTGGAGGAATGGTGGAGCACGCCCGACCTGCAGGCCTTCATGGATCTGGTGCATCAGGGCAATGACGAAATCTATGACGGCTTTCCCGGCATGGGGCTGCTGCGGGCCTATGAGCGCCTGCGGTTCTGGCTGAAGCGGAACCACCGGGCGCAGGCGCAGAAAAACATCGCCTATCACTATGATCTGGGGAACGATTTCTACCGTCTATGGCTGGACGAGACGATGACCTATTCCAGCGCTCTGTTCCAGACGGGGCAGGAAAGCACCGAAAAGGCGCAGATCGCAAAATATGCCAGCCTGATCGACCAGATGGGCGCGAAACCCGGCGATCACGTGCTGGAAATCGGCTGTGGCTGGGGCGGCTTTGCCGAATATGCGGCGAAGGAACGGGGGCTGCGGGTGACCGGGCTGACCATCAGCAAGGAGCAGTTCAACTATGCCTCGCAACGTATTGCGAATGCGGGACTTTCCGGAATGGTGGACTTCAAGCTGCAGGATTACCGCGACGAGCGGGGCACCTATGACGGCATCGCGAGCATCGAGATGTTCGAGGCGGTGGGGCAGAAATACTGGCCGGTCTATTTCGACACGGTTCGCGAGCGGCTGAAGCCCGGCGGCAATGCGACACTGCAGATCATCACCGTGGCCGACCGGCGCTGGGAGGCCTATCGCAAGGGCGTCGATTTCATCCAGAAGCACATCTTTCCGGGGGGCATGCTGCCAAGCCCGATGGCGCTGCGCCGCCAGATCGAACAGGCGGGGCTGGGCATCGTGCGGTCGGTCGAGTTCGGCAAGAGCTATGACATCACGCTGCGGCGTTGGCACGAGACTTTCAACAGCCGCTGGGACCAGATCGCGGAGATGGGTTTTGACAACAGGTTCAGACGGATGTGGAATTTCTATTTGACTTCCTGCGCCGCCGCCTTCGACAGTGCGACCGTCGACGTGACCCAGATCACGGTGTCGCGCCCCTCGTAAACTGGACCCCGGATGCCCGACGCCGCCCGCCTTGTCGCCGCCCTGAGCCTTGCGCTTCTGGCCTTCATCGTGTCCGGGCAGATCGTGCCGCTGATGCCCGAGGGCATGGACTTCGGCTATTTCACCTGGGTGAACGTGGGGATCGGGCTGGTCTGCGGCTGGGGGATCATGGGCAAGCGCGCCGGGCGCGGGATCACGAACGCCATCAACAACGGCATCACCGGCATGGTCGCCCTGGTGTTCTGGGGGCTGTTCGTGCAGGGCACCTACGAGATGATGCGCCTGGCGATGCGGCACCGCTATGACGGGCCGCTGGAGGCGATCGGTGCGATCTTCAAGATCGGCATCCAGTATGGCGCCACCATGCTGGTCACGCATATCGTGGTGACGCTGCTCGTGGGCGGGGTTCTGGCGGGGCTGGCCACCGAATACGCCTGGCGCACCTGGCGTTGAAATCGTTTTGAATCAGAAGAGTGTGAGCCGTGGCTGATCTGTTTTTCTATGGCACGCTGTGCCATGTTCCGCTGCTGGAGCTGGTCGCGGGACGCGCGCGCGAGGAGCTGGATCTGCATCCGGCGGTCCTGCCAGACCATGCTGCCTATTGGGTGGAGGGCGAGGCCTTTCCGCTGATCCGGGCCGAAGCGGGCGGCGCAGCTCGGGGCCTGCTGGCGCGGGGGCTGAGCGAGGCGGAGGTCGCGCGGCTGGCGTTCTACGAGGGCGGCTTCAGCTTTGACCTGACGCCGAAGACGGTGCATCTGGACGCGGGCGGCACGGCGCAGGCACGGTTCTTTCTGGCCCATGACGGGCTGTGGCAGGCGGGCGCGCCTTGGGATCTGGCCGAATGGCAGCGCCTGTGGGCCCCGGTCAACATGCGCGCGGCGGCGGAGATCATGGATTGGTACGGGCGGCTGACACCCGATGAGATGGCGCCGAGGTTCGGCCCGATCCAGCGGCGCGCGTTCTCGCAGGTGCTGGCGACGCACCGCCTGGCCGATCCGGTGCGGGATGTGGCGCGGGACGTGCGGGTGGCGGAACATCGGCGCGCCTATCTCAAGTTCTTCGCGGTCGACGAGATGGACCTGCAATATCGCCGCCACGACGGGCGGATGAGCACGGTGCTGAACCGTGCGGCGTTGCTGGTGGGCGAAGCCTCGGTCGTGATGCCCTATGATCCGAGGCTGGACGCGGTGCTGCTGGTGGAACAATTCCGCGCACCGGTCTTCATGGTGGGCGATCCCAACCCCTGGGTGTGGGAGCCGGTGGCGGGGCTGGTCGATGCCGGCGAGACGCCAGAGGAATGCGCCCGGCGCGAGGCGATGGAGGAGGCCGGGCTGACGGTGACGCGGCTGGAACCGGCCGGGAAGGTCTATTCCTCGACCGGGTCGTCTAGTGAATTTCTGAACCTTTACATTGGCATATGCGATCTTTCTCAGGTTCCGTCCGGCGGCGGTGGGTTGGTGTCCGAAGGCGAGGATCTGCGCAGCCGGGTGCTGTCCTATGACGAGCTGATGGCGGGCGTGGATGCCGAGGCCTTCCGCGACATGCCGCTGGTCACCACCGCGCTGTGGCTGGCAAGGCACCGCGACCGCCTGCGCGCCGAGGCCACGGGCGCTTGAGGTCGTCCCCAAGCGGGGCTACAGCTTGGGGAAACCGACCGAGGGGGACTTCATGCGCATCGCACGCGATCTGGCCGACGCCGTTGGAAACACACCGCTGATCCGGCTGCGCCGTGTCAGCGACGAGACCGGGTGCGAGATCCTCGGCAAGGCTGAATTCATGAACCCCGGCCAGTCGGTCAAGGACCGCGCGGCGCTGTTCATCATCAAGGACGCCATCGCGCGCGGCACGCTGAAACCCGGCGGCACGATTGTCGAGGGCACGGCGGGCAATACCGGCATCGGCCTGTCGCTGGTCGGGGCGTCAATGGGGTTCAAGACGGTGATCGTCATCCCCGAGACGCAGTCCGAGGAAAAGAAGGACATGCTGCGGCTGGCCGGCGCCGAGCTGGTGCAGGTGCCCGCGGCGCCCTATCGCAACCCGAACAACTACATCCATTACTCCCAGCGTCTGGCCGAGCAGTTGGCCCAGACAGAGCCGAACGGCGCGATCTGGGCGAACCAGTTCGACAATACCGCGAACCGGCAGGCGCATGTCGAGACGACCGGCCCCGAGATCTGGGAGCAGACCGGCGGCAAGGTGCACGGGTTCAGCGCGGCGGCCGGATCCGGCGGGACGCTGGCCGGGGTGGCCGATGTGCTGCAGCCCAAGGGCGTGAAGATCGCCCTGGCCGACCCGATGGGCGCGGCGCTGTACAGCTATTACACCACCGGAGAGCTGAAATCCGAGGGCGGCTCGATCACCGAGGGCATCGGACAGGGGCGGATCACGAAGAACCTGGAAGGCTTCCGGCCCGATTACGCCTATCAGATCCCGGATGCCGAGGCGTTGCCCTATATCTTTGACCTGCTGCGCGACGAGGGGCTGTGCCTGGGCGGATCCTCGGGAATCAATATCGCCGGGGCGGTGCGGCTGGCGCGGGATCTGGGGCCGGGACATACGATCGTGACGATCCTCTGCGACTATGGCTCGCGCTATCAGTCCAAGCTGTTCAACCGGGATTTCCTGGCCGAGAAGGGCCTGCCGGTCCCGTCGTGGATGACCCGCGCGCCGGCTTCGATTCCGGGCGTCTTCGTCGACGGATGATGATGCGTCGCCTTGCCCTGCTGGCGGTCCTGCTGGCGCTGCTCACCGGAGGTCCGGCCGCCTGGGCGCAGGACGGGCCGGATTACGAGGCCTGGGCGCGGATCGCGGAACAGGCCGAGACCGTCACCGAACGGGGCCGCGCCTCGGACGAGGCGATGGAGGCGCTGCGCGGGCAGCTGGCCGACTGGCGCGAACAGTTCCTGACCGCCGAGGGGCGCAACAGCGACCGGATCGCGACGCTGCGCAGCCAGATCGCCGCTCTGGGGCCGGCGCCGGATGTGGCGGCGGGCGCGGCGCCGGAATCCGAGGATGTGGCGGCGCGACGCACCGAGCTGAACGACCAGCTGGCCCGCCTGCGCGCCCCGGTGATCGCGGCGGAGGAGGCCTATCTGCGGGCCGACGGGCTGATCCGCGAGATCGACAGCCTGATCCGCGAACGGCGCACCGATCGCCTGCTGGAGCTGGGGCCGACCCCGCTCGATCCGCGGCTGTGGGGCGAGGCGGGCAAGGCGATTGCCGGAACGGTGAGCGCGCTTTACGACGAGGCCATCCGGTCGTGGCAGTCGCCGACGGGGCATGTGAAGTTCCTGTCGAACCTGCCGATCATCGCGGTCTCGCTGGTTCTGGGGCTGGTTCTCATCTTCCGCAGCCGGATCTGGATGCGCCGCCTGGTGCGGCGGATGCGCGACGCGACGCGGCGGGGCTCGGGGGTGTGGCGGCTGGTTGTGTCGCTGGGGCAGATCGTGCTGCCGCTGGGCGGCCTCTTGCTGCTGGTCAAGGCGACCGAGCTGACCGGGATGATCGGCCCGCATGCGTCGCCGCTGATCGACGGGCTGCCGGTCTGGGGCGCGACCGTGCTGCTGGTCTGGTGGCTGGGCGACGAGGTCTTCTCGCGCGCCGACGACGTGGCGACGGTGCCGCTGGAGCCGGCGCGCCGGATCGAGGCGCGGGTGCATGTGGGCATTCTGGCCCTGGGCCTTGCCGCCCACGATCTGGTGGTCAAGCTGGGTGGCAGCGAGCGATACTCCGACGAAGTGCTGACCGTTCTGGATTTTCCGGTGCTGGTGCTGGTCGGGGTGTCGCTGTTCCGGCTGGGTCTGATCCTGTCGAGCAGGCCGGCCCCGGCCGAGAGCGACGAGGACGGCTCCCTGAGCTATGCGCGCCGCCTGCTGTGGTTCATCGGGCGGGCGGCAATGGTCATCGGCGTGGTCGGGCCGGCGATGGTGGCAGTCGGGTATGGTCAGGCGGGGCTGGCGCTGGTCTATCCGGCGGTGGGCTCGCTGATCCTGCTGGGCGTGCTGAGCGTGCTGCAGCGGCTGATCTTCGATGTCTACTATCTGGTGACGGGCGAGCGCGACCACGAGCAGGGCGGGCTGATCCCGGTGCTGGCCGGGTTCGTGCTCATCCTGGCGGCCCTGCCGGTGATGGCGCTGATCTGGGGGGCGCGCACCGCCGATCTGACCGAGATCTGGGCGCGATTCCGCGAGGGCTATTCCTTTGGCGAGACGCGGGTGTCGCCCGGCGATTTCCTGACCTTCGTGCTGGTCTTCGTGATCGGTTACATGGCGACGCGGCTGTTGCAGGGGGGCTTGCGCAATTCGGTCCTGCCCAAGACGACGATCGACCCGGGTGGCCAGACGGCGCTGCTGTCGGGGATCGGCTATGTCGGGATCTTCGTCTCGGCCCTGATCGCGATCACCAGCGCGGGGATCGACCTGACAGCGCTTGGCTATGTCGCGGGCGCGCTGTCGGTCGGCATCGGTTTCGGCCTGCAGAACATCGTGTCGAACTTTGTCTCGGGGATCATCCTGCTGATCGAGCGGCCGATTTCCAAGGGCGACTGGATCGCCGTCGGCGGGCAGATGGGATACGTCCGCGACATCTCGGTGCGCTCGACCCGGATCGAGACATTCGACCGGACCGACGTGATCGTGCCGAACTCGGATCTGATCAGCGGGACGGTGACGAACTATACGCGCGGCAATACCATTGGGCGGGTGATCGCGCCGGTGGGCGTGGCCTATGGGACCGACACCAAGAAGGTCGAGCGGATCCTGCAGGAGATTGCCGCGGCGCAACCCATGGTGCTGGCCAATCCGCCCCCCAACGTGGTGTTCCGCGGGTTTGGCGCCGACAGTCTCGATTTCGAGATCCGGGCGATCCTGCGCGACGTGAACTGGTCGCTGAAGGTGCATTCGGACATCAACCACGATATCGCCCGTCGGTTCGCCGAGGAGGGGATCGAGATACCCTTTGCGCAGCGCGATGTCTGGCTGCGCAATCCCGAGGCGCTGCGCGTTCCGGCCGAGCCGGTGGGAGAAGCGCCTGCGCCGGCAGAGGAGAAGCCGGAAGAGGAGCCCAAGGCATGAGCACCGAACCTCTGTTCCTGACCGACGCCTATCGCCGCGAGGCGCCGGGACGGGTGGTGACAGTCGAGCCGGATGGCGCGGTGGTGCTGGACCAGAGCCTGTTCTACGCGACCGGCGGCGGCCAGCCCGGCGACAGCGGCGCGCTGGTCTGGGACGGCGGGCGCATGGAGGTGGCCGAGGCGGTGAAGCGCGAGGGCGGACGGATTGCGCTGCTTCCTGGCGAAGGCATGCCCCCGCCGGTCGGGGCCGAGGTGGTGCAGCATCTCGACTGGGAGCGGCGGCTGGCGCATATGCGGGTGCACACGGCGCTGCACCTGCTGTCGGTGGTGATCCCGCGCCCGGTGACGGGCGGGCAGATCTCGGCCGGCAAGGGGCGGCTGGATTTCGACATGCCCGACGCGCCCGAGGACAAGGAGGCGCTGGAGGCGGCGCTGAACGCACTGATCGCGCGCGATCTGGCGGTGGGCGACGATTGGATCACTGACGCTGAACTCGACGCCAATCCGGGGCTGGTCAAGACCATGTCGGTGGCGCCGCCGCGCGGTGCGGGCCGGGTGCGGCTGGTGCGGATCGGGAACGGAGACGACCAAGTCGATCTGCAGCCCTGCGGCGGCACCCATGTGGCGCGGACCGGCGAGATCGGCCCCGCTCGGCTGGGCAAGATCGAGAAGAAGGGGCGTCAGAACCGGCGCGTCTATCTGCACCTCGACTGACTTGTCACACAGTTATCGGGCGATTTTGAAGCGCCGTGTGAGGCGCGGCTGACGGACAGCCGCGCCCCGATGCCTCAGCCCAGAAACTCGCGCGCCACGGCGGTAAGACCCGGCGCGTCGAGCCGGTAATTGGCGTAGAGTGCGGCCGGTGGGCCGACCTCGACAAAGCGGTCGGGCACGCCGTGGCGCAGGAAGGGCACGCGGGGCAGGTCGACCAGCACCTCGGCCACGGCGGTGCCCAGACCGCCGGTGATGTTGCCCTCTTCCACCGTCAGGATCGCGCCGGTTTCGCTGGCCGCTGCCGCGATCTCGTCACGGTCGAGGGGCGCGATGGACCACATGTCGACCACACGCACCGATCGCCCCTCTGCGGCCAGCGTCTCGGCCGCGTCGAGCGACGCGCGGACGGTGGAGCCGGTGGCGATGATGGTGAGGTCGGCGCCCTCGCGCAGGCGCCGGGCCTTGCCGAAGGCAAGCTCGGGCACGGCGTCATAGACCTGCGGATCGCGGCCGCGCCCGAGGCGGATATACATCGCGCCGGGATGGTCGACCGAGATGCGCAGCAGCGCGCGCAGGTGGTTGGCGTCGGTGGCGCAGCAGACCGTCAGGTCGGCAATCGCGCGCATCATGCCGATGTCTTCGAGCGAATGGTGCGACGAGCCGTAAAAGCCCATCGACATGCCCGAATGGGTGCCGACGATGCGCACTTTCTGGCGGGGATAGGCGCAGTCGGTCTTGATCTGCTCGGCGCCGAGGATGGCCGCGAAGCTGGCGAAGGTGGCCACATAGGGGACGAGCCCGCAGGCGGCCATGCCGGCGGCGGCGGTTATCATGTTCTTTTCGGCGATGCCGAAGTCGAAGAACCGCTCGGGGTGGGCATCGCGGAAGTCGTTGGTGCGGTTGGCACTGGCCAGATCGGCGGTGGCGACCACGATGCGCGGGTCGGTCTGGGCGAGCTCTGCCAGTTCCTCGCCCAGCACGAACGCGGGCATTCCGGCGCGGGGCGTGCCGCGCACCGAGCGATGGTCCTTGAACCGGGTCTCGCCCGAGGTGGTGCCGCGAAAGATCTCGGCCTCGTTCTGCATTTCCGTGCTCATTCCGCGGGCTCCGGCACATAGGGTTTCAATCCGGCCTCAAGCTCGGCCATGACCTCGTCGTAGTCTTCGCCGACGAGGTTGCCGACGTGCCAGTCGAGGCTCATTTCCATCCGTTTCACGCCGCGCCCCTTCACGGTGTCGCAGATGATCGCCTGCGGGCGGCCGTTTCGCCCGTCGGGCAGGGCGTCGAAGGCGGCGGTCAGCGCGTCGAGGTCGTGTCCGTCGATGCGCTGCACGTCCCAGCCGAAGGCGGCGAAGCGTTTGTGGATCGGTTCGATGGAGTTGATGTCTTCGGTGTGGCCGTCGATGCAGAGGCCGTTGCGGTCGACCAGCGCGACGAGGTTCTGGGTGCCGTGGTGGCCGGCGGACATTGCCGCCTCCCAGATCTGGCCCTCGGAGAGTTCGCCATCGCCCAGCATCACGTATACGCGGTACTCCTGCTTTTGAACGCGCGCGGCCAGCGCCATGCCAAGACCGACCGAGAGGCCGTGACCGAGCGAGCCGGAGGAGAAATCGAGGCCGCGCACCTTCTTCATGTCGGGGTGGTCGCCGAAGTTCGACCCGAAGCGGGTGTAGGTGTCGAGATCGGAAGGATCGAAGAATCCGAGATCGGCCAGCACCGGGTATAGGCCGATTGCGGCGTGGCCCTTGGACATGATGAAGCGGTCGCGCGCCTCCCAATTGGGCCGTCCGGGTTCGATCTTCATCTGGCGGTAATAGAGCGTGGCGAGAATCTCGGCGCAGGAGAAGGTGGAGGAATAGTGGCCCGCCCCGGCGATCCGGGACAGGCGTACGGTTTCGGTGCGGATGAATTTTGCGCGGTCTTCCAGCACCGCGCGGGACACGTTTCGTCGGTCGGTCATGGAGTCGTTCCTCCTTCGGTTCCATGCGGGAAATGGCATGCGACCCGGGCATCGCCCAGGGGGCGCAGGTCGGGCGCCTCGGCGGTGCAGAGGGGCCGGGCGCGCGGGCAGCGGGTGGCGAAGGCGCAGCCGGGGGGCGGCGCGAGGGGCGAGGGCACATCGCCGGTCAGCACGGTGCGCTTGCGGTTGCGTTCGCGGCGCGGGTCGGCCAGCGGGATCGCCGAGAGCAGGGCGCTGGTATAGGGGTGGCGCGGCGTGGCGAAGAGGCTGTCAGCGGGGGCGATCTCGACGATCCGGCCCAGATACATCACGCCGATACGGTGCGAGATGTGGCGCACCACGCCAAGGTCGTGGGCGATGAACAGATAGGCCACGCCCAGCCGGTCCTGCAGGTCGCGCAGCAGGTTGAGGACACCGGCCTGCACCGAGACATCCAGCGCCGAAACCGGCTCGTCCAGCACCAGCATCCGGGGGTTGACCGAAAGCGCGCGGGCGATGCCGACGCGCTGGCGCTGGCCGCCGGAGAGTTCGTGCGGATAGCGGTCGATCATGTCGGCGGGCAGGCGGACCATCTCGAGCAGTTCTGCGCTGCGGGCGGCGACCTCGGTGCGGGGCAGGTCGAGCAGGCGCATCCCCTCGGCCAGGATGCGGGCGACGGTCATCTTCGGGTGGAGCGAGGACATCGGGTCCTGGAAGACGATCTGCAGGTCTCGACGGGCGGCGCGCATCGCGCGGGGCGAGGCGGTCAGCAGGTCGGTGCCGTCGAGGTCGATGCGGCCGCTGGTCGGTTCGATCAGGCGCAGCAGGCAGCGCCCGAGGGTGGACTTGCCGCAGCCGGATTCGCCGACAAGGCCCAGCGTCTCGCCGCGTTCGATGGCGAAGGAGACACCGGCGACGGCGCGCAGCACGCGCGGCGCGCGGAACCCCAGGACCGAGTTGCCGATCGGGTAATCCTTGCGCAGGTTCTCGACGGTCAGGACGGGGCTCATGGCGTCGCCTCGGTCAGGGCATGATGGCAGGCGGCGCTGGTGCCGGCGATGGGGCGCAGCTCGGGATCGGCCTGTGCGCAGAGGTCGGTGGCGCGGGGGCAGCGCGGGCGGAAGGCACAGCCCGTGGGGCGCGACCAGATCGACGGCGGGGTGCCGTCGATGGCGACCAGCGCACCGGCGGGCCGGTCGGGCGAGGGGATCGCGGCGATCAGGCCGCGCGTGTAGGGGTGGGCGGTTTCGTAGAAGACGGGATCGACCGGGCCTTCCTCGACGATGCGGCCGCCATACATGACCGCGATCCTGTCGGCCATGCCGGCCACCACGCCGAGGTCGTGGGTGATCAGCACGATGGCGAGGCCAAGCTCTTGCCGCAGCTTTTGCAGAAGTTCGAGGATCTGGGCCTGGACGGTGACGTCAAGGGCGGTGGTCGGCTCGTCCGCGATCAGCAGGGCGGGGTCGTTGGCCAGCGCCATCGCGATCATCGCGCGCTGGCGCATCCCGCCCGAGAACTCGTAGGGGTATTGATGCAGCCGCCGGCGCGGTTCGGGGATCGAGACGAGATCGAGCAGGGCGGCTGCGCGGTCGAGCGCGGCTCGGCGGGTCAGCGGCTGGTGCAGGCGGATCGCCTCGGCGATCTGGTCGCCGATGGTGATGACCGGGTTGAAGGCCGAGAGCGGGTCCTGGAAGATGCAGCCGATCTCCTTGCCCCGGAGGCGGCGGATCTCCTCACGGCCCATCCTGACCAGTTCGCGGCCGCGGAAGACGGCGGACCCTTGGATCCCGGCGCTGGGGGGCAACAGTTGCAGTGCGGCCATCATGGTGACGGACTTGCCCGAGCCGCTTTCGCCGACGATGCCCAGCACCTCGCCCTCGGCAACCGAAAGGGTGATGCCGCGCACCGCCTCGGCGGTGCCCTGCGGGCCGGCGAAGCGGACGCGCAGGTCGGTGAGGGACAGCAGGCTCATCGTGTGCCCCGCCGGTCGAAGAGGTCGCGCAGGCCGTCGCCAAGGAAGGCGGTGGCGAGGACGACCGTAAGGATGGCAAGGCCGGGGCCGGCGGCGATCCACCACTGGTAGAACTTCGAGGCGCCTTCCGAGATCATCGCACCCCATTCGGGCGAAGGCGGCAGCGCGCCGAGGCCGATGAAGGAGAGCGAGGCGGCGAGCAGGACGACCTGGCCGAAATCCATCGTCGCGTTGACCAGCGTCGGTGTCCAGCAGAGCGGCAGGACATGGACGGTGAGCACGCGCATCCGGCCCGCGCCGCCGGCGACGGCGGCTTCGACGTGTTCGCGGGATTTCACCTCCATCACCTGGGCGCGCATGAGGCGGGCGTAGATCGGCCACCAGACCACGATCATCGCAACGCTGGCATTGGCGAGGCCGGCCCCCAGAGTGGCGGCCACGGTCATGGCCAGCAGGATCGGCGGGAAGGAGAGGGTGACGTCGACAGTGCGCATCACCAGGCTGTCGACCCAGCCGCCGAAGAAGCCGGCCAGCGCGCCGAGGACCGAGCCGATGGCGACGGCGGCGGCGACCACGACGACGGCGATGGGCACTGACCACTGCGCGCCCCAGAGGGTGCGGGCGAGGACGTCGCGGCCCAGGGCGTCGGTGCCGAGCCAATGGGCGGCCGAGGGGGGCGACAGGCGCTTGCCGACCAGCGCGAGCGGGTCGGCGATGGGCCACCACTGCACGGTGAGCGCGGTCACCGCCCAGAACAGCAGGATTGCGATGCCAATCCGCGCGGTCAGCGGCAGGCGGGCGCGGCGGGGCCGGGCCGGGGTGTCGGCGGCCAGTGTCACCGGCCCACCTTGATGCGTGGGTTGGCCCAGGCATAGGCCACGTCGGTGACCAGATTGGCCAGCAGGAAGGCCACCGCGCCAACGATGGTGACACCGCCGATCGCCGGATAGTCGAGCGAGCGCGCCGCCGCCACGGCATAGGAGCCGATGCCGGGCCAGGAGAAGATCGCCTCGGTCAGGACGGCGCCGGTGATGAGATAGGCGAAGGTAAAGCCCAGCACGGTCAGCACCGGGATCAGCGCGTTGCGCAGGGCGTGGTTCAGCAGCACCACCCGTTCCGGCGCCCCCTTGGCGCGGGCGGTGCGGACATAGTCCTGGCCCATCTCCTCGAGCAGGGACGAGCGCACGAGGCGGGCGATGATGCCGGTGACGGCCCAGCCGAGCACGAAGGCGGGGAGCAGCAGGTGCGAGAGGCTTTGCATGAACAGGGAGACGTCGCCGGCCAGCAGGGAATCGACGGTATACATGCCGGTGATGCTTTCTGGCGGGCGCGTGCGGGCGTCGAGCCGTCCGGTGCCGGGTGTCAGGCCGAGGCGGACGGTGAAGATGTAGAGCAGGATCAGCCCGGACCAGAAGATCGGCAGCGACGAGCCGAGCAGGGCGAAACCGCGCCCGCCGATATCTATGACGCTGCCGGGAAACCGGGCCGAGAGGAGCCCGATGGCCATGCCGATGGCGGTTCCGACGATCATCGCCGCGATCACAAGTTCCAGAGTGGCGGGAAGACGCTCGGCGATATCTGTCGCGACCGGGCGGCGGCTGGTGAAGGAGGTGCCCATGTCACCCTTCACCAGATTGGTGATGTAGATGACGTATCGTTCAGGCAGCGAGCGATCGAGGCCCCATTGCGCCTTCACGGCCGCGACCACCTCGGTATTCGCCATCATCCGTTCGGGGACAAGGGCGGCCAGCGGGTCGCCCTTGGTCATCTGCGAGAGCAGGAATGCGACGCTGGCCACACCCAGGAGCAGGAACGGGATCACCGCCAGCCGCTTGAGGACATAGGCCAGCATCCCTGATTATTTCCGGGCGATTTCGGCCAGCGGCAGGTTGCAGCAGGCCGAGTAGCGCACGCCGGTGATGTCGGCGCGATGCGCCAGCACCAGATTGGGCGAGACGAGGGTGATGATGATGTTCTCGTCCATCATCGCCTGGCCGATCTCGGCATAGACGGCATCGGCCTCGGCGCCGGAGGCGGCCAACGCCTTGGCGTAGAGCGGGGCGATGCGGGGATCGACCGCCTTGTCGGTGTCCTTGCCGGCGCGGTTTTCCCACGGGCTGCCTTCATACATGCCGAAATAGGCGACATACTGGCCCGAACCGTAATAGTCGGGCGCGTAGTAGACGGCGGTGACGGGGATGCCATCGGGGCCGCTCAGGTTCTCGCGCCAGACGGCGTAGGTCTGGGGTTGCAGGTCGAGCTTGACGCCGACGGCCGAAAAGTCCTGCTGGACCTTCTGCATCATCACATTGATGTCGACGCCATAGACGTTGTCGTTGGGATACATCGCCAGCAGCGTCAGGTCGGTGACGCCTTCCTCGGCCAGCATCGCCTTGGCCTTTTCCAGATCCTGGCTGCGCGGGGTCAAGCCGGCAGTGCCGGGAAAGCCGTTGGGGATCGGCGCGGGCTGTTTCACGCCATTGCCGCCGACGGTGAAGTCGAGCATTCCGTCATAGTCGATGGCCAGCGCCAGTGCCTCGCGCACCTTCGGGGTCAGCTTTTCCGCGCCCTTGGCGGCGGGCGAAAGCGCGATGTAGAGGAAGTTGAACGAGGGCACGACCTGGGTGACCACATCGGCGTTGGTCATGCTGGAAGCGGTGTCGGGGTCGATCTGCATGGCGACGTCGATCTGGCCGCTTTCCAGCGCCTGGGCCTGGCCCACCGCGTCCTGGATCTGGCTGACCACGACTTCGGCGAAAAAGGGTTTCTCGCCCCAGTAGCCGTCATTGCGGGCGAGCCGCAGCTCGGCCTCGGGGGTGTATTTCACCAGCGTGTAGGGGCCGGATCCGGCCGAGGCGCCGAGGAACCAAGGTTCGGCCTGGTCCTTTTCAGCGGCGGTCTCGTCGGCAATCGCGCCGGCCTCCTTGGCCGCATCGGCGTTGACGATGCCGGCATAGGGGGCCGAGACCTTGAACAGGAATTCCGAGTTGGGCGCGTCGACCTTGACGACCACGGTTTTCGCGTCGGTCGCTTCGGCCGATACGAGGCCGTCCATCAGGAACGAGGGGCTGGCCTTGAGGTTCTTCAGACGCTCGAAGCTCCAGACCACGTCCGAGGCCTCGACGGGCGAACCGTCGGCAAATGTTGCGTCCTTCAAATGGAAGGTGAACTCGGTGAAGTCGGCGTTGTTCTCCCAGCTCTCGGCGAGGTTGGGTTTCAGCGTCTTGTTGTCAGGTTCCAGCGTGATCAGCGTCTCGTAGACGGCTGTCAGATAGAACTGGCAGGTGTCGCAGAAGGCGCGGGCCGGATCGAGCGAGTTGACGTCCATCGCCCTCCCGATCACCAGTGTCTGCGCGTCCTGCGCCAGGGCCGGAACCGGCAAAGCCAGCGCCAGTGCAAAGGCGGTCTTCCCAAGTCTCAACATCGTGTCGTCTCCCTGTTTTGGCGTGCGTTAGCGCGGCAGAAGCGCGGCGATTTTTGCCGAGGGCTGCACGCTGGCCCGGTTTCGCCTGATGTCGTCGAAGGCGATGGCGGTTATCTCGAGCGCGCGCTCGATATCGCCGGGCGTCATCGCCGCGTTGATGAACATGTTGTGGTAGGGGCTGAGCCAGGCGCCGTGGCGCATGGCGGTGTCCGAGAAACGATAGCCGAAGCGATAGTCGGGGTCGTCCTCGAACAGGACCATCGGCATGGTGACGGGGCCGGTGTGGCGCAGGCCAAAGCCGTATTCGGCGGCCTGCTGCACCAGACGCTGGCGGAACATGGTGCCGATCTCGCGGATGCGTTCGAGATAGTCGGTCTCGCGGATCAGGCGCAGCGTTTCCAGCGCCGCAGCCATCGGCACCGCCGAGAACCAGAAGGAGCCGGTGACAAAGATCGAACCGGCCGCCTTGCGGGCCTTGTCGTTGCCCAGCAGGCAGGAGATCGGCTGGCCGTTGCCCAGGACCTTGCCCCAGCAGGAAAGGTCGGGGTCCACCCCGATCTCGGCCCAGGAGAGATCGCGCGACAGGCGGAAGCCGGCGCGCACCTCGTCGACGATCAGCAACGCGTCGTGTTCGTCGCAGATTCGGCGCACGCCGGCGGCGTATTCGGCATCGGGCAGCGTCTGGTCGGTGAAGGTGTCGTGCCGGAAGGGCGAAGCGAAGACGCCGGCGAAATCGTCACCGGCCTGTTTCACGGCGTCGGCAAAGCTGTCGAGGTCGTTGTAATCGAAATAGATCAGATGCGCGCGGTCTTCGGGCAGGGTGCCGGCGGGGCGCGGCGTGTTCCACGGATGGGCGCCGTGATAGGCGCCCTTGGCCAGCAGGATCTTGCGCCGGCCGCGATGGGCACGCGCCGTCACCAGCGCCATCGAGGTCGCCTCGGCGCCGGATTTGCAGAAGATCGCCCAGTCGGCATGGGTGATCATGCCGGTCAGCGCCTCGGCCAGCTCCACCGCCACCGGGCCGGGGCCGGTCATGGTGTCGCCCAGCTCCATCTGGCGCAGGATGGCGGCCTGGACCTCGGGCTGCTGATAGCCCAGCAGGTTCGGGCCATAGGCGCACATGAAATCGAGGTATTCGTTGCCGTCGGCATCCCAGAGCCGGGTGCCCTGCGCGCGGGTGAAGAATTGCGGCGTGCTCTCGGGCATCAGCGCGACAGACTGGTGGCCCCACATGCCGTTGGGGATCACCGCCCGCGCGCGCTCCTGAAGGGCGCTATCCTGCGCGTTGCTCCACATGCCGCCTACTCCCGAGGGGTTTCGTTGCAAGCAAGGTTAGGCAGAGAAAATTCGGCTGGCAATATGGAGTTCATGCGAAGTTGGTGTGTGTTAGAGCGCGTCCATCAGCGTATGTTTTCCGCTGAAAATGCCGGATTTTTCCTTTAAACCCGGCGCGTTTGGCGGCAATCGAAGTTGTCGCGCCGAAGTGCGCGGGGCCAATGGAAGCACGGCCATTGCCAGGAGATGGTCGAGTTAGTGATGGTTTATTCGACTAATTTTCGGCGCGGCAGCGACTCGGGGAGATGCGTGCGCAGATAGGCGACGACCGCGTTCACGCTTTCCTCGAGATATTCCGGCGCGATGCGGCGGTGCTTGGTCCAGGAGATTGCCCAGATGCCGTCCATCAGGCCAATGGAGACGGCCAGCCAGTGGTCCAGATCGTTCAGGGAGGAACAGTCGAAATAGGTGCGGAATTCCTGCGCGCGGACCGAGGCGAGCGAGGCGTTGCCCTGCAGATCGAGGTTGCGCACCTCGGCGCTGACGCCCGCGCCCATGAAGAGATGCAGGGCGGCGGGATTGGCGTTGAGGTATTCCACCCCGCTTTCCTGCCGCCGGCGGATAATGTCCTGCCAGCGGTCCGGGGGCGGGGTCAGCGGGGTGCGCGCGCGTTCCGCCAGATCGGCGTGGTAGCGGGTGGCGAGCGAGGCGAGCACGGCGTTGCGGTTGGGAAAGAAGTGATAGACCGAGGGCAGCGGCACCCCGGCCTCCTCGGCGATCATCGCGAGCGAAAGCGTCGCGTCGCCGGTCCGCATCAGCACGGCGGCGGCGGCATCGAGCAGGCGCGCGTGCCGCAGGATGCCGCGCTTGCGCTGGGGCTGGCGCCCGGTTCTGTCGTCGGGTTTCATGGCCGTATCTGGGGCGAGGCGCGGCTTGGGTGCAAGCGGTTTAGTTGACGCGCGTGCCGGCGCCGATGTCGAGCGGGGCGACCGAGACGGTCTTGATCACCGCATGGGCCTGTACGCCCGGCGTAAGCGCCAGCGCCTCGGCCGAGCGGCGGGTGATCCGGGCGAGCAGGCGGCCCGCGCCGGTGTCGAGCGCCACGATGGTGCCGGGACCGTCGCCGGGACGGATGTCGTGGACCACGCCGGGCAGGATGTTGAGCGCGGAAAGACCCTGCGGGCGGTCGCGCGACAGGATCACCTCATGGGCGGCGATGCGGACGCGCAGGGTGGTGCCGGGGGGCTGGGCGACATGGGGCAGGAACAGCGGCGTGCCGCCGGCATCGAGCTCGGTCAGCCCGTCCGGGTGATGGGCCGCGACGGTGGCGGTCAGGATCGCCCCGGCCTCGCGCGCGCCGGTGGGAAGGACGGCGGGGTCGGCCAGCACATCGGCGACCGTGCCCTGGCCGATCACCCGGCCGTTTTCCAGCGCGACGATTGTGGTGGCCAGCCGCGCGACTTCGGAGGCGGAATGGCTGACGTAGAGGATGGGCACGTTCACCTCGTCGCGGAGGCGTTCGAAATAGGGCAGGATTTCCGCCTTGCGCGACTCGTCCAGCGCGGCGAGGGGTTCGTCGGCCAAGATCAGTCGCGGGGCCGAGAGCAGGGCGCGGCCGATGGCCACCCGTTGTCTCTCGCCCCCCGAGAGCGCGCCGGGACGGCGGTCGAGCAGCTGTGCGATGCCGAGGAGGTCGATGACGCGCCCGAAGGGTTCGCGCGGGGCGCCGCGGGGGGCGAACCATGCGCCGTATTTCAGGTTCTGGCGCACGGTGAGATGCGGGAACAGGCGGCTGTCCTGGAAGATATAGCCGATCCGGCGGCGGTGGGGCGGCAGGCGCAGCCTGCGCGCGGTGTCGAGCAGCACCCAGTCGCCGGCGGCGATGCGGCCCCTGTCCGGGGTCAGCAGCCCGGCGACGGCGTTGATGATGGTAGTCTTGCCCGAGCCGGAGCGGCCGAAGAGCACGGTCAGCCCGGGCGGCGCGGTAAAGCGGACGTCGAGGGTGAAGCCGGGAAAGGCGTGATGCAGGTCGATGTCGAGCATCAGGCCCCTCCGACGCGCGCGGCGACCCGGCGGCCGATCACCTCGGACAGCAGCAGCGCGCCCATGGCGACGATGACCGAGACGATGACCAGCTTGGCGGCAGGCCCTTCGCCGCCCGGTACCTGAAGAAAGGCATAGATCGCCGAGGGGATGGTGCGGGTCTGGCCGGGGATGTTCGAGACGAAGGTGATGGTTGCGCCGAATTCGCCCATCGCCTTGGCAAAGGCGAGGATCGCGCCGGCGACGATGCCGGGCAGGGTCATCGGCAGGGTGACGGTGAGAAAGACCCAGAGGGGCGTCGCCCCGAGGGTTGCGCCGGCCTGTTCCAGCCTCGGGTCCACCGCCTCGATCGACAGGCGGATGGCGCGCACCATCAGCGGAAAGGCCATGATCGCGGCGGCCAGCGCCGCGCCGGTCCAGCGGAAGGCAAGGACGATACCGGCCTCGGCGAGCAGGCTGCCGACCGGTCCGCGGGTGCCGAAGGTCAGCAGCAGCACATAGCCGGTGACAACCGGCGGCAGCACCAGGGGCAGATGGACCAGCCCGTTCAACAGCATCTTGCCCGGAAAGGTCCAGCGGGCCAGCGCATAGGCCACGAGGATGCCGGGCGGCAGGCTGAGCAGCGTGGCCCAGAAGGACACGCGCAGCGACAGCGCCACCGCCTTCCATTCCTCGGGGCCAAGCCAGTCCATGCCCTGTCCTATTTTGCCACCACCACGAAGCCCTGCCGCTCGAAGGCCGCCCGCGCCTCGGCTCCGCGCAGGTAGGCGAAGAACTCGGCTATGGCGGGCGTGTCGCGGTTGGTCAGTTCTGCGGCAGGATAGACGATTGGCGGATGGCTGTCCGCAGGGAAGGTGGCGACGACGCTTACATCGTCCTCTGCCGCTGCATCGGTGGCGTAGACGATGCCGTAGGGCGCCTCGCCGGTGGCCACCAGCGCGAGGGCGGCGCGCACGTTGTCGGTCTGCGCAACCTGCGGCGCGACGGCGTCCCAGAGTCCGAGGTGTTCGAGCGCGGCCTTGCCATAGATGCCGGCGGGCACGGAATCGACCAGCGCCATCGCCAGCCGGCCGTCACCCAGCAGGGCGGGAAGATCGGGGCCGATCCCGGCCTTCGGGGCGTCGGTGCTATGGGCGATGAGGACGATGGCATTGGTCAGCAGGTCAAAGCGGGTGCCGGGTTCGAGCAGGCCGTCGGCCTCAAGCCGGTCCATCCAGTCGGCATTGGCCGAGATGAAGACATCGGCTGGCGCGCCGGCCTGGATCTGGCGGGCCAGCGCCGAAGAGCCGGCGAGCGAGATCGACAGGTCATGCCCGGTTTCGGCCTCGAACGTCTGTTCGATCTCGGCCAACGCGTTGGTCAGGCTGGCGGCGGCGAAGACGGTGATCTGATCGGCCGAGGCGGCGGTGGCGCCGGACACAAGAAGGGCAAGCGCCGCAGCGAGGCGGCGGGGCGAACTGCGCATATCTGACTCTCCCAGATGGATATGGTCGAAGAAACATATCGCAAGCGGGTTCGGGGCGATCAAGCGTTATTTTCCATCGGACATATCCCTTAGAAGGGATTGCAGCGCGCCGATCTGGTCGGCGCCGGCCTTGGCGGTGATCTCCATAAGCTGGCGGTAGTGCGTCAGCACGGCCTCGCCCGTTTCGGTCAGGCGGGCACCGCCGCCCTGCGGACCGCCGCGCGCGGAGTCGACCAGCGGGTCGCGGAAGGCGCGGTTCATCTCTTCAACCAGCGACCAGGCGCGCTTGTAGCTCATCGACATGGCGCGCCCGGCGGCAGCGATCGAGCCGGTCTCGCGGATGTGCTCCAGCAGGTCGGCCTTGCCCGGCCCCAGCATCGCAGAGGTACCGAAGAGGATGCGCAGGCGCAGGCTGGGGCTGTCGGCGGCGGGCTCGGTCATGCAGGCGTTATGCCCCGCCGCCCTCCCGCCGCGCAAGGCCCGCGGCGATCAGTGCTCGGCCGAGGCGGCGGCAGGGCCTGGCGCGGCGGCGTGGCTGGGGCGGCGCAGCAGGAAGACGATGGGGAAGGCCGCGACGGTGAAGAGCAGCATCAGCAGGAAGTTGTCGATATCGGCGATCATCGCCGACTGCTGGCCGACGAGCCCGTTGACCTGTTGCATCGTCACCGGATCGTGAGCCAGCAGCCCCGGCACTCGGGCGGCGACCTGGGGCGCATCGGCGGTCAGGCGGGAGGCCAGTTCCTCGTGGTTGACCGTCATCATGCGGGCGAGCACCGTGGTCACGATCGAGATCCCGACGCCCGAGCCGACGTTGCGCACGAGGCTGAAGAGCGAGGTTGCGTCGCCCCGGTATTCCGAGGCCAGCGTCGCGAAGGTCAGCGTCGAGAGCGGCACGAAGACGAATCCGAGGCCAAAGCCCTGGATGACGCCCGAGAGGATGATCAGCCGGCTGTCCATGACGGTATCGAAGCCGGACATGATCCAGAGTGACCAGGAGGTCATGGCCAGACCGAAGGTCACCAGAATCCGCGCGTCGAACTTGGCAACCAGCCGGCCAACCAGGATCATAGAGATCATCGTGCCGACGCCGCGCGGCGCCATGACGATGCCGGTGGTGATGACGGGATAGCCGAGCAGGTTCTGCAACAGCGGCGGCAGCAGCGCGAGTCCAGAGAAGAGCGTGAGACCGATGATGAAGATGAACACCAGCCCCATGGTGAAATTGCGGTCGCCAAAGATCTTGAGTTCGATGAAGGGGTTTTCGGCGGTGGCGCAGTGGACGGCGAAGACCCAGAAGCCGCTGATGGAGACGAAGAGGTAAATCCAGATTTCCATCGCGTCGAACCAGTCGACGGCCTGGCCCCGGTCGAGCATGAGCTGCAGCGCGCCGATGGCGAGGGCAAGCATGGCGAAACCGAAGAAGTCGAAACGCCGCTGTTTCAGCCCGCCCTTGGGCATGAAGACCAGGATGCCGGCCAGCGCGATGATGCCGATGGGCAGATTGATCAGGAAGACGAAACGCCAGTTGAAGGTCTCGGTCAGCCAGCCGCCCAGCGTCGGGCCGATGATCGGACCGACCATGATGCCGGCGCCGTAGATCGCCATCGCCTGGCCGATCCGCTCGCGCGGGTTGATGTCGAGGATCACCGCCTGGGCAAGCGGGATGAGCACCGCGCCGAAGATGCCCTGAACGATGCGGTAGACGACCATCTCGGGAAGGCCGCTGGCGATGCCGCAGGCGAGCGAGGCGAGGGTGAAGCCGCCGATGGCGACGGCGAAGACCGTCTGCCGCCCGAAGCGGTCAGTCACCCAGCCGGTGACCGGCGTGGCGATGGCCGAGGCGACGATGTAGGAGGTCAGGACCCAGGTGATCTCGTCCTGCGCGGCGCCGAGGCTCGCCGCCATATGCGGTAGGGCGACGTTGGCGATGGTGGTGTCGAGCACCTGCATGATCGTCGCCAGCATGATCGTCGCCGTCAGCCAGCCGGGGTGGGCCACCTCGACCGCGGGTTTCGACAAGGCCGGCTGCGCGCTCATCTCAGTGGGTCAGCTTGTCGAGCCGCGAGGCGCCGGTGTCGACCGAGACCGTCGCGCTCATGCCGCCGCGCAGGGGATGGTCGTCATCGGGGGTGACGCCGATGCGCACCGCGACGCGCTGCACCACCTTGACCCAGTTGCCGGTGGCGTTCTGCGCCGGGATCAGCGCGAATTGCGAGCCAGTGGCCGAGCCGAAGCTTTCAACGGTGCCGTGCAGCTCGACCCCCGGATAGGCGTCGATCTCGATATCGACCGGCTGGCCGACCTTCAGCGTGGCCAGCTGGGTTTCCTTGTAGTTCGCCTCGATCCAGGTGTCGTCGCTTTCAACGATGCTGGCCATGGCGGCGCCGGGGGTCACGTATTGGCCGACGTTCAGGCTGGAGACCTGGCTGACGAAGCCAGTCACCGGGGCCACGACCTCGGCCTGCTCCAGGTCGCGCTGCGCGGCGGCGCGTTGGGCGAGGGCGGCGCGGACGGTCGGGAAGGAATCGGTTTCGATATCGGGATTGCCGCCCAGGGCGGCGATGGCGGACTGAACTCCCTGGCGGGCGAGGTTGACCTCGTTCTCGGCGGTGTAGACGGCGGCTGTGGCCTCGTCCAGCGCGGCGGAAGAGGCGACGCCGCGGCCGGCCAGCGCCTGCTGGCGGTCGAACTCGCGGTCGCTGACGCTCTTGAGGTGTTCCGCGGCGGCCAGCTTGGCCTTGGCGGTGTTCAGCGCGGCGCGCAGCTGGGCGACCGAGAGGCGGGCGGCGGCGAGGGTGGCGTCCGCCTCATCCAGCGCGATGCTGAACGGCTCGGGATCGAGCCGGAAGATGCGAGTGCCGGCCGCGACATTTTCGTTCTCGGCCACGTCCACGTCGATGATGCGCCCCGAGACATCGGAGGAAATGCTGACGATGGGCTGATGCACATAGGCGTTGTCGGTGGAGACGTAGCGCCCGCCGGTCAGCCAGACATAGCCGCCGCCCAGCGCCAGCAGCAGCGGCACGGAATACATCAGCGCCCGGCGCTTCCTGCGTTTCGGCGGGGCGGCTTCGGGATTGGCGGGGGCGGGGGCGGCACCTTGTGGCGCCGGTGCGCGAGCGTCCGTTTCGGGCGCCGGTTCCACCTTTTTGGTTGGGGCGTTCATGCGACCTCATCCTTCTTGTCGGAGGCGGCGGTTTCGAGATTGCCGACGATCTGCTGCAGGGCGCGCGTGAGGGCGTCGAGATCCTGCGGCGTGATGCCGTCCAGCGCGGTGGCGTAGACGGTCGCGGCGATCTCGTGCATTTCGGCAACAACGGGCAGGGCGGCCTCGGTGATGCGCACCAGCTTGGCGCGGCCATCCGACGGATCGCTTTCGCGACGTACCAGGCCCTCGGATTCCAGGCGGTCGATGATGTCGCTCATGGTCATCTGGCTGGCCTCGACCCGGGCCGCCAGCGCGACCTGGGACATGCCGTCGTTGCGGCTGAGCGCGCCGAGGGTGCGCCACTGCATCAGCGACAGCCGGTGTTCGCGGGCGCGCTTCTCGAACTCGCTCTTCATCAGGCGGGCCGCGTCGTGAAGCAGGAGTCCAAGGCTTTGCATGGGTTGAGACCTCGTTTTGCTACGGAGGTATATATTATAGGCCCGTAGGGGTTTCAAGCGAGCTTAAACGAAGCTGCCTGTGCAGGCCTGCACATATCCGGGGCGGGGGCTGTTGACGGCTCGGAGCAGTCTGCGCCGCGTTGCGGGGTTCCATCTGAAAGGAAAGGCAGCAGCGGACTCCTGCTTCCTCTTGCTTCAAATATCCTCGCCGAAGGCATCGCGCCGCAGGCGCGACGGGGGTGCGGGGGCGCAGCCCCCCGGCACGGCCGGGTGTTCATGTCAGGATTTTTGAAAGGAAATGCGATGCGCGGGGCAGGGCGGGCACGATAACGGCGGGGGCGCGCGCCCCCGCCGGAGTTATTCGGTGACGTCTTCCTCGTCGCCCTGTTCGGCGATCCAGGCGACGCTCACCACTTCCTCGCCGCGCGAGGTGTCGAGCACCTTGACGCCGCCGGCGCTGCGCGAGCGGAACGAAATGCCGTCGACGGGCACGCGGATCGACTGGCCGGTGGAGGTGGCCAGCATGATCTGGTCGTCCATCTCGACCGGGAAGGAGGCGACCAGCGCCCCCGAACGGTCGGACATCGAGAAGGCCTGCACGCCCATGCCGCCGCGGCCGCGCACCGGGTAGTCGTGGCTGGACGACAGTTTGCCGAGGCCCTTGGCTGTGATGGTCAGGATCAGGTTCTCGGCCGCCGACATCTGCGCATAGCGTTCCTGGCTGATGGTGGCATTGGCATTGGCGTCGCCGTCGTCCTCGTCCGGAACGGACTCGGCGTCGTCGGCCAGGCCGGCAACGGCGCGGCGCATCTTGAGATAGGCCGAGCGTTCGTCGGGCGTGGCTTCGAAGTGCCGGATCACCGACATCGACACGACACGGTCGCCGTTCGAGAGGCGGACCCCGCGGACGCCGGTGGAATCGCGCCCCTTGAAGACGCGCACATCGGTGGTCGGGAAGCGGATCGCCCGGCCGGCGTTGGTGACGAGCATGACGTCGTCGTCCTCGGAGGCGATGCGGGCGTTCACCAGGCTCACGTCGTCGGGCAGTTTCATCGCGATCTTGCCGTTGCGCATCACGTTGGTGAAATCACCCAGCGCATTGCGCCTCACGTCGCCGGCCGAGGTGGCGAAGACGATCTGCAGGTCGTCCCATTCCTCTTCCGGGCGGTCCACCGGCATGATGGCGGCGATAGACACGCCCTGCGGGATCGGCAGGATGTTGACGATGGCCTTGCCCTTGGCCGTGCGCCCGCCCTGCGGCAGGCGCCAGGTCTTCAACTTGTAGACCATGCCGTCGGTGGTGAAGAACAAGAGCTGGGTATGCGTGTTGGCGACGAAGAGGGTGGTCACCACGTCGTCGTCCTTGGTCTGCATCCCCGACAGCCCCTTGCCGCCGCGCCGCTGGCTGCGGAATTCGGCAAGCGGGGTGCGCTTGATCCAGCCGGACTGGGTGACGGTCACCACCATATCCTCGCGCTCGATCAGGTCCTCGTCTTCCATGTCGCCCGACCAGTCGACGATCTCGGTGCGGCGCGGGACGGCGAAGAGTTCCTTCACCTCCTTCAGCTCGTTCGAGATGATCTCCATGATCCGCTCGCGAGAGCCGAGGATTTCGAGGTATTCCTTGATCTTGCGCGCCAGTTCCTCGAGCTCGTCGGTCACTTCCTTGACGCCGAGCTGGGTCAGGCGCTGCAGGCGCAGGTCGAGGATGGCGCGGGCCTGCGCTTCGGACAGGTAATAAGTGCCGTCCTCGTTCATGCGGTGGGTCGGGTCGTCGATCAGCCGGATGTAGCCGGCGATCTCGGCCGCAGGCCAGCGCCGGGTCATCAGCTTTTCGCGCGCTTCCGCGGCGTCGGCCGAGGCGCGGATGGTGGCGACCACCTCGTCCACGTTGCTGACCGCGACGGCCAGACCGCAGAGGATGTGGCTGCGTTCGCGCGCCTTGCGCAGTTCGAAGGCGGTGCGGCGGGCGACCACTTCCTCGCGGAAGTCGATGAAGGCGGTGAGGAAGCCGCGCAGCGTCAGCGTTTCGGGCCGGCCGCCGTTGAGCGCCAGCATGTTGCAGCCGAAGTGCACCTGCATCGGCGTGAAGCGGTAGAGCTGGTTCAGCACCACCTCAGCGGTGGCGTCACGCTTGAGCTCGACCACCACGCGCACGCCGTTGCGGTCAGATTCGTCCTGCACGTGGGCGACGCCCTCGATGCGCTTTTCGCGCACCGCCTCGGCGATCTTCTCGATCATGCTGGACTTGTTCACCTGATAGGGAATCTCGTCCACGACGATCGCGTAACGGTCCTTGCGCAGTTCCTCGACGCGGGTTTTGGCGCGGATGATTACGCTGCCGCGCCCTTCGAGATAGGCCTTGCGCGCGCCCGAGCGGCCCAGCATGAGGCCGCCGGTGGGAAAGTCGGG
This sequence comes from Seohaeicola nanhaiensis, assembly GCF_042654245.1. Taxonomy (NCBI): domain Bacteria; kingdom Pseudomonadati; phylum Pseudomonadota; class Alphaproteobacteria; order Rhodobacterales; family Roseobacteraceae; genus Seohaeicola; species Seohaeicola nanhaiensis. The sequence continues at coordinate 187,582 of NZ_JBHSGI010000034.1, forward strand.
GCCGGGGACGTAGTCGATCAGCTGTTCGCTGGTCAGGTCCGGGTCGTCGATCAGCGCCAGAGTGGCGTCCACCACTTCGCCCAGATTGTGCGGCGGGATGTTGGTGGCCATGCCGACGGCGATGCCGCCCGCGCCATTGACCAGCATGTTGGGGAAGCGGGCGGGCAGAACCGCCGGTTCCTTGTCCTTGCCGTCGTAGTTGTCGAGGAAGTCGACGGTTTCCTTGTCGATATCGGCCAGCAGGTAGTTCGCCGACTTGGCCATCCGCACTTCGGTGTAGCGCATGGCTGCGGCCTTGTCGCCGTCCATGGAGCCGAAGTTGCCCTGGCCATCCAGCAGGGGCAGCGACATGGAAAAGCCCTGCGCCATACGCACCAGGGCGTCATAGATCGCGCTGTCGCCGTGGGGGTGGTATTTCCCCATCGTGTCGCCCACCGGGCGGGCCGACTTGCGGTAGGGTTTGTCGAATGTGTTCGACGTCTCGTACATCGCGTAGAGGATTCGCCGGTGCACCGGTTTCAGCCCGTCGCGCAGGTCGGGAATCGCCCGGCTGACGATGACCGACATGGCGTAGTCGAGATAGGACGTGCGCATCTCGGATTCGATGGAGACGCTCGGGCCGCTGAAGACGGGGCGCTCGGGCGGCGTTTCGTCCATGTTTTCAGGCGGTTCTGGGGTATCGCTCACGTGCTCTGCCGATTTTTTATGCGTTGCTATATCTTGTGGAGCGACCTTATCAGAATACGCACATCCGGTGCAATGCCAAGCGTCCCGATGTATTGGCAGCCGCGCTAGTAAAGTGATAACACACTGTTTTTAATCATCTAAATGAAATCTGCCCTCGCCATGCCACAAATCCGGGGTAAACTGGAGTCACAGGCAACATTGATGAGGGTTCTCATGGGTGAGCGTGATACCGAGCTGATGCTCAAGGGCTACGGGCTGACCACGGCAGAGTTCTTTTACCGGATGCCAGACTACCGGAACGTGCTGAATACGTTCGTATGGCAGGAGTACGATCTGGCGCCGGATCATCCGCGATTGTTCGAATTCGTCGAGTTCTGGCAGCGCGAGATCGAGGGGCCGCTGCATTCGGTGCGGTTTACCCATCGCAAGCTGATCGGGCCGGGCGCCTGGCAGAACCAGGTCGGCGAGTTCCGCCTGCATTAGGCCGAGCAGCTGGCCCCGCCCAGCACGCAGAACTTGGCGCAATGCGGGTGGTTCAGGGCCACCGGGCGCGCGGCTTCGGCGAGCGTCGCGCCAAGTTCGAATTCGGGCGCATAGGGCAGGAGGGTGCAGGCCACCACGGCCGGCCCTTCCGTACCCTTGCGGCGGATCACCATGCGGGACGAGGCGCACATGACCGACTCGGGCGATTTGTTCAGGATGCCCCAGCAGGCGGTGGTGATCTCGGGCACTTCGGCGCGCAGGTCCATTTCGGGGAAGATCATGGTTTCACCGGGGGCCTGGGCGTCGATCTCAAACCTGTGGCGCGCGTAGAGTTGGGCGAAGCCGTCGCGCACCGTCTTCTCGTCCTCGTGCCACAGGCTGCGGCCGGCGACGGCCATGCGGATGCCGTGATCGCGCAGCCACTCCATCCCCTCGATCGAGCGGGCGAAACTGCCCGGGCCGCGTTCCTCGTCGTGGCGAGCCGGGTCGAAATGGTCGAGCGAGATGCGCAGCACCAGCCGGTCGCCGAAGTCGTGGACCAGGTCGCCAAGGCCGGCCTGAACGCGCGGGCGCATCATCGGCTGCATCGCGTTGGTCAGGATCAGCACGCGATAGCCGCGTTCCAGCGCCAGCCGGGCCATGGCGATCATCCCGGGATTCATGAAGGGCTCGCCGCCGGTAAAGCCGATTTCGGTCAGCGGCCAGTCCAGTGCCTCGGCCTCTTCGAGATAGCGGCGCACCTCGTCGAGCGTGAGGTAGACCAGCGCGTCATTGGTCGGGCTGCTGTCGATATAGCAGTGCGTGCAGGCGATGTTGCAGAGCGTTCCGGTGTTGAACCACAGCGTCTCGGGGCGGCTGAGCGGGACGGTCGCCCGCGCCGAGCCGTCGGCCGTTATGGCCGGGTCCTGAAACTTGCCGGCATTGGCCGGGGTCTGGTCGATATCCTTCATCGCGGGCTTCCAAATGGTGGCGCGTTTGCGAGATGTACCTTATGCCTGTCGCGAATGAAACGCCGCGCGCGCGCTGAGTGACAGAGAAGTGATGCGCGCTCGACAGCTTGGGGTGTTCGCGCTAACACCCGCAGGGGCAGGAAGCGGCCGTCCCATCGCGGCGGCCCGGAAAGGACTGGGACGATATGGTTTCACGCGTCATTCCCGTCGATCCGTTCGACCTCGTGATCTTTGGCGGAACGGGCGACCTGGCCCGGCGCAAGATTCTGCCGGCGCTGTTCCGGCGCTATTGCGCGGGACAGATCCCGTCCGAGGCGCGGATCGTCGGCGCGGCGCGGGCCGAGTATGACGACGCCGGCTATCGCGACTTTGCGGCCGAGGCGATCCGCGAGTTCGCGCCGGGCCGGACCTGCGAGGACGGCACGCTGGGGCAATTCCTGGAACGGCTGTCCTATGTGACCATCGACGCGCGGGGCGACACGGGCTGGGAGGATCTGGCCTCGAAGTTGCAGCCGGGGCGGGTGCGGGCCTTCTATTTCTCGGTGGGTCCGGGGCTGTTCGGCGATCTGGCCGACCGGCTGCACAAATGGGGCGTGGCCGATGCGGACTCGCGCATCGTGGTGGAAAAGCCCTTCGGCCACGACCTCGCCAGCGCGCGGGCGCTGAACCACACGCTGGCGGCGCATTTTCATGAAAGCCAGATCTACCGGATCGACCATTACCTCGGCAAGGAGACGGTGCAGAACCTGATGGCGGTCCGCTTTGGCAACATGCTGTTCGAGCCGCTGTGGAACGCGCAATACGTCGACCATATCCAGATCACCGTGGCTGAGACGGTGGGCGTGGGCGGGCGGGGCGAATATTACGACACCGCCGGCGCGATGCGGGACATGATGCAGAACCACCTGATGCAGCTGCTCTGCCTGATCGCGATGGAACCTCCGGCGCGCTTTGAGCCGGATGCGGTGCGCGACGAGAAGCTGAAGGTGATCCGCGCGCTGGACGAGGTTCTGCCGCATCACATCGTGCGCGGCCAGTATGACGCGGCCAAGGGCGCCGAGGGGGACTATCCTTCGTATCGCGAGGCGGTGGGCAACCCGCGGTCCAAGACCGAGAGCTATATCGCGCTCAAGACCCATGTGTCGAACTGGCGATGGGCGGGCACGCCGTTCTACCTGCGCACGGGCAAGCGGCTGAAGGCGCGGTCTTCGGTGATTTCGGTGATGTTCAAGGACACGCCGCATTCGATCTTCGGGGCCGAGGCGGGGCGGCATGCGAACGTGCTGACCATCCGGTTGCAGCCGAACGAGGGGATCACCCTGCAGGTGACGATCAAGGAACCCGGTCCCGGAGGGATGCGTTTGGTGGACGTGCCGCTGGACATGACATTTGCCGAGGCGCTGGGACCCGAGGGAAGCGATCCGCCAGATGCCTACGAGCGCCTCATCATGGATGTGATCCGGGGCAACCAGACCCTGTTCATGCGCGGCGACGAGGTGGAGGCAGCCTGGGCCTGGACCGATCCGATCATCGCCGGATGGGTGCGCCGGGGCGAGGTGCCCAAACCCTACGACAGTGGCAGCGTCGGACCGGGCGACGCCGATCTTCTGATACAACGCGACGGCCGGGAATGGCGGGGAATCGTTCCATGAATATCATCGACTATGCCGATCGGGACATGCTGGCGATCAATGTCGCCCAGGTGGTGGCGGGTCAGCTGGAATCGGTCCTGTTCAGCCACGAACGGGCCTCTTTCGCCGTACCGGGCGGAACCACGCCGGGGCCGATCTTCGACGCGCTCTGCGCCGCGACGCTGGACTGGAGCCGGGTGCACGTGATGCCGACCGACGAACGCTGGGTGGCCGAGGACGACAGCCGCTCGAACGCGCGGCTGATCCGCAAGCGGCTGCTGACCTCGCGTGCCGAGGCGGCGACGCTGGTGCCCTTCTACCGCGCCGGGCAGACGCCCGAGGCGGCGCTGGACGAGATCGCCGAGAGCATCGCGCCCTATCTGCCGCTGTCTGTGCTGCTGCTGGGGATGGGCGAGGACATGCACACCGCCTCGATCTTTGCCGGCGCGCCGGGCAGCGCCGAGGCGCTGGACGCGGCTGCGCCGCCGCTGGCCGTGGTCACGCCCGAAACGCAGCCCGAGACCCGCGTGACCCTGACCGCGCCGGTGCTGGACGGGGCGTTGTCCAAGCATCTGGTGATCTTCGGCGCCTCCAAGCGCGCGGCGCTGGAACGGGCGCTGACGATGCCACCGGAAGAGGCGCCGGTGCAGGCCGTGCTGACCGATATCACCGTACATTGGGCGGAATGAGATCATGACCAAGTGGGAAGACCTGAAACGGCTGCAGGCCGCCGCGGGGGCGCGTCATATCCTCGATCTGTTTGCCGCCGATCCGGCGCGGGCGAAGGGCTTTGCGGTGGACGCGCTGGGGATGCGGTTCGACTATTCCAAGACCAACATGGACAGCGCGCAGCGGGCGGCGCTGATCGCGCTGTGCGATGGCGCCGGACTGGCGGACCGTCGCGAGGCGATGTTCACCGGCGCGCCGATCAACGAGACCGAGGGGCGCGCGGTGCTGCACACCGCGCTGCGCAATCTCGACGGCGGGCCGGTGCCGGTGGACGGGCAGGACGTGATGCCCGGCGTTCTGGACGGTCTCGCCCGGATGCGGGCCTTTGCCGGCGCGGTGCGGTCGGGCAAGGCGCGGGGCGCGGGCGGGGCGCTGACGGATGTGGTCAATATCGGGATCGGCGGCTCGGACCTTGGTCCGGCGATGGCGGTGATGGCGCTGGCCCCCTATCACGACGGTCCGCGCTGTCATTTCGTCTCGAACGTCGACGGGGCCGATATCGCCGACACGCTGCGCGGGCTGGATCCGACGCGGACTCTGGTGATCGTCGCCTCGAAAACCTTCACCACCATCGAGACGATGACCAACGCACGCACGGCCAAGGCCTGGATGGAGGAGGGCGGCGGCGACCCCGCGCGCCAGTTCGCCGCGCTGTCGACGGCGCAGGACAAGACGGCGGCCTTCGGGATCGACGCCGACAAGGTCTTCGGTTTCGCCGACTGGGTCGGCGGGCGGTATTCCGTCTGGGGGCCAATCGGCCTGAGCCTGATGATCGCCATCGGCGCGAAGGCGTTCGACGCTTTCCTGCGGGGCGCGCAGGCGATGGACAATCACTTCCGCACGGCGGACTGGGGCGAGAACATGCCGGTTCTGCTGGCGCTGACCGGGCTGTGGCACCATCAGGTCTGCGGCTATGCGACCCGCGCCGTGCTGCCCTATGACCAGCGGCTGAAGCGCCTGCCGGCCTATCTCCAGCAGCTGGAGATGGAGAGCAACGGAAAATCGGTGGCGATGGATGGGACGCCGCTGGACGGGCCTTCGGGGCCGGTGGTCTGGGGCGAGCCCGGCACAAACGGGCAGCACGCCTTCTACCAGCTGATCCATCAGGGCACCGCAGTGGTGCCCTGCGAGTTCATGGTGGCGGCGGTGGGTCACGAGCCGGAGCTGGCGCATCATCACCGCCTGCTGGTGGCGAACTGCCTGGCGCAGTCCGAAGCGCTGATGCGGGGACGCGCGCCGGAAGACGCGCGCGCCAAGGTGGCGGGTGCGTTCGAGGGCGCCGAGCTGGAGCGGCAGGCGGCGCACCGGGTCTTCCCGGGCAACCGGCCATCGGTCACGCTGATCTATCCGCAGCTGACGCCCGAGATCCTGGGCCAGATCATCGCGCTCTATGAGCACCGGGTCTTTGTCGAGGGGGTGATCCTGGGGATCAACTCGTTCGACCAGTGGGGCGTGGAACTGGGAAAGGAGCTGGCGACCTCGCTGGGGCCGATCGTGGAGGGCGCCGAAAGTGCCGCGGGCAAGGACGGCTCGACCGCGGCGCTGGTGGAGTTCGTGCACCGACATGGCGGCGGGGCGACGTAGGCCGAAATCCTGCGAGGATTTCGGTCTGTTTTCCTTGTAGGAAAACGGCTAGGGCGCGCGGGCTGGAACCTGCTATAATACCCTCGTTCGATTGCAGACCTGGTGCGTTCCGATGGCCCTGACCGTGACCCATGCCAGTCCGCTGGCGAGCAGCTTCCAGCGCGTGCTGGTGGCGACGCTGCAGAACCCGGACAGCGTGTGGTTTCCAAGTGCAAGCGGGACCACGCTTACCTTCGTGGAACAGTTCGGCCCGGGGTTGGAGGTGGTGTTTCGCGGCGTCGGGCTTGGGTTGGACCGCAACGGCCTCCCCTTCGGCACGATCACCGGGTTCGAGATCGGCGCTGGTTTCGGCCCGCCGGATTTGACAGGCGGGGGCGTGGCGATCGACATGGGCGCGCTCTGGGCGCGGGCGCAGCGTGTGGCGGATTTCGATGGGCCGGCGTTCCAGCGGGTGCTCGACCTGATCGGAATGCGCGGTGTGACCGAGATCGGCTCGGCCGGTGACGACGTTTTCGACACCGGGCCGAAGGGTGATGTGCTGCGGGGCGGCGCGGGCGATGACCTGTTCCTGTTCCGCCATGTCGATCCGGCGCCGGGCGCGCCGCACCCGCCGGCGGATCTGCTGGTGGGTGGCCTGGGCGCACGGGATACTCTGGAGATCGCGCAAGTGGCGCTGGGGTTCGGCCAGTCCCTGGTGGTCGATTTGGCGCAAGGCCGGGTCGAGCGGGTGACCGAGGGCTGGCATGGCGGGCGCCAGCTGCTGGCCGAGGCGCGCGGGATCGAGTATGTGATCGGCACCGGGTATGGCGACAGCATTCTGGGCGATGGCGCGCGCAATCTGCTGCGCGGGCAGGCGGGCGATGACCAGCTGAACGGGCGCGCCGGGGCGGATGTTCTGGACGGTGGGTGGGGCGGCGACAGGCTGCTGGGCGGCGGGGGCAACGACCGCCTGCTGGGCGGCGCGGGTGCGGACCTGCCGAAGGGCGGCGCGGGGCGCGACCGGCTGTTCGGCGGCGGCCACGCCGACCGGCTGGAGGGCGGCGCGGGCGACGACATCCTGACCGGTGGCGCGGGGGCGGACGTCTTTGTCTTCGATGCCCGCAGCGCCGCACCCGGGCAGGGCGATGACGTGATCACCGATTTCGACGCCGCGCAGGACCGCCTGTTGTGGCGCGCGGACTTCCCGCCGCCCTTCGAGGTGGAGGTCACGATCATCGGCGCGGGCACGCTGATCAGCCATGCGGGCGGCACGATCACGCTGGCCGGCGTGCTGCTGACGGCGGAGGAGATCGAGATGCGGGTGGTTTACTTCTAGGCTAGGCTGTCTCGTCCAGCGCGCGGTCCATCTCGACGAATTGTGCGCGCAGCGGGTCGGGCAGCGCGATGCGCCCCTCGCCATCGGGCGTGCCGAGCACGACCACCGCGCTCATCCGGGCGCGCAGGTCGCCCGACCAGAGCTGCTGGTCCATCGTGAAGGAGGTCTGGCGGAAGGCGGCGACGCGGGCGGTGGCGACGTAATCCTCGTCGCGCAGCATCTCGCGGACATAGCGCAGGTGCACGGAGTGCAGCAGGATCCGGGGCCGCACGCCGTTGAAATGGCCAAGGCAGAAGCGGTCGAAATAGGAGACGCGCACCGCTTCGAACCACGACAGGTAGGCCTTGTTGTTGACGTGGTTCTGGCTGTCGAGTTCGGCAAAGCGCACGCGGTCGGCCATGGCCAGCGTCTGCGGCGTGTCCAGCCCGAAGGCGCGTTGTTCCTCCAGGGAAAGCGGGGTGTGATAGCGAAGCTCCATACCCTCTGCGCTAACCGCCAACCTCAATCACCGCAAGGGCAATCTTGCCATTCTCGGGCGTCCTTGGCAGGGTGCGCGCAACCGAACGGGAGGGATACGATGCTCGGACAGATGATGACCAAACCGCTGCTGATCTCGGCGCTGATCGACCATGCCGAACGTTATCACGGCGGCACCGAGATCTGGTCGGTCGAAACGACGGGCGGCACCGAACAGACCACCTGGGGCGGCATCGCGCAGAATGCGCGCCGGCTCGCCTCGGCGCTGACGGCGCTGGGGCTCGAGCCGCAGGCGCGCTGCGCGACGCTGGCCTGGAACAACCGGCGGCATCTGGAGATCTACTATGGCGTCTCGGGCGCCGGGATGGTCTGCCACACGGTCAACCCGCGCCTGTTCCCGGAACAGCTGGTCTATATCATGAACCACGCCGAGGACCGGGTGCTGTTATTCGACAAGACCTTCGTGCCGCTGGTCAAGGCGATCCGGGCCGAGCTGAAGACGGTCCGCCATTTCGTCTACATGGGGCCCGAGGATGCCGAGGTGTCCGCGGCGGTTCCCGACGTGCTGTCCTATGACGGGCTGGTGGCGGGGGGCGACCCCGGGTTCGCCTGGCCGGAGTTCGACGAGAACACCGCCTCGTCTCTGTGCTATACCTCGGGTACCACGGGCCACCCCAAGGGCGTGCTCTACTCCCACCGCTCGACGCTGCTGCATGCCTTCGCCTCGAACACGCGCGACGTGATCGGCTATTCGGCCTCGGACACGGTGATGCCGGTGGTGCCGATGTTCCACGTCAACGCCTGGGGCGCGCCCTATGGCTGTGCGATGTCGGGGGCGCGGATGGTGATGCCGGGGCCGGGGCTGGACGGCGACAGCCTGGTGCGCCTGATCGACACCCATAAGGTGACGCTGGCGATGGGCGTGCCGACGATCTGGCTGGGCCTGCTGGCTGCGGCGAAGAAGTCTGGGTCCAAGCTCGACAGCCTGACGCGCAACGTGATCGGCGGCTCGGCCTGCCCGCCGTCGATGATCGACACCTTCCGCGAAGTCTATGGCGTGGATACGGTGCACGCCTGGGGCATGACCGAGATGAGCCCGCTGGGGTCGGCCAACCAGCCGCTGGCCAAGCACCGCGACCTGCCCGAGGCCGAGCGCCGCGCGACCCGGCTGAACCAGGGGCGGCCGCCCTTCGGGGTCGAGCTGAAGATCGTTGGTGACGACGGTCAGGATCTGCCCGAGGACGGCAAGACCCAGGGCGATCTGATGGTGCGCGGCCATTGGGTGCTCGACAGCTATTTCCGGGCCGAGGGCGAGGATCTGCTGGCCGACGGCTGGTTCGCGACGGGCGATGTGGCGACGCTGGACGGCGACGGCTATCTGACCATCCGCGACCGGTCCAAGGACATCATCAAGTCGGGCGGCGAATGGATCTCGTCGGTCGAGCTGGAGGGGATCGCGATGGCGCACCCGAAGCTCGCCAATGCCGCCGTGGTCGGCGTGCCGCACCCGAAATGGGACGAGCGCCCGCTGCTGGTGGCGGTCCGGGCCGAGGGCGAGGATCCGACGCCCGAGGAACTGCTGGCCTTTTTCGACGGCAAGATCGCCAAATGGCAGGTGCCGGACGCGGTGGTCTTTGTCGATGCGCTGCCGGTCGGGGCGACGGGCAAGGTGCTGAAGCGCGAGCTGAAGGCGCAGTTCGCGGACGCGCTGACGGCCTGATTGCGGTCGGGTGCCTCTGGGGCCGGCGGTGCGGAAATCATCTTGCACCGGGCCGGCTCCGGATGGTATCCGGGCGCCAAGGCGGGTGTAGCTCAATGGTAGAGCGAGAGCTTCCCAAGCTCCAGACGAGGGTTCGATTCCCTTCACCCGCTCCAGACCTTCCCCCGAACGCGACACCGTCATGCACCGTACTGGCGCAACCTTGCCTTAACCGTAATCTGCTAGGCTGCGCGGGTGGAACAAAAGGGCAATCCCGGATTGCCTGACGCAAGATATTGCGATACCCATTTTGCAAGCAACAAGGGGGCGGCGCCGTGAGTGAGCAGGATGCAAAGGCCGATCTGAGAGCCTTTCTGAGCGGCGAGCGCTTTGGCACCGTCATGGCCGACCCGCCGTGGCGCTTTACCAACCGCACCGGCAAGGTCGCGCCCGAGCACAAGCGGCTGGCGCGCTATCCCACGCTGTCGCTCGAGGAAATTTGCGATCTGCCGGTGGCCGAGCATCTGATGGATGCGGCGCATTGCTATCTCTGGGTGCCGAACGCGCTGTTGCCCGACGGGCTGAAGGTGCTGGAGGCCTGGGGCTTCGACTACAAGTCGCACATCATCTGGGAGAAGATTCGCAAGGACGGCGGGCCGGACGGGCGCGGGGTCGGCTTCTATTTCCGCAATGTCACCGAGATGCTGCTGTTCGGGGTTCGCGGCAAGAACGCGCGCACGCTTGCCCCGGGGCGGCGGCAGGTGAACGTGATCCAGGCGGAAGAGCCGGACGGCGACATGATGAAGACCCGCAAGCGCGAGCACAGCCGCAAGCCGGATGAGCAATACGAGGTGATCGAGTCCTGCTCCTGGGGACCCTACCTCGAACTGTTCGGGCGCGGCGGGCGCAAGGGCTGGACGGTCTGGGGCAACCAAGCCGGTGACGATTACAAGCCGACCTGGAAGACCTATTCCTACAACTCGAGCGTCACCGCGGCGGCGGAGTGAGGCGTGGCGCCTGACCTTTGGGGACATCCCTCGGACGACGACGAGGAGGATGACGATGCCGGGCCGATCTCGCAGGGCAAGAACGCCGATCACGCGCTGATCATCGAGCGGAATTTCGACGCGGATCTGCGGCGGCGGTTCGAGTTCTTCAGCTATCGCAACGCGGCCGAGATCCTCGCCCGCAGTTTTCCCGAACAGTTCGCCGACCTGATCCGCGCGCTGCAGACCATGGCGGTCACGCGCGAGATGATCCGGATGCCGGGCGGCAGCAAGGGCCCGATCGCCAAGCATGTCGACACGCTGTTCCCCGAGGACTGGGTCGAGACGCGCATCGCCGCCGATCTGCATGTGCGGCTGCTGCACGCCAAGCGGACGACGCAGAACCCGGTGCTGCGCGAATATTCGCGGGAAGGCTACCTGGATGGCCACCGCATCGACTTCGTCAAGGGACGGGTGGCGCTGGATCTGGAGTGGAACAGCAAGGACCAGACCTATGACCGCGATCTTTACGCCTTTTCGGCCTTCTATGACGCGGGCGCGATTGATGTGGGCGTGATCATCACGCGCGGCTTCCGGATGGACACCGCCTATTTCCGCAGTCTGGGCAAGGTCCTGCGCAAGGATGGCAGCGAGGGCGGCGAGGAAGTCTATCGCAAGTTCGGGGCCTCGACGACCTGGATGGGCAAGCTGCTGTACCGGCTGGACGCGGGGCGCAACGGCGGTTGCCCGGTGCTGGCCATCGGGATCACGCCGGACAGCGTGACCTGACCGTCAGACGCGGCGCAGCAGGACGATGCGGTTGGTGTTGGTGCCCTTTGCGCCGTTGTCGACGCCCCAGCAATTGGCGGTCTTGGTGAAGTCCTGCGCGTTGACCATGACGCCCAGCGGCTGGAACGGCAGCCCCTGAACCGCCTGCCAGACGAGACGTTCCAGCAGGACGCGGCCGTTGCGCACCTCGCCCACCTCATAGGCGACATGGCCGCCGGGGCGCAGCAGGCGGGCCATCTCGGCCAGCACACGGGCGGTCATCGCGGTCCAGGCGGCTTCGCTGCGGTGCAGGTCGATGGCGACGGATTGCGCGTCGATCCCGGCGAACCAGCAGCGCAGCCAGTTGTCGGCAGCATAGTGCACGATGTCGAGGAAGGGCGGCGAGGTCACGACAAGGTCGACCGAAGCATCGCGCACGGCGATGTCCCAGGCGGGGCCGATGGTGAGCCGGTGATCGCCCCCCGGCGCCGCGCCGGCGCGCAGCAGGGCGGCGGTTTTCTTCAGGATCAGCGCCGTCACGTCGCGCACCGGCGGCGTGAGGCCAAGCCGGGCGTTGATCTTTTCCTGTGCGGCGACGGAAACTGCCTGATTGGGCGGCATCGAGCGGCCCGAGAAGAATCCGGGGGAATGGCCCGAGAGGCGATTGAGCGCGACCATGCGGATCCAGTCCGCCGCCGGGTCGGGCGCGGGATCGTCCAGCGGCGCGCTGTCGGCCAGCCAGAGGCGCAGCGCCTCGATCCGGCGCAGGGTCTCGGGGTGGTAGAAGGCAAGGAGGTCGGGGCGGGTGATCTCGCCCCTTTCCCAGTCGACGGTGGCGAGCGCGGTGGCGATCTGCCCGGCCGTGATCCCGCGCAGGCGGGGGCGGGTCAGCAGCGTCGAGAGCGGATTGATGTCGTTGCCGAGCGCGCGCCGGCCCATCAGCGCGGCCTGCACCGGCGTGGTGCCGCGCCCCATGAAAGGGTCGAGCACGGCCCCATCCGGCGCGGTCAGGCGCTGGATGAAGAATTCGGGCAGCTGCGCCTTGAAGCAGGCGCGATACGAGATTTCGTGGATCGGATGCGACCGGCGCTGTGCCGAGGTCCAGAATTCGTTGATAAAATAGGGGATGCCACCCTCGGTCTCGGTCCGGGTCGGCTGCCCGAAGCCGCGGAAGGCGCGCAGGTCGTCCAGCAGGGGCGGCGTGTCATACATGGGGATGTTGTGCCCGAGGCGGGGCGGCACGGCAAGGGCGGCGGGGGGCTCTGCCCCCGTCTCCCTTCGGTCGACTCCGCCGGAGTATTTCTGAAGAGAAGAAGCCAGGGGCGCCTCAGGACGCCGGCAGGTTCGGCGGATCGTACTCAGGCAGGGCGGTGCGGCGGGTGGCGACGGAGTCGTCGATCTCGTGGTCTTCGGGGATCGGGCGCGGCTCCATCAGGGGCAGATACCAGATCAGGCCGCGGCGATACCAGGCGGGAGTGCCGGGGGCGCGACGTTTGAGCGATTTCGGCAGGATTTCCAGCAGCGCCCAGGCCCAGGTGCGGGAAAAGCCGCCGGGAAAGATCGAGTCGTGCAGCGGGGCGAGCGGATCCGGGCGGGCGTAGGGCAGGCCGCCGGGGGTGGTCTTGCCCGGGGTTTCCCCCTGCAGGTAGGTCTTGCGCGCGCGCTGGCGCAGGGCGAGGCCGGGCGGCAGCGCGGGAGCGGGCGCGCCCTGGGCGGCGTCCTCGGCATCGGCCTGCGCCTCGGCGGCCTCGAAGGCATCGAGCATCCAGTTGACGGTGATCTTGCCGATGCCAGAACGATCCTCGGGCGGGCTGCCGCCGATGTCGCTGTGAAAGCCCGGGAACCAGCGCTGGCGTATGATCTGCCTGCGCCGGCTGCCGGGATTGCGGAAGTTGTTCCCGAAGTAGAGCGGGGTCGTGCCGTCACGGTCGCCTTCGGAGGGGTTCCACGCCTGCGCGCGGAACAGCGAGCGGCGTTCGTCCACAGCCAGCGCGTGCAGCACGATGCGCACCGAGACGTTGGAGTTGACGTTGGCGTGGGTGCCGAGTTCGACGGGGCTCTGGTATCGGGCGAGGTTGCGCCAGATCGGGTGGAAGCGCAGGATCGAGCTGACCGTGTCGAAGAGCAGCAGGGCGCGGATCGGTGCGGGCTCGGGGCGCAGGACGCGTTCGTATTCGCGCAGGGCCTGGAACACCCGGTCGGGATCGGCCCCGGCGGGCGCTTCGGACACCCGGCGATAGGCGCGGAAGACCGGAGTTATGAGGTGTAGCACCTCGGGGCGGACGAGGCCGAAGTTGTGGATGAAGCCGGCCAGCACCCGGACCGCATAGGCGCCGCGCGAGAAGCCGGCCAGCACGATGCGGTCGTCGTCGCGATAGCTGCGGCAGAGCACGCGGTAGGCCTCGAGCACGTCCTCTTCCAGACCGAGGCCGAAGGCGAGGCCGAAGAAGCCCTTCACCAGCTGGCGGGTGCGGCCGAAATACTGCGGCCCGTCATAGGTGCCGACGCCCATCACGTAATGGGCGATCTGTTCCTCGTCCTGCGCCACCGCCTTGTAGAGCTTGAGCACATTGGTCTCGCGGTCGCCGATCTCGTTGCCGGTGCCGTCGATGCAGATGACAATCCTGCGGGGCATGGTCTCTCCTCCGGTGGGCCGCGCCAGCATGACGCGGCCGCCGGGGATTTCAACCGTTGCGTGCGCCTAAGGGCGGCGGGCGCGGTAGAGGTTGATGCGCGCGGGCAGAAGCAGCGGATCGGCGCTGCCCATTTCGGCAAACTGAGCGCGGATCACCGCGCGGATGGCGTCGGCATCCTCGGGCGTGCCGTTGAAATGGGCGATGGTGCGCACGGCCGGGCCGACCTGCATCACGAGGCCCGCCGCCGCGTCAGCGTCGCCGGGGAGCGTCAGCCTGAGGTCGACCACATCAACCTCGGCCGCGAGCCCCGCGTCGCGGAACAGGCCCAGCACGCGGTCGGTGTCGTGGAAGGCGAGCGGGCCCGGCGCGTTGCGGTCGGTGCGGGGCGGGCGGCCCAGCCGGTCCATCGCGGCGACATGGGGGATGGTGAACCAGGGGTTGCGGTCGAGCGCGCCCCAAGCGGCGAAGGTCATTGTGCCGCCCGGTTTCAGGGCGCGGGCCATATTGGCGAAGGCGGCGGTGGGGTCGTCGAAGAACATCACGCCAAAGCGCGAGATCACCGCGTCGCGGTCGTCGGGTGTGAAGGGATGCACCTGCGCGTCGGCGTTGACGAAGGCCACATTGGTCAGACCGGCGGTGCGTTCCCGCGCGCGGGACAGCAGCAGGTCCGAGATATCGGCGGCCAGCACATGGCCCTCCGGCCCGACGGCGCGGGCGGCGGCCAGCACGCTGGCGCCGGTGCCGCAGCCGATGTCGAGCACGCGCTGGCCCGGTTGCAGTTCCGCGCGCGCGATCACCAGATCGAGCACCGGGGCCATCGCGGCGTCGAGCTGGTCTTCAAGGGTGATCCACTTCTGGCCGCCCGGGGACCGGCCCCAGTATTCGGCCTGATCGGCATTGGTTCCGGTCATATGTGGATCTCCCTATCCCCTGCGGCGGCGGCGTCCGCCCCCGCCACCCGTGTCGCCGCCCTGATTGAAGCTGACTTCGGGGAGGGTCACAAGGCTGTTCAGGATCGGGAAAGGCTCGACCGCGTTGGGGATCGCCGAGGCGTTCACGAAATGCTCCTGAAAGCGCGGTTCGATGGCGGTCTCGACCTTGTGGATGCCGCGCACGGTCGCTTCGATCAGGTCGCGCGCCTCGCGGTTCAGCAGAGCGATGCGGGCACCGGTGCCGGCGGCGTTGCCGGCGCTGGTGACCTTGTCCAGCGGCGCGTCGGGGATCATGCCCAGGACCATCGCGTGTTTGGGAGAGATATGCGCACCAAAAGCCCCGGCCAGCACGATGCGGTCCACCTTGTCGACGCCGAACTTGTCCATCAGCAGGCGCGCGCCGGAATAGAGCGCGGCCTTGGCCATCTGGATTTCGCGGATGTCGCGGTTGGTGACGGTGATGCGGGGGCCGCCGGTGTCGGTCGCGTCCCAGACGAGGTAGGAATAGGTCCGCCCGTCGAGGATGCAGCGGGCCGAGCCCGTCTGTTCCGGCGCGCCGATCAGGCCCGAGGCGTCGACGATGCCGGCCAGGCGCATCTCGGCGACCATCTCGATGATGCCCGAACCGCAGATGCCGGTGATGCCGGTCTTGCCTGCCTCGGCGGCAAAGCCCGGATCGTCGGACCAGAGGTCCGAGCCGATGACCTTGAAGCGGGGCTCCTTCGTGACCGGGTCGATTTCGACCCGTTCGATGGCGCCGGGCGCGGCGCGCTGGCCCGAGGAGATCTGCGCGCCCTCGAAGGCCGGGCCGGTGGGCGAGGAGCAGGCCAGCACCTTTTCGGTATTGCCCAGCAGGATTTCGGCGTTGGTGCCGACATCGACGACCAGCAGCAGGTCTGGCGACTTGTCGGGCGCCTCGGAGAGCGCGACCGCGGCGGCATCGGCGCCGACGTGACCGGCGATGCAGGGCAGCAGGTAGAGCCGCGCCGAGGGATGCAGGTCGAGCCCGACCTCGCGCGCGGTCAGGTTCAGCGCGTCCGAAGTGGCCAGCGCGAAGGGCGCCTGGCCGAGTTCGAAGGGGTCGATGCCGAGGAAGAGGTGGTGCATGACCGGGTTGCAGACCAGCACCATGTCCAGGATGTCGTCGCGGGTGATGCCCGCTTCGGCGCAGACCTGGCCGAAGAGGTCGTTCATGCCCTCGCGCACCGCCGCCGTCATCTCGGCGGCGCCGCCGGCATTCATCATCGAATAGCTGACCCGGCTCATCAGATCCTCGCCAAAGCGGATCTGGGGGTTCATCAGGCCGGAGGAGGCGACGACTTCGCCCGATTGCAGGTCGCAGAGGTGGGCCGCGATGGTGGTCGAGCCGAGATCGACGGCCAGGCCGAAGATCGGCGCCTCGCGGAAGCCGGGCCAGACCTCGATGATGCGCGGCTGCGGGCCGAGGTGGACGGCGCAGGTGACCTGCCAGCCGCCCTTGCGCAGCTTGGGCTGCAGGCCCTGCAGGACGGTCAGGTCGATCTGCACGTCCTTGATCTGCCATTGTTCCGCCAGCGCGTCGCGCAGGCGTTGCAGGTCGCCCGAAGGGTCGTGCATGTCGGGTTCGGCCACGGCGACATAGAACAGCTTGACCGCCGGGCTCATGGTGATCTGGCGCGCCTCGGCGCGTTTGCGCACGACCTGGCGGTGGACCTGGCTTTCTGGGGGCACGTCGATCACCACGTCGCCCATGACGCAGGCCTGACAGCCGAGGCGGCGGCCCTCTTTCAGACCGCGCTTGGACTTGTAGCGTTCCTCGACCGCGTTCCAGTCGGTCAGCGCACCGGGTTCGACGGTGACGCCGTGTTTCGGGAATTCACCATAGGACGGCGTGATCTGGCAGCGCGAGCAGATGCCGCGCCCGCCGCAGACCGAATCGAGATCGACGCCCAGCTGGCGGGCCGCCGTCAGCACCGGTGTGCCCTCCGGAAAGCGCCCGCGTTTGCCCGAGGGGGTGAAGACCACGAGGGGATCGTTGCTCATGCCGTGTTCCGAATCCTTTGACGTCGCCGGGCACCATAGCCTGCGCGCGGGCGGACGAAAGGCGGCGGGCGGCATATTCGCGCCGGCCAGCGGCATTTGCGGGCTTAGAAGGGGCTCAGAACAGCTTTTTGAAGAAGGCCTTGGCGTCTTCCATCAGGAACGCCAGCTTCTTGTCGGCGGCGACCTTGAGCGCGCTCTTGGCGCGCAGGTGCTGGCGGGCGATCTCGGTCTCGTGCTTTTCGGCCGCCGTCTTCAGCCTTCGGTAGGCGCTGGAGATGGCGGCGGGCTGTTTCTCGATCCCGGCCTCCATGATCTGGAGGATTTCCCCGCCCGTGGCGGCGCGAAAGCTGGGCGTGCTGACGAACAGCGCCTTGAGCGCGGCGAGCGTGGTCTGAATCACCGTGCTCATCGTCTGGAAGTTCTTTTCGTTCAGCGCGCACTTCTTCTTGACGAGGTCCATATAGGTCAGCCGTTCGCGCAGCTCGTATTCATAGGCCTTGAGCTGCTTGAGGTAGAGGTCGAGTTCCTTTTCGAATCCCGGCGTGTTCGGCCCCTTGGCGCGCGCGATCTTCTCCATCCGGCTTTTCACCTCGCCGCTGGGGTCGGGGATCGGGGGAAAGCCTTCGGTGATCGCGGCCAACACCTCTTTCTGGGTGCCGTTGAAGAATTTCTTGAGCGGCTTGTATTTGTTCTCGGCGATGCCGAGCAGCTTGCGTGCGCCTTCGATATCCTTGGGCGCGTTCCGCGCGAACCCGCGCACGAGGGTCACATTGTCGAGGATATCCTTCGCGCCGTTGAAATAGTCATAGGTCTTGGAAAGGGTCTCGATCCGGGACAGGGCGTCGGGCATGGCTTTCGGTCCAATCGTTTTGCGTTCCGGGGGCACAGGCGGCCCCCGGTCGGGAAAATGAATGGACGACAGTATGGACCGTCTGGCGCATGGCTCTGTGACCTCGGTTACAGACAGGCGCCAGACCGGCGATAATCAGCCGACAACGGCGTCGAGCAGCCCCTCGGGCAGGTTCTGGTAGCAGACCGGGCGCAGGAAGCGGCGGATCGACAGGGTGCCGACCGATGTGGCGCCGAAATTGGTCGAGGCCGGGTAGGGGCCGCCGTGCACCATCGCATCGGCCACCTCGACGCCTGTCGGGAAGCCGTTCACCAGCACGCGGCCGGCCTTGCGCTGAAGGATCGGCAGCAGGCGGCGGGCGGTGGCTGTATCGCCCTCGTCCATGTGCAGCGTCGCTGTCAGCTGGCCCTCGAAGCCCTTGGCCAAGGTCTCCATCTCTTCGGTGCCGCTGACGCGGACGACCAGGCCGAGCGGGCCGAAGACCTCTTCGCCCAGGGAATGGTCCTGAAGGTAGGTGTCGGCGTCGGTCTCGTAGAGGTTGGGCGAGGCCTGCCGGCCTTCGTCGTCGTGGGTCAGCAGCGGGCGCACGGCGTTGCGGGTGTCAAAGCGCGCCTTGCCGTCGCGATAGGCCTTGGCGATGCCGTCGGTCAGCATCGTCTGGGCCGCGACCTTTTCCAGCGCGGCCTTGGCGGCGGCGACAAAGGCGTCGCCCTCGGCGCCCCGGGCGACCACGGCGATGCCGGGGTTGGTGCAGAACTGGCCCGCGCCCATGGTCAGCGAACCGGCCCAGCCCTCGCCGATCTGCGCGCCGCGCGCCTTGACCGCCTCGGGCAGCAGGAACATCGGGTTCACCGAGCCAAGCTCGCCGAAGAACGGGATCGGCTCGGGCCGCTGGGCGCAGAGGTCGAACAGCGCGCGGCCCCCGGCGAGCGAGCCGGTGAAGCCGACCGCCTTGATCATCGGGTGCTGCACCAGCGCGGTGCCGACGTCGCGCCGCCCGCCCTGGATCAGCGAGAAGACGCCCCTGGGCATCCCGCAGGCGTTGATCGCGGCGTCGATCGCCTCGGCCACGATCTCGCCCGTGCCGGGGTGGGCCGAGTGGCCCTTGACCACGACGGGGCAGCCGGCGGCCAGCGCGGCGGCGGTGTCGCCCCCGGCGGTGGAGAAGGCCAGCGGGAAGTTCGAGGCGCCGAAGACCGCCACCGGGCCGATCGGCTGCTGGACCATGCGCAGGTCGGGGCGCGGCAGCGGCTGGCGGTCGGGCAGGGCCGGATCGTGGCGCAGGTCGAGATAGGCGCCGTCGCGGATATGGCTGGCGAAGAGGCGCAACTGGCCAGTGGTGCGGCCGCGTTCGCCGTTCAGACGCGCCTCGGGCAGGCCGGATTCCTGGGTGCCGATCTCGGTGATGGCGGCGGCGCGCTTCTCGATCTCGTCGGCGATGGTGTCGAGAAAGGCCGCGCGGTCGGCGCGCGAGGTGGCGGAGTAGGTCCAGAACGCCTCTTCCGCGGCCTCGCAGGCGCGGTCGACCAGCGCCACGGTGCCCACCGCGAAGTCGTGCGCCGGGCCGGTGGCGGGTTCCGAGGTGAAGGTCGTCTCGCCGCCCACCCAGTCGCCCGCGATCAGGTGCTTGCCAGTCGGTTGCCAGGTCATCGCGTCTCTCTCCCCATTGAACACGGTTGTTTCAGCGCCATTGATGCGCGATTGCCGGCGTCGCGGCAAGTCATCCGGCCTACATCTGGTTCGGCAGGAACAGCACGAGGCCGGGCAGCAGCAGCAGCAGGATCAGGCGCAGGATGTCGACCATCCAGAAAGGCGTGACGCCGCGGAAGATCGTCGCGGTGGTGACATCGCCGACAACGCCCTTGAGCACGAAGACGTTCAGGCCGACCGGCGGGGTAATCAGGCTGATCTCGGTCACAACCACGACGATGATGCCGAACCAGACCGGATCGAACCCCAGCGCTGTGACCAGCGGGAAGAAGATCGGCACGGTCAGCAGCAGCATCGACAGGCTTTCGAAGATGCAGCCGAGCAGAATGTAGACCAGGATGATCAGCGCCATCACCGCCCAGGGGCCGACGTCGAGCGCGGTCACCGCGGCGCGCAGCCCTTCGGGCAGGCCGGCGAGGTTGACGAAGTTCGAGAAGATCCAGGCCCCGATCAGCACCGCGAAAAGCGAGGCGGTGGTGACGGCGCTTTCCTCGAGCACTTCCTTGATGTCGCCCCAGCCGAGCCCGCCGCGGGCCAGCGCGATGAAGAAGGCGCCCGCGGCGCCCATCCCGGCGGCCTCGGTCGGCGAGAAGGCGAGGTTCAGCGGCCAGAAGTTCAGCGCGCCGTAGAGGCCGCCGATCACCAGGCCGAACAGCGCCAGCACCGCCCAGACGCCCTTGAGGGCACTCAGCCGCTCGCCCCAGGTGGCACGCGGTCCGGCCGGGCCGGCTTCGGGATTGCGCGCGACCGAGATGCGCACGGCGAGGAGATAGAAGAGGATGCCCATCATCCCCGGAATGATGCCGGCGATGAACAGCTTGCCGATCGAGGTTTCGGTCAGCAGGCCGTAGATCACCAGGATCACTGAGGGCGGGATCAGGATGCCGAGCGTGCCACCGGCGGCGATGGAGGCGGTCGAGAGCGAGTCGGCATAGCCGAACTTGCGCATCTCGGGCATTGCCACTTTCGACATGGTGGCGGCGGTGGCGAGCGACGAGCCGCAGATGGCGGCAAAGCCGCCGCAGGCGACGATGGTGGCCATGGCGAGACCGCCGCGGAAGTGGCCGAGGAAGGCGTTCGAGACCTGATAGAGCTCGCGGCTGATGCCGCCCTTGTTGACGAAGAGCCCCATCAGAATGAACAACGGCACCACCGACAGGCCATAGTCCTGGCTGGTGTCGATGATCAGCTGTCCGACCATCGAGATCGAGGCGCGGAAATTGGTCTGCCAGGCGAAGCCGACCATGCCGACCAACCCCATGGAAAAGGCGATGGGAATGCGCAGCAGGACCAGGACGAAGACGGCGGCAAAACCGATGGCGGATTCAATCATTGCGTCTCGTCAGCAGATGGGGGGCGAACCACAGAAGCAGGCCCCGAAGGATCAGGATGGCGGCGGTGGCAAGGGTCATGCCGCAGATGAAGTATTCAATGTAGAAGGTTGAGATCGCGAGATATTCCGTCACGTCGCCATAGTTCCTGTGGCGTTCGGCCAGATCGGCAACCCGCATTCCCGGCCACCACAGCATGGCGCCGCAGACCACGGCGACCAGCCCGTCGCGCAGCCGCTCCAGTCGGAGGTGGCGGAAGATCGGGTCGGCGAGATCGACGGTGATGTGCTGATCTCGGGCCGAAACGACGGGCAGCGCGGCAAAGACCACGATCGCCATGGCGATACGGGTCAGTTCTGTGGCGGCCTCGATGGGCGCGTTGATCGTCGAGCGCAGCACGACGTCGACGAAGGTCAGCGCCATCAGCAGGAACAGCGCGGCAGAGGCGACGGCGATGGGCGGCACCGTCAGGATGCGCAACAGCGGTTTCACGGCAGACAGGGTCCTTTCGGCCTGCGGAGGCCGGACGGCTAAACCCGCCCGGCCCGCCGGGATTACTTGGTTTCCTTGGCCATTTCCGACTTGACCATCTCGTAGGCGGCCTTGCCGTCGGCGCCGGCGGCGTCGATCTCGGCCAGCACCTTGTCGCGGATCTTGTCGCTGATCTTGGTGAAGGCGGCGATGTCCTCGGCCGAGGCCTCGCGGATCGAATTGTCGGAGGCGGCTTCGGTCGCGGCGCGACCCTCGGCATCGGCCTCATCCCAGACCTGACCAGCCAGGCGGCTGAGGGTTTCGCCAAAGACCTCGCTTTCCAGCTTGGCCTGAACCTCGGGCGACAGGCTGTCGAACTTCTCCTGGCTCATGATCAGCGCGAAGGAGCCGCGGTAGAAGCCGCCGGGCATCTCGTAGAGGTTCTTGGCCACTTCGGTCAGTTTGAAGCTCTTGCGGCCCTCGACCGGCATCGCCACGGCGTCGGCCGCGCCCGACGACAGGGTCTCATAGACCTTGGGCGCCGGCACCTGGATGCCGACGAGGCCCAGTTCGGTGCCCACGTCCGTCACCACGCCGCCACCCAGACGGGTCTTGAGGCCGTTCAGATCGGCCAGCGTCGTGACGTCCTTCGAGGTGTGAATCTGGCCGACGCCGTGAGTCATCAGGCCGATGACCTTGACGCCCTTGTGTTCGTCCAGCTTCTCGAACATCTCCTTGTAAACGCGCCAGTCGGCGACCGAGGCGGCCTCGGCGTTGCCGGTGAAGCCCGGCAGTTCGATCAGCTTGGTGGTGACGAAGCGGCCGGGCGTGTAGCCGTGGAAAATCCAGGCGATATCGGCGGCACCGTCCAGGATCAGGTCCATCTGGGCGGGCGGCGGCGCGAGGCCGTATTTGATCTCGCCGGTGACTTCGCCGCCGGTTGCGGTTTCCATCATCTCGATCAGTTTCGGGAAGAGGTTGGCGTTGATCCCGTGGGTGGGACCGGCCCAGCTGGAAATCGTCAGCGTCTCGGTGGCATGTCCGGCCGTCGCGACAAGCGCCGCCACGGCGACTCCGGACAGAAATCTGGTCAGTCTCGTCATTGGTCTTCCTCCCCTGGTGTGTTCGGCGCGGCTGTGGCGCCGCGTCCTGACTTATTTGTATGAGTTTTCATGTATCCGTAAATTCGGATTCTGAAAACATATTTTTTCACGTCCCGAGTCAGCCCTCCGTGCCGGTCTCGGGATCGAGCGTGCGGATCAGGGCATGCAGTGCGGGTTTGAGATGGGCGGCATCGCTGCCCTTGAGCCTTTGCAACAGTTTGGATTCGTGCTCGCGCGCCTCGCGGACCAGACGGGCCGCCAGGGTGCGGCCCTGGGGAGTAAGGTAGACGCGCACGCGGCGGCGGTCGGCGGGGTCGCCGCGTCGGCTGACGAGGCCGCGCTCGTCCATCTGGATGATGATGCGGGTCAGGCGCGACTGTTCGACCAGGGCAAAGCGGGCCAGTTGCGTTATCATCGAACCGTCTCGGTCGTGCAGGCAGGCGAGCACGCGCCATTCCGGCACCCGCAGCCCCTCGGCCCGGACCCGGGCGTGGAACTGGCCGCTGGCGGCGTCGCTGGCGGCGGCCATCAGGTAGAGCAGGTAATTGGCCACAAACTCGCCGGTGTCGGCGGGGGCGTCGGTGGTATCGGTCACGGCAGGCGCCTCGCGTCGGTGAGGGCGCATTGCAGCGGCGGCGCGGAGAAATGTCAATCCGTCGGTGAAGGGACGCGCAAAAACTGCTTGACCGATTTTATATGAAATTTCATATTATCGGGAACGGGGCGCTGCTCCGACGGGAGGGACAGCCAGTGACCTTATGCACCGCCACCCTGACTCGGCTTGTGCCGCTGACGGCGCAGATCACCGAATTCACGCTTGAGGGGGACGACCTGCCGCCCTTCGCGCCCGGCGCCCACATCCGGGTGGAGCTGCCCGATGGCGACACGCGGGCCTATTCGCTGATCCGCATGACGGCGGCTGACGCGGCGGTTGCCAGCTATACCATCGCGGTGCAGCGTGAGGACGGCGGCAAGGGCGGCTCGCGCTTCATGCACGGGCTGCGCGAAGGGGTCCAGCTGCGATTTGCGCCGCCGAAATGCGACTTTCCGGTCGACACTGGCGCCCCGGCCGTGCTGCTGGCCGGGGGGATCGGGGTGACGCCGCTGATCTCGATGGCCGCCGCGCTGGACGAGGCGGGGCAGGCGTTTGCCTTTCACTATGCCGCCCGCAGCGCCGGGGTCATGGCCTATCGCGACGCGCTGGCCGCGCGGTTCGGCGACCGGGTGCATCTGCATTTCGACGACGATGCCTCGGCACTGAACCTTGAGGCGGTGATCGGCGCATTGGGGCAGGCAAACCTCTACATCTGCGGGCCGCGCGGCCTGATCGACACGGCGCGCACCCGGGCCGAGGCGGCGGGCATCGCCGCCGGGCGGGTGCATGTAGAGCTGTTCGACACCCCGGCGCCTGTCCAGGGAGAGACAGGGTTCGAGGTGGAGCTGTCCAGCAGCGGACAGGTCTTCACCGTCGCGCCCGGCCAGTCGATCATCGACGCGCTGGAGGCGGGCGGGGTCGACGTGCTCTACGACTGCCGTCGCGGTGACTGCGGCATCTGCCAATGCGGCGTGATCGAGGGGGTGCCCGATCACCGCGACGTGGTGCTGAGCGCCGAGGAGCGCGCCGCCGGGAACGTCATGCAGATCTGCGTCAGCCGCGCGAAGACGCCGCGGCTGGTTCTGGACCTCTGAGGGAGAGCGCCATGGGACAGTACGACACCCCCGAAGCCATCGCCGCGCTGGTGCAGCCGCGCCAGGTGCACCGCGATGTCTATACCAGCCCAGAGGTGTTCCGGCTTGAGATGAAACACCTTTTCGCCAATGCCTGGGTCTTTGTCGGCCACGAGAGCCAGACGCCGAAGCCGGGCGACTATTTTGCAACCTCCATCGGCGACCAGCCGGTGATTCAGGTGCGCCATTCGGACGGCGAGGTGAAGGTTCTCTACAACCGCTGCCCCCACAAGGGCACGAAGATCGTCATCGACCGGCAGGGAAATACGGGAAAATTCTTTCGCTGCCCCTATCACGCCTGGTCGTTCAAGACCGATGGCTGCCTGCTCGCCATCCCGCTGAAGAAGGGCTATGAGGGGACCGGTCTGGAAGAGACGCCCTCGGGGCATGGCATGAAGGCGGTGGGCGCGGTGCGGAACTACCGCGGTTTCGTCTTCGCGCGGCTGGCCGAGACCGGGATCGGGTTCGACGAGTTCTTTGGTGACAGTCTGTCGTCGCTCGACAACATGGTCGACCGCTCGCCCGCCGGGCGGCTGGAGGTGGCGGGGCCGCCGCTGCGCTATCTGCACCATTGCAACTGGAAGATGCTGGTCGAGAACCAGACCGACACCTGCCACCCGATGGTCGCCCATGAAAGCAGCGCCGGTACGGCGGTGAAGCTGTGGAAGGAACTGGGCCTGCCAGAGGATGCGCCCAAGCCCCCGGCGATGGAGATCATCGCGCCCTTCATGTCGCCGTACGAATTCTTCGAGAACATGGGCATCCGCACCTGGCCGAACGGGCATGGGCATACCGGGGTGCACCATTCGATCCATTCGGATTATTCCGCGATCCCGGGGTATTACGAGGCGCTGTGCGCGTCATATGGCGAGGAGAAGGCCAGGGCGGTGCTGGCCGAGAACCGGCACAACACGGTCTATTTCCCCAACATCATGATCAAGGGACCGATCCAGCAGCTGCGGATTTTCATTCCGCTGGCGGCGAACCGCACGCTGGTCGAAAGCTACATCTACCGGCTGGTCGATGCGCCGGACGAACTGCTGGCGCGGACGGCAATGTACAACCGGATGATCAACGCGCCGACCTCGATTGTCGGGCATGACGATCTGGAAATGTACGAACGCGCGCAGGAGGGGCTGGAGGCGGACGGCATCGAATGGGTCAACGTCCAGCGCCTGTATGAAGAGGACGAGGATTTCGACGCCGAAGCGGTCGAGAATGGCACCACCGAGCGGCAGATGCGCAACCAGTTCCACGCCTGGGTGAAGTTCATGACGATGGGGGCCGGGCGATGAGCGTGAGCCGGGAGGACCTGATCGACTTCGTCCACGACGAGGCGCGGATGCTGGACGAGGGGCGCTATGACGACTGGCTGGCGCTCTGGCTGCCGGACGGCCACTACTGGATGCCGCTGGACTACGGGCAGAGCGATCCTTTGCTTGTGACTTCCTACCTTTACGAGGATCTCTTCATGCTGAAGCTGCGGGTCGAGCGGCTGAAGGGGGCGCGCACCTTCAGCCAGAAGCCGAAAAGCCGGTGTCATCACGTGCTGTCGCGGCCCTTCGTGGATCGGATGGAGGGTGACCGCTTCGAGACCTGGACGCAGATGCACTACGTCGAGACGCGGCTGGACGAACAGCAGCTGCTGGCGCTGACCGCGCGCCACGAGCTGGCGCTGGTGGACGGTCGGCTGCGGATCGCGAACAAGCGGGTGGATATCCTCAACTGCGATGCCGCGTTCCGGAATATCCAGCTGTTGCCTTGAGTTGAGAGCGCCGGGGCTTTGCCCCGGACCCCAGGATATTTGAAGCAAGAGGAAGAGCAGGGTGGAGGCGATTGGGTTTGGCGCAGACGTTCACACGGTCTATGAGGCTTTTGCCGCGGTGGCGGCGCGCTGGCCGGAGCGGGCGTTTCTGAACGTCCTGCCGGAAACGGCTGATCTTTATGGGATTTCGGCGGATGAAATCTCTTATGGCGCGGCGGCGGAGGAGGTGGACGCTCTGACCGACAAGCTGCGCGCGGCGGGTTTCCGGCGCGGCCAGCGGATCATGCTGCTGCTGGAGAACCGCCCGGCGTTCTTTATCTGGTTCCTCGCGGCGAATGCGCTGGGAGTCTCGGTTGTGCCGGTCAATCTCGACCTTCGGGCGGCGGAACTGGCCTATATGGCGGGCCACGCCGAGCCGGTGCTGGCGGTGGCCATACCGGCGCGGCAGGGGGACCTTGAGATGGCGGCGCGCGAGGCGGGGATTGTCATGCCGGTGGTCGGCGTGGAAGACAGCCTGCCCGGGCCGCGAAGCGGGGGGGCCATCGCCCTGCGCGATGGCGAGGCCGAGGCGGCGCTGCTTTATACGTCAGGGACCACGGGCCAGCCCAAGGGCTGTGTCCTGACCGACAGCTATTTCCTCGAGATGGGGCGCTGGTATGCCGGGGCGGGCGGGCTTTGCGCGCTGAACGCCGAGGGCGAGCGGATGATCACGCCGCTGCCGGTGTTCCACATGAACGCGATGGCGACCTCTTTCATGGGGATGCTGGCGGTGGGCGGTTGTCTGACGGTGCTGGACCGCTTCCATCCCGCCACCTGGTGGGACTCGGTCCGGGAAAGCCGAGCGACCTGCCTGCATTATCTGGGTGTGATGCCGTCGATCCTGATGAAGGCGGCGGAAGGTCAGAACGATCGCGCGCAGACTGTGCGATTCGGCTTTGGTGCCGGGGTCGACCCCAAGCTGCACGCGCCCTTCGAGGAACGCTTCGGCTTTCCGTTGGTCGAGGCCTGGGCGATGACCGAGACCGGCGCCGGTGCGGTGGTGGCGAACAACCTGGAGCCGCGGCAGGTCGGGGTCAGCTGTCTGGGCCGCTTCGCGCCGGATATCGAGGCGCGGATCGTGGATGAGGCCGGGGCCGACGCCGATACCGGCGAGCTGCTGGTGCGCCGGGCGGGGGAAGACCCGCGGCGGGGGTTCTTCGCGGGCTACTTCCGCAATGATCAGGCCACAGACGAAGCCTGGGCCGGCGGCTGGTTCCATACCGGCGACATCGTGCGGCGGGCAGGGGACGGGTCGATCTTCTTCCGGGACCGCAAGAAGAACGTGATCCGCCGGTCGGGCGAGAATATCGCGGCGGTTGAGGTGGAATCGGTGTTGATGCGGCATCCCGCCGTGGCGGCGGCGGCGGTGGCGGCGGTGCCCGACGCGCTGCGCGGCGACGAGGTCTTTGCCTGCATCGTGCCGGCGGCCGGGGGATCGGAGGCGCTGGCACGGGAGATCGTCGCGTGGTGCCTCGGCCAGCTCGCCTATTACAAGGCGCCGGGCTATGTGGCGTTTGTCGAGGCGCTGCCGCTGACGGCGACGCAGAAGATCCAGCGCGCGACGCTGAAGGCGCAGGCGGCGGCGCTGGTGGAAGACCCGGCCACGGTGGACACCCGCGCGATGAAGAAGCGGAGCCCGGCGTGAGGCGCGCGCCCTACGATGGCGTGGTGCTGACCTGCCCGGTGACGGTACCCTATGTGCGTTATTCGCAGGAAAGCGCGCATTGGTGGATCGCGCGCGGGCTGCGCGGCGCGCTGGACGCGGCGGGGATGGCCCCGCGCGAGGTGGACGGGTTTTCGGTCTCGTCCTTCACGCTGTTCCCGGATACGCCGGTGGGGCTGACCCAGCATCTGGGCCTGACGCCGCGCTGGCTCGACACCGTGCCGATGGGCGGGGCGAGCGGGGTGGTGGCGCTGCGCCGGGCCGCGCGGGCGGTGCAGGCGGGCGATGTCGACGTGGTGGCCTGCGTGGCGGGCGACGCCAACCATATCGACAGCTTCCGCCGCCTGCTGTCGGCCTTTTCACGGTTCTCGCAGGATGCCACATATCCCTATGGCTTTGGCGGGCCGAACGCGACCTTCGCGCTGATGATGGACGCCTATATGCAGGCTTATGGGGCGGAGCGGGCGGATTTCGGACGCATTGCCGTGGCGCAGCGGCAGAATGCGCTGAAGAACCCCGATGCGCTGATGAAGACACCGTTGAACCTGGATCAGTATCTGGCGGCGCGCCCGATCGCCGAGCCGATCGCGCTGTTCGACTGCGTGATGCCCTGCGCGGGCGCCGAGGCGTTCCTTGTCATGCGCGAGGAAGAGGCGCTGCGCCGCGGGCTGCCTTTCGCACGGGTGCGCGCGACCATCGAGCGGCACAACGCCTTTCCCGAGGATCCGGTGCAGCTGCGCGGGGGCTGGGCGGTGGATGTGGACGAGCTGTGGTCGATGGCGGGCTGCGGGCCTGCGGACATGGATCTGGTGCAAACCTATGACGATTATCCGGTGATCTCGATGATGCAGTTCGAAGACCTCGGGTTCTGCGCCAAGGGCGCGGGCGCGGCCTTTGTGCGCGCCCATGATCTGACGATCACGGGCGATCTTCCGCACAATACCTCGGGCGGGCAGCTGTCGGTCGGGCAGGCGGGGGCGGCTGGCGGCTATCTCGGGCTGGTCGAGGCGCTGCGGCAGGTGACCGGGCGGGCCGGGCCGACGCAGGTTGCGGGCGCGCGGCGGGCGCTGGTCTCGGGGTTCGGCATGGTGAACTACGACCGCGGCGTCTGTTCCGCGGCGGCGGTGCTGGAGGGGGCGTCGTGACCGTGCCGCTGACCCTGCCGCCGAAGAAGGACCCGCAAAAGCGCACCCGCGTGCCGACGCTGCCGCCAGCCGCGCGCTCGCGGGCGGCGCTGGGGCTGACGGCGGCGGCGGCCGAGGGGCGGTTCGCCTTGCAGCGCTGCGCGGATTGCGGGGCGGTGCAATATCCGCCGCGCGACTCCTGCCAGCAGTGTCTGTCGGTCGATCTGGCCTGGGCGGCGATGCCCTCCGGCGCGACCGTGCTGGCCGAGACGCGCATCCATGCCTCGCCCGATCCCTATTTCCGCGAGCGGCTGCCCTGGCGGATCGGGACCGTGCAGCTGGATGCCGGGCCGGTGGCGGTCTGTCACCTGCATGGCGACGTGGGGCGCGGGGCGCGTGTGCAGATGGCGCTGAAACTCGACAAGGCCGGGCAGGGCGTGCTGATCGCGCTGCCGGCGGAAAGGACCGAGGCGATGGAGGACGACCCCACCCTGCGCGCGCTGACCGCGCATCCCCGGCACCGGCGGGTGCTGATCACAGACATGCGCGCGCCCGAGGCGCTGCCGCTGGTGCGGGCGCTGCTGGCCGAGGGGGCGGCGCGCGTCTTCGTGGGCGAGGCCGAGAGCTGGCGGCGCTGGCCGGGCCGCGCGGCGTTCGAGGCGCTGGAGCGGGTCGAGATCGTGCCGCTGGACGTGACCGACGCCGCCTCGGTCGCGCGGCTGGCGGGCGAGATCGGCGGCAAGACCGACATCCTGATCAACACCGCCCGCCATGTCCGCCCCGGCGGGGTGGTCGGGCAGGATACGGTGGCGGCGCGCGACGGGATC
The DNA here is from genome assembly GCF_042654245.1 of Seohaeicola nanhaiensis. Classification (NCBI taxonomy): domain Bacteria; kingdom Pseudomonadati; phylum Pseudomonadota; class Alphaproteobacteria; order Rhodobacterales; family Roseobacteraceae; genus Seohaeicola; species Seohaeicola nanhaiensis. The sequence goes on from NZ_JBHSGI010000034.1 coordinate 217,092, forward strand.
GAGGTCAACGTACTGGGGCTGATGCGGCTGGCGCAGGGGTTCGGTCCGGCGATGGCCGGGCGCAGCGAGGACGGCACCAATGCGGCGGTGGCTTTCTTGAATATTCTGTCGGCCCATGCGCTTGCGCCCGATCCTTCATTTGGTGCCTTCGCTGCGGGTCAGGCCGCCGCGCGCTCGCTCTGCCAGACGCTGCGGGGCGAATTCGCGCCGGCGGGGCTGCGGGTGATGGCGGTTTACTGCGGCCCGACGGAGGATGAGTGGCACCAGCCGCTGCCGCCGCCCAAGGTCTCGCCCGCCGCGCTGGCGCGGGGCGTGGTCGAGGCGCTGGTCGAGGGGATCGAGGACAGCTTTGTCGGCGACGTGGCGCGCGACGTGGCCGAGCGCTGGCGGCGCGACGCCAAGGTGCTGGAACGCGAATTGGCGGGAGGCGGGGCATGAGCGTGCTGGCGGAGATGGTCGCGGCGATGGCGCGCGGCGCGGTGCGGGTTGTGGATCTGACCCACACGTTGGACCCGGACTTTCCGGTGATCGTACTGCCGCCGGAATTCGGCCAGTGCGCGCGGTTCCGGATGGAGGAGGTCAGCGCCTATGACCATCGCGGGCCGGCGTGGAAATGGCACAATCTGACCCTGAACGAGCACACCGGCACGCATTTCGATGCGCCGATCCACTGGATCTCGGGGCGAGACGTGCCCCACGGTGCAGTGGACGAGATCGACCCGGCCGCCTTTGTCGGCCCGGTGGTGGTGATCGACTGCACGGCGGGTGCCGCGCGGGACGACGATTTCAAGCTGACGCCCGAGATCATCGCGGCGCATGAGGCCGAACATGGCGCGATCCCTTGCGGCGCCTGGGTGCTGATGCGCACCGACTGGTCGAAACGGTCGGGGGCCGACTATCTGAACATGGCCGAGGACGGGCCGCATTCGCCGGGTCCAACTCCGGCGGCGATCCGTGCGCTGCTGGCGCGCGATGTGCGCGGGTTCGGCACCGAGACGGTAGGCACCGACGCCGGGCAGGGCGCGCATTACGACCCGCCCTATCCGGCGCACTACCTGCTGCACGGAGCCGGAAAGTTCGGGCTGCAATGCCTCAGGGGCCTCGACCAGCTGCCGCCGACCGGGGCGGTGCTGATCGCCGCGCCGCTCAAGATCAAGGGCGGCACGGGCAGCCCGCTGCGGGTGCTGGCGCTGGTGCCGGGGGACGCGGCATGAGCGGGTATACGGCAATCGTGACCGGCGGCAGCCAGGGCATCGGCGCCGATCTGGCGAAGCGGCTGCTGGAGCGGGGGTATCGCGTGATCTCGATCGCGCTCAACGCGCCGGACTGGACGCATGAGCAACTGGAGAGCGTCGAATGCGATCTGCTGGATGCCGGCGCGGTGGCGCGGGTGGCGGCGGACATTGCGGCACGCCACGAGGTGACGCATCTGGTGCACAATGCCGGGCTGATCTGGCCGAACCTGGTGGAGGACGCCCGGCCGGAGGATATCGCCGGGCTGGCGCAGCTGCATCTGGGCGCGGCGCTGACGCTGGTGCAGGCGGTGCTGCCGGCGATGAAGGCGCGCGGCTTTGGCCGGGTGGTCTTCAACGCCTCGCGCGCCGCGTTGGGGGTGCCGACGCGCACCGCCTATTCGGCGACCAAGGCCGGGATGATCGGCATGGCGCGCACCTGGGCGCTGGAACTGGCGCCGCATGGGATCACGGTCAACGTGGTCGCGCCGGGGCCGATCCAGACCGACAATTTCTGGGGCATCGTGCCGAAGGGCAGTGCGCGCGAGGCCGAGCTGGCGCGGCGCATCCCGGTCGGGCGGCTGGGCACAGTCGAGGATGTGTCGAACGCCTTCCTGTTCTTCTGCGATCCGGCAAGCGGGTTCGTCACCGGGCAGACGCTTTATGTCTGCGGCGGCGCCAGCGTGGGGACGATGCAGCTTTAGACCTTGTCGAAGATCGAGCGGACCAGCGCGCCGCGTTCCTGAATAACCTGAGCAGCCAGCGCCATCGCGCGTTCGGCCGCCGTTTCGATATCGGCGCCGGTCAGCCGGGCGGCCAGCCAGGCCGCGCCAAAGCTGTCCCCGGCGGCGGTGCTGTCGACCTGCCGGACGGCGGGCGGTGTGAAGCTGTGCAGATCGCCTTCCGAAAGGATATGAAGCGCCTGGCCGCCGTTCTTCACGCAGACCTCGCGCGCGCCCAGTGCGGCGTAGCGGTCTGCGGTCGCCGCGGGCGAGCTGTCGCCGAACAGGCCGGTTTCCTCGTCAAAGCTTGGCAGCACCGTATCGGCGACCGAGGCGCCGAGGGTCAGGCCGGCCTTCATCGCCTCGGCATTCTCCCACAGGCGGGGGCGCAGGTTGGTGTCGAAGGCGATGTGGCAGCCCTGCGCCCGCGCGCGCGCCAGCGCGGCGCAGAGCGCCTCGCGGTGGGCGGGCGTCAGTATCGCGAGCGTGATGCCCGAAAGGTGGATGCAGCTGCGACCCGCCAGCGTGGCGTCGAGCCAGGCCTCGTCCGCCGCTAGAAGCCGCGCCGCCGACTGGCCGCGCCAGTAGGAAAAGCTGCGCTCGCCCTCGCGCAGGCTGATCATGTAAAGCCCGACGGTGCGGTCGGGGATCCGGCGGATGGCGCTGGTGTCGATCCCTTCGCCCGTCATGAAGGCGACCATCTCGTCCGAAACCATATCGGTGCCGACGCAGGTGCCATATGCGACACTCCAGTCGTCGGGCAGCAGGCGGCGGGCATACCAGGCGGTGTTGAAGGTGTCACCGGCAAAGCCCTTGCGCAGCGCACCATCCTCGCGCGGGGCGAGTTCGATCATGCATTCGCCGAGCGCCAGAAGAGAGGTCACAGCTCGACCCGGTGTTCGGCCTGACCGGTGACGCCGGGCGCGATTTCGAAGGTCTTGCCGGCGGCGCGGTCGGCGGCGCGCTGATCGTCGCTGAGGTTCTGCCAGGCGGAGGTGACCAGCATCCGGTCGAGATTTGGCCCGACGAAGGCGGGGCAGGTCGACTGGCGGGCGGGAATCGGATGGGTCTGCATGAGCTCGCCCTTAGCCGAATGGCAGGTGACTTTGCCATGCCCGTAATGCGCGCACCAGAAATTGCCCTCGGCGTCGATCACCGCGCCGTCCGGGCGGAACTGGTCGGCGGGCAGGTCGAGAAACAACTCGGGCGCGCCCTTGGGCCAGCCGTTGATATCGTCCAGGCGCTGGCGCATCACCTTGCCGGTCGGGGTGTCGGCGAAATAGGCATAGCGGCCGTCGGGGCTGAAGCACTGAGCGTTCGTCACGGTGATGCCGGTGTAAAGCTGGCGCAGTTCGCCCTTGTAGTAGCGGTAGAAGGACCCCGCGCCACGTTCCAGTGTCTTGCTCATCGTGCCAATCCAGAAGCCGCCCCAGGGGTCGGCACGGCCATCGTTGGACCTTGTGCCGGGATTGTCGGCCTCGAGATCGCAGAGGTGTTCGATTTCACCGGTCTCGATATCGAAGACCAGCAGCGCGCGTTCGTGCGCCACCAGCAGGCGGTCGCGGTCGATCCATCCGGCGGCCGAGACATGGCCGTCGAACTGCCACATCCGCCGGTCGTCGCCGGCGCGGGCGTAGAGCCGGTGCGCGCCGATGTCGAACCAGAAGAACTCCTGCCGTTCGGGGTGCCAGAGCGGCCCTTCGCCCAGCTTGCATTCGGTGCCGTCGAAGATCGTCGCGCTCACAGCAGCCCTCGTCCGGCGAGGTTGCGCATCAGGGCGGCGGTGCCAAAGGTCCATTCCGGGCATTCGGTCGACAGGCGCACGGTGTTGCGCAGGGTGCCCAGCCGCGGCTCCGAGATGGTGACCACGTCGCCCGTCTTGTGGGTGAAGCCCTTGCCCGGCGCGTCGCGGTCCTGGATCGGCGCGAAAAGCGTGCCGAGGAACAGGAAGAAGCCGTCGGGATACTGGTGATGCCGACCGATGGTCTGGGCGACGATATCGGCCGGCTTGCGGCTGATCTCGCGCATCGAGGAATGGCCCTCCATGACAAAGCCGTCCGTGCCAGTCACCTTCAGGTCCAGTTCGGCGTTGTGAACGTCGTCCATCGTGTAGCCGTCGTCGAACAGCCGCAGGAACGGGCCGATGGCGCACGAGGCGTTGTTGTCCTTGGCCTTCCCGAGCAAGAGCGCCGAGCGCCCCTCGATGTCGCGCAGGTTGACGTCGTTGCCGAGTGTCGCGCCGAGGATCTCGCCGGTGCTGTTCACCGCCAGCACGATCTCCGGCTCGGGGTTGTTCCAGGTCGAGATCGGGTGCAGCCCGACATCGGCGTCAAAACCCACCGATGCCATCGGCTGGCATTTGGTGAAGACTTCGGCATCGGGGCCGATGCCGACCTCCAGATAAGGCGACCAGAGCTTTTCGGCCTGGAGCAGTTTTTTGACCTCCATCGCCTTTTCCGACCCTGGAACGATGCCGCGCAGGCTCTCGCCGATGACCGAGGCGACGCGGTCGCGGATCGCCTTGGCGCGGTCGGCGTTGCCGGCGGCCTGTTCCTCGATCACGCGTTCGACCATGGAGCGCGCGAAGGTCACGCCGCTGGCCTTGATCGCCTGCAGGTCGGGCGGGGCGAGCAGGACTGGCGCGCCATCCTTCCCGAGGTCCGACAACGCGCAGAGTGTTTCGCCCGGCGCCGAGCGCACGCGATCCGCGGGGGCGTCAGCCTCGAGCAGGTCGCGCAGCGTGGGCGTCTCGCGGCTGGTCAGGTCGACCACGCTGTCGCCGCGCAGGGCGACCAGCGCCGGGCCGATACCGGGGCGCCAGACGCGCCCGGTCAGCGTGGCGTTCGGATCGGGGTTGTCGAGGGGCAGGGGCATGGGCGGTCTCCTTCAGCGGCCCCAGCGCAGGACCAGCGGGTCGAGCGGGGTCAGCAGGTCTAGCAGCATGGCGCGGGTAGCGGGGTGCAGCGGGGCGATGGGGTGGCGGCAGAAGTCCGAGGCGATGACCCCGCCCGCCACCATCGCCGCCTTGGCGGCACGGAAGCCGCACTGGCGGTTCTCGTGGTTGATCGCGGGCAGGATGCGCGCGTAACCCCTTGTTGCGGCGTCCTTGTCGCCCGCAAGGAAGTCGCGCACCACCGGGCCGATCAGGTCGGGAATCATGGCGCTGGTCATGCAGCCCGTCGCCCCGGCGTCGAGATCGGCCAGCAGGGTGATGCCCTCTTCGCCGTCGAAGGGCCCCTCGATGGCGGCGCCCCCCGCGGCGATCAGCGCGCGGAGTTTGGCCGCCGCCTGGGCGCATTCAATCTTGAAAAGCTTCAGCGCCTCGATTTCCTGCGCCATCTTCACCAGCAGCGGCACGGGCAGGTCCACGCCCGACAGCGGCGCGTCCTGCAGCATGATCGGAATCCCGACCTCGCCCACCGCGCGGAATTGCTCGAAGGTCTGTTCGGGTGTGCCCTTGAGCAGCGCGCCGTGATAGGGCGGCATCATCATTACGATATCGGCGCCCAGGCTCTGCGCCTGTTTTGCGCGGGCCACCACGATGGGCGTGGCGAAATGCGAGATGGTAACGATCAGAGGCACGCGCCCTCCGATATGCTCGGCCGAGAGACGCATCAGGCGAAAGCGTTCCTCGTCCGAGATCAGGAATTGCTCCGAGAAGTTGGCGAGGATGCAGATGCCGTCGACGCCCTGGTCGATCATGCAGTCGAGCACACGGCGCATGCCGTCCTCGTCGACTTCGCCAGTATCGTGGAACGGCGTGGGGGCAACAGGCCAGACGCCGGAATATGTTGTAGGTTCAGTCATGTGTCAGCCTTTCTTCATCTTGTGGCCGAAACCAGCGCCAGCAGCACGACGCCCAACATGGCGGCGGCCATGAGGTAATTGATGCGGCGCTGGGTGGCTTCGGGCAGGTTCAGGCGGTGCAGCGCGACACCGGCCCAGAGCCAGCCTAGGTGGATCGGGATCCAGATCAGGTTCGAGACGATCAGCTTGGCGATGACCTCGGTGGTGAAGTTGTCGGGGTAGATCGGGAAGCCCGAATAAAACGCGGTATTGACCGCATAGGCCTTCGGGTTGATCGCCTGCAGCATAAGCCCGGCGGCGATGCCCGGGGCGGTTCGCGCCTCGATGAAGGCGAGTTTGGTGCCGGCAAAGGCGATCTTTGCGGCGAGATAGAGCAGGTAGGCGATGGAGGCGGCCATCAGCACCATGCGGATCACCGGCACGCCCAGCACGATGGCGGCAAGGCCCGAGATCACCGCCAGCGCAACAAGATTGGTGCCGATGAACAGGCCGATCAGATAGGAGAGCCCCGCGCGAAATCCGTAGGCCGCGCCGACGCCCGCAATCGACAGAACACCCGGCCCCGGTGTCACGATCAGCAGGAAGACGGCGAGCGCGAAGGTCAGCACCCGGCGAACTCCAGCTGCACCTTCATCGCGCGGCTGCGGTCCGAGGCGGTCTCGAAGGCGGTCTGGAAGTCGGACAGGGCAAAGCTGTGGGTCAGCAGGGGCGTGACGTCGATCAGCCCGCCGGCCATGAAGCGGACGGCGCTGGCGAATTCCTCGTGAAAGCGGAACGATCCGCGCAGATCCAGTTCCTTGGCGGTGATCATCATCATCGGCAGGCGCATGTCGCCGCCGAGGCCCAGCTGCACCACGATGCCGCGCGGGCGCATCGCGGGCAGGGCGGCGACCAGTGCGGGCTCGGCCCCCGAACATTCGAGGAGCACGTCGATCTGTCCCTTGCCGGCGGTATAGGGCGTCAGCGCCTCGGGCGTGACGGCGGTGTTCAGCACGACATCGGCCCCGGCGGCATGGGCGTAATTCAGCGCGCGTTCTGCGATGTCGGTGGCGATGATCTCGCCCGCACCGGCGCGGCGCGCGGCGAGGATCGAGAGCACGCCGATGGGGCCGCAGCCCGTCACCAGCACCCGGCGGCCCAGCAGCGGGCCGGCGCGGCTGACGGCGTGCAGGCAGACAGACAGCGGCTCGGCCATCGCCGCCTGCGCGGGGTCGAGGCCATCGGCGCGCACGCATTGGCTGGCCTTCGCCACCAGCACGTCGCGGAAGGCGCCCTGGATATGCGGGAAGGGCATGGCCGAGCCGTAGAAGGCCATGTTCAGGCAATGGTTCGGCAGCCCCCGGTGGCAGTAGTCGCAAGCGCCGCAGGGCCGCGAGGGCGAGACGGCGACAAGATCGCCCTCGCTCAGCCCGCTGACGCCTTCGCCCAGCGCAGTGACATGGCCCGAAACCTCGTGGCCCAGGATCATCGGTTCGCGCACGCGCACCGTGCCGAAGCCGCCGTGGCTGTAGTAATGCAGGTCCGATCCGCAGATTCCGCCGCGCGCGATGGCGATGCGGACCTCTCCGGGGCCGGGTGCGGGGTCGGGGCAGTCGCCCAGGCGCAAGTCCTTCGCGCCATGCACATAAAGCGCTTTCAAGTAGTGTCCTCCCCCAGGATCCACGCGCCGGAAGCGCCCTTGCAATACCCTAGAAATGGTATACCATTTTTGCAAGCGGCAAGGCGGTCAAGGCCCGACCAAGGGGAGGAAATATGCAGCTTTTCGATCTGACCGGGCGCCGGGCGCTTGTCACCGGTTCGTCGCTGGGGATCGGGTTCGCGCTGGCGCGCGGGCTGACGCAGGCGGGAGCCTCGGTCGAGCTGAACGCGCGCAATGCCGACCGGCTGGCCGGAGCGGCGGAATCGCTGCGGCGCGAGGGGGCGGAGGTTTTCGAACTGCCGTTCGACGCGACCGATCACGCGGCGGTGCGCGCGGCGGTCGAGGGGTTCGAGGCCGAGCATGGCGCCATCGACATTCTGGTAAACAACGCCGGGATGCAGCACCGCGCGCCGCTGGAAGAGTTCCCGCCAGAGGCCTTCGAGCAGCTGTTGCAGACCAATGTCGCCAGTGTCTTTCACGTCGGGCAGGCGGTCGCGCGGCACATGATCGGGCGCGGCGCGGGCAAGATCATCAACATCGCCAGCGTGCAGACCGCGCTCGCCCGTCCGGGCATCGCGCCCTATACGGCGACCAAGGGCGCAGTGGCGAACCTGACCAAGGGCATGGCGACCGACTGGGCGCGCAACGGGCTGAACTGCAACGCCATCGCGCCGGGCTATTTCGACACGCCGCTGAATGCCGCGCTTGTGGCGGACCCGGCCTTTACCGAATGGCTGGAAAAGCGCACCCCGGCGGGGCGCTGGGGCAAGGTCGAGGAACTGGTGGGCGCCTGCATCTTCCTCGCTTCGGACGCGTCGGCTTTCGTCAACGGGCACACGCTGTTCGTAGATGGCGGCATCACGGCCAGCCTTTAGAGAGGGCACATGGCGGACAAACCGGACATCGCCGATGCCGGCCGATCGCGGGGCCCACTGGAACGGGCTGGACCTCGCCGAGGCGTTGGACAAGGGGAAGTGACATGCTGACGGCCGAGCAGAAACGGTTCTATGCCGAGAACGGATATCTGAAGGTGGAGAACGCGGTGACGCCCGAGCAGCTGACGCGGCTGCGCGAGATCACCTACGGCCTGATCGACGCCTCGCGCACTGTCACCGAGAGCAACGCGGCCTATGACCTCGACAAGGGCCATACAGCCGACACCCCGCGCCTGACGCGGATCAAGCTGCCGCACAGGCAGGACCCGTATTTCTGGGAGGTGCTGCGTGACTCACCCTTGACCCAGGTGCTGAACGAACTGCTGGGTCCGGATACGGTGCTGCTGACCTCCAAGCTCAATACCAAGGCGCCGGGCGGCGGACGCGCGGTGGAGTGGCATCAGGACTGGGCCTTCTACCCGCATACCAACGACGACCTGCTGGCCTTCGGGCTGATGCTGGAGGATGTGGACGAGGCCAATGGCCCGCTGATGGTGATCCCGGGCACCCACAGGGGGCCGATCCTGAGCCATCATGCCAACGGTGTCTTCGCCGGCGCGATCGACCCGGACGATCCTCTGTTCGAGAGGGATCGCATCGTGACGCTGACCGGAAAGGCTGGGGACATGACGGTGCACCACGTCCGCACCCTGCACGGCTCGGCCCCCAATACCAGCGACCGGGCGCGGTTGATCCTGTTCTATGAACTCGCGGCGGGCGATGCCTGGCCGCTGCTGGGCACCGGCGCCTATTACACCCGGCTGGACCAGCAGGCCTTCTGGCGCGATCTGGAAGAGCGGATGGTCACCGGCCAGCCCTGCCTGACGCCACGGGTCGAGCGGGTGCCGGTGCGCCTGCCGCTGCCGCCGGCGCCCGACACCACCTCGATCTTCAGGACGCAGGAAAGCGCCGGGGCGCGCAGCGCCTTCCGCTAGTCATTCCTTTTCGATCCGCCGGGTGGCGGGGCTGGCCAGAAGCTCGACAATCGCGCCTGGCACCTTGAGGCCCTGGGCGACGCGCGCATCCAGCGCCTCTTCCAGCTCGCGCACCACGGCCAGCCTGGCGATCACCGCGTCGATGCGGGCGAAGGGCACCACGACCACGCCGTCGCGGTCGGCGACGATCATGTCGCCGGTTTCGACCTGCTGGCCGCCGACCTGCACCGCAAAGCCCACCTTGCCCGGCCCCTTGGCGAAGGGCGAAGAAGGGATCAGCCCGGTGCACCAGGCGGGCAGGCCGACCGCAACGATACCGGCGTAGTCGCGCATCGGGCCATCGGTCACAAATCCCGCGCCCCCGGCGTTCTTGAGCATCCCGATCACCCGGTCGCCTGCCGCCGCGCAACCCTGATGGCCCGCCGCCGAGGAGACGAGAATATCACCCGGCCGGATATGGGCCAGCGCCGCCTGGGTGGCCAGGATGTCGGCCGGGCCGTTGTCGGCAGTCAGCGCCGGGCCGGCGGCGACAAAGGGCAGATCGCGGCCGTCGCCCAGCGGCTTGATATTGGCCGCCATCGCCCCGCCGCCGCCCAGCGCATCTGCGACAAAGCCGGTCGGCACACCCTGAAAGGCGGCGATCTGCGCCTCTGTCGGGCGGGGCAGGGGGACACGGATGGTCAGGAGGGGCGTGTCTTCGATCATGGGAAATCCTTTATGGAGTGGCGGGGCACAAGATGGCTCTTGAATTTGGTATACCAAATTGAGAAGCTGCCTCAATCCTTCCGAGGCCGCTTCGAGACGAGGAACCATCACTATGACAAATACCCGTGCAGGCAAGAGATTCCGGTCGCAGGAGTGGTTCGACAATCCGAACAACCCCGGTATGACCGCGCTGTATGTCGAGCGCTATCAGAACCAGGCCTATACGCGGGGCGAGTTGCAAGGGGAAAAGCCGATCATCGGCATCGCCAATACCGGCAGCGACATCGCGCCCTGCAACAAGATCCACGTCTTCCTGATGGATCGCATCAAGGCCGGCATCCGCGACGGCGGCGGCATTCCGATGGAATTCCCGGTGCATCCGATCCAGGAGACCGGCAAACGGCCGACCGCGGCGCTGGACCGCAACCTGGCCTATCTGTCGCTGGTCGAGGTGCTGCATGGCTATCCCATCGACGGCGTGGTGCTGACCACCGGCTGCGACAAGACGACCCCCGCCATGCTGATGGGGGCGGCGACCGTCGACATCCCAGCCATCGCGCTGAACGGCGGGCCGATGCTGGACGGCTGGTGGAAGGGCAAGCGCGCCGGATCGGGCACCATCGTCTGGGAAAGCCGCCGTCTGCTGAGCGAAGGCAAGATCGACTACGAGGAATTCATGTCGCGCGTCTGTGCCTCGGCGCCCTCGCTCGGGCATTGCAACTCGATGGGCACGGCCAGCACCATGAACGCCATGGCCGAGGCGCTGGGGATGTCGCTGACCGGCAACTCGGCCATCCCCGCGCCCTTCCGCGAGCGGATGAACATGGCCTACGAGACCGGCAAGCGGATCGTTGCGATGGTCTATGAGGATCTCAAACCCTCGGACATCCTGACCCGCGAGGCCTTCGAGAACGCGATCATCGTCAACGGCGCCATCGGCGGCTCGACCAATGCGCCGCCGCACCTTCAGGCCATCGCGCGCCATGCCGGGGTGAAGCTGAACGTGAAGGACTGGGAGACCATCGGCTTCAAGGTGCCGCTGTTGCTGAACATGCAGCCGGCGGGCGAATACCTGGGCGAAAGCTTTTTCCGCGCCGGCGGTGTGCCGGCGATCATGGGCGAGCTGCGCAAGGCCGGGCGGCTGCACGACGGGGTGATGACCGCCACCGGCAAGACCATGGGCGAGAACCTGGAAGGCTGGGAGAGCCGCGATCTCGACGTGATCAAGACGGTCGCCAACCCGCTGCGCGAGAATGCAGGGTTTCTGGTGCTGTCGGGCAATCTGTTTGACTCGGCGCTGATGAAGACCAGCGTGATCTCGGCCGACTTCCGCAAGCGCTTCCTGTCGACGCCTGGCAAGGAGGGCATCTACGAGGCCCGCGCGGTGGTCTTCGAGGGGCCGGAGGATTACCACGACCGGATCAACGATCCCGATCTGAAGATCGACGAGACGACGATCCTGTTCATTCGTGGCGTCGGATGCGTCGGCTATCCCGGCTCGGCCGAGGTGGTGAACATGCAGCCGCCGGATGCGGTGATCAAGGCGGGGATCAACCACCTGCCCACGGTCGGGGACGGGCGGCAGTCGGGCACCTCGGAAAGCCCGTCTATCCTGAACGCCTCGCCCGAGTCGGTGGTCGGCGGCGGGCTAGCCTACCTCAGGACCGGCGACATGGTGCGGCTGGACCTCAACGCCAGCCGGATGGACGCGTTGGTGGACGAAGCCGAGTGGCAGGCCCGAAAGGACGCCTGGACCCCGCCGGAGATCCACAACCAGACCCCCTGGCAGGAAATCTACCGCACCCATGTCGGCCAGCTGGCCGATGGCGGCTGCCTGGAACTGGCGACCGCCTATCAGAAGGTCGCCCGCGACCTGCCCCGCGACAACCATTGAAGGACGCCTCATGAGCAAGACTATCATCATCACCGGAGCGGGCAGCGGCATCGGCCGCGCCTGCGCCGAAACCTTCCTGGCCGATGGCTGGCGGGTCGGGCTGATCGGCCGCCGCGCCGGGGCGCTGGAAGAGACGGCGGCAGGCGATCAAAATGCGCTGGTGCTGCCCTGCGACGTGACCGACGAGGCGCAGGTGGACGCGGCCTTCGACAAGGCGATGGAGGCCTGGGGGCACCTCGACGCGGTTTTCAACAACGCCGGGGTCAGCCTGGCCGGCGCGCCGATCGACGAGATCGCCGTCGACGACTGGCGGCGGGTGATCGACATCAACCTGAACGGTGCCTTCCTGGTGGCCCGCGCCGCCTTTGGCCGGATGCGCCACCAGAGCCCGCAGGGCGGGCGGATCATCAACAACGGCTCGATCTCGGCCCATGTGCCGCGCTGGGGCTCGGTGGCCTATACTGCGTCGAAACATGCGATCACCGGGCTGACGCGGACGATCTCGCTGGACGGGCGGCCGTTCAACATCGCCTGCGGCCAGATCGATATTGGCAACGCCCTGACCGAGATGGCGCGCAAGATGACCACGGGAATGCCGCAGGCCGATGGCTCGATCGCTGTCGAGGCGGTGATGGATGTGAGCCATGTCGCCTCGTCGGTGCGCTACATGGCCGGGCTGCCGCTCGAGGCCAACGTGCAGTTCATGACGGTGATGGCAACCAACATGCCCTTCATCGGACGCGGCTGAGGCCGCGCGCGCCCGTTCCGGGCGCGAAGCCGCGCGGGGCGCGCGGCTGCCTCCGGCGGAGGTATTTTTCGAACCAGAGAAGCGGCAGGCGCCGCGTGATCCCGGGGGCGGGCCGTGGCCTGCCCCTGCGGTTGACAAGCGCGCGCGGCGCGCGCAGGGTGTGCGGACTCACCTGGGGGGTCCCGACAAGGGGCTGAGATACTGATCGTGCCGCAAGGCGCAGCGCAGTGACCCGATGAACCTGATCCAGTTCATACTGGCGTAGGGATGGTGCACCGGCCGCGCGGCGCTTGCCGATACGTCACAGACGTATTCCGTTCGGTCTTCCTCCATTCGAACGCGGAACTGGGTCTCCAACGCTTTGAGCTCTGGAGGCTCCGACCGATGAAAGATCTGACACCCACCGTCACCACCGGGCCCTTGCCCGGCTCGCGCCGCGTCTGGCACCGGGGCGTGCTGCACCCCGACATCCGCGTGCCCATGCGCGAGATCGACCTGCATCCGACTGCCGGCGAACCGTCGGTGACGGTCTATGACAGCTCGGGGCCTTATACCGACCCGGAGGCTGATATCGTCCTCGACCGCGGCCTGCCGCGTCTGCGGGAGGCCTGGGTGGCTGCACGCGGCGATACCGAGACCTACGCGGGGCGGCATGTGCGGCCCGAGGACAACGGCTTTGCCGATGGCGCGCGGCTGGTGCCCGAGTTTCCGGTGCGCCATGCGCCGCGCCGGGCGGCGAACGGGAGGGCCGTGACGCAGATGGCCTATGCCCGCGCCGGGATCGTCACGCCGGAGATGGAGTTCGTCGCGATCCGCGAGAACATGGGGCGGCAGGCGGCGAAAGAGGCGCTGCTACGCGACGGCGAGAGCTTTGGCGCCGAAATTCCCGATGTCATCACGCCGGAGTTCGTGCGGGACGAGATCGCGCGGGGGCGGGCGATCATCCCTGCCAACATCAACCACCCCGAGGCCGAGCCGATGGCCATCGGGCGCAACTTCCTTGTCAAGATCAATGCCAATATCGGCAACTCCGCCGTGACCTCGTCGATGGCCGAGGAGGTGGAGAAGATGGTCTGGGCGACGCGCTGGGGCGCGGATACGGTGATGGACCTCTCGACCGGGCGCAACATCCATAACATCCGCGACTGGATCCTGCGCAACAGCCCGGTGCCCATCGGGACCGTGCCGCTCTATCAGGCGCTGGAGAAGGTGGGCGGCATCGCCGAGGAACTGAGCTGGGAGGTGTTCCGCGACACGCTGATCGAACAGGCCGAGCAGGGGGTGGATTATTTCACCATCCATGCGGGCGTGCGGCTTCACATGATCCCGATGACGGTGAACCGGGTGACGGGGATCGTGTCACGCGGCGGGTCGATCATGGCCAAGTGGTGCCTGCATCACCACCGCGAGAGCTTCCTCTACGAACATTTCGATGAAATCTGCGATATCGCAAGGGCTTATGACGTGTCGTTCAGCCTGGGCGACGGGCTGCGTCCGGGCTCCATCGCCGATGCCAACGACCAGGCGCAATTCGCCGAGCTGGAGACGCTGGGCGAGCTGACGCAGATCGCCTGGGCCAAGGACTGCCAGGTGATGATCGAGGGGCCGGGCCATGTGCCGATGCACAAGATCAAGGCGAACATGGACAAGCAGCTGGCGGTCTGCGGCGAGGCGCCGTTCTATACGCTGGGGCCGCTCACCACCGACATCGCGCCGGGATACGATCATATCACCAGCGGCATCGGCGCGGCGATGATCGGCTGGTTCGGCACGGCGATGCTCTGCTACGTGACGCCGAAGGAGCATCTGGGGCTGCCGGACCGGGACGACGTGAAGGTGGGGGTGATCACCTACAAGATCGCGGCCCACGCCGCCGATCTCGCCAAGGGCCACCCGGCGGCGCGGATCCGCGACGACGCGCTGAGCCGCGCGCGGTTCGAGTTCCGCTGGGAGGATCAGTTCAACCTGAGCCTCGACCCCGAGACCGCGCGGTCGATGCATGACGAGACCCTGCCCAAGGAGGCGCACAAGGTCGCGCATTTCTGTTCGATGTGCGGGCCGAAGTTCTGCTCGATGCGCATCTCGCACGACATCCGCGCCGAGGCCCAGAAGGCGGGCATGGCGCAGATGGCCGAGAAATTCCGCGAAGGCGGAGAACTTTACCTGCCGCTGGAGGACAAGGCATGACCCAGACACCCGCAACCCTTCTGGCCGTACTGCGCGCCAGCCCGCCGCTGGTGCAATGCATCACCAACTATGTGGCGATGAACATCGCCGCCAATGTGGTGCTGGCGGCCGGGGCCAGTCCGGCCATGGTCTCCGACGTCGAGGAGGCCGAGGAATTCGCCCGCATCGCCGGGGCGCTGACGGTCAATATCGGCACGCTGTCGCCGGCCTTCGTGGCGGGGATGCGCGCGGCGATTGCCGGCGCGCAGGCGGCGGGTCGGCCCTGGGTGCTGGATCCGGTCGCCTGTCAGGCAACGGGCTATCGGCGCGATGTCTCGGCAGAGTTGGTCCGACTGCGCCCGACGATCATCCGGGGCAATGCCTCGGAAGTGCTGGCGCTGGCGGGCGAGGCGAGCCGGGGGCAAGGCGTCGATGGCCGCGATCCCGTGGCCGCCGCCGAGAAGGGCGCGCGCTGGCTGGCCCATGAGACCGGCGGCGTGGTGGCGGTGACGGGCGAGGTGGATTTCGTCACCGATGGCAGCCGCGCGGCGCGGATTTCGGGCGGTTCGCCCTGGATGCCGATGAACACCGCGCTTGGCTGTTCGCTGACCTGCCTCTGCGGGGCTTATGCGGCGGTGGCCGAGGATCCCTTCGACGCCACCGTCGCCGCGCTGGCGCATTTCGCGGTGGCAGGGCAACGCGCCCATGAGGGCGCCACGGGGCCGGGCAGCTTTGCGCCGCGTTTCCTCGATGCGCTGCAGGCGGTGACACCCGAGGCGCTGGCGGGTGAGGCGGTCATCCGTGCCGAAGAGCCCGTTCCGGCATGAAGCCATCGTTCGACCTCTCGCTCTACCTCGTGCTCGATCCCGGCCTCTGTGCCGGGATCGGGATGGTCGAGACCGCGCGCCGCGCCGTGGCGGGCGGGGCAACCATGGTGCAGCTGCGCGACAAGGAGGGCGGCACGGCGGCGATGGTCGAGACCGGGCTGGCCCTGAAGGCCGCGCTTGCTGGTTCAGGCGCGCGGCTGATCGTCAACGACGACGTGGCGGCGGCGGTCGAGATCGGCGCGGACGGTGTGCATATCGGCCAGGGTGACATGAGCGTCATCGAGGCGCGGGCGCTGATTGGCCCGGAAATGCTGCTGGGTCTCTCGGTCGAAACGCCGGACCTGGCGGCGCGGGTCGACCCCGCGATGGTCGATTACGTCGGCGCCGGCCCGGTCTTTGCCACGCCAACCAAGACCGACCACAAGACGCCCGTCGGCTTCGACGGTCTGGCGGCGCAGGTGGCAGCCTGTCCGGTGCCTGCGGTGGCCATCGGCGGGCTGAAGGTAGACCATGTCGCACAGACCTTGGCGGCCGGGGCGAAGGGGCTCGCGGTGGTTTCGGCGATCTGCGGGCAGCCGGACCCGGAGGCTGCCGCCCGCCGCCTCCGGGCCGAGATCGACCGCCTAACGCGCTGAGGGCCAGAGTGCATGGAAATGGTGCACCGGCCCGTGGCCCTGACCCACGTCCAGCCGGTCACTCGCCGCCAGCGCGCCGTGCAGATAGGTCTTGGCCCGCCGCACCGCCTCTTCCACGCCATGGGCCGGCAATAGCGCGGCGATGGCCGAGGACAGGGTGCAGCCGGTGCCGTGGTCGTTGGTCGTGGCAATGCGCGGCGCGGGCAGGGCGGTGGTGCCCTGCGGTCCGAACAGCAGGTCGGTGCTGTCGTCGCTGCCTTCCAGATGGCCGCCCTTCAGCAGCACCCATTCCACACCCAATGCCAGAAGATCGCTGCGCGCCGCCTGCATGGAGTCCGCTGTCCAACGGTCGCCGCGCCCCAGCAGGACCGCCGCCTCGGGCAGGTTCGGGGTGACGACGGTGGCCAGCGGTACCAGCAGCGCGCGCAGGGCGCCCACCGCCTCGGGGTCGAGCAGGGCATGGCCGCTTTTCGCGATCATCACCGGGTCGAGCACGATGTTCTTTGCGCCGTGGTGCCTGAGCCGGTCAGCCACCGCCGCGGCGATGGCGGCATTGGCGATCATGCCGATCTTGACCGCATCGATCCGCACATCCTCCAGCACGGCGTCGATCTGGTCGGCCACAAACGACGGCTCCAGCGCCACGAAACGGCGCACACCTTGGGTGTTCTGCGCGACCACGGCGGTGATCGCGGAACAGGCGTAGGCACCTAGTGCCGAGAAGGCCTTGATATCGGCCTGAATGCCCGCGCCGCCCGACGGGTCGGTGCCCGCGATGGTCAGCACATTGGCGATGGCGAAATCTGGGGACATGGCGGCCTCGTCTTGTGGGGCCGGCAAGGGAAGAGAGTCACGCGGTCCCGTCCCTTCGCCGGCATGATCCGGATCAGGTTCAAAGGGTCACTGCGCTGCACCGGATGGTGCGATCAGAGTCTCAGCCCCTTGTCGGGACCCCCCTCGGTGCTGCCATGGTATCAGGCCGGGCGGCGGGTTCAATGCCGGGTTTGCCGCGCGCGCCGGCTGCGCGCTAGCGTTGGCGAGTTGCATCGGAACTGCCCGAAAACCGGGCTGTCCTCAGGAATTTCGGACAATTTTCAGTTTAGAGGCCGGAATTGCAGATAAAGCCAGTGCCAGCCATAGCAATTGTCCCCCGGCATCTCCATCTCTGCAAGGCATCATCACGCAGGATCGCCTGCGCGGACGAAGTACGAGAATTCCCGGACATATCCAGCAGGCGCGCGCCGCGGACAATGTCCTGAAAAACCGACCCGCTGCAGAAGTGCTGCGGGTCTTCCCCCTGAAACGCCACCGCTTGTTCACAAACCCCCGGGAGGGCACATGACCCCCAAGATCCGAACCATTGCGATATTTCACAAACCTTTCAAACTCCCCACCCTCAACGAAACCCTGCCGGCCGGGGAATATGAGATCGAGACCGAGATTTCCGATGCCGTCGGTGTTCTCAGTTCCCCAGACTGGACCACGAAGGTGCAGGTCAAGCTCCAGCCTCGGGCGCAGTATCCCGGTTTGTCGCGTACCCTGACGGTTGCGCTGGTCGATCTGCAGCAGGCGATGGCAAAGGACAAGCAGACCAACCGCGATCTGGTCGACTACTTTCTGGAAGAGATGCTGGCCGATCCGCTGATCCGTCTTGTCATGCAGGCCGACAGTGTGTCCGACTCAGAGGTGCGCCACTATAACGCCCAGGCGCGCCGGGTGGCGTCCAGGGGCAAACCCGCAACAATCGCCGGGACCGCCGGCAAACCGCGCGAGGCGGTTCAGACTGGTGCATCGGTCGCCTGTGCCGCGGGCATGAAAGCATGAGCGCCGCACCGGTGGATCTTGACGGCCGGCGCCGCGGCGAGGGCCGCCTGAAGGTTATTCTGCGCCGAAAGGCGGTCAATTCCGGCTATTCGCCGAAGATGGGGTGCGATCGTCTGGAAGCGGAAATTGATGCGCGACTTGCGCGCGGTCCGGCGCTGGACTGGGCGCAGGCGCTGGATGCAGTTCGCTTTTTGCTCGATCAATACGCCGCCGCTCCCGAGGCGAGGGCCCCGCAAACCCGACGACTGATAGACCGCGCTCTGGGCGACCTCGCCCGTCTGAAGATTCCGGCGCAAAGCACGTTATGATACAGTGGTGAGAAGAGAGAGATGCCGCGCATCAGTATAACACACGAGACGACCTACCGCTATCGCAGCCCGGTCCGGCTGGATCCCCACCGGATGATGCTGCGCCCGCGCGAAAGCCGTGACCTGCGGCTTGTCGCCTTCGATCTCGATATCGCGCCCGCGGCCCGTGTGGTCTGGTCCCATGACGTGGCCGGCAATGCCATCGCGCTTGCCACCTTCGAGACTGAGGCCGAGGTACTGTCGATCCGCTCACGCGCCTTCGTCGACCTGACCGCGCCGGTCTGGCCCGTCTTCCCGATCGCGGCCGAGGCGATCTCCTATCCCTTCCGCTACAGCGACGAGGATATCACCGACCTGGGGGCGCTGACGCTGGCCCAATATGCCGACGACGCCGGCCGCCTGCGCGATTGGGCCAAGGGTTTCGTGATGTCCCGGCCGACCGACACGCTCTCGCTGCTCAAGGACCTGTCCAACGGCGTCGCCGCCCGCATCGCCTATCAGAGCCGCGAGACCGAGGGCACCCGCGGCCCGCTCGAGACGCTGGATCTGGGCGAAGGGTCCTGCCGCGACTTCGCCGTGCTCTTCGCCGAGGCGGTCCGAACGCTCGGCTTCGGCGCCCGGCTGGTCTCGGGCTATCTCTTCGATCCCGCCGCCGACCGGATCGGCTCGGCCGGATCGGGATCGACCCATGCCTGGGTCGAGGTCTTCGTGCCCGGCGCGGGCTGGATCCCCTTCGACCCAACCAACCGCTCGGTCGGCTCCGCCAACTTGATCCCCGTTGCCGTCGCCCGCCGGATCAGCCAGGTCGTCCCCGTCGCCGGCAGCTTCCACGGCAACGACAACGACCCGCTGGACATGGAGGTCGCCGTCGAAGTGCGCGAGGTGGAGGGGTGAGGCCGGGCAGGCGCCAGCCTGGAATTGACCCAAGCCCGAATTTCCCCGACCCGCCGGGTCTTGGCAGGCCGCACAACATGAACTACGTGGGGATATTGGCTCCGGCGGTAGGGATCGAACCTACGACCAATTGATTAACAGTCAACTGCTCTACCGCTGAGCTACGCCGGAACGGTCTGGGCGATATAGCAACCCGGTTTTGCGGCGTCCAGTGCGTTTTGGGGAGATTCTGGATTTTTCCTCGGGTCGCGGTCAGAGGTGGGTGAAGGTGGCGGTGGAGGCCAGGTCTCCGACCGGGGCGACAGTGGATTTTCCCGTAAGATCAACGAGGTGGGCGAAGACGTTGCGCTCGGCGGCAGGGATCAGGGCGGCGGGGGTCTCGGTGTAGATCCGCTCGGCCAGGGCGCGGGCGGTGGCGGGGCCGGATTCGAGCGCGGCGAGAATCTGGCGCTCGCGGGTCAGGCGGTGCTCGATCAGCCAGTCGAGCCGTCCACCCGGATCGGCGATGGGGCCACCGTGACCGGGGTGGAAGGCGCGCCAGTTGTGGGCGCGCAGGCGGCGGCAGGACTCCATGAAATCGGTCAGGTCGCCGTCGGGCGGCGAGACCAGCGAGGTGGCCCAGCCCATGACGTGGTCGGCGGTCAGGCAGAGGTCTCCCCAGCCAAGCGCGATATGGTTGCCGATATGGCCCGGCGTGTGAATCACCTCGAGCGACCAGCCGTCGCCTTCGACCCTCTCGCCATCGGCGAGCGTCACGTCGGGCCGGAAGGCGGTGTCGACGCCTTCGCCGCCGCCGGCGAGCCCGGCCTCGGCCAGGCGCGTCATCACCGGGCTGCGTCCGGCATGGGCGGTGCCGAAGGCCAGGATCGGCGCGCCGGTGCGCTGCGCCAGGCTGGCGGCCAGCGGCGAGTGGTCGATATGGGTATGGGTCACCAGGATGTGGCTGACAGACTGACCGGGCTCCAGCGCGGCGAGAATCGCCTCGAGATGGGGCAGGCTGGCCGGGCCGGGATCGACCACGGCGATCTCGCGCGTTCCTATGAGGTAGGTGTTGGTGCCGCGATAGGTCATGGGCGAGGCATTGGGCGCCACGATGCGGCGCAGGCCGGGTTCCAGTTCGATGGCCTTGCCCACGGGCGGATCGAAATCGTCGGGAGGGGTCATCGGCGGGCTCCTTGCTGCAGTCCGCGCCAGCACTACAGACTTTGGCGGGGGCTTCAAACAAAACTATCGGCTTCCGCGCGCGCGGCGCTGCGGCTAGGGTCGCGCCATGTCGTTTCGCTGGCTCAAGACCTATATGCCACGCAGCCTGTATGGGCGGGCGACCCTGATCCTTGTCCTGCCGGTGCTGGTGCTGCTGCTGGTGGTCTCGATTGCCTTTTCCAACCGGCATCTGGACGATGTGAGCCGGCAGATGAGCCGCGTGGTGTTGCGCGAGATCACCTTTGTCAGCGATCAGGTGGCCGGCGCTTCGGACCCGCAGGCCGCGCTGGCGATCCTTCAGCCCGAACTGGATGTCTTCGAGATGAAGGTGCGGCGGATCCCGCCGGACGAGCCGACCCCTCCCGATCTGATCTATTGGTATGACGTCTCGGCCAGCGCGGTGCGGCGCGAGTTGCGCAGCAGCCGGCTGGACGTGCCGTCGATCCGGCTGCCGGACAACCGCGAGGTGACCGTGGTCACGCAGGCGGGCGACGAGCGGCTGGAATTCGTGTTCAACCGCCGCCGCCTGACCGCGGCGGCGCCGCATCAGCTGATCGTGACGATGGTTTTCTTCGGCGTGCTGATGACCGCGATCTCGTTCCTCTACATGCGCAACCAGCTGCGTCCGATCACCCGGCTGGCGGCGGCGGCGCAGGCCTTCGGGCGCGGGCAGGTTGTGCCCTATTCGCCCTCGGGCGCGGTCGAGGTGCGCGCGGCCGGGCGCGCCTTTCTGGACATGCGGGCGCGGATCGAGCGGCAGATCGAGCAGCGCACGCTGATGCTGTCGGGGGTCAGCCACGACCTGCGCACGCCGCTGACCCGGATGAAGCTGGAATTGGCAATGTTCGACGAGGCCGAGGCTGCGCCGTTGATCGGCGACGTGGACGAGATGCAGCGCCTGATCGACGAGTTTCTCGACTTTGCCAAGGGTACCGCCGAGGGCGAGCCCGAGCCGGTCGACCCGCAGGCCCTGGTGCGCCAGGTGGTGGCCGACGCCACCCGCGCGGGCCGTGCGGTGACGCTTGTCGAAAGCAGCGGCGAGGGCGAGGTGATGCTGCGTCCGCTGGCGATCCGCCGCGCGGTCGAGAATCTGATCGGCAACGCGGTGCAATATGGCAGCAAGGCCGAGGTGTCGGTGACGCTGACCGACAAGTCGCTGCGCATAAGGGTCGAGGATGACGGTCCCGGGATCGCGCCGGATCAGCGGAGCGAGGCGCTGAAGCCCTTCTCGCGACTCGATCCGTCGCGCAACCAGAACAAGGGCGGCGGGGTCGGGCTGGGCCTGGCCATCGTCAACGACATCGCCCGCGCCCATGGCGGCGTGTTGCGGCTGACCGAGAGCGAGCGTCTGGGCGGGCTGCGCGCCGATATCGTGATCGGGCGCTAGGTGTCGCGCAGCAGCCGCTCGACGCTCCAGCGGCCGACCGCCTGAACCATGTCGTCGCGCCCCGACAGTGGACCGGGCCGGAACAGCGCCGAGGCGAGCGCGCGCTGCTGGCCCTCCAGCACGCCGACATCCTCGCGCGCGACCTTCTCCCAACGGTCATCATAGGCGCGGGCGCGGGCGGCAAAGCCGGGCAGGGCGGTCGTGCTCTCGGGGAAACAGCCGCCGATATGCAGGCGCGACCGGTCGGCGGCCACCGGGGTGACGTTCAGCCACCACATGCTGTCCTGCGCGACGGCGAACTGGCAGGTGGGATGAATGACGGTGAAGTAGGTGCCCTGCCGCGCGTCCTCGTCCAGCCCTTCGATCATCGGCAGCGGTTCGACGCTGCGGTCCATCGTGGCGATGCTGGTCGTGCTCAGCACCTGCATGCACAGCCAGTCGCCCCGGGTCGGGATTGGCCTTTGTGTCTGCGCGCCCACGGTGTTCCGGTGGACGATTCCGGTGTGATAGGTCTCCATCGCGTTTTCCAGCAGCAGCTTCCAGTTGCAGGCAACGTCGATCTCGAACTCCCAGGTGCAGCGCATCAGGTCGAGACGGTGCGAGGCCATGCGTTGGGGCAGGTCGCCCAGATGGTCGAGTAGCGGCGGCGCGGCGCGGTCGAAACTGGCGAAGACAAAGCCGTTCCAGCTGTCGAGCGCCAGCGGCACCAGCCCGTTCTCGGTGCGGTCGAACCCCTCGGCGTCCTGCATGTCGGGGCAGCCGTAGAGCCGCCCGTCCGAGAAATAGCTCCAGGCGTGGTAGGGGCAGACCACGCGCCCGCCGGTATTGCCCTGACCCTCGAGCAGGATCGATCCGCGATGGCGGCAGAAATTCGCGAAGCAGCGCAGCACGTCGTCCTGTCCCCGGATCAGGACAATCGGGCCGCCGGGCGTGTCGAAGGCGCGATAGTCGCCCCTGGCGGCCAGTTGATCTGTGCGGCAGAGGAAGAACCAGTCGCGCAGGAAGATCTTGGCGCGTTCGGCGGCGAAGATCTCGGGCGAGGTATAGATCTCGGCCGGCATGGATTTCGCGACCTTCAGCGGCGCCAGCG
Organism: Seohaeicola nanhaiensis; assembly: GCF_042654245.1. Taxonomy (NCBI): domain Bacteria; kingdom Pseudomonadati; phylum Pseudomonadota; class Alphaproteobacteria; order Rhodobacterales; family Roseobacteraceae; genus Seohaeicola; species Seohaeicola nanhaiensis. The sequence continues at coordinate 240,043 of NZ_JBHSGI010000034.1, forward strand.
CTTCGGTCCAGTCGAGTGTCTGCAGGGGCATCTGGGTATTGTCCGGTCCGGTCCCGCGCGGGCTGTCCTGGGGATTGAAGCGGGGCGCACCCGGTCTGTCAAAAGCTTTCCGACACCGGCAGTGTTTGGCGCGGGCGCGTGGCGCAGGTTGCGGCACATCGCCCGACCGTGCGCGGCGAATCAGCGCAATCCTTTGGGACGTCGGGGCAATTGATGATCTGGCGCGTGTAAAACAGGGCGAGGAACACTCATTGTCTCGCGAACCGGATGCAATCCGCGCCTCAGGACGCGTGTTTCCTCGCTTTACCGGAATTCGTGGTAGGATTTACCCGTTGGTTACCAGTTGAGGATTTTGAGATGAACAAGCGTGTTGTCGTCACCAGGCTCATCGAGGAAGTGAAATACCTCCGGTTTCGCGGCACCCGCGACGAGACCATCCGCTGTCACCTGATCGAACAGGGCTGGGCCTTCGGCGCGGTTCAGGAAGCGCTATCGGGCGCGCTGGACCGCGACATGCGCTGACCTGCGGTTTGCGCACGGCAGGCTCGGTTCTAGACGGGCACGCCGGGTCTGAATGGCCTGTGGGTCCGCGGGCTGGAACGGCGATCCGGTCAGCCCTGGGTCCGATACGGTCTAGATCATTCGGAACAGCTGTTCGATGCGATGCGTCCAGTCATGCTGCGAACGGATGTGGGCGACGTTGCGCTCGCGGATCTCTTGTAACCGCGCCTTGTCGCGCGACAGGTCGAGGATGAAGTCGACCGCCTCTTTCGGATCATCCGGCGCCTCAAGGGTTGCGTCCTGCCAGCCGATCAGCGTGTCCGCCTCGGGCGTCACGGGGCGTCTGCCGACGACGGCACAGCCCGCGGCCAGACATTCGAACCAGCGCTGCCCCACGATGGAGAATGGAAAGCGCGACTGGTGGGTTGACCACGGATCGTAGGCCAGGGCGATCGCCGAGTTCTGAGCGATCTTCCAGAATTGGCGGCGGTGTGCGTGGAAATCGAGAATCGAGCGGATTTCCGTATGGTCGGTATGATACAGGAGACCGTCGCTGTCCGGGCCGTTCAGCGCGACCGACAGTTCGGCAATCAGGCTTTCGGGCTGCCTGCCATAGGCCAGTGCCGTAACAGGTCTTTCGGCATGCATGCCGTTGACCAGGCTGCTGTCCACCCCAAGCGGCAGGTGAAGCACGATCTTGCGGTCATTTGGCGAAAACCTGTCGATGGCCTCCTGAAACGGGATGGCGAGGTGATCGCAGACACCGGCCAGCGAAAACTGGCTGGACAGGGCCGACTTCATCCGCCGCGCCCTATCGTTGAAGAAATCGGGAACCGTCCATGCATCGAAAATATAACAGACGACCGTGGCGCCCCTTGCGCGCAGGTCGTTCAGACACTTCCGGTGAAGGCCAAGCCGGCTTGCCCGGATGGCGGAAAAGAAGGCGATGGACGTGCTGAGGTCACCCTTCGGCAGGGGTGCGTTCGGAGACAGGAGCTGCCCGCCGAATGCGCGGACCAGAACATCCTCCATCTCGACCACGCAGCACATCGCGGGCGAACGCTCGAAATCCCGTTCACTGACAACAAGTACATTCTTCATTCAACAGGCCCCCACCGGGATTACTGAATATGTTAGCGACTTTTGCAACGCCAAACTTGCGATTCCTGCCTGCGCGGCCCGCGGGAAGACCTTCGAGCGATGCGGAAATGGGCTCTGGTCCGCCGAGTCCGGATCGATCCCGGGTCGGCGCAGGGGAGGTCAGGGCCAGCGCGGTGGACGGCACGTGGTGTCCGCACAGGGGAGGCGCGCGGTATGGAAGGGATGGATACCAGCAAGACGACCGTCACCAAGACGCCTGTCCTTGGGTTGACGAGGGTAGCGAAGACTTCTTGAACTAGGATCGACGCTTTCTCAGCAGGCTCATTATACCGGCACCAGCCAGTAGAAGCGACGCAGACGAAGGAAGCGGAACAGGCATCGGTGCGGTTTCGAAAAAGAAATCCGCTGACCTCGCGTGAAAGTGCTCGCCATTTACAGAGCCGGAAACAGGCCCATCCTTCAGATATTTCAAATATCCCGTATGGTATTCTATCAAAAAGTAACCACCATAGGTGTATCCCGAAAAGCCTTCAGGACTCACATAAGGAGGATAGCTGGGTATCATGCTGCAATCCAGCTCTCCGATAAAACATGTGAAACTGGTGAAGTTGTCTGAATCATAAGAAATGCTTACATGGCGCCACTGCCAATCCGTCATCGCCATGATGTCGAAATTAGGCGAAAAAACCGCATCTTGATAGAAGGTTTTCATGAGACCAGGTGTGACTGGTTCCGCCGTGTAATTGAACAGGACTACTTTATTCAACCGCGCCATGAACTCTACAGAGACCGGCGCGGCCTGCGCGGACGTGGTGAAGAGCAGCGCGAAAAGCGGAGCAAAGAACTTCATGTGTTAACCCCCCGGCAAAACGCGATCAGTCTGGCTGGCGGTTCGATTCGGGGCAACGGCTATTCCAGCCGCTGAGCAGGGCCATGAGTGAAGCCAAAGGTCGGAGTCTGTTTGACCGATGGATTGCGGTTTTGATAGCGAATGCCGCCGGCGGCCCGGTCGTGTGACAGGCCGGCCCGGCAACAGGGCAGACTCTGGCGGAATGGTAGGCCCGGAGGGACTCGAACCCCCAACCAAAGCGTTATGAGCGCTCTGCTCTAACCGTTGAGCTACAGGCCCGCCGAGGCGAGCAATACGGCAGCGGCGCGCCCGGGGTCAAGCCGCCCCCGTCTGGACCTTCGGCAATCGCCGATCTGCCCCACTGGAAGGCGGTTGCGGTTTGCGTTAAGGCAGACGGCGATCACCGCGGCAGAAGGAATCCCCCGAGATGAGCGAAGGCAGGAACGGCGTCACCTATGCCGACGCGGGCGTCGACATCGACGCGGGCAACGCGCTGGTCGAACGGATCAAGCCCGCCGCCAAGCGCACCAACCGCCCCGGCACGGTCAGCGGTCTTGGCGGGTTCGGCGCGCTCTTCGATCTCAAGGGCGCAGGCTATGTCGACCCGATCCTCGTCGCGGCGACAGATGGCGTCGGCACCAAGCTGCGCATCGCCATCGACACCGGCCATGTCGACAGCGTCGGCATCGACCTTGTCGCCATGTGCGTCAACGATCTGGTCTGCCAGGGCGCCGAGCCGCTGTTCTTCCTCGACTATTTCGCCACCGGCAAGCTTGAGACCGAAACCGCCGCGCGGATCATCGAGGGCATCGCCGAGGGCTGCGTGCAGTCCGGCTGCGCCCTGATCGGCGGCGAGACGGCCGAGATGCCGGGCATGTATCCCGCCGGCGACTTCGACCTCGCCGGTTTTGCCGTGGGCGCGATGGAGCGGGGCAGCGACCTGCCGCAGGGCGTGGCCAAGGGTGACGTGCTGCTGGGTCTGGCCAGTTCCGGCGTGCATTCGAACGGCTATTCGCTGGTGCGCCGGCTGGTCGCCATCTCGGCTCTGGACTGGACCTCGGACTGTCCCTTTGGCGCGGGCAGCCTGGGAGAAAACCTGCTGACGCCCACCAAGCTCTATGTCCGCCCGGCGCTGGCGGCGATCCGCGCCGGCGGCGTCCATGCGCTGGCCCATATCACCGGCGGCGGTCTTACCGAGAACCTGCCGCGCGTCCTGCCCGAGGGGCTGGGCGCCGAGATCGAACTCGACGCCTGGACGCTGCCCGGTGTTTTCGGCTGGATGGCGGGCGTCGGCAATATCTCGCAGCCCGAGATGCTCAAGACCTTCAACTGCGGCATCGGCATGATCCTGGCCGTGGCCGCCGACCGGGCCGAGGCGCTGGCCGCGCTGCTGCGGGACGAGGGCGAAACCGTCTTCACCCTCGGCACCGTGACCGAAGGGCAGGGCGTTTCCTATCGCGGGACGCTCGGGTGAGTCACAAGCGCGTCGCGATCCTGATCTCGGGGGGCGGGTCGAACATGCTCGCCCTGCTGGACAGCATGACGGGCGATCACCGCGGCCGGCCCTGTCTGGTGCTGTCGAACGACGCCAAGGCCGGAGGGCTGGCCAAGGCGGCGGCGCGCGGGGTGGCGACGGCGGTGGTCGATCACCGGCCCTTCGGGCAGAACCGTTCGGCCTTCGAGGCCGAACTGATGAAGCCGCTGCGCGAGGCCGGCACGGATATCGTCTGCCTTGCCGGGTTCATGCGGGTGCTGACCGACGGGTTCGTCTCGCAATTGCAGGGACGGATGCTGAACATCCACCCCTCGCTGCTGCCGAAATACAAGGGCCTGCACACCCATCGCCGCGCGCTCGAGGCGGGCGACGCCGAACATGGCTGCACCGTTCACGAGGTGACCGCCCGGCTGGACGATGGCCCGATCCTGGGGCAGGCCCGGGTGCCGATCCTGCCCGAGGATACGCCCGAAGGGCTGGCAGCCCGCGTTCTGGTGCAGGAACACCGCCTGTATCCGGCCGTCCTGCGCCGCTTTGCGGCTGGCGACCGCCGGCCGCTTATGCTCGATTGAGCCGCATGGTGCGACCGGTTTGCATCGGCGCGGCTTTCGCGTATGACTGCGCCTTGCCGTGGGCAGGCGGCATTCAGATACGGAACAGCACCGGGACCCCATGAAGACGCTCACGACAACCGAAGATCTGGCTGCCTTCTGCGCCGCCGCCGCCGCCCATCCCTATGTCACCGTCGACACCGAGTTCCTGCGGGAACGCACCTATTACTCGAAGCTGTGCCTGGTGCAGCTGGCGATGCCGGGCACCGACGATTCCACCGCCGTGCTGGTCGATCCGCTGGCCGAGGGGCTGTCGCTGGAACCGCTCTACGAGCTCTTCCGTAACCGCGATGTGGTCAAGGTCTTCCATGCCGCGCGGCAGGATCTGGAGATCTTCTGGGTCGACGCCCAGGTCTTTCCCGAGCCGCTGTTCGACACCCAGGTCGCGGCCATGGTCTGCGGCTTTGGCGAACAGGCCGGATACGAGACGCTGGTGCGCAAGATCGCGCGCGGCACGGTCGACAAGACCTCGCGCTTTACCGACTGGTCGCGCCGGCCGCTGTCCGAGGCGCAGAAGGCCTATGCACTGGCCGATGTGACCCATCTGCGCAAGGTCTACGAATTCCTCGCGGCCGAGCTGGAAAAGACCGGGCGCAAGCACTGGGTCGAGGAAGAACTGCAGATCCTGACCAACCCGGCCACCTATGACAGCAACCCGGACGAGGCCTGGCTGCGCCTGAAGACGCGGACCAATACGCCGCGCTTTCTCGGGGTGGTGCGCGAACTCGCCGCCTTCCGCGAACGCCACGCGCAGGAGAACGACATCCCGCGCAACAGGGTCTACAAGGACGACGCGCTGATGGAGCTGGCCTCGGCCAAGCCGAAGTCCGAGGCCGACCTGTCTGGTCTGCGCCTGCTGCTGCGCGAGGCGCGGCGCGGGGCGATCGCCGAGGGCATCCTCGCCGCCGTCAAGCGCGGTCTGGAGTTGCCCAATGACGAGCTGCCCCAGGTCGACCGGTCGCGCGAGCGGATGCAGGTCAACCCGGCGCTGGCCGACCTGCTGCGCGTGCTGCTCAAGGCCAAGACCGAAAGTTCGGGGGTGGCCGCCAAGCTGATCGCCTCGAGCGCCGATCTGGACGCCATCGCCGCCGGCGAACGCGACGCCCCGGCGCTGACCGGCTGGCGGCGCGAGGTCTTCGGCGCCGACGCCCTGCGCCTCTGCGACGGCAAGATCGCGCTGGCGGCGAAGGGTCAGACCGTGCGCACGGTCGAGCTCTGACCTGAGGTCCACGCGCCTTGGGATGCGTGGCCAGCGGGGGCTCTGCCCCCGTCTCCCTGCGGTCGACTCCCCTGAGGTATTTGATAACCAGAGAAGCCAGGGGCGCGGGGCGTCCTAGCGGCGTGGCACCAGATGTGTGATTCCGACCGAGGCGGCGCGGGCGAGGTTCACGTCGAGCGACATCGGGATATACTCGCCGCGCCGCCAGAGCTGCGCCAGATCGTCGTAATGGCGTGACAGCGGGTGTCCGGACTGGCCGGTCGAGATGATGAAGACCGAACTGTCGGGGTCGGTGAAGTCATAGACCCCGCGATAGCCCGCCCCGTGGACATTGGTGAAGGGGTCCGGATCCTCGCCCGAGGTGCGCCCGCGCAGCAGCGTGTTGTCGCCGCCGCTGGTCGACTGGTGGATGTTCACGAAGGTCTTGAGCAGCGGGATCTCGCCCAGCACCGGGTGGTCGTGTGTCGCCTGATGCGCATCGCCCCAGCGCAGCGATTCCAGCGCCGTGCCGTAATGTTCGGCGATCCAGATCAGCGCGTCGTCGAGCGCGATCCGCGCCATGTCGGTGCAGGTCTCCTTCGGCGCGCTCTGGATCACGTCGCACCAGATGCCGGCGCCGTCGACATTCTTGAACACCCGCTCGATGAAGATCGGTTCCAGATGTTTGAATTCGGTCGCCAGCGGCCCCAGCTCGTCGCGGATCAGCCGGTCCTGCAGGGCGCGCATCCAGGCGGCGTAGATCAGCGGCTCGGGCAGATGCTCGTTCATCTCGCCGTTCCAGTCGGCCAGCAGGGCCAGCGTGATCTGGCGCTGGCGCTCGGGCGTGCCCTCGGGAGCGGCCTGGCCGGTGAACCAGAGATCCGCGCCGACCAGCGGCAGCAGGGTGCGCGCGGTGAAGGAGACGGGATCGAGCTGCGCCTCGATCAGGCTGTCGCGGGTATGGACCTGGCGCGATTGCATCAGCCGCTGCCAGCGGTTGATCCGCTGGGTGTCGCCCCAGGTGAAGGAGATGTGGTTGGGGAAGGGCCGTTCGAGGATCTTGTTGTTGGTATTGCCGAGGATGCCGCCGCGCGGATTGACGAATTCGGGGTTCGAGGCATAGGGCATCCGCCCCATCCACCGGTTTTCGGCGCGCCATCCCTGGCTCGGCATCCGGCCCTGGCTCTGATGCCGGGGGTCGCGGCGGGGAACGGCGCCGATCATCTTCATCGCGATGCCGGTCTGGTCGGCCAGCATGAGGTTCTGCGAGGGCGCGATATAGCCCTCGGCGGCAGCGATCGCCTCCTGCACACTTGAGGTGTTCATCACCGCGATGGCGGCCGAGAGCGTGGTGTCGTTCGGGCTGAGCGCGGTCCAGGCCAGCGACATGACGTGACCGGGCGGCGTGACGGCGTCCAGGTTGAACTGGCTGCCGGGCAGCACCGGGCCGTTCTCGGTCCAGCGCAGGGTCAGGGTGACGGGCGCGGCGTCCTTGATCTCGATGATCGAGGGACGCGAGATGAAGTCCTTGTAGCCCTGAGGTGTCAGATATTGCTGCGGATTCTCGGGGTTCAGCTTTTCGACATAGAGGTCCTGATCGTCGAGATAGGAAGAGGTGACGCCCCAGCCGAGTTTCGCGCTGCGCCCGGTCAGCACCACGGGGATGCCGGGGATGGTGCCGCCGATGACCCCGCCCGCCGCCAGCTCCAGCCGGGCGAGATACCAGACCGACGGGGCGGTAAAGCCGAGGTGGGGGTCGTTGCCAAGCAGCGTGCCGCCCGAGGCCGAGCGCGACGGCGCGGCGGCCCAGGCGTTCGAGGCGCCCGCCAGCCCGCGCGGCGGCACCGGCCAGAGCATGCCCGGCGGCGGCGAATCTTCGGCATAGCGCGGCGCGCCCGGGGCGAGGCTGGCGTATTCGGGCAGGGCGGCGATGCCGTTGCCGGGTGCGTCAGGCAGGATGTCGGCGATCCGCTTCCGATCCTCGAGCGTGAGCGAGACCCGTGCGCGCAGAACCTCTTCGCCCAGGTGGCCCGAAAGCTGCAGCGCCATCAGCTTGACGATGGCCAGGGAATCGCCCGGCTGCCAGGGCGCGACGGGGGTGTTGAAAAGGAACATCTCGGGCGCGCCGCGCCCCAGCGCGTTGTCGTTGATCTCGGCCAGGCGAGCGTTGACGCCGGCGGAATAGGCCTCGAGCGCGGCACGGGTCCGGTCGTCCTGCGCCGCGACCGAGCGCATGGCCAGGCGGTAGATGTCGAGCCGGCGCATCAGCGAGTCGGTGTTCAGCGTGCGCGCGCCGAAAACCTCGGACAGGCGGCCCTGCGCGGTGCGCCGCATCATCGTCATCTGCCACAACCGGTCCTGCGCGTGGGCGTAGCCGAGGCCGAAATAGACGTCGGCGTCGCTGGCCCCAAAGACATGGGGCACATTGGCATTGTCGCGCACGATCTCCACCGGTGCGGAGAGCCCCGTGACCTCGACCGTCGCGTCATAGTCGGGCAGCGACTGGCTGGCGAAGTAATAGACGCCGATCACCGCCAGCACGACCAGCCCGATCAGGCCCGCCGCAATGCGAATCAACCAGCGAAACACCACTGCCATGTTCTGTCCCTGTCGCGTGCTGCCGGGGCGCCTTTTAACGGCGAGAGATGATTGGACCCGGACGGATTGCCTGTTATTGAAACTTGGACATTAAGTGAAGTCGAACATGGGGGAAAGCGGATGGCAAAGCTGGCATTTCTGGGTCTTGGGGTAATGGGCTATCCGATGGCCGGACACCTGAGCAAGGCCGGTCACGACGTGACGGTCTATAACCGCAGCGGCGCAAAGGCGCAGAAATGGGTCGCCGAATTCGGCGGCAGCGCCGCCGCGACCCCGCGCGAGGCGGCCAGTGGCGCCGATTTCGTGATGGCCTGCGTCGGCAATGACGACGACCTGCGCTCGGTCTGCCTGGGCGAGAAGGGGGCCTTTGCCGGAATGCGTTCGGGCGCGGTTTTTGTCGATCACACCACCGTTTCGGCCAAGGTCACGCGAGAGCTTTATTCGGCCGCCGATGCAAAACAGGTGAGCTTTGTCGATGCGCCGATTTCGGGCGGGCAGGCGGGGGCCGAGAACGGCAAGCTGTCGATCATGTGCGGCGGCGACAAGGGCGCCTATGACCGGGCCGAGCCGGTGATGGCCGCCTATGCCCGCATCTGCCGCCGGATCGGGGAGAGCGGCGCGGGTCAGATGACCAAGATGTGCAATCAGATCGCTATCGCCGGTCTGGTGCAGGGCCTCAGCGAGGCGCTGCATTTCGCCGAGAAGGCGGGTCTGGACGGGCGCGCGGTGGTCGAGGTGATCAGCCAGGGTGCGGCCGGCAGCTGGCAGATGCAGAACCGCTACGAAACCATGCTGGACGATCATTTCGAACATGGTTTCGCGGTCGACTGGATGCGCAAGGATCTGGGCATCTGCCTGGATACGGCAGACGAGAACGGGGCGAGCCTGCCGGTCACGGCGCTGGTCGACCAGTTCTACAAGGACGTCCAGAAGATGGGTGGCGGACGGTGGGATACCTCCAGCCTGTTCAAGCGGCTGCGCAAGATGGGGTGACCCTCACGGGTTCGTGAGGGTTTGTGACTCAACTTTCTTCGAGGACGGGGCGTTGGGCTCCTGTCAAAGGCGGGGATGCCCGTCGGAAAAGAAAAGGAAGCACAATGAAACTCTTCATGACCACGGCAGCCATCTCCGCTCTTCTCGCCACCGGCGTGATCGCCGAAACCACGTCGCGGGGTGCCGACGCCCCCACCGCCCAGGAAACCGTGGGCACCGAGCTGAAGGCAGACGCCGCCAAGTCGACGCCCGAAGCTTCGCGCGGTGCCGGCAATCCGAGCTCGGAAGAAGTTGCGAAAGACCCCGCCGTTCCGGCGGTCGATCAGGTGGCCACTGGCGAGACCCCGGATGCCTCGCGTGGCGCCGAGGCCGTTCGCAGCGAGGACGTGGCCAAGGATACCAACGCCGCCGCGACCACAGGTGTTGTTGTGGCTGTCCCGGCTGCCGACAAGGACGCCGACACGGACAAGACCGCTTCGCGTGGTGCGGACAATCCCACCAGCGAGGAAGTGGCCGAAGGCAAGGCCGACGCCAATGTCTACAAGACCAAGGACAGCGAAGTGGAAGCTTCGCGTGGTGAAGATGCCGTGCGTGGTGAAGATGTCGCGGGCGACCAGCCGTCGACCAATCCCTCGGAAGCATCGCGTGGCGCAGATAATGCCAGCGGTGAAGAGATCACGACCGGCAACGACAGCTGACGCGACCATCGCGTGCTATAACGCAGAAACGCCGGGCTTCAGCCCGGCGTTTTTTTGTTTCGCGCCCTCAGGGAATGATGCGCGTGTATTTGATGCCTTCCAGCGTCGCGCCAATCCGCAGTCCGGCCCGTCCGAAGACGGCGGCCAGGACGGGCGAACGCAGCGTCGTCGTATCGGTGGCGATCGAGTCGCCCTTATCCGAGAAGACATATTCGATGTCGCCGCCGGCAACCCAGCCAGAGGAGCGGCGGAAATCGGCAAGCGCGTCCTCGGTCATGAAGAACAGGACATGGGCATATTGCTGCACGCCGATCTGAAAACCGGCGCTGGCCTTGGCGGTCGAGTAATAATCCACCGAGACGCCGTTCACGCGCAGCGCGCCGCGCCCGTATCCGGCGCCGAGCCAAAGCCCGCCTTCGGTCACCAGCGGCATGACCAGCAGGCCTGCGGCCTTCTGTGCCAGACCCCGGGTATTGGGATAGAGCGAATACATCTCGCTCAGCGTCGCATCGACACGGGCGTCGATCTTCGAACCGTAGGTGCTGCCCACGCCGTTGCCGCAAGCGGCGGTGACCGAAAGACCCGCGAGGGCGGTCAGGGTAAAGCCGCGACGGGAAAGCCGCAAAGAAGAATTTGTGCTCATGGGTTCACTGCCTGATTGACTGCAATATCTGGTCGGTTGCTCCGGCCTTGCCCCGAGATATACGCGGAACTGTGGACAATGTCACGCTTGAACGGTCCATTCTCGGCGCGAACCTGCCGCGCTTCAGCGTCACGGTGTATGGCAAACTGGCGCGAGCAATCAGAGGTTGAGTGGGCCGCCGCGGCGGGCGGCCCGCCTGGCGAGCCGTTCAGCCGTTCAGCAGACGCGCCGCGGCAGGGGCGAAATAGGTCAGCACGCCGTCGCATCCGGCGCGTTTGAAGCCCGCGAGGCTTTCCATCATCACCCGCTCGCCGTCGATCCAGCCGTTCTGTGCGGCCGCCTGGATCATCGCGTATTCGCCGCTGACCTGATAGGCGAAGGTGGGCACGCCGAAGCTGTCCTTCACCCGGCGCACGATGTCGAGATAGGGCATCCCGGGTTTCACCATCACCATATCCGCCCCTTCGGAGAGGTCGCGTTCGATCAGCCGCAGCGCCTCGTTCGAATTGGCCGGATCCATTTGATAGGTCTTCTTGTCGCCCCTCAGCGCGCCGGTGGCGCCGACCGCATCCCGGAACGGTCCATAGAAGGCGGATGCATATTTGGCGGCATAGCTCAGGATCATCACGTTCTGATGCCCGCCGGATTCCAGCGCCGAACGGATCGCGCCGATGCGGCCGTCCATCATGTCGGACGGGCCGATGATGTCGGCCCCGGCCTCGGCCTGGGCCACGGCCATCTTCACCAGCGCCTCGACCGTGCGGTCGTTGACGATCTCGCCGTCGACGACAAAGCCGTCATGGCCGTTGATGTTGTAGGGGTCGAGCGCCACGTCGGTCATCACCGCCATCTCGGGCACAGCCGCCTTTATCGCACGGATCGCCCGGTTCGACACGTTGTCCGGGCTCCAGGCCATCGCGCAATCCTCGGTGCGCTGCTCCAGGGGGGTGTAGGGAAAGATGCAGATCGCCGGAACGCCCATGTCGTAGGCCTCGCGCGCCGCCGTGGCAACGCGGTCGACGCTGCGCCGCACCACCCCGGGCATCGACACCACCGGTTCCTCGATCCCCTCGCCTTCGCGCACGAAGACCGGCCAGATCAGATCGTCAGCCGACAGCAGCGTTTCCCGCACCAGCCCGCGGATCGCCGGCGATTGCCGCGCACGGCGCAGGCGGGTCATCGGAAAGGGCGCGACGGTCGGTTTCATGGTACGGTCTCCTTGCACAATCCGGCTTTGGGTGGCATGGAATGCGAACCCTCACAAGAGCGACAATTGCCGCAAGGGCGCCCTCGGCGAAACGGCGGACAGAGACAAGGGCCTCGCGTTTGAACTGGTACACCTCGATTTTCGAGCTGATCGACATGCGGTCCTTTTCCAACCTGTGGTTCTGGATCGCGCTTGCGGTTTTCTGGTCGACCACCAGCCACTGGGTGCTGGGCGTGCCCTTCGACATGGTGCAGCGCGCGCGCCGTCACGGCGGGCAGGCCGAGGCCGACCTCGCCGACATCGCGCGGGTCAACGTGAACCGGCTGCTGTTCATCGCGCGCATATCGGGGCTGTGGATCCTGGGCTTTGCCTGCTTCGTGCTGACCATGCTGGCGCTGCTCGGCTTCTGGTACGGCGTGGAATTCGCGCAGGCGCTCTTTCTGCTGGCCTTTCCGATGTCGCTGGTCGGGCTGCTCAGCCTTTCGACCGCGCAGCAGATCGAGACCGAGGAATCGCAGGGCGAACAGCTGTGCCGCCGCCTCACGCGGCACCGGCTCAAGGTGCAGCTGATCGGCACGGCGTCGATCTTTGTCACCGCCTTGTGGGGCATGTATCAAAACCTGAACGTCGGGGTCCTCTGACCCCGTCGTCCTGAACCTGCTGGACGGCTTGCCATGACATCCGCCGAACATATCGCCGTTGGCGGCGCGCCCGAAGGCTTCGACGCGCGGCTGGTGCTGAACGAACTGGCGCGGACGGGGCGCCCCGTGCTGCATGTCGCGCGCGACGACAAGCGGCTGGCCGCGATGCAGGCGGCGCTGGCCTTCTTCGCGCCCGAGGTTCCGGTGCTGACCTTTCCCGGCTGGGATTGCCTGCCCTATGACCGGGTCTCGCCCCATGCCGACATCTCGGCCGCGCGGATGGCGACACTGGCGGCGCTGGTGCATCAGCTGCCACAACAGTTCATCCTGCTGACGACGCTGAACGCGGCGACCCAGCGGGTGCCGGCGCGCGAGATCCTGCGCGAGGCGGCCTTCACCGCGCGCGTCGGCCATCGGATCGACGAGGCGGGGCTGCGCAGCTTCCTTGTCCGCATGGGCTTTTCGCAAAGCCCGACGGTGATGGAACCCGGCGATTATGCCGTGCGCGGCGGCATTATCGACATCTATCCGCCGGGCGAGGGCGGGCCGGTGCGGCTCGACCTCTTCGGCGACACGCTGGACGGCGCACGCCGTTTCGATCCGGTGACCCAGCGCACCACCGAAAAGCTGAGCGTGGTCGAGCTGGCCCCGGTCAGCGAGGTCATCCTGGACGACGCCGCAATCACCCGGTTCCGCCAGAACTACCGCATCGAATTCGGCGCGGCGGGCACCGACGATCCGCTGTACGAGGCGGTCAGCGCGGGCAGGAAGCACGCGGGCATCGAACACTGGCTGCCCTTCTTCCACGAAAAGCTGGAAACCCTGTTCGACTATCTGCCGGATGCCACGGTGACGATGGATGACCAGTCCACGCCGACCCGTCTGGCGCGCTGGGACAGCATCGCCGACCAGTATGAAACCCGCCGCATTGCGCTGACGCAGAAATCGCGGATGGATTCCGTCTACAAACCCGCGCCGCCGGGCCTGCTCTATCTCGACGACGCCGCGTGGGAGAAGGCGGTCGCCGACCGCCGCGTGATGCAGTTCAACCCGCTGCCGCAGGCCAGCGGCCCCCGGGTGATCGACGCCGGCGGCCGGATCGGGCGCAACTTCGCCCCCGAGCGGCAGCAGGAAAGCATCAGCCTCTTCGGCGCGCTGGCCACGCATATCCGCAAGCGGATGGTGGCGGGGCCGGTCGTCGTCGCCTCGTACTCCGAGGGCGCGCGGGAACGGTTGGCCGGGCTGATCGAGGACGAGGGGCTGGCCGAAACGATCCTGATTCCGAACGGGACCCGGATCGGCAAGCGCGGGCTCTATCTGGCGGTGTGGGGTCTGGAGCACGGGTTCGAGGCGCAGGGCCTGACGGTCATCGCCGAACAGGACGTGCTGGGCGACCGGCTGATCCGCAGCCAGAAGAAGAAACGCCAGGCCGAGAACTTCCTGACCGAGGCGCAATCGCTGACGCCGGGCGATCTGGTCGTGCACGTCGATCACGGCATCGGGCGCTATCAGGGGCTGGAGGTGATCACGGCGGCCGGCGCGGCGCATGAATGCCTGCTGCTGGAATATGCCGAGAACGCGCGGCTGTACCTGCCGGTCGAGAACATAGAACTGCTCAGCAAATACGGCCACGAAGAAGGCCTGCTCGACAAGCTGGGCGGCGGGGCCTGGCAGGCCAAGAAGGCCCGCCTAAAGGAACGCATCCGCGAGATGGCCGACCGGCTGATCCGCGTGGCCGCCGAACGCGCGCTGCGCACGGCGCCCGTGCTGGAACCGGAGCATCACGCCTGGGAGGCCTTCAGCGCGCGCTTCCCCTACGAGGAAACCGACGACCAGCTGCGCGCCATCGCAGACGTGCTGGGCGACCTCGGGCAGGGTTCGCCGATGGACCGGCTGGTCTGCGGCGACGTCGGCTTTGGCAAGACAGAGGTGGCGATCCGGGCCGCCTTTGTCGCGGCCATGTCGGGCGCGCAGGTGGCGGTGATCGCGCCGACCACGCTGCTGGCCCGCCAGCACTATGCCAGCTTTGCCGAACGCTTCCGCGGCTTCCCGGTGCAGGTGCGACAGCTGTCGCGCTTTGTCCCCGCGAAAGAGGCGCAGATCACCCGCGACCTGATGGCCAAGGGGCAGGTGGATATCGTGGTCGGCACCCATGCCCTGCTGGCCAAGGGCGTGCAGTTCAAGAATCTCGGCCTGCTGATCATCGACGAGGAACAGCACTTTGGCGTGGCCCACAAGGAACGGCTCAAGGCGATGCGCACCGATGTGCACGTGCTGACGCTGACCGCCACGCCGATCCCGCGCACCCTGCAACTGTCGCTGTCAGGCGTGCGCGACCTCAGCATCATCGGCACGCCGCCGGTCGACCGTCTGGCGATCCGCACCTATGTCAGCGAATTCGACGCGGTGACCGTGCGCGAGGCGCTGCTGCGCGAACGCTACCGCGGCGGGCAGAGTTTCTACGTGGTGCCGCGCATTGCCGACCTGCCGGAAATCGAGACCTTCCTCAAGGAACAGGTGCCCGAAGTCTCGGTGGTCGTCGCCCACGGCCAGATGGCCCCGGGCGAGCTCGACGACCGCATGAACGCCTTCTACGACGGCAAGTTCGATGTGCTGCTGGCGACGACCATCGTGGAATCCGGCCTCGACATCCCGACCGCCAACACGATGATCATCCACCGCGCCGACATGTACGGGCTGGCGCAGCTCTACCAGATCCGCGGCCGCGTGGGCCGGTCCAAGACGCGCGCCTATGCCTATCTCACCACCAAGCCGCGTGCCAAACTGACGGCGGCGGCAGAGAAACGGCTGCGCGTGCTCGGCTCGCTCGACACTCTGGGCGCGGGCTTCACGCTGGCCAGCCAGGATCTCGACATTCGCGGCGCGGGCAACCTGCTGGGCGAGGAACAGTCGGGCCAGATGCGCGACGTGGGATACGAACTGTATCAGTCGATGCTGGAGGAGGCGATTGCCAAGATCCGTTCGGGCCAGATGGAGGGCCTGTCCGAGGTCGACGACCAGTGGGCGCCGCAGATCAACCTGGGCGTCTCGGTGCTGATCCCCGAAGACTACGTGCCCGATCTGGACGTGCGTCTGGGCCTTTACCGGCGACTGTCCTCGCTGACCACCAAGGTCGAGCTGGAAGGCTTTGCCGCCGAGCTGATCGACCGTTTCGGCAAGCTGCCGCGCGAGGTGAACACGCTGCTGCTGGTCGTGCGCATCAAGGCGATGTGCAAGCGTGCTGGCATCGCCAAGCTGGACGGCGGCCCCAAGGGCGCGACGATCCAGTTCCACCAGGACAAGTTCGCCTCGCCGCAGGGGCTGGTCGAGTTCATCCAGGACCAGCGCGGCATGGCCAAGGTCAAGGACAACAAGATCATCGTGCGCCGCGACTGGGCGACCGAGGCCGACAAGATCAAGGGCGCCTTCGCCATTGCGCGCGACCTGGCCGAAAAGGCCGGTACGCGCGGCAAACCTGCGAAGTAAGGCGGATCAGGCGGGCAGGGCGAAGGGCTTCATCGCCGCCTGCGCACAGAAGCACGAGGCGCCGACACGGCTGTCGGCGCGCGCCAGCGCCAGATCCAGCCGCAGCCGGATCTGCGCGCGCTCGGCGCTTTCGCCGCGTCTCTCAAGACAGTCGTGCAGGCCCTTGAGACTCCACACGTTATCGGGATGCACAGTGGCCCGCGACAGCTGCCCGCCCAGCCCCAAATCCTCGCGATAGACCGCCTCGGCCTCGTCGACGCGGCCCTGTTCAAACAGCAGCGCCCCCAGCGCGTGGCGTGCCGGCTGCATCCATCCCCAGGGCTCGTCATAGGGCAGCGCATCCTCCAGCGCGACCGATCGGCGCAGGTGATCGAAGGCGCGGTCATGTGCACCTTTGCGGTATTCAATTTCGCCCCGCACCATTTCCTTCGCGATTTCAAGCAGATCGGTGACCTTGTTGTTGTGGAGCAGTCGCGTGTCCGGCACCTCGGACGCGGCCTGCAGGAACAGCTGTTCCTCGCGCTCGGCCTGATCTACCCGGCCCAGCGCGGCATTGCCGACGGCCCGCGCGTAATAGGTCATCACTGTCCAGCAGCGGTAGAGCGCGCGGTCCTGCGGAGGCTCCAGCCGGATCGCCTCCTGCCACTTGCCGAAACGGATCAGCACATGTGGCTCCATCCCCATGAAGCTTTCGAAGAAATCCGCCATCGGCGGGCTTTCGATGCGCAGCATCTCTTCGGGTACCGTCGCGGCCATGCCCCGGATCGCGCGCAGCGCCGGTTCGATCTGCCCGAGGAACATCGCGCCATAGATGACGAAGTGGTAATTGTGCTGGCGATAGCCGGTGTAGAAATTGAACGCCCCGTTGCGATTGTAATACTTCAGGTCGGCCTCGATGGCGCGTTCGTTCCAGAACACCACGTCATGGTAATTGCCGCAGAGCACGTCGATGTGCGTCGGCATGTGGACGAGGTGGCCCGCATCCGGCACCAGCCGGCGCAGCACGTCGGCGGCCTTCAACGCCTTTTCCGGAAAGGGCGACATTTCCATCAGGTGGACGTAGAGATGCAGCAGCCCCGGATGGGCCATGCCGCCGGGCCGCGCCATCGCGGTTTCCAGCACCTGCCGCGCCTCTTCGGTGGCGGCGCCCTCGGCCGGGCAGGCGCGCGCCAGATCCCACATCTGCCAGGGCGTCAGCGTCAGCAGCGATTCCGCGAAAACCGAGCAGACGTCGAGATTGTCAGGATGGGCGGCATATACCGCGCGCATTTCGGCGGCAAAGGCGCGGTCCCAGGCCTCCATGTCGTCGGTCGTGTCGCGCTGCGGATAGCGCGCGCACAGCGCACGGATCAGCGCCGCCTCGATCGGGGTGGCGCTGTCGATCCGCGCCATCGCCGCCTGCGTCGCGTCATAGGCCCCGGCCAGCGCCTTGGCGCGGCCCCTGTCGTCATAGAGTTCCCACGGCAGGTTGTAGTTCGGCCCCGTGGCATAGGCGACGCCCCAGTGCGGCATAGCGGCCTGCGGGTCCAGTTCGGCGGCGCGGCGATAGCAGGCGATGGCCTCTTCGTGGTTGAAGCCGTAGGTCCAGTTCAGCCCACGGTCGAACCAGAGCTGCGCCGCCTCACTCGCAGTGGTGATCGGCCAGCCATAGCTGCCGAGATCATAGCCATAGTCGTCTTGCATCGCTGTCTTCCTTCTGCCGCGCGCGCATTTGACACCGGCGGCGGCACCAAGGTCAAACGGGCTTTCGCCGCTCGACTGCGGCCATGCGCAGCATCCAGGCCAGCGAGACCGCCGACATGATCAGGATGCCCAGCGCCAGCGGCCGGGGTGTCCCGTCAAAGGCCAGCCCCACCGGCACCGCCAACAGCGAGGCGAGCACCGTGGTGATCGCGCCAAAGGCCGAGGCGGCGGTGCCGGCGATATGCCCCAGCGGCTCCATCGCGATGGCGTTCAGATTGCCAAGGGCGGTGCCGGCCATGAAGAAGACACTGGCCTGCCAGAGGAGGAAGGTGGCGAAGGCCGCGACCGGCCCGAGATGCGCGGCCGAAAGCGCCAGCATCAGCGAGGACATCACGATCTGCATGGCCAGCGTCCAGGTCACCATCCGGCGCATCCCGAAGCGCACCACCAGCGCGGCATTCAGCAGGCTGCCCGAGGCCGAGATCCCGGCCACCGCGCAGAACCAGAACGGAAATTCGGCGGCGCGGTCGAAGGTCTGCTCATAAATCTGCTGCACCGAGGACAGCATCGACAGCAGGATCGCCATACACAGCGTCTGCACCGCGACCGAGATCCGCACCGAGGCATGCGAGGCCATCTCGCGGATCGCCATGAGGATCAGGTTCAGCCGCAGCGGCCGGCGCGCCGAGGGGGGCAGGGGCTCGGGCAGGCGGACATACATCCAGGTGATCGAGATCAGCGAGAAGACGACGAAGGCCAGGAAAATCGCCCGCCATCCCGCCAGCGCGATGATCCCCGCACCCATCAGCGGCGCGAAGGCGGGGAAGATCGCGAAGATCAGCATCGCAATCGACATCATCCGCGCCATGATCCGGCCCGAGTAGAGATCGCGCATGATCGCCAGCGCCACGACCCGCGGCGCGGCGGCGCCCAGGCCCTGAACCACCCGCGCGGCCAGCACGACCTCAAGGCTTTCCGCCACATAGGCGACCAGCGCCGCCACGATATAGACGGCCGCCCCGGCCAGGATCACCGGCTTGCGCCCCAGCGCGTCGGATACCGGCCCGACGAACAAAGTGCCCACGCCCAGACCCAGGAAGAACATCGTCAGGATCAGCTGCGCGCGGTTCGGGTCGGAGGGACTCAATTCGGCGCCGATGTCAGGCAGCGCGGGCAGCATCGAGTCGATGGAAAAGGCGATGGTGGCGAACATCATCGCGATCAGCGCGATGAATTCGGTCTGGCTCATCCGGGTCATGGGGCAGATTCCTTGGTCTCTGCGGCCCTTAGCATCGGGGCGGCGCAGGCACCAGACCGGGCAGTTCACTTAACGTGGTAAATTCCGTGCGACGGCGCGGACTCAGGCATCCGGCGCGCGGTTCAGCTGGTCCGAGATCTCGCCGATCACCCGTGACCACAGCTCGGGCGACTGCGCCCCCGGCACAGCGTGCTTGCCGTCGACGATGAAGGTCGGCACCGAATTCACGCCCATCTGCCGGGCCTCGGCGTCGCGCCGGACGATATCGTCGTGGTCGGCATCGGACTCGAGCAGTCGGCGCACCACCGAGGCGTCCATGCCGATGGAATCGGCGATATCGGCCAGCGTGTCGGTGTCGCCGATATCGCGGCCCTCGGTGAAATAGGCGGCAAACAGCGCGTCGACCGCCTCCAGCTGCTTGGACTCGATCCCGGCCCAGTGGATCAGCCGATGCGCGTCCAGCGTATTAGGCGAGCGCTGCATCGCCTCGAAATTGATCTCCAGCCCGGCCGCCTTGGCATGTTCAACGACCGGCGCATAGGCGCGCACCGCACCCTCCTTGCCGCCGAACTTGGCTTCGAGATAGGCGCGCCGGTCCATGCCGCCGCGCGGCATCTCGGGGTTCAGCTGGAAGGGATGAAACTGGATTTCGAAGGGGTTCGACGGTGCCTGCGCCAGCGCACGGTCCAGATGAGTCTTGCCGATATAGCACCAGGGGCAGATCGGGTCGGAGAGGATGTCGAGCCTGACGGTCATGTTGCGGCCTTTTCGAAATGGGCCCGCAGTGCGCGGCGCAGCAGCTTGCCGTTGGCCCCGGTGGGCAGCTCGGGCAGGTGGATGAAGGCGCGCGGCTGCTTGTAGCGGGCGAGGTTTGCCTCGGCAAAGGCCTTGAGTGCCGACTCGTCCAGCGGTTGCGGCGCGGTGTAGAAGGCGGCAATCACGCGGGCGTCGGCCTTGACCTCCACCTCGGTCACGCCGACCTGGGTGATGCCGGGGAAGGCGGCCAGCGCGGCCTCGACCTCCAGCGGCGAGACGCGGTAGCCGCCGGCGTTCATCATGTCGTCGGCGCGGCCCAGATAGGTGATCTGCCCATCCACCGCCATCGCGCCCTGATCGCCGGTCAGGAACCAGTCGCCGGACATGCGGGCGGCGGTCTCCTCCGGCGCGTTCAGATAGCCCAGCATCAGTCCCGGGTCGTCACGATGCACGGCGATGGTGCCTTCCTCGCCCTGCGGCACCGGCCCGTCACTACCCAGGATCGCGACACGGCGGCCCTTCTGTGGCTGGCCCAGCGCATCGCCGCGCGCGGGATGAGCGGGGCTGGACGAGATGAAGGTCGAACATTCGGACATCCCGAAAGCCTCATACAGCCCCTTGCCGCCGGTCGCCTTTTCCCAGGCCAGGTGGAGGTCGCGCGACAGTTTCTCGCCCGCCGACAGCCCGTGGCGCAGGGCGGGCAGGTCAAGCTGCGGCTGCGCCTTCAGGATCTTGCGATAGACGCCGGGGGCGGCAGCAAAGATCGTCGCCCCGCTGCGCTTCAGCAGCGCCGGCAGCCGCGCGGGATCGGTCCCGGGCTCGGCGATCAGCGCGGTGGCCCCGGCGGTCCAGGGGTCCATCAGCCCGGTGCCCAGCGTATAGGTCCAGTTGAAGGCGCCCGCGTGCAGCAGGCGGTCATTGGCGCTCAGCCCGTACCAGCCGTCGAACATCATTTGGCGCGCCCAGATCGCGCGATGGGCATGGGCCACGGCGCGCGGCCGCCCCGAGGTGCCCGAGGTATAGACGATATAGCCCAGCCGGTTCGGGTCGCCCATGTCGAAGGGTGCGGGCGGCATGGAGCGCATTGCCCGCAGCTCTTCCACCGTGATCTCCCTCGCACCGGGCGCGCTGGCGACGGCGGGGTCGCGCAGCACGGCGGCGGGGGCGAGGTCGGCGATCATGCTGGCCGTCTCGCGCTCGGTCAGCTGCGACGAGGTGGGCACCGGCACTATCCCGGCTGCAATCGCGCCCAGATAGGCGATCGGGAAGTCGACCGTATTGCCCAGCCGCATCAGGACGATCTGCCCCGGCGCGATGCCGGCCTCGTAGAATCCGGTCGCCGTACCTCGCACGGCGGCGAGGATGGCGGAATAGGTCCAGTCGTCGGACCCGGCCTGCGATAGCACCGACAACGCGATCTTGTCGGGCGTCGCGCGGGCGCGGCCAAGCACATGCGCCGCCATGTTGAACGGCTTCGGGGCAGGGGGCGGGGGGCCTTGGTCGAAGATCGAAAGCATGGCGCAACCGCTAGCCTGACGCGGGGGCCGTTGCAAGGCTTGGGGCGGCTGCCTATAGAGTCGCCATGACCATGCGCGATCCCAAATCCCTGATCCGTATCGCCCGCGAATCCGGCGAGTCCAGCGAAGTCGAACCGCTGGACCTCGGCGCACGCGTGCGCCAGCTGCGCAAGGATCGCGACTGGACGCTGGAACAGGCGGCCAAACAGGCGGGCCTCGCGCGCTCGACCCTCTCGAAAATCGAGAACGGTCAGATGTCGCCGACCTATGACGCGCTCAAGAAGCTGGCGACGGGGCTACAGATTTCGGTGCCCCAGCTCTTCACTCCGCCGGAACGCGCGCAGGCCAACGGCCGCATGGCAGTGACCCGCGCCGAGGATGGTCAGCCGGTGGCGACGGTCACCTATGAACACAGCCTGCTGGCCGAATCGCTGACCCGCAAGAAGATGCTGCCCTACCGCGCCCGCGTCCGCGCCCGCGCGATGGAGGAATTCGACGGCTGGGTCCGCCACGACGGGGAAGAGTTCCTTTACGTGCTGACCGGCGTGATCCGGCTGTACACCGAATTCTACGAACCGGTGGACATGCGCCGGGGCGACAGCGCCTATTACGACGCCGCCATGGGCCATAACGTGATCTCGGTCAGCCCCGAGGATGCGACGATCCTCTGGGTCACGTCGCTCAGCTGAGGTTACTGCAGGCTGTGGGCGCGCTGCGGCGGCGCCAGTTCGCTGGCCAGCGTTTCGATATAGAGGAAATCCTCGATTTCCTCGCGCGCCTCGTTCAGCGACAGATTGTGCGAGCGTGCCAGATAGGCCTCGAACGTCCGGCGGTCATGCCGCACCCGGTTCATCGTGCCGGTTTCGAGATACGGAAAGCGCGCGCGCATCAGCGGCGACCAAATTTCCCAGTCCCTGGTAATGTCAGACCATTGCATGCTGACACATCCCTGTTGTCCATCCCCGCAATCAGCATGACGCAAGGAAAAGCGTTTTGTCAAAAACTCCGATGCGGGGCGCGTCGACTGACCGGATCTCAGGCAATTTTCCACCTGTCCGACGGGATCAATCGGCCTGAAACCACCAGACTTCCGGCAGAAACCCCGGCCGGTCGCCGTAAATCGGCGTTTTCGCGGGGTAGTGGAAGTCTCGGCGGTGGGCGATTCGGTCTACCGTGTCGTACCACAGCGGGATGACATAGCGCCCGGCCATCAGCACCCGGTCAAGTGCCTGGACCGCCGCGGTGAAGTCCTCGGGCGTGGTGGCGGAGAGCATGGCGTCAATCATCGCCTCGGCCGCCGGAACGTTCATGCCCATCAGATTGCGCGTGCCCGGGGCTGTCACGCCCTGGCTGCCCCAGTAGAGCCGCTGTTCGTTTCCCGGCGACAGCGACATGTCGCGCCGGTAGGTGGCAATATCGAAATCGTATTCCGTCTCGCGCGCGACGAATTGCGCATTGTCGACCCGGTCGACGCGCAGCGCGATCCCCAGCCGGTCGAGCGCCCGCGCATAGGTGTCGGCAATCGACTGGTTGCGCGTGTCGCCCTGCCGCAGCAGCACGGTCAGCTCCAGCGGGCGCCCGTCCGGCATCACCCGGCGGCCCTGTTCCACCGGCAGCCCGGCCTCGTCCAGCAGCGCCGAGGCGATGCGCAGGTTACCCCGATTGCGCAGTGTCCCGTCCGCCACCGGCAGCGCATAGCCTTCCATCGCGCCGGGCGGCAGGCTGTCGGCGAAGGGGGCGAGCAGGGCGCGCACCTTGCCCTCGGCCGGGCCGGGGCGCATCCCGAGGTCGGAGTTGTCGAAATAGGACCCGATACGTGGCTGCACGCCCCCGGTCACCGTCTCGTTCATGAATTCGAAGTTGAAGGCCTGCAGCAGCGCCTCGCGCACACGCCAGTCATCCAGCGGCTTGCGGCGCGTGTTGAAGACGAAGCCGGTCATGCCGGTCGGGCGGCCGTGGCGGATCTCTGACTTGATGACCTCGCCGCGCTGAACGGCGGGGAAATCGAAGAGGGTGGCCCAGCGTTCGGCATTCTCTTCGCGCAAGACGGACAGGTCGCCCGCCTTGAAGGCCTCGAACAGCACTGTTGAATCGGCGAAGAATTCCAGCTGGATCTCGTCGAAGTTCATCGTGCCGCGCCGCAGCGGTAGATCCTTGCCCCAATAGTCGGGATTACGCTGCAGCATGACCCGGCGGCCCGCTTCGTACAAGGCAACCGTATAGGGTCCGGAGCCGATGGGGATTTCCGACAGCGGCGCCGAGGCGAAATCGCGTCCCTCCCACTGCGCCTTCTTCAGAACCGGACGCAGACCCGCGATCAGCGGCAGTTCCCGGTCATCAGTGTTGAAGGTGATCCGCAGGCTGCGCGGCCCGGTCGCCGTGATCGAGGCGATCTTCGGGGGCAGGGTGCGATAACGCATGTGCCCCTCGCTGCCCAGCATCTCGAAGGACCAGATCACATCTTCGACAGTGACGGGCGTTCCGTCCGAAAATCGGGCCTCCTTCCGCAAGGTAAACTCTACCCACGACCGGTCCGGCGGCGTCTCGACCGATTCGGCCAAAAGCCCGTACAGCGTGAAGGGTTCGTCCAGCGACTGGCTCAGCAGGCTCTCGTACCCGAGGAAGCGCCATTGCCACGGTGGTGTGCCCTTTATGACGAAGGGGTTCAGAGAGTCGAACCCGCCGGTATTGCCGAAAACGATGCGCCCGCCCTTGGGGGCATCGGGGTTGGCATAGGGCAGCGACACAAAATCCGGTGGGAGCGCGGGCGCCCCATACATAGCTATGCCATGCGCCGATTCTGCCACCGCATCGCAACCCAGCCAGACAAGCGCAACCGTAGCGAGAACGGTGCCTGTCCGGCGGAAAATATCTGCTCGCATTTTGGCAACAATCCCGCTCTGCCCTTGTATTATTGGCCCTCAACGTATCGAGGGATTCTCGTCTTTTCAAACTTTTAGCTTGGCCAGTGCGTTGGAAGGCCTTATAAAGGGGTCACTGCTCGATAGGTTTCTTGCCTGTATGAAACCTGCCTCAATAACTTAACGCCCGCCTTGTGCGGGCGTTTTTTTATGTGCGAAGCCTTGCGATGAAACCTGCCGGCTGGGCCGCTGTATTAGGTGATTTCCCGTTTATCTCGCACTTGCAGCGTGGCACTGTAAAGAGCGCGCGTGCACCAGAAAGGGGACCAACGTGACTCTCAAAGGAAAAACCGCAGTTGTGACCGGATCGAACTCTGGCATCGGTCTCGGGATCGTCAAGGCGCTGGTCGAGGCGGGCGCCGATGTCGTGCTGAATTCCTTCACCGACCGCGACGAGGATCACGCTCTGGCCGAGGAGATCGGCAAGGCGCATGGCGTCAAGGCGCGCTATATCGCCGCCGACATGAGCAAGGGCGACGACTGCCGCGCGCTTGTGACCAAGGCAGGAAGCTGTGACATCCTCGTGAACAACGCCGGCATCCAGCATGTCGCGCCGATCGACGAATTTCCGGTCGACAAGTGGAACATGATCCTGGCGATCAACCTCAGTTCCGCCTTCCACACGACCGCGGTCGCGCTGCCGATGATGCGCAAGGCGGGCTGGGGCCGGATCGTCAACATCGCCTCGGCGCACGGCCTGACCGCCTCGCCATTCAAGTCGGCCTATATCGCGGCCAAGCACGGGATTGTCGGCCTCAGCAAGACCACCGCGCTGGAAACCGCCGGCCAGTCGATCACCTGCAACGCGATCTGCCCGGGCTACGTGCTGACCCCGCTGGTCGAGGCGCAGATCCCCGACCAGATGAAGACCCACAACATGGGCCGCGACGAGGTGATCAAGAAGGTCATGCTCGACCGCCAGCCCAGCCGCGAATTCGCCACGGTCGAACAGATCGGCGGCACCACCGTCTTCCTCTGCTCCGAGTCCGCCGCCCAGATCACCGGCACGACGATCAGCGTCGATGGCGGCTGGACGGCGATGTAAACCCGCTTTGCGATGCGCAGACCGGCCGGCCAGGCGCCAGATGGCAGCACCGTCGAACAGATCACCCTGTCCGGCGGCGGCCTGACCGCGCAGGTGCTGACCTGGGGCGCGACGGTGCAGGGCCTCTGGATTGAAGGTCTACCGCAGTCGCTTCTGCTGGGCAGCCCGCGGCTAAAGGCCTATTTCCACGACCTCCTCTATTTCGGCGCCGTGGTCGGGCCGGTGGCCAACCGGATTTCCGGCCCGGGCTTTGCCCTTGACGGACGCGACTACCGGCTGGAAGCGAACGAAAAGGGCAGGGTGGTGCTGCACGGCGGTGCCCGGGGCACCGGCCAGCGGAACTGGCGGGTTGCCGATCTCGGACCTGACTGGTGCCATTTGGAGATCGACCAGCCCGACGCCCTGCACGGCTTTCCCGGTCCGATCGCGATATCGGTGCGCTATGCGCTGGAAGACGGGGCGCTGCGGGTCGAGGTGACGGGGCGGAGTGAGCGACCGGCACTCTTCGCGCCGGCCTTTCACGGCTACTGGAACCTTGACGGATCGCCCGACATTGGCGGGCATCGCCTTCAGGTCAGTGCCGACACCTATCTGCCGGTGGACCCCGACCTGATCCCGTGGGGCAACCCCGCGCCGGTGGCGGGAACAGACTTCGACTTCCGCGCGCCTCGGGCCATTCCCCGCGACATCGACCACAACCTTTGCCTGTCAGCGTCCCGCCAGCCCCTGCGGCCGGTGGCGCGACTGGAGGCTGGGGCGATGGCAATGACGGTTGAAACCACCGAGCCGGGCCTTCAGGTCTATGCCTGCGGCGGGACCACCTCGGGCGACTGGCCCGGCCATCAGGGCGCGCCCTTCGGCACCTGGGCTGGGGTGGCGCTGGAGCCGCAAGTCTGGCCCGATGCGGCCAACCGGCCAGACTTCCCGTCGCCCCGTATCGAACCCGGAACACCCGTGGTTCAGGTCTCGCGCTTCGTGCTCGACCGCCGCTAGGGGCCGGGCATGACCTCGCCGCCAGCATCTTCGGTCAATTCGTTGCGGAACTCGAACAGCTCGGGAAAGAAGACATACGCGGTTGTCGAGGCTAGATAGTCGCGGAAGAACGTCCCGCCGGTGCCCTTCGCGCGGATGCCGATCTGGCGGCGCACCATCAGGATGTGATTGTGCCGCCACGACTGGAACCGGCGGTCGATCTCGAAGGCGTTTTCGGCCAGCTGGAACAGCGCGTGCCGGGTCCAGCGGTCGCGGTAGACGTCGAGCAGGGAGACTCCCTGCCGCTCGAAACAGTCGAAGAAGACGCGCCGCAGCGTGCGGGGATGTTCGGCAATCAGCCCCGGCCACATTCTTTCCGTCCGCGCGCAATACTCGGGCCCCGCGGTTTCACACAGGCCCATCATCACCTCGACCTGCCGGAACTGACGCGATTGCATCCCCGAGGCGCCTGTCAATTGCCCACGGAACTCGGCGAAATCGGCAGCGGTCATGGTTTCCAGAACCGTCCAATGCGCCTCGGCCAGCTTCAGGATCTCGGCGATCCGCCGCATCAGCCAGTTGGCCTGCGCCAGATTGTCGGCGTCGATCATTGCCACGATGCGCCCGAGGTCGAAGATGATGTGCTTGAACCACAGCTCCAGCACGTGGTGCACCGTGATGAACAGATGCTCTTCGGGATGGTCGGTCACCTGCCGCAGCGAGGACAGCAGGGTGTCGAGTTGCAGATGATGGGAATAGTCAAAGCCCTGCGCGTCCATCCGCCGTTCTCCCTCGCCGGATGACCTCAGGCGCTGTCGTCCTCGAAATAGGCGGTGTGTTCGGCCCGCAGCCCCGGCAGCACGTTGTGGATATTGCCGAGATGCGCGCGCATCCGGTCCTCGGCGGCATCGGCATCGCCGGTTTCCAGCGCCTCGACCAGCGCGACATGTTCGCCCAGCACCCGCTTGCGATGGCTGACCGACAACGTGAGGAACCGCGCGCGGTCCATATGCGCCTTGTGTTCCAAAATCAGTTCCCAGACATGCACATGCCCGGCGATGCGGCAGAGGATCTGGTGGAAGGACTCGTCCTGAACGTGAAACGCGCGCCGGTCGGGGTTGTCCAGCGCTTCGACCTGCCGGGCCAGCGCCTCGTGCAGTTCGGCAATATCGGCCTCGCTGCGGCGCGCGGCGGCCAGGCGGATGCATTCCACCTCCAGTGCGGTGCGCACGAAGGCGGCGTCCAGCACCGCGCGTTCCGAGATCTTCGAAATCAGCGTCGCGCGCTGCGGGCGGATGGTCAGGAAGCCCAGCTTGGACAGTCGGAAAAAGGCGTCGCGCACCGGCTGGCGCGAGACGTTCAGCTGTTTTGCCACCTCCGCCTCGGACACCTTGGTGCCCGGCGGCAGCTGCAAAGAGATTACGGCGGAATAAAGCGCGTCGAATACCTGATCGGTCGCGGTTTGCGACTGAGGGAGCGATATCGGGGCGATGTCAAAGTCCTGCATTTCGGTCCCCGTGTGCCATGACGCTTCGTGCGTTGCTACTAGATTTTGAGCTTTGACACAACTGTTAGAGTAGCATATCAGTTTGACCTACATCAGACTCGCAGGTCCGCCGTGCCGCTTACCGATCCCGATCGCCTGTTTCCCGTCGAACCCGCGTTGCGCGGGCTGGCCCGAGAGCTTTATCGTTCCGTCGCCGACCTGCCGATCGTCAGCCCACACGGCCATTGCGATCCGCGCTGGTTCGCCGACAACGCGCGTTTCCCGAACCCGGCCGAACTGTTCGTGATCCCCGATCACTATGTCTTCCGGATGCTGGTCAGCCAGGGCGTGCCGATGGATGCGCTCGGCGTGCCCCGAACGGACGGCGGGGCGGTGGAAACGGACCCGCGCGCGATCTGGCGGCTTTTCGCGCGCCACATTCACCTGTTCCGCGGCACGCCCTCGGCGCTGTGGCTCGATCATTCCTTCGAACATGTCTTCGGGCTGGACCGGCCGTTGTCCGAGGCCACCGCCGACGCGTATTACGACCACATCGACGCCTGCCTCGCGGAGGACGACTTCCGCCCCCGCGCGCTGTTCGACCGTTTCGGGATCGAGGTGCTGGCCACCACCGAAGGCGCGCTGGACGATCTCGCCGCCCATCGCGCGATCCGCGCCAGCGGCTGGTCGGGCCGCGTGGTGACGACCTATCGCCCCGACGCGGTGGTCGATCCCGAGTTCGAAGGCTTCCGCGCCAATGTCGCGCGCCTGGGCGAGATGACGGGCGAGGACACCACCAGCTGGACCGGATACCTGGACGCCCACCGCGCCCGGCGCGCCTATTTCCGCGACTTCGGTGCCACGGCCACCGATCACGGCCACCCGACCGCGCGCACCGAAAACCTGCCCCCGCAAGAGGCGGCGGCACTGTTGGGCAAGGTTCTGTCGGGCGATTTCACACCCGAAGAGGCCGATGCCTTCCGCGGCCAGATGCTGACCGAAATGGCGCGGATGAGCCTGGAAGACGGGATGACGATGCAGATCCACCCTGGATCGCGCCGCAATCACCATGCCGGCGTCTTTGCCAGCCACGGGCGCGACAAGGGCTTCGATATTCCGGGCCGCACCGACTATGTCGGTGCGCTGAAACCGATGCTGGACGCGGTCGGGATGGAGCCCGGCCTGACCATCATCCTCTTCACGCTCGACGAAACCGTCTATGGCCGCGAACTGGCGCCGCTGGCCGGTGTCTATCCGGCGCTGCGCCTCGGGCCGCCCTGGTGGTTCTTCGACAGCGCCGAGGGGATCAGACGGTTTCGCGAGATCACCACGGAAACCTGCGGCTTCTACAACACCGTCGGATTCAACGACGACACGCGCGCCTTCTGTTCGATCCCGGCCCGTCACGACGTGGCCCGGCGGACGGACTGCGCCTATCTCGCGACGCTGGTCGCGACGGGACGTCTCGGGGAGAACGCGGCCCACGAGGTCGCGCAAGACCTGACGTATCGCCTGGCAAAACAGGCATACCGGCTCTGAAAGGGCCACCACTCCAGGGAGGAGAAGGCAAATGAAGAAACGGCACATATTGACGGCACTACTGGCATCGGTCGCACTGGCCGGGGCCGCAACGGCCTGCGAACGCACCCTGCGCTCGGCCGATACGCATCCCGATGGCTATCCGACCGTCGAGGCGGTCAAGGCCATGGGCAAGATGCTCGAGGAGAAGACCAACGGGCGTCTTTGCATCGAGGTCTTCTTCGGCGCGCAGCTCGGCGAAGAGAAGGATGCCATTGAACAGACGCAGTTCGGCGTCATCGACATGGCCCGCGTCTCGCTCGGGCCCTTCAACAACATCATCGAGGAAACCCAGATTCCCTCGCTGCCCTATATCTTCCGCTCGCCCGACCACATGCGCAAGGTGATGGCCGGCCCGGTCGGCCAGCAGATCAAGGACGCCTTCACGCAGCATGACCTGATCGGCCTGACGTTCTATGACGCGGGCTCGCGCTCGTTCTACAACAGCCAGAAGCCGATCCATTCGATGGCCGACCTGGCCGGCATGAAGTTCCGCGTCATGCAGTCCGACATGTTCGTCGACATGGTGTCGGCGCTTGGCGCCAACGCGACCCCGATGCCCTATGGCGAGGTCTATTCCTCGATCCAGACCGGCGTCATTGACGGGGCCGAGAACAATCCGCCGTCCTATGAATCCTCGGGACACTACGAGGTCGCCAAATACTACACGCTCGACCAGCACCTGATCGTGCCGGAAGTGCTGGTGATGTCGAAGAAGACCTTCGACAGCCTCAGCGCCGAGGATCAGGCGGCGGTCAAGGAAGCGGCGAGCGCCTCCAACGCGGTGATGCAGGACCTCTGGAACAAGCGCGAAGAGGCCAGCATGGAAAAGGTCAAGGCAGCCGGGATCGAGGTTGTCACCGACATCGACAAGACGCCCTTCATCGAGGCGATGGCCCCGGTCTACGAGAAATACGTGACTTCGGACAAACTGAAGAAAATGGTCGAGGACATCCAGGCCACCGAGTGACCTGACGCGACCCGAGCCGCGGCGGCAGGTCCGCCGCGGCATCTTTGGACAACCGGAGAGGAGCGCGCCCGTGCGCGAATTCATCACGTCCGCCGCCCGCGCGACCAGCGCCCTGGCGACGCTATCGCTGTGGCTGGCCGGGATCGGGCTGTGCGCCATGACTGCCGCCATCGCCGCGCAGGTCTTCTGGCGCTACGTCCTGAACAATTCGCTGATCTGGACCGAGCCGGGCTCGGTCATGATCATGGGCTGGTTCATCTTCCTCGGCGCCGCCGTGGGCATCCGCGAGGGATATCACCTGTCCTTCGACGTGCTGCTTTACATCCTGCCCGAAAAGGCAAAGCCCTGGCTGCATTCGCTGAGCGACATCGCGGTGGGCGGCTTTGGCGCCGGGATGGTCTGGTATGGCTGGGAGCTGGCCGAGAAGGTGGCCGGCAACAAGATGGCCTCGCTCGGCATCTCGGATGCCTTCAATTTCGCCCCCGTCGTGGTCGGCGGCGGGCTGATCGTGATCTTTTCACTGGAACGCATCCTGCGCCGCGCCGCCGGTCTGCACACCGCCCGTTTCGGCGATCCCGAACCGGTGGAGGAGTTCTGAGATGGAGCTCTATGTTCTGTTCGGAACCTTCGTGTTCCTGCTCGCCATCGGCACACCCGTCGCCTTCTGCCTGGGCGTTTCCTCCTTCGCCACGGTGATCTACCTCGGCCTGCCGCCGGTGGTGGTGTTCCAGCGGCTGAATTCCGGGGTCAGCGTCTTTGCCCTTATGGCGATACCCTTCTTCATCTTCGCCGGAGACCTGATGGTGCGCGGCGATATCGCCCGGCGGCTGGTCGCGCTCGCCGGGGCGATGGTCGGCCACCTGCGCGGCGGGCTGGGACAGGTCAACATCACCGCCAGCGTCATGTTCGGCGGCGTCTCGGGCTCGGCCGCGGCCGATGCCTCGGCGGTTGGCGGGCTGATGGTGCCGCAGATGAAGGCGCGCGGATACGGCGTTGACTACGCGGTGAATATCACTGTTGTCGGCTCGATCATCGCGCTGATGATCCCGCCCTCGCACAACATGATCATCTATTCCATCGCCGCCGGCGGCAAGATCTCGATCGCCGACCTGTTCACCGCCGGCATCATCCCGGGCCTGATCCTTGCCCTGTCGCTGATGGCCGCCGCCTGGTGGGTCGCCTCCCAGCGCGGCTATCCGACCGAACCCTTCCCGGGCCTCAAGCGTCTGGGGGACCTGTTCCTGAACGCGTTGCCTGGGCTGTTCCTGATCCTGATCATCTTTGGCGGCGTCCGTTCCGGCATCTTCACCGCCTCGGAATCCTCGAACATCGCCGTGGTCTATGCGATGCTGGTGACCTTCCTCGTCTACCGCTCGCTGTCCTGGCACGACTTCGTCGAGGCGACCAAGGCCGCCGTACGCACCACCGCCATGGTGCTGATGGTGATCGGCTGCGCCAATGCCTTCGGCTGGCTGCTCGCTTATACCCGCGTCCCGGCTCTGCTGGTGGAGGCGATGTCCAACCTTTCGGACAACCCCATCGTCATCCTGCTGCTGATCAACCTGGTGCTGCTGATCCTCGGCACCTTCATGGACATGTCGCCGCTGATCGTCATCACAACACCAATCTTCCTGCCCGTGGCCGTGGCCTTCGGCGTCGACCCGGTGCACTTCGGGGTGATCCTGATCCTGAACCTCGGGATCGGGCTCTGCACACCGCCGGTGGGGGCCGTGCTCTTCGTCGGCTGCGCCGTGGGGCGCATACCGATCCAGGACGCGATCCGCACCATCTGGCCGTTCTATTCCGCCGCCTTCGTGACGCTTATGCTGGTCACCTATATCCCGAGTCTGTCATTGTGGTTGCCATCCCTGTTCCATTGACGTCAGGAGCCTCTGCCATGCCCCAAAGCTTTCCCTCGGTCTCGCCTGAACCCGGCGTGACGCGCCAGGTCATGTCCGACCACCCCGATCTGATGGTCGTGTCCTTCCGCTTCGAAACCGGGGCGGTCGGCTCGCTGCATTCCCATCCGCAGATTCAGGCGACCTATGTCCTGAAAGGCCGGTTCCGGGTGACCGTGGACGGCAAGGACCGAGAAGTCAGCGCCGGCGACAGCCTCGTCGTGCCCTCGAACGTCGTGCATGGCTGCCAATGCCTCGAAGCCGGCGAGCTGATCGATACCTTTACGCCCCGACGGGACGAATTTCTGTGAAGGAGACCCGCGTGACCCATGTCGAAACCCGCTATGCCCTCGATCCGGTGTCGGCCCGATCGCTCGATACGCAAGGGCTGCGGGATCATTTCCACGTGGGCGGGCTGTTCACGCCGGGACAGATCTCGCTGGTCTATTCGCATTACGACCGGCTGATCCTGGGCAGCGCCGTGCCGAAGGGCGGATCGCTCGTGCTGGATCGCGTGGCCGAAACCGGCACGCCTTCAGTTCTGGATCGCCGCGAGATGGGCGTCCTGAACATCGGCGAGACGGGCCAGATCTCGGTCGCGGGCCAGACCCATGCGGTTGGTCCCGGCGAGATCCTCTATATCGGCATGGGCGCCGGGCCGGTGACCTTTTCCGGGGCAGGGCGGTTCTATATCCTCTCCGCCCCGGCGCACCGCACCTGCGCAACGACGCTGGTCACCGCCTCCATGGCCCGCCGGGTCGAGCTGGGCGCGAGGGCCACCGCAAATGAGCGGGTGATCCTGCAATTCCTGCACCCAGAGGTGGTCGAGACCTGCCAGCTGGTGATGGGCTATACCCGGTTCAAGGAAGGCTCGGTCTGGAACACCATGCCGGCCCATACCCATGACCGGCGGATGGAGGCCTATCTCTACTTCGACATGGCGCCGGAGACCCGCGTGTTTCACCTGATGGGCCAGCCGACCGAGACGCGCCACATCGTCATGGCCAATGAACAGGCGGTGATCTCGCCGCCCTGGTCGATCCATGCCGGGGCGGGAACGGGCGCCTATGCCTTCTGCTGGGCAATGGCGGGGGACAACATCGACTTCACCGACATGGACATGGTCGCGATGGAGACCCTGCGGTGAGCATTTTCCGGCTGGACGGAAAACGCGCGCTGGTGACGGGGGCCAACACCGGCATCGGGCAGGCCATCGCCCTCGGTCTGGCCGAGGCGGGCGCGCATGTGCTGGCCGCCGGCCGCTCTTCCTGCGACGAGACGGTCGCGCGGATCGCGAAACAGGGCGGCAGCGCCGAGGCGGTGACGCTGGATCTGGCCGACCCCGCGGCCGCTGCGGCCCGGCTGGGGGACTTCGGCGACCTCGACATCCTGGTCAACAATGCCGGGATCATCCGCCGGGCGGACACGGTCGATTATTCCGAGGCCGACTGGGACGACGTGATGGACGTGAACCTCAAAGCCGTCTTCCTGCTCTGCCAAGCCTTTGCGAAGGCCGCCATCGCGCGCGGGCAGGGCGGGCGGATTGTCAACATCGCCTCGTTGCTCAGCTTTCAGGGCGGCATCCGCGTCCCGGCCTATACCGCGTCCAAACACGGGGTCGCAGGTCTGACGAAGATCCTCGCCAACGAATGGGCGGCGAGCGGCATCAACGTGAACGCCGTCGCCCCCGGCTACATCGCCACCAACAACACCGAGGCCCTGCGCGCGGATCCCGCGCGCTCGGCCGACATTCTCGGGCGCATCCCGGCCGGACGCTGGGGCGAGCCGAACGACATCGCCGGCGCGGTGACCTTTCTCTGCGCGCCGGCCGCGAATTACGTGACCGGCGCCATTCTCAACGTCGATGGAGGCTGGCTTGCCCGATAGACTGACGCGGCGAACGCCCAAACCGAAAACCGGCATGGTGCACCTGGGCCCCGGCGCCTTCTTCCGGGCGTTTCAGGCGATCTATACCGCCGACGCCATGGCGGCGCGCGGCGGCGACTGGGGCATCCTCGCCGTCAGCCTGAAAAGCCCGACGGCGCGCGACCAGCTTGGCC
Organism: Seohaeicola nanhaiensis; assembly: GCF_042654245.1. NCBI lineage: Bacteria > Pseudomonadati > Pseudomonadota > Alphaproteobacteria > Rhodobacterales > Roseobacteraceae > Seohaeicola > Seohaeicola nanhaiensis. The sequence goes on from NZ_JBHSGI010000034.1 coordinate 274,209, forward strand.
CGCAGGAGGGCGCCTTCACCGCCGTGGAACTGGGGCCGCAGGGCCGCAACGCCCGCATCGTCGAGTCGGTGACCGGCGTGCTGGTCGCGCCCGAAGACCCCGGGGCGGTCATCGCCGCAATGGCCGATCCGGGTGTGAAGATCGTCTCGCTGACGATCACCGAGAAGGGTTATTGCCACGAGCCCGCCACCGGGCGGCTGAACCGCAGCCATCCCGAGATCGTCCACGACCTGGCCCATCCGGACTTGCCGCAATCGGCCCCCGGTTTCCTTGTCGCGGCTCTGGCGCGGCGCAGGGCGGCGGGGATGCCGCCCTTCACCGTGCTGACCTGCGACAACCTGCCGTCCAACGGGCACCTCGCGCAGGGCATCGTCATCGACTTCGCCCGCGCCATCGATCCGGATCTCGCCGCCTGGATCGCAGCCCATGTGCCCTTTCCGGCGACGATGGTCGACCGGATCACGCCCGCGACCACCGAGGCCGATATCGACGCGCTGGCACAGGCCGAGGGCTATCTCGACCCCGCCTGCGTGATGCACGAACCCTTCCGTCAATGGGTGATCGAGGACGATTTCGCCGATGGCCGCCCGGCCTGGGAGGTTGCGGGCGCGCAATTCGTGCGGGATGTCGAGGCGCATGAGACGATGAAGCTGCGCTGCTTGAACGGCACCCATTCCGCGCTGGCCTATCTCGGCTATCTCGCCGGATATCAGACCATCGCCGAAACCGTGGCGGATCCGGCCTATGCCGCGCTGTGCCACAAGCTGTGGCACGACGAGATCCTGCCCACGGTGCCCCGGCCCGAGGGCGAGGATCTCGCGGCCTATTGCGCCGCGCTGCTCGACCGCTACCGCAACCCCGGGATCCGCCACCGCACCTGGCAGATCGCGATGGACGGCAGCCAGAAGCTGCCGCAGCGCATTCTGGGCACGGTCCGCGACGCGCTGGCGGCGGGCCGGGTGCCGACCGGTCTCTGCCTCGTGGTCGCGGCCTGGATGCGCTATGTCGGCGGCATTGACGAGACCGGCGCGCCGATCGACGTGCGCGATCCGCTGGCGGGCGCGCTGCGCGCGGCCTCCGGCAGCGCGGATACGCCCGAGGGCAAGGTCGCCGCGCTGCTGGGCGTGACGCAGGTCTTCGACCCCGCGCTGGCCGCCGACACCCGGCTGCGCGCGGGCGTGACCGACGCCTATGTCCGGCTGGCCGGACAGGGCGCGCGCGCCACGGTTGCGGAATGGACCGGCGCCGCCTGAACCGGGCCAGAGCCACAATTTCTGCTGCGCCCCGCGCCGGCACGTGTATCACTGGCGCGGCGGGCCGCAACGACGCCCGCCGCGCCAGACCGCAAGAAGGAGACTGCGATGGACCTGCCCAAGAATGCCTTCAAGGCCGCACTCAAGGAGGGCCGGCGGCAGATCGGCTACTGGTGCTCGATCCGCGACAGCGCCACGGTCGAGATGCTGGCAAATTGCGGCTATGACTGGCTTCTGCTCGACACCGAACACGCGCCCATGGGCGGCACCGACACCCTGCCGCTGATGCAGGCGGCGGCGCCCTATCCGGTGTCCTGCATCGTCCGCCCGGCCTGGAACGATACCGTCGAGATCAAGAAGATCCTCGACTGCGGCGCGCAGACGGTCCTCGTGCCCTACGTCCAGAACGCCGAGGAAGCCGAACGCGCGGTGGCGGCGATGCACTATCCGCCGCGCGGCGTGCGCGGCGTGGCCGGGGCGACCCGCGCCAGCCGCTACGGCACGGTCAAGGATTACGCCAAGCGCGCCAGCGAGGAGATCTGCCTGCTGGTGCAGGTCGAAACCGTGGCGGCGCTGGACCAGATCGAGGCGATTGCCGCCGTCGATGGCGTGGACGGCATCTTCATCGGCCCCGCCGATCTGGCCGCGTCGATGGGCTATCCCGGCGAAAGCTCGCACCCCGAGGTGCGCAAGGCCGTGGTGGACGCCATCAAGCGCATTCGCGCCGCCGGACAGCCGCCGGGGTTCCTGTCGCTCGACATGTCCTTCTGCCGCGAGGTGGCAGAGGCGGGCGGCCAGTTCATCGCCGTGGGGGTCGACAACGCCAGCCTGCGTCAGGCGGCGGTGACGCGCCGCGAGGAATGGCGCTGAGCCCGAAGGGGGCGCGTCTCAGCGCCCCTTGAACAGCCCGCCGAGGATCCCCCGCACGATGCGCCGCCCGGTGGTGCCTTTCAGCTCCTTGATGACCGCCTCGGTCATGGCGCTGCCGAAGGTGTCGGGCGCCTTGGGCGACCGCCGCGAGGTGGACCGCGTGACCCGGCCGCCCGAATAGCGGCGGCCGGCGTTGTATTCCCGCGCCGCGGCCTCCTGTGCCTCGGCGGCTTCCTCGGCCTCGGCCGCCTCGCGCGCGGCGCTGTCGGCCCGCTGCGCCAGGATTTCGTAGGCCGACTCCCGGTCGAGCGTTTTGTCGTATTTGCCCGCCAGTGCCGACGCCTTCATCAGCGCCGCCCGTTCCGCCGGGTCGATTGGCCCCAGCTGCGAGGAGGGGGGCCGGATCAGCGTGCGCTCGACCATGCCGGGGATCCCCTTCTTCTCCAGCATGGAGGTCACCGCCTCGCCGGTCCCGACCTCGCGGATCGCCTCTTCGGTCGAAAAGCGCGGGTTGTCGCGATAGGTCTCTGCCGCGAGCCGCAGATCCTTGCGATCCTTCGCGGTGAAGGCGCGCAGGGCATGCTGCACGCGGTTGCCCAACTGGCCGAGGATGTCTTCGGGCACGTCCGCCGGGTTTTGGGTGCAGAAATAGACGCCGACGCCCTTGGACCGGATCAGCCGCGCCACCTGTTCCACCTTGTCGACCAGCGCCTTTGGTGCACCGTCGAACAGCAGATGCGCCTCGTCGAAGAAGAAGACCAGTTTCGGCTTCTCGGGGTCGCCGACCTCGGGCAGTTCCTCGAAGAGTTCCGACAGCAGCCACAGCAGGAAGGTCGAATATAGGCGCGGCGAGGCCATCAACGTGTCGGCGGCCAGCACATTGACGATGCCGCGCCCTCCCGCGTCGCAGCGCATCAGATCGCTCAGCGCCAGTGCCGGTTCCCCGAAGAACGCGGTGCCGCCCTGGTTGTCCAGCACCAGCAGCCGCCGCTGGATCGCCCCGACCGAGGCCACCGCCACATTGCCGAACCGCAACGACAGCGCCGCGCGGTTCTCGCCGATCCAGACCAGAAGCGCCTGAAGATCCTTCAGATCCAGCAGGGGCAGCCCTTCCTCGTCGGCCACGCGGAAGGCGACGTTCAGAATTCCCTCCTGCGCCTCGGTCAGTTCCAGCAGCCGCGACAGCAGCAGTGGCCCCATTTCAGCGACCGTAGTGCGCACGGGATGGCCCTGTTTCCCGAAGAGATCCCAAAAAGCGACCGGAAAAGCGGCATATTGATAATCGTCGAATCCGATCTTCGCAGCCCGCGTCGTGAAGGCCTCGTGCAGCTTGCTCTGCGCCGATCCGGCCTTGGCGATGCCCGACAGATCGCCTTTCACATCCGCCAGGAAGACCGGGACGCCAGCGGCGCTGAACCCTTCGGCCAAAATCTGAAGCGTAACCGTCTTGCCCGTCCCGGTGGCCCCGGCAATCAGCCCGTGGCGGTTGGCGTAACCCAGCATAAGGCCTTGTTTTTCCCCGTAATCCGGTCCGCCGCCCCCGATGAAGACCTTGCCGTCCATATACCCCGTTCCTTTGCCCCGGATTTACTTCCGAGGCAGCATACTAATTTAACCTTTGGCTGCGATAGTGCTTTCTGTCCGTGGGGCAGGGCCGTGCCCTGTCCTGCGGATTTCCTCCCTGTCAGACTGGCCGCGCCCTCGGGCGCGGCTTTTTTGCGCGGCGCTCCTGATCATTCAAATCTCGGTCAGGCCTCACGTTTTTTTAGTGATGGCTGTTGACCCGTCAATTTGCTTTGCGTAACCTGACGGGAATAACTAAGTCGGCCAGTCCGACGGGGAGAAACGACTTCGAGGGGACCTTAACGGGTCCCCTTGTTCATTTGGGTTATGCGGCATCGACGTCGGCAGAAATCCCCTGCTCCAAACCGTATAAGACCTGACTTGCGCGGCAGCCTGTGTTAGAGCAACCGCAAAACCAATAAGCAAACAGGATATCCATGTTCAGAACGATTTGCTCCCTGTCCACCGTGGCGCTGCTGGCGCTGAGCGGCGCCGTGCAGGCCCAGACGGCGACAACCGGCAGCACCGCCGAGACCAAACCCGAGGCCGAGGCGCCCACGACCCAAGCGCCCGCCGCGACCTCCGAAGCCCCTGCCGCGACCACCGGCGAAGGCCAGCTCGACCTTGGCAAGGACGTCACGGAGGGCCCGGAGCTCGGTCAGCGCTATTCCAAGGAGAAATTCGACGACTGGGATCTGGCCTGCGTAAAGACCGACCAGGAAAAGGACCCCTGTTCGCTGCTGCAGGTGCTGCACGACAAGGAAAACACGCCGATGGCCGAGTTTTCGCTGTTCCGCATCGCCAACGGCACCCAGGCCGTCGCCGGGGCCACCATCATCGTCCCGCTCGAAACGCTGCTTCCCGCCCAGCTGACGATCTCGATCGATGGCGCGCCGGGCAAGCGCTATAACTACTCGTTCTGCAACCCCATCGGCTGCGTCGCGCAGATCGGTCTGACCGAGGCTGACATCGCCGCCTTCAAGAAGGGCAAGATCGCCACGATCTCGCTGCGCCCGGCACCCGCGCCCGACACGGTGGTGACCGTCGAGATGTCGCTCAAGGGCTTCACCGCCGGCTACAACGTCGTGGACGTGGTCGAGAGGTAAGCGCTCACGGTTTGGATGCATGGCCCGGGCACCCCGCCCGGGCCATTTGCTTGCGATCAGACCCGGCGCAGCGCAATCACCGCATTCAGACCGCCAAAGGCAAAGGCGTTGCTGATCGCGATATCGACCTTCGCCTCGCGCGCCGTATTCGGCACCACGTCCAGCGCGCACTCCGGGTCGGGTTCCTCGTATCCGATGGTGGGCGCGATCACACCGTCGCGCAGCGCCATGATGCAGGCCAGCAGCTCGACCGCGCCGGTGCCGCCGATCAGGTGTCCGTGCATCGACTTGGTCGAAGAGATCATCAGCTTGTCCGCCTGCGGCCCGAAGACATCGGCCACCGCCGCGCATTCGGTCTTGTCGTTGGCGGTGGTGCCGGTGCCATGGGCATTGATATAACCGACCTCGCTCCGGTCGATCCGCGCATCGGCCAGCGCGCCGGCCATCGCCCGCGCCGCGCCCTGCTTCGAGGGCATCACGATATCGGCCGCGTCCGAGGACATGGCATAGCCGATCACCTCGCAGAGGATCTCGGCGCCGCGCGCGCGGGCGTGCTCGTATTCCTCGAAGACGAAGATCCCGGCGCCTTCGCCCTGCACCATGCCGTTGCGGTTGAGCGAGAAGGGGCGGCAGGCGTCCTTGGACATCACCCGCAGGCCCTCCCAGGCCTTGACCCCGCCAAAGCACAGCATCGACTCCGACCCGCCGGTCACCATCGCCGGCGCCATGCCCGAACGCACCATCGCGAAGGCCTGCGCCATCGCATGGTTGGACGAGGCACAGGCGGTCGAGACGGTGAAGGACGGCCCCTTGAGGTTATATTCCATCGACACGTGGCTGGCCGCCGCGTTGTTCATCAGCTTCGGGACCACGAAGGGATGGACCCGGTTCTTGCCTTCCTCGTAGACCGCCCGGTAGTTGTCGTCCCAGGTCGACACACCGCCGCCGGCGGTGCCCAGCACCACGCCCGACCGGGCCGCGACATCGCCCTGGAACTCCAGCCCCGACTGGGCAATGGCCTCCTGCGCCGCCGCCAGCGTGAACTGGGTGAACCGGTCGTAGAGCGTCATCTGCTGGCGGTTGAAGCGGCCCTCGGCCTCGAAGCCGCGGACCTGACCGCCGATGCGGATGGCCAGACGCTCGACATCGCGAAACTCCAGATCGCCGATCCCGCAGCGCCCCTCGCGCATCGCCTCCAGCGTTTCCGGCACCGAATGACCCAGCGCGTTGATCGTTCCGGCGCCGGTGATGACCACCCGTTTCATGGCAACGGTCCCATCGATCAGCCCTTCCGGGCGACCAGACTTTCGATGCCGCTGACAATCGCGGCAACGCTGGAAATGTCGAAATCGCCCGATCCGGGCTCGTTCGCGTTGAAGGGAATGGAGATGTCGAACTCTTCCTCGATGGCGAAGATGCTTTCGACCAGCCCCAGGCTGGAAATGCCCAGCTCCTCGAGCGTGCTGTCCGGGGTCACGTCAGCAGGGTCAAGCACGGCCTGTTCGGCGATGATCGCGATGACCCGGTCCTGGATGCTCAATTCCGCCTCCATCCTCTGCTGGCTCGCCGCTCCATTACTCGGTCCCCTCGTCTTTGAAAACTGCCTTTTTCAGCGCCGCAATGTCGCGGGCAAGGCGGGGCAGGCGGCGGATCACCTTGTAAGCCTCTGTAAAGGCATCCATCTTGACCGCCGGGTAACCCATCATCACACGCCCCTCGGGGACGTTCGACAGGATCTTGGTGGCTCCGGCGGCAATCACCCTGTCACCCACCATCAGATTGTCGCCAACCCCGGTCTGACCACCCAGCACCACGTTGTTGCCGATGACCGAGGACCCCGCGATGCCGGCCTGCGCGCAGACCAGACAGTCGGTTCCGATGCGCACGTTGTGGCCGACCTGAACCAGACTGTCGATCTTGGTGCCCGCGCCGATGAAGGTGTCGCGGATGGTCCCGTTGTCGACGGTGGTATTGGCACCGATCTCGACATCGTCGCCGATGGTGACCGCGCCCAGCGAATGGATCCGCAGCCAGGCCTGCGGTTTGGTCTCGCCTTGGTCGCCCAGCGTGGCGCGGGCCATCTCGACACCCGAGATCTCGGGCGTGACAAAGGAGAACCCGTCTCCGCCGATCCGCACGCCCGGCTGCGCGACGAAACGCGCGCCGATGGTGGCGCGCGCGCCGATGCTGACCATCTCGCGCAGCAGGGCCTTCTCGCCCAGGCTCACATCCGCCCCGATTGCGCAATGCGGCCCGATCACCGATCCCGCGCCAATCCGCGCGCGAGGGCCGATGACCGTCAGCGCACCGACCGACACGCCCTCGCCAATTTCGGCGGTGGGGTCGATGACGGCGGAAGGATGAATGCCGGACGTGAACCCCTGACCGGGGTCCAGCAGCGCGGTCACGCCGGACATCGCCAGCCGCCCGCGCGGCGCGAAGATCGCCGCTTTCAGCCCCAGCGCCTGCCAGTCTGCGCCGGGCGAGAGCAGGGCAACCCGTGCCTTGCCCTTGGGAATATCCGCCTGAAAGCGCGCGACCATCGCCATGGCCAGATCGTCGGCGTCCGCGGTCGCGGGCTCGGCGGCGCGCTCAATCCGCAACGCCACGTCGCCAACTGCTTCAGCCCCGATGGCGTCCGCGATGTCCTGAACAGAATACGTCATGCAAGCGGCCCTCTGCTTGTCGCTTCGGGCCGCAGACTTAGCCCTGAACCGAAGGCAGCGCCACCCCGGCGCGTTGCAGCGCATCCCAGATCTTGCCGTCGCGGCCATAGACGTCGCGGCGGAACTCGGTGCGCCCGCGTGCGTCGATCTCGGCGGTGCGATAGATCAGATGCACCGGCACGTGCTGTTCCAGATCGACCTTGGTCTCGCGTCCCGATTTCAGGATGTTCTGGAAAAAGCTCTGCGGATCCTCGGTCTGGACCGCCAGCAGCGCATAGGCAAAGTCGAACGGGTCGGCCAGACGGATACAGCCGTGCGAATAGGCGCGCACCTCGCGCGAGAACAGGTTCTTTGCCGGCGTGTCGTGCAGATAGATGTTGTTCGCGTTGGGGAACATGAACTTCACCTTGCCCAGCGCGTTGGCGTCGCCCGGTGCCTGGCGCATGTCGAAGGGGAAGTTGCGCGTGCTGAACTGGGTGAAATCCATGTTCGCGCGGTCCACCCGGCGGCCCCGGCTGTCGGTGATGATCAGATGCCGTGCGGCGTTCGGATTGTTCTGCAGTTGCGGCAGATATTCCTTGACGATGATAGAGCGCGGCACATGCCAGCTCGGGTTGATGATCATGTGCTCCATCTCGTCCGAGAATTCCGGACTGCGTCGGTCGCCCTGATCCATGCCGATCACCGAACGGGTCTCGAAGGTCACCCGGCCGTCATCGATGATCTTGGCGGTGAAATCGGTCATGTTCACCAGGATATGGCGCTTGCCGCGCGGGATGTTCATCCAGCGCTCGCGCTCCAGCGCGACGACGATGGATTTCAGCCGGTCATCGGCCGAGATGTTGATCTCGTCCACCGTTCCGGCCCCGGCCACACCATCCTCGAGCAGGCCATGGGCGTGCTGGAACACGCGCACCGCTTCTTCCAGCGCCGCGTCATAGTCGCGCGACACGCTGCGCTCCATGTATCCCATCGCGATCAGGCGGTTGCGCATCGCCACCACCGCGTCGCCGCTGTCGCCCGGCTTCAGGCTGTTGGCGGGAACGGTCGGGCCCCAGCCGCCCGCGGCGATCAGACGCTCGAAGCGGATCTTCTCCTTCATCAGCTCGCGGTATTCCGGGTTGTGCGGCGCGAGGCTGGCGAAATAGGCGCGCGGGTTGTTTGTCGACAGGCCCTTCAGCAACTCGGTGCCATCCCGGCGCGGCACTTCGCGCAGGATTCCGGCATCGATCTGCGAGGGAACCAGAATGCCCGAAGAGATGTCATGCGCGTAATGCAGGAAGGCCAGCGACAGCGCGACCTCGACCATGCCGATATCGCGCGTCGTATGTGCCGCCTTCATCTTGTTCAGCAGCCCGGCGGCATCGTAGCGCGAGGCCGGCAGACCATGCTTGTCGACATCGGCGAGGGCGGCCATCAACGCAGCGCGGCGGGCGGTGAAAACCTCGCCCTCGCCGGTCCAGAGCGGTGCGTAATTCGCCTGGCGATAAAAGGCGGCAACCTCGTCGTCCTGCGCGGCCGCTTCGGCGACTGCCTGTTTATAGGCGGTCACCTGCGCCTTTGCGGGCGTGGTGGGCACACCAAAGCTCATCGCCGCAAGCGCGATCACGGCGCAAGTATGGGTGGCGGTCCATCGCATCTTCACGAACATTCTGTTGTGCCCTCTAAATCTGGTAGTTGGTCTATATCACATGTCCCTTAACAGAAAAGTTAGGAAATCACGGGATGGTGTCCACTCACTATTCCGCCAGATCCGGGATTAGTTGCGGCAGGGCGATCTGTGGCAGGCGAAACGGCCACAGTGTGACAAATTTGCGCTCATGCGCAAGAATTTGCCGAAACTTGGGCGTGTCTAAAACTCGGACGATTCCGCTGTTGGCGCAGGATTCTCGCCGTGCCATAAACTGTGCACATCTGTGGGGATGGATGAACCGAACTGGCGCGTAACATCGCGCCTGGGCAGGATAAAACACCAGCGTACGGGACGACGCAGCATGATGGACAGCAATAATCCGGGTCTTTCCCGGCGTGCCCTACTGGGCGTATTCGCAGCAACAGCAGTATCCGCAGCACCAACGTTTTCAAAGGCAGCCGGGTTCCTTCGGGGCGGCGGCGATGTCCGAAAGGTCCGGATGTATTCCGGCCGCACGGGCGAACGTCTGGACATGGTCTATTGGGTCGATGGCCAATACATCAAGGAATCGCTGAACGAGATCACGCATTTCATGCGCGACTGGCGGACCGACCAGACGAAGACGATCGACCCGCGCACGATCGACATCATGGCCGCAGCGCACAACCTGCTGGATGTCAACGAACCCTACATGATGCTTTCGGGCTATCGCTGCCCCGAAACCAACGCGATGCTCCGCTCGCGCTCGCGCGGGGTTGCCAAGAATTCGCTGCACATGCGCGGCCAGGCCGCCGATCTGCGGCTTGCCTCGCGCTCGGTCAGCCAGATGGCCCGCGCCGCCATGGCCTGCAGCGCCGGTGGAGTCGGCAAATACTCCCGCTCGAATTTCGTGCATATGGATTGCGGCGTCGTGCGTCACTGGGGCGCCTGAAGAGACTTGCGCCGCCGTCCCGCGGCGCATCCCTTTGCAACGGGCCCGGCAAGCGCCGGGCCTTTTTGTTTCAGGCCGTCAGCAGGTTCAGCGAGGCCGCCTTCTTCACCGCATGGGCGGTGGTCTGGGCATCAAGCGAATCCCGCGCCATCCGCAGGTGTTTCTCTACCGTCGCAATGGACAGACCCATGATGGTCGCGATGTCCTGAGTCGTCTTGCCCAGCGAATACCACTCCAGCGACTCGCGCTGGCGCGTGGTCAGCGGCCGGCGCAGGCCGGTGCGGGGCAGGGTGCCTACCCGCAGGTGCATCAGGTTGCAGAGCAGAACGATATCCGCCCCGACCCGTGCCCAAAGCGCATTTGCCGCCTCCTGATCCATGCCGTTCGAGGGGCTGAAGCCGATCACCCCTTTCATGCCCGGCACCACATCGTTCAGACTGCCCACGAAACCGGCGCTGAAGCCGAATTGCAGGTTCAGCTGGGCAATCCGCATCTGCTGCGCGCTCGGCGGCTTGCCGTATTGCACGATCGCTTCGGGCCAGCTGACAAAGCCGCTGTTGCGTTCGGCCCAGTCATAGGTCGGCGAATGCAGATAAAGCTCCTCTCCCAAGTAGATATCCGCATATTCCCGCGGCCCGCGATGCAGGATCAGCGCATCGCGCGGCTCGCCGATGATCCCCCGTTCGGGAAACCGGGTGGCGCCATAGATCATGTTGTCGAACCCATAGGCGCTCAGCGCATCCGCGAAGATCTCCCAGACAGCGGGTATCGTCGTGGCAGCGATGATGTCGGCGGTGACGGCAGTCAGCGCGCGCGGCCCTGGCACGTCCTGCATATCCTGATCCGGTTGTATGTCCCCATCCGGGTCAAGACTGCGCGCATTCCCAGCGTGGCGCAAGCGTTGATGGCACGCCGGCACTACTTCTCGGGAATCAGGCCCCTTGGACTGAATCGCAGCACCAGCAGGAGGACCAGCCCCATGGTAAACAGCCGCATATGCGCCGCGCTGCCCATCAGGTGGGTCTTCAGCCAATAGCCCTCGGGCATCCCCGAGGTGACCAGCTGCATCAGCCAGATCCCCCAGGGTTCGACCTGCACCCAGAGATACCAGATCAGGAACCCGCCCAGCACCGCGCCAAAGTTGTTGCCCGACCCGCCGACGATCACCATCACCCAGATCAGGAAGGTAAACCGCAGCGGCTGATAAGTGCCCGGTGTCAGCTGGCTGTCCACCGTGGTCATCATCGCGCCCGCCAGCCCGCAGATCGCCGAGCCGAGCACGAAGATCTGGAGGTGCCGCCGGGTCACGTCCTTGCCCATGGCCTCAGCCGCGACCTCGTTGTCGCGGATCGCCCGCACCATCCGGCCCCAGGGGCTTTTCAGCGCCATCTGCGCCATCCACAGCAGGATCAGCAGCACGACGAGGAACATGAAGAAATAGAGCAGCTTGACATAGACCGTCGACCCCTCGACCGGATCGAACCCCCAGGAGGCCGCCGACGCGACAAAGCCCGGATCGGCCTGCAGGTCGATTTCGTAGGGCACCGGGCGCGGAATACCGACCACGTTCTTGACGCCCCGGCTCAGCCAGTCCTCGTTCTTCAGAACGGCGATGATGATCTCGGCAATCCCCAGCGTCGCGATGGCGAGGTAGTCCGACCGCAGCCCCAACGCGGTCTTGCCGATCAGCCAGGCCGCGCCCGCGGCCAGCACGCCGCCGAACAGCCAGGCCAGGACCATGATCAGCCCGTAGTCGCGATAGTTCTCGCCGCCCGGATTGATGCCGCCCAGGTTGCCCTGCAGCGCCGGGTTGATCGCCTCCACCGCCTCGACCGCCGGGTCGAGCACGGCGCGGAAAATGAAGAACCCCGCCACCAGCACAACCGTGACGATCAGGCTGCGCTTCAGCCCCTTCTCCATCCGCTTCATCACCAGAACCGCGCCGATGATGGTGGCGGCGCCTAGCGCCAGCCCGGCGAGGATGCCAAGCCCCCCGGCCGACCATGCCTCTTTCACCGGCGGCATGCCGACCAGCACGGCCGCCAGCCCGCCCAGCGCGACGAAACCCATGATCCCGACATTGAACAGCCCGGCATAGCCCCACTGCAGGTTGACCCCGATCGCCATGATGGCCGAAATCAGGCCCATGTTCAGGATCACCAGCGCCGAGTTCAGTCCCTGCTGAACCCCGACCAGCGCGATCAGCCCGGCCATGATGACAAAAAGGCCGACGTTCCGGATGGTGTCGTTCATACCGATTTCCCCTTGAACAGGCCGGTGGGCTTGAACAGCAGCACGATCAGCAGGATCGCGAAGGACACCGCGAACTTGTAATCCGTGCTCATCAGCTGGACGAGGCTGTCAGGCTCCCATCCGCCGGGCGCCAGATAGCCCAGCACCTTCTTCCAGGCATAGGTCACCGTCACTTCCGAAAAGGCGATGACGAACCCGCCGGCGATGGCCCCCAGCGGGTTGCCCAGCCCGCCAACGATGGCCGCCGCGAAGATCGGCAGCAGCAGCTGGAAATAGGTGAAGGGCTTGAAGGTCTTGTCGAGGCCGTAAAGCACGCCCGCCACCGTGGTCAGCGCGGCGATGATCAGCCAGGTATAGGTCACCACCCGCTCGGGGTTGATGCCGGATAGCAGCGCCAGATCCTCATTGTCGGAATAGGCGCGCATCGACTTGCCGGTGCGCGTCTTGTTCAGGAACCAGAACAGCAGCGCCACCGCGATCACCGTGGTCACCACCGTGATCCCCTGCGAGGTGCGGATCGACAGGCCTTCCTCGAGGCCTGTCCAGGCCTTGAAGTCCCGCGCCGAGATGATGAACCGCTCGCCATCGGCGAATTGCTGGTCGTCCGGCCCGATCACGAAGCGGACGATGCCGTTCATGATGAACATCACGCCCAGGCTGACGATGACCAGGATGACCGGCTTGGCCTTCTGCTGCCGGTAAAAGCGATAGACCATCCGGTCGGTCGCCAGCAGCAGCGCCATTGTGGCTAGGATCCCGAAGGGCAGGGCCAGCAGGGCGGTGGGCATGACACCCAGGTGAATGCCCTTGGACTGCATCCACCAGGTCACCAGGATCGTGATCATCGCACCAAAGGCCATCGTGTCGCCATGCGCGAAGTTCGAGAACCGCAGGATGCCATAGATCAGCGTCACCCCCAGCGCCCCCAGCGCCAGCTGGCTGCCATAGGCGACACCCGGGATCAGAACGTAATTCGAAACGGCGATCAGCGCGTTCAACGGGTCCATTCAGCTGGTCTCCAGGGTGCAGCGGCCGGTATGCGTCTGGGCCGAGGGAGTCATGAAATTGCCATGCAGCGACAGGAAGGCGGCGCCATTGGCGAAGATCGAGAGCAGGCCAGCGGCTCCGGCATCGGGGTCGATGTCGCTCGACACGAAATGCCGCGCGGTCTCCGAGCTGTCGAATTCGGTGAAGGTGCCCAGCGTCTCGTCTTTCATCACCAGCACCCAGCCGGTCGGGGCAGGGGCCAGCGAGGCGCTGAAGGGCGCATCCGCCCCGCAATCCGAGGTGCCGCAGCCCTTGTCGAAGGTGCAGGTGAATTGCTCGGCGGCCAGCATGGACGGCATCAGAGCCAGAGCGGGCGCGAAATATCGCAGGCGCATCCTCATCCCCCCAGGAAACTCCGCCGGACTTCCGCGTCTTCAAGCAGCTCCTTGCCCGAACCCGTATGCGCGTTCCGCCCCTGCACCAGCACATAGCCTTTGTCGGCGATCTCCAGCGCCTGCCGGGCGTTCTGTTCCACCATCAGGATCGGGATGCCGGTTCGGCTGACCTCGATGATCCGGTCGAAGAGTTCGTCCATCACGATGGGCGAGACACCGGCGGTCGGCTCGTCCAGCATCAGCACCTTGGGCTTGGTCATCAGCGCGCGGCCCACCGCAACCTGCTGGCGCTGCCCGCCGGACAGTTCCCCGGCCGGCTGGCGGCGCTTGTCCTTCAGGATCGGGAACAGGTCATAGACCTGCGCCATCGTGTCCCGGAAATCGTCGGTGCGGATGAAGGCGCCCATCTCCAGGTTCTCCTCCACCGTCAGCGAGGTGAAGATGTTGCTGGTCTGCGGTACGAACCCCATACCCTTGATCACCCGGTCCTGTGGCGACAGGTCGGTGATGTCCTCGCCGTCCAGCCTAACGTGGCCGCCGTGCAGGTTGAGCATCCCGAAGATCGCCTTCATCGCCGTCGACTTGCCCGCGCCGTTAGGGCCGACGATCACCGCAATCTCGCCCCTGTCGACCGCGATGGTGCAGTCGGTCAGGATGTCCGGCCCCTTGCCATAGCCGCCGGTCATCGCCTCGCCCACCAGGAACGGGCCGCCCGGCGCGGCGCGGGCGCTGCCACCCCTGCGAAATTCGGCCTCGCCCCCGGCGCGCGGATTGGCGATGGTGAAATCCTTGTTGCCGCGGTCGTCCTGATACGGATTGCCGCTCATCCCCGCGCCCCTTCTTCCTCTTGCCGCAAATATCCTCGGGGGGTCCGGGGGGCAGACAGCCCCCCGGCCTCCGTCGCCCGCGCGCTCACGTGCCCACCTTGTCGCGATGCTTGAGCCCGGTGCCGAGATAGGCCTCGATCACATGCTCGTTCGCCTTGATCTCGGCCAGCGTGCCCTCGGCCAGCACCTTGCCCTCGGCCATGCAGATCACCGGATCGCAAAGCCGTTCGATAAAATCCATGTCGTGCTCGATCACGACGAAGGTATAGCCACGCTCCTTGTTCAGCCGCAGGATGGCGTCGCCGATGGTGTTCAGCAGCGTCCGGTTCACCCCGGCGCCGACCTCGTCCAGGAAGACGATCTTCGCGTCCACCATCATCGTGCGCCCGAGTTCCAGCAGCTTCTTCTGCCCGCCCGAAATTTCGCCCGCCTTCTGGTCGGCCAGATGCGAGATGGTGAGGAAGTCCAGCACCTCGTCGGCTTTTGCCCGCAGCGCGCGTTCCTCCTCGGCGATCCGCTTGCGGCCGAACCAGGTGTTCCACAGCGACTCTCCCGACTGGTTGCCCGGCACCATCATCAGGTTCTCGCGGCAGCTCATCGAGCTGAACTCATGCGCGATCTGGAAGGTGCGCAGCAGCCCCTTGTGGAACAGCTCATGCGGCGGCAGGCCGGTGATATCCTCGCCCGCCATGGTCACCTTCCCCGAGGTCGGTTGAAGAACCCCGGCGATCACGTTGAAAAGCGTGGTCTTTCCTGCGCCGTTTGGCCCGATCAGCCCGGTGATCGAGCCTTCGGCGATCGACAAAGTGGCACCGTCGACCGCATGAAAGCCGCCAAAGTGCTTGTGCACGTCATGGACGTCGATCATCGCGTCCCCCTGTCATGCCGCCATTGTCCGGCGGTCATATTATGGTTGTTGCCGGGGTCCCCGGGCGCATGGCCCGGGACCCCCGTGTTTCAGGTCCCGCGATCAGCGGAAGCGGACGGTTTCGTTCTTGCCGTCCTTGACCTCGATCTCGCGATAGCTGCCGGCGCTTTCGCCGGGTCCGATCAGCTCGACCGCCGAGGCGCCGACATAGTCGATGTCGCCGCCGGCCTTGATGATCTCCAGCCCCTTGGCCAGGTCGCCGGGATAGATCTTTTCGCCCGGTGCGTTGGCCACTTCCAGGATCTTCGGCCCATAGGCGGCCGGATCGGTCGAATTGGCCGCCTGCATGGCGAAGAGGAACAGCGCCGCCGCGTCATAGGACTCGGGCGAATAGGGCGAGGTCACGTCAAAGGCGCCGCCGGCCAGTTCCTTCAGCTTCTCGATGCCTTCGCCGCCCGAACCGGCGATCTGGCCGAACGAGCCGTCGAGGTCGGGACCGATGGTCTTGGGCAGGTTTTCCCCGATCATGCCGCCGGGCAGGCCGAAGGTCTCCCAGGCGCCGGCGTCCAGCGCCGCCTTGATGACGCCCGCGCCGCCCTGATCGAGATAGCCCGCGACAACCAGCAGATCGCCACCGGCCGCGGCCAGCGCGCCGACTTCGGCGGAATAGTCGGCCTTGCCGTCCTCATGCGCCGCATAGATCGTGACCTTGCCGCCCGCGGCCTCGAAGTTCGACTTGATCGCGTCGGCCAGGCCCTTGCCATAGTCGTTGTTGGTATAGGTCAGCGCGATCGACTTGATGCCGCGATCCATCAGGATATCGGTCATCACCTGGCCTTCGCGCGCATCCGACGGCGCAGTGCGGAAGAACAGGTCCTTGTCGTCGACCGTGGACAGGCCCGGCGAGGTGGCCGAAGGCGAGATCATCACCATCCCGTTCGGGATCGCCACGTTCTGCAGCACCGCGCCGGTGACGCCCGAGCAGTCGCCGCCGATGATGCCGTTCACGCCGTCGGCGATCAGCTTTTCGGCGTTCGAGGTGGCCAGGCCATTGTCGATACAGCCGGTGTCCGCGCGCAGCGCCGTCACCTTGGCGCCATCCAGCAGCAGGCCGCTGTCATTCACTTCCTTGATCGCCATTTCCGCAGCCGAGGCCATCGGAATGGTCAAGGATTCAATTGGTCCGGTAAAGCCGATCAGAATGCCCAGCTTGACCTCCTTGCCATGTGCCTCGGCATGGGCCGATCCGGTCATCAGCGCGGTCGCGGCAGTGGCCAATAGCAGCTTTTTCATGCATTTACTCCCTGGTTGGAACATGAATGTTCAGAGTCAAGCCTAGGCAAGCTTTGCACAAAAGGGAAGAGCTTCGATATCGGGCTGACGCTGGATCACCAGCCGGTGACGCCGACTTGTGCAGCCAGTCTCAGTCCCTATCTCGAAGGTTCAAGCCGGAGTTTCCCAATGCGTTTGCTGAGCTGTCTCATTTCCATTCTTTCCCTGGGTCTTCCCGCCGCTTTGGCGGCGCAGCCGCTCGCCGACCAGGTGACCCTGACGCGCATGGCGGACGGGCTCAAGGAACCCTGGGCGGTCGATGTGCTGCCGGACGGAGGGTTTCTGGTGACCGAGCGCGAAGGGGCGATGTGGCATTTCACCAACAACGGGCGGCACCGGCTGTCCGGCGTTCCCGAGGTGCGGGCGCGCGGGCAGGGCGGCCTGCTCGACGTGACCGTCGCCCGCGATTTCGACCGGACGCGCGCGCTGTTCCTGACCTATGTTCTCCCGCAGGAGACCGGCGGCAGCACCGCGCTGGCCGTGGCCCGCCTGTCGGAGGACGGGACCGCGCTCGAGGATGTGAAACGGATTTTCGCCGCCCGGCCCGCCGGCAGTTCCGGCCACCACTTCGGTAGCCGGGTGGTCGAGGCAGCGGATGGCACGCTGTATGTCACGCTCGGCGAACGCGGACACGGGCCCTCGGCGCAGGATCTCGCATCGCACAACGGGTCCACCGTGCGGATCAACCGCGACGGCACCGTGCCCAAGGACAATCCCTTTGTCGGCCGCGCCGGCGCGCTGCCCGAAATCTGGTCCTACGGCCACCGCAACGTGCAGGGCGCCGCGCTTGATCTCGACGGGCGGCTGATCACCTCGGAACATGGTGCCAAGGGCGGCGACGAGATCAACCGCTCGATCCGCGGCGCCAATTTCGGTTGGCCGGTCATCAGCTATGGCGTGCATTATACCGGCGCAAAGATCGGCGAAGGCACCCGCAAGGAGGGGATGGAACAGCCCGCCTTCTACTGGGATCCCTCCATCGCGCCCTCTGGCCTGATGGTCTATTCCGGCAGGCTCTGGCCCGAATGGAAGGGCGACGTCTTCGTCGGTTCGCTCAAGTTCGACTACATCGCGCGCCTGAACGGCGAGCCGATGCAGGAGGCGGAACAGCTGAAGGGTCCTGAAACTCAGCGCGTCCGCGACGTGATCGAGGCGCCGGACGGCAGCATCTGGTTCCTGTCCGTGGGGCAGGGCGCCGTCTATCGGATGACGCCGCGGTGATCAGATCGACAGCCGCGCCGCGTGGCTGCCGCGCTCGCGATAGGGCGTCGTGTCGTAATGGGCGCGATAGCACTTCGAGAAATGCGACGGCGAGGCAAAGCCGCAGGCCAGCGCCACGTTGATCACGCTCATGTCCGTCTGCATCAGCAGGTTTCGGGCCTTCTGCAGCCGCAGCTCCATGTAATACCGTTTGGGCGAACGGTTCAGATAGCGTCGGAACAGCCGTTCCAGCTGCCGGGTCGACATGCCGACATCGCGGGCAAGGGTTGCCGGGCTGATCGGCTCCTCGATATTGGTCTCCATCATCTGGATGACCTGGCTCAGCTTGGGATGGCGTACGCCGATCCGGGTCGGAACCGACAGACGCTGCGTATCCTGATCGGTGCGGATCGAGGAGTAGATCAGCTGGTCGGCCACCGCATTGGCCAGATCCTCGCCCTGCTGGTCGGCGATCAGCTTCAGCATCAGGTCGATGGACGAGGTGCCGCCGGCCGTCGTCATCCGGTTCCCGTCGATCACGAAGACCGACTTGGTCAGCTGGACCTCTTCGAACTCCTCGGCAAAGCTGTCGGCGTTCTCCCAGTGGATCGTGGCACGCTTGCTGTCCAGCAGCCCCGCCTTGGCCAGCGTGAAGGCGGCGGTGCAGAGCCCGCCCACCACAAGCCCCCGGCGCGCCTCGCGCCGCAGCCAGTTCAGCAGCCGCTTGGTCGTCGCGTCCTGAATGTCGATGCCGCCGCAGACCAGGATCGTGTCCTCGCGCGTCAGTTCGGCGAAATCGCCGTCGACCTGAAACACCACGCCCGCCGAACAGCTGACCGGCTTGCCATCCTCGCTGACCAGCCGCCAGGAATAGAGCTTCTGATCCGCCATGCGGTTGGCGATCCGGAGGCTTTCCAGAGCGGCGGAAAAGCTCAGCAGCGTGAAGTTGTCGACAAGAACGAAGACGAACTCTCGCGTCTTCGGAACCGGCGCCATGGCCTTGGCCACCTGACGGTGCTCTTTCATGGTGCGGACCCCCTTGGCGCCGCGCGCCTTTGCCGAAGCGAAGCGCACCAGCATTTTCAGAGCTTTTCAGCGACGTCAAGTGGTCGCATTTCGGATATGGCCAGTCGTCGCGCGGTTTTGTATAACACGGTCCTCACGACTGTGCAGAAAGGGTGTGGCAATGGGCGACTGGCAAAAGACGAACTGGCGGAACAAACCGCGGGTGCAGATGCCGGATTATCCCGATGCCGGGGCTCTGGCCGCGGCCGAGGCGCAACTGGCGAAATATCCGCCGCTGGTCTTTGCCGGCGAGGCGCGCCGCCTGAAGAAGGCACTTGGCGCGGCTTCGGAGGGCCGGGCCTTCCTGCTGCAGGGCGGCGACTGCGCCGAAAGCTTTGCCGAATTCTCGGCCGACAACATCCGCGACACCTTCAAGGTGATGCTGCAGATGGCGATGGTGCTGACCTATGGCGCCAAGGTGCCGGTTGTGAAGGTCGGCCGCATGGCGGGACAATTCGCCAAGCCGCGCTCCGCGCCGACCGAAGTGCTGGGCGGGGTCGAGCTGCCCTCCTACCGCGGCGACATCATCAACGATCTCGACTTCACCCCCGAAGCGCGGATCCCGAACCCGGCCAAGATGCTGCAGGCCTATACCCAGGCCGCGGCGACGCTGAACCTGCTGCGCGCATTTTCGACCGGTGGTTTCGCCGATATCCACCGCGTCCACTCCTGGACACTGGGCTTCACAGACGGCGAGGATGCGGAACGCTACCGCGAGATGGCGGGGCGCATTCAGGACTCGCTCGACTTCATGGCGGCGGCGGGCCTCAGCGGCGAGAACACGCACGAGCTGCATACGGTCGACTATTACACCTCGCACGAAGCGCTGCTGCTGGAATACGAAGAGGCGCTGTGCCGGATCGACTCGACCACGGGGTTGCCGGTGGCCGGTTCGGGCCACATGATCTGGATCGGCGACCGCACGCGGCAGCCGGACGGCGCGCATGTCGAATTCTGCCGGGGCGTGCAGAACCCCATCGGTCTGAAGTGCGGCCCCTCGACCACGCCGGACGACCTGAAAAAGCTGTTGGCCAGGCTGAACCCGACGAACGAGGCCGGGCGGCTGACGCTGATCGCGCGCTTTGGCGCCGGCAAGGTGGGCGACCACCTGCCCAAGCTGATCCGGACCGTGCGCGAGGAGGGGGCGAAGGTCCTGTGGACCTGCGACCCGATGCACGGCAACACGGTCAAGGCGGCCTCGGGCTACAAGACGCGGCTGTTCGACTCGATCCTGCGCGAGGTGCAGGAGTTCTTCGCGATCCACAAATCCGAAGGCACGGTGCCCGGCGGCGTCCATTTCGAGATGACCGGCAAGGACGTGACCGAATGCACCGGCGGCGTGCGGGCGATCACCGACGAGGATCTGGGCGACCGCTATCACACCGCCTGCGACCCGCGCCTGAACGCCAGCCAGTCGCTGGAACTGGCCTTCCTGGTGGCCGAGGAACTGTCGAATCTGCGCGCCGATCGTGCGGCCCGGGCGGCGATCTGACCGCCTGAACGCAACGTCTGGAAGGCGTCCCAGCTAGGACGCCTTTCAAGATATTGATTCTAAATTTGAATTTCCGAGTGACGGTTCAGGACGCCTTTTCGCGTCGCCCTGAGGTTCGGCCCGGGCCGATCACTCCGTGGTCACCAGCCGCAGATGCGGGGCGCGGCCGCGCAGGCGGGTCTTGGGTTCGGCCAGGCCGGGCAGCGACACCGGGCCCTGGGGCGGGGGGAAGGCGCCCGAGGGCACGGGACGTAGCGGCTCGGCCGCGGGGTCAGCTTCATAGCGTAGCCCCGACACGGGACGGAACTGGGTCGAGGTGACATCGAACCGGTTCAGCGCGCCGTCGTCGTCGCAATCCGAAACCACGACCCCGAGCGCCCGGTTGATATCGCCCAGATCGTTCTTCAGCGGCAGAAGGATCATCTGCGCGCTGATCGGGCGGCGGCCATAGCGCGGCTCGCTGGTCAGACTTAGCTCGGCCACGGCCGGCGTCTCGAACACATGCTCCAGCGCGGCTGCGACATTGGCGCGCGAGATCGGCGCAAACAGGGCGCTCACGGGCATCCCCCGCACCTCCATTCCGCATAGCAGCGACAGGTGCTGGCCGGCGAGGCGGAACCGGGCGATCCCGGGCGCGACATATTCCAGGATAAAGGCGTATTCGAGCAGGTTCTCCAATCCGCGCGGGTCGATCTGCGACCGACGGGGGATGCCCGGCCCGTCGCGTAGCGCCGACCAGTAGGCCTCGGCCTGACGGATCGGCGATAGGCCCGGGCCTCCCCGGAACCGCTTGAACGTCACAACCTTCTCGGCGTCGGGACCGGCAGGATTGCCATGGTTCGTGATCATGATCATCTCCAAAGGGTGCCCGGCCGGGAGACCGACGCGTCACCCGCTTCGAAACATTTACTTCATATTGGTTAGCTGAGTCTTAATATGGCACATTTGAGTCATTCCGCGCATAAAACCTTTACCATTGGTTAACGTGGCAGAGGTGGTGCGGGGTTGCCCTTGGGCGCCAAAGCGCTTTAGGTGCCCCTGCGCGGCCGGACCCGTGCGGGATGCCTTGGACAGGGAGCCAGATGATCGTTTCTATGACCGGATTCGCCTCGGCCAAGGGCGCCTTGGGCGCCTATGGCTGGGCCTGGGACCTGCGCAGCGTGAACGGCAAGGGGCTGGATCTGCGGCTGCGCGTGCCCGACTGGCTGGACGGTCTCGAGGGCGCATTGCGCACCGAGCTGTCGAAATCGGTCACCCGGGGCAACATCACCCTCTCGCTGCGAATAGGCCGTGACGAGACGGCGGGCACCCTGACGCTGAACACCGCGACCATGGGCGTGGTTCTGGACGCGCTGCACGAACTTGAGACCGAGGCGCTCGCGCGCGGCATGACCCTCGCCCCGACCACCGCGGGCGAGCTGCTGGCGCTGCGCGGCATGCTGGAACCCGGCACCGGCGCCGAGGACACTGCCCCGCTGGTCGCGCGGCTGATCGCCGAGTTTCCGGCACTGGTGGCCGATTTCGTCGCCATGCGCCGTGAAGAGGGCGCCGCGCTGTCCAACATCCTGACCGAACAGCTGGCCCAGGTCGAAACGCTGACCGCCCGCGCCGCCGAACTGGCCGAGGCGCGCAAGGCGGCCAGCGCCGAGGCGTTGAAGACCAACCTGGCCCGCGTTCTCGACAGTGCCGGCGGCGCCGATCCCGACCGGGTCGCGCAGGAACTGGCGCTGCTGGCCGTCAAGGCCGATGTCACCGAGGAGATCGACCGCCTGGGCGCCCATGTGCGGGCCGCCCGCGGCCTGCTGCGCGATGGTGGCGCGGTGGGGCGCAAGCTCGATTTCCTGATGCAGGAATTCAACCGCGAGGCCAACACCCTCTGCTCCAAGTCGCAGTCGAGCGAACTGACGGCGGTGGGGCTGGAACTGAAGGCCATCATCGACCAGATGCGCGAGCAAGTGCAGAACGTGGAGTAAGGGATGGCGGAACGGCGCGGTCTTCTGATCATCCTGTCCAGCCCCTCGGGCGCGGGCAAGTCGACGCTGGCCTGGCGGCTGCGCGAATGGGATCCCTCCATCGCCTTTTCGGTCAGCGCGACCACCCGCGCGCCGCGCCCCGGTGAACGGGACGGGCGGGAATACCACTTCGTCACCGAAAGCGCCTTCAAGACCCAGGTGGCCGAGGGCGGGATGCTGGAACATGCTCATGTCTTCGGCAACTTCTACGGCTCGCCCCGCGCGCCGGTCGAGGCGGCGATCAGCGCCGGGCGCGACGTGCTGTTCGACATCGACTGGCAGGGCGCACAGCAGATCCAGAACTCGGCCCTGGGGCCGCATACGCTGTCGATCTTCCTGCTGCCCCCATCGATTGCCGAGCTGAAACGACGGCTGGTTTCGCGCGGGCAGGACACCGAGGACACCATCGCGCGGCGGATGCAGAAAAGCTGGGACGAGATCAGCCACTGGGGCGGTTACGACTTCGTGCTGGTCAACGACGACCTGGACGCGACCGAGGACAAGCTCAAGACCATCGTCACCGCGACGCGCCTGCGCCGCCTGCAGCAACCGGGGCTGACGGACCATGTCCGCGCGCTCCAGACAGAATTCGAGGAGCTGTCATGACCCTTTACGCCCTGGGCCGCCACACCCCCCAGATCCATCCCGACACCTGGATCGCGCCCGACGCCAACCTGATCGGCCAGGTGGTGATGGAAGAGGGATCCTCGGTCTGGTTCGGCTGCACCATCCGTGCCGACCACGAGGTGATCACCATCGGCAAGGGGTCGAACGTGCAGGAGAACTGCGTCATGCACATCGACGCGGGCTTTCCCCTGACCATCGGCGAGAACTGCACCATCGGGCACAAGGTGATGCTGCACGGCTGCACCATAGGCGACAATACCCTGGTCGGCATGGGCGCGACGATCCTGAACGGCGCGAAGATCGGGAAGAACTGCCTGATCGGCGCCGGCGCGCTGGTGACCGAGAACAAGGAAATTCCCGACAATTCGCTGGTGATGGGCGCCCCCGGCAAGGTGGTGCGCGAGGTCGACGAGAAGGCGCTCGCGCGGATCATCCTGGGCGCCAAGCACTATCAGGAGAACATGCGCCGTTTCCGCGACGAGATGCGCGCGCTCTGATCCCGGCCGGGGCAGGGGGCTCTGCCCCCGCCGCCTGCGGCGGCCCCCCCGAGGTATTTGGAAACCAGAGAAGGGCAGGGCCGCGGCGCCATCCACAGGCTTGCCGGGCGGGCGCCGGCGGCCTACACCTCGCGCGACTCTGTTCGAAAGGTTCCGTCCATGAAGAATTCGCGTGGCTCGATCGTCCGCCCGTATCCGCTGCCGGAAAGTGCGAGCCGCCCTGTGGTGACGCCGCTGTCGCCCTCGGTGGTCTATGCCTCTGACACGCCCGATGCGCTGGATGCGCAATACGAGGGACGGGTGCACGGCTATACCTATTCGCGCGAAGGCCATCCCAACGCCGATGTGGTCGGGGCCAAGCTCGATGCGATGGAAGGCGTCGGCGGCGGGGTTGTCACCGGCTCGGGCATGGCGGCGGTCTCGGCGGTGCTGCTGGGGTTGCTGAAAGCGGGCGATCACGTGATCGGCGGCAACCAGCTTTACGGCCGCTCGCTGCGGATGATGAAGGAGGACCTGCCGCGCCTCGGGATTGCCACCTCGATGGCCGATCCGGGCGACGTGGGTGCCATTGCGGCGGCGATCCGGCCCGAAACCCGGCTGATCCTGGTCGAGGCGGTGTCGAACCCCACGCTGCGGGTGGCCGATATCGACGGACTGGCGAAGCTGGCCAGGGAGCACGGCATCCTGCTGGCCGTCGACAATACCTTCACCACGCCGCGCGCCTTCCGCCCCTTCGAACATGGCGCGGATATCGTCATCCATTCGATCACCAAGCTGCTGGCCGGGCACTCCGACGTGATGCTGGGCTGGGTTGCGGCCAAGGACCCGGCGCTGGCGCAGCGGCTGCGCGTCTTCTCGGTGACCGCCGGGCTGACCGCCAGCCCCTTCGACTGCTGGCTGGCCGAACGCGGGATGCTGACCTTCGATCTGCGCTTCGAGCGGGCGCAGGCCACCGCCGTGGCGCTGGCCGACCGTCTGGCGACCCTGCCCGGCGTGAAACGGGTGATCTATCCGATGCGCGCCGACCACCCCGACCACGCCCGCGCGAAGGCGCTGCTGCAGGGGCAGGGGTGCAACATGGTGAGTTTCGAGCTGAACGGCGGGCGCGAGGCGGCCAATGCCTTCACCCGTGCCGCCGACGGGCTGAGCTTTGCCCCGACGCTGGGCGATGTCGGCACCACGCTGTCGCACCCGGCCTCCTCGTCCCACCGGGCGCTGACGGTGGAGGAACGCGCCGCGCTGGGCCTCTCCGAAGGTTTCTTCCGCGTCTCGGTCGGCCTGGAGGAGCCCGAGGCGCTGCTCGCGGTCTTCACAGAGGCGGTGGCCGCCGCCGTGCCCGGGGCCTGAGCCATGGCGGAGATCGCGGGAGACCTGCTCGAAGCTTTGCCGGTGCCGGCGCTGCTGATCGGCCGGGACGCCCGCATCGCCGCCGCCAATGCCGCGGCCAGGGCGCTGTTCGGCCAGAACATCGTCGACCGCCACCACGACGCCATCCTGCGCCAGCCCGACATGGCCCGCACCATTGCCGCCAGCATGGCCGACGGCCAGCCCCGGCAGGTGCGGATGCCCGGCAGCGAGGGCGCGCAGGCGACCCTGTGGGAGGCCTCGTGCCGCCCCGCCGGCACGGCCGGGGCGCTGCTGGTTACGCTGCTGGACGCGACGCCTCTGGAACAGGCCGTGCAGATGCGCCGCGATTTTGTCGCCAACGTCAGCCACGAGCTGCGCACGCCGCTGACCGCGCTGCTGGGCTTCATCGAAACCCTGCGCGGCGCCGCCTCGCGCGATCCTGCGGCGCGCGAGCGGTTTCTGGGCATCATGGGCAACGAGGCGAACCGGATGAACCGGCTGGTCGGCGACCTGCTGTCGCTCAGCCGGGTGGAATCGCAGGAACGAATCCGCCCGAAGGATGCGGTGGATCTGGGCGCGCTGCTGACCGACGTGCTGAAGGCGCTGAGACCGCTGGCCGACGATTCGAAGGTCGCCTTCGACTTCACCCCGCCACAGGTCGCGGTCACGGTGCCGGGCGACGCCGACCAGCTGCGGCAGGTCTTCACCAACCTGATCGAGAACGCGATCAAATACGGCAGTTCCGGCGGGCTGGTCACGGTCACGCTGACCGGCGATAGCGAGGCGCGCGTCAGCGTGTCCGACAAGGGCCCCGGCATCGACCCGGTGCACCTGCCGCGCCTGACCGAGCGCTTCTACCGCGCCGATACCCATCGCAGCCGGATGCTGGGCGGCACCGGGCTTGGCCTCGCCATCGTCAAGCATATCGTGAACCGCCACCGCGGGCGGCTGAAGGTCGAGAGCGAGCCGGGGCAGGGCGCGGTCTTTACCGTGGCGCTGCCCTTCGCCTAGCGCGGCAGCGGATCCTCGGGTTCGGCCTGTCCGGCCAGCCAGTCGCGGAAGGCGGCCAGCGAGGCGTCGCGCGCCCGTGTCTGCGGCCAGACCAGCCAGTATGCGCCGCGCGCCTCGACCGCCGGCCCGCAGAGCGCGACCAGCCGGCCGGTGGCGACCTCTTCCTCGACCAGATAGTCGGGCATGAGCGCCACGCCCAACCCGTGCAGGGCGGCCTGAGTGATGGTTGAGAATTGGTCATACATCGTGCCGGGCAGGGCGCGGGCGGGCCGCGCTCCCTTGGCGGTGAACCAGTCGGCCCAGGCGTTCGGCCGGGTCTGGATGTGCAGCAGCGGCAGTTTCAGCAGGGACGCCGGGTCGGGCACCCCGCGCCCCTCGATCAGCGCCGGCGCTGCGACGGGCAGCAGCGCCTCGTGCTTGAGCAGCAGGCGGTCGGTGCCGGGCCAGTCACCAAGGCCATAATGCAATGCGGCATCAAAGGGTTCCGATGCAAAGTTGAAGGGCGCCAGCCGTGTCGACATGTTCAGTGTGACGCTTGGGTGCAGCCGGGCGAAGGCGGGCAGGCGGGGCATCAACCAGCGCATTCCGAAGGTCGGCAGGATCGCCAGGTTCAGCGTTCCGCCCATCGGCGCGACCTGCAACCGCAGCGAGGCATTGGCGATCTGCATCAGCGCATTGCGCACCTCGGCGACGTAATCCTGCGCTTCGGGAGTCAGGGTCAGCCGCTTTTGGCCACGCTCGACCAGTTCCATCCCCATCTGGCGTTCCAGCGCCTGCAGCTGCCGGCTGACCGCGCTTTGCGTCAGCGACAGTTCTTCCGCCACCGCCGAGGCACTGCCAAGACGGTCGAGCGCTTCAAGCGCCCGCAACGAGGAGATCGAGGGCAGGAGTCGGCGGGGCGCGAGCATGTATGCCATTAACTCATGAATCCGTGCAAAAGTCTTGCTGTTTTTTCGGCCGTTCAAATCCTAGACTGCGGCAAATCCCAAAAGGAGGAGTCTGAGATGAACGCCCCAAGCACCCCGAAGCCCGCGCTCAAAGCCAAGGACGCGCCCGATCTGGGCCGGTTCGAATGGTCCGACCCGCTGCGCCTGGACGACCAGCTGAGTGAGGACGAACGGATGATCGCCGACTCCGCGCGCGCCTATGCACAGGAAAAGCTGATGCCGCGCGTGACCAAGGCCTTTGCCGAAGAGGGCGTGGAGCCGGAAATCTTCCGCGAGATGGGTGAGATGGGCCTGCTGGGCGTCACGGTCCCCGAGCAATACGGCGGCATCGGCGCGGGTTATGTCAGCTACGGGCTTGTGGCGCGCGAGGTTGAGCGTGTCGACTCGGGATATCGCTCGATGATGTCGGTGCAGTCCAGCCTTGTGATGTATCCGATCTATGCCTACGGCTCGGAAGAGCAGCGGATGAAGTATCTACCCAAGCTCGCCAGCGGTGAATTCATCGGCTGTTTCGGCCTGACCGAGCCTGACGCCGGCAGCGATCCGGCCGGAATGAAGACCCGCGCGGTCAAGGCCGAGGGCGGCTACCGGCTGACCGGCTCGAAGATGTGGATCTCGAACGCGCCGATCGCGGATGTCTTCGTGATCTGGGCCAAGTCCGAGGCGCATGGCGGCAAGATCCGCGGCTTCGTGCTGGAGAAGGGCATGAAGGGGCTGAGCGCACCGAAGATCCAGAACAAGATGTCGCTGCGAGCCTCCGTGACCGGCGAAGTCGTGATGGACAACGTCGAGGTCGGCGAGGATGCGCTGCTGCCGCATGTCGAGGGGCTGAAGGGTCCGTTCGGCTGTCTGAACCGCGCACGCTATGGCATCAGCTGGGGCGCGATGGGCGCGGCCGAGGCATGCTGGCACGCAGCGCGGCAATACGGGCTGGACCGCAAGCAGTTCAACAAGCCGCTCGCGCAGACGCAGCTGTTCCAGAAGAAGCTGGCGGACATGATGACCGAGATTTCGCTGGGCCTGCAGGCATCCTTGCGCGTCGGCCGGCTGATGGACGAGGCCAAGGCCGCGCCGGAGATGATCAGCATCGTCAAGCGCAACAACTGCGGCAAGGCGCTGGATATCGCGCGCATGGCCCGCGACATGCACGGCGGCAACGGCATCAGCCTCGAATTCCAGGTGATCCGCCACATGGTGAACCTCGAGACGGTGAACACCTACGAGGGGACGCATGACGTGCACGCGCTGATCCTGGGCCGCGCGCAGACCGGGCTGCAGGCATTCTTCTAAAGGCTATGGGCGGTTCCTTCGGATGGGGGAGCCGCCTTTGTCACCATCCTATAATCGCATAATCAGTATTATGTTAATATCCGATATGCGGAAACATATTCCGACAAGCGGCATTGGCACCCCCGGCAATCCGTTCTAACATTTTCCCGAGGGAGAGTCGCGGGCCGCACAGGCCTCGCTGCCGAGGGAGGATCATGAATGGCCAGGCGCTTGGGCCCGACATACGGGCACGTCCGGGGTTTGCCCCTTTGACCGGCATGACGCTGGCGCAGGCCGTGACGCATGTCACCACAACCAATCCGCTTTACGCGGTGACCGAAGCCGACATTCGCGGACAGCGCTACAAGACCTTCGCCAATATTCCCGGCACGACGCGCGCGCTGCTGCAATGGTCGGAAACGCCGCAAGCCGGGTTTGACGACTATCTGGTTTTCCACGACGAGCGCTGGAGTTACACGGCCTTCTGCAATGACGTGCGCCGCACCGCCGACGCCTTGCAGAAGATCGGAGTCACCCAGGGCACGCCGGTCGGCATTGCCATGCGCAACTGCCCCGAGCTGCTGATCCTCTTCATGGCCATCAGCTCCATGGGCGCCGTGGCGGTCTTTCTGAACGGCTGGTGGACAACGCCCGAGCTGGATTATGCGCTGAAGGACAGCGCGGCAAAGCTGGTCTTTGCGGATGGCGAGCGCATCCGTCGCATGACGTCGCTGATCGAACCGCTGGGGCTGCACCTGATCGGCGTGCGCGACGGCGCCGAACTCGCGCCGTCGTTCGACGCCTTCAAGGCCACCGGATCGCATGTGAACTGGCCGGCGCAAGCCCTTGATACAGATGACGATATGGCCGTCATGTACTCCTCGGGCACGACCGGTCATCCGAAGGGAGTCGTGCTGACCCACCGGGGCGCGATGACCGCCGTCTTCACCTGGCTGATGCAGGGTGAACTGGCCGCGCTGGTCACCCCGCCGCCGCCGGATGCGCCCCCTGCCCTCAGACCCTGTTTCCTCGTGGTTACACCGCTGTTCCACGTCACCGCCTCGCATCCGATGTTCCTGCTCAGCCTCGCGGCCGGCGGCAAGCTGGTCGTGATGGACAAATGGGATGCCGACAAGGCCGTCGACCTGATCGAAAGCCTGCAGGTCACGCGCTTCCTTGGCGTTCCGACGCAAAGCGCCGACCTGATCCATGCCGCAGCCCGCAAGGATGCGGCGCTGTCCTCGCTGATCTTTGTCGGCGCCGGCGGCGCCAAGCGGCCCGCGGCGCAGGTCGAAGGTCTGGCGCGGGCGATCCCCTCGGCGCAGATCGCCACCGGCTGGGGCATGACCGAGACCAACGCCAATGGCATCGGCATGGCCGGCCCGGACTATGTCGCGCGCCCCGGCGCCTGCGGCCGGCTCTATCCGCCGGTGCAGGAGTTGCGCTTTCTGGACGATCAGGGGCGCGATGTGCCGTCCGGAGAGATCGGAGAAATCACGGTAAGAAGTCCTTCCAACATGCGGTGCTATCTCAATAAACTCGAGGCGACGGCCGAAACCATGCAGGACGGCTGGCTGCGCACCGGCGACCTGGGCTTCATCGACGCCGATGGGATCGTCACTATCGTCGACCGCAAGAAGAACATCATCATCCGCGGCGGCGAGAATATCGCCTGTCTGGACGTCGAAGGCGCGCTGCACCGCCATGTCGCGGTGGCCGAGGCCTGTGCCTTTGCCATCCCTCACGACCGCCTGGGCGAGGTGGTGGGCGCGGCCGTGACGCTGCATCCGGGCGCGCGCGTCAGCGAAGAAGAGCTGATCGCCTTTTTGCAAAATCAGATCGCAAGGTTCAAAGTGCCCGAGCGCATCTGGCTGCACACGAGCGCCCTGCCCCGTGGCACCACCGACAAGCTGGACCGGCGCAGCATCCGAACCGCCTGTCTTGAACAGATGAAGGAGACGACATGACCGCCCCGAACACAAGCGACACCGCCAATTACATTGCCGAGGCCGGCAAGGCCGCCTGGGAGGTGCCGGGCCTGGACGAGTCGACCCCGCGCCGCGAGATCAGGACCGTCGGCATCATCGGCGCCGGCACCATGGGCGGCGGCATCTCGATGAACTTCGTCACCGCCGGCTTTCCCGTGACCATCGTCGAGACCAAGGCCGAGGCGCTGGAGCGCGGCCTGGGCGTGGTGCGGCGCAACTTCCAGAACAGCGCCGACAAGGGCCGCTTTCCGCAGGACGAGGTCGAGGCGCGGATGGGCAGGTATGACGGCAAGCTGTCGCTCTCTGATCTGGCGCAATGCGATCTGGTGATCGAGGCGGTATTCGAGGACATGGACCTCAAGAAAAAGATCTTCACCGAACTCGATCGGGTGATGAAACCGGGTGCGATCCTGGCGACCAACACCTCGGC
Source organism: Seohaeicola nanhaiensis (assembly GCF_042654245.1). Classification (NCBI taxonomy): domain Bacteria; kingdom Pseudomonadati; phylum Pseudomonadota; class Alphaproteobacteria; order Rhodobacterales; family Roseobacteraceae; genus Seohaeicola; species Seohaeicola nanhaiensis. The sequence continues at coordinate 304,778 of NZ_JBHSGI010000034.1, forward strand.
CCTGGATATCGACGAGATCGCCAGCGTCACCAAACGGCCGCAGGACGTGATCGGCCTGCACTTCTTTTCGCCCGCCAATGTCATGAAATTGCTGGAAATCGTGCGCGCACGCGAAACGGCGGACGATGTGGTGGCGACCTGCATGGATCTGGCGAAGAAGATCAACAAGATTGCCGTGCTGGTCGGCGTCTGCCCTGGTTTCGTGGGCAACCGCATCCTCTTTGCGCGCCAGCGGCAGGCGAACAAGCTGGTCTATCGGGGTGTGATGCCCTGGGACGTGGACGCGGCGCTGAACACCTTCGGCTTCAAGATGGGGCCGTTCCAGATGTCCGACCTGGCCGGTCTCGACATCGGCTGGTCGAAGGGCGCCAAGACCGAGAACCCGATCCGCGACGCGCTGTGCGAAATCGACCGGCGGGGCCAGAAGACCGGCGCGGGCTATTACGACTATGACGAGAACCGCAAGCCGATCCCCTCGGACGTGACAGCCAGGATCATCCGCGACATCACCGGCGCAGAGCCGCGCAAGATGGAGCCGGACGAAATCACCGAGATCTGCATCTATCCGATGATCAACGAGGCGCTGAAGATCCTCGAAGAGAACAAGGCGCAGCGCCCCTCGGATATCGACGTGGTCTGGCTGAACGGCTACGGCTGGCCCGCCGACAAGGGCGGCCCGATGTGGTATGCCGATACCGTCGGCGCACCCGAGATCCTGGCGCGGATGGAGGCGTTGGGTAAAGAAGATCCCGCCTTCGCGCCGGCGGAACTGCTCAAGGATCTGGCCGCAAACGGCGGAAAATTCACGGAAATCGATACAGGAGGCCTGAAGGTCTGATGGCTTACGAATTTATCAAGACCGAGACGCGCGGACATATCCTGCTGGTCACCATGAACCGGCCCGAGGTCTACAACGCCGTCCACCTGCCGATGCATGAAGAGATGGCGGCCTGCTGGGATGCGTTCGCGGCGGACGAGAACCTCTGGGTTGCCGTGCTGACCGGCGCGGGCGACAAGGCCTTCACCGCGGGCAACGACCTGAAGGCGACGGCAAGCGGCGGCACGAAAAAGGGCCTGCCGGACAGCGGATTTGCCGGGCTGTCCTCGCGTTTCGACCTGGAAAAGCCGATCATCGCGGCAGTGAACGGGTTCGCCATGGGCGGCGGGTTCGAGACGGCCCTGTCCTGCGACATCATCCTGGCCTCGGATCAGGCGAAATTCGCCCTGCCCGAGGTCAAGGTCGGCTTCTTCGCCTCGGCCTCGGGCGTACAGCGCCTCAGCCGCTACATCGGCCGTCTGGCCGCGCAGGAGATGATGATCACCGGCCGCACGATCCTCGCGGACGAGGCGTTGCGGTTGGGCTGTGTCAACGAGGTGGTGCCGCATGCCGAACTGATGGACCGCGCAATGGCGCTGGCCGAACAGATCTGCACCGTGTCCCCCTCTTCGGTGAAGGCGACCAAGCGGATCCTGAACAGTATGGCGGTCGCCGACGGTCTGCCCGAAAGCCTGATGTTTTCGCGCGAGGTGCAACGCGATCTGGCCCAGACCGAAGACTTCAAGGAAGGCGTCCAGGCCTTTGTCGAAAAACGTAAACCCGAATGGAAAAACCGCTGAAACGGTGAAAGGAAGACGCTGATATGTCGATGGCGAAACACCCCCCTGAACTGAACGACCTGAGGATGTCCGAAAAGGCCCGGCCGCTGCTGGATGCCGTGGTCAAGCACATCACCGAGAACGTCGACCCGATCACCGAGGAATTCTACCGTCTGGGCGAAGGCCGCGCCGACCGCTGGTCCTATGCGCCGGGCCAGCTGGAACTGCTGCAGACCGCCAAGGACAAGGCGCGCGCCAATGGTCTCTGGAACTTCTTCCTGCCCAACGCCGAAACCGGCGAGGGGCTGAGCAACCTCGACTACGCCTATATCGCCGCCGAACTGGGCAAGAACCCGCTGGCCTCGGAAACGCTGAACTGCTCGGCGCCCGATACCGGGAACATGGAGGTTCTGGAACGCGTCGGCACGCCGGAACAGAAGGAAAAGTGGCTGAAGCCCCTGCTCGCCGGCGAAATCCGCTCGGCCTTTGCGATGACCGAGCCGAATGTCGCCTCGTCGGACGCAAAGAACATCTCGACCTCCGCCGTTCTGGAAGGCGACGAATGGATGATCAACGGCGAGAAATTCTATATCTCGGGCGCGGGCGATCCACGCTGCAAGATCATGATCACCATGGTGAAAACCTCACCCGACGCCGAACCCTCCAAGCAGCAGAGCCAGATCCTCGTGCCGATCGACGCCAAGGGCGTCAAGATCATCGGGCCGATGCGTGTTTTCGGCCATGACGACGCGCCCCACGGCCACATGCACATCAAGTTCGACAACGTGCGCGTGCCCAAGGAAAACATCCTGCTGGGCGAAGGCCGCGGCTTCGAGATCAGCCAGCTGCGTCTCGGGCCGGGCCGGATCCACCACTGCATGCGCTCCATCGGCGCCGCCGACAAGGCGCTCGACATGATGATCGACCGCGCCATCAGCCGGAAGGCGTTCGGCAAACGCATCGTCGACCTGGGCAAGAACATGGAGACGATCAGCCGTGCGCGCATCGACATCGAGGCGATGCGGATGATGGTGCTCAAGGCCGCCCGCGCGATGGACGTGCTGGGCAACAAGGAGGCGCGCATCTGGGTCTCGGCGATCAAGGCGATGGTGCCCGAACGGGCCGCGCAGATCATCGACCAGGCGATGCAGGTTCACGGCGCCGCAGGCCTGTCGCAGTGGTTCCCTCTGGCCGAGATGTATGTCGGCCAGCGCACCCTGCGCTTTGCCGATGGACCGGACGAGGTGCACCACAACGTGGTCGCCCGCGCCGAGGTCAAGTCCTTCGAGAACTCCAACGACCGCAAGGCCCGTGTGCGCGGCGCGAGCGGCGGACGCATGTTCGAGGGGCCGTGATGGCGGGCATGTTCGATCTGACGGGGCGCGTCGCACTGCTGACCGGCGCGTCCAAGGGCATGGGGCTGGCGATGGCGACCGCCCTCGCCCACCATGGCGCAAAGGTGGTGATCTCGGCGCGCAAGCAGGATCAGCTCGATCTGGCGGCGGCCGCGATCAACGACGAGGTCGGGGCCGAACGTGCCACCGGCATCGCCTGCAACATCGGCTACAAGGACCAGCTTCAGGCGCTGGTCCTGCGCACCCGCGCCGAAGTCGGTCCGATCGACATCGTGGTCGGCAATGCCGGGGTCAATCCGTATTACGGGAAGACCTCGCAGATCCCCGATGATGCCTACGAGAAGACCATGAAGGCGAACGTGCAGGCCAATCTCTGGCTGGCCCAGCTTGCCGTTTCCGACATGGTGGAAAAGGGCAAGGGATCGATGATGTTCACCTCCTCCATCGGGGCGTTCAAGCCTTCCGAGATGCTGGGCACCTACGGCATGTCCAAGCTGGCCCTGATCGGTCTGGTGCGCAACCTCGCGGCCGAGTTCGGCCCCGCGGGTGTGCGGTTCAACGCGATCTGCCCGGGGCTGATCAAGACCGATTTCGCCCGCGAGCTTTGGGACAATCCCGAGGTCGAGACCCGGATCAAGAAGGACATCCCGCTGCGCCGACTGGGCGAACCGGACGATTTCGGCGGCCTCGCCGTCTATCTCGCCTCGGACGCCAGCCGCTACATGACCGGTCAGGCGCTGACCGTCTGCGGCGGCTCGAACATGTGGACCTGAGGAGACAGGCATGGAACTGAAGGACAAGATCATCGTCGTGACCGGCGCCGCCAGCGGCATCGGGCGGGCGATGGCGCTGCGCTTTGCCGCCGAGGGCGCCCGGAAGGTCGTCTGCGCCGACATGAACCTCGCCGGCGCCGAGGCCACCGCCAGCGAGATCGGCGGCGTTGCGGCCGAGGTCAATGTCGCGCGCGAATCCGAGATTGCGGGGCTGATCGACCGGGTGGAATCCGAAGTCGGCCCAATCGACCTGTTCTGCTCGAACGCCGGCATTCTCGTCGCCGGCGGCGCCGAGGTGAAGAACGACGACTGGCAGCGGATCTGGGAGGTCAACGTGATGTCCCATGTCTGGGCCGCACGTTACCTGATCCCGCGCATGGTCGAACGCGGCGGCGGCTATCTGCTGAACACCGCCTCGGCCGCCGGGCTGCTGAACCAGGTCGGCTCGGCGCCCTATGGCGTGACCAAACACGCCGCCGTCGGCCTCGCCGAATGGCTGGCGCTGACCCATGGCGATCAGGGCATCAAGGTCTCGGTGCTCTGCCCGCAGGCGGTGCGTTCGGAAATGACCCGCGGACACGAGGACGGCGTCGCCTCGATCAACGGGATGCTCGAGCCCGAGGTCGTGGCCGAGGCCTGCGTCCAGACGATCCGGGCCGAGACCTTCCTCGTGCTGCCCCATCCGGAAGTGCTCGGCTACATGAAGAACAAGGCCGAAAACTATGACAAGTGGATCGGCGGGATGAGGAAGCTCAACCGCGTCTACGGCAAGCTCTGAGCCCCCATCCGGCGCCGGGGGGCTGTCTGCCCCCCGGACCCCCCGAGGATATTTTCCGCAAGAGGAAGCTGCAGGGAAGTCAGAGGGAATAGACCCGTCGTGCGGTGCCGGCGAAAAGCGCGTCCTTCTCGGCCTCGGAACAGGTGGCGGACAGCTTCTTGAAGGCATTCCACAGCACCGGATAGCTGACCGAGACCCGATCGACCGGGAAGTTGCTTTCGAACATCGCCCGGTCCGCGCCGAAGAGCCCCAGCATATGGGCATACCACTTGCCCTGCAGCGCCACGATCTCGTCCGAGGTGGCCGGCCGCGCCGCCTGATGAAAGCCCCAGCCGTTGTCGGGCATCAGGAAACCGCCCAGCTTCACATGGACGTTCGGACAGGCGGCGATGGCCTCCATGTCCTTCTGCCAAGCCGGAAAATACGCGTCACGTTTCCCCGCAAAGCGGCCGACACCCAGCGGGCCGCCGAAATGGTCGAGGATCAGCGTGGTTTCGGGCACCGCGCGCGCGAGGTCGAGATAGTCGGCGTTCTGCGGGTGGAAATGCCAGGTGTCGAAGGTCAGGCCCCGCTCGCCAAAGCGTTTCAGGCCGCGGCGAAAGGCCGGATCGGCGTATTGGCCCGCGTCGCCCCGGCCCGGGATCACCAGTTTCTCGGGCTCGATATCGCGCGCGCCGGCAAAGCGGACGCCCTTGACCAGCCCCTGCCCCGCCTCCAGATGCGCGTCGATGGCGGCGTCCAGCAGGTCGGGTGGCAGGCGCGGGTCGATGCTGACCACCATCCCCGCGATCTTCGACTGACCCGGCCCGGCACTCGCCGCCATCTGCGCCACCCGCCGCGTTTCGCCCACCGATTGCAGATGCGCGGGGGCGTCCTTGTCCCAGTAGCTGCGGCATTCCATGAACATGGTCGCAACGACATTGTGCCCCGACCCGGTGTCGCGCCACAGCGCTTCCATCTCGTAGACCGCCGGCGCCTCGGGCGTGCCATGGACCCAGAGGTGGTGATGCGGGTCGATGATCTCGCGCGCGGGGTCGAGGATCTCCTCCTGCACCTGCGCAAGCCAGTCGTCGCGCAGCTCCATCCCCGCGACCCAGCCGGGATAGCGTCCGCCGCTGGCGTTCATCCCCGCTCCTCCCTCGGCTTGAAGCGGCGCACCAGCCCCTCCTGTGCAACCGAGGCGACCAGCTGGCCATCCTCGGTATAGATCGTCCCGCGGTTGAAGCCGCGCCCGCCGCCCGAGAAGGGGCTGTCGAGCGAATAGAGATGCCAGTTCTCGAAGCGGATCGGCGCATGGAACCACATCGCGTGATCGAGGCTGGCGGTGAGCACGCCACCGGTCAGCCAGCTGAGCGCGTGGGGCCGCAGCGACGAGCCCAGCAGCTGCATGTCGCTGGCATAGGCCAGCAGGCAATGCTGCATCATCTCGGACTGGCCACGCGCCGCCTCCATCCGGAACCAGAGGTCGTTGCGGTCGTCCAGCACCTTGGGCGCGAACAGATCCTGCGGCGTCACTTCGCGGATCTCGATCGGGCGCGGGCGCAGGAAATCGGGGCGGTGCTTTTCCTTCAGCTTCTCCGCCAGCGGCGCGCGCAGCTCGGCCTGGGTCGGCAGACCCTCGGGGCCGGGCACGGCAGGCATCGGGTGCTGGTGGCTCCACCCCTCCTCGCCGTCGTGGAAGGAGGCCGAGAGGTTCAGGATCTGCTTGCCATGCTGGATCGCCACCACCCGCCGCGTGGTGAAACTGCCGCCGTCGCGGGCGCGGTCGACCGCATAGACCACCGGGATCTTCGGATCGCCGGGCCGGATGAAATAGGCGTGCAGCGAATGGCAGACTCGGTCCGGCACCGTGCGATAGGCCGCCATCAGCGCCTGGGCAATGACATGGCCGCCGAAGATGCGCATGGTCGTCTCGCCCCCGGCTCCGACGCCGCGGAACAGGTCGACCTCGAGCTGTTCGATGTCGAGAAGGTTCAGAAGTTGTTCTGCAGGATCAGCCAATTGCAGGCCCTTCCTCGCGTTGTCTGGCATAGGCGATGAAGGCGTCGAAGCTGCCCGGGTTCGCCATGCTGTCGCGGTTGACCACCTTCGCCGGATCGCCGCCCAGCAGCAGCTTCTTCACCGGCACCTCCAGCTTCTTGCCCGAGAGCGTGCGCGGCACCTCGGCGATCCCGACGATCTCGTTCGGGATGAACCGGGCAGAGACGGCGGTGCGGATGGCGTCGTTGATCTTCGCCTTCAGCGCCTCGTCCAGCGCCACACCGGGCGCGGGCACCACGAAGAGCGGCATGAAACTGTCGCGGCCCAGGAACTCCAGATCGACCACCAGCGAATCCATCACTTCGTCCAGCCCTTCCACCGCCTGATAGATCTCGGCCGAGCCCATGCGCAGGCCCTTGCGGTTGATCGTGGCATCCGAGCGGCCATAGATGACCGAGCCGCCCTCGGGCGTGATCTCGATCCAGTCGCCATGACGCCAGATACCGGGATAGGTGTCGAAATAGCTATCGTGCAGGCGCTGCCCGTCGTCGTCGCCCCAGAACCGCAGCGGCATCGAGGGCAAGGGTTCGGTGCAGACCAGTTCGCCGACCTGTCCGATCAGCTCCTTGCCGTCTTCGTCGAAGGACCGCACCGCATTGCCGAGAAAGCGGCACTGCATCTCGGCCATGCGCACCGGCATCAGGGGGTTGCCGCCGACAAAGGCGCCGGCCAGATCGGTGCCGCCCGAAATCGGGGCCAGCCAGACATCGGGCTTCACCGCCTCGTAGATCCAGCGGTAGGCGTCCTCGGAGAGCGGCGAGCCGGTGGCGCCGATCGAACGCAGGTGCGACAGATCCACCGCCTCGCCCGGCCGGATCCCGGCCTTGAGACAGGTGGCAAAGAACGCCGCCCCGGCGCCGAGATAGGTCAGCTTGCGGTCGGCCGCAAACCGCCAGAGCGCCAGCAGATCAGGCTGGTTCGGGGCGGAGTCGAACAGAGCGACGGTCCCGCCCCGCGCCAGCGGTGCGAACTGAGAATTCCACATGATCCAGCCCGAGGAGGTCATCCAGCAATAGCTGTCCCGGTCGGTGATGTCCTGATGCAGCGACTGCTTGGCCATCTCGACCGTCACGCCGCCCTGCCCGTGCACGATGGGCTTGGGGTTGCCCGTGGTGCCCGAGGAATAGACGATCCACAGCGGCGCATCGAAGGGCACCCGGACCGGCTGGAACTCCGCCGGCTCGGCGATCATCTCGGACCAATGCACCGCGCCCTTTGGCAGGTCGCCCACCACCGGCAGCCAGACCAGATGCTCCACCGAGGGCAGGCCATCGGTGATCGTCGCCAGCACCTCGCGCCGGTCGATCCGCTTGCCCGCGTGCACATAGCCGTCCTGCGCGATCAGAACCTTGGGTTCGATCTGGCGGAACCGGTCCAGGATGGCGACATGGCCCATGTCGGGCGCGCAGAGCGACCAGATCGCGCCCAGGCTCGCGGTGGCAAGGCAGGCGATGATCGCCACCTCGGTATTGGGCAGGATCGCGACCACCCGGTCGCCCTGCCCCACGCCCATCGCCTTCAGCCGGGCGGCGGTGCTTGCCACCCGGGCGCGCAGCTCGGCCCAGGTCAGCTCCGTGTCGCCGAAGGTTTCCGAATGCACGGTTAGCGCGGTCTTGTCCGGGGTCTGTCCGCCCGCGCGCAGCACCACCTCGGCAAAGTTCAGTGTGACGCCCGGAAACCAGACCGCGCCGGGCATCCTGCGTTCGGCCAGCACGGTGCCGACTTCCCCGGGCGCGCCGATCTCGAAATAGTCCCAGATCGACCGCCAGAAGGCGTCAAGGTCGCTGACGCTCCATTCCCACAGGTCCTGATAGCTGGCGAAGGTCAGCCCGCGCTCGGCCTTCAGCCAGCGCATGTAGGCCGCCATGGTCGATCCCTCGACCCTTTCGGGCGACGGCGTCCAGAGGATCTGCCGCCCGCTCATCCGACCAGCGCCCCATGCACCAGCGCCTTCAGTTCCGCCCGGCAGGGATAGGTGCTGGACGGCGACAGCTGGGTGAAGAAGACCACCGACAGATCCAGCACAGGGTCGATCCAGAACATGGTCGAGGCCATGCCGCCCCAGCTGAAATCGCCGACGCTGCCCGGCACCCGGACGCGGCCGGGGTTGATCACGACCGATCCGCCCAGGCCAAAGCCCATGCCCTCCATCGGCTGTTCGGCGAAGCTCCTCGGCCCCATCGAGGCGATATCGCCCGGCAGATGGTTGCGCATCATGAAGGACAACGTGCGCGGACTGAGGATCCGCGCGTCCCCGGCGCTACCGCCCCGGCGCATCATCTCGACGAACTTCAAGTAGTCGTCGATGGTCCCGACCAGCCCGCCGCCGCCCGACTGGCAGGCGTCGCGCTCGAACGACGACCGTCCCGCCGCATCGGCCAGGCGTAGCGTCTCGCCATCCTCCGACCGCGCGTTCAGCGCGATGGGGTTCCCCGCCAGCGGCGTATAGAGCGAGGCGAAACGGTCGCCGGTCCCCTCGGGCACGACAAAGCCGGTCTCGGCCATCCCCAGCGGCTCGAAGATATGGGACTGGAAGAAGTCGCCCAGCGACTGCCCCGAGGCCACCTCGACCACGCGCCCCAGAATGTCGATGGCCACCGAATATTCCCACCGCGATCCCGGCTGGAAGGCCAGCGGCAAGGCTGCGGTCAGCTCCGCCATCTCGGCCAGCGATGCATTGGCCGCGCGGAAGTCGATCCGCCGCTCTTCCATCAGCTTGCCCAGCGGCCCCGGGTTGAACGCATAGCTCAGCCCCGCCGTATGGGTCAGCAGATGGTGCAGCGTCGGCGCAGGGGCGGGTTCGGTCTGGTCGACCCGCGTGGCGCCCGGCACCAGGGCCTGCATGTCCCGAAAGGCCGGGATGAACTCGCTCACCGGTGCGTCCAGATGGAACAGCCCCAGCTCGGCCAGCATCATGATCGCGACCGAGGTCACCGGCTTGGTCATCGAATAAAGCCGCACCATCGTGTCGCGCTCGAACGGCAGCGCCGCCTCGACGCTGCGCTCGCCGGTGGCGTTGAACCAAACTTCCTCGCCGCCGCGCGCGATCAGCACCGAGCTTCCGGCGAATTTGCGTTCATCGACATAACGGTCCATCCAGGCGTTGATGCGCTCAAGGCGGTGGCGGTCGAAACCCTTGGTTTCGGGGCTGGCGCTGGTCATCTGCGTTCCTTTTCTGTCGTCCTGTCGGTGCGCCGGGGCATCTGGGCGCAGGCCGTTCCGCCCGAGCCTGGCAATGCCGCGGCGCAAAGGTTTTCGTCCAGGGCGCCCTCCGGCGCCACCCGATGTTCCGTCCGTCATGATGCCCCCAACATCCGTTTCATGGCCGGCCGCGTTTCCGCGGTGAACCAATCCCCCTGCGGCGCCTCCAGCGCCGCCCTGATCCGCGCCACCGCCGGTGCGCGGATCTGCCGTTTGACCGAGGCGAAGGTGCCCGGAGGCAGCGCCGCCAGTTCCGCTGCCTTGGCCAGCGCATCGGTCTCCACATCCTCCGAGACCGCATCGACAAAGCCCTGCGCCAGCGCGTCAGCGGCGCGCACCGGCTGGCCGGTCAGCATCAGCCGGCGCAGCACATCCGGGCTCAGCGCGTCGCGCGCGATCTCCATCGGCCCCACCGGGAAATCCGCGCCCACCCGCACCTCGGCCAGACCGAACTGGGCGCGCGGCGCGGCGATGCGCCAGTCGGCCCCCAGCACGAAGAAGAACCCGCCGGCAATCGCCGCACCGTTCAGCGCCGCAACCACCGGTTTGGGGAAGGTGTAAAGCGCCAGGAAATCCTCGTTCAGCGCGCGCACGATCTCGCGCTCGCCCGCGCTGTCGAAGGCCTGCGCCTCCTTGAGGTCGAGCCCGGCCGAGAATACCTTGAACGGGCTCGCCAGGATCACCGCGCGCACGCTGTCGTCGCGCGCCAGTTCCTCCAGCCGCGCGGCGAAACGGTCCAGGAACGCCGCGCTCAGCGCATTCACCGGCGCGCGGTTCAGCACCAGCCGGCTCACGCCCCCACCCAGATCCTCGCAGTCGATCGTCTCGGTCATGGTCCTCTCCCCCCTTCGCGCGGCCTTGACCGAATTGACTTGCGCCAGACCCCGATCATAGGGTCATGCAGACCACGGCACGCAGCGCGAAACTGCCACGCAAGGGTCAGTTGCGAAAGCGAAAAACGGAGACTCCCATGAAACTTTACTTCGCCCCCGACACCCGGGCCGTCCGCATCGCCTGGCTGCTGGAAGAGCTGGGCCTTCCTTACGACCTCCACCGCATGACGCTGGGCGACAAGGCGATGCGCTCGCCCGACTATCTGGCCATCAACCCCATGGGCCGTGTGCCGACGCTGGTCGACGGCGACGTGACACTGTCGGAATCCGGCGCCATCGTGGAGTATCTGCTGGCCCGTCACGGCAACGGCCGGCTGGTGCCCCCCGTCGAAAGCCCCGCCTTCGCCGATTACCTGCAATGGCTGCACTTCGCCGAGGGCATGATCATGCCCCAGATCAACGTGATCATGGTCGAAACCGTCTTCCTGCCGCCCGAGAGGCGCAACGAGGTCAACGTCAAGCGGGCGCTGAAGCTGCTGAACCAGATGCTGGGCGCGGTGAACGCGCATATGGAGGGCCGCGACTATCTGGCCGGCGACTTCTCGGGCGCCGACATCATGTGCGGCCACGCTGTGCTCGTCTCCGAACGGCTGGGCGCCGATCTCTCGGACAAGCCGAACCTGCCGCCCTATATCGCGCGCCTTGCCGCGCGCCCGGCGCTCCAGAAGGCCCGCACGCTGTGAGCGCGCCGGTCGCGCTGGTGGTCGGCGCCGGCGACTACATCGGCGCGGCCATCGCCAGGCGCTTTGCGCGCGGCGGCTACACCCTCTGCCTCGCGCGCCGCAACGGCGACAAGCTCGCCCCGCTGATCGACGAGATCGCGGCCGCCGGCGGCACTGCGCATGGCTACACCATGGACGCCCGGCGCGAGGACAGTACGGCCGAGGTCTTCGCCCGGATCGAGGTCGAGGTCGGCCCGCTTGACGTGGTGATCTTCAACGTCGGCGGCAACGTGCGCTTTCCGGTGGCCGAGACGACCGAGCGCGTCTTCCGCAAGGTCTGGGAAATGGCCTGTTTCGCCGGTTTCCTCACCGGCCGCGAGGCAGCGCGCCACATGGTGCCGCGCGGGCGCGGCTGCATCTTCTTCACCGGCGCCAGCGCCTCGATGCGCGGCAATGCGGGCTATGCGGCCTTCGGCGCGGCCAAGGCGGGCCTGCGCTCCTTCGCGCAGAGCCTCGCCAGGGAAGTCGGCCCCGCCGGCATCCACGTTGCCCATCTGGTGATCGATGCCGGGGTCGACACCGCCTTCGTGCGCGAAAGGATCGCCGCGGCGGGCGGCGATCCCGACGCGATGCCGCCCGACACGCTGATGAACCCCGACTCGGTGGCCGAGGCCTATTGGGCGCTGCACCAGCAGACACGCGACGGCTGGACCTTCGAACTCGACCTGCGCCCCTTTGCGGAGAAATGGTGATGATCGACTTCTACTACGATTTCGGCAGCCCGAACGCCTGCCTCGTCCACCGCGTCCTGCCCGCCCTTGCCGCGCGGCATGGCACCGGAGTTGCGTGGCGACCGGTCCTGCTCGGCGGCGTCTTCAAGGCGACCAACAACCAGAGCCCGATCACCGCCTTCGCCGGGGTGACGGGCAAGAATGCCTATCAGGCGCTGGAAATGCGCCGCTTTATCGAACGCCACGGCCTGCTGTTCCGGATGAACCCGCATTTCCCGGTCAACACGCTTCTGATGATGCGCGGCGCGGTCTTCGCGGCGGGCAAGGACTGGGAGGCGGCCTATATCGACGCGATGTTCGACGCCATGTGGGTCGCGGGCGAAAGGATGGACGACCCGCCCACCGTGATGCGCGTGCTGCAGACCGCCGGTCTGCCGGCGGAGGAGATTGCCGCGGCCACCCAGGAAGCCGGCGTCAAGCAGGGGCTGGTCGCGGCAACCGAGGCGGCGGTCGCGCGTGGCGTCTTCGGCGCGCCGACGATGTTCCTGCGCGACGAGATGTTCTTCGGCAAGGACTCGCTCTCCGATCTCGACTGGCGGCTGGGACAGACCACCTGAGACACCGCGCCGGAAAGCGAGTGGGGGCTCTGCCCCCGTCTCCCTTCGGTCGACTCCCCCGGGATATTTCAGGCAAGAGGAAAAGCAGGCCTGCTGCTTCCTCTTGCCATAAATATCCCCGCCGGAGGCCATCGCACGGAACGCGCGATTTCCGGCGCCGGAGGCGGCGGGGGCCGTAGGCCCGTCAGACCTCCAGCCACTCCTTGCGCACGTCCTCCCGCGCCTTCAGCTCCTGCGGGGTGCCCTCGAAGACCACCTGGCCGTGGCCCATGACATAGACCCGGTGCGCGATGTCGAGCGCGATGGAGAGCTTCTGTTCCACCAGCAGCGTCGCGATGCCCCGCCGGGCGATCTCCTGCAGCAGCGCGGCGACCCGCTGGACCATCTGCGGGCTCAACCCCTCGGTCGGCTCGTCGATCATCACCAGATCCGGGTCGCCCATCAGCGTGCGGCACATGGTCAGCATCTGCTGCTCGCCGCCCGAGAGCACAGAGGCCTCGACATCGGCGCGGTTCTTCAGGTTCTCGAAGAGGTCGAACATGTCCTGCATCGACCAGCGCCCCTGCCCGTCCTTCTGGCGCGGCTTCAGCCCCAGGATCAGGTTCTGCCGGGTGGTCAGCCCCGGAAAGATGTCCCGGTTCTCGGGCACATAGCCGATGCCCAGGTTGGCCACCTCGAAGGCCTTCTTGCCGGCGATCTCGGCCCCCTTGAAGCGGACCGACCCCTGCGGCGGCACCTCGCCCATGATCGCCTTGCAGGTGGTCGAACGCCCCACCCCGTTGCGGCCCAGAAGGGCGACGATCTCGCCCTCGTTGATGGTGATGTTGACGCCCTGCAGGATATGCGACTTGCCATAATAGGCGTGGAGATCGGTGACTTCGAGCATCAGTGTTCGGCCTCCAGCGCCGCGCCAAGATAGGCTTCCTGAACCTTCGGGTCGCCGCGCACCTGTTCGGGCCGCCCGGTGGCGATGACCTCGCCATAGACCAGCACCGAAATCGTGTCTGCCAGGCCAAAGACCACGCCCATGTCGTGTTCCACCATCACCAGCGTCTTGTTCTCGGTCACCTTGCGGATCAGGTCGACGATATAGTCGGTTTCCGAATGGCTCATGCCGGCCGTCGGCTCGTCCAGCATGATCACATCGGCGCCGCCCGCGATGGTGATGCCGATCTCGAGTGCGCGCTGCTCGGCGTAGGAGAGCACGCCCGCCGGCAGATCCCGCCGTGCGGTCAGGTTGATCTGCTCCAGGATGCGGTCCGCTCCCTCGGTCAGATCGCGCGAGCGGCTGACCATGTTCCAGAACGAATACCTGTAGCCCTGGCTCCACAAGAGCGAACAGCGGACATTCTCGAAGACGCTCATCTTCGGGAAGATATTGGTGATCTGGAACGACCGCGACAGGCCCATCCGGTTGATCTCGTAGGGGGCAAGCCCGGCCAGATCCTGTCCGTGCAACCGGACCGAGCCGCTGGTCGGCGCGAACCGCCCGGTGATCAGGTTGAACAGCGTCGACTTGCCGGCGCCGTTCGGGCCGATCACCGCATGGCGCTCGCCCCTGGCGATCTTCAGGTCGACGCCGCGGATGATCTCGGTGCGCCTGAAGCTCTTGCGCAGGCCGGACAGTTCAAGAGCGGGGGTCATGCGGGCCTCCTGTCGGGGGTATTGGCGCGGTGCCAGGCGCTGCGCAGATCGGGGGCGGTCATCCGCGCGATCCAGAAACCGCCTGCCGCGGCGATCAGCGCCAGCGCCCAGGGCAGGACGGAATGCGTGTCGAAGACCGTCCAGAACAGCGTGATCTCGGTATCGCCCTCGACCGCGTGGCGGACGTGGAAGACCAGTTCGAGCAGGGCGGACAGCCCCAGAAGGCCGATGCCGGCCGGGATCACGGTCTTGATATAGGGCACGATCAGCGTGTGCAGCTTGCCCAGCTTCCAGGCCGGGACATGCATCATCAGCACCCCCGCCAGGCCGCCCGGGAAGAACATCACCGTCGCCACGAAGAGCGCGCCGACATAGAGCTGCCAGATCTCGGTCTGCAGGCTCAGCACCGACTGCAGAAGGGTAAAGACAATCGCCCCGATGATTGGCCCGAAGAAGAAGCCGACCCCACCCAGGAAGGTGATCAGCAGGATCGCCCCCGACTGGGTCAGCGACAGGTTCTCGCCGGTCACGATCTCGTAGTTGATCGCGAAAAGCCCGCCTGCGATTCCGGCGAAGAAGCCCGAGGCGCAGAAGGAATAGAACCGCACCCAGCGCGCCGAATAGCCGAGGAATTCGGCCCGTTCGGGGTTGTCGCGCACGGCATTGGCCATGCGCCCCACCGGCGTGCGCGAGAAGAGATACATCAGGATGGTCGACAGGATCGTCCAGAAGGCCAGCACGTAATAGACCTCGATCTGCTTCAGGAACTCGATCCCGAAGACCGGCAGGCCGTAGGTGCGGTCGCCGCTCACCCCTTCCTCGCCGCCGAAGAAGACGACGATGATCACCGAACAGGCCGCGATCAGCTCGCCGATGCCCAGCGAGATCATCGCGAAGACCGTGCCGGCCTTGCGGGTCGAGAACGAGCCGATGATCGTCGCCAGCCCCAGCCCGAACAGCCCGCCGAAGATCGGCAGCACCGGCAGGGGCAGCGGCAGGTTGTTCTGCTCCACCATGTTCATGATGTGCATGCACATGAACCCGCCCACGCCCATATAGACGGCGTGGCCAAAGCTCAGCATGCCGCCCTGCCCCAGCAGCATGTTATAGGCCAGGGCGAAGACGATCAGGATCATCATCTGGTTCATGATGGTCAGCGCGCTGTTGGACTGGAACACGAAGGGCATCACCAGCAGGAAGGCGATCCCGAGGATCCAGGGCAGAAGCTGCGGCAGCGCCAGCCGCGGGGCCTGGGTGACGGTTGCGGTCTTGTGAGCGGTATCGGTCATGCGTCACGCTTCCCGAACAGGCCATAGGGGCGGAACACGAGGATCAGCACCATCAGAATATAGGGCAGGATCGGTCCGATCTGCGGCAGAGTGAGGGTCCAGAGATCGCGCAGGGCGCTTTCGCTCAGGTCTTCCGGGCGCTCCATGCCGAAGAAGGTCAGGATCGAGGCGAATTCGAAGTTGTACGAGGCCGCGAAGGTGGTCAGCCAGCCGATCAGCAGCGAGGCGACCAGCGCCCCCCAGAGCGATCCCAGCCCGCCGATCACGATGGTCACGAAGACGATCGAGCCCAGCACGAAGGCCATGCCCGGGAAGGTGCCCAGCACCGGCCCGGCGATCACCCCGGCCACCCCGGCCAGCGCGGTCCCCACGCCGAAGACGCCCATGAAGACCAGCGGCACATTGTGCCCCAGCGCCTCGACCGTGCGCGGATAGCTAAGCGCCGCCTGGATGATCAGGCCAACCCGGGTGCGCGTGATCACGTAAAGCAGCGCCAGGAAGATCGCGATCGAGATGAACAGCATGAAGACCTTGTAGGCCGGCACCGCACTGTTCCCGACCGAGAACAGGGCGAAGTTCAGAATCTCGGGTTCCTCGAAGGGGACGATGTTCTTGCCCCAGAAGAACTGCACAATCTCCTCGATCAGCAGCGCCAGGCCAAAGGTGAAGATCAGCTCGGGCACATGGCCATACTGGTGCACCCGGCGCAGGCCGTATCGCTCGACCAGCGCACCCAGCACGCCGACGATCAGCGGCGCGACGATGAGGCCCGGCCAGAAGCCGAAATACAGGCTGATCTGATATCCGAAATAGGCGCCCAGCATGTAGAAGCTGGCATGCGCGAAGTTCAGGACACCCATCATCGAAAAGATCAGGGTCAACCCGCTCGACAGCAGGAAGAGCAGCAGCCCCGTCACCAGCCCGTCGATGAGATTGATAACAACCAGGTCCATCGGCCACCACTCCTTGGTCGAATGTCAGGTTATGTAAATGCTTGAGGGACGCAGACCCATGCGCCCGTGGCGCATGGGCTGTCGTCTCGGGAGGACGCCGTGGTTACGGGCGTTCCATCTTGCAGGTGGTCGCGCTGTCCATGCCAGCCATCGAGACCGTGGACTCGACGACCACGCCAAAGCCCGACCCGTCATAGTCGAAGGTCACGCCGTCGTTGGTGTGCTTGGCGATATGCATGTCCTGAATGACCTGGTGGTCTTCCGGACGCATGTACAGCTTGGTGCCCCAGATGCTTTCGTATTCCAGGCCTTCCAGCGCCTTGCCCACGGCGACTACGTCGGTTGCGGTGCCGGCCTTCTCCATCGCGGCGGCCAGCATGCCGATCACGTTGTAGATTCGGGTCTGGTCGACGTTGCCATCGGGATACTTGGCCTTGTAGGCCTTGTAATAGGTCTCGGCTTCGGGGGTCGGCGGCGGGTTGACCTGGCCTTCGGTCACCAGACGGATCACGTCCTTGCCGGACTCGCCGAAGGCCGCGGTGATGCCGCTGCCGGCCGCGTAGTAGGTGAACAGCGGACCGGTATAGCCATTGGCCACCAGCGCCTTGCCCAGGCCCAGCATGTCGGCGCCCCAGTTGCCGGTGATGACCGCATCGGCGCCCGATGCCGTGATCTTGCGCGCATAGGGGGTGAAGTCCTTGACCTTGCCGATCGGGTGCAGCTCGTCCCCGACGATCTCGATGTCCGGGCGCTTCTCCTTCAGCATCGAGTTCGCGGCGGCGGCCACGGCCTTGCCAAAGGAATAGTCCTGACCGATCAGATAGACCTTCTTGATGCTCTCGTCCTTTGCGATCACATCGGTCAGCACGTCCATCTTGATGTCGGCGTTGGCGTCGAACCGGAAGTGCCAGAAGTTGCAGTCATCGTTGGTCAGCGCCGGATCGACCGCGGAATAGTTCAGGAACAGGACGCGGTTGTCGGGATTGCGCTTGTTGTGCTTCTCGATCGCGTCGGTCAGCGCATGGGCCACGCCCGAGCTGTTTCCCTGCGCGATATACTTGTAGCCTTGGTCGATGGCGACCTGCAGCTGGATCAGCGAATCCTGCGGGCTGGCCTTGTTGTCGAAGCCGTCGACCTTGAAGGTGGTGCCATTCAGGATGCCGCCCTTTTCGTTCACGACCTGATCGGCCGCAAACTGATACTGATGCAGACCATTCGAGCCGGTGGATGCAAAGGGCCCCGAGATCGGATCGATGAAGGCGATCTTGACTTCTTCGGCGCAAAGCGCGGTAGCGCTGACCGACAGGCCAAGCGCAAAGGCGACGCCGAAGCGTGTTTTGTTGAACATATTTTCTCCTCCCAAAACGGTAGCCCGGCGTGCTTTTTCCACGATTACTCAGGCTTGGGCCGAGCCTTGCACATCAGCCACCAATGTCAAGCGTCGCGAGACCCCGGTATACCGATTGCCGACGACAGAGTTCGGGGCGGACGGACAGCGAGAGCCAGCCGGGGGTCGTCGAGCCTGTCCATAAGGCTTCCCATTAGCCTGCGTGAAGATTAAAAACGATCCATAGACCTATGTATTCAAATGCTCTTTTCTAGAAAAATTGTCACGGAAGAGCGTCGCTCAACGCGATAGCAAGGCGCGGCACGAGCCGTCGGTTCGTGCCGCAAGACACTCTTCGCACCCCGATGAAAAGCTTCTGGATGCGGCCTTCTGGCCGCCCGGAAAGCTGCCTTCCGAAGGCACCTTTGCCTCCGGCGAGTTTCCGCACAGCAAAATGGGTTTCCGCGCTTCTCGCTGATTCTGCCGGGGCGGCCCTTATCGCCCCAGCGCATCCAGCCCGTGCTGGGCGAAGACCGGCACATAGGCCCCGATCTTCAGCGCGCGCTCGGGGTTCGAGGCATTGCCATCCAGCGCCCGCTTCAGCACGCCCTGGATGATCCCGGCCATGCGGAAAAAGCAGAAGGCGGTGTAGAACCCGAAGTTGTCGATCCCCGGCAGCCCCCGGCGCGCGCAATAGGCGGCGATGAACTCCTCGTCCGTCGGCAGCCCCTGCGCCGCCCGGTCGACGCCGGCCAGACCGCGGCCATCGTTGCCGCTCGGCATCTGCCACTGCATGATGACCGAGGCGAGGTCCGCATAGGGATGCCCGATGGTGGACAGCTCCCAGTCTAGGACCGCAAGGCAATCGGTCCCCTCTTTCGCGAAGATCATGTTGTCGATGCGGTAATCCCCATGCACCAGCGTGCGCTGGCCGTCGTCGGGCGGCATGCGCTCCACCAGCTCCTGCATCAGCTGATCCATCGCCGGGATCGTCTCGGTTTCCGAGGCGCGATACTGCTTCGACCAGCGGCCCACCTGCCGCTCGAAGTAGTTGCCCGGCGGGCCGTAATCCGACAGCCCCACCGCGTCGATATCGACCATATGCAGCTCGGCCAGCACCCGGTTCATCTCGTCCATGACCTTGCCCCGGTCTTCGCGCGGCAGCTCGTCCAGCGTCGGCAGGCGCAGGTTCCGCCCGTCCACATGCTCCATGATGTAGAAGGCCGACCCGATCACCGAGTCGTCCTCGCACAGCAGATACATCTTCGCCACCGGCACCTTGCTGCCCGCCAGCGCGCTCTGCACCCGAAACTCGCGGTCGACCGCATGGGCCGATTTCAGCAGCACTCCCGGCGGCTTGCGGCGCAGCACGTAATTCCGCCCGGGCGTCTTCAGCAGGAAGGTCGGATTGGACTGCCCCACATCGAACTTCACCGCCTCGATGGGCCCTTCGAACCCCGGCAGGTTCTGCGTCAGATAGGCGCCCACCGCAGCGGTATCGAGCGTTTGCGTATCAGCCATGCGGCACCTCAGCTGTAGGTCAGCAGCCCGGCGCGCTCTTGCGGCGCCAGATGCGGGGTTGCGTTGAATTCACTGACGAAAAACCGCGATCCGGAAAACACGAACCGGGTCATCGAGGTATTCTTGATCTGGAGGTTCAGCTCCATCATCATCGGTTTCGGCGCCTGCAGGGCGGTCGCGACCAGCTGGCCGATCACCCCGCCCGAGGACACCACCAGGACGCGGCGCGCGGTCGTATCGGTGGCAAAAGCCATCGCCGCAGCGATCCGGCCCGAGAAATCGGCCCAGCTTTCCTTCGCGCCGACGCAGCCGCCCTCCTGCCAGTCGAGAAGGGTCTCGCGCAGGGTGCGGAAATGGGTCTTGCGCTCGCCCTTCACCGCAGGCGGCACATCCCCGTTGAAGCGCACATTCAACAGGTCGTGAAAGTCGTATTCGTTGAAGCCCGGATGCTCTTCCGGCGCGGCGTCGAACCCCATCGAGCGCAGCGTTTCCTTCTGCCGCTCCAGCGTTCCGGTCACCAGCCGGTCGGGCACCCAGCCCGCATCGCGCAGCGCCTGCCCGGCGAGGCGGGACTGTTCGTGCCCCACCTCGGAGAGCTTGTCATAGTTGTCCGCCCCGAAGGAGGCCTGACCGTGACGGACAACCAGAAGTTCAGCCATCAGAGAACTTCGAACAGCCCGGCCGCGCCCATGCCGCCGCCCACGCACATGGTGCAGACGACATATTTGGCGCCGCGCCGCTTGCCTTCGATCAGCGCGTGACCGACCATGCGCGCGCCCGACATGCCATAGGGGTGCCCGATCGAGATCGCGCCGCCGTCCACGTTCAGCAGCTCGTCGGGAATGCCCAGCTTGTCTCGGGAATACAGCACCTGGCAGGCAAAGGCCTCGTTCAGCTCCCACAGGCCGATGTCGTCCATCGTCAGCCCGTGCGCCTTCAGCAGCTTCGGCACCGCATAGACCGGGCCAATGCCCATCTCGTCGGGCTCGCAGCCCGCCGCCATCACGCCGACATAGCGACCCAGCGGTTGCAGGCCCTTCTTCTCGGCCACCTTCGCCTCCATCAGCACGGCCGCCGAGGCGCCGTCGGACAGCTGGCTGGCATTGCCGGCGGTGATGTATTTGCCTTCCTTCACCACCTGGCCGCCCTTGAACACCGGCTGCAGGCCCGCAAGGCTCTCGGCCGAGGTGCCGGGGCGGTTGCCCTCGTCCTTGGACAGCGTAACCTCATGCTCGCTGATCGCGCCGGTGGCCTTGTCCTGCATCTTCATGATCGTGGTCATCGCCACGATCTCGTCGTCGAACCGCCCGGCCTGCTGGGCCTGATGCGTGCGCTCCTGGCTCTGCGCCGCATAGGCGTCCTGTGCCTCGCGGCTGACGCCATAGCGTTCGGCCACGATCTCGGCGGTCTCCAGCATCGACATGTACAGCGCCGGCTTGTTCTGCTTGATCCAGAGATCGCCCGCGGTGCGCATCTCGGGCGTCTGCACCAGCGAAATGCTTTCGACACCGCCGCCGATGGCGACATCCATCCCGTCCATCACCACCTGCTTGGCCGCGGTGGCAATCGCCATCATGCCGCTGGCGCACTGGCGGTCCAGCGACATGCCGCCCACGCTCACCGGCAGGCCCGCGCGGATCGCCGCCTGACGGCCGATGTTGCCGCCCGAGAATCCCTGCTGCAGCGCCGCGCCCAGGATCACGTCCTGCACCTCAGCGCCCTCGATTCCGGCACGCGCTATGGCATTGGTGATCGCGTGGGCCGCCAGCGCCTGCGGCGTGGTGGCGTTGAAGGCGCCACGATAGGCCTTGCCAATCGGGGTCCGGGCGGTGGAAACGATAACTGCGTCGCGCATCTGTCTGGTATCCTTCTCGAAAAGGGCTTCAGCCCCAGTTCAGTTTCATCCCCTGCGCCTCGGCGGCGTTGCGGGCATATTTCTGCGTTTGGGCGAAGGCCTGCGTCAATTCCTCCTGGCCTTCGGTATCGGAGATCGTGGCAAAGGCGGCGGCCACCCCCTCGGGGGACAAATCATCGCCGGTGAGCGTGGTGCCCGGGGTTTCATAAACCTTCGTCACCGCGAAGGCCCCGGCCCCCGCGCCCAGGATCACCCGGCTGGGCGCGTCCTCGGAGACGAGATACAGCAGCCCCGGCGTGATCGTCTCGGGCGCCAGCAGCGCCAGCGCATCCTCGGGCATCAGGCTTTCGGTCATCCGCGTCGCGGCGGTCGGAGCCAGCGTGTTGACGCGGATGTTGTCCTTGGCGCCCTCGATGTGCAGCACGTTCATCAGCCCCATCATCGCCGCCTTGGCCGCGCCATAGTTGGCCTGCCCGAAGTTGCCGTAAAGGCCCGAGGACGAAGAGGTCAGCACCACGCGCCCATACTGCTGTTCGCGCATCAGCGGCCAGCAGGCATGGGTCACGGTGGCGCTGCCGATCAGGTGCACGTCCACCACCTTTCGGAAATCGGCCATCGTCATCTTGGCAAAGGACTTGTCGCGCAGGATGCCGGCGTTGTTCACCACGATATCGACGCGGCCCCATGCGTCCTTGGCGCGGGCGACCATGTCGGCCACCTGCTCCTCGTTCGCCACATCCGCGCCATGCGCCATCGCCTCGCCCCCGGCGGCGCGGATCTCCTCGACCACCCGCTGAGCGGCGCTGTCACTGGCGCCCGAGCCGTCGACCGAGGCCCCCAGGTCGTTCACCACCACCTTCGCGCCCCGCGCGGCCAGTCCCAGCGCATGGCTGCGGCCCAGCCCGGCACCGGCCCCGGTGACAATGGCGACACGGTTGTCGAAACGAATGGTCATGGTTCAGCTGTCCCTTGCAAGCTCTTGATTTCAGAAGCCGCGCAGGCGGGCGACCTGTTCGGCATGATAGCCGTAATCGCCCAGCCATTCGGCCCCGACACGGGCGCGCTTCATGAAGAATCCCATGTCGAATGCGTCGGTCATACCAATCCCACCATGCATCTGCACCCCCTCGATGACCGCATGTTTCGCCGTCTCGGTGGCGCGCGCCTTGGCAAGGCTCACAGCCAGCGTGGCATTTGCCGGATCCGCATCCAGCTGACGCCCGGCATGCAGGATGGCCGAGGCGGTCACTTCGGTCTGGCACCAGAGGTCCGCCGCCCGGTGCTGCAAGGCCTGGAACTGGCCGATCAGCATCCCGAACTGCCTGCGCTCCTTCAGGTATCCGACAGTCATCCCGAAGGCCCCCGCTGCCAGTCCGCTCAGCTCCGCCGCCAGCGCCGCCTGCCCCGCCTCCAGCGCAGGTTTCAGCACTGCCATCGCGCCATCGACCTGGCCCAGCACATCCTCGCCCGTCGCCTCGACCGCGTCAAAGGTCACGCGCGCGGCGTCCCGGCTGTCGATCATCGCGCGCGCCTCGCGGGTGATACCGGCCCGCTCGCCCGGCAGATCGAACAGCGTCAGCCCGTCCCCGGTGCGCGCCAGCACCAGCAGGCGGTCGGCAAAGCCGCCGTCCACCACGAAGGTCTTGCGCCCCGACAGGCGAAACCCGTTGCCTTCGCGCCGCGCCTCCATCTGCGTGGCCTCGGGCGCGAACTTCGGCCCCTCGTCAATGGCCAGCGCATAGGTCGCCTCGCCGCTCGCAATTGCCGCCAGCGCCTCCGCCGCCCGTTTGTCCGACACCTGCCGCAGCGCCGTTGCCGCGATCACCGCCGAGGAGAGGAAGGGCGAGGCGACCAGCGTCTTGCCCATCTCGCCCGCGAGCAACCCGGCGGCGGCATGGCCCATGTCGGCCCCGCCCGCGCTCTCGGGCACCAGGATCCCGGCCCAGCCCATGCCGGCCATCTCTTTCCACAGACCCGCGTCATGCGTCCTGCCGGCATCGCGCAGATCGCGCAGGTGCTTCACCGGGGCGGCGTCATCCAGAAAGGCGCGCGCCGAATCCGCGAGCATCCGCTCTTCTTCGTTCAGAACCAGTTTTGCCATCGTCTTACCCCGGAAGTCCCAGCACGCGGCGCGAGACGATGCCCAGCATCACCTCCGACGTGCCGCCCTCGATGGAATTGGCCTTGGTGCGCAGCCAGTCGGCGGGGCGCGTCCCGTGCGGGCCGTCCCACTCCAGCGCGTCCGACCCGCCAGCCGCCATCATCAGCTCGTGCCGGTCCTTGTTCAGCTCGGTCCCGACGTATTTCAGCATGGCCGAGGCATCGCCGACCCCCTGCCCGCTTTCGGCCATGTCCTTGTAGCGTTCCAGCGTCAGCCCGATCGCCAGCGCGTCCACCTCGGCCTTGACCGCCGCCGCGCGCAAGCTGGCATCGGTCAGCCCGCCGGCTTCCTCGCTCAGCACCGCCCCCAGCGACCGCGCCCCGCTGCCGGTGGCCGAAATCATCGTGCGTTCATGCGTCAGCAGATATTTCGCCACGTCCCAGCCCCGGTTCACGGTGCCGACCACGCTCGAAATCCCCGGCGCGTGTTCCTTCGGCACCTCGACGTTGTCGAAGAACGTCTCGCAGAAGGGCGAGGCGCCGGAGATCAGCTTGATTGGCCGCGTGGTGACACCGGACGATGTCATGTCGAGCAGCAGGAAGGTGATCCCCAGGTGCTTCTTCGCCTCCCGGTCGGTGCGCACCAGCGCAAAGATCCAGTCGGCCTGATCGGCGTAAGAGGTCCAGATTTTCTGCCCGTTGACCAGCCAGTGATCGCCCTTGTCCTCGCAGCGGGTCTGCACGCTGGCCAGATCGCTGCCCGCGCCCGGTTCGGAATAGCCCTGGCACCAGCGGATCTCGCCCCGGCTGATGGGCGGCAGGAAATGCGCCTTCTGCTCGGGCGTGCCAAAGTGCAGCAGCGCCGGCCCCAGCATCCAGATGCCAAAGCTCTGCAGGGGCGAGCGCGCGTGGATCCGCGCCATTTCCTCGTGAAAGACCTTCTCCTGTTCGCGGCTGTATCCTGCGCCGCCGTATTCCTTCGGCCAGGTCGGCACCGTCAGACCGCGTGTGACGCAACGTTCCAGCCACAGCTTCTGGTCTTCGCTCTCGAAAACCCAGCGCTTTCCGCCCCAGCAGATGCTAGTCTCGGGGCCATCGGCGTCACGCATCGATTCCGGGCAGTTCGCCTCGAGCCAGTCGCGCAGCTCTGCGCGAAATCCGGCCAGGTCGTCGGTCTCCGGCGTCATGTCTCCCCCCATGAACTTACTTTCCGCATCGCAGAATTGCATTTCGATTTCCGATTGACAACCGGCTTTTGCGACGACCAGATTGGCCCCTGTTCCGCCGCGCGCCAGCGCGCGCCGACATTTGGGAGAGATCACATGAAAGCCTTGCTCAGCACCGCCCCGGGCGGTCCCGAGACCCTGCAACTCACCGAGATGGAGGCGCCGAACCCAGGCCCCGGTCAGGTTCTGCTGCGCGTCCATGCCACCGGGGCCAACTTCCCCGACACGCTGATCATCCGCGACCTCTACCAGTTCAAGCCGCCCCGCCCCTTCGCCCCGGGCGGCGAGATGGCCGGCGAGGTGCAGGCGCTGGGCGAAGGCGTCACCAACGTCAAGGTCGGCGACCGCGTGGTCGCACTCACCGGGCACGGCGGCTATGCGACCCACGCGCTGGCCGAGGCCAAGCGCCTGGTGCCGATCCCCGACGACATGCCCTACGAGGACGCCGCCTGCTTTTTCTTCACCTACGGTACCTCGCACCACGCCCTGAAGGACCGCGCGCATCTCAAGGCGGGCGAGACGCTGCTGATCCTCGGCGCTGCCGGCGGTGTCGGTGTCGCCGCCATCGAGCTTGGCAAGGCCGCCGGCGCGCGCGTCATCGCCGCGGTGTCGTCACAGGACAAGGCGGATTTCTGCAAGGCCGCCGGCGCGGATGAAACGCTGATCTACCCGCGCGAGATGGATCGCGCCGCGCAAAAGACCTTCTCGGCCCAGATCAAGGAGATCGCAGGCCCGGATGGCGTGAATGTCGTCTATGACGCGGTCGGCGGCAATTATGCCGAACCGGCGGTGCGCTCGCTGGCCTGGGAAGGCCGGTTCCTCGTCGTCGGCTTCCCGGCCGGCATCCCCTCGATCCCGCTGAACCTGACGCTGCTCAAGGGTTGCCAGATCGTCGGCGTCTTCTGGGGCGACTCGACCCGGCGCGATCCCAAGGGCCATGCCGAGAACGTCGCGGAACTGCTTGACATGTATGCCAAAGGCAAGATCAAGCCGCAGATCTCGGCCCGCTTTCCTCTGGACCGCGCCGCCGAGGCGCTGGAGATGCTCCAGGACCGCAAGGTCCTGGGCAAGGTCGTGATCACGATGGACTAGACCAGATGCGCGCAGTCGTTGAAGCTCTTCGCCCACATGGTCTCGCCCCGGATCACGATCCGGGTGATCGAACCGTTCTCGGCGCCGTTGAAATGGAACGCCTGCGCGCCGCTGGCAATCGCCATTGCGGCCCCGATCACGCCGCCATGCACCACCACCGCGACCCGCTGGTCGGCATGGCGCGCGGCGATGTTCAGAAGCCCCCGGCGCACCCGCTCGTGCAGCGCCGCCGTCGTCTCGCCATTGGGGATATGGCCCCATTCCTGCTCGGCCAGCGCGCGCTTGATCTCCGGCGCACCCTCGTCCGACTTGATCCGGTACATCCCGTCGTCCCAGTCGCCCAGCCGCACCTCGCGCAGGTCGGCCTCGACAATCGGCGTCAGCCCCAGATGGGCCGCCAGCGGCGCGGCTGTCTGATGCGTCCGGCGCAGCGTCGTCACGTAGATCGCTGCCAGCGGCTCATGGCGCAGCCGCTCGCCCACCCTGACCGCCTGTTCCTCGCCCTCGGGATGCAGCGCCGGATCGCCATGCCCGTCCACAAGCGGAAAGCGGTAATCATGCCGCGCGGCCTCGGTGCGGCCATGCCGGATCAAGAGCAGATCGGCCGCCCCGTCCGGCGGGGCATATTTCTTCTGATGGTATTCACGGGTCATGCGCGGTGGCCTTCTTCGGTTTTGCTGCCCATGCTCCTATCGGGAAAGGCCCTGACATGACAACACGTCACCTCGACATCGGCACGTCGCAGCTTCTGGCCAGCGTCACCGGCCATGTCGCCACGCTGGTGATGAACAATCCGGCCAAGCGCAACGCGCTCAGCGCCGATCTGGGCGCGGGCCTGGCCCGCGCGCTCGACCTCGCCGAGGCCGACCCCGACGTGCGCGTCGTCGTGCTGACCGGGGCAGAGGGCGCCTTCTGCGCGGGGGGCGACATCTCCACCATGGGCGACGCGCTGACCGGCGGCGCGCCCGATGTCGACGCGATGGTCGCCCGCCTGCGCCGCTCGCAAGAGACGCTGTCGCTGCGGGTCTACGAATTTCCCAAACCGGTGATCGCCGCCCTGCCCGGCGCCGCCGCCGGCGCGGGCATGTCGCTGGCGCTGGCCTGCGACCTGCGCATCGCCGCCACCTCGGGCTTTCTCGCCCCGGCCTTCGGGGCCATCGCCGCCTCGGGCGATTTCGGCGGCAGCTGGTATCTGACGCAACTGGTCGGACCGGGCCGCGCGAAAGAAATCTACTTCTCCTCCCGCCGCATCGGCGCCGAGGAAGGTCTTGCGCTGGGGCTGTTCAACAAGATCACCCCGGATGTTGATTTTGCCGCTGCCACAGCGGCTTACGCCGAACAGTTCGCGCAGCAGGCGCCCATCGCCCTGCGCTGCATGAAGGAAAACATCAACCGTGCCGCCACCGCCGACCTGCGCAGCGCGCTGGCGGCCGAGGCGACGGGCATGATCCGCACCCTGCTCAGCGACGACCACAAGGCCGCCGCCCAGGCCTTCTTCGAGAAACGCAAACCGAGCTTCAAAGGCTCGTGAAAGGAACCGGAATGACCAACCGCCAGATCGTCGTTGCCGAACTCCCCAAGGGCGCGCTGACGCCAGACCACTTCACCCTCAGCGAAATCGCGATGCCCGAACCCGCCGAGGGCGAGGTTCTGCTGCGCACCATCCTGATGTCGATCGACGCCGCCAACCGCAGCTGGCTGCAGGGCGCGACCTACCGCGATGCGGTCCACGCAGGCGATCCGATGCCCACCTACGCCATCTGCGAAGTCATCGACAGCCGCAGCCCCCGCCTCGCCAAGGGCGATATCGTCGCCGCCGAGTCGAGCTGGTCGACCTATGTCACCCGCCCCGCGCACAAATGCCAGAAGATGCCCGACGTGAAACCGCTGCAGCACCTGCTCTCGGTCTACGGCATCGCCGGCAAGACCGCCTTTCACGGCCTCATCACCGTCGGCCGCCCGGTCACCGGCGAAACCGTCCTTGTCTCTGCCGCCGCCGGATCGGTCGGCAGCCTTGTCGGCCAGATCGCCAAGGCGCTGGGCTGCCGCGTCGTCGGCATCGCGGGCGGCGCCGAGAAATGCGCCTGGGTCACCCGCGAACTCGGCTTCGACGCCTGCGTCGACTACCGCGAACCGGGCCTCGGCAAGGCCCTGCGCGCCGCCTGCCCCGATGGCGTCGACGTCTATTTCGACAACGTCGGCGGCCCCGTGCTGGAAGCCGCGCTCTTCGCGATGAACACCCGTGGCCGCGTCGTCTGCTGCGGCGCGGTCAGCCAGTATGACTCGACCGCCCCCAGCGGCCCGCGCAACCTGCCCGGGCTGGTCGTGGTCAAGCGTCTGCGCATGGAAGGCTTCATCGTCATGGACTTCGCCCAGGACGACGCCAAGGCGGTCAGGGCCCTGCAGACCTGGGTCTCGAACGGCCAGATCAAGGTTTTCGAGGATGTGGTCGAAGGGCTGGAAAACGCGCCGGCGGCGCTGATTGGCCTGCTGGCCGGCGAAAACCGGGGCAAGCGCATGGTCCGCGTCGGCCCCGATCCGTAACGCACCCAAACCCAGGAGAATATCATGGCAGCCATAGACGACGCGCTCTCGGCGCTTCAATCCAGGATCGGCACCGAGGTCGGTGTCGCCAACTGGATCACCATCGACCAGAAGATGATCGACGCCTTTGCCGATGTGACCCACGACACCCAGTGGATCCACGTCGACCCGGAACGCGCCGCGCGCGAAACCCCCTTTGGCGGCTCCATCGCGCATGGCTTCCTGACGCTCTCGCTCGGCAGCCGCTTTGCCTATGACTGCTTTCCGATGCTGCCGGGCCAGGTCATGGGCATCAATTACGGTTTCAACAAGCTGCGGTTCCTGTCGCCGGTCAAGGCCGGCGCGCGGGTGCGCGGCCGCTTCACCCTGCAGGAGGCAGTCAAGCGCAACGCGACCGACCTGTTGCGCAACAACCTGATGACCGTCGAGATCGAAGGACAGGAAACCCCCGCGCTGGTTGCCGAATGGCTGGGCCTCGCGGTCTTCGCGCCCAGCTGACCGCCCGTCATTTTCTGGACAAAACCGGCGCCCGAGGCTAGAGCTTGGGCGCCGCCGGAGAGAAGATCGATGTCCCCAACCCGCCGCCCCGTCTGTTGCATCGCATCCCTGCGTGTGCGCGGCCGGCGCGGCCTGCTGCAAAGCGGACACCGATGAACCTGCGCAATTATCTCCAGTTCCTCGCCAATGCGCCGACGCTGGAAGAGCTCTGGTCGGGGCATACCCAGAAGATGGGCGAATACGGGTTCGACCGGCTGATCTACGGCTTCACCCGCTTCCGCACGCAAAGCTCGCTGGGCGATCCTGAAGATTTCATCATCCTGTCCAACCACAGCCCCGACTATGTCGAAGGTTTCGTGCACGGCGGGCTGTACGCCCATGCCCCGATGCTGCGCTGGGCGCTTGAAAACGAGGGCGCGGGCAGCTGGCGCCAGATCGCGCAGCGCTTCGACCGGGGCAACCTCTCGCCGGCCGAGCTGAAGGTGATCGAATTCAACCTGCGCATGAAGGTGACGGCGGGCTATACCATCAGCTTCAAATCGGTCTCGGCCCGCTCCAAGGGCGCCATCTCGCTCGCCGCGCGCGCGGGCATGTTGCAGGACGAGGTCGACGCGATCTGGGAGGAACACGGGCGCGACATCCACCTGATGAACAACATCGCCCATCTCAAGATCCTTACCCTGCCCTATTCCCCGCCCAACCGCGGCCTGACCCGCCGCCAGCGCGAGGCGCTGGAATGGGTTGGCGACGGCAAGACCACGCAGGACATCGCCATCCTGATGGGGCTGACGGCGGCGACGGTGGAAAAACACCTGCGCCTCGCCCGCGAATCGTTGTCGGTGGAAACCACGGCGCAGGCGGTTCTGAAGGCTTCGCTGCACAACCAGATGTTCGTTCTCGAAGCCTGACATCCGTGTGCCAGGGGCCCCCTCCCAGCCTTTTCATTTCCATCAAATGACGCCGGGTAAGGAATCCATTACTTTCGCAATTGGCGGATTAATCGCAATATCGTGTTGTTCCGTGAGTGGTGGCTTTGGCCTGGGAACACCGGGAAAAGAACCTTGATATTACAAGGCTCTCTGACCTGTCCGGCCCGAACGCGTATTGATCCGCGTCAGGGCCGGAACCATGACGCGGCCCGATCCATCCCCATTGCGATGGGCCGCCCAGTCAGCCGGAGCCGGGCGTCCCGCCCCGGTTCCGGCACGACATTTCACGGGCCGGGAAATGCACCTTACAGCAAATGACGAATCCGCCAATTCCAGCGCCGCGCGGCACTGGTCCGCAAAATTCGCTTGGCGCAACGCGGCCCCGGGTTCACCCTGAGACAAGCGACCAGAGGAGGCACGGGCATGAGCGACGTGGATGTGGTGGTGGTCGGCGCCGGCGCGGCGGGCCTCGGCGCGGCCAAGGCACTGATCGCGGCGGGCCGCAGCGTCCGCGTTGTCGAGGCGATGAACCGGATCGGCGGGCGCGCCTGGACCACTTCCACCGACTTCGGCGTGCCCTTCGACATCGGCTGCGCCTGGCTGCACGCCGCCGACCGCAACCCCTTCTACCCCGAGGCGCAGGCCGCCGGCTGGACGCTGTTCCACCACGACATGGGACTCGACCACCTCTACTTCCGCGACCGCAGGGCTGAACCGCATGAACTGGCCGCCATCGCCGCCGCCGACGCCGAGCTGCAACGCCTGATCGAGGCGCATGACGGCACCAACGACCGGCTCTCCTCGCTGCTGGCCCAGGGCCACGCC
The DNA here is from genome assembly GCF_042654245.1 of Seohaeicola nanhaiensis. Classification (NCBI taxonomy): domain Bacteria; kingdom Pseudomonadati; phylum Pseudomonadota; class Alphaproteobacteria; order Rhodobacterales; family Roseobacteraceae; genus Seohaeicola; species Seohaeicola nanhaiensis. The sequence continues at coordinate 335,227 of NZ_JBHSGI010000034.1, forward strand.
CTGCGCGCGGCGGCCACCTTCTCGGGGCCGATGGACTTTGGCCAGGACGATGACGAGATCTCGGTCGCCGACTTCCGCGCGGCGGCGGATCTCGACCCCAACTATTTCACCCGCGAAGGGTTCGGCGCGCTGGTCGCGCTATTCGGGGCAAACGTCCCGGTGGACCTCGACACCCCGGTACAGGAAATCGACTGGTCCGGCCCTGGTGTCCGCGTCGAGACCGCGCGCGGCACCCTGCGCGCGCAGGCGGTGATCGTCACCGTCTCCACCGGCGTGCTCGCCTTCGAGGACATCCGCTTTCGCCCGCATCTGCCCGAGGCCCATGTCGAAGCCATCTTCGACCTGCCGATGGGCCTTTTGACCAAGATCCCGGTGGAAATCCGCGGCGAACGCCTCGGACTCGCGCCCTTCGACGACCTGCTGATCGAACGCCACGCCCGGCACGACGTGTTCTTCCTGTGCTTCCCCTTCGACACCGACCTGATGGTCGGCTTCGTCGGCGGCGATTTCGCCTGGGAGATCGAGGCGGCCGGCGAAGAGGCTGCCGTCGACTTTGTCACCGACCGCCTGGCCGACATCTTCGGCAGCGGGCTGCGCGCCAAGGTCGGTCGCTCGCTGATGACCAATTGGGGCGGAGAGCGCCTGACCCGCGGCGCCTATGCCGCCGCCCGCCCCGGCAAGGCTGCCGCGCGCGCGACCCTCGCCCAGCCTGTGGGCGACCGCATCTGGTTCGCCGGCGAGGCACTGGGCGGCTCGCTGGTCCAGACCGCCGGCGGCGCCCGCCTCTCGGGCGAGGCGGCGGCGCGCGCGGTTCTGGCCCAACTTGGCTGAACCGCCCGCCATTGGGCGCAGATGCGCTTCGTCCGCTGAGCCGAGCATGACCGGTAATTGACCCCGTGAAGATCAGACGGAAAGGCTCGGATGACTGCTTGGAGCCCTATCTCACCGATGCTTCGATCAGCTTGAAGCCGAAGATCAAGCCTGCCAAGATGCTGCAAGCCCATATCTCATGGCAGGCAGATCCCGCATTTGAAGTCAATTCTCAAAAAGCTACTGAATTTACGGAAGAGAGAGATTTCGAACGCTCACCGTTCGGGCATGGCAGGTTCTTCATCTTCGGATGTCATTGATGTCAAAGTCGTCGGTTTCCCTCTGGTTCCTGACGACTTTCATCTTCAGCACGTAGGTAAGACCGCACAAGGCAACGGTTTCTGGATCACGCCCCAACTTTCAGTCGAAGACGGTGACACCCGCGATTTCGTTGCAGCGTATCTATTTGACAAACTGGGGAACCTCATATCTTGCGAAGTGATGGATTTGGGTATGCGCAGGAAGTCCGCGGGGATATCGACTGACACGATTATCCAGGGATTAAGACGCAAGATTGACGCAAATGAAAATGGGGAAATCTGGGTGAAGCCGTTTTCAACCACGTTCTACGGACACACCTTTGGTTTGATTGTCCGCGAAACAGACGAGCTTGAAGCGGGTTCCGGCGAAACCGTTGTTGATGCAATGCCGGGGTCGACCTTGATGTTCCATGGCCCATGGAGCCACTGCAACTACGACAGCTAAAGGTAGTCGAAAGCCATTCGGTCGACGAAACGGCAGCTACGTTCGCATAGCCGACATTTATGACGGCATCCTTATTCCCATGCCCTGAAGCAATGCCCGCTTGCCGAGACTCACCCCCCCAAAACAAAAGGGGCGGCGACCTCTCGGCCCCGCCCCTCCGCAAACCTATTTAGCCGGCTCAGCCCTTGGCGGCCTTGGCAACCTCGGCGGCAAAGTCTTCCTTCACCACTTCGATGCCCTCACCCACCTCGAAGCGGACGAAGCCGGTGATGGTCGCGCCGTTCTGGGCGGCGGCCTGGGCGACGGTCTGCTTGTCGGCCGAAACCACGAACTGCTGGTCCAGCAGCGAAACGTCGGCGACGAACTTCTTCATCCGACCCGGGATGATGTTGTTGTGGATCACCTGCTCCGGCTTCGGCTTGTCCGAGGCGGCGTTCTCTTCCAGCGCCTTGGCAGTCTGGATTTCCAGCTCTTTCGCCATGATCGCCGGGTCCAGTTCCGACTCGTTCAGCGCCTGCGGGCGCGGGTCGGCGGCGGCGATGTGCATCGCGACCTGACGGCCGAAGTCTTCCGAACCGCCGGTCATGGCGACCAGAACGCCGATCTTGCCCATGCCGGGCGCAACCGAGTTGTGGACATACGAGAAGACGTTGTCGCCCGACACCTTGGCCATCCGGCGCAGGGTCATGTTCTCGCCGATGGTGGCGATCGCTTCGGTGACGGTCTCTTCAACGGTCTTGCCATTGACGGTTGCGGCCTTCAGCGCGTCCAGATCGTCTACATTGATCGCGGCGGCCGCGATGGCGCCGACCATCTTCTGGAAATCCTCGTTCTTGCCGACAAAGTCGGTTTCCGAGTTCAGCTCGATCGCAACGCCCTTGCCACCGTCGACAACGACGGCCACCAGGCCCTCGGCGGCGGTGCGGCCGGCTTTCTTGGCGGCCTTGGCCAGGCCCTTGGTGCGCAGCCAGTCAACGGCGGCGTCCATGTCGCCGTCGGTCTCGGTCAGCGCCTTCTTGACGTCCATCATGCCTGCGCCGGTCGCTTCGCGCAGTTCCTTGATCATGGATGCAGTGACTGCCATGTCTGGCTCTCCTCAAATCTAGCGGGATTGGGGCAGGTCATGCCTGCCCCAGATGTCATTTACGTGACGCTGCGGGCCGATCAGGCCTCGGCAGCGGCCTCGGTCTCGATCTCTTCGACCGCGTCCTCGGCCGGAGCCTCTTCCATCGCGCCGATATCGACACCGGCCGCGCCCAGCTGGGCGCTCATGCCGTCCAGCGCCGCACGGGCGGCGAGATCGCAGTAGAGCGAGATGGCGCGGGCCGCGTCATCGTTGCCGGGGATGATATAGTCGATGCCATCGGGCGAGCAGTTGGTGTCGACCACGGCCACAACCGGGATACCCAGCTTGTTGGCTTCCAGGATCGCCAGCGCCTCTTTCTTCACGTCGATCACGAACAGCAGGTCCGGCACGCCGCCCATTTCACGGATCCCGCCCAGCGAGGCGGTCAGCTTGGCCTGGTCGCGTTCCATGCCCAGCCGTTCCTTCTTGGTCAGGCCTTCGAAACCGCTGTCCATCTGCTCGTCGATCATCTTCAGACGGCTGATCGACTGCGAAACGGTCTTCCAGTTGGTCAGCGTGCCGCCCAGCCAGCGGTGGTTCATGAAATACTGCGCCGACTTCTCGGCGGCTTCGGCGATCGGCTTCTGCGCCTGGCGCTTGGTGCCGACGAACAGGATGCGGCCGCCGCGCGCGACGGTGTCACGGATGACCTTCAGCGCCTGGTCCAGCATCGGGACGGTCTGGGTCAGGTCCATGATGTGGATGCCGTTGCGGTCGCCGTAGATATACGGCCCCATGCGCGGGTTCCAGCGTTGGGTCTGGTGGCCGAAGTGAACGCCTGCTTCCAGCAGCTGGCGCATGTTGAACTCGGGAAGAGCCATGCTCGTTTTCCTTTCCGGTTTGGCCTCGGCGGGGACTGTCACTGGGTGACAACCGGCGGACAGCTGGGGATGTCTCCCCCAACGGCCCAAACCCCGCCTGCGGGTTTGAGTGGCGCGCGTATAGGCCAGGGCGCGGACGGGCGCAAGAGGCGTTTGACACGGCCTGCAATCGCGGGCAACTCTAGACCGACCGGTCCAGAGGAGTTGCCGATGTCCAAGCCCGTTCTGCACTTCTGGTTCGAGTTCGCCTCGACCTATTCCTATCTCTCCGCCATGCGGGTCGAAGACATGGCCACGGCGGCCGGAGTCGAGGTCGCCTGGCACCCTTTCTGGCTCGGCCCGATCTTCAAGGCCCAGGGCTGGGACACCTCGCCCTTCAACCTCTATCCGCTCAAGGGCGCCTATATGTGGCGCGACATGGCGCGGATCTGCGCCGCGCGCGGCCTGCCGCTGCGCCAGCCCGATCCTTTTCCGCAGAACGCGATCCTGGCCGCCCGCACCGCGCTGCTCGCCCTTCAGCACCCGCAGGGCCCGGCCTTCTGCCGCGCGGTCTATGCGGCGGAGTTCGGCCAGGGCCGGCGGATCGACAGTCAGGAGCTGATCCAGGAGCTTCTGGCCGAAACCGGTCTGCCCGCGCAGCTTGCCGAAGAGGCCAGCGGCGACGCCGCCAAACAGGCCCTGCGCGACAGCGTGGCCGAGGCGATGCGGCTGGGCATCTTTGGCGCGCCCTCCTTCATCGCCGATGGCGACCTGTTCTGGGGCGACGACCGGCTCGAAATGGCGCTGGCGCGGCTGAGCGCCTAAGGCGCCAGCGCTTCCCTGTGGCTCTCGCGGATCACCCGCTCCACATGCGCCGCCAGCGCCTTGCGGTCGGCGAAATCGGCCACCCGCACCGGCGGATGATAGAGGATTTCGACCGATCCCTGCCGTGCCGCGCCCAGCACCTTCAGCAGATGCGGCCCGAAATCCATGTCGCCCCACCAGCCGTAGAAATCGGCCCGCGCGCCCGGCGGCGCGTGATAGATCACCGTGACCGGCTGGATCGCCATCTGCGCGCGCAGCCCCGGCGCGAAGAAGGCAGCAAACAGCGTCGTCTTGAACGGCAGCACGCGGCGCCCGTCGGTCGAGGTGCCCTCAGGAAAGAACAGCAGCTTGTGCCCGGCCAGCAGCCGCGTCGTGAAAAGGTCGGTGTGCTCGCGCGCGCGTTTGCGGTCGCGCTCGATGAACACCGTGCCGGTGGCCCGCGCCAGCCAGCCGATCCCGGGCCAGCCCGCCACCTCGGCCTTGGACACGAAATAGATCCGCTTGCGCGCGTTCAGCGCGAAGATGTCGAGCCACGAACTGTGGTTCGCCACCACCGCGCCCCGCGTGTGCATCAGCTCCCCCCGGGTTGAGAAACCGATGCCCATGATGCGAAAGGCATTGCGGCAGACAAACTGCGTGATGAAGGGCGTAACGGGGCGATGCAGCCCGCACAGCGGCCGCTCCACCAGCCGCACCATCAGCAACAGCGCCAGACAGCCGAAGACCAGCACCGCCAGCACCAGCCCCCGCCCTAGCGCGCGCAGCCAGCCCAACGGCGACAGGCGCAGCGGCTCGGGCGGTTCGTCCCTGTGCCAGGTGCCGCTCATGCGCCGCTGTATCGCCGCCGTTGCTGGTCGCTCATCCGCGCGGTGTCGAGGATCAGGCAGATGTCCGTCGTGTTGAAGGCGTGGTCGACATAGGCGCCGTCGCCGACAAAGCCGCCCAGCCGCAGATAGGCCTTGATCAGCGCCGGCGTGCCGACGATGGCGCGCTTGCGGTCGATCTGATCGGATGGGATCAGGTCCATCGGCTGATAGACCCGCGCCCGCACCCGCAGCTCGGGCGGCGCCAGATGTGCCGCGTGCAACAGCGACAGCGGTTCGGCCAATGCCGCCACGTCGGTGCCGTGGAACGAGGCGACGCCGAACAGGATCTCGATCCCCTCGCGCGCCACATACTCCGACAGCGCGGTCCAGAGGTGATACAGCGCCAGCCCGCCGCGATAGTCGCGGTGCAGGCAGGACCGGCCCAGCTCCAGCAGGCGGCGGCCGCTCTGGCGCAGCGGGGTCAGGTCGTATTCGCTCTCGGAATAGAACCGCCCGGCCGCCTGCGCATGCGCCTCGGTCATCAGGCGATAGACGCCCACCACCGCGCCCCGGCTCTCGTCGCGCAGCAGCAGATGCGCGGCATGGGCGTCGAAGTCGTCGCACTCCAGACCCTGCGCGTGATCCACGCCCGCGCCGCTGCCGCCCAGTTCGCGCACGAAGACATCATAGCGCAGCGCCTGCGCGGCGCGCAGGTCTTCGGGCGTTCTCGCGATGTCGACGCTAAAGGCGGGTCCGGCATCCGGCATGTGACTGCGTTTTCCGGCAGGGTCTGGAACGGTTGCAGGCACATAGCGCAGGGCGGTCCGTCTTGGCAACAGCGCTAACCCCGACCCGCGCGCATTAACCCATGGTTAATCAGTTTCCCCCATCAAAGACCGGCAGCAATTCGATGCGGGATCCGTCGATGACCACCTTGCCCTCTTCCCGGAAATTGACGGTGATCCGTCCGCCAATGTTCGACTGCACCTGCCCCGTGCCCCAGTCGGGCCGCTCGGGATGGCGCACCAGCATTCCGGGCGTTAGGATGGCGTTCAGGTCGGTCATGGCGCATGGGTCTCGATACGGAGGGAGGACATGAACGACACTAACGCACGTCTGGCGACGCTGATAGGGTCGCGTATCTGCCACGATCTGATCAGCCCGATCGGGGCGATTTCGAACGGGCTTGAATTGATGGGCCTCGCGGGCCAGATGAAAGGCCCGGAATACGACCTGATCGCCGACAGCGTGCAGAACGCCGGCGCGCGGATCCGCTTCTTCCGCATCGCCTATGGCGCCGCCGGCGACCAGATGCTGGGCCGGCCCGAAATCATGTCGGTGCTGACCGACATGAACCATGGCAGCCGCGTCAAATTCGCCTGGCGCCCGGCCGACCCGCAGGCGCGGGCCGATGTCCGGCTGGCCTTCCTCGCCATGCAATGCTGCGAGGTCGCCCTGCCCTATGGCGGCACGGTCGAGGCCTTCGAGACCGATGGCAGCTGGACGGTCACCGGCACCGGCGAGAAGATGGCGCACAACCCCGACCTCTGGCGCCTGCTCGACACCCGCCTGGAGGAGACAACCGAGATCACCCCGGCCTTGGTCCAGTTCGCCCTTCTGCCGCTGGCGGTCGCCGATGCGGGCCGCCCCCTGCACCACGAGGCCGGGCAGCGCCGGATCACTGTCTCGTTCTAGCCTCGCAGGGTGCCCTTGCCGGTGACCAGATACTTGAAGCTGGTCAGCTGTGTCGCCCCCACAGGCCCGCGCGCATGCAGCTTGCCGGTCGCGATGCCGATTTCCGCCCCCATCCCGAACTCGCCACCATCGGCGAACTGGGTCGAGGCGTTGTGCATCAAAATCGCGCTGTCCAGCCGCTCGAAGAACCGCGCCACCTCGGTGGCATCCTCGCTGAGGATGCATTCGGTATGGTTCGACCCATACTGCCGGATATGCGCAATCGCCGCATCGACCCCGTCGACCAGCTTGGCCGCGCAGATCATGTCGAGGAATTCGTGCCCGAAATCCTCGGGCGCGGCCTTCACCGTGCCCGGCACCTTGGCAAGCTCGCCCTCGGCGCGCACCTCGACGCCGGCTTTCAGCAGCGCCTCGATCAGGATCGCGCCGTGCTTGGTGTAGAACTTCCAGTCGATCAGCAGGCATTCCAGCGCGCCGCAGATCCCGGTGCGCCGGGTCTTGGCGTTCAGCACCACCTGCACCGCCATGGCCGGATCGGCCGAGGCGCCGACATAGGTGTGGCAGATGCCCTCCAGATGCGCGAATACCGGCACCCGCGCCTCGCGCTGCACCAGCCCGACAAGGCCCTTGCCGCCGCGCGGCACGATCACGTCGATATACTGTGTCATGGTCAGCATCTCGCTGACCGCCGCACGGTCGCGCGTCGGAACCAGCTGGATCGCATCGACCGGCAGATTGGCCGATTTCAGCCCCTCCACCAGACAGGCATGGATCGCGCCCGAGGAATGAAAGCTTTCGGACCCGCCGCGCAGGATCACCGCATTGCCCGATTTCAGGCACAGCGCCCCGGCATCGGCGGTCACATTGGGCCGGCTTTCATAGATCACGCCGATAACACCCAGCGGCGTGCGCACCCTCTGGATGTGCAGGCCCGACGCCATGTCCCATTCGTCCATGACCTCGCCCACCGGGTCCTTGTGCTCGGCCACCGCGCGCAGGCCGTCGACAATGCCGCGAATGCGGTCCTCGTCCAGCATCAACCGGTCCATCATTGCCTTGGACAGGCCCTTGTCGCGCCCGTATTCCATGTCGCGCGCATTGGCGGCGATGATCTCGTCGCGGCGATTCCACACCGCCTCGGCCGCGCCCAGCAGCGCGGCGTATTTCCGCTCCTGGCTGGCAAAGGCCAGCTCCTGCGAGGCCGTCTTCGCACGCGCGCCGATATCGGCCATCAGGGCGGGGATATTGTCGAGGACTTTCATGATCGTGTCTCCCTGCGCTCAGAGTGCCATATCGTCACGATGGATCAAGGCCGACCGCCCGGGATAGCCCAGGATCGGCTCGATCTCTGTGCTGCGCCGCCCCTTGATCTGGGCGGCCTCGGCGACGGTATAGCGCGTCAGCCCCTGCCCCAGCTTCTCGCCCGCCGGTCCCAGGATCGCCACCGGATCGCCGCGCCCGAACCGACCGGCAACGGCGGTCACACCTGCCGGCAGCAGGCTCTTGCCGCCCGACAGCGCAGCGACCGCGCCCGCATCCACGGTGATCTCGCCGCGCGGCTTCATCGCCGCGATCCAGCGCTTGCGCGCCGCCTGCGGATCGTCCTGCGCGGTGAACCAGGTCGCGTTCGCCCCGTTCTCGAGCAATCTCAACGCGTTAAGCGGCGATCCTTCGGTGATCGCCATGGCGCAGCCGCCGGCGGTCGCCATCTTCGCCGCCATCAGCTTGGTCTTCATCCCGCCCTTGGACAGCCCCGACCCGGCATCGCCGGCCATCGCCTCGATCTCGGGCGTGATCCGCTCGATCAGCTCGAACCGCTTGGCCGTCGGATCCTGCGTCGGGTTGGCCGAATAGAACCCGTCCACATCCGACAGCAGCACCAGCACATCCGCGCCCACCGTCACCGCCACCTGCGCTGCCAGCCGGTCGTTGTCGCCATAGCGGATCTCGTCCGTCGCAACAGTATCGTTCTCGTTGACGATCGGCACCACGCCGAAGCCCAGCATCGTCTCCATCGTCGCACGCGAATTCAGATAGCGGCGGCGGTCGGCGCTGTCTTCCAGCGTCACCAGCACCTGACCCGTCGTGATGCCATGCGGCGCCAGCCCTTCCTCATAGGCCCGCGCCAGCCGGATCTGCCCAACTGCTGCGGCGGCCTGCGACTGTTCCAGCGGCAATGTCCCCGCGCCCAGCCCCAGCACGCTGCGCCCGAGCGCGATCGACCCCGACGACACCAGGATCACGTCCGACCCGCCGCCGCGCAGCCAGGCCACGTCCTCGGCCAGCGCGCGAAGCCAGTCAGCGCGCAGGGCGCCACTGACCCGGTCGACCAGCAGGGCCGACCCGATCTTGATCACAACCCGGCGCGCGCCGATCAGGGACGCCATTTTTCTTCCGCCTCGGGCTCTTCCGCCGCCTTGGTCTCGGTCACCTTCTGGCGCAGCCGGCCGTCGTCGATCTGCGCCCGCAGCGCGCGCAGCACCTCGGTCACGCCCTCGCCGGCGGCCCCGGACATAAGGTGCACCGTTTCCCCGTCCGACGCCTTCTCCAGCTTGCGCCGCCCGGCCGAGCGGCCCTTGGCGTCCAGCGCGTCGATCTTGTTCAGCACCAGCACGATGGGCTTGTCCTCAAGCCCCGCGCCATATTCCACCAGCTCCTTGCGGATGGTGCGGAAATCCTTGGTGATCGTCTCGGAGGTGCCATCGACCAGATGCAGCAGCACCGCACAGCGCTCGATATGGCCCAGGAATTCGATCCCCAGCCCCTTGCCCTCATGCGCGCCCTCGATCAGGCCCGGAATGTCGGCCACCACGAACTCGACCCCATCCACCCCGACGACGCCCAGGTTCGGGTGCAGCGTGGTAAAGGGATAATCCGCCACCTTCGGCCGCGCGTTCGACGTTGCCGCCAGGAAGGTGGACTTGCCCGCGTTCGGCAGCCCGACCAGCCCCACGTCTGCGATCAGCTTCAGCCGCAGCCACAGCGTCCGCTCGACGCCCTCCTGCCCCGGGTTGGCGCGGCGCGGGGCCTGGTTGGTCGCCGTCTTGAAATGCAGGTTGCCGAACCCGCCGTTGCCGCCCTTGGCCAGCAGCACGCGTTCGCCCACCTCGGTCAGGTCGGCGATCACCGTTTCCTCGTCCTCGTCCAGGATCTCTGTGCCCACCGGCACCCGCAGGATGATATCCTCGCCGGTCTTGCCGCTGCGCTGGCGGCCCATGCCGCCCTGACCGTTCCTGGCAAAGAAATGCTGCTGATAGCGGAAGTCGATCAGCGTGTTCAGCCCCTCGACCGCCTCGGCCCAGACCGAGCCGCCATTGCCGCCGTCACCGCCGTCCGGCCCGCCGAACTCGATGAACTTCTCGCGGCGGAAACTGACACAGCCGTTACCGCCGCTGCCAGAGCGGACATAGACCTTGGCCAGATCGAGAAATTTCATGATATCGACTTCCGTTGCGCCGGCGCGCGGGGATCAGAGCTTCCGGCTGTAGGTCCAGGTGGGTAGCGTCGCGTTGCGCGACAGGCAATAGCTTTCGGCATCGCCCAGATACTTGAACCCGCAATGGGTCAGCACCTGCGCCGAGGCGGGGTTGTCCTGAAACACGCTGGCGAACATGGTGGCATTGCCCAGCGGATTGGCCTGCACCAGCGCGGCGACGGCTTCCGAGGCCAGCCCCGTGTTCCAGAACACCGGCGCGACCCAATAGCCGACCTCCGACTGGTTGCGGTCCAGCCGGACCAGCGAAATCAGCCCCATCATCTCGGAGCCGCCCGTGCGGCTGGCGTCCATCGCCCAGACATCCTCGGCCCGGTTCTCGGTCAGCGAGCGCGCGATAAAGGCCTCGATGGTGCCCGGCGGCAGCGGATGCGGAATCGACGTGGTCATCCGCGCCACGCGCGGATCCCCGGCATAGAGCTCGATCAGGCCCAGGTCCGAACGGCGCAGCGGCCGCAGGTCAAAGCGCTCTGTCTCGACCACGGGTTGGACGACGATCTGATCCAGTTTCATTTCCCTTTACTCCTCCAAACTCTTCATAACCCGCCGGCGTGGTGTTTACCAACACCGGCGGGCCGCCTCCTGTTACCCTGCGATTGTGCGCGCCGCATGACGGGCTTGCGCCTTTTTTCGCCACGGCGCATCGCGCTCCCAGTCGCCCGCCATGATCGAGCCGTAGGGGCGGATCTCGTCCACTACATCAGCCAGACCGAAGCGGCGCATCTGATCCCGCACGCTGGCCGCCGGCTTGTAGGCCGAGGGCAACTCGGAGATGTCGATCTTGCCGCTGTAGAAGCGGGCATCGAGCCCCTCCGTCTCCTCCGCAAAGATCGACTCCGCGCTGCGGCCCGCCTTGGTCCGCTTGTGGGCGGTCCGCGACATGTTCCGCCCCGCCCCATGCGGCGCGAAGCCCAGGTTCGCGTCGTTCGGCGCGCCCCGGATCAGCAGCACGGGCTCGGCCATGTTCATCGGCACGATCTGCGTCCCGTTGGTGTCGGGCAGCAGGGTCGTGTCGATCGGCGTCGCGCCCTTGGCGTGCCAGAACAGATCGCCCTGACGGAACACGAAGTTGTGCTCGTTCCAGAACCGCTCACGCACCTTGGCCCCGGCAAAGACGGTCGCCGCCTGATGGAGGGCGTTGTGGTTGCTCTTGGTCCACTTGCGGACCAGTTGCAGCGCCTCCCAATAGGCCAGCCCGTCGGCGCTGTCCGCGGGAATCCAGGCGTTCTCCTTCAGCACCCCGACCGACAGTTTCTTGCGCCAGCCCTCGGCCACGCGCATGCCCAGCTTGTACAGCCCCGCCCCCGGCCCGCGCGAGCCGTGGTGCGTGACCAGACAGGTGGTCCCGTTGGCCGCCGAGACGCCGACAAAGGCAAAGTGGTTGCCGTCGCCCTGGGTGCCCAGATGCTCCTGCGCGGCCTGAAGGATCTTCTTGTCGCTCAGGAAGGCATTCGCCCGGAAGGCGTCATAGAGATCGGGCGACATGGTATAGCGCTGCCCGTTCGGGCGTCCGCCGGGGCCGAAATGTGTGGCCTTGTGCACCGCGTCCAGGATGTCCTTCGGACTGGCCTCGGCAAATTCGGTGATCATCACCGAACAGCAGATGTCGGCCGAGTGCATCCCCGGATGAATCGCGTTCTTCGCCGCCACGACCCCGCCAACCGGAATCGTGCCGACCGGACCCGCCGGACAGGCGTCGGGCATCACCGCCCCCTGGCGCAGCGTGGGCGTGCGCATCAGCACATCCATCGTCTCGCGCACCTTGGCGACGTTCTCGGCCTCGGCCTCGTCCTCGGCGTCCAGATTGAACCGGTAGGCGGGCGCCTCCTGCAGGCCCGCGCGCGGCGACGGCTTGTTGCGCACCACCCACTCGGCCAGCGCCGGGCCCGAAAGCCCGAGCGCGTTCACCGCGTCGATGGCGCGACCGAGGTCCGCGCCCTGTTCAAATCCGAGTGCCATCAGGTCCTTGCCGGTGACGGTCATCTTTCTGGTCCAGTCCTGTTGCGGGGGGACGCCTGTGGCGTCCGTCAAGACCGGTCCCCGTGTTCCTGCGGGAGCATTCCCGCGAAAACGAAAAAGGGGACCGGCGTTATCGCCGATCCCCTGGATTTTCAAACCCGTTGCGGTTTCGGCTTACTCAGCGGCCTCCGCCACTGGGAGAACCGAAATAAAGGTGCGGCCCTTGAGGCCCTTGTGGAAGGTCACGGCGCCCTCGGTCACGGCGAAGATCGTGTGATCCTTGCCGATATCGACGCCATTGCCCGGCCAATACTTGGTGCCGCGCTGACGCACGATGATATTGCCGGGGATGGCCGTCTGGCCGCCGTAGAGTTTCACGCCAAGGCGTCGGCCCGCGGAGTCGCGGCCGTTGCGGGAGGAGCCGCCTGCTTTTTTATGTGCCATGCTAGTCTCTCCTTAACCTTTAGCCAGTTCCTTGGCCTGTTCGATCCAGCCTTCACGCTCGATCCGGCCCTTGAACGACAGTTTCTCGTCCATAGCAGCAACGTCCGCTTCCGTCCATGCCGCGATCTGCGCGAAGGTGGTCACGCCAGCTTCGTTCAGCTTCTTTGCCAGCGCCGGGCCGACGCCCGACAGTTTCTTCAGGTCGTCGCCACCGGCTGCGGCGGCTTTCTGCGCGGCCTTGGCCGGCTTCTTCTCGGCCTTCGGAGCAGCGGCGGCGGCGGAAACGCTCACCGAACCGGCGCCCACGGCGGCCTTGACGCCCGACTTGTCTGCGCCCGACGACAGGATCTCGGTCACGCGGATCAGCGACAGCTTCTGCCGGTGGCCCTTGGTGCGCTGCGAGCTGTGCTTGCGGCGGCGCTTGACGTAGTGGATGACCTTGTCGGCCTTCACGAGGTCGACGACCTCGGCCTGCACGCCCGCACCCGCGATCATCGGGGCGCCGACGACAAGGCTGTCGCCGCCGAGCATGAGGACTTCGTTGAACTGGACGGTTTCGCCGGCATCAGCTGCAAGTTTCTCGACACGGAGCATATCCCCGGACTGAACCTTGTATTGCTTGCCGCCGGTCTTGATGACCGCGAACATGGCGTCTTCCTTATCGTTGCCGCGTCCTGGGGTCCCCCTTGGCGGGGCGTTCGCAGCCCTTGGGCCACCCGTGAACAGCGCGCCCCTTGCGGGCGGAATGAGAACAAAGCCCGGCGCGAGAGTTCGGCCGGGCGCCGCGCTTATCCGCATTTCGCCCCCGACTGTCAACCGCAATGATCGCGCGGCGCGTCAGATATCGCGCGAGTTCAGAACGCGGCCCGCCGCCTGCCCCAGCTCGTAATAAATCCGGTCAAAGGCCGAGTCGAACCCGGCAAACAGCGCCTTGTTCAGGCTCTGCCCCGCCGGTGTCTCCGAGAAATCGACATAGGCGCGCATCTCCTCGTCGCTCAGCGGCCCATAGGCCATGAACAGGAACCCGTTCATCCAGTCGACCGTGTCCCGGCGCACCTCCGCTTCCTGCTCCCAGACCCGGTCCATGATCTCACCTTCGCTCATCTTCTCCGAACTGGCATCGCTCAGCCCCCGGAAAAAGCGATAGTTCGAGCTTAGCGCCCCCGCGACGTTATGGTCGATCAGCGCATTGACCTCGATGAACCGCGCGATCAATTGCAGCCGTGGCAGCCCCTCCGCCTCGGCTTTCGCATAGGACTCCTTGGCGAAATCGGCCACCTCCGTGTCCGTCATCGCATCGCGCGCGGTGACCTCCAGACGCAGGATGCGCTGCCCGACGGGGGATTCGAGGAAGTCCAGGCAGGCATCCATCTCCTCAGCCGTCAGCCCCTCGCCCAGCTTGGTTTCCATCGTCGCCAGAATGCGGCCGGTGTCATAGATCTCCGACACCTGCGCCGCGAAATGCGCGCCGCCCGCGCCGCCCAGCATGTCGGTGTCGATGTCTTCGCCATAGGCCAGCCCCTCGACCCGCAGCGTGTCGACCACCTCGGGGAACATCAGCGCCCGGGCCAGCCGGGCCACCTCGTCCGCCGCCGCCGCCGGCAGGGCCAGACCCAGCGCCGCAACCACTCCCAGCACTGCGCGCCGCGTAAAGCCCGTCATGATCAGAGCGACTGCTGCGGTTGCAGGTCGGCCATTTGTCGCGCCAGTTCCTCGAACCGGTTCGCGGTGATCTCGAACTGCACCGCGTTCAGCAGCTCATAGACCTTGCGCATCTCCGGCCCTTCCAGCGCCTCGGTGTAGTCGGTCAGTTCCTCGACCGAGAAATCGCGATAGGTATAGGCCGAGGCCGCCAGCGAGGATTCGCGGATCGCGCGCAGCACCTCGCCCTCGCGCGTCTTCATCATCGCCCGCAATTCGTCGATATCCACCTTCAGGTCGATCACCCCCGCCGCGCTTGCCGCCAGCAGAAAGCGCACCTGAATCTCCTGATAGGCCCGCAGGCCCGCCTCGGCCCCGCCGATCGCGGCGCCCATCCGCTTGTAAAGCTCCAGCCGCGGATCGCCCGACTTGACCATCTCGGCCACAAGACGCGCCCCCTCGGTGCGCTTCATCTCGTCATCCGTGCCATGCGACTCGTTCTCTACCGCAACCAGCCGCTGGCCCAGATCGCTGGCGTAGAAATCCACCGCGACGTTCAGCATCGAATCGTCCAGCGTCTGCTCCAGGATATCCAGCGCCATCGCCCGCATGACCTTGGTGTCGAACACCTTGCCCGCCATCCGCGTCCACTCGATGCCGAAGTCCTGCGCCTCGAACCCGAGCATCCGCGGCGCGCTCTCGGCCGACTCGGCGATACTGTCCAGCGCCACATCGAAGCCGGTCACGTTCAGAAAGGCCTCGATTCGCGCCCGATCCGCGGCCTCGGCCATGCGGAACGGCCAGGCCAGGGTCAGGGCGACCACCAGCAGAAGCGGCAGGAAGACGGACGGGCGGGGCAAGGCGGACAGCTGTCTCATGGCCTGAATCTAAGCTTTTTGCCCGTCACGGCAACGTCAAAAAAGCGGCACGCGACAACCTGCCCGAAACGCCCCTTGCCAGCCCCCCCAATCCCGGCTAAACGCACACCCCAGACCGCGGAGAGGTGCCGGAGTGGTCGAACGGGGCGGTCTCGAAAACCGTTGAAGGTGCAAGCCTTCCCAGGGTTCGAATCCCTGTCTCTCCGCCACTATCCCCTGAAATCTATGCATTTTATTGGGTATTTTTCGACTTACCCATCATTGAACCCCACAAAGAAAAATCGCTTGATTGGGGCCGACCTTTGACCTTCGAAGTCAACGCGGGGCGGAAGGTCTTTCTCAGATACTGCAGCGGTGTTCGACCGATGCCGCGGCCTAAGTCTGAGGCTCCGTTAAGGCATTTTCGACCAAGGCCCAGTTGTCGCGATACGCTTCCAACTTCGCAAGCGATAGGCCGATATGGGTAGATTGCGGATTGCGTGGTCTGATCCCCCCATGCTTTGCCAGCCATGAAATGTGGCCGTCATGGATCAACTCCCGCAGCTGGTGGTCCTGGATCAGGTAGAACTCATCGTAGCCCAGTACATCCCCAATGCCGACGAAGACATAGATCAGGCCTTCACCCTGTTTTGCGGCTTGCTCGGTCACGATTTGCCGGTCCCCGTCAAAGTCGATCTGCATGAATCGTCTCGCATCGAAACTGACCGAACCGGAGCGCAGAGCCTTGACCTGGAGCGCGATGGTGCGTCCGTCGCGATAGGCAAGAATGTCGATGTCAGGCACGTTGCCGGTGAAAGACGTGGCGACAATGCCCCGCCGTCCCAGCTCGGCCACCACAAGGCCTTCGCCGATCTGCCCGGCGAGTTGCGTCTTGAAACTGCGTGGCATCAGCCTTCGCGCCTGTCACGGGCTTCGTCGATTAACTGTCTGAAAAGGTCAGTGTGTGTTTTGATATCTTTTTCCGTCACGCGAATGCGGTAGTGATTCCAACGCGTCGCATATTCGAGCGTTTCAAGACCAGCGGCCTCAAGCATTGCATCCGTTTCATCGGTTCGGGGTAGCTTGGGCTCCAGTGTCATGGAAGTTCTGTTTGGCCGAAACGTCACATAGTTCTGGGCGCGGCCCTGCTTGATCAGCCCGACATAGAACTTGTTGTATTTCAGCTCGACCTCGGGATCGGCTTCCTTGACCAGATCGAACACCTTTTCCATCAGGGCCAAAGTCTTTGGTGTCGCCTTCTGGTTCTCCCAATAGGAACGGTCAGTGGGTGCGCTGATGGCGTCTTCGTCTTCGTCGACAAGACCACGCTCAACCTGATCAAGAACTTTTGTGAAGACTAGGGTCGTGTGCCCGCTGACTTCATAGGCCTGCAATTGAATGGCTATGATCGGCAGAGCACCGTTGAACAGCGAAATCACATTCAGAAAGCGGCTTGTGATGTCTTCCGCTACGATCACTGCACAGTGTTCGTATTGGGGGTAACGTTTGCGCTCGATGTCCCAATATTCGATTGTTCGGATAATATGGTTTTCGTCTGTCGCACCAAGCTGCAACTCGACCTCGTATCGTTTGTAGGTTTCCGGGTCTTGCAACAGCAAGTCCAGGCGCCCTGCGCGGGGGTGGATACGTTCCCGATCGCGCAGGACCAGGTCGCCAAGGCCCAACACCGATGGGTCAGCGGCGATGATGTCCTGCACCCAGTTTTCCGACAGAACGGGGTGTTGCCTCAGCCAGATGCGCTTGGGCTTGGTGTATAGTGTCATGTGGCAAGTTCCATTGCGTTCGTTTGCATGATCTGGTCTATCTCGGCCATGATCTTCTGGATGTCCCAGCAATGCTTCATGTCATCGTCTTTCAGCGATTGCGAAAAGTGATGTCATGCTGCCGCCTCAGCTTCTTCAGGTGGATAGAGGGCAATGAGGGCTTGGTGGAGGGTCTGCTTCGCGACGTGCCCCGGTTCAGCTTGTAGACTGGCAATGTCAAACGTCCGGCAGAATGCGAGGTCGGCAGCCGACATGTAATTGGCGTGCAGGAGGTTCGCCGTCACCTCGTCGCCAGGCGCTGAGAACTGCCAGAGTTCGTCGTCGGCCCTTTCAGTCAGGAAGCGGCGATAGAGTTCGAAGATAATCGGCTGCATGTGTGCCTCGATGTTGCGAACTTCTTTCATCATGTCGGCGATTTCGGCGTCGATGGCGGGCCGGTCGTTGAAGAACACCGTTCCTGTAGGGTGGGCAATCTTGTTGCGGCGCTTAACGAATTTGGCGAACTCGCCGACCTGCTGGTTGGTGCAGCCGATCAGTTTCAGGAACCGGAAAATCTGGCTCTCTTTGAGCCGGTCGTAGAACTTGAAGGGGCTTTCGCAGTCCATCAAGCTGCCCTCTTCGTCCGAACGGAAACCGACCATGGCCATGGCGAATTGCTCGGGTTTGGCCAGCCTGATCTGCCAGATCGAGAAGCTGACGAAGCTCATATAAAGCAGGTGGAAGGCAAGGCTGGCGAACTCGTAGCGTTCGGCCTCGTAGTTTGTCTGAAAAGCTGACCAGAGGAAATCAAGGTACCTCTGTTCGTCCGCACTCGCAAAGGACTGCGGCAGGTAGGTGCCCAGTTCCAGCGCCTCGTCCATCAGGCTTCGCCCTCGGCCTTCGCCTCGCCCCAGACGCGGGCGATGGCAGCGTCGATCTTTCTTTCGAAGCGGGCGATCAGGTCGCGGTTGCCGTTGACGAGGGCCTGCTCGGTTTCGATTTCTGCGACGATCGCCTGTTGTGTCTCAACAGGCGGGATCGGAATGCTGATGGTGTTTAGGCTTCGTATCGGAAGCTGAGGCTGAGCAGAACCGGACGCCACCGATTCCCGCTGCATCACAAAGTTCTCAGATTGGAAAAATGCAAACAGATAGCCGCTTTCCAGCTTGTCCCGATCGGGACGAAAAATCAGCATTCCAGAATTAATGCGAACGTTTTCATAGGGCACTGAACCATCATAGATACCTGTGTTTCCGATTGTTCCCCTTGTCGTCAGGACGACATCGCCTCGAACCAATTTTCCTTTTCGAAGCGCTGCGTCTTTGCCTTCAGAAATGAACTCAAGACGTTCGAACAGAAATCCATCGGGTCGGACGTTTGCGGTGCTTAAGAAGAGGCAGTGCCCTGTTGGAGTGAAATCCTCTTTTGAGGGATAGTTAGCGCCCCGGTCACCGTCGATGATTTCCAGAGGGGCTTCCGCAAGCCTCATTATTGGCCACTCAGGATCAGCCGGGATGTGGGGACGGTAGTTGTCAAGGACCGCGCGGGCACCGTCGATGACGCGCTGATAGCCCTCGACCTCAGCCACAATCTCGCGCTGCACCTCAAGCGGCGGGAGGGGGATGGGGATAGCTTCGACATCTTTTCGGTTGATGGCGGCGAACGCAGCACCGCTTTGCCCGACAATTGTAGCCTCGGCAGACCTGAGGATTGCAAAAAGGTAGTTTCCATCGACACGCTCGCTTGGTCGAATAGCGGCAAGGCCGCGCCCCACACACATCCGATAAGAAGTCAAATTAACTGGGCCAACTGGTGCACGAACTGACATTAAGATGTCGTTCGGTTCGGCAAACTTCGTCGGTGCCGTTGTCCATTTTCGCGGAGGCAGTATCCAACGGTCGCCGAAATCGGTCTTGCCTTGGTGAAACGGAACGCCTTGACCGCTGTCGTTGACGGTTTCGCCATCGGGAGATTGACCGGAAACGACCTCCGCGATTTCGCCCAAGCTGACAATTGGAAATAGCGACTGCCGAGCATCCTTCTCTGTGTATCGCTCTCCGCTCAGGTTATAGTCCCCACCCTCCGCCAGCCGTTCTCGCTCCACCGCGCTGCCAAGGCTGCTTTCCAGCCCCTCACCACCGCCTGCCCGTGCGGCATGCAACCAAACCTCAAGCTCGGCCTTCACCTGCGCCAGTTGCGAACCTTTAACTGCCTTGCGCTGTGCGCCAAGGGCGAAGCCGTCATTCTCGATCTTGAAGAAGGCAACGTGCTTGCTGGCTTTGGCCACGGCGCGGTCGAGGATCAGGATCGAGGTCTTAACACCCGAATAGGGGTTGAACACGCCTGCGGGCAGCGAGATGACGGCGGCAAGGTGGTTTTCCACCAGCATCTTGCGCAGGGCCACATAGGCGCTTTGGCTTTGAAAGATGATGCCCTCGGGCACGACGATAGCGGCGCGACCGTTCGGCGTCAGGTGCTCGGCGATGTAATCGACAAACAGCACTTCGCTGCGCTTCGAGTGCACCTGAAAGCGGGTGTGCGGCTTGATCCCCCCTTTGGGCGACATGAAGGGCGGGTTGGCGAGGATGACATCGGCCGTCTCGGTCCATTTGTCCTCGGAAGTCAGCGTGTCGTATTCCTCGACCTTCGGGTCGGCAAAGCCGTGCAGGTAGAGGTTCACCAGCGACAGGCGCACCATGTCGGGCGAGATGTCATAGCCCTTGATGTTGCGGGCAAGGCGGGCGCGGTCTTCGGGCTGCAACAGGTCACCCGGATAGCGCATCGGGCTTTCCAGCGCCTGATCGGTGGCGTCGCCCTCAGCACCTGCGCCATTGCCGTTCACCACCCCGGTCGAGTTCTGTTTCAGGATGTGCTTGTAAGCCGAGATCAGGAAGCCCGCCGTGCCACAGGCCGGGTCCATGATGACCTCGGTCTTCTGCGGGTCGATGATTTCGACAATGAAGTCGATGATGTGGCGGGGCGTACGAAATTGGCCCGCATCGCCTTGGCTACCCAGCACAGAAAGCAGGTATTCGAAAGCATCGCCCAACTTCTCGCTGTGGTCATATGTGAAGGTGTCGATCTCCCGCAGGAAAGCGCGCAGCGTCTCTGGGTCGCGAT
The DNA here is from genome assembly GCF_042654245.1 of Seohaeicola nanhaiensis. Taxonomy (NCBI): domain Bacteria; kingdom Pseudomonadati; phylum Pseudomonadota; class Alphaproteobacteria; order Rhodobacterales; family Roseobacteraceae; genus Seohaeicola; species Seohaeicola nanhaiensis. The sequence continues at coordinate 355,331 of NZ_JBHSGI010000034.1, forward strand.
AAGGCAGATAGGCGTTGCGGAATATGTCGCGGAATAGCTTGGGAAGCCCCTCGTTCTGAACCATGTTGGTAAGGGCTTCCGAATAGGTGTTCAGCATGTCTTGGCCTGACACTCCTGGGGCGACCAATTTTGCCCAGCGGTAACGCTCGAAGTCCTTGGTGAAAAACGTGGGCTTGCCGTCCATTTCAATTGCGTCGGCGTCCATGTCGTCCATGAACTTGTAAATCAGGGCGATGGTGATCTGTTCGACCTGACTCTTCGGATCGGGGACCTTGCCCACAAGGATGTCGCGGCAGGTGTCGATGCGGCGCTTGGTATCGGTGTCAAGCATGGCAGCTCTTTCAAAGGAACGGGTTCAGGGACACGTAGTCCTTGATGTATTCGGGGATGCGCTTGCGCCACGTAGCCGGGACGTCCTTAAGGTCGCGCGTGGTGAAGGTGGGGTTTACGTTCAGATCGGCGAAATGGCCAGCATCGATCTTGGCGCGGACATGGGCATCGCGGATGTAAGCCTCGAAGAAATAGCGCATTTCGCGGATGCGGTCGGCCTCTTCGGGCTGCTGGTCGGCAAGGAACTTCTGGAACTCGTCCTCGATCAGTTCCGCCTTGCTCTTGAAGCCAGGGATGAAGCCGAAGGCCTTTTCGATCAGCTCACGCACCGAGATGCGGCGATCCACTCCCGCAGCGCGGCGCAGCTTATCGAGGGTGTAAAACTCGTTCGGCTTGTTGAAGATTTCTTCGATGACGTGGCGGGTCGCGGCCTCCCAGTTCTGGGCGGCGACCAGATCGGCCAGAGTTGTGTCAGAGCGGGCGGCATCCTCGAACTTGCGGAAAAGTTCGCGGTCAATCCGCATGCCGTCCGCGCCGATCTGGGTCTCAACCTGGCTAACCACATCGTCGGGGTCGAAGTGCTCATAGGTGCCGATCCCGCCCGTGACGGTTGTTGGTCCATCCCCGCCGTCGCCGCCCGTGGACAAGGGCATGGAGGGCGGTGTGGGCAGGCTGATTTCCTCGTCGTAGTCGAAGGTCTCTTCGAAAAATTCGCAGTTGGCGAAAAAGTCGAAGAGGCGGAAGGCCGTCTTCTTCACCTCGCCAAGCGCGGCCTTCTGAGCCGGATCGAACATTTCTTCCGCGAAATTATGCTTGCGGGTTCCCCGTCCTTTGATCTGCACGAAATCGGAGGGCGAGAAGATCGGCCGCATCATGGCAAGGTTTAGAATGTCCGGCGCGTCATAGCCGGTGGTCATCATACCCACGGTTACGCAGACCCGCGCCTTGCTAGTGCGGTAGTTCTCAACAAATCCGCTGTGCCCGGCGAGGTTGTTGTTGGCGAAGTTCACGGTCATCTTCTGTGCGTCGGTGACATGGCTTGTCACCTGCAGAGCAAAGTCTGATTTGTAGCGACACGGCCAAAGCTGATCAGCCATCTCGTTCAGGATTTGCACGATCTTGGCCGCGTGGTTCTGACTCACGGCGAAGGCGATGGTCTTACCGAACTCGCCCGAGATCGGATCGCGAAGCCCATGCTGCAAGAGAGTCTTGCAAAAGGCCCGGTTCGTGTGTTCGGCAAAGAACTTCTTTTCGAAGTCACGCCCAGCGAAGGCTTCTTCAAGCTCGTTTCCATCGGCATCAGTCGTGGTGACCACGAAGCCCTGATCTGACAGAAGTTGTGTCGTCACGGCCGTCCGGGCATCCACGACATAAGGGTTGATCAAGAACCCATCCCGCACTCCATCGATAAGCGAATAGCGATAGGTGGGCTCGCCTGCTGCACAACCGAAGGTCTTGTAAGTGTCCAGCAACATCCGTCGCTCTGTTTCGCGAGGATCACGCTCTATTGAACGGCTGCTGGATTGCTTGAGATAATCCTTTGGTGTCGCGGTCAGGCCAAGTTTGTATCCGATGAAATACTCGAAGACAGCTCTGGCGTTCCCGCCAATTGATCGATGCGCCTCGTCTGAAATGACCAGATCAAAGTCGGTCGGCGCAAACAATCGGCGATACTTGTCACTGAACAGCAGCGACTGGACAGTGGTAACGAGAATATCCGCCTTGCGCCAATCGTCCTTCTGCTCCTTGTAGACTACCGAGGTAAAATCGTTCTTTAGATAAGCCTTGAATGCTTTGTCGGCTTGAATCTCCAATTCGAGACGGTCCACGAGGAACAGAACTCGCTTTGCGTTTCCAGTCTTGAGAAATAGCTTAATGAGCGCCGCCGAAGTTAGCGTCTTTCCCGTTCCTGTTGCCATTTCGAACAAAAAACGTGTCGATCCTTTCAGGGCGTCTTCTTGAACCCGCTCAATTGCACGTTGTTGATAACGCCGAAGGAATCGAAGCTTGTTCCTTTCGATGAATAAGGTGCGCTCTGCTTCGACCTTCCATCCAGCTTCCTCAGTGTAGGAAGGCATTTGCGTTAGAGCGATATAGTCAAGACCTACCTGTTCACCCGAAAGCCGCTGTGCATCAGGCGCGAAGGCATAGTGGTTCCCAATTTCCTTAGGACTGGGGAACTTAGAAATGACCACTGGGTTTCCCTGCTCGAGATCCCAAAGATAGTGGATGTTTCCATTGCTTAGTATCACGAAACGCGCGTTCTGTGATCGGGCATACTTGCGCGCTTGCTCTTTAGCCGACAGCGGGTTCTTATCTTCTGACTTAGCTTCTAGAACGACAAACGGCTTGCCACTACCATCAAGCAGTAGGAAATCAACAAACCCGTTCTTGGTCTCTTCAAGGTCCGCGCCAAGCGCGTCGAGATTAGGCTGCGAAATCTTGACGTTGGGTTCGAGAACTATATTGGCGGGGCCGCTCGAATCATCGAAAAAGCGCCAACCGGCTTCATCGAGAAGGCGATTGATCTTGATTCTGGCTGCCGCCTCCTTGCCCGCCACGTCGACGCCTCCCTAAGCTCGAAACCTTTGAGATTTATAGGGGATTGCTGAGGTAATGCCAGAGCTGGCGATGGGATGGCGGTTGATGAGTTAACTTTAAGCCATGCCGCGGATCAGCTGCCCCTGCCGTTGCGGGGATACCGGGCAATAGGCGCTGAGAGTGGTGGCGATGTTCTCGTGCCCCAGATTGAGCGACCAAGCCTTGAACTGTTCCGGCGTTTTGCAGTGATCATTCGCCAGAACGCCCAACGTCTTGCGGAAGCTGTGAGGGCCAAAGGACGGCAGGCCCGCGCCGATGAAGGCGTCCTTAATCACGGCACGGATTTTGCCCGCGTTGCCATAGTTGCCTCGGGACAGGCCCAGACATGCGAATTCGCCGTCGCGCAGTCCCATTAGCGGCTTAGGAAACAGGGCGTCGCCGGAACCAAACAGCTGATCATGACGCAAGAAGCCCACCCAGTCCCGGAGCGTATCGAGATAAGCAGCATCGACCGGGAAGAACCACGTAGTGAAGGTTTTGGCGAACTTCGTGTTCACGTCGCGCCCGTCCTGATATACGCAGCCCTCTACAACATTGATGTGCTTGAGGCGCAGGGACGCAACCGCGCCATCCCGCGCGCCGGTCAGCATGAGGAAGGCGAACAGGGCTTTGTCACGGCGCTGCAAGGGTGTGGTGGCGGGCATCTGGCCAAACGCATGGCGGCATTGTTCTGGTGTCGGAAAGGGCGTGTCGCGCTGAGCATGGGCGACGCGAGCGTCCTTGGCGTTCAGGTTGAAGTATTGGGCGTCGGCGTAGGCGATGCGCGACTTGTAACCAGGTTGACCCGCCACCCAAAGGAAGAAGGCTTTGATAGCACGCAAGGTGCTGTCGATAGTAGCCTTTGCAAGGGGCGCTCCCGTGCGCGCATTCTTTTCAGTCGTCAATTTTTGTTTGAAGCTGATGGCCTGATCGATATGGAAGCGTTTGAAGGGCTTGAACCCGGTGCTGCGTTCAAAGCGCACGATAGCCTCGGCGGCCTTGTCCACCGTGGCCATGTCGCAGCCCTTGGCTTCGCGCAAAAAATGCATGTAGCGGCGCTTGATTCGTTCATTATCTTCGTTGAACTTCCGGGCCATGTTCTTGCCTTTGTGAAGTGACAGTTTCAGAGGGGTTTGTCGGTATCCTTTAAGCTGTCGAACCGTCCTTCATGGCGACGCTGAAAATCCGGACGATTTGCTCAATCTGCGCGTTGCCGATCATGCGGTTGCAGGTGCCGCCGCAGACGTCACACAGGCCCAACAAGCGCGCGGTTTTGTCCGTCTGAGGGATGCAATCGACCATGTGGCCCATAGGTGTGCGGGCAGCCTTGCAGGTCAGGCAATAGAGCTGATCGGGCTGCAGCGTGACCTTGGCACCTGCTGCCCTGTCCTGAAGGAAGCTGCGCAGGGTGTCGCCCAGGATCAGGAACGGCCGTTGCGACTTCATAAGGGGCAGGCCCGCCTTGACCCAGCTTCGCACGGTGCCGGTCGATACACCCAGCGCCGTCGCGGCTTCGTCAATCGTGTATGTGCGTGCGGCGCGAATGACGCGGGAATTGGGACGCTTAGCCATAGAGCGCCGCCGCACCCGGTGACGGCCAACCAATCATGCCACGGGCCGATTGCTGGCTTTTTCAGCTTCCCAAGCTTCGATTTCAGATAGTTTCCACCTTGAGCAGCCAGGTGAGAGCTTAACGGGGCGTGGAAAGGACGGGTCTTCGCGGACCCATCGACGCGGCGTTAGATGATGAACGCCGAAGCGCTCGCCGATCTGACGATCAGAAAGGTAGGTTTCATGCATTCGATCACATCCAACTTGTTGCGACTGAATGCTTCTTATCTGGCCCTGAACCTTACCGCATGGTCATCTAAAATGGTGTTTTCTTGTCACCACGGGTCAACCAAACTCGCTTCACGCTGGAAAACGTAGCCGGTTGCATCCCCATTTCGCGAAGAAACCCGGCGACGACGTCACAACCAGATTGTTCCAAAGTCGCATCGTTGCGGGTCGGCATCAGGCCGAGCGCTCGGCCCACCTCAAGAGCATCTACAATCAATTTGTCCCTTCGATAGTTCATTGTTGAGGACACGCCACGTTTCTCCTTTGGTCGCTGAATGTCGCGTCGAAGCAGGTCCACCACAAACGCTATGACATCCGGACGGATTTCCGACGATTGCCTAATGTACATGCTTGCAATATCGCAGGTAACGTCGAATGCAATCGGATCAAATTTCGCCGCTTCCCTATAAACCGAAAAATCGACTGGTGCAGCTTTGTATTTTCCTCGAATATGCGCTTGCGTTGTTGGTTCAAGGTTACTCCGATAAAAGGAAAGGAACGCCCTGACCATCGTCTCGGCAAGCTGTGCCCCCTCTACGCCGAGTTCCTGGGCCTCTGTTTCAATTCGGTCAACGTAGCGAATTAAAGATTCAACCTCGTCAGCGTAACTAAGGCTTGCACTATGAGGCGAGTACGAGCGAAACAAAGCGATCTCATTTAACGCTTTTAATCGCTCCATTGCGCTTAAATGGAAGGCATGCGAATCGAAGTAAACAATCCGCTTGAAAGATTCCTCTCTCAACTTCACTTGGAGACTGACTTATTTTGAGACGCGTCACCAGGAACCAACGAATGATTAAGAAACTGTTCCCAAGCCGTCATCATGCTGCGCCGTTTTTCGATCATGTCGCCGCGCCGGTAACTGGCCTCTACCGCATTGCTAATGCGGTGTGCTAAGGCAACCTCGGCCATGTCGCCGGGGAAGGTAGTGCGTTCGGCTACCCAGTCGCGAAATGTGCTGCGCAAGCCGTGGGGAACGGCAGTTCGCTTTGACGTCCGGTCCACAAAACCCGATCTACCCTCGGCGACTTCGCCCTCGTGCATGCGCTTCATAGTAGCGGAAAGGGTCATGTCGGACAGTTTTCCTCCACGTGGCGCCGGAAACACCAGTGGATTGTCTTCAAAACGGGGTAGCGCCTCCAAAAGCGCTTTGGCTCCGGAGGGCAACGGCACGCGATGTTCTTTGCCCATCTTCATCCGCGCGGCGGGAATAACCCACAACGCCTTGTCCAAGTCGATTTCATCCCACTCAGCACCGCGCACCTCCTGCGACCGGGTAGCAGTCAGGGCCAGAAACTCCAAGGCCCGCGCCCCGAATCCATCCCGGTTCTGCAACGCCACGAACCAACGCTTTGCATCGTCCAAGGAGATAGCGGGGTGATTGCCTTCCGTCGCCACTTTGGAAGGTGCAGGCAGTAGTTCCTTAAGATTGCCAGCCCAGCGCGCCGGGTTGTCGCCCACACGGTGGCCCGCCACGGTGGCCCAGCTTAGAACCGCCTCGATCCGCCCACGCAGACGTGAGGCGGTTTCGGTCTTCTCCAACCAAAGGGGGTGGAGCACGCGTAGCACGTCTTGCGTGGTTATATCCTGCACCAGCATCTTTCCCAATTCGGGGCTGGCGTAAGTCGCGAGAGTGTTTTCCCACTGCTGGCGGTGCTTTGCATTCTTGAAGGCTTCCAATTTGGCCACAAGGCACTTCTCGGCCGCCTTGTCGAAAGTCAGTCCCCGGCGCTGGGCGGCAATAAGCGCGGCCTTTACAGCCTTGCGTTGCTCCACTGGATCGATCCCGCGTTCGATTTTGGCGCGGGCATCACGGGCCTTGTCTCGGGCCTGTGAGAGGGTCACGCCGGGAAAGCTCCCCAACCCAATATCGCGTCGCAGGCTGCCCACCTTAGCGCGCAAGACCCAAGACCGCCCGCCGCCGGAGGTAACCTGCAGGTGAAGGCCAGGAACTCCACCGACCGAATAGAGGACGTTCCGCTTTCCGCCCGGATGGGCCAGCCGTTTCACATCAAGAGCGCTAAGTTCGGCGGCAACCTTGGGCATCTAATTATCCTACATCCCACCCCACATAGGAAATATAACGGGATGCATCGGATTGCACAAGCTTGTAGCTTGAGAAGTGGGATATCGCCTTATTTTCCTCCCATCAGGGAAGGCTTATGCATATGATTGAAAGAGGAAAAAAAAGCATCGTGGCGGCCTGTCTCTCCGCCACTTGCCCCCCTGCGGGTGATGGCAACATCCTGAAAAGCTAAGACTTTAAGGGCAACGCCCATTCTTGGGGCGAATTTTTGCTCCACATTTTGCTACACATTTTTCGTCGAGAAAATGTTCGACCCACGCGGCAATCGTTTCAGATGCTTCTGCTACTCGCCCCGAAAGTCGCGTTTCAGTCGATGCCGTTGAGCTCACAGTCCAGGCTGTCGACGCTGACCCGCATCACCTGACTGTAGGAATAGAAATCGACTGAAAGCGTCACGGTCTCGCGGTCCGTTCCCGATCCCCAGAAATCAAGCTCGGCGTCTTCACTTACTGTCTCATACTTCCGGAAACCATTAGCGTCGGTAGTCGTGAGCGACATCTCACAAGTAAATTCGAGAGACGCGCTACGATCATCCTCGCTGTCGGCGTAAGATGTTCCCTCGATTTCCACATCCAGTTGGCAGGAACGGAAACCACCGTCGTAGTTTTCGTCGCAGTCCAGCTGACCTGGGTCGAACTCATAGTCAAAGCCTCCTTCGACAACTGGCTTCCGGGATAGCATACGAATGAGGTAATATAGGTCTGGATCGCTGTCCTTTAGAGCCTCGAGACGGCGCATTGTATCCTGGATTGGCTCTGCGTTGGCGACACTTGCCATCGCGAAGGCGACGCCGAAAACGCCCTGTAACATGCATCTGGAACCCATGTTTTCCTCCTACCCCCCCCTCTTCACCGGCTAAAGACCCCAAGCTACCCGCCGTTAGGCCTACTGACCGCAATCGTTTTAACTACGGTCCTGATTACGAGTGGCTCGTCAACCTTTTCTCGAGAAGCATTCCTCCATTGCCCGTCAGCCTATTGCCGACGACGCATCATGTTCCATGTAAAGAGATTTGAGACTGATAGGCTGTATCAGAACGGATCACTCTCATCGAAAAACTCTACGCTGTCAGCAGATCGCCGATGCGCAGCTTCGTGCGGTCTTTCGAAGGCGTCACGACATAGTTTCCCCACACGCCTACTGTGATGGAAATCGTTCCAACACTCCGTGTCGTGTAGACATGCCGCAGATCTCGGACACCGAAAGCATTTTCCGTGCCGAAAACCGGTATTCCGTTTACACGGTCCCGATACCCCTGTGTAGACTTCGGCTGCGTGCCGTATCGGATGCCGTCATCGGACATCACAGCAATGTCGGGGCGCAAGATCTGAAATAGCTCGGGGCATTTCCCATTCTCACGCCCATGATGAGAAGTCACGAACACGTGTGTGCCTACCAGCAGATGACGGAAATCCTGGTTCCTCAACATCATCCGCCACCCTGCGGTTTCGAGGTCGCCACCGAAAAGGATCGTGAAGTTTCCCCACCTGAAAAAGGTCGCCAGGCTCAGGTCGTTCGTGTCCGTGAAGTGCGGCCCGAAACGGCGGTAGAAATGAACGACTTCAACTTCGCCAGTGTCAGGCCATTGCCCGATCAGACCCGGACCGAAGTCGCTCAGGACATCGTGCGCGGTCGACACACCCGTCCGCATCCCATCGGGCTTCATTGAGGCGAGAACGTTTGCTGTCACCGACGGATTGCTCACGATGCTCCGAACGGCGACCCTCCGGCACGCTTCGCCCCTCCGCAGTCGATCATGTATCTCGCACCATTTGGCCAGGCCCAGGATTTGCGTTAATCGAGGTCTACGGTGTGGACGATCAATGTGACCGGCGCCGCAGCATTCGGGCCGAAGCCGGTCGTCTGCTTTGCTTGTTGGGATGCAAGGTGAATCTCGAACCCGGTTACGATGTGTTCACTGTGCATCCCACCCGCGCCGAGATGGCGCACCAGCATCTCAGGGCCCTCAAAGTCGTGCGTAGCGCACGATAAATCGGCGGGTCGGACGACAGCGGCGGATTTGCACCAATGCCCATGTTGCTGAAGCGCTTGTGACTTGCCACGACGCCCGCGCTGCAAGATGATGCGATCACGATGACGAAATACCTGCTCGCACTCTTCCTGGCGCTGACCGGGCTGATGACGGTGGCCGCCCCGGTCGCCGTCATGGCCATGTCCGGCTCCATGCTGTGCGAACAGCAGGCAAGCGTCAGCATGAAGCTTGCCGCGCACCAGCCTCCGGCTGCCGCGATGGACCATTCCCACCATGCAGCGGACCACGGCATGAAGCAGGTGGTCGAGACCTCGGGTGAAGCCTCGACGGACTCGACGCCGATCTGCTGCGATCATGCCTGCGTTGCGGAGCTGACGGTGATGCCCGTGGTGCTGGGCAATGGCCAGATCGCATCACGCGCGCCGCATGATCTGTCTTCGGCCGACCTGGCCGAACTGACGCACCCGAACGGGCTGCGACGACCTCCGAAAGCGTGATCGCGCTGTCGTAGGGCGCTGTCCGGCGCCTGCTCTGCCGATCCCTTCCGGAGACCCATCATGAAGATTCTCTTGGCGGCCACGGTGCCGCTGGCGCTCGCGGGCTGTTCACAGCCGTTCGAGCCCCCGTTGGCTGCCCCGCTCATCCGGGCCGCCGATCCGATGACCGCACGCGCCGCCCCCGCCGGGCCAGCCGTCACGCATACCTCACGCGCCATCGAGGCGCCGGGCGATTGGCGCCAGCTGAACGACGCGCAGGCGCCGGGAGGGTCGTCATGAAGAGGACCTTGAAGATGGGCGTGGCACTTCTGCCGCTGGCCCTTGCGGCCTGTGCGGATGCCGGGCTGGTCGGCCAGGCATCGGCCCCCGGCGTGGGGTTCTCCCTCGTGGCGAGCGGGTCAAAACAGGCCACCGGCGCGTCGGGCGTCTGGCCTCAGTCGGCCGCCGAGGTGGCCGCGAACGAGGCGCGGGCCCGGGCGCTGGTGCACCGGAAAACCATCGGGCCCGACACGGCCGTGCAGGTGGCGCTGATGAACAACCGTGGACTTCAGGCGGCCTATGCCGATCTGGGACTCTCGGCGGCGGACCTCTGGGAGGTCGCCATGGGTCCGGTGCCCTCCTTCGGCGTGACCATCTCCGGGATCGGCGACGTGGGGCTGGCCCGCTCGCTGGAAGCTGTGGTGACGGGCGCGATCCTCGACGCGGCGACCGTGAAGCCCCGCCGGGCGATTGCGCAGACAAAGTTCCAGCAGGCGCAGTTTGCTGCTCTCGGGGCGACCATCGCTCTGGCGACCGAGACCCGCCAGGCGTGGATCGACGCGGTCGCGGCCTTCGAGGCCGCCGCGCTGATCGGGCGGGCGCAGGGCACAGCAGATGCGGCGTCGGAACTGGCCGCCGAACTGGGGCGCACCGGGGCGATGAACCGGGCCGATCAGGCGCGGGAGCATGTGTTTACCGCCGAACTTGCCGCCGAAAGGGCCGATGCCCGGCTGGAGGCGCAGCTTGCGAAGGAGAGGCTGACCCGGCTCATGGGGCTCTGGGGCGCAGATATCGACTTCTATGTGCCGGATCGGCTGCCGGGACTGCCCGGTCGCAGGCCCGGCCGGTCGGATGTCGAGAAGCTGGCGCTTGAGCACCGCACCGACCTCGCCATCGGGAGGCTGGAGCTGGAGGCCATCGCGCAGGAATACCGGCTGGAGGGTCAGACGCGGATGCTCTCGGATATCGAGATCACCGCGGGCGCTGAAGTCGAACGCTCCGACACGCCAACGGGACGGGAGACGGAGACCTCGCGCGTTCTGGAAGCGAGCTTCGAGATCCCGCTCTACGACACCGGCAAGCTGACCAGCCGCCGGGGCGAACTGGCCTACATGCGCGCGGCGAACGAACTGGCGCAGTCGGCCGTGAACGCCCGGTCCGAGGCGCGGTCGGCCTATGCCGCCGTCACCGGCAAATATAACATCGCCCGGCACTGGCGGGACGAGGTGCTGCCGCTGCGCCGCATCATCGATGCAGAGGCGCTGAAGTCCTACAACGGCATGCTCACCTCGACCTTCGAACTGATCGCCGACGCCCGCGAGGGCCTTGAAGCCGAACTCAGCTATGCCAAGGCAAGGGCCGATTATTGGCGTGCCGAAACCGCAATGACCGCAGCCATCTGGGGTGGCGCGACAGGAGGTGCAGAATGAACCGCAGACAACTTCTTGCCGGCGGTGCCGGCCTTGCCATGGCGTCTGCCGCGCAGGCGCAGACCCGATTCCGGGACCTTCCTGAGGCCGCGAGCAATGATAGCCCCAATACGCAGGTCCCGCCACGCCCGTCCAACGGCCCCGACTATAACCCGGTCGTGACGCTGAACGGCTGGTCGCTGCCCTGGCGCATGAACGGCAATGTGAAGGAGTTCCACCTCGTTGCCGAGCCGGTCGAACGCATCATGGCCAACGGCATGATGGCGCGGCTTTGGGGCTACAACGGCCAATCCACCGGCCCGACCATCGAGGCGGTCGAGGGCGAGCGGGTGCGCATCTATGTCACCAACCGCCTGCCCGAGCATACCTCGGTCCACTGGCACGGGCTGATCCTGCCCTCGGGCATGGACGGCGTCGGCGGCCTGTCGCACCCGGCGATCCCGCCCGGCAAGACCTTCGTCTACGAGTTCGACCTGACCAAGTCCGGCACCTTCATGTATCACCCCCACGCCGACGAGATGGTGCAGATGGCCATGGGGATGATGGGCCTCTTCATCGTGCACCCGCGCGATCCGTCCTTCATGCCGGTCGACCGGGATTTCGCCTTCCTCCTCGCGGCTTACGACATCGATCCCGGCACATACATCCCGCGCGTGGCCGAGATGACGAACTTCAACATGTGGACCTGGAACAGCCGGATCTTCCCGGACATTGACCCTCTGGTCGTCAACAAGGGGGATCGGGTCCGCGTGCGTTGCGGCAACCTGACCATGACCAACCATCCGATCCACATGCATGGCTATGATTTCGAGGTCACCTGCACCGACGGCGGCTGGGTGCCCGAGAGCGCCCGCTGGCCCGAGGTCAGCATCGACATCCCCGTCGGCGCCATGCGCGCCTACGAGTTCGACGCGATCCACGAAGGCGACTGGGCCATCCACTGCCATAAGTCTCACCATACGATGAACGCCATGGGCCACGACCTGCCGACCTTCATCGGGGCCGACAAGCGCAAGCTGACCGGCATGATCCGGAAGGAGACGCGCGGCTACATGCCCATGGGCACCGCCGGGATGGCCGACATGGGCGAAATGTCGATGGAGCTGCCCGAAAACACGATCCCGATGATGACCGGCTGGGGCCCCTACGGGCCGCTCGAGATGGGTGGCATGTTCAGCGTCGTGAAGGTGCGCGAGGGCATCGCGCCCGGCGATTACTCCGACCCCGGCTGGTATGAGAACCCGCCCGGCACCGAAGCGTGGGAATGGACCGGCGAGCTTCCTGAAGAGGCCCGCAATACCAGCCCCGACACCATCATCTCACCCCGCGACCATGTGCGTCGCGGGTGATTTCCCCCGGCGGCCGGCCTGTCCGGACGCATCCCCCCTCAAGTCTTGAAAGGACACCCCTATGAAAACCCTGATGACCCTTGCCTTCGCCCTCTTCGCCACCACCGCCGTCGCGGAGGGCACCAACAGCCATGGCGACATGAAGATGAGCATGGGCAAGATCACCAAGATCGACACCCAGTGGAACCGTCTGACCATCGACCATGGCCCGCTCGCCAACCTGGAGATGGAAGCAATGACCATGGTCTTCGAGGTCGCCGATCCCGCGATGCTGGACGGCCTGTCGGAAGGCCAGGAGGTCGAATTCATGGCCGACCGCGTGAAGGGCAAGCTGACCGTGACCGAGATCATCGCCGAGTAATCCATCCGGCCAGCCATGTGACGGTGACGGGGCGTTCCTGGAAACAGGGGCGCCCCTTCTTCTGTCACGATCGCCTGCGGTTGCGATGGATCAAGGACATTCACAGCAGTCTGCCAGACTATGAAGGCGCGATATCTCACCCCAGGAGGGTAACATGAAACGACTCGCACTTTCCCTTGTCCTGCTCGCGCAGCCGGCTTTGGCAGACCCGGAGGGCTATGATCACATGATGAACTACGGTCCCGGGATGATGTTCGGACCGGTTCTCTGGCTGATCGTCCTTGGCCTGGTCGTGGCCGGGATCGTCTGGTTCGTCCGCCGCATGGATGGGCACGCCCCGGTCGGCAAGGCGCCCGGGGCGCTGGCAGAACTCGACATGCGTTTCGCCCGTGGCGAGATCGACGCCGAGGACTATGCCGCCCGGAAGAAGCTGCTGGCCAGCTGACCGGCGCCCACAGTCAGGCTGTCAGTCGGCGGCATGCGTCCGCTGGCTCTGCACCTCCTGCGCCCGCTCGGGCCAGGTCGACCGGATGAAGGCGAGGATATCCAGCACCTCGTCTTCGGTCAGCGTCTCCTCGAAGGCTGGCATCCCGCTCTTGAACCCTGTGACGCCACGCGCCTCCAGCGCGGCCTGACCACCCTTCAGCGTGTATTCCAGGAGGAGCGGCGTGTCGTGATGCCATGTGTGGCCCGTCACATCATGCGGGGGCGCGGGTAGAACGCCGTCCTCCCCGGGCGCGCGCCAGTCGGGCTGGCCTTCCAGCTTGGCGCCATGGCACGACGCACAGGACTCGGCATAAAGGGCGGCGCCGACCGAGAGGTCCCGGCCTTCGAAACGGTGATCGGCCTGTGCAGTCGTCGCCACGCAGGCCAAAAGTGCAGCCCGCAGCCTCATTTGGCCCGGAAATCGGAATGGCAGGCACCGCAGGCCCGGCCGATCTCGTGCATGACCTGCATCAGGTCTCCTGAGCCTTCGACCGTCCCGGCAAGGCCTGCGGCCGTGGTCCGGAGCGCTTCGGCGCGGGCCGTGAAGGTCGCGAAGTTGTCCCAGATCACCGCTAGCGCCTCGGATTTGGGATCGAGGGCTTTTTTCTCAAAGAGCGAGGGAATGTAGGAGGCTTCCTCCGCTATCTTCTCGAGCGCAGCATTGACCGCCGCCTCGTCGAACGAGGCCTGACCCATGTGCATGCTGCCGATGACCTTCATCTGCTTGGCCAGTTCCGACATGCCCATCATGCGGTTCATCACATCGGGATCCTTCACGCCGCTATGTGCGAAGGCCGCCGTGCCGGTGGCGATCACAGCAATGGCGATGTATTTCTTCATTTTATTTCACTCCTGTTGAGGGGATTAGCTTACGTTGATCCATGTGGTCATGCCCGACGACGCATGTCCGGGCATGTGGCAGTGGAACAGCCACTTGCCGGGGGTGTCGGCGACAAAGGCGATCTCCAGCGGCGGCATGTCGGTCATGCCGACCTGCCCGGACAGAGCCCGGAACTGGCCCTGCCCCGCCATCTCGCGAAACCCCATGGAGCGGCCGTGCATCATGGCGCCGGACATGCGGCCCATGCAAGCCGGCCGTTCCCGCCACCGCGCCGCAGAAGCTGCGGCGTGTCATGCGAAGGGTCATGTCACTCGATTCCATTGGCGCGCTGAAGTTCGCGGACATAGGCGACGATATTGCCGACATCGGCCTTGGTCAGCCCAGACTGGGCGGGCATGTCGCCGAAGGTCCAGTGATGCGACCGGACACCGTTCTGGACGGCCATCAGAAAGGCCATGTCCGCGTGATGGTTCGGTTCGTAGATCTTGTGGACCAGCGGCGGGCCGAAGCCCTGCTTGCCGGTTGCATTGGTGCCATGGCAGGCAGCACAGGTCGCGTCGAAGGCCCGCTGGCCCATAATGGCATCGGCCGACAGAGTTTCTGGCACCGTGATCGAGACGAGCGGTTCGCCTTTTGCTGGCGGTGCGCTTGGCTCCGGGGCATCGGGCCGGGTGAAGTAGTAGGCTCCGCCTGCGATGGCGACGACGGCCAAGGCGGCGGGAATGATCTTGTTCATGGGTCATGATCCTGAAGGGCTCGGCCGGGGAGGCCGAACAAATCGAAGAACTGCGAACAGGGTCGCAGTCGCGGCTCCAAAGCCGTCAGGATCGTGGAGGCGGCAGGTCTCGGGGGAGGCAGACGGATTTAAGGTCAATCGTGTCGTGCGGACGCAAGCTGCGGGACGTCGCCGGTTCCAGAGTGAAAGCCAGGGATGTCGTCAAGGCGTGGACCGCCGGACCGCAACCCGCCCAGTTATGACAGTCGACGCCCGGGGCGTGCCCGCCCAAGTCGTCCATGCCCGGGCAGTCGGCGCAGTCGCTCTCCATCGCAGCGGCGCCTGTGTCAACATGCGGCATGTCATGCGCCTGCGCCGCTCCGGGCAGAAACGCCCAGGCGGTGACGATCAGCGCGATGATGACGAAGATATGCCGCACGAGACCTCCGGATGAATGACCGGACTATGACGCGATGCGCGTTGCAAGGTCAACCGTGGCAGGCGATCCCCCTTCGGCTCATCCGGCGAAAGCCCGCACGCCCATCCAAATCCCCATGAACATCATCGAGAGGTTCTCGGTCAGCGAGATGAACCCGAGCGGCACATTCGAACCCCCGCCTACGCAGGCGCATGTCAACTCGCGCTTGTCGATATAGACCGCCTTGAACACGCTGACCGCGCCGATCGTCCCGATGAAGAGTGCCACCGGGGCCGAGTTCCACGGCAGGATCCCGGCCGTCATCAGGATACCGGCCAACGCCTCGCCATAGGGATAGATCTTGCCGTCGGGCACCCATCTTTTCGCCAGCAGGTCGTAGTTGAGGATCATGGTCGAGAACTGATCCACATCCTGCAACTTCTATCTCCATGACTCCGTTGGGGATTAGTCCATCTGGGGTTATGCGCGCTTTCCGCCACGCCCCTGCCCCCATCTCCCGCGCCCAACCACAGCACAAATTGCAGCCGCGCGCGTGACGTGCGAAGGTCGCCTTCAAACCTGACCTTTGAAGGACCAACACCCATGAAAGCACTTCTCGGCCTGGCCCTGCCCGCCTGCCTCATCCTCGCGGCCTGCGTCGAACAGCCGGTCGACGCAACCACCGGCGACCGTCTCGTCGATGCCTCCAAGCTGCCTGAGGATGTGCGCGCGATGGCTGCGCCCGATCAGAACCTGTCCGACGTGCGGGTCATGGCGACGGATGGCTGCTACTGGTATCGCTACAGCGGCCCGGTCGAAACGACCTATCTGCCGCTGCGCACCGTGGACGGCCGCCCGATCTGCACCCGCCCGCAGTAACCGCTCAGCTCGCCGCGGCCAGCAGCGTCTCGGGCGGATAAAGCACCGCGGTCGAGCCGATGGCGACATCGTCATACAGGCTGATGATGTGCGGCATCGCCATCCGCACGCAGCCTGAACTGGCGCGCCCGCCAATCGACTGCGGCTCGGGCGTGCCGTGGATGCGGAGCAGCGTGTCGCGGTTGCCTTCGAACAGATAGAACGCGCGCGACCCCAGCGGGTTGTTCGGCCCACCCGGCATCCCGTCGGCAAATTGCTTGTAGGTGCCCGGATCGCGCTCGATCATCTCGGCCGTGGGCGTCCAGGTCGGCCATTTCGCCTTGCGTTTGATCGTATAGGTGCCGGCCTCGTAGAGGTTGCCGCGTGCGATGGCGACGCCAAAGCGCAGCGCGCTCCCGTCGGGCTGGATGTGATAGAGATAGCGTGCCACCGCATCGACGTGGATGGAGCCTGGCTCCAGCCCCGGATTGGCCTCCACCCGGGTGGCCAGGAAGCGGGGATGCATCCCCCAGGGGTTGGACGTTGCCGGATCGAAGAACGGCGGCGTCACCTGCGCGTCCCAGGCTGCCCATTGCGATTCCGACGCCGCCAGGGCCGGGCCCGCGAGGGGGGCGGAAAACAGCGCGGCACTCGTGGCGATGAAATGGCGTCTGGTCAACATGGTTCTGTCCTCTCGATCTGACACATCTCTCCGGGCGCACGCCCTGAATGACGGGCCGGAGAAGGATAGGACAGCGCAGCGCATCCCGAAAGAGCCCGGCGCCGCCGATCACCTGAAACTGAACGCTGCGCGGCGCAAACCGTTCCCTGTGCCCCAAAAGGGTGCGCCCCGACCCGTCCCGGAGGCAGGAACCCGTTTGGGGGGATCTGCCCGTGGAGAAGGATCGAGGCGCTGGATTGCCAGAGGGCCGGAGCGGCTACTGGCAATCCATCCGGTACGCGAGTGTCAGATCAGGACGAGCCGGTGACGCTGCAGAACCAGTCTTCCACTTCCGGAAGATCCGGGCAGTAGATGTCGTTGGCCTGGTCCCAGGACCCGATGGCGGTATAGCCGCCCGAGTCCAGTCCGTTGGCCGTCGAGTTGATGCCGACACCGCCGTTCAGGTTCGAATCCTGCCCCAGCGAGCTGAAGGTCGTCGCCGGGATCGGGAAGGCCGTCACATCCTGCCAGTTGATGTCCTGCAGGATGATCGTGTGGCCGCCGATCTGGATCGTGGTATCCGCGGCTCCGGTACCGACGCCGGCATTGCCCTCGCTGACCACCGCCTGCGCGTCCAGCAGCTCGAAGATCTTCGTGCGCACCTGGGCCATCGTCGAGCCAAGGGTGCCAGCCGCCGAGTCATCCACCGTCACACGGAAGCCGATCACATCCTGGTCTTCGTTGAAGTCGAAGTCGCGGATGATGTCCGTCCCGTCGGTCGAGCTGAACGAATAGTCGTCGCCGTCGAAGGACAGGGTCAGATCCGAGAAGAAGACGTCCTTGCCCTCGCCGCCGGTCAGGTCGTCGTCGCCTTCACCGCCAAGGATGAAGTCGTCGCCGCCACCGCCGTGCAACGTGTCGTCGCCAACGCCGCCGCCCAGGAAATCGTCGCCGTTCCTGCCATAGATCGAGTCGTCGCCCTCCTCGCCGAACAGGATGTCGTCATCGGCGCCGCCATCCACGGTGTCGTTGCCGACGCCGCCGAAGATCACGTCGTTGCCCCAGTCGCCGGAGATTTGGTCTCCGCCGGCCTGACCGAACATGATATCGTTGCCCGCGCCGCCATACATCTCGTCGGCCGCGTCCTCGCCCGGATCGGCCGACACGTCCGGCCCCTCGACGCAATCATAGGGGATCTGCAGTTCGGGCACCGGAGAATAGTCCTCGCAGATGCCGTTCTGGTCCAGATCGAGATCGCTGAGGCCATCGCCGCCGAACATGATGTCGTCGTCATCGCCGCCATCCATCCGATCCGAGGCGGCATTGCCCTGAAGCACGTCATCGCCGTCCTCGCCCAGGATCCTATCGCTCTGGTTGCCGCCTTCGATCCAGTCGTCGCCTTCGCTGCCGAACAGCTTGTCATTGCCGTCGTTGCCCTTCAGCGTGTCGTTTCCGGTGTCGCCGACAAGCTTGTCGTTGCCCGTGCCGCCATAGGCCGTGTCGTTGCCGGCGCCGGCATAGATCTTGTCGTCGCCCTGATCGCCCGCCAGCAGGTCGTCGCCGACGTTGCCCTTGATCAGGTCGTCGCCCTGGCCGCCCGAGATGGTATCGTCACCGAACTGACCATACAGGCGGTCATCGCCACCTTCGCCGAAGATCATGTCGTGGCCGCCGCCGCCGTGCATCAGGTCGTTGCCGATGTCGTCGCTGTCGCCTTCCGGCGGAAGCGCTTCCGGGCAGGCTCCGTCATGCTTGAGCGCCTGGCTGCCAAAGTTGATCGGCGCGCAGCTCCAGTCGATATCGCAGTCATACCCATTGATGCCTTCGATGTCGCCGTTGTCACCGAACAGGATATCCGACCCGGCACCGCCGTCGACGATGTCCGAACCGCCGCCGCCGCGCATGGTGTCGGTATGAGCGTCGCCGTTCATGGTGTCCTTGCCTTCGCCACCACTCATCTGGTCCTTGCCCCGGCCGCCGAACATCAGGTCGCGATCGTTACCGCCGAACATCGAGTCGTTGCCGCCCTGACCGTCCATCTCGTCGTTGCCGTCACCGCCGAACATGCAGTCGTTGCCATCTTTGGTGGTGTCGGTGCCGTAGTTCAGGTTCGGACCCAGGCCAACGCGGTTGTCGCCGAACATCTCGTCGTCGCCGGAACCGCCCAGCATGAGGTCGTTGCCCAGGCCGCCCGCCATCCGGTCGGCTTCGCTCTGACCATCCATCCGGTCGTGACCCGTGCCGCCATACATGAGGTCCTCGCCAGAGCCGCCCCACATGCAGTCGTCTCCGCCTTCGCCGTCCATGCAGTCGTCGCCGGCGCCGCCATCCATCCAGTCGTTGCCGTCACCGGGGTTGTTGGTGTCGATGGTGCCGTCGTCGCCCATCATCACGTCCGCACCGTCGCCGCCCCACATGGAGTCCGCGCCCAGCCCGCCGAGCATGTCGTCGTCGCCGTATTCGCCCCAGAGGCAATCGTTGCCGGTCTCGCCGTTCAGATAGTCGTCGTCCGACGCGGGATAGCCGAGATAGTTGAAATCCCCGTCATAGCCATAGAGGAAGTCGTCATCCTCGCCGCCGAGGATATAGTCGTCGCCGTCCAGACCCCAAAGGGTGTCGGCGCCCTGTTCCCCGTCCATGTAGTTGAAATTTTTGTTGCCAAAGATGCTGTCGTTGCCCTTGCCGGCCTCGATGTGATCCGCGTCATAGTCCGAGGTCAGGGTGCCGACGTTGTCGTCGTCCCCAAGCTGGAGCACCGGCGGAACAAGATCGGGCGGCGGCTGGTTCGGATCGCACTCACCCCAGTTGTCGTATGCGACATCGTTTCTGTCAGACATGATAGTATCTCCACTGAAAAACAACTCTCAGGCCGGGTTCCCACCGCCTCGAGCCATCGAACGCCGGCGTCCGCCGGCAGGATCACGAGCAGGGAATGTGCTCATGACCCCGATTGAACCCCTGAAAGCGCCCGCGCTCTGCCCCCATTCAGGGATGAATGCAGGCACCCGCAAAATACTGATCGGAAAAAACAAAACGCTGCGACCGCTGGCCGGGATCGATCCCGCCAGCGGCCGCGACTGAAGACTTGGTATGGTTCAGTTGCTTTCGCGCATTGCGGTTTCGATACCGCTCAGGATCGGCCCCAGCAGGTAATTGGCGACCGTCTGCTCGCCCGTCGCAATCATCACCTGCGCCGGCATCCCCGGCGCGATCTCGACGCCCGGAAGATCGTCCAGTGCGGTCTCCGGAAGGCGCACGTTCACCTTGAAGAAGGCCGCGCCCGTCCGCGTATCGGTGAAACTGTCCGCCGAGACATAGCTCACCACCCCCTCGACCGGCGGCGTGGTGCGGTAGTTGTAGGCCGTCAGGCGCACATGCGCCTTGTACCCCTCGTGCACCTGGTCGAAATCCTCGGGCCGGATCTGCCCCTCGACCACATAGCTCGCCCCGTCCGGCACGATCCGCAGGATGTCCTGCCCGTTGCCGATCACCTCGCCCGGCGCCGTAAAGCCCAGGTCGATGACGCGCCCGCCCACCGGGGCGCGCACCAGCAGCCGCTGTTTCACGTCCTCGTTCGCCACGATCCGCTGGCGGATGTCGAACAGCTGCGCCTTCACCTGCTGGCGTTGCTCGGACAGCGCCCGTGCCCGGTCGCGCTTGACCTGCAGCATCCGCTCGCGGGTTTCCGACATGCGCTGCTGCAGCCCGTCGATCTGCGACGAGACATAGTCGATATCCCCGATCAGCGAGACCTCGGCATCGCGCCGCGCCAGCAGCCGCGACTTGGTCACCAGCCCGCTGGAAAACAGCCCCTCCAGATCCACCAGCTCGTCCTGAACCAGCGCCAGCCGCTTGTTCAGCGCCCCCAGCCGGGAAGTCATGCCCGAAAACTGGTTCTCCTGCTCGGCATATCGGTCGCTCAGGATCGAAAACTGGCCGCGCCACATCTGGTTGTTGGACTCAAACAGCTCGTGCTGCGTCTGCACGGCCTCGGCAAAGGAGGGATCGCTCGCCACCAACGCCTGCAACTCACCGCTCAGCGCCATGTCGGGCGCATCAGTGAACTCGGCCGCCAGACGCTGATCCTGCGCCAGCGCGTTCACCAGCTGGTTCATCAGGATGCGGTCCTGCGCGGTCGGCAGCGTATCGGCCAGCTCGACCAGCACCTGCCCGGCCACCACCCCCTGGCCCTCGCGCACATGCACCTTGCGCACAAGCCCGCCCTCCAGGTGCTGTATCACCGGCAGGCTGCCCTCGACCTTGAAGGTCCCCGGCGCGACCACCGCGCTCGCGATCGGGGTCCAGGCGGCCCAGAGCACCAGCCCGCCCCAGAAGGCGCCGGTCGCCACCAGCAGCGCCAGCACCAGCGGCCAGATGTTGGTCGGCGGCCGCGGCGGGGCCGCATCGGCCTGCGGCATCAAATCCGGCAGCGACAGCGCGCCGCCCCGATGCAGGTTCACAGCCGTGCTCATGATACACCTCCCTGCCCGCTCGCGCGGTTCTTGCCTCCGGCAATCGGCTTGCCCGGATCCAGCGGCGGCAGCTTGCGCCCCATGGTGTCGGTCGTGACCCGCCCCGCCATCGGCAGCACGTTGTCCGCGCCGAACACCGCCTTCGCCTTGCCAAACCGCACCATGCGCCCCTGCTCCAGCACCGCGATGTGATTGACGGCCTTCAGCACGCTCATCCGGTGCGACACCACCACCACGACGGCCCCCTCGGCCGTCGCCTGGGTGATTGCCTCGGCCAGCGCCTCCTCGCCCTCCGGGTCCAGGTTGGCGTTCGGCTCGTCCAGCACGATCAGGCAGGGCGCGCCATAGAAGGCCCGCGCCAGCCCGATCCGCTGCCGCTGACCCGCCGAGAGGAAATCGCCGTTGCGACCGACCTGGGCGTTATACCCGCCCGGCAGCGACAGGATCAGCTCGTGCACCTGCGCCCGCTTGGCCGCCCGCACGATCTCCGAGGGTTTCGCCTCGGCGTCCATCAGCGCGATGTTCTCGGCGATGGTCCCCTCGAACAACTCCACCCGCTGCGGCAGGAAGCCGATGTGGCGCCCGATCTGCTCGGCCGGCCAGTCCTCCAGCGCCGCGTCGTCGATCCGCACATGGCCCCGCGTCAGCGGCTGCAACCCCACCAGCGCGCGCACGAAAGTCGTCTTGCCCGCCCCCGACGGCCCGAACAGCCCCAGCGAATCCCCAGGCCGCAGCTCCAGGCTGATCCCCATCACCAGCGGATCCTGCCGTCCCGGCGACACCACCGTCGCATCCTGCACCGACAGCCGCCCCGTGGGCTCGGGCAGGCTCATCCGGCTCTCCTGCGCCCGCGTCTCGGCCAGCACCGCGTTCAGCCGCTGCACCGCGACCCGCACCGCCAGCATCCCGCGCCAGCCGGCAATCGACTGCTCCACCGGCGCCGCCGCCCGCCCCAGCAGGATCGAGGCGGCGATCATCATGCCCGGCGCCAGCGCACCCTCCAGCACCAGCCAGACGCCCGTCGCCATCACCGCGATCTGCAGCGCCATCCGCACCATCCTGGCCAGCGACGACATCCGCGACATCCGGTCATGCGCCCGCGTGCCCGTCGCAATCGCGGCGAAGGCCTGCCGCTGCCAGCGCGCCACCAGCGTCGAGGTGCGCCCCATGGCCCGCACGATCTCGGCATTGCGCAGCACCTCATCCGCCGTCGCGTTCGACTTGCGCACCGACTCCGACGCCGCCCTGGCCGGCACCCGCCCGGCAATCTCGCTCATCACGCCCAGCAGCAGCAGGATCGCCAGACCCACCGTCGCCACCAGCCCCAGCAGCGGATGGAACAGATAGATCACCCCCAGGAACAGCACCGACCAGGGCGCATCCAGCAGCGCAGTAAAGGACGGCGACATCACAAAGGCGCGCACCTCGTGCAGGTCGCGCACCGCCTGCGTGTCGGCGCCGCCCGCCCCCTGCACGACCGATCCCAGAACGATCGGCCCGATATCGGCCTCGATCCGATTGCCCAGCCGCGTCAGCAGCTGCGCCCGCAGCGCATCGAAGATCATGTAGAACACCAGCGCGATGCCTGCCGCGACCGTCAGCGCGGCCAGGGTGGCCAGGCTGTGCGACGACATCACCCGCGTGAACAGCTGCAGCATGTAGATCGGTGCGGTCAGCACCAGAAGATTCAGGCACAGGCTGGCGAAGAAGATCGCGCCGACAAGCCCGCGCTGGCCGTGAAAGACCCGACGTGGAGACATGGTTGTCCTCCTGATTCAGCCAGTCGGCCCGAAGGCCCCGGCCTTTGGGGCCCTTACCGGCCCGTGAAAGACGCGAGATAGGGCGAGACCCTCGCCTGCACCCCGGCGGCCTGACGCTCGATGGCCGCGTGCCAGACCGTGCCGATGGCCACGCCACCGATCAGGCCCAGACCCAGCCACAGCCCGCGCCACCGTCCCGGCCGCCTGCCCGCGCTCTCGCGCACCGCCGCGCTCACCGCCTTGCCAAGATAGGGCGCAAGCTCGATTCGCAGCGCGCCTTCCAGCCCGTCCAGCGAGGCGGCCAGCGCCTCCAGCCGGGTGTCGATCTGCTTCAGCCCGCCCGTCACCGCCACGGGCGGCTCACGGATCTGCTCCGCCAACTCCTGCGGCAGCTTGGCGAATTTCTCGCCGATCCGGCGATGGAGCTCGACAAGATCGCCCTGCCGGGCAAAGCCCGACAGCCCCTGCGGCTGCGCCGCAGGATCCGGCCGCGCCGCCTCAGTCGCCGGCCTCTCTGCCTCGGACACCGAAAGCTTGATCCGCGGCTGCGTTGTTTGAGTTTGCGTGTTCATAGCGGACGCTCCATTGCGGTTTGCCAGGTCAGCATCTGCGCCATCTCGGAACGGCAACTGACGTTCATTTTGGACAGCACGCGCTTGGCATAGGTGTTGAAAGTCTCGACCTTCAGGCCGGCCACCTCGGCCGCGCTGCGGTTCGACAGGCCCGACCGGATCAGCGCCGCGACCCGCGCCTCGACCGGGGTCAGCCCCAGTTCCACCGCGATCTTCTCGATCCACTTCTGCTCGGGCGGCAGCGGCAGCATCGCCAGGAACAGGGTTCGCTCGCCCGCCGAGTCGGGATAGACCGAAAGCGACATCGGCACGTGGGATTTGCGCTGGGCACCGCGAAGGATCAGGATGAATTCCGGCCGCGCGCCCTCGTCCGCCGCGCATTCGCTGACCGCGGCCCTCAGCGCGCGGGTCTCCTGCGGATTGGAACAGACCAGAGCGCCGTTCCGCACCGCCAACAACTGCCCCTCGCGCAGCAGCTGCCCCCCGGCGTCATTGCACTTCAGCAGGCCCAGCCGCGCATCCATCACCAGGATCGCTGCATTCACCTTCTGGTCGATCATCCACAGCATTGCGTCGTCGGACATGTCCTTGGTCCGCACGGCCGAGTGCTGCAGACAGAACCGGCGCAATCCCGGCCAGGCCGACTGCAGGAAGGCCGGAAAGACCGCGCAGTCGCCTTCGGCGCAGATGTGGACCCGGTCCTCGATCCCCGAAGGAAACCGGCAGCGGAAGGAAAACCAGACGCCGGCATCGGCCCCTGCCGAACCCACCCCGGCCAGTTCCGCGATCCTGCGTGCCGGAATGTCGTTGCGCACCGCGATCATGAGATCGCGGATATCGGGCATCTCGCCACCGGCCGCACCGGGCCGCCTGGCATGTCCAGCCGTCGCAGAAACGACGTCAAGCTCGATCCCGACGTGATGTATTTTCGATTTCAGAACCGGTTCAAAAATATCCCGGATCGTATTGCATAAAATGTCGTCCGCAAGTGCTGCGGTCGGTTGTGTCAAACGCATGGCATCCCCCCAGTTCACCACGTGACGTTTATAAATGTACTAGATTTCCAGTTAATTTGCGCTCCAGTAATGACAGTATCCAGACAATTGTAAGTTGGCGGCCGGAATTGACAAAGCGATTGAACGGGTTAATTCGAACGTTTCCCAGACAATTCAAGGAAATCTGACTCAAATTTTTGGAATCCCTCCTCCGGCAATACGATTGGCATACTCCTTTTGGCCAGGGACCCCAGACAACGGGCTACGTCTTTCGGGTCCGACATCGCGGCTGGGCGGCATCACCGGCAGGCCGGCTTCCTGCGGACCCGCCATCGCGATCTTGCGGATAGAGTGGGATATCAGAGATATACCGAGATAATCCAGGTACTTACAGCAACTACCTCACACGGGCGGACTTTTTGCCGGGGCGCATAGGCAAAAAGTTGGCCAGAGAAATCACCCGTTCCAAGCTCAACCTAGGGCCACCCAGGTTGTGCAGAGGTTTCAACACGATAGCAAAATCCGAAAGGTGTTAGAATCTACTCTGCTCAATCCATGGTTGCATTGACAGGCACATTTCACCGCGGATGATTTACGAATCACCCATTTTGAAGTAGATTGATTTTCCGGGAGGGGGTCTGCCGCAATTTTGGCGGCAGGCGCCTAATATTGTACAATTTATTATACATTTTTTGGGGGATTTACCAAATGCCCTTAATTGTCGCATCTGAAAGTAATCTATTTGGGGAACTCCTCAGCCAATCGTGCCGCGCAAACGGAATCTCCGTCGACGGAGTGGTGCGAAACCTGTCGCAGGTCGATTGCACGCAATCCGATCTGATCGTCCTTCTGCATGTCGAACGCGACGCTACCGTAGAAAGCCTGCATCTGGACAGTCTGAATGCACCCGCCTGCGCCGCGCGCGTGATTGCCATCGTCAACGCCAATGTCGCGCCCGAGGTCGTGTCGGTGCTCTCCGCCCGGGTCGAGGCGGTGTTGAACGAAGACACCTCAAGCCGGGTGCTGGTCAGCGTCCTGACCGTGGTATGCGAGGGCTTCCAGCTGTCCGGTGCCGTTCCGCCGGCGAGCCCGGCGGCTCTGGTCTCCATGATCGAACCGGAACCGCAAGCGGTGGACATCCATCGGGGAAATTCCGGCTACGCCGGAAACCATCCGGCCGCGGAAAAACCGAACGCGCGCGCGTCTCCGGAAATGACCCTCTCGGCGCGCGAGCTGGAAATCGTCCGATTGCTGCTGCAGGGCGCCTCGAACAAGGAAATCGCCAAGAACCTCGACATTGTCGAGAACACGGTAAAGGTGCACCTGCGGTCCTGCTATGGCAAGATCGGCGTGCGCAACCGAACGCAGGCGGCACTCTGGGGCTCGCGCCATCTGGCCCGCACCACCTCCACCCGCAAGAACGGCCTCTTCAACTGTCCGCCCGGCTAGGTCACATCAGGACGGATCGGATCAGGAAGGCGATACTGCCCAGCACGGCCAGCCCGGCAAGGTAGAGACCCGCGAACCACAGCCAGCGGCGCATCAGTGATAGCCTTCCCCGGGCCGGACCTTGCCGCGAAACACCCAATAGGAATAGGCGGTATAGGTCAGGATCATCGGGATCAACACCACCGCCCCGATCAGCAGGAACCTCAGCGAGACATCCGGCGCGGCGGCCTCGGCGATGCTCAGCGACGGCGGCACCAGGTTAGGATAGAAACTGACGCCCAGCCCCGAATAGGACAGGACGAAGATCCCGACCGTGGCCAGAAACGGGCGCAGGTCGTCTTCGTTGCGCAGCCCCAGCCACAGCTGCCAGACCGCCACCGCCAGCAGGAAGGGCACCACCGCGCTCCAGATCCCCGTGGGCCAGCCGAACCAGCGTTCCATATACTGCGGATGCAGGAACACCGTGGCGAGGCTTACGGCCCCGATCAGCAGCACCAGCGCCGCGCCCAGCGGCCGAGACCACTGCCGCGCCCGTTCCTGAATGCCGCCCTCGGTTTTCAGGATCAGCCACGTCGCTCCCAGCAGGGCATAGCCCGCGACCAGCGCCACCGCCGTCAGCACCGAAAAGGGCGTCAGCCAGTCCCAGTTGCCCCCGCCATAGGCGCGGCCTTCGACCGTGATGCCATGCACCAGCGCACCCAGAGCCATGCCCTGCGCGATGGTCGCGATCAGCGAGCCGCCCCAGAAGCCGAACTCCCAGAACCCCTGTCTCCGACGCGTCCGGAAGGTGAACTCGAAGGCCACGCCGCGAAAGATCAGCCCCAGCAGCATGGCAATGATCAGCGGATAAAGCGCGGGCATGACAATGGCATAGGCCAGCGGAAACACTGCGAACAGCCCGCCGCCGCCCATCACCAGCCAAGTCTCGTTGCCGTCCCAGACCGGAGCGACCGTGTTCATCGCCAGGTGCCGTTCCTCGCGGTTCTTGAGGAACGGAAACAGAAGGCCGATCCCGAGGTCAAAGCCGTCCAGCAGAACATAGGCCAGTACCGCAAAGGCGATCAGCCCGGCCCAGATGAAGGGAAGATCGAATTCCATGTCCTATTCCCCCGGATGACTTTGCGTCGCCGCCCGCCCCGGCGTCGTGCCGGCCGACCGCGTCAGTCCGATGTCGTCGATGTCCACCTCCCTCGGCCGCATCGCCATCAGGCGCAACACGTAGATCGTGCCGCTGCCGAAGACGAAGAAATAGACGAGGATGAATGCGACCAGCGAGGCGGCCACCGCCTCCGCCTGCAACGGCGCCATGCTCTGGTCCGTGCGCAGCAGGCCATAGACGGTATAGGGCTGCCGCCCCACCTCGGTCGTGATCCAGCCGCAGAGCACCGCCAGGAACCCCGAGGGCCCCATCAGCACCGCCGCCCGGTGCAGCCAGCGCGCCTCCAGCAGCTTGCCCCGCAGCCGTGCCCAGGCCGACCACAATCCCACCCCCAGCATCGCAAAACCAAGCGCGACCATGATCCGGAAGGTCCAGAAGATCAGCGTCGCCGGCGGCCGCTCGTCCTCGGGAAAGGCGTCCAGCCCCTGCAGCGGTTTGTCCAGCGCGTGGGTCAGGATCAGCGAACCAAGCAGCGGGATTTCGACCTTGTAGCGCGTCTCCTGCGCCGCATCGTCGGGCAGGCCGAACAGGATCAGCGGCGCCCGTCCCTCGGGGAAGCTCTCGTAATGCCCCTCCATCGCGGCGATCTTGGCGGGCTGGTGCTCCAGCGTGTTCAGCCCGTGCATGTCCCCTGCGACGATCTGGATCGGCGTCACGATCAGCGCCATCCACATCGCCATCGAGAACATGATCGCCGCGCCCCGGCTGTCGGGATGGCGCAGCAGATGCCAGGCCCCGACCCCGCCGACGACAAAGGCGGTGGTCAGATAGGCCGCCAGCACCATATGGACCAGCCGGTAGGGGAAGGACGGGTTGAAGATGATCGCCCACCAGTCCTCGGGCACGAACTGCCCGCCCTCGTCGTAGGAAAAGCCCTGCGGCGTGTGCATCCAGCTGTTGGCGCTCAGGATCCAGAAGGCCGAGAACAGGGTGCCGACCGCAACAATGGCCGTCGCCGCCATATGCAGCCGCTCGCCCACCCGCTCGCGCCCGAACAGCATGATCCCCAGGAACCCCGCCTCCAGGAAAAACGCCGACAGCACCTCGTAGCCCATCAGCGGCCCCATCACCGGCCCGGCCTTGTCGGAAAAGACCGACCAGTTGGTGCCGAACTGATAGGACATCACGATGCCCGACACGACGCCCATGCCGAAGGTCACGGCAAAGATCGTCTTCCAGTAGTCGAACAGCCGCAGATAGGCCCTGTCGCGCGTCCACAGCCAGCAGGCGTTCAGCACTGCCAGATAGCTGGCAAGACCGATGGTAAAGGCCGGAAAGATGATATGCGCCGACACCGTGAAGGCGAACTGAAACCGGGCCAGCTCAAGGGCGGTGAAAAAGTCGGTCATCCGGAGCCTCGCGACGGGAACGTCCCTGCGCAAGACTTAAAGCCGTGGGAAGCAGGCTCAAGCGGATTGGCCGTGACAAACCCGCGCATGGCCCGCGCGGATCGGGCGGCACAACGGCTGCGCCGCCCGATAGGCGCACTATCCCGCGATCAGCTTCGGCAGCCAGGTCACGATCCCGGGGAAGGCGAACAGCAGCGCGATGGCGACGATCTGCAGGCCCACGAAGGGGACGATCCCGCGATAGATCGCCGAAGTCGGCAGATCGGCCGGCGCCACGCCGCGCAGATAGAACAGCGCGAACCCGAAGGGCGGCGTCAGGAAGGACGTCTGCAGGTTCACCCCCACGATCACGCCCAGCCACACCGGATCGACATCCAGCGCCAGCAGCACCGGCGCCGTCACCGGGATCACGATGAAGATGATCTCGAAGGTGTCCAGGATGAACCCGAGGAAGAACATGATCAGCATGACCACGGCCACCGCCGCCAGCCGTCCGCCCGGCAGGTTGCCCAGGAACTCGTGCACCAGGTTGTCGCCGCCCATCATGCGGAACACGACCGAGAAGACCGAGGCCCCCAGCAGGATCACGAAAACCATGCTGGTGATCGTCGCGGTCGAGATCACGGTCGATTTCAGCACGCCGAACGACAGCCGCATCCGCAGCGCCGCCAGGATCATCGCGCCCACCGCACCGACCGAGGCCGCCTCGGTCGGGGTGGCAATCCCGCCCAGTATCGACCCCAGCACGGCCAGGATCAGCAGCAGCGGCGGCACCAGCGCCACCAGCACCTCGCGCCCCAGCGAGCCGCGCTCCGAGGCCGGCACCGGCGTCGCCGGGCAGGACTCGGGATCCGTCACCGCCTTGAAGATCACCCAGGCCAGATACAGCGCGACCAGCAGGAACCCCGGCAGCAGCGCCCCGGCGAACAGGTCGCCCACCGACACCGGCACCGGCGCGAAATTGCCCTTGGCCATCTGCACCTGGCTGTTGATCCCCGACAGCATGTCGCCCATGAAGATCAGCACGGTCGAGGGCGGCACGATCTGGCCCAGCGTGCCGCTTGCGCAGATCACGCCCGTGGCCAGCCGCGGGTCATACCCGGCGCGCAGCATCGCGGGCAGCGAGATCAGGCCCATCGTCACCACCGTCGCGCCCACCACGCCGGTCGAGGCGGCCAGCATCGCGCCCACCACGATGACCGAGATGCCCAGCCCGCCGCGCAGGTTGCCGAACAGCCGGCCCATGGTCATCAGCAGCTGTTCCGCGATCTGGCTGCGCTCCAGCATCACCCCCATGAAGATGAACAACGGCACCGCCACGAGCACCTCGTTGGTCATGAAGCCGATATAGCGGTTGGGCAGCGAACCGAAGTTGCTCGGGTCGAAGACGCCCAGCGACATGCCCGCCAGCCCGAACAGCAGCGAGACACCCCCCAGCGTGAAGGCCACAGGAAAGCCGATCAGCAGGAAACCGATCACGCCAAAGAACATGAACGCGGCGAGCAGCTCGCCAATCATCACGGGATCCATCAGGCCGCCTCCTCATGGGTGCCAACCGGGGCCTGATCGGTGGAATATTGCATCAGCGCCGGCACCAGGTCGGGCCGCCCGGCCAGCACCAGGATCGACCGGATCGCCATTGCGACACCTTGCAGCGCGATCAGCACCGCAAAGGCGATGATGAACGCCTTGAGGATATACAGCCCCGGCATCCCGCCCACATTGGCCGAGGCCTCGCCATAGCCCCAGGCGCGCACGACGAAGGGAATGGAATAGGTGTAGACCACCCAGCAGAAGGGCAGCAGGAACAGCAGAACGCCGAGCAGGTCGGCGATCGCGCGGCTGCGCATCCTGGCCGGGCGATAAAAGATGTCGACCCGCACGTGATCGTCCCGCAGCAGCGCGAAACCGGCGACGGCGGTGAACATCGCACCGTTCATCCAGACGTAAAGGTCCTGCATCCAGACATGGCTGGTCGCAAACAGATAGCGCTGCACCACGACGGTGAAGCAAACCAGAACGATGCCGACCGCCAGCCACGAAAACACCTTGCCGATCACAAGGTTAAGGCCGCAGATCAGGGCGGCCACCCACGCAAGGATGCGCATCGTACTTTTCTCTCCTCCCGTCGGGGGTGCGGCCCTGTTCCGGTCGTTTGATCGCCGGAAGAATTGCGTCAGGCGCGCCTCTTTTACGAACTCTTGAACGCCGAATGGCCCGGACTGTCAATCCGGGCCACCCTGCGATGACGTCTTGAGTCAGATGGTGAAATACTTCTCGCGGGCCTGAACGAAGGCGCCATCGGTGTCACGCGACCGCGTACGCACGATGTTCAGCGCCTCGATGAAGCTCTCGGTGGTCTTCTTGACCAGCGGATCGCTCGAATCGCGCAGGCCGCCGATGATCTCCTGGGCGGCTTCCGCGCCGGCCTTGAGGATTTCCTCGGGGAACTGCAGCACGTTGACGCCGTGATCGTTGATCAGCGTCTTCAGCGCGCGCGGGTCGTTGGCATAGAAGTCCGAAGCGACCTGATCGTATTCCGCCTGGCTGATGTCCTTGATCAGCGCCTGCAGGTCCGACGGCAGCTCCTGGTATTTCTTCTTGTCGACCACCAGTTCGGTGGCGAGACCCGGCTCCACGAAGGAGGGGAAGTAATAGTTCTTCGCCACCTGATAGAAGCCAAGCGCGAGGTCGTTGTACGGCCCCACGAATTCCGCCGCGTCCAGCGTGCCCGACTGAAGCGCCTGGAAGATCTCGCCGGCCGCCATGTTGGTCACGGTCGCGCCCAGCTTCTCCCACACGCGGCCACCCAGGCCGGGGGTGCGGAAGCGCAGTCCCTTGACCGAGTCGACCCCGGTCAGCTCGTTGCGGAACCAGCCGCCGGCCTGCGTGCCGGTGTCGCCCGACAGGAAGCCCTGAACGCCGAACTGGTCATAGATCTCGTCCCAGATTTCCTGACCGCCCATGTAGCGGACCCAGGCGGTCAGCTCGCGCGAGGTCATGCCATAGGGCACCCCGGTGAAGAACGACAGCGCCTGCGACTTGTTCTGCCAGTAATAGGCTGCGCCATGGCTCATCTCGGCAGTGCCGTCGATCACGGCGTCCAGCGACTGCAGCGGCGGAACCATCTCGCCGGCCGAGAAGACCTGAACGGTCAGACGGCCGCCCGAGGCGGCGGTGATGCGGTCGGCCAGGCGCTGCGCGCCGACGCCCAGACCCGGGAAGTTCTTCGGCCAGGTGGTCACCATCCGCCAGGTGATGTTGCCCTGGGCGATGGCGGGCGCAGCCAGCGTGCTTGCAGCCGCGGCCGCACCAAGCGTGCCCGCGGTGCGGATAAAGGAACGACGATCCATGTTAAACCTCCCTGGTATTTCGTCTTCACAACGCTCCGCCACGGCGGAAACCGTTGTCAGCGACGGACCTAAGCCATTGAACCGAGGAATGTCCAGATCTCACGTGGCGTACGGGAAAGCCGCCGCTTCACCTGTTTGTGAAGCCGATGCGCCCTAACCGCCCCAGGTGCGTTCCAGCACGCGCAGCCAGTTGCCGTGACACAGCTTCTCGATCAGCGCCGTGCCATACTGGTGCTCGGCCATCGCCTGCTGGAAGGCCGGCAGCCCGGTCACATCGCCCAGCGGCGCCGGCACCTGCGCCCCGTCGAAATCCGACCCCAGGCCAACGCCGTCCTCGCCGACCTTCTCGATGAGATGGTCCAGATGGCGCAGCATCGGCTCCCAAGTCATGTCCTCCGACCGCTTGCCGTCCTCGCGCAGGAAACAGGTGGCGTAATTCAACCCCACCATCCCGCCGCTCTCGCGGATCACCGCAAGTTGCCGGTCGGTCAGGTTGCGGGTCGAGGCCGAGATCGCATGGGCGTTGGAATGGGTCGCGACCAGCGGCGCATCGCTGATCCGGGCCACGTCGTCAAAGCCCTTCTCGTTCAGATGGGACAGATCCACCATGATCTTCAACGCGTTGCAGGCGCGCACGAAGTCCTTGCCAGCATCGGTCAGCCCCTCGCCGGTATCCGGCACCCCCGGAAAGCGGAACGGCACGCCATGGCCGAACAGCGTCGGCCGGCTCCACACCGGCCCGACCGAGCGCAATCCCATGGCATGGAAGGCATAAAGCGCGTCCAGATCCGCCCCGATCGCCTCGGCCCCCTCGATATGCATGATCGCCGCGATCACGCCCTTGGCCATGCAGTCGCGGATCTCGGCCACACTGCGCACGATCCTGAACCGCCCGCCCGACACCCGCTCCATCCGCATCAGGATGCCCGCCATCGCCAGCGCCACCGGCTGGGCGTCGGCCACCTCGATCATCTCGGGCAGCGGAAAGTCGTAGGGCGGCGAATCCATCGCCTTGTCCAGATCGCCCCCGCCCGGCGGCGAGGGGATGTAGATCGCGAAGAACCCGCCGGCAAAGCCGCCCTTGATCATCCGCGGCAGGTCCAGATGCCCTGCGCCGTCGCCCTCCAGCCAGATCCGGTCGCGGTCTTCCGGCCGGGCTCGCCACAGCTTCAGCAACAGGTCGTTGTGACCGTCGAATACCGGAACGCTCATGCAGGGGTCTCCATCGGGGTATATCCTTCGCTCGCCGCCAGCAGCCGGCGGGTATAGTCTTCCTTGGCGCGGCCGGCCTGAAGGTCGGCCCGCGTCATCTCTTCCACCGCCCGGCCGTGCTGCATCACCATCAGGTCCTCGCACATATGCGCGACCACCGCCAGATCATGGCTGACCAGAACATAGGTCAGCCCGCGTTCCGCCCGCAACCGGTCCAGCAGGTTCAGCACCTCGGCCTGAATCGAGGCATCCAGCGCCGAGGTCGGCTCGTCCAGCAACAGCACCGTCGGCTCCAGGATCAGCGCCCGCGCCACCGCGACCCGCTGCCGCTGCCCGCCCGACAGCTGGTGCGGATAGGCAAAGCGGAACCGCGGCCCAAGGCCCACATCGCGCAGCGCCGTCTCGGTCCGCCGGTCGCGGTCGGAAAATCCGTGGATCGCCAGCGGCTCGGACAGCACCCGGTCAATCGTGTGGCGCGGATGCAGCGAGGCGTAGGGATCCTGAAACACCATCTGCACATTGCGATAGAACCCCGCATCGCGCGGCTCGCTGACCTCCTTGCCGTCCAGAAAGACCTGCCCCCCCGTCAGCGGTGCCAGCCCGCAAATCGCGCGCAGCACGGTCGACTTGCCCGACCCGCTCTCGCCCACGATCCCGTAACTCGCGCCCTTGGCCACGGTGAAGGACACGCCCCGCACCGCCTGCACCCGCTGCGTGCCCTGATGAAAGGTCACATGCAGGTCGCGGATATCCAGATGCGCGCTCATTCCGCCCACCTCGCGTCACGCTGCAACACCGGCAGCGGCCGGATCGAGCCGTCGATCTTCGGCAGGCAGTTATACAACCCCCGCGTGTAGGGATGCTGCGCGTTCAGCAGGTCCGAGGCCTGCAACTCCTCCACCACCTTGCCCGCATACATCACCAGCACCCGGTCGCAGAAGGACGACACCAGCCGCAGGTCGTGGCTGATCAGGATCAGCCCCATCCCCCGTTCGCTCACCAGCCGGTCGAGGATGCGCAGCACCTCGATCTGCACCGTCACGTCCAGCGCCGAGGTCGGCTCGTCCGCGATCAGCAGATCCGGCTCGGTGATCAGCATCATCGCGATCATTGCCCGCTGGCCCATGCCACCCGACAGCTCGTGCGGATAGGCGCCGAAGACCCGCTTGGGGTCGCGGATCTGCACCGCCTCCAGCATCGCCATCGCCCGGTCCTTCGCCTCGGACTTCTGGCCGCCGGCGTGCAGGTGCCAGCATTCGACCAGCTGCTTGCCGATGGTCATCACCGGGTTCAGCGAATACTTCGGATCCTGCATCACCATTGAGATCCGCGCGCCGCGCAGCTTCCGCCACATCGCGCGGTCGGCCTGGCGCAGGTCGATCCCGTCGAACTCCAGCCGTTTCGCCACCGCCTTGCCCGGCGGCGGCGTCAGCCCCAGGATGGCCCGGCCCGTCTGCGACTTGCCCGACCCGCTCTCGCCCACGATCCCCAGCCGCTCGCGCCCCAGCGCGAAGGTGACGCCGCGCACCACCTCCACCGGCCCCTGCCGCGAGGGGAAGCTGACCCGCAGGTCCTCGACAGTCAAAAGATCGCTCATTTGCGCGCCTTCGGGTCAAGCACATCGCGCAGCCCGTCGCCCAGCAGGTTGAACCCCAGCGAGACGGTAAAGATGGCAATGCCGGGAATGGTGGCGACCCACCAGAAGTCGATCAGGAACCGCCGCCCCGAGGCGATCATCGCGCCCCACTCCGGTTGCGGCGGCTGCGCGCCAAGCCCCAGGAACCCCAGACCGGCGGCGGTCAGGATGATCCCCGCCATGTCCAGCGTCACCCGGATGATCACCGACGACAGGCACAGTGGCGTGATATGCCCCCAGAGGATGCGCAGCGACGACGCTCCCTGCAGCCGCGCTGCATTGATGAAATCGCTGTCCCGGATCGTCAGCGTCTCGGCCCGCGCCAGACGCGCATAGGGCGGCCACGAGGTGATGGCGATGGCGATGATCGCATTCTCGATCCCCGGCCCCAGCGCCGCCACGAAGGCCAGCGCCAGGATCAGCCGCGGGAAGGCCAGGAAGATATCCGTCGTGCGCATCAGCACGGTATCGACCCAGCCGCCGAAATACCCCGCCGTGGTGCCGACCAGCAGCCCGATGGGCGTCGCGATCACCGCGACCAGCGCCACCACCATCAGCGTCAGGCGCGAGCCATGGACGATCCGGCTGAAGATATCGCGCGCCTGCTCGTCGGTCCCGAAGGGATGGGCCCAGCTTGGCGGCAACAGACGCTCGGTGCGCAGATCGCCACCCACAAGCGGATCGTAGGGCGCGATCACATCGGCAAACAGCGCCACAAGGATCAGCACCACCACGATGGCCAGCCCCACCATCGCCAGCCAGTTGCCCCGCAGGTTCAACCAGGTGCGATAGACCTGCCCCAGCCGCGCCTGCCGGCGCGACGCCGGCTGCTCCGACAGAAGCCATTCGGCGGAAAACACGCTCATCCGCCCCTCCTCACACGTGGATCCAGCAGGCTGTAGAGCAGATCCGAGAACAGGTTCAGCCCGACAAAGATCGCGCCGATCACCAGGGTGCAGCCCAGCACCGCATTCATGTCGGCGTTCTGCAGGCTGTTGGTCAGATACTGCCCCAGCCCCGGCCAGGCGAAGACCGTCTCGGTCAGCACCGACCCCTCCAGCAGGTTGGCATAGCTCAGCGCCACCACGGTGATCAGCGGCACCGCCGCATTGCGCAGCGCGTGCAGCCAGATGATCCGCCATTCCGGCACACCCTTCACCCGGGCGGTGACGACATATTCCTGGCTCAACTCCTGCAACATGAAGCTGCGCGTCATCCGGCTGATATAGGCCATCGAGAAATAGCCCAGCAGCGCGGCGGGCAGGATGATGTGGCTGAACACGTTGCGGAAGGCCGACCACTGGCCCTGCATCGCCGTGTCGATCAGCAACAGCCCGGTCTGGCGCGTCACCGAATATTCATAGGCGATGTCGATCCGCCCCGGCCCGGCCACCCAGCCCAGATTGGCATAGAACACCAGCAGCCCGATCAGCCCCAGCCAGAAGATCGGCGCGCTGTAGCCGACAAGACCCAGCACGCGGACGACCTGATCGGCCAGCCCGCCCTGCCGCACGGCGGCCAGAACGCCCGCCGGAATCCCCACAACGGTGCCGATGATGATCGCCACGCTGGCCAGTTCCAACGTCGCCGGAAACACCCGCGCGATATCCTGCGCGATGGGCTTCTTGGTCAGCAGCGACTCTCCGAAATTCCCGGTCAGCATCTTCTGCAAGTAGATCAGGAACTGCTCCCAGATCGGCTTGTCCAGCCCAAGCTCGATGAAGGCCTTGTCATAGGTCGACTGGCTCGCCCGGTCTCCGACCACCGCCAGCACCGGATCCACCGGCACCACGCGGCCGATCAGGAAAGTGACCAGCAGCAGCCCGAAAAAAGTGACGGCGACCGTCAGGACCAGCTTCGCCGCCTTCCATGAAACGGATCGAAGGGCGCTGCCGCGCCCTTCGTCCTGCGTATCGGCCAGGGCCATCTTACTTGGTCACGGCCTTGAACGAGTTGTCGTTGAACGACGGACCCACGATGAACCCCTCGACGTTCTTGCGTCGTCCCAGAACCTCGATCTCCTGGAACATGATGACAAAGGGCGAGGTCTCCTGATGCTCTTTCTGGATATCCAGATACATCTGCGCCCGCTTGTCCGCATCCGCCTCCAGCACGGCGGCATCCGCCATCTTGGTCATCTCCGGGATGTCCCAGGCATTGCGCCAGGCCAGCGGCTTGGAGGCCGCATCATCCGCGTTGTCCGGGTTGCGCGCAAAGGTGTCGGCATTGGTGTGCGGGTCCTGATAGTCCGGTCCCCACCGGCCGATGTAGATGTCATGGTTGCGCGCGCGATACTTGGTCAGCGTCTGCTGCCCGTCGCCCGGGATCAGCTCCATCTTGATGCCGGCCTGCGCCATCGTCTGCTGGATCGCCTGCGCCATGCCGGTGATCTCGGGCGTGTTGCGCGTGTCCATCGTCACGCTGAAGCCATCGGGCAGCCCGGCCTCGGCCAGCAGCTCCTTCGCCTTCTCGACGTTCAGCGAGAACGGCGTATCCTCCAGCGCGCCAAGGAAGCCCTTGGGCAGGAAGGCCTGATGCACCTGCACCTTGCCCTTCATGATGGTGTCGGCGATCGCCTGGTAATCCACCAGATACTTCATCGCCTGCCGCACCTGCGGCTTGGCCAGGTTCTCGTTCTTCTGGCTCAGGCCCAGGTAATAGATCGACCCCTTCACGCCGCTCTCGATCACGATATCCGGGTTCGAGGACAGCGCGTCGATCTCTTCCGCGCCCAGGTTGCGCGCGATGTCGATGTCGCCCTGCTCCAGCAGCAGCCGCTGGGTCGAGGCTTCGGGAATATGGCGATAGATCGCCCGCGCCATCGGCGGCGCATCACCCGAGTAATTGTCGTTGCGCTCCAGCACGACCACCTCGTTCGCCCGCCAGTCGCGGATGGTGAAGGCGCCGGACCCGGCGTAATTGGTCTTCAGCCAGTTATAGCCGAAATCGCCATCCGCCTCGTGCTCCATCGCCACCTTCTTGTCGACGATGAACCCCACGGTGGCGGTCAGGCAATACAGCACCAGCGTCGGCGCATAGGCCTGATCCATCTCGAATTCGAAGGTCATGTCGCCGGTCTGGCGGATCTTCTCTTCCACGTTGTCGGCGCTCAGCCCGAACTGGGTCAGGATGAAGGCCGGCGACTTGTCGAGCTTGACCGCCCGCTGCAACGAAAACACCGCATCCTCGGCGGTGATCGGATTGCCCGAGGCGAATTTCATCCCCGGCCGGATGGTAAAGGTAAAGGTCTTGCCGTCGGCCGAGATATCCCATTTCTCGGCGATCACGCCAAAGATCTTGGACACGTCCTTCACGTCATAGCCGATCAGCCCCTGATAGCTGTTGCCCAGGATCTCGGAGGCAGTGAATTCGAAGACCTCGGCCGGATCGAGCGAGATGATATCGTCGATCGACCAGGCCTGAATCAGCGTGTCGGGTGGAGTCTCTGCCCGTGCCGTCAGCGGCGTCAAAGCCGTCGTGATGGCAAGCGAGGCGGCAGCGACCAGAAGGTTGAACTGGTTCATCTTGATCCCCTATCGGATTATGCGGCTTGTTGTTTTTATGGCCTGCCGCGTCGTGGCACTGGGCAAAGCTTAAGGGGCCGCCGTTTCATCCGTCAAGCGCCGGTTGGGATGCCCCGGCGGCAAACGTCCGCCCGGGCGATAGCGCTATCGGCAAAGCGGCGCGAAATGGCACAAGCCCTTGTGCCCACCACCCAATCCGCCCCTGCGCAGCCGGTCCCTTGGCAAGTCGCAATCTGCACGGTATACAACGGCATACAGTTTCAACCCCCTGAGTCTTCCGCAGGCCGACCCCGCCCGCGCCCCCGGCGCGCCGGCACTCCTGCACGCGCGCCAAAGGCCAGCCCATGACATTCCTCCCGTCCCTCCTGCTGCCCGACGGCATGACCGATCTGGTCTTCTGCCTGCTCATCGCGCTCAGCTTTGCCGGATCTCTCATCAGCGTTTCCTTCGGCCTCGGCGGCGGCGCCATGCTGCTGGCCGTCATGGCCACGCTGGTCCCGCCCGCCGCGCTGATCCCGACTCATGGGGTGATCCAGCTCGGCTCGAACCTTGCGCGGGCCTCCCTGCTCTTCCGCAACATCCACCGCCCGGCCCTGCCCGCTTTCGCCCTCGGCTCGGTCCTCGGCGTCACGCTGGGCGGCAGCGTCGCCGTCAACCTGCCACCGGCCTGGGTGCAGATCGGCGTCGGCGGCTTCATCGCCTGGTCCGTGCTCGGCCGCCCGCCGCGCGGCGTGCGCGACTGGCCGTTCCTCGTCGGCCTCGTCTCCAGCATCCTGACGATGTTCTTCGGCGCGACCGGCCCCTTTGTCGCCACCTACGTCAAGGCGTTGGCCCTGCCGCGCCACGCCGTGGTCGCCACCCAGGCCGCGCTGATGTGCGTGCAGCACGTGGTCAAGACGATCGTCTTCGGCCTGCTCGGCTTCGCCTTCGCCGACTGGTGGGCCTTCATCGCCGCGATGATCCTCGCGGGTTTCCTCGGCACGCTCACCGGGCGCCGCGTGCTGAACCGCATCGACGACCGCCGCTTTCGCAGGGTGCTGAACGCCATCCTGCTCCTCCTCGCCGCGCGCCTCGTCTACGCCGGACTGCGCGCCCTGCTGGGCTAGACGCGAAAGGGCGGCCCGCAAGGCCGCCCCCTGTCCTGTGAAATCAAGATCGCCGCCGGCCGGACGTCCTGACGGACCGGCCGCAGCCGCCGTCGTCAGCCCGCGCCCTGCGCCTCGGCCCGGCTCTTGCCCGATACATCCATCGCCAGCGTCGCCGCCATGAACCCGTCCAGATCACCGTCGAGCACGCCCTTCGTGTCCGAGGTCTCGTGATTGGTGCGCAGGTCCTTCACCATCTGGTAGGGCTGCAACACGTAAGAGCGGATCTGGTTGCCCCAGCCCGCCTCGCCCTTGTTCTCATGCGCCTCCAGTGTCGAGGCCATGCGCCGGTCCAGCTCCAGCTGATACAGCCGCGCCTTCAGCGTCAGCATCGCCTGTTCCCGGTTCTGGTGCTGCGACTTCATCGAACTCGTCACCACGATGCCGGTCGGGAAGTGGGTGATCCGCACCGCCGAATCCGTCGTGTTCACGTGCTGCCCGCCCGCACCGGACGACCTGTAGGTGTCGATGCGGATATCGTTCGGCGCCACCTCGATCTCGATATTGTCATCCACCACCGGATAGACCCAGACCGAGCTGAACGACGTATGCCGCTTGGCCGCGCTGTCGAAGGGCGAGATGCGCACCAGCCGGTGCACGCCGCTTTCGGATTTCAGCCAGCCATAGGCGTTGTGACCGGAAATCTTGTAGGTCGCCGACTTGATCCCCGCCTCTTCGCCCGGGCTTTCCGACTGAAGCTCGACCTTGTAGCCCTTCTTTTCCGCCCAGCGGACATACATCCGCGCCAGCATCGACGCCCAGTCGCAGCTTTCCGTGCCGCCGGCCCCGGCGTTGATCTCGAGGAAGGTGTCGTTGCTGTCCGCCTCGCCGTCCAGCAGCGCCTCCAGCTCCTTCTGCGCGGCCTTTTCGCGCAGCGCGCGCAGGGCGTTCTCGGCCTCGGTCACCACCTCGGTGTCGCCCTCGGCCTCACCCAGCTCGATCAGTTCCACGTTGTCGTCCAGCTCGCGCCGGATGCCGCTGTGGGTGTCCAGCGCGTCGACCAGCATCTGCCGCTCGTGCATCAGCTTGCGCGCCTTTTCCGGATCGTTCCACAGATCCGGCGCCTCGACCCGCGCGTTGAATTCCTCAAGCCGGTGCGGCGCCGTCTCGTAATCCATCCGTTGGGCCAGCAGGTCCAGGGTCTTCTCGATCTCGGCCACGATGTTCTGGATTTCGGCGCGCATGAGGGTCCTTCAGGGGTCGGCTTCGCGCGTGGTGATAGACCACGGCGGCGGGGTCGGCAAGCCGCCAGCCGCCGGCACCGGCCAGCACGGCGGGCGCGGACCGGCCGCGCCCGCCGCCATTCGCCTCAGAAGATGAAGTCGTCGGCGTCCAGCTGTCCGATCCGAACCCCCAGCAGCTGGATCGAATTGGCCCCGCTGCCGATCACAGTCGTGTTCTGGAACAGGAACGACCCGGCCACGACATCGGCAAAGCTGTTGAACCCGTCATGGCCCGAAAAGTCGATCCGGTCCACATTGACTTCGAAGTCCTCGACGGTGTCGCTGCCATCCAGCGTCGCAAAGACAAAGATGTCGGCCCCGGCGCCGCCATTCAACTTGTCGAGTCCGGTGCCGCCCTTCAGCACGTCGTTGCCCGCTCCGCCCAGCAGCGTGTCGCTGTTGTCGCCGCCGTCCAGGTCATCCCGCCCGGCGCCGCCGACCAGCCGGTCGCGCCCGGTGCCGCCCTTGCCGATGTCGTTGCCGCCGCCCAGGATCAGCCGGTCGTTGCCGTCGCCGCCGCTCAGCACATCGTGGCCGACCATGCCGTTCAGCACGTCGTTCCCGTTCTTGCCGACGATGGTGTCGTTGCCCTTGCCCCCGAGGATCACGTCGCGCAGCACGCTGCCGGTCAGGGTGTCTGCGAACCGCGATCCCGTCAGGTTCTCGATCGAATCGAGATAGTCGCCGTCCGCATGTCCGCCCGTCGCCCGGCCGGTCGTCAGATCGACCGTGACCGCCGCATCCGACAGGGAATAGGACACCCGGTCGACACCCGTGCCGCCCAGCAGGACGTCGCCGCCCGCTCCGCCTTCCAGCGTGTCGTTGCCAGCCCCGCCGATCAGGATGTCCAAGCCCGCGCCGCCCTGCAGGTCGTCGTTGCCCAGCCGCCCCGACAGTACGTCGTCCCCGGCGCCGCCCTTGATCAGGTCGTTGCCGGCCCGCCCGATCAGATCGTCGTCGCCGACAAGGCCGATCATCCGGTCGTCGTCCTCGGTCCCGACAATCGGATCGTCGCCGCCGCCGATCTCGATCGCGGTCACCCGGTCCGCCTGATCGGCCGCCGCCAGCAGGAAATGCCGCCCGCCGATCATCACATAGGTAACGTCGTTCGCCCCGTTCAGCTCGGTGCTGCTCAACCTCTGGACGATCTCCATCCGGTCGTCCGCGCCAATCGTGTAGATCGCCACGGAATCGTCGGCATAGCCCTGCGAAATCAGGAAATCGACACCGTCGATCTCGACGATCTTCACCACATAGTTCCGGTAGATTTGGTTGCCCGATTCCTCATAGGCATCGAAGGTCGAGGCAAAGACCGGAATGCCGTCGGCCCCAATCGTGTAGATCTCGAATTCGCCATTGTTGCTGTCGGTCAGAACCAGGTAATTCTTGCCGTTGAAACTGCCGGTGGTCAGACCGTTCAGGTCGATGCTGCCCAGGTCCACCACATCGACAAAGCTCAGCTTGCCGGTATTGGCCACCTCGAAGATCATCACCCCGTTGTCGTCCTGCGCGCCGACGTAGAGA
This sequence comes from Seohaeicola nanhaiensis, assembly GCF_042654245.1. Lineage (NCBI taxonomy): Bacteria > Pseudomonadati > Pseudomonadota > Alphaproteobacteria > Rhodobacterales > Roseobacteraceae > Seohaeicola > Seohaeicola nanhaiensis. The sequence goes on from NZ_JBHSGI010000034.1 coordinate 397,406, forward strand.
TAGGATGTGTTGCCGATGGTGAGATAGGACGATCCCACCGTCCCGCCCAGCCGATAGCCGGCATCCTCGGTGTCGCGCGCCCAATCCACCAGCGCCAGCGACCCGTTCAGCGCCACCCTGTAGATCGAGACCGCATCCGAGTAATAGGCCGTGACCGCCGCGAATGTGCCGCTCGGCGTCGTGAAGACCTCGATATCATTGGCATAATCCAGCAGATCGCCATTCCCGTCGGACACCGCGATCGAATCCGCCACCGTCAGCTGCCCCTTGGTCTTGCCGCCCTGCGAGATCTTCAGCGCCGTCAGACCGTCCTCGTAGAGCGACGTCGCCAGCAGATAGAAGTTGCTGCCCACCTGTGCGATGTTGACATCGCCGACGCCACTCAGGAAGACCGAATTCGTATCCTCGAACACACCGACCGGGGTCAGCTTGCCCGCCTCGCTCATCTTCAGGATCTGAATGCCGGCATCATCGCGCCCCGCGACATAGACGAAGGTCGTCCCGCCGATCTCCACCGTACAGACGGCCGCCGCGCCATTCAGTTCCGGAGATGTATTGAAATCCACCACAGAATCACTGATCTGCAAGCTTCCGAGTATATTCATCGTGTAATCCCCACCAATTGCGGTCGAAAAAACGGCAGCGCACCGCGCCGCCGACAACCGCGTACAGGGTAAAAAAGGAATTCCCTCAGGTAAAGAATTTAAGGCGCTTCAGGACGAAAAACCGGGCCGCGCCCAAGGGTACGCCAACGGGCGCGCCGACGGCAGCCGCATGGGCCCGCGTCCGGGGCGACGACAGATCGTAGCCTCCCCATCTGCTCGTCGGTCAGCCTGATCAAGTTGCCCATCACCCCCCAAAAAGCTCAGGGAGTGAATCACGCGGCCAACACTTCCTCAAGCCGATCAATGGGTCCTGACTCTATGCATCAGTCAACCACGAGACGCGACTAATCCCACATATGTTCACCGGTTTGATAGTCATATCGATCATGCGGATGCGCATAATACGTAGGGACGTAAGGCAGCTCTTCGCCAGCATTTAAGGCATCAAAGGCAGGCTCCAAAATCCCATAGTCGAAGAAGACAAACGCTTTTTCAAGGTAGGGCTGAGCACATTCAATAATGTTTTGCCCAAACCTACTGTGACGCGCGTGAAACAAGCAGTAGGCCTCGTGATCCCATCCCAAGTAAGTCTTGTCGGCAAGCGCGCCGGGATCGGGAATGCAATTTCCCCAATCACCCAAACGATACCTTTTGTACAGCAACGATATCCAGAAGAAATGCATCTCCGGACTTTGACTCCGAAGCGCACTTTCCAGCATGCTGTGAGTGAGTCTTTTCGTTTCATACAGCTTCCAGTCACCTTCCGAGACTTCAATCATGGAAATCTTCCTATCCAAAAATTGGCCAGTATGACTTGATACAGTTCCCTGTTCTATGGAAGCCAATGCTAAAGCCCGCTGCGTCCGCCCAACCGCTCCCCAACCTCCCCAACGAACGTCCGCATCAGGCCACCCCACGCAGCCAAAAGCACTGCGCCTGACGGCAAAGACAGCCCTCTCCGCCGCCCCTCCCCTGCACCTGTCGCGTCAATACAGCCCGCCCGAGCTCACCGTGCCGAAGTTGGCCTTCGGCCCCACGATCACCGTATTGCCCGACGACGTGGTGACCTGCCGCCCGGACTGTGCCACTTCCTCGAACAGGGGCAGGTTCGCCCCCATGGCAAAGCCGCCGTCGAATGTCAGACCAAAAGCAGGGTCTGTACCGTCGCGGAAGTATTCGGCCACCACATAGGGGCCGCTGGCGTCATCGGGCAGCGGGCTGCCGGTATAGCGGTCGATCTTGATGAAGTGGCCGCCCGGCGGCACTTCGAACGGACCGCCGCCGAACTTCTTGACCGCCTGGGTCATGAACTCCTGGAACACCGGCCCGCACATCGAGGCGCCATAGGCCCCGCGTCCCAGCGGGCGGGGCTGGTCATAGCCGATATAGCAGCCCGCCACCACGTTCGAGGTGAAGCCGACGAACCACACGTCGCGCGCGTCATTGGTCGTCCCGGTCTTGCCCGCGGTCGGCACCGGCAGGTTGACCGTGCCCGCCGCCGTCCCGCGCTCGACCACGCCCTTCATCATCGAGGTCAGCTGATAGGCGGTGATCGCATCCATCACCCGCTCGCGGTTGCTCTGGATATGCGGCGCCTGCCCCGGCGGCAGCGAGGGCGAATTGCAGTCGCGGCAATCGCGCTTGTCATGGCGGTAGATCGTCTTGCCATAGCGATCCTGCACCCGGTCCACCAGCGTCGGGATCACCCGCTCGCCGCCATTGGCGAACATCGCATAGGCCGCCACCATCCGGAAAAGAGTCGTCTCCTCCGACCCCAGCGCATTGGCCAGATAGGCGCCCATGTTGTCATAGACCCCGAACCGCTCGGCATAGCCGGCCACGACCTCCATCCCGACCTCCTGCGCCAGTCGGATCGTCATCAGGTTGCGCGACTGCTCGATGCCGGTGCGCAGGGGCGTCGGGCCATAGAACTTGTTCGACGAATTGCGCGGCCGCCACAGCCCCTGGGGCGTGTTGATCTCGATCGGCGCGTCGATCACGATGGTTGCCGGGCTGAACCCGCTGTCCAGCGCCGCCGCATAGACGAAGGGCTTGAACGATGACCCCGGCTGGCGCATCGCCTGCGTCGCCCGGTTGAAGACCGAGGCCTGATACGAGAAGCCGCCCTGCATCGCGATCACGCGGCCGGTGTTCACGTCCATCGCCATGAACCCGCCCTGCACGCCCGACACCTGCCGCAGGCTCCAGCGGACGAACTTGCCCTCCTTGTCGGTGATCGCCCGCACCAGCACCACGTCGCCGACATCGACCAGATCGCCCGGCACCTTCGCCTTGGGCCCCAGCTTGCCGTCCTTGCCCTGCTTGCGCGCCCAGGTGACGTCCTTGGCCTCGATCCAGTGGCCGTCCTCGTCCTCGTCGACGTTCTCGATACCGATCCGGGCGCCCTTGTTCGTGACCTGCAGCACCACCGCCGGATACCACTGGCCGTCCAGCGCGATATCGCGCGGCACGGACACCGCGGCCAGCGCCGCGCGCCAGTCGGCCTCGTCCTTCAGCTTGGCCGCGTCGATGCTCTCGCCGGTGCCATGCCAGACGCCGGTGCTGCGATCGAACTTCTCCAGCTCGCGCCGCAGCGCCTGCTCGGCCACGCCCTGCAGCTCCTCGTCCACGGTCGCCCGCACCGAGAAGCCGCCGGTAAAGAATTCGCCATCGCCGAAGTCGCGGCCCAGCTGCCGCCCGATATCCGCCCGCAGCGAGGAATTCTCGCTCAGCTGGCGCCGGATTTCGTCGGTGAAATAGTTGCGCGGCGGCAGCGCCGTCCGGAACCCTTCGAAATCGCCGTTCTGAACCGACCGCAGCGGCTGCGCCACCTCATGTTCATAGGTGGCCTCGTCGATATAGCCGTTCTCGCGCATCTCGCGCAGCACATAATCGCGCCGCTGCGTCAGGCGTTTCTTCGCGCGCACCGGGTGATAGTCGCTCGGTGCCTGCGGCATCGAGGCCAGCATCGCCGCCTCATGCGGGGCCAATTCGCCCAGGGTCTTGTTGAAATAGGTCTGCGCCGCCGCCGCCACCCCATAAGAGTTCTGCCCGAGAAAAATTTCGTTCAGATACAGTTCCAGGATCTGCTCCTTGCTCAGCGTCTCCTCGATCCGCGAGGCCAGGATGATCTCCTTGATCTTGCGTTCGATCTTCCGGTCGCCCGACAGCAGAAAGTTCTTCATCACCTGCTGCGTGATGGTCGAGGCGCCGCGCACGCTCTGGCCACGCGTCTTGATCGCCTCGATCCCCGCCGCCGCGATGGATCGCAGGTCATAGCCCTTGTGGGTGTAGAAGTTCTTGTCCTCGGCCGAGATGAAGGCCTGTTTCACAAGATCCGGAATCTCCGCCGCCGGCACGAACAGCCGCCGCTCCTGCGCGAACTCGTCGATCAGATGGCCTTCGCCCGAATAGATCCGGCTGATCGTCGGCGGCTTGTACTGCGCAAGCGATTCATGGCTGGGCAGATCGCGCAGATACATCCAGAACACGCCGCCGATAACGACCGCGCCCATGACGATACCAAGGGTGATCGTCGTAAAGATCGCCCCGAAAAAGGATAACACGAACCGGATCACGCAACTGCCCTTATCTCTGGAATTGCCCGCAATATACGCGCTGCCCGCGGCGGGGTCAAAACACGATACCGGCAGGCGGCGGCGCCAAAGCGCGCATCTATTGCCGCACCAGCGGCCGCAGCGCCGCGTCGCTGTCCCGCCAGCGGACCAGCCCGTTGCGGATGCCCTGCGCCATCCGCGCCCGCCATTCGGGCGTCTTCAGGTTCTTCAGGTCGCGCGGGCTGGTCAGAAAGCCGATCTCGATCAGCACCGAAGGGATATCCGCCGCCTTCAGCACCGAAAACCCCGCCGCGCGCAGCGGCCGCCGGTTCATCGGCCCGCCCATTTCGGCCATTCCCTGCACCAGCGCCTCGGCCATCGCCTGCGTGCGCGGCTGCGTCTCCTGCCGTGCAAGGTCCAGAAGGACCGAGGTCACCTCGTCGTCCGCGCCGCTCAGATCCACCCCGGCCAGCAGGTCGTCGCGGTCATGCCGCTCGGCCAGCTTCTCGCTTGCCACGTCCGAGGCCTCGCCCGACAGCACATGCACCGTCGCCCCATGCGCCAGCCCCTCCGACAGCGAATCCGCGTGCAGCGAGAGGAACACATCCGCCCCCGCCTCATGGGCGATGGCGATCCGCCGCTCGAGGCTGACAAAGTAGTCGTCGTCCCGCGTCAGCACCACGTCGAAGCCGCCGCTGCGCACCAGCACCTCGCGCAGCTCGCGCGCAAAGTTCAGCATCAGCGTCTTTTCGTCGATCCCAGCCGCCTCGGCCCCCGGATCGATGCCGCCGTGGCCCGGGTCGATCACCACCCGCAGCGGATCGCCGGGCTGGCGCGCCGCGCGCGGCTCCAGCGTCTCCGGCGGCGGCAGATCCCAGCGCGGATCGTGCGGCGCCCCGGCGGCGGCGGCAAAGGCCTCGGCCGTCACCGGGGCCAGCGCGATCGTCAGCCGCGCGGTGCCGCCGGCAGGGTCGATGGCAATCCCCGCCCGCGTCACCGCCAGCGGCTCGGCCAGCTCCGCCACCAGCCGCGACCAGCCGGGCACATAGGTGCCGAACTGCACCGCGCTCACCCGCCCCGGCGCCAGCAGCGCCTCGGGACGCAGCCCGGTCCAGTCGACCTCCTGGAAATCCACCACCAGCCGGCGCGGCGCATCCAGCGTGAAGACGCGATAGGGCACGCCCTGGCTCAGCGACAGCTCGATCCGTGCGCCCGCGCCCTCGTCCGCGATCCGGCTCTGGCCGGGGTCGATCCGCGCGGCAACACCAAAGGTCTGCGCCATCCCGGCCGTGGCCAGCAGCAGCGCCAGCAGGACGGCCCCCAGCCTCATGCCCGCGCCGCCATGAACCGCTCCAGCCGCGCCAGTCCCTCGGCGATATCCGCGCTCGACCGGGCATAGGAGAACCGCAGCGTCGTCGCCCCGCGCACCGGGTCGAAATCGAGTCCCGGCGTCACCGCGACCCCCGCCTGCTCCAGGATCTCGGCCGCAAAGGCGCGGCTGTCCGTGGTCAGCCCGGACACATCGGCATAGACATAGAACGCCCCGTCCGGCGGCGCGATCCGGGTGAACCCGGCCTTCGGCAACCCCTCCAGCACCAGCTTCCGGTTCGCCTCGTAAACCCGTAGATTCGCTTGCAATTCCTCGTCGCACTCCATCGCCGCCAGCGCGGCGACCTGGCTCGCATGAGGGGCGCAGATGAACATGTTCTGCGAAATCCGCTCCAGCACCCGCACATGATCCTCGGGCACCACCATCCAGCCGATCCGCCATCCAGTCATCGAGTAATACTTCGAGAAGGAATTGATGACATAAAGGTCGTCGCTGATCTCCAGCGCGCTTACCGCCTTCTCCTCATATTCCAGACCGTGATAAATCTCGTCCGAAATGAAACTCGCCCCCGCCTCCTGCGCCGCGCCGATCAGCCCGGCCATCGCATCGTGGCCCAGCATCGTGCCGGTCGGATTGGCGGGCGAGGCGACCATCAGCCCCGCCAGATCGCGCCCCGACAGATCGGCGGGCACCGGCTGATACCGGTTCTCGACCGCCGTCTCGATGTCCACCGGCACCAGATCCAGCGCCCGCAGGATCTGACGATAGGACGGATAGCCCGGCGCGCCGATGCCCACCCGGTCCCCGGTGTCGAACAGCGCGGTGAAGGCAAGGATGAACCCCGCGGACGAGCCCGAGGTGATCACCACCCGCTCGGGGTTCAGATCCAGCCCGTGCCGCTCGCCATAGACCTGCGCGATCCGCCGCCGCAGCGCCGGCAGGCCCAGCGATACGGTATAGCCCAGCGGTTCGGCCTCCAGCGCGCTCTGCAGCGCGGCAATCGCCCCCTTCGGTGCGCCGGTGCCGGGCTGGCCGACCTCCATGTGGATGATGTGGCGCCCCGCGTCCTCGGCGCGGCACGCGGCCTCCATCACATCCATCACAATGAAGGGATCGACACGGGACCGGGTTGAGTTTCGCATGACCATCTTCCATTGTCTCGGGCAAGCGTGTTTGACCGCGTTCAACCGATGGCGTCAATCGCCCCAACCGCAATTTTCCCGGGATCCCAGACCACATGAACCTGACCGCCCTCCGCCCTGCCCTGATCTCCGCCCTGCTGCTGTCCGCCGCGCCGGCGCTGGCCTTCGATCCCGCCGCCATGTCGGATGCCGAGCGCGAGGCCTTCCGCGCCGAAGTGCGCGCCTACCTCATGGAACACCCCGAGGTAATCTTCGAGGCGGTCGATGCCATGAAGGCGCGCGAGGCCAATGCCGCCGCCGATGCGGACAAGCAACTGGTCAAGGCCTATCACGCCGAAATCTTCGAGGACGGCTATTCCTGGGTCGGCGGCAACCCCGAAGGCGATGTGACCATTGTGGAATTCATGGACTACCGCTGCGGCTATTGCCGCCGCGCCGTGCCCGAGGTCGCCAGCCTGCTGAAATCCGACGGCAACATCCGCCTGATCGTCAAGGAATTCCCGATCCTGGGCGAGGCGTCGATGATCTCCTCGCGCTTTGCCATCGCCACCCGCATCGTCGCCGGCAACGACGCCTATGAACAGGTCCACGACGCCCTGCTCTCGCTCGATGGCGAGATGAGCGATGTCGCCCTGCGCCGCCTCGCCGATGGCCTCGGGCTCGACGCCGAACCGATCCTCGCGAAAATGGACAGCGAAGAAGTCACCCGCGAAATCGCCGCCAACCGCGATCTCGCCCAGCGTCTCCAGATCAACGGCACCCCGACCTTTGTGCTCGAAGGCCAGATGCTGCGCGGCTACCTGCCCGCCGACCAGATGGCCCAGATCGTCGCCGAGGAACGCAGCTAGGACCGCGCCAGCGTCTCGACCAGCACTTTGCCGGCTGCGCCCACGCGCAGCCGCCAGTGCTGGCCCTGCCGCACATCCTCCACCAGCGGCGGACGATAGCACACCAGGTTCCACCCGCCCCCGTCGCGCACGCTGTCATAGCTGATCCCCGCCAGGTCTCCGGCCCGCACCGACTCGCCAAAGACCTGTCCCGCCGCATGGCTGTCGGGATCGTGCAGATCGGGCGCCGCCCCGCGGATGTCGATGTAAACCCCGCCCAGCCGCGCGACATAGCCGCGATATTCCGCCGTCATCTCGGGCAGCGCCGACAGCACCACCTCGCGCCGCAGTGCGCTCGCCACCTCGACCAGCGCGGTGGTCGTCGTCGCCGCCGCATACCAGGCGCCCAGCTCGCCCGAGGCGAACCGCGACCCGTTGGGCGAGCCATGCAGAAAGGCCGCCATCACCACGCTGGCATTGGCCCGCCCCCAGACCCATTGCTCGGGCGGCAGCCGCCGCAGGCGATGCGCCACCAGCCGGTCGTTGGTCCAGCCCTCCAGCTCCATCACCGCCGCCAGATCGTCGGCACTGGCCACCGTGTCGAAGGCATCCACCGGGGGAAACCGGCTCGGCACCACGCGATGCGTCCGCGCCGGGGCGGAAACACTTGGAAAATCCTCGGGCCGGGTCACGCGAAGACAAGGCTTTCGCGCGTCACCGGCTCCATCCCCTCGGGAGGCACGCCCTGCCCCCCGCCGCCGCGCCAGGCGTCGAGATAGCGGCGCAGGCTCATCAGCCCGTCCTGCGTGCCCGACTCCAGCAGCTCGATCGGCGCCTGCCCCGAAAACGGCAGCCCGCGATGCGCGCCCTTCAGCCAGACCATCGCCTGCACCGGATCGTGAAACAGGATCGTCAGCGCCTTGTGAATGCCCAGCACCGCCGAGACCCGCAGCAGGGTATCCAGCGGCAGCGCAATCGCCTCGCCCGCCTGCGCCTTCTTGACCCAGGCATAGAAGGCCGAGCGCGACGGCTGCCCCAGAACCGCCAGCCGCTGCTTCTCGCTCAGCCCCCAGAGGTCGGCAATCGCCAGAAACGCCCGCAGCCCCGGCGCGCCCAGCTGCTTGCGCTTCGCCGGGCCCATGTCGGTGGGGGCAATCATCTCGGGGGCTAGGGCTGGTCGGGCCATGGCGGGCACTCCTTCTGTCCTGATCCGAACATAACGTCCAGATATGGACAAATCAAGCCCTACTCGGCCGCCGCCGCCAGCGCCTCGATCTCGGCGGCCTTCTTCTCGACCTCCTCGACGATATGGTCGATCATCCGCTCGTTGCCCATCTTGTGGCTCTGCTTGCCGGCAAGGTACACCATGCCGGCCCCGGCCCCACCGCCGGTAAAGCCCACATCGGTCATCAGTGCCTCGCCCGGCCCGTTCACCACGCAGCCGATGATGCTCAGGCTCATCGGCGTCTTGATGTGCTCCAGCCGCTTTTCCAGGATCTCGACCGTCTTGATCACGTCGAACCCCTGCCGCGCGCAGGACGGACACGAGATGATGTTGACCCCGCGATGGCGCAGGCCCAGCGACTTGAGGATCTCGAAACCGACCTTCACCTCTTCCACCGGATCCGCCGAGAGGCTCACCCGGATGGTGTCGCCAATCCCCATCCACAGCAGGTTGCCGAGGCCGATGGCGCTCTTGACCGTGCCGGTCATCAGCCCGCCCGCCTCGGTGATGCCGAGGTGGATCGGCGCGTCGGTCGCATCCGCCAGTTGCTGATAGGCGGCGGCGGCCATGAAGACGTCCGACGCCTTCACCGAAATCTTGAACTCGTGGAAATCGTTGTCTTGCAGGATGCGGATATGCTCCAGCCCCGACTCGACCATCGCATCCGGGCAGGGCTCGCCGTATTTCTCCAGCAGATGCCGCTCCAGGCTGCCCGCATTCACCCCGATCCGGATCGAACAGTTGTGATCGCGCGCCGCCTTGATCACCTCGCGCACCCGCTCCGGGCTGCCGATATTGCCCGGATTGATCCGCAGACAGGCCGCGCCGGCCTCGGCGCTCTCGATCCCCCGGCGATAGTGGAAATGGATATCGGCCACGATCGGCACCGGGCTTTCGCGCACGATCTCCTTCAGCGCCTTCGACGAGGCCTCATCCGGAACCGAGACCCGCACGATATCGGCCCCCGCATCCGCCGCGGCCTGCACCTGAGCGATGGTACCCGCGACATCGGTGGTCAGCGTATTGGTCATCGTCTGCACCGAAATCGGCGCACCGCCTCCGACGGGCACATTGCCCACCATGATCTGGCGCGACTCCCGGCGCTGGATCGAACGCCAGGGGCGCACAGGATTATGCGACATCAGAAGGCTCCCATCCGGTGTGTCGTGGGGAAGATAGGCCGCTTCCGCGCCGACCGCAATCAGTCGGCAGCCGGAGCGGCCCCCAGGCCGCGGGCTTCGGCATAGCGCACCAGGCCCTTGTCCGAGCTCACATCGACCGGAAGATAGGTTTCCTGGAGGCTGGCCACCGACAGCGGCAGGTTCGAGGTGATCGCCCCCGACTTGCCGACCGGCCCGTAGAACTTTTGGTTCATTGCGAAGTAGATCGCGCCGCTTTCGCCGGTGCGCAGCTTCGGCGGCTCTTCCGTCAGCGGCGCTTCCCAGGTGTCGCCGGGCTGCATCGTCGCCTCGTAGATCACCGTGCCGCTGGCATCGGTCACCTGCACCCAGCTCGTGCGTACCGCCACCATCTGCAGCGCCGGGGCCGGCGTCTCGACCACCTGCGGCATCATGTCCGCGGGCTGTTCCCCCGTCATGCCCGGCTCCGTCACGCTGGCGAGCGCAATCAGGCTGCCGTCCGAGTCCTGAACGGTGGGCAGCTCGGGCGCGCGGAAGGTGCCGACATTGCGCGGATCAAGCGTGGAGATCGGGGCATCCCGCGCCACCAGCACCGGCACGTCCAGCGCCTGCGGACGATAGAGGCGGTCGAAGGCCTCGGCCGACGGCGCCACCATGCGCGCGGCATCCGGCTTCTGGCCCGCCGCGCCGGCCAGCGGATCCAACTCTGACAGCACCACGGGCGCCTGGTCGACCGGCGCGAGCTGCACCTGCTGCACCTCTTTCAACAGCGACCAGCCGCCATAGCCGATACCGCCGATCAGCCCGAGCAGAACCAGAGTCGAGCCGACGGCGCGCGGCTCGATCCGGCTCAGCAGGCTGTCGCCCACCGGCGCAAAGGGGGTGTTGGGCGAGGCGAAGGGATCGCGCACCGCCGCCGTCCGCCGCCCGGTATCGCCCCGCAGCGGCTTCTTGACGACCGAGGCCTCGGCCGACATGCCATGGGCGACCGAAAACCCGCTTTCGCGGCAGAAGGTGGTAAAGGACTCATCCGGGTCCATGCCCAGATATCGGGCATAAGAGCGGACATACCCGGCGATAAAGCCGGGTGTGTCAAACGCGGAAGGGTCCGAATTCTCGATGGCGGCGATGTAAGAGGCCTTGATGCGTAGCTCGCGCTGCACATCCAGTAGAGATTTTCCCATCGTGGCGCGTTCGCCGCGCATCGTGTCGCCCAGGCGCAACTCGAAATCGTCAAAGCCTTTCAGCTCGACGGCATCACCCTCATCGTCAGATCTGCGCGGGGTTCTGCGCCCAATCATGCCTGCCGCCCCATTCCGCCTGCATTGTCCCAACTCCAGCGTATTGGAATCGTCCCATCGATTCGTCCACGCTTTTCGTTGCTGTCAGATTAACAGAAATCGGACAATTTGCCCATCAGTTGTGACGATCAGCCGGCAAGTTCGGCGCGATTCAGCGCACAATGCGACCACAGCGCGTCCATCGCCTTGATCAGCTTGTCGATCTCCTTCGGACCGTGCACCGGCGACGGCGTGAACCGCAGCCGTTCGGTCCCGCGCGGAACCGTCGGGAAATTGATCGGCTGCACATAGATTCCATAGTTCTCCAGCAGCATGTCCGACAGCAACTTGGTGTGCTTCGGATCGCCGACGATGACCGGGACGATATGGGTTCCGTGGTCGATGATCGGCAGGCCCATCGCCTTGAATCGGGTCTTCAGGATCGTCGCGTTGGTCTGGTGCAGACTGCGCAACTCGGGCGCCCGCTTGAGGAACGCGACCGAGGCCGCGGCCCCCGCCGCCACGGTCGGCGGCAGCGAGGTCGTGAAGATGAACCCCGGCGCATAAGACCTTATGGCGTCGCACATTTTCTCCGAGGCCGCGATATAGCCTCCCATCACGCCATAGGCTTTGGCCAGCGTCCCGTTGATGATGTCGATGCGGTGCATCAGCCGCTCGCGCTCGGCCACGCCGGCGCCGCGCGGGCCATACATGCCCACGGCATGCACCTCGTCCAGATAGGTCAGCGCGCCGAATTCGTCCGCCAGGTCGCAGATCTCGGCAATCGGGCTGATGTCGCCATCCATCGAATAGATCGATTCAAAGGCGATCACCTTCGGCGCATCGCTCTCGTCGGCCTCCAGCAGTTGGCGCAGATGCGCCACGTCGTTGTGCCGGAAAATTCGCTTGGCCCCGCCATTGCGGCGCACGCCCTCGATCATGCTCGCGTGGTTCAGGCTGTCCGAGTAAATGATCAGCCCCGGGAACAGCTTGGGCAGCGTGCTTAACGTGGCGTCATTGGCGATATAGGCGCTTGTGAAAAGAAGCGCCGCCTCTTTTCCGTGCAGATCCGCCAGCTCGGCCTCAAGCCGCTTGTGATAGACCGTGGTGCCCGAAATGTTGCGCGTCCCGCCCGAACCGGCGCCCGTCGCGTCCAGCGCCTCGTGCATCGCGTCCAGAACCACGGGGTTCTGCCCCATGCCCAGATAGTCGTTGCCGCACCAGACGGTGATATCGTCCCTGGCGCCATCGGGGCGCGTCCAGACCGCATGGGGAAACTGCCCGTTGACCCGTTCAATGTCGATGAAGGTACGATACCGGCCTTCGTCGTGCAGACGCCCAATCGCGGCGTCGAGTTTCGCGGTGTAGTCCACCGGAGGTCCTCCATCTTTACGTTGCCGCCCGCGCGGCAGACCGGCCGGCCCAGGCCGTATTCATGTTCCGGAATGGATACAGTCCCGGACCGCCACGTTCAACTGCCTAACCGCGGGCGACATGTCGCAGCCTTGATCTGCATCAAGCAAACCGCAACCCGAAGCCCCGGTCAGGAATACCTGACTTTACGGAAACGGCCCCCGGGCGCAGGCTGCCGGCACGGAGTGGGTAAAGAGTTTCATGACGAGTCGGGCGAATTGAACGCCCAGAGGTAACCAATTGATTTCCGGTATCATGTCCGCGCCGGCCCCGCGCCGGCGGATGCTGCCGCGCATCTCCGGGTGGCCTGTGCCGCTGCCCGGACGGCCATGATCCGGCAACGGCCCATGCCTCTCCCCGTCGGCGCGAGGGCCGTTGCCGGATTGCTCCGTGCGGCGCGGATATGAATTCAAATTTCAGTATTTTCCGCCGCCGCGGACCGACAGATCTCCGGCAACTGCGGGCTGGACACCGCGCACCGCGCTGCTACGGTCGCGCCAAATCCTCAAGACAACGGAGACTGCCGCGATGTCCCTTGACGCTGTCCTCGCGCGAATCGACGCCGACCTGCCCGCCGCCACCGAGCGTCTGCTCGACCTGCTGCGCATTCCCTCGATCTCGACCGACCCCGCCTTCAAGGGCGACTGCGACACCGCCGCAGACTGGCTGGTCGCCGAACTCAACGGGCTGGGCATCGACGCTTCCAAGCGCGTGACCCCCGGCCATCCGATGGTCGTCGGCCATATCGACGGCGAAGGCCCGCACCTGCTGTTCTACGGCCACTACGACGTCCAGCCCGTCGACCCGCTCGACCTCTGGGACCGCGATCCATTCGACCCCGAGGTGCAGGAGACCCCGAAAGGCACCGTGATCCGTGGCCGCGGCGCCGCCGACGACAAGGGCCAGCTCATGACCTTCGTCGAGGCCTGCCGCGCCTGGAAAGAGGTCAACGGCACCCTGCCCTGCAAGCTGACCTTCTTCCTGGAGGGCGAAGAGGAATCCGGCTCCCCCTCGCTCGTCCCCTTCATGAAGGAGAACGCGGAAGAGCTGAAATCCGACCTCGCCCTGATCTGCGACACCGGCCTGTTCGAATCCCGCGTCCCCGCCATCACCACCATGCTGCGCGGCCTGCTGGGCGAGGAACTGACGATCACCGGCCCCTCGCGGGACCTGCATTCCGGCATGTACGGCGGCGTCGCGATCAACCCGGTCCGGGTGCTGTCGAAAATCATCGCCGGCCTGCACGACGACACCGGCCGCATCACCGTTCCCGGCTTCTACGACGGTGTGCCCGAGCTTTCGGACGAGATGCGCGCCCAGTGGCAGGGCCTTGCCTTCGACCACGCCACCTTCCTCGGCGATGTCGGCCTCAGCCAGCCCGCCGGCGAACAGGACCGCACCCCGCTGGAAATGATCTGGTCGCGCCCGACCTGCGAGGTGAACGGCATCTGGGGCGGCTACACCGGCGCCGGCTTCAAGACCGTGCTGCCCTCCAAGGCCCACGCCAAGATCTCCTTCCGCCTCGTCGGCACCCAGGATCCGCTGAAGATCCGCGAAAGCTTCCGCGAGATGGTCCGCGCCCAGCTGCCGCCCGACTGCGAGGTCGAGTTCAAGCCCCACGGCGCCTCCCAGGCCGGCGCCTTCGACACCTCCGACCCGGCCTTCGAGAAGGCCCGCCAGGCGCTGTCGGACGAATGGCCGGACACGGCGGCCTATATCGGCTGCGGCGGATCGATCCCGATTGCCGGGCACTTCCTCAACATCCTCGGCACCACGCCCATGCTCATCGGCTTTGGCAAGGACGACGACCAGATCCACTCGCCGAACGAGAAATACGACATGGAAAGCTTCCACAAGGGCATCCGCAGCTGGGCCCGCGTGCTGGCCGCGCTCACCAGGGGCTGAGCGATGGGCGGCCCGATCCCCGGCTTCAGCGACCATAGCGCGCAGGTGAACGGCCAGACCATCGCCTTTTCCTGTGGCGGCGAGGGGCCGCCGCTGCTCCTGCTGCACGGCTTCCCGCAGATGCGCGCCATGTGGCACGCCATCGCCCCGGCGCTGGCCGACCGCTTCACCGTCATCGCCGCCGACCTGCGCGGCTATGGCGACAGCTCCAAGCCCTCAGGCACCGCCGCCTATGCCTTCCGCGAGATGGCGGCCGACCAGCGGGCGCTGATGCAGTCGCTGGGCTTTGACCGCTTCCACCTCGTCGGCCACGACCGGGGCGCGCGCACCTCGCACCGGCTGGCGCTCGACGCGCCCGAGGCGCTGCTCAGCCTCACGCTGATGGACATCGTGCCGACCCATCTGATCCTGACCGACCTGCAGACAAAGGTGGCCCGAGCCTATTACCACTGGTTCTTCCTCGCCCAGCCCGCGCCCTTCCCCGAAACGATGATCGGTCACGACCCCGATTACTATTTCGAAACCGCGATGGCCGGGTTCGGCGCCGCCGGGCTCGACGCCTTCGACCCCGCCGCGCTCGACCTCTACCGGCGGCACTGGCGCGATCCGGCGGCCATCGCCGGCATGTGCAACGACTACCGCGCCGCCATCGAGATCGACATCCGCCACGACGCCGAAGACCTCGCCCGCCGCGTCGCCTGCCCGTCTCTCGTGCTCTATGGCGCCGACGGGATCATGGCGCGCTGCTACGACGTGCCCGCCACCTGGGCCGACCGCCTCGCCGACCTGCGCGCCAAGGCGATCCCCGGCGGGCATTTCTTCCCCGACACCCACCCGCGGGAAACCACCGCCGCGCTGCTGGACTTCCTGCCGGCCTAGTCGATCCCGTTGGCCCGCTGGACCTCGCGGATATAGGCGACGATCATCGCCACGTCGCCGCGCGTCAGCCCCTTGACCGGCGGCATGTCGCCAAACCGCCAGTGATGCGCCCGCACGCCCTGCGCGGCGGCGCGTTGAAACGCCTCGTCACCGTGGTGTGACGGCTCGTAGATCCGGTGGATCAGCGGCGGTGCGGTTCCGGCGAGCCCGGCCGCGTTCTCGCCATGGCAGACGGCGCATTTCGCGGTGTAGACGGCCTGCCCGATGGTAGCCTCGGGCCCGAGCGTCGCGGGCAGCTGCACCTCCGCCATCGGCGCCTCGGCCCCCGCCGCCATGACCATCGCCAGCGCCATCCATGCCTTCATCTGTCCTGTCCTTTCGCGTTCGGTCGCCGTCCTGCGGCCTTCCCGCGCTGGAAGGTCAACCGCTCAGGAGGTCTTGCGCCCGCCGCGCCCGTAGACCAGCAGCATCCCGATGATCACCGCGCCATAGATGATCTGGCGCGCCGATTCCGGCATCTGCATGATCGACAGCACCGAATTGAGAAAGACGATCAGCACAACCCCCACCAGCGTGCCCAGATACCGCCCGCGGCCGCCCAGGATATGGGTGCCCCCCAGCACCACCGCCGCAATCGCCGGCAGCAGGAAGGCATTGCCCATCCCCTGATAGGCCTTGTTGGAATAGCCGGCCAGCAGCACCCCCGCCGTCGCCGCGCAAAGGCCCGAGGTCATGAAGGCTCCGACGATCACCAGCCGCGTGCGGATGCCCGAGAGATACGCCGCGCGCTCCTTCGCGCCGGTGGCATAGACCGACCGCCCGAAGGCCGTCCGCCGCAGCAGCAGCGCGATGATGACCGAGACCCCGGCCCAGACGAAGATCGGCACCGGGATCCCCAGCACCTTCTCGGCCGCCAGCGTGCGCATCAGCGGCGTGGCGGCGGTCTGGGGCGCAAAGCCGCCGGTATGGGCCACCATCAGCCCGCGCATCACCGAATCGACGCCCAGCGTGAAGATCATCGAGGGGATGCGCAGGAAGGCCACGCCAAAGCCGTTGAACAGCCCCGCCGCCAGCCCGATGGCCAGCCCGACGGGAATCGCCGCAGGCCCCCCCACCGCCGTCGCCATCATCGCGGCGGCGGTCAGCACCCAGGGCACCGACAGGTCGATATGGCCCAGCAGGATCACCACCATCATCCCCGCCGCGCAGATCCCCAGAAACGCGCCGATCTGCAGCTGCTGCAACAGATAGCCCGGGTTCAGCAGCGGCGCGCTGCCCTGCGTGGCCAGCGTATAGCCGGTGCCGACCAGCACGATCACCAGGACGAAGGCCGCCGCGATGGCGATGGGCCGGTTCTCCGGCGCAAGACGCGTCAAGGGGTTCATCGGAACAGCTCCAGCGTATTCTTCACCCGCAGCGTCTTGATCGCGCCCAGGCTCACCGCGGCCAGCAGCACGATCCCCTCGATCAGCGGCTGCAACAGAGGATCGATCGACAGGATACGGAAATAAAAGGAAAACACCCGCAGGATGCCGGCCCCGATCATCGAGCCGACAACGCCCCCGATCCCCCCCATCAGCGAGGTGCCGCCCAGCACCACGGCGGCAATCGAGTTCAGCGTATAGGCCCCGGCCTGCGTCACATCCGCATTCCCCGACGAGGTCTGGATCGCCAGATACAGCCCCCCGCAGGCCGCAAAGAACCCGGCCATGGTAAAGGCCGCGATCTTGGCCCGCGCAATCGGCAGCCCCGACATGAAGGCCGCGCCCTCGGCCGAGCCGATGGCATAGATCGTCCGCCCGGTGACCGTGCGCTTGATCGGCAGCCAGACCGCCAGCCCGATCCCCAGCAGCAGGATCAGCGGCACCGGGATATCGGCGAAGGGCGCCAGCCAGGCGGCATTGCCATCCTCCGCCAGCCCATAGGTCTCGGCAAGGTCGAAGACCGTATTGGTAAGCGCCCAGTTCAGGTCGCCATCCACCTCGCCGCCGGGGCTCGGCCGGATGGTCAGCGCCAGGCCGATGGCAATCGCCCCGGTCGCCAGCGTGGCGATGATCGGCTGGATCCGCCCCAGCACCACCACCAGCCCGTTCATCAGCCCGAACAGCGTGCCCGCCAGCAACGTCACGACACAGCCCAGCAGGATCTCCAGCGGCGTCCCGTTCACCATCTCCGAGGCGATGCAATTGGCCAGCGTCATCACCGCGCCCACCGACAGATCCAGCCCGCCCATCAGCACCGGCAGGGTCTGCGCCATGGCGACAAAGGCGATGGCGACGGTCTCGTTGGCGTTCTGCACGAAAACGGCGCTGGAAAAGCCGCGCGGGTGCATCGACTGATAGACCAGGAACAGCACCGCGAACATCAGCACCGCCCCGGCAAAGGCCTTGTTGGCCAACAGCGCGCGCCGCATCAGGCCGGCTCCGCGTGGATGTTCAGCGCCGCCGACAGGATCGCCTCCTCGGTCAGCGCCGCGCCGCTCAGCTCGGCCGCCACCCGCCCGTCATACATGACCGCCACCCGGTCGCAGCAGCCGATCAGCTCGGCATAATCGCTCGAATAGAACAGGATGGCCCGCCCCTCCTCTGCCAGGCTGCGCATCAGCCGGTAAATCTCCTGCTTGGTGCCCACGTCGATGCCCCGCGTGGGATCGTTCAAAAGGATCACGTCCGGCGCGATCATCAGCCATTTGGCGATCACCACCTTCTGCTGGTTGCCCCCCGACAGCGTGCCCACCGCATCCTCGGGCCGCCCGATCTTGATGCGCAGCGCCTCGATCCCCGCAGCCACCGCGCGCCCCGCCAGTCCGGCGTCGATCACCGGCCCGCGCGACACCTGTTTCAGCCCCGCCGCCAGCAGGTTGTCCGCAATCGGCAGCTCCAGCATCAGCCCCTCGGTCTTGCGATCCTCGGGCACCAGCGCCACCCGCGTCGCCCCGGTCTTGGCCGCGGCGGGCGAACCCGGCGCGTAAGGCGCCCCGCTCAGCACCATCCGCCCCTCGACGCCCCGCAGCACGCCGAACAGCGCCAGCAGCAGCTCGCGCTGGCCCTGCCCGTCCAGGCCGCCCAGCCCCACGATCTCGCCCGGCGCCAGATCCAGCGTCACGCCCTTCAGCCGCCGCTCCCAGCGCAGGTTCTCCACGCTCAGCACCGGAGCGCGTCGCCCCTGCGCCGCGGGCTTGGGCGGAAACTGCGCCTCCACATCGCGCCCGATCATCAGCCGCACGATCTCGCCATCACTGCGCGCGCCCTTGGCAAAGGTCTCGATATGCTGCCCGTTGCGGAACACCGACAGCGTGTCGCACAGCTTCTCGACCTCCTGCATTCGGTGCGAGATGAACAGGCAGGCAACCCCCTGCGCCTTGAGATCGGCCAGCAGGTCATAGACCGTCTCCACATCCCGCGCCGTCAGGGCCGAGGTCGCCTCGTCCAGGATCAGCACCGAAGGGTTCTTGCCAATCGCCTTGGCAATCTCGACCATCTGCCGCCGCGACAGGCTCAGGTCGCGCACCATCATGTCCGGGTCCACATCCGCGCAGCGGATCCGCGCCAGCAGCTCGACCGCCCGCGCCCGCTGCGCCCGCGCGTCGATCAGCCCGAACCGGCGCGGCGGCGCGTCAATCGAGATATTCTCGGCCACCGTCAGGTCGGGGATCAGCGACAGTTCCTGAAAGATGCAGACGATCCCCGCCGCCTGCGCCTCGGCCGGGTTGCCAAAGGCCACCGGCTGGCCATTAACCAGCACCTGCCCGGTGCTTGGTTCAAGAACGCCCGACATGATCTTGATAAGCGTCGATTTTCCCGCGCCGTTCTCGCCCAGGATCGCATGGATCGACCCGCGCCGGCATTCGAAATCGACCTCCGTCAGCGCCTTCACGCCGGCAAAATCCTTCGAGACGCCATGCAGCGCCACAAGCGGAGGAGTCTCGGTCATGCGATGTATTCCGGTATTGTGGCCCCGGCGGCGGCGACCCGCCGCCGGGACAGGTCCTTTACTTCACGTCGTCCTCGGTCTGCGACATGATCGCAGGCCCCGAAATGTTGACGCCACAGGGCGGGAATTCGTTCACCGTGAAGAAGTTGTCCGGCAGGTCCGACCAGAAGTTCTTGCCGTCCTCCAGGTTCTCGTAGGTCGCCACCGGCAGCGGCACCGAGATCAGCTGCGGCATCACATTGCCCTCCAGCGCCGAAATCGCCGCCTTCATCGCCACCGCCACCAGACCCGGCGACTGGCCGATCGAGATGCCCTTCAATCCCTCGTCCGAATACTCGGCGATGGCCTTGCGATAGCCGTTCTCCGACTCGCCCGCCACCGGCACCCAGGGATGGTTGGCATCCTTCATCGCCTGAATGACCCCGTTCGACCCGCCCTGCCCGACAATCGCGTCGAACTGGCCGTGCACCGCGATGGCATCCGCCACCACCTTCTGCGTGGTTCCGTCGTCCCAGTTGCCGACGACCGAGACGAACTCCCAGTTGCCGCCATCCTTCTTGAAGGTCTCGTTGATGCCGATCGACCGGTCCCGGTCCACCGAGTTGCCGGGCAGCCCGCGCACCTCTAGGATCTTGCCGCCGGTCTTGCCCTCGGCCTTCAGCTCCTTCAGCGCGAATTCGGCCCACATCCGACCCATGGCCAGCTGGTCCTCGTTCACCTGCATCACCTTGTCGGTGTCCAGCACGTTGTCGAAGGGCACCAGCACGACGTTGTTCTTGTCGGCCAGCCGGATCACCCGGTCGAACCCGTCGGGCGCGACCGCAATGGTGACGATGGCGTCATAGCCCTGGTTGATGAAATCCTCGATGGCTCCCAGCTGCGCCGGCGCGTCGGTGCCGGTCGAGACCACCTTGAACTCCTTGATCTTGTCCTTAACCGCCGGATCCTCGGCATAGGCCTTCGCGGTCTTGATCATCTGGATCCGCCAGGTGTTGCCGACGAACCCGTTGACGATGGCAATCCGGTAGGGCCCCTCGCGGGCCTCCCACTTGAAATGCTTGGTGGTCGCGTCCCAGGGCGCGAAACAGGTCGGATCGACCCCGGGCCCCGAGACGACCTCAGGCCCCGCCAGCGCCGTCCCCGCCATCAGGAACGCCGCCAAAGTCGTTGATACGGCAAATCTTTTCGTCATGTCTTCCTCCCTTGCCACGCGCGGCTATCCCGCGCCGGTCCTGTTGCCTGACCCGATGCACGGGCCTCTGCTGCCCGATCAGGTCGCTGCCCGATCCTCCGCCTTGGTCCAGCGGTTGTATCCCTCGGTCAGGTGACTGCGCATGAGGTACTGATAGGCCACCCGGTCGCGCGCGGCCAAAGCCTCGATGATCCGGCGATGGTCCTCGTAATTCTCGCCCTCGAAGACCCGCCGCGTCTTGTTGCGGATCATGATGCGCAGGATCACCGGCTTCATGATCCGGTAGACGTCCAGGATCGCCTTGTTGTCCAGGATCGACACCAGCCGCGTGTGCAGGCGAAAGTCGCGCTCGCCCGCCTCCTCCACCGGCACCGAGATCTTGAAGCCCTCGTTGATGTCATGCAGCGCCGCGACATCGGCATCGGTCAGACGCTCGAACAGCTGCTCCCAGGCGGTCACCTCCAGCAGCATCCGGAACCCCTGAATGCTGTCATAGGTCTCGCGCGAGACATCCATGACGTTCAGCGAGAACATCTGGAACGCCGATTCCATCCGGTTGTCGATCAGCGTCGCGCCGATCTTGGGCCGCACCTCAACCATGCCGTTGGCCTTGAGGATGCGCATCGCCTCGCGCACCGTGTTGCGGCTGGTGCCGAAGCGCTCGCACAGCTCGCGCTCGGTGGGCAGGCTGTCACCCACGCCCAGGCCCCGCTCGGCGATCATCGTGCGGATCGCGGCGACGATCCCGTCGACCGCGGACCGCCCCGCGCGTCCTTCCGTGCCGATTTCCGCCCCGATATCGCCCATCGCCTCGTACTGCCTCCCCAGGCTGTAACGGGACGCTATTTGTCCAACCAGGATTCGTCAATCATAACGTTTACTTATCTCATAACTCGTTATAACCATTGACTTGACCAACCAGATCAAGGGAATAGCTGTCAGCCACCGGCGCAATTTCCGACCAAAACCGCGCTGATAACCAGCAGGAAACAGGGAGCAATCACCATGCCGGCACAGGATTACGACATCCGCGACGACCGGTTCCGCCGCCTCATCTTCACCAACGCCGGCCCCGAGGTGCTCTGGTCCGGCGGCCGCTGGTGCGAAGGTCCGGCCTATTTCCCCGCCGGCAGATATCTCCTCTGGTCCGACATCCCGAACGACCGCACCCTGCGCTGGGACGAATGCTCCGGCGCCGTCTCGGTCTTCGAGTCACCCTGCCGCAACCAGAACGGCCACACCGTCGACACCCAGGGCCGGCTGATCTCCTGCGAACACCGCGGCCGCTGCGTCAGCCGCATCGAACACGACGGCACCCGCACCGTTCTCGCCAGCCACGTCGACGGCAAGCGCCTGAACTCGCCCAACGACGTGGTGGTGAAATCCAACGGCTCTGTCTGGTTCACCGACCCCTCCTACGGCATCGACAGCGATTACGAAGGCGACGCCGCCCCCTCGGACATCGGCGCCCAGAACGTCTACCGCATCGGCACGGACGGCACGCTCACCACCGTCTGCACCGATCTGGTCCAGCCCAACGGCCTTGCTTTCTCGCCCGATGAATCGCTGCTCTACATCGCCGACACCGGCAGGACCCATGTTCCCGACCGCCCGGCCCTGATCCGCGCCTACCCGGTGAATGGCGACAGCCTCGGCGCGGGCCACGATTTCGCCACCTGCGACAGCGGCCTCTTCGACGGCTTCCGCGTCGACACGAACGGCAACCTCTGGAGCTCGGCCGGCGACGGCGTCCACTGCTTCGCCCCCGATGGCACGCTGATCGGCAAGATCCGCACCGACGAGGTGGTCGCCAACGTCACCTTCGGCGGCCCCAAGCGCAACCGCCTGTTCATCTGCGCCACCACCACGCTGCGTGCGATCTACCTCAACGCCCGCGGCTGCTGATCTTGCACGCCCGGCGATCCGGATTATCTTCGGATCCGAAAGGGAGTCGCATCATGGCCGGTGGTTGGGCAAAAGACGGCGCTGTCAGCGAACAGATCGAGGCCTCCATCGCCGACGAGCTGAAGCGCCTGCAATCGCGCAAGGCCCCGGTCGGCGACAGCCTGACCCATTGCGCCGAATGCGAAGAGCCGATCCCCGAGGCGCGCCGCACCGCGCTGCCGGGCGTCAAGCTCTGCCTCGACTGCCAGCAGGAACGCGATAGCCGCTTCGTCGCGCGCGGCGGCATCAACCGCCGCGGCTCCAAGGACAGCCAGCTGAAGTGATCAGAGCTCGCTGACCCGGTACACCGACCGCGCCAGCCACTCCGGGTTGATCTCCACACCCCAGCCCGGCGCGTCACTCACCCGCGCCTTGCCGTCCTCGATCCGATAGGGGTCCTCGACAAACAGATCGTATTGCCATGGATAGTAATCCTGCCCCTCGATCGAGAACTCCAGGTATTTCCCCGCGTTCGGAATCGCCCGCAGCAGGTGCATGGTGAACAGCGTCACCAGCCCCAGGTTCGCGCAATGCGGCGTCACCGGCAGCCCCGCCGCCTCGGCCATACGCACCACCCGCATCGTCCGGCAGATACCGCCCAGATAGAGGATATCGGGCTGCACGATATCCACCGCCCGCATGTCGATCATCCGCCGCCAGGTCGGCAGGTCGCAATCCTGCTCGCCGCCGCTGACCGCGATCTCCAGCGCCTCGCTCACCGCGCGGGTCTGCTCCAGCTCCCAATAGGGGCAAGGCTCCTCGAAATGCTCGAAACCCTCGCCCTCCAGCAGCCGCCCCACCTCGATCGCCCGCTTCGGCGAATAGCAGCTGTTGGCGTCGATCAGCAGGCTGGCGTCGGGCAGCGCGCGCCGCATCGCCGGGATGATCTCCTCGGTCCGCCCCACCCATTCGTCGCGGTCGCGGCCCACCTCGGCCCCGGCGCGCACCTTGAAGGCGTCGAACCCGAAGTCGTCGCGCAGCCGGACCATTCGCGCCGCCTCGTCCTTCGGCGTGATATCCCGCTTCATCGAGCTGGCATAGGCCCGCACTGTCCCGGCCGACCCGCCCAGCAGCGCCGCCACGGGCTTGCCTGCCTGCTTGCCGCGCAGATCCCAGATTGCCGTGTCCACCCCCGACATCGCCCGCCGCAGGTAGCTGCCCGGATACTTGTGCTCGCGCTCGGTCACGACATCCATCAGGTCGTCCAGGTCCGTCGTATCCTGCCCCAGCACCCAGGGCGCCACCTGCCGGTGCAGCACCCGCTGCGTGATATCGGCGTTATAGGTCGACACCTGCCCCCAGCCCTGCGCGCCGTCCTCGGCGGTCACCCGCACGAAGCCGATGAATTCATTGGCAAAGCTCTCGATGCGCTTCAGTTTCATGTCCTACCTCGCCTCCGCCCGGATCAGATCCGCGGCCCGTTCGCCCACCATGATCGCCGGCGCATTCGTATTCCCCGTGGGGATCGTCGGAAAGACCGAGGCGTCGACCACCCGCAGCCCCTGAACCCCATGCACCCGCAGCCGCGCATCCACAACCGACTCTGCCGGATCCGTCCCCATCCGGCAGGTACCGCACTGATGGAACACCGTCCAGGCCTTTTGGCGAATGAATTCAGCCATCTGCGCGTCGTCCTTCACCTCGGCGCCGGGATAGACCTCGTCCTCGATCACCTCCGAAAACGCCGGCGTCGCCGCGATCTCTCGCATCAGCCGCATCCCCGCCAGCATCACCGCCCGGTCGTAATTGGTGTCGAGATAGTTCGAATGCAGCTCCGGCGCGGCAAAGGGATCGGCCGAACGGATCTGCAGATACCCCTTGCTTGTTGGCTTGCAGGGATTGAACCCGATCAGCATCCCCGGAAACGGATCCGGGTTCATCAGCGGCCGCGTTCCCACCGGCGCGCGGGTATAGGAGACGGGCGAGAAATACAGCTGGATATCCGGCCGGGACGCCCCCTCCATGATCCGGATGAACCCGCCGCCCTGGTTCAGGCTCAGGCTCAGCAGCCCCTTGCGCGTCAGCAGATACTGCAGCCCTGCCCGCACCTTGCCCAGCACCGGCCCCAGCTGCTGGTTCAGGGTCGGCACGTTGACCCGATACAGCGCATCCGCCCCCAGATGGTCGGCCAGGTTGCGCCCGACCTGCGCATTCTCCTGCACCACCGCGATCCCATGCCGCTGCAACAGCGCGCCCGGCCCGATCCCGGACAGCTGCAACAGCTGCGGCGAGTTGATCGCCCCGCCCGACAGGATCACCTCGCGCCCGCGCGCGCTGCGCATCCCGCCCCGGCGATACTCGACCCCCACGGCGCGCCTGCCCTCGAACAGCACCCGCGTCACATGGGCGCCGGTCTCGACCCGCAGATTCGCCCGCCGCAGCGCCGGCCGCAGATAGCTGCGCGCGGCCGAAGCCCGCATCCCCCCGCGCGTGGTGATCTGGTAGAACGCCGCGCCCTCCATGTCCGGTCCGTTGTAATCCGGGCTCTGCGGGAACCCGGCCTGCGCCATCGCCTCGACATAGCGATGCGTCAGCGGATGCACCTCGTCGCGCACGTCATGCACATGCACCGGCCCGCCGCTGCCGCGCACCCCGTCGTCGCCGCCTTCCCAGTCCTCGATCCGCCGGAACAGCGGCGCAACCTCGTCCCAGCCCCATCCCGGCGCCACCGCGCCCCATTCCTCGTAATCGCTCGGATGCCCCCGCGCCCAGACCATCGCATTGATCGAAGACGACCCGCCCAGCACCTTGCCGCGCGGCCAATAGGTCTGCACCCCGTCCCGGTTCGGATCGGGCTCGGTCGTGTACTTCCAGTTGAACCGCTTGTCGTAGAAGACCTTGCCATAGCCGATGGGCATCTGGATCCAGGGATGCAGATCCGACGGCCCCGCCTCCAGCAGCAGGACGCGCGCGCGCCCGTCCTCGCTCAGCCGCGCCGCCAGCACCGACCCGGACGACCCCGCGCCGACGATGATGTAATCGTAATCTTCCAAGCCGCTGCTCCGCCCGTGCCTCGTGCGGGCCAGATAAGCCCGGGGGACGGCGGCGCAGCTTGCCGGAAATCGTCAAAGCGCGTCGCTTACCGACGCCAAAAGCGAATGGAGGGGGCCGCAGCCCCCTCCACACCAGGATCAGCCAACCAGCGCGCCATCCGTGCGCCGCACGGCGATGACCGCCGACCGCGGCAGGCTGCCCTCGCCATCCGGGAAGGGCGCGTCCGGGTGCTGGATGCCGACGAACATCGTCTTGCGGTCCCCCGACCAGCAGAGCCCGGTCACTTCCGCCCCCTTCGGCGCGGTCAGGAAGCGGCGGATCTCGCCGCTCGCCGGATCGCCCGCCAGCATCTGGTTGTTGCCCTGACCCTCGAAGTCGCCTTCGTTGCTGTCATCGCCATCGGTCTGGATCCACAGGATCCCGGTGCTGTCGAAGGCCATCCCGTCGGGCGAGTTGAACATGTTCCCCGCCGTGACATTGCGCGACCCGGCATAGGCATCCGTATGCTTCGCCGGATTGCCCGCCATCACGTAGAGATCCCAGGCAAAGGCATCCGCCGCATGGTCGCCGCCCTCGGGATACCAGCGCACGATCTGGCCGTACTGGTTCTTCTCGCGCGGGTTCGGCCCGCCCACCGGCGTCTCGTCGCCGCCCGCGTTCGGCTTGACCCCGCGCCGCGTGTTGTTGGTCAGCGCGCAATAGGCCTCGGGCTTGATCGGATTGACCGAGACCCACTCGGGCCGGTCCATCGTCGTCGCGCCCACCTTGGACCCGGCCATGCGGCTGAACACCAGCACCTCCTCGGCGCTCATGCCCGTCGCTTCCGGCGTCAGCGCGACCCACACGCCCTTGCCATCCTCGGTGAACTTCGCAGCGTAAAGCGTTCCCTTGTCGAGCAATTCCGAGGTATCTCCGCCCGGCACATAGGGCGCGTCTGACACGAAGCGATACAGGAACTCGCCCCGCTCGTCGTCGCCCATATAGACCACCACACGCCCGTCCGCCGCCAGCACCACTTCGGCATTCTCATGCTTGAAGCGGCCAAGCGCGGTGCGCTTCACCGGCACAGACGCAGGGTCCGCCGGGTCGATCTCGACCACCCAGCCCTGCGTGTTCGGCTCGTTCGGATCGGTGGACAGATCAAACCGCGGCGTGAAGGCCTCGTAGCCATACCGCCCCTCGCCGCCGATGCCATAGCGCTTCTGCTCCGGGGTCTGGGCGAAATCCGCCGCCGTCGCGCCGAAGTAGCCGTTGAAGTTCTCCTCGCAGGTCAGATAGGTGCCCCAGGGCGTCCGCCCCGACCCGCAGTTGTTCAGCGTGCCCCGCGCGGTCAGGCCCGCAGGGTCGGAAACGGTCTGCACCAGCGCATGGCCCGCCACCGGCCCGGCCAGGCGCATCTCGGTGTCCTGCGTGATGCGGCGGTTGAACGGGCTGTCGACCACGATCTGCCAGCCATCTGCGTCCTCGGCCACTTCCATCACGGTCACGCCCTGCAGGTTGCGCAGCAGCTGCGCATCCTCGGCGCTGGCCGCCTTGCCATCCGCATGACGCCCCGGCAGGTTGATCTCGTTGTTGGTGTATTCGCTGTTCACCGCGATCAGATGATGGCCATCGACCTCAAAGAACTCCATCCCGTCGGTGTTTTCCCCGAACACCCGGTCGGACGAGGCCAGCGCGACCCCCTCTTTCGGATCGAACGCCGCCGCATCACCGAACAGCGCATCGCCCCAGCGCGCGACGACCTTCCACTCGTAGCCCTCCGGCACATGCACCGTCGCATCCGTGGTGGCCGCGATGCCCTCGAAGGCAAAGCGCGGCGCACCCGCCGCCCGCGCGGCGGTGCTGCCCAGCAGCCCGCCCAGGGCCCCGGCCGCCGAGCCGAGGGCGATCACCCCCGACAGGAACCCGCGGCGCGACAGCGCGCTCGCGACAACCCGGTCGAAACCGGTTTCCATCGGGCGCGGATCGCGCAGTTCGTCCCAGGCATCCGCACTCAGTCGGCTGTGATCTTTATCGGTCATGGCATGAGTCTCCGTGGTCATGATGGCGACTCCGATAGGCCCCGAACGCAATAGTCACATGACCGTCAGGCAACAGCTTTGTGACTGTCCCGACGTCACCCCAGCGCGTAGCCCGACCCGCGCACGGTACGGATCGCATCGCTGCCGCCATGCTTGCCAAGCGCCTTGCGCAGCCGCCCGATATGCACGTCCACGGTGCGCGTATCGACATAGATGTCGCGCCCCCAGACCCGGTCCAGCAGCTGTTCGCGACTCCAGACCCGGCCCGGCTTCTCCATGAAGGTCGACAGCAGCCGGAACTCGATCGGCCCCAGCTTCAGCTCGCGCTCGCCCCGGAATACCTTGTGTGCCTCGGAATCGAGCAGGATGTCCTCGAAGACCAGACGCTCACCCACCGTGGCGGGCCGCGACCGGCGCAGCTGCGACTTCACCCGCGCCATCAGCTCGATCACCGAATAGGGCTTGGTCACATAGTCGTCCGCGCCCGTCTCCAGCCCGCGCACCTTGTCCAGTTCCTCGGACCGCGCCGAGATCATGATCACCGGAGTCAGCCGCGAGGCCGGGCGCAGCTTGATCCGCCGGCAGACCTCGATCCCCGAGGTGCCCGGCAGCATCCAGTCCAGCAGGATCAGATCCGGCGCCTCTTCCTCGACCAGAAGCAGCGCCTCGGTCCCATCCGCCGCGCGGATCACACGAAAGCCTTCGCTTTCCAAGTTATAGGCCAGCATCTCGGCCTGCGCCGGTTCGTCCTCGACCACCAGCACCGATGGCGACATGTCACTCACGGTGCGGCACTCTCAGGCAGGGTCAGCGCGGTCCGGTCCTTCTTGGGCCGGTCGTCGTCGGGCATCTCGCCGGTGACCAGATAGATCGTCTGCTCGGCGATATTGGTGGCGTGGTCGCCCACCCGCTCGATGTTCTTGGCGATGAAATGCAGCTGCATCCCCACGGCGATATTGCGCGGGTCTTCCATCATATGCGTCAGCAGCGACCGGAACAGCGTGTTATAGATCTGATCCGCCTCGGCATCGCGCGCGATCACCTCCTGCGACTTGGCGACGTCGCGCTGGATATAGGCGTCCAGCGCGTCCTTCATCATCGCCTCGACAAAGCGCGACATCCGCCGCAGCGCGCCATGCGCGCCTTCGATCTCGGTCCCGCCCGTCACCGTCATCGTCCGCTTGGCGATGTTCTTGGCGTAATCGCCGCAGCGCTCCAGGTGCGAGCTGATCTCCATCACCGACAGCACCATGCGCAGATCGCCCGCCGTGGGCGCGCGCAGCGCGATCAGCCGCGCCGCGTCGGTCTTCACCGCGATATCCAGCGCATCGACCGCCTTGTCGCCCGCGCGCACCTTCTCGGCCAGTTCCACGTCGCGCGCTTCCAGCGCGGTCGCGGCATCGGCCAGCGCCGCCTCGACCAAGCCGCCCATCTTCATCACGCTGGCCTGAATGCTCTCCAGGTCGCGATCGAAAGAGGAAAGGATATGTCTCTCGTTCATGGCGCTCACCCGATCCGTCCTGTGATATAACTTTCCGTCCGGCTGTCCTGCGGCTTGGTGAAGATCTGGTCGGTATCGCCGAACTCCACCAGATGGCCCAGGTGGAAGAAGGCCGTCTTCTGGCTCACCCGCGCCGCCTGTTGCATCGAGTGCGTCACGATCACCACCGAGTAATCCTGCCGCAGCTCGTCGATCAGCTCCTCGACCTGTGCCGTCGCGATGGGGTCGAGCGCCGAACAGGGCTCGTCCATCAGCAGAACCTCCGGCTCGGTCGCCACCGCCCGCGCGATGCACAGCCGCTGCTGCTGCCCGCCCGACAGGCCGGTGCCGGGTGCCTGCAGGCGGTCCTTCACCTCGTTCCAGATCGCCCCGCGCCGCAGCGCCTTTTCCACGATCTCGTCCAGCTCGGCCTTGTTGCGCGCCAGCCCGTGGATGCGCGGCCCATAGGCCACGTTGTCATAGATCGACTTCGGAAACGGGTTCGGCTTCTGGAACACCATGCCAACCTTGGCGCGCAGCTGCACCGGATCGACGCGACGGTCGTAGATATCCTCGTTGTCCAGCAGGATCTGCCCCTCGACGCGGCAGATGTCGATCGTGTCGTTCATCCGGTTGATGCAGCGCAGGAAGGTCGACTTGCCGCAGCCCGACGGCCCGATGAAGGCCGTCACGGTCTTGTCCTGGATGTCGACGTTGACATCCTTGATGGCATGGGTGTCGCCGTAATAGACCTGCACGCCCTTCGCGGCGATCTTGATGGCTTTCTGGTCCAACTTCATTTCTTTCTCGGGGCTGTCATACATGGTCTGGTCCTTTCCTACCACCGCCGCTCGAACCGGCGGCGCAGGATGATGGCGATGATGTTCATGCTCAGCAGGAACACCAGCAGGATGATGATGCCGCCCCAGGCCCGTTCGTAATAGGCCGGATCGGCGCGTTTGGCCCATTCGTAGATCTGCGCCGGCATCGCCGAGTTGGGCGAGAAGAAGCCCGAGACGATCCCGTCCGGGTAGTTCGAGGCGATGAACCCCACCATCCCGATCAGCAGCAGCGGCGCGGTCTCTCCCAGCGCCTGCGCCAGGCCGATGATGGTGCCGGTCAGGATGCCCGGCATCGCCAGCGGCAGCACATGATGGAACACCGCCTGCATCTTGCTCGCCCCGACGCCAAGCGCTGCATCGCGGATCGACGGCGGCACCGCCTTCAGCGCCGCGCGGGTCGAGATGATGATGGTCGGCAGCGTCATCAGCGTCAGCACCAGCCCGCCGACAACCGGCGCCGACTGCGGCAGCCCGGCGAACTGGATGAACACCGCCAGACCCAGGATACCGAAGACGATGGACGGCACGGCGGCCAGGTTCGAGATATTCACCTCGATCAGGTCGGTCCAGCGGTTCGTCGGCGCGAACTCCTCCAGATAGATCGACGCGGCCACCCCGATGGGCAGCGACAGCACCAGCACCACCAGCATCATGAACAGCGAGCCCAGCATCGCGACGCCGATCCCCGCCTGCTCCGGCCGGCTTTCCGAGGCGTCCGAGCCCAGGATGAAATCCATGTTGAAGGACGAGGCCATCAGCCCCTTGGCTTTCATCTGATCGGCCACGTCCAGATGCTCGCCGTCCAGGTTCTTGTCCCGCGCCAGGCTCTCGCGCGTCACCCGGCCCTTGAAATAGCCATCCACCCGCGACGAGGCCAGCAGGCGGAACTCCACCGTCTTGCCCACCAGCGTCGGGTCGGCCAGCACCGTGTCGCGCACCTGCGCCAGCGCCGAGGATGACAGGATGTCGGCCACCTTGGCCGGCTTCTTGAACGGGTTGTCGATCCCGTTGTCCGCCAGCGCCTTGATCAGCGCCGCCTCGATCACCGGCTTGTAGCCAAAGGTCGAGACCTTCGCCATTTCCGCCGGATCCCGGTTGCCCTTCTTGTCCAGTTTGGCCGCCGGCAGCTCGATGGGCAGCGTCACGAAAGTCTGCGTGAAGGCCGGCAGCCCGTTGCGGACAATCGCGAACATCAGCGTGACCAGGAACACCAGCCCGATCCCGATGGCGATCAGCCCATAGGCCTTGAACCGGGTCTCGGCGGCATTGCGGCGGCGCGTGCGGGGATCCTGTTCCAGCAGCGAGGCGGCATGGCGCGGGTGCGCGGCGTCGGTCATTCGTATTGCTCCCGGTATTTGCGCACGATCCACAGCGCGAAGACATTCAGCCCCAGCGTGATGACGAACAGCGTCATCCCCAGGGCAAAGGCCACCAGCGCCTCGGGGCTGGCGAAATCGGCGTCCCCGGTCAGCTGGCTGACGATCTTGGCTGTCACCGTGGTCATCGCGTCGAACGGGTTCATCGACAGCCGCGCCGCCGCCCCCGCGCCCAGAACCACGATCATCGTCTCGCCGATGGCCCGGCTCGCCGCCAGCAGGATGGCCCCGACGATCCCCGGCAGCGCCGCGGGCAGAACTACCTGCCGCACCGTCTCCGACGGCGTCGCGCCCAGCCCAAGCGAGCCGTCGCGCATCGACTGCGGCACCGCGTTGATGATGTCGTCGGACAGCGAGCTGACGAAGGGGATCAGCATGATGCCCATGACCAGCCCCGCGGTCATCACCGCCGTCCCGCCGCTCATCCAGTCGACGCCAAGCGCGCCGTCCCGCCCGAAAAGCGACACCAGCATCGGCCCCACCGTCACCAGCGCGAACAGGCCGTAGACGATGGTGGGGATACCCGCCAGAACCTCCAGCAGCGGCTTGGCCACGGCGCGGAAGGCAGGCGAGGCGTATTCCGACAGATAGACCGCCGCGAACAGCCCGATGGGCACCGCCACGGCCAGCGCGATCACCGAGATATAGAAGGTGCCCCAGAACAGCGGCAGGATGCCCAGCTCCGACCCGCCCCCGAAACTCGGCGACCACGTGGTGCCGAAAAAGAACTCGGTCGCCGGATAGAGACGGAAGAACTCGATGGTGTTGAAGATCAGCGACAGAACGATCCCCAGCGTCGTCAGCACCGCCAGCGAGGCCGCGCCGATCAGCAGCCCCAGCAGCGCCTTCTCGACCGCGTTGCGCGCCCGGAAATCGCGGTTGGTCCGCAGCATCGCCAGCCCCAGCCCGGCCGCGGCCAGCACCAGGATCACCACATTGCGCGCCGCATTCGCCCGCCCGCTCATCTCGCGATAGGCCTGCGCCGCGTGCAGCGTGGTTGCATCCACATCCGAGCCCAGCGCCACGCCGACCTCGGCCAGCCGCTCGCGCACATTGGTGAACTCGGTGCGGATCGTCCCGGCCTCATCGGCCTCCAGCACGCCCCGCGCCACCGCCACGTCCAGCCCATCGGCGACGCGGCGCACATCCGACATGATCAGCGACAGCTGACCGGAATTCTCGTAACGCTCGGCCGGGATCATCCCCCGCACCCGCGCGTCGATCAGCATCGGCTGCACGATCAGCCAGGCGACCAGCAGCAGCAACGCCGGCAGCAGCGCCCAGAGCGCCGCGTTGAACCCGTAATAGGACGGCAGCGAATGCAGCATCCGGCTGTTGCCCCCCGCCGAGGCCAGCGCCCGGCTTCGCCCGGCGACAAATCCGGCGGCCGACAGCGCCAGAACGATCAGAAGTAGCAGCGTCGCAGACATTCGGTCCCCACCATCCCAGTCAAAGGCAGACCGGGGGACGCCATGCGCCCCCCGGCCCGGGCCCGATCACATGTTCGAGCCAAGCACTTTTTCTTCTTCGACCAGCGCCTGGGTCTTGGCCAGCTCGGGGTCGGCAACCAGACCGTAGGTGGACAGCGGCCCGCCTTCACCGGCCATGTCGTCGCTCACGAAGAACTCGGCGAACTCCTTCAGGCCGGGGATCACGCCGATATGGGCCTTCTTCACGTAGAAGTACAGCGGGCGCGACACCGGATAGTCGCCCGAGGCGATGGTCTCGGTCGACGGCTCGACACCCGACATGGTGGCGACCTTCAGCTTGTCGGTGTTGTTCTCGTAGAACGCCAGGCCGAACACGCCGACACCGTTGGCATTGCTGTCGATGCGCGCCAGCGTCTCGGTATAGTCGCCGTCGATGTCGATCGACTTGCCGTCGGTCCGCAGGTCGGCGCAGGACTTGGCCGAGGCCTTCTTGTCGCCGCCATTGGCCGCCGAGAAGGCTTCCATCGCTCCGGTCTCTTCACAACCCGAATGCAGCACCTTCTCTTCGAACACCTCACGGGTGCCGTGCTTGGTGCCCGGGATGAACACCAGGATGTCTTCCGCCGGAAGATCGGCGTTGAAATCCGACCACTTGGTATAGGGGTTGTCGACCAGCTTGCCGTCGACCACGACCTGCTTGGCCAGGGCGTTGTAGATGTCGGACGGGGTCAGCGCGTCATAGGCCGGGCCGTTCAGCTGGCTGGCGAAGACGATCCCGTCATAGCCGATCTTCACTTCGATGATGTCGGTCACACCGGCGTCGGCGCAGGCCTTGATCTCGCTGTCCTTGATCTTGCGGCTGGCATTGGCGATGTCGATGGTGTTCTCGCCCACGCCCTCGCAGAACCGCTTCAGACCGGCGGACGAGCCGCCCGATTCCACGACCGGCGTCGGGAAGTCGAAGTTTTCGCCAAAGGCTTCGGCGACGATCGAGGCATAGGGAAGAACCGTCGAGGATCCTGCAACCTGCACCTGATCGCGCGCAGCGCCTGCGGTGGCGGACACGGCCAGAAGGGCCAGCGCCGAGACGGACATCTTGATGGTGAACATGGAGTGCTCCTGAGTTTTATCCGAGGGGCCGTTTCTGTGGCCTCGGGGGCTGCCTAGAGGGCTTCCGTGATCCTTATGCAAAGATTCCATGACAGTTTTGTAACAGCCACCGCTGCCGTCGCGGCAGCGTTGTGACAATAGGTTTACCAAGTCAGCAAGACCTCGCGCAGGGGTTGAAACCCGCATCGGGAACACCGGCGGCATCACCGGCGTTGCAATTTCAACCAATGCGTGCGCCAATATCTGCCGACATCGGGTGTCTAGGTCTGTCCTATGTGGAACATTTGAGGTAAGCGGGCCGGAAATACGCGCACCGCCCACCGGCCGGCTGCGTGCCCCGCTCCGCGGAAACCACTGTCCTGTGGGACGCGCAGCGCACTCACCCCATAAGATGCACGAGGCCAACGATGACTGAACTATTGACCGTTTCCTATCGCAGTGTTGCGCGCTTGTCCGAGCCGGACACCGCTCTGCAGGCGATCCTCGCGGAAAGCCGGAACAACAACGCGAGGTTCGGGATAACTGGAATCCTGCTGTTTGACGGCACCTACTTCATGCAGACCATCGAAGGCCCCTTGGATGAAACTTCCACCCTCTTCACGCGGATCGTCAATGATCGCCGTCACGACGACGTGGTGCCCTTCGGGGTCTCGAAGATCGAAACCCGGTCCTTCCCGGACTGGACGATGGAACTGATCGGCCCCGAAACCGCATCGCGCATCGTTCCGGACATGGCGGATTTCGATTTCACCGACAGGCGTCTCAGCCAGGTCCACAAGACCGTCACAGCTCTCGCCGCCTAGCCCGGACCGATCGCCCGGCGGCTCGGATCAGCAGCCGAGCAAAGCTGAAACGCCGGCCGTCAGCTGCGCCCTGATGCTCAAAGCGCACCCACACTTCCGCCAGCCGGATTATGCAGCCTCGATGACAGGTATCGCCGAGACGTCAATTTCACGGGTTGCATGCCATGCGTCATAGGCTCCCTGCATGCGAAGCCAGAACTCTGGCGAGCCACGGAACATCTTGGCGAGCCGGACGGCAGTGCCAGCCGTTACTGGCTTCTTCTCATTCAGGATGTCGTAAAGATGCTGGCGAGAGATACCAAGCATCTCAGCGATCCGCACCTTAGGGACCCCCGTCGCCGGGATCACATCTTCGCGCAGCAACGTGCCGGGGTGGGTCGGACAACGGTTCTGATAACGGGCCATGTCGGTTCCTCAGTGGTATTGTTCGAAGTCGAGCACGTAAGCGTTGCCGTCACGGAATTCGAAGGTGATGCACCAAGGACCATTGACGTCAACCTTGTAGCGCTGTGGGTCGAATCCCCGACTATCGGGCAGGTGTCTATACCCTACTCTGCCCTGCAAAATCCGGCCCCATTACCGGACAACTGGTTTTCGCGGAGTCAAAACTTCCGTCAAAATCCATGGTATTTTGATGGTGGGTGATGAGGGACTCGAACCCCCGACATCTTCGGTGTAAACAAAGGCCGTTCCGCGCAACCTGCAGCTTTTCCCGAAACCAAGCGCTTTTTAAAGGCGCCGTTTCCGCAATGTTCGCAATCTGTGCCGGTTCACGAAGGTTCACTGAACCTCTGAGCACTTCGCAAATGCGGCTGCCCCCTATCATAGAGGGAGTAGCCCAGTGACAGACAAAGAACCACTTCAGTCGGCAAACCAGTCGAGCGCTGACCAGTCCGGAAAGGGCGGCGATCCCCACCAGGACCGTCCGTTGGGTGCGAAATCATCATCCAATGGCTTCTGGGACATCGGCCCCGACAAGCCGGCCAAACCGCCATCGTTTCGAGAATGGCTCCTGATCGCCGCGGTGATAGCCGGCACCCTGTTGATCGTTGGTGGATACGCCCTGAGCGTCGGTCTGCTGCGCTAGCGGCAGATTTCAGCTTGCCCCGAATCGACCCGCTCGCCATGGTGAGCGGGTTTTACCGGGGGGTTAACACATGAAATATATTGCTGCGCTGATCGCGCTGGTTCTTGCTGCATCTGCGCAAGCAGCGCCAATCACAATTGAATTCCAAGCGCGTCTGAACAAG
The DNA here is from genome assembly GCF_042654245.1 of Seohaeicola nanhaiensis. Lineage (NCBI taxonomy): Bacteria > Pseudomonadati > Pseudomonadota > Alphaproteobacteria > Rhodobacterales > Roseobacteraceae > Seohaeicola > Seohaeicola nanhaiensis. Next base: position 433,083 of record NZ_JBHSGI010000034.1, read on the forward strand.
GTTGTCCTGTTCAACTATACGGCAGAGCCGGTCACACCTGGTCTTACAAAGACCTTCTTTCAAGATGCGGTGTTTTCACCTGGCTTTGACATCATGGCAATGACGGATTGGCAGTGGCGCCATGTAAGCCTTTCTTATGATCCAGACAACTTCACCAGTTTGACATGCTTTATTGGAGAGCTCGATTGCAGCATGACACCGAGCTACCCTCCGTATGTCAGTTCTGATGGCTTTTACAGCTATACCAATGGCGGCTTCTTTTTGATAGAATACCATCCGGGATACCTAAAATATCTGAAGGACGGGCCGGTTGGTGGGTATGTAAATGGCGAAGGCTTTTACGCGAGATCGGCGGACTTCTTCTTTGAGACCGCACCATTGCCCGTACCACTTCCAGCCTCTGCACTGCTTTTGCTCGCTGGAGTCGGCACAATTGCCCTCGCGCGTAGACGTCACTCTAAACCTAAGTATTGTTCGTGACCGCCGTCGCCCCGGTCCCGAGGGTCATTGTCACGGTCGTCAGGGTCTTGGTGACCTCGATCGTGCGACCAGCATTCCCGACCGGGGCGATGTCGTCGAAGCTTCCCGATATACTGTCCGCTTCGACAAAGACATAAGACCCGTTCTCCATGCCTGTCACATCAGGCGCGAATGTGCCCCCCAAGGTGACGGGGAACACTACGTCAGTCGGGGAAAACATGTTCATGCCGGATCGGAACTTTGCGATCTTTCCGAGCGTCGGAACGTCGATGCTATCGACCAAACCGATGCCTCCTGAACCAATCTCCTGATCCCAAAGCCATTGCCGACTGCTGGCGTTCAGATCGTCGTCTTCCGCGAACTCTCCGACCAGGTCATCCAGGGCAAACATATAGTCCGTGGTGCTGAATGCGCGGCGATACTGCCACTCGCGCAAAACCCCCGAAGCTCCAGCGCCGTTGTCGATCATGCAGCTTCGGTTCGCGATCACCGGAAAATCATACCCGTGATAGCTGCTGAACGCCGTCGGGATTGTGCCGGCGACCAGGCGCAAAGTCGGCTTGAGGGCCAACGTTCCCTGCAAGATCAGTGCGGCCGTCCCGCCAGCCGCCCCGTCTACACCAACCAGGCTTTCGCCATAAATGGTAAGCGTATCGTCCGGGCCGACTGTGAAAGTGGCATCATCATAGCCGAGGATCACTTCGGAGCGGTGTCGGGCGGCTATGCTCACGCCGCCCGTCACGATCCCGGAGTTGACATAGCGGCCATCTGCAAGATCGACAAAGATCGGGTTCGCTCCATCATATCCCGAGGTCATGACCCGTCCGCCGCCATAGACGGAGAAAAGATTGCCATCTACATCTGCGGTGATATCGCCCGCGATGTCGATTAGCCCAACAACCCGCATCCCAGCGCCTTTGCGCATGGTGAAGTCTTGGATCTGGTTTCGGGGGATTATGTCCCAGGTAATGACATGTTCGCCCAGATCCACGCTGTCGCCCGCAACGTCGCCAGGAAGCCCGTCTAGACCATTCGGGTGCCAATCCAGCTCGACGCTTGCTCGGTTGCCGGGCGTGTGCTGGCGCGCGTTCGGAAGGAAATTCAGGGTCTTCGGAGTGGTCCGAACGGTCACGTCGTTCCCGAGCCTGCCCCGCGTCCAGCGGATGTAGTCCAGATATTCGCCCCACGGATCGTCCATGGCCAGCCAACGGTTGATCAGGTCAAGGTGTGTGCCACCGGACCCACCGGTCAGGAAATCATAGAACGCGCCGGCAGTTGTTCCGTCGAGGACTACTTGCTCGATGCCTTCGACGTTCAGGTCGTCTTCGGATCCCCAGTTAAAGCGTTGCAAGAAGGAGTAGGCCAACGTCGCACCGCTTTGGAACTTCAGGGACGAACCAGATGATCCAGAGCCACCAAGCCCGACAGGGCCAGGTGGGGACGTGCTGTTTATGAGTGTCGGCAGGGTTGCGCGCGGAAGCTCGTCATTCCCGATAACGGCGCGATCGAGCCCGGCCAACTTGGTGAAGCCGAAGACAATCCCCCCATTATTCACGTTTCCGACAAGTTGCCCGGCCGTCCCGTTCCAGAACGCCTTGCCCCCGCCAACTGTCCCGACGTAATTGTCAAGAAGTGAGTAGTTTCCTTTCGCTTCGCCACCACCACGGGAAATGAGTATTTGCCACTGGTTGTCCATCGTGATGACGTTCAGACCGATGAAACCCGACCGGAATTGACCTCCGTTCAAAGCACCCCGTGAAAGGAATATCCGTCGCGCCGTTTGCCAGAGGCTGCTGTGTTGGCCGTAAAAGCAGTGGCTGAACTGTGTCGGCAACATCGGATTGGACCCGTCGCCGTTCGGCAAATATCCGTCAGCCCAGCCGGATTGGTCGATAAAGATATTTTCCATGATATGGTTGATATTTTCGGAAAGATATATCCCGGCAAGTCGATCGTTCTGATCCCCTGCCTGCGCCCAATTCGTCCCATGCGGGGCCGGCTTGACGTTCTTGTGGGTTTTCATCCCTCTGATGAAATTGTTGAACTTCAGGAAATAGGCAT
>NZ_JBHSGI010000035.1:0-1597 GCF_042654245.1 Seohaeicola nanhaiensis
ATCATGCAGCTTCGGTTCGCGATCACCGGAAAATCATACCCGTGATAGCTGCTGAACGCCGTCGGGACTGTGCCGGCGACCAGGCGCAAAGTCGGCTTGAGGGCCAACGTTCCCTGCAAGATCAGTGCGGCCGTCCCGCCAACCGCCCCGTCTACACCAACCAGGCTTTCGCCATAAACGGTAAGCGTATCGTCCGGGCCGACTGTGAAAGTGGCATCATCATAGCCGAGGATCACTTCGGAGCGGTGCCGGGCGGCTATGCTCACGCCGCCCGTCACGATCCCGGAGTTGACATAGCGGCCATCTGCAAGATCGACAAAGATCGGGTTCGCTCCATCATATCCCGAGGTCATGACCCGTCCGCCGCCATAGACGGAGAAAAGATTGCCATCTACATCTGCGGTGATATCGCCCGCGATGTCGATTAGCCCAACAACCCGCATTCCAGCGCCCTTGCGCATGGTGAAGTCTTCGATCTGGTTTCGGGGGATTATATCCCAGGTGATGACATGTTCGCCTATATCCACGCTGTCGCCCACAACGTCGCCAGGAAGTCCGTCAAGACCATTCGGGTGCCAATCCAACTCGATACTCGCGCGATTGCCGGGTGTGTGCTGGCGCGCGTTCGGAAGGAAATTCAGGGTCTTCGGTGTGGTCCGAACGGTTACGTCGTTTCCGAGCCTGCCCCGCGTCCAGCGGATGTAGTCCAGATATTCACCCCACGGATCGTCCATGGCCAGCCAACGGTTGATCAGGTCAAGGTGTGTGCCACCGGACCCACCGGTCAGGAAATCATAGAACGCGCCGGCAGTTGTTCCGTCGAGGACTACTTGCTCGATGCCTTCGACGTTCAGGTCGTCTTCGGATCCCCAGTTAAAGCGTTGCAAGAAGGAGTAGGCCAACGTCGCACCGCTTTGGAACTTCAGGGACGAACCAGATGATCCAGAGCCGCCAAGCCCGACAGGGCCAGGCGGGGACGTGCTGTTTATGAGTGTCGGCAGGGTTGCGCGCGGAAGCTCGTCATTCCCGATAACGGCGCGATCGAGCCCGGCCAACTTGGTGAAGCCGAAGACAATCCCCCCATTATTCACGTTTCCGACAAGTTGCCCGGCCGTCCCGTTCCAAAACGCCTTGCCCCCGCCAACTGTCCCGACGTAATTGTCAAGAAGTGAGTAGTTTCCTTTCGCTTCGCCACCACCACGGGAAATGAGTATTTGCCACTGGTTGTCCATCGTGATGACGTTCAGACCGATGAAGCCCGACCGGAACTGACCTCCGTTCAAAGCACCCCGTGAAAGGAATATCCGTCGCGCCGTTTGCCAGAGACTGCTGTGTTGGCCGTAAATGCAGTGGCTGAACTGTGTCGGCAACATCGGACTGGCCCCGTCGCCGTTCGGCAAATATCCGTCAGCCCAGCCGGATTGGTCGATAAAGATATCTTCCATGATATGGTTGATATTTTCGGAAAGATATATCCCGGCAAGTCGATCGTTCTGATCCCCTGCCTGCGCCCAATTCGTCCCATGCGGAGCCGGCTTGACGTTCTTGTGGGTTTTCATCCCTCTGATGAAATTGTTGAACTTCAGGAAATAGGCAT
>NZ_JBHSGI010000036.1:0-1192 GCF_042654245.1 Seohaeicola nanhaiensis
ATGGCAAATCGCTACTCACCCGAGGTCCGCGCACGAGCGGTCAGGATGGTGTTTGAGCATCAAGGCTCATACGAAACGCAGGCGGGCGCGATTGCGGCCATTGCACCGAAGATCGGCTGTATTCCCCAGACCCTGCGCGAATGGGTCAAGCAGGCCGAGAAGGACAGCGGCATGCGCGACGGAGTGACAACCGAAGAACGTGATCGCATCAAGTCGCTGGAACGGGAAAACCGGGAGCTTCGCCAGGCGAATGAGATCCTGCGCAAGGCGTCAGCATATTTTGCGCAGGCGGAACTCGACCGCCCACTGAAGCGATGATCGCCTTCATTGACGATCAGCGCTTTGTTTACGGCGTCGAGTCGATCTGTAGAGTCCTGCCGATCGCGCCGTCGACATATTATCATCGCCTGGCGTGCGAAGCCGATCCCTCCAAAGCCTCCGCGCGGCATCAGCGCGACACGGAGCTGCGTCCGCAGATCAAACGGGTTTGGGATGAGAATTACCAGGTCTACGGGGTCCGTAAGGCATGGCATCAGCTGAAGCGCGAGGGCTTTGATCTGGCGCGTTGCACGGTGGAGCGGCTGATGAAACAGATCGGCATCCGTGGTGCCGTGCGTGGAAAGGTGGTCAAGACGACGGTCCCTGACACGTCAGCGCCCTGTCCGCGCGACAAGGTAAATCGCGTGTTCCGGGCGCCTGCACCGAACCTGCTCTGGGTCAGCGATTTTACCTATGTGTCCACGTGGCAGGGCTTCATCTATGTGGCTTTTGTCATCGACACCTTCGCTGATCGCATCGTCGGATGGCGGGTCTCACGATCGGCCAAAACTGACTTTGTTCTCGATGCGCTGGAACAGGCCCTGCATGATCGACGGCCAGTCCAGAAGAGCGGATTGGTTCATCATTCGGATCGCGGCGGGCAATATTTGTCCATTCGTTACACCGAGCGATTGGCCGAAGCAGGCATCGAACCATCGGTCGGCAGCGTCGGGGACTCGTATGATAACGCCCTCGCTGAGACGATTAACGGTCTCTACAAAACCGAGCTGGTCCACCGCCAGGGTCCATGGCGCAACATGCAAGATCTGGAAATGGCCACTCTCGGATGGGTCGATTGGTTCAACCACAGACGCCTGCTTGGCCCCATCGGAAACATCCCGCCAGCAGAGGCTGAAGAGAACTTCTATGCACA
>NZ_JBHSGI010000037.1:0-918 GCF_042654245.1 Seohaeicola nanhaiensis
GAGCAGACCCATACCCCCGACCTACAAGACCAGGAACTGGCCAGCCTACAATGAAGCGCTCAAGCGCCGGGGCTCGCTGACGATCTGGTTTGACCCCGAGATGAGCTGGGATGCCGCGCCGACAGGCAGGCGTGGCCGACAGCAGACCTACAGCGATGCCGCTATCCAGACGTGCCTCTCGATGAAAGTGCTGTTCGGCATGGCGCTCCGGCAGACGACCGGGTTCGTCGAGAGCCTGCTACGGCTGGTCGGCCTGGACTGGACGGTGCCCGACTTCAGCACGCTATCTCGCCGCCAGAAGACCTTGGCCGTGAACATCCCCTACCGCGGCTCCAAGGGGCCGTTGCACCTGCTGATCGACAGCACCGGGATCAAGGTCGAAGGTGAAGGCGAGTGGCACGCCCGCAAGCATGGCGGCCCGAAACGGCGCGTCTGGCGCAAGATCCACCTTGGGATCGATGAGGAAACGTTGGAGATCCGGGCCGTCGAAGTCACCGGGAGCCACATCGGTGATGCGCCGATCCTATCCGACCTTCTCGACCAAATCCCGCAGGACCAGGAAATCGGTAGCGTTACGGCTGATGGCGCCTACGACACGCGCAAATGCCACGATGCGATTGCAGATCGCGGTGCCCATGCCGTCATCCCGCCCCGCAAGAACGCGAAGCCCTGGAAGACGATCACCGCTGGAGCCGTGGCGCGAAACGAGGCCCTGCGCGCGGCGAAATACCTGGGCCGCGCGCTCTGGCGACGATGGAGTGGATACCACCGCCGAAGCCGCGTCGAGACAAAGATGCATTGTATCAAGTTGCTGGGCCAGCGGCTCATGGCACGGGACTTCGACCGCCAGGTCGCGGAACTCCAGGTCCGCATCGCCGTCCTGAACGGCTACACCGCGCTCGGCACACCTGTCACGGA
>NZ_JBHSGI010000038.1:0-1195 GCF_042654245.1 Seohaeicola nanhaiensis
CTCGCCGAACATTATGGCGAACTGGTTGCGGGCTGCAAACCATTCCCGAACATTTCTGCCATCCTTTTCGAACTTGCGGATTGCGAGGTAGATCAGCTTGGTCGCGGCCTCGTCGGTCGGGAATGAGCCCCGTGTCTTGATGGATTTCCGGATGACGCGGTTCAGACTTTCTATGGCATTCGTGGTGTAGATGATCTTGCGGATCGCGGGATCGAAACCAAAGAACGGGATCACCTCCTGCCATGCCCGGCGCCAGGCCGGGGCGATGGAGGCGTATTTCCCGGCCCATTTCTCTTCGAAGGCATCGAGCTCGGCTTCGGCCATATCGGCGGTCGGGGCGCTGTAAACCCGGCGCAGGCCGGCAGCCACCACCTTCCGGTCCTTCCAGGAACAGAAGTTCAGGCTGTGGCGCACCAGATGCACGATGCAGGTCTGGACCATGGTCTCCGGGAAGGCGGCGGTGATGGCCTCGGGGAAGCCCTTCAGACCGTCCACGACCGCGATCAGGATGTCCTGGATGCCGCGGTTCTTCAGCTCGTTCATCACCGACAGCCAGAATTTGGCGCCTTCATTTTCGGCGATCCAGAGGCCAAGAACCTCGCGCTGGCCATCTCGGGTAACGCCCAAGGCGACATACACGGCCTTGTTCTTCACCGTCCGGCTGTCGGCATCGCGGATCTTCACCCGTAGCGCGTCGAAGATCACGATCGGATACATCCGTTCCAGCGCCCGGCTCTGCCATTCCCGGACCTCGTCCAGAACGGCGTCGGTCACGCGGCTGATCAGGTCGGGCGAGACCTTCAGGCCGTAGAGATCGAGCAGATGAGCTTGGATATCCCGCACCGTCAGCCCGGCGGCATAGAGCCCGATGATCTTGTCATCCATCCCGTCGATCCGGGTCTGGCCCTTCTTCACCAGTTCGGGCTCGAAGCTGCTGTCGCGGTCGCGGGGCACCGCCACCGGCATCTCTCCGTCCTGCCCCTTCAGCACCTTGGTCGAGGTGCCGTTCCGGCGGTTGCCCTGGCCCGCTGGAACCTCCTTGCCCTCTTCATAGCCCAGATGCGCGGTCAGCTCGGCGCCCAGCATACGCTCCATGAGCTTGATCTTCAGCTCTTTCATCAGCCCGGCCTCGCCGAGCAGGTCCTCAGGACGCTCCACGCCCTTCAGCAGTTCGTCCAGCAGTTCCTTGGAGATC
>NZ_JBHSGI010000039.1:0-1046 GCF_042654245.1 Seohaeicola nanhaiensis
ACGGCAAGACGACGCTGACGGCGGCGATCACGAAGTATTTCTCGAAAGAGTTCAAGGCCTACGACCAGATCGACGCCGCTCCGGAAGAGAAGGCGCGCGGGATCACGATCTCGACCGCGCACGTGGAGTACGAGACCGAGAAGCGCCACTATGCGCATGTCGACTGCCCCGGCCACGCCGACTATGTGAAGAACATGATCACCGGTGCGGCGCAGATGGACGGCGCGATCCTGGTCTGTGCGGCCTCGGACGGCCCGATGCCGCAGACGCGCGAGCACATCCTGCTCGGCCGCCAGGTCGGCATTCCGACGATGGTCGTCTACATGAACAAGGTCGACCTGGTGGATGACGAGGAACTGATCGAACTGGTCGAGATGGAGCTGCGCGAACTGCTCAGCAACTACGACTACCCGGGCGACGACATCCCGATCATCAAGGGTTCGGCGCATCAGGCGCTGATCGGCGAGCGTCCGGACATCGGCGAGCAGTCGGTGCGCGCGCTGATGGACGCGGTCGACGAATGGATCCCGACCCCCGAGCGGGCCGTGGACCAGCCGTTCCTGATGCCGATCGAAGACGTGTTCTCGATCTCGGGCCGCGGCACCGTGGTGACGGGCCGTGTCGAGCGCGGCGTGATCAACGTCGGCGACGAAATCGAGATCGTCGGCATCAAGGCGACCAAGAAGACGACCTGCACCGGTGTGGAAATGTTCCGCAAGCTGCTGGACCGCGGTGAAGCCGGCGACAACATCGGCGCGCTGCTGCGCGGCGTCGACCGGGAAGGCGTCGAGCGGGGCCAGGTGCTCTGCAAGCCGGGTTCGGTGACGCCGCACACCCAGTTCGAAGCCGAGGTCTACATCCTGACCAAGGAAGAGGGTGGCCGTCACACGCCGTTCTTCGCGAACTACCGCCCGCAGTTCTACTTCCGGACCACGGACGTGACCGGGACGGTCGAGCTGCCGGAAGGCACCGAGATGGTGATGCCGGGCGACAACCTGAAGTTCGGCGTCGAACTGATCGCGCCGATCGCCATGGAACAGGGCCTG
>NZ_JBHSGI010000040.1:0-1745 GCF_042654245.1 Seohaeicola nanhaiensis
CGTCAGCGCGGTGCCGATCTGGGCGGTGGCGCCATAGGTCGGATTGTCGGTCAGCCCGGCAATCGAGACGGAATAGGTCAGCGCCGGACCGCCACGGCCGGTCAGGGGCCTAACCAGGGGCCGCACCAGCGGCCGGACAAGCGGGCGCATGTGGCTCATGCCTGCCGCTTCTCAAAGCCATAGGTGGCGCCACCGGATGGCGTGAACCGGAAGCGACCCGAGGCGACCTCGAGATGAAAGGCGGTGTCCGCCGAAAACGGGCTATCCGGAATCGCGACGAACGTGCCGTCGCCCAGATCGACGTCGATCGCCACGGTTCCGCCGCCGGCGTCGATCACGACAAGCGCCGGCGGCGCGGTCTCCATGTAGACCCCACTCTCAGGAAAGGTCTGCGTATCGGTATATTTGGCCATGTCAGGCTCCCTTGCTGAATCGCGTCACACCGATGACGCCAAAGATCGAGACGATGATTGCCCCCGCCCAATCATCCAGAGGCGGCGGCAGCGCGGCGATGGTCCACGGCTGGGGGAAGGCGCATCCGGCGCACCAGAACACGCTGTAGACGACGACTGCGCCGAACCAGAAGGCGAGCGGCAGAGCGAAGAGAAGGCAGAGCCAGAACCCGCCGGCGCGCATCCAGTCGGCGCGGTTCCGGTAGTGCTCGCGGATGATGTCGCCCTTGATCTTCTCCCGGTCGGTTTCCGCCTCGATCGCATGGTCCACGGTGTCGAGGATGCGCCCCAGAAACCCGCCGGTCAGGAAGGAGATCAGGCGGCCGAGCATCACTTTCCTCCGGTCAGATCGGACAAGGCGGCACAGCCCGCCAGAACGGCGAGGACAAGCGCCAGAGGCCAGCCCCAAAGCGCATAGCCCACTGCGAAGCAGCCAAGGGCCAGTGCCGCCCAGGCGATCATCGGACGTTCGCCCGGTCGCGGATGAAGTAGCCCACCGCAAAAGCGGCGAAAGTGCCGACGAAGACCGACATGGCCTCGCCGGCCAACGGCACATAGATGGTCTGCATGACCGCGCCATACGCCTCGGTTACTGCCGGGCCGACGAGTGCCGCCACGGTCAGTTTGTTCGTCGGTAGGGACGAAGGTTGATCAACGAGTCGTGCCATGTCAGCCTCCAAGGCTTGGGGCGACCGAAGCCGCCCCGGTGGTGTCAGGTTTCGACCGGCGAAAGGTCGAGGAAGTAGTCTTTTCCAACCGCCAAGTGTTCCATGGCAGCGGGGTTCGTGATGGTCATGGTGAGCTCACCGGACGGGGTCCATTTCGACCAGCTTTCGCAGTCCTGTTTTCCGGCAGTCACTGCGGTGAAACGGACGTTGCAATGACAGGCCTGCGGATCGTGCGAGGCGTGCTGGTCGATTTGCTGGAGCGTAAACCGCCCTCTGATATTGGACATTTGAGTGCCTTTCGTGTTGCCCATTGACGCTCGGGCGGGCGATGCGGCTTTGCGCCGAATTCAGTTGGTGCAGCTCGAGATCAGCGAGGCGATGAACGGCACGCTGCACGGCCAACTCGCGACGGCGGTAACACCTGCGGCGACCAGGGTGGCAATCGCCGCCCACAGCCCGCCCTTGCCGCCCTGCGCAGGCACCTCGCGGGCCGGCGGGGCCACTGGATCAAGATCGGGCCGGGAGAAGCCTTCCGGGTCAGCGTGGGCCGTCTGCACGGCCTGAGCGCGCTTCCACTCGGTGTCCGGGATCTTCGACCATCGCGCAAAGGCGCGCGCGAGACGGC
>NZ_JBHSGI010000041.1:0-5914 GCF_042654245.1 Seohaeicola nanhaiensis
TCACCGGCGGCGCAGAGATGCGGCGGCGGGGCGCGGGACGGTTCGGACGGAGACGGACGGGCGGTTCTGGCGGGACGAAAAACAGCGGTAATACAGGCGGGGCGCGCCGAACAAGTTAGGGCGCATCCTGTTGAATTTGTCGCTACGCTCTTTGACATGGATAATATCTGAAGAGATATGTGGGCGGTTTGGTTCATTTCGATGGATCAACGTCTGTATATCGCGCCTCTAGGCTTCGGCCGATGATGAGGTGTCAGCTTCACTGTTTGGACGGCTTTCGGTTTCTTTGGAAACCCGAAGCACAGACAAACAGAGACTTCCATCAGGATTAGCCTCCTGGTGGAGATGTGCAGAGGTTCGAACGTCAAGGACAAGCTGGAAACAGCTTTTCAACTTGAGAGTTTGATCCTGGCTCAGAACGAACGCTGGCGGCAGGCTTAACACATGCAAGTCGAGCGAAGACTTCGGTCTTAGCGGCGGACGGGTTAGTAACGCGTGGGAACGTGCCTCTCTCTACGGAATAGTCCCGGGAAACTGGGTTTAATACCGTATACGCCCTTTGGGGGAAAGATTTATCGGAGAGAGATCGGCCCGCGTAAGATTAGGTAGTTGGTGGGGTAATGGCCTACCAAGCCTACGATCTTTAGCTGGTTTTAGAGGATGATCAGCAACACTGGGACTGAGACACGGCCCAGACTCCTACGGGAGGCAGCAGTGGGGAATCTTAGACAATGGGCGCAAGCCTGATCTAGCCATGCCGCGTGAGTGATGAAGGCCTTAGGGTCGTAAAGCTCTTTCGCCAGAGATGATAATGACAGTATCTGGTAAAGAAACCCCGGCTAACTCCGTGCCAGCAGCCGCGGTAATACGGAGGGGGTTAGCGTTGTTCGGAATTACTGGGCGTAAAGCGCACGTAGGCGGATCAGAAAGTTGGGGGTGAAATCCCAGGGCTCAACCCTGGAACTGCCTCCAAAACTCCTGGTCTTGAGTTCGAGAGAGGTGAGTGGAATTCCGAGTGTAGAGGTGAAATTCGTAGATATTCGGAGGAACACCAGTGGCGAAGGCGGCTCACTGGCTCGATACTGACGCTGAGGTGCGAAAGTGTGGGGAGCAAACAGGATTAGATACCCTGGTAGTCCACACCGTAAACGATGAATGCCAGTCGTCGGGTAGTATACTGCTCGGTGACACACCTAACGGATTAAGCATTCCGCCTGGGGAGTACGGTCGCAAGATTAAAACTCAAAGGAATTGACGGGGGCCCGCACAAGCGGTGGAGCATGTGGTTTAATTCGAAGCAACGCGCAGAACCTTACCAACCCTTGACATCCCCGGACCGCTGGAGAGATTCAGCTTTCTCGTAAGAGACCGGGTGACAGGTGCTGCATGGCTGTCGTCAGCTCGTGTCGTGAGATGTTCGGTTAAGTCCGGCAACGAGCGCAACCCACATCTTTAGTTGCCAGCATTCAGTTGGGCACTCTAAAGAAACTGCCCGTGATAAGCGGGAGGAAGGTGTGGATGACGTCAAGTCCTCATGGCCCTTACGGGTTGGGCTACACACGTGCTACAATGGCAGTGACAATGGGTTAATCCCAAAAAGCTGTCTCAGTTCGGATTGGGGTCTGCAACTCGACCCCATGAAGTCGGAATCGCTAGTAATCGCGTAACAGCATGACGCGGTGAATACGTTCCCGGGCCTTGTACACACCGCCCGTCACACCATGGGAGTTGGGTTTACCCGAAGGTGGTGCGCCAACCTGTTCGCAGGAGGCAGCCAACCACGGTAAGCTCAGCGACTGGGGTGAAGTCGTAACAAGGTAGCCGTAGGGGAACCTGCGGCTGGATCACCTCCTTTCTAAGGATGTTTCTAGATACTTCTGGTTGCAACGCCGATGCGCTCAAGTAGCGAAGCGGTAGCGCACCAAAGTCGTGAAACACTTAGCACGGTCAGCAATCAAAGCTGACCACATCCGGACCAGGCCGTCCTCATATCTCTTCAGAACGGAACACGGGCCACCGCCCGTATGGGTCGGTAGCTCAGGTGGTTAGAGCGCACGCCTGATAAGCGTGAGGTCGGAGGTTCAAGTCCTCCTCGACCCACCATGTCTTGTTTGCTGTGCAAACAAGACAGGCGCGGAAAGCGGATTGCAGGGCAATCTGCGGCGCGCACGGCAGGTGTGTTTGCCCCCTGGCTGATGCGACTTCAACCTTGTTTCCCTGAAATGGTGCCGCGTGCGGCCGCAGCTTTCTTCGAAAGCCGCTTACCCGCACAAAGGTCCATTTTGCGGAGCAAAATGGGGCCTTAGCTCAGCTGGGAGAGCGCCTGATTTGCATTCAGGAGGTCAGGAGTTCGATCCTCCTAGGCTCCACCACTTCGCGGTTCGATTTGATCAGCAAGGACTGGCCGCAGTCCTTGCTCATCCAATCGGATGACAGTTTCCTTCGGGAACGCACTTAACATCGTAAAGAGAGATACATAACGACACCGTTGGTGTCCCGGAGTGACGGGATTGCCTCGGTTCGGAGCAAAGGCCGCAAGGCCGATGCGAGCGTATGACACGGGTGCTTCCTCGCCTGTCCATGCGTCTGCCGGATCGAAACGACGGTGTTGTCCAAGTCAAGTACACTAACCAATCGAGCCCGGTCAGCATGGATCGGGTTCGGGTAGTATGCTTTTGGTCCAGGGAAACAGGAGAGGTTGTTTACCAGCTTCCGCTCCATCGTCAGATGCAAGTCTGTCTTTTTCTGGATCAAATCAAGCGCGAAAAGGGCGTTTGGTGAATGCCTTGGCAGTAAGAGGCGATGAAGGACGTGATACTCTGCGATAAGTCATGGGGAGCCGAGAATAGGCTTTGATCCATGAATTTCCGAATGGGGCAACCCACCTGATACTGTGTTATTACGGCCCGCAAGGGCGGCTAATAATGCGGTCAACCAGGTATTTATGACCTGAATACATAGGGTTATAAAGGCGAACCCGGGGAACTGAAACATCTAAGTACCCGGAGGAAAGGACATCAATAGAGACTCTCCTAGTAGCGGCGAGCGAACGGGGACCAGCCGAGTCCTGAGAGTGACCAGAACGATCTGGAAAGATCGACCATAGCGGGTGACAGTCCCGTATGGGAAGCTCGATGGAACGTATTAAGTAGGGCGGGACACGTGAAATCCTGTCTGAAGATCGGAGGACCACCTCCGAAGGCTAAGTACTCCTTACTGACCGATAGCGAACCAGTACCGTGAGGGAAAGGTGAAAAGCACCCCGACGAGGGGAGTGAAACAGTACCTGAAACCGAACGCCTACAAGCAGTCGGAGCCTCCTTGCGAGGTGACGGCGTACCTTTTGTATAATGGGTCATCGACTTGGTCTATCTAGCAAGCTTAAGCCGTTAGGTGTAGGCGCAGCGAAAGCGAGTCTTAATAGGGCGAATGAGTTAGATGGATCAGACCCGAAACCGAGTGATCTAGCCATGACCAGGATGAAGGTAAGGTAACACTTACTGGAGGTCCGAACCCACACCTGTTGAAAAAGGTCGGGATGAGTTGTGGCTAGGGGTGAAAGGCTAATCAAACTCGGAGATAGCTGGTTCTCTGCGAAATCTATTTAGGTAGAGCGTCGTCCGAATACCCTCGGGGGTAGAGCACTGGATGGGTAATGGGGTCCCACAGACTTACTGATCCTAACCAAACTCCGAATACCGAGGAGTACTAGACGGCAGACACACAGTGGATGCTAACGTCCATTGTGAAGAGGGAAACAACCCTGACCTACAGCTAAGGCCCCCAATTCATGGCTAAGTGGGAAAGCAGGTGGGACGTCCAAAACAACCAGGAGGTTGGCTTAGAAGCAGCCATCCTTTAAAGATAGCGTAACAGCTCACTGGTCTAATCAAGATATCCTGCGGCGAAGATGTAACGGGGCTCAAGCCATGAGCCGAAGCTTAGGATGCACATAGTGCATGGTAGCAGAGCGTAGTGTGACATAGTTCCATGTCTCCTTACCGGGTTCGCCCGGATTGGAGACGCGGAGCTTTCTGTGAAGCGGGCCTGTGAGGGATCCCGTGGAGAGATCACTAGCGAGAATGATGACATGAGTAGCGACAAAGAGTGTGAGAGACACTCTCGCCGAAAGTCCAAGGGTTCCTGCTTAAAGCTAATCTGAGCAGGGTAAGCCGACCCCTAAGTCGAGGCCGACAGGCGTAGACGATGGGAACCAGGTTAATATTCCTGGGCCAGGAGGATGTGACGGATCGCAGGTGTAGTTCAGTCTTATCGGATTGACTGGGCTGCTGAGTGGTCCCTGGAAATAGCCCTCCGCTAGATCGTACCCTAAACCGACACAGGTGGACTGGTAGAGAATACCAAGGCGCTTGAGAGAACGATGTTGAAGGAACTCGGCAAAATACCTCCGTAAGTTCGCGAGAAGGAGGCCCGGTTCCAAGGCAACTTGGAGCTGGGGACACAAACCAGGGGGTGGCGACTGTTTACTTAAAACACAGGGCTGTGCGAAGTCGTAAGACGACGTATACAGTCTGACGCCTGCCCGGTGCCTGAAGGTTAAAAGGAGGGGTGCAAGCTCTGAATTGAAGCCCAGGTAAACGGCGGCCGTAACTATAACGGTCCTAAGGTAGCGAAATTCCTTGTCGGGTAAGTTCCGACCTGCACGAATGGCGTAACGACCTCCCCGCTGTCTCCAACATCGACTCAGCGAAATTGAATTGTCTGTCAAGATGCAGACTACCCGCGGTTAGACGGAAAGACCCCATGCACCTTTACTATAGCTTCGCACTGGCATCAGGATTGAGATGTGCAGGATAGGTGGTAGGCTTCGAAGCGGGAACGCCAGTTTCCGTGGAGCCTCCCTTGAGATACCACCCTTCTTACTCTTGATGTCTAACCGCGGCCCGTTATCCGGGTCCGGGACCCTGCGTGGTGGGTAGTTTGACTGGGGCGGTCGCCTCCTAAAGTGTAACGGAGGCGCGCGAAGGTTGGCTCAGAGCGGTCGGAAATCGCTCGTTGAGTGCAATGGCAGAAGCCAGCCTGACTGCAAGACTGACAAGTCGAGCAGAGACGAAAGTCGGTCATAGTGATCCGGTGGTCCCAAGTGGGAGGGCCATCGCTCAACGGATAAAAGGTACGCTGGGGATAACAGGCTGATACTGCCCAAGAGTCCATATCGACGGCAGTGTTTGGCACCTCGATGTCGGCTCATCTCATCCTGGGGCTGGAGCAGGTCCCAAGGGTATGGCTGTTCGCCATTTAAAGAGGTACGTGAGCTGGGTTTAGAACGTCGTGAGACAGTTCGGTCCCTATCTTCCGTGGGTGTAGGATACTTGAGAGGAGTTGCCCCTAGTACGAGAGGACCGGGGTGAACGTTCCACTGGTGGACCAGTTGTCGTGCCAACGGCAGTGCTGGGTAGCTATGAACGGACAGGATAACCGCTGAAGGCATCTAAGCGGGAAGCCCCCCTCAAAACAAGGTATCCCTGAGGACCGTGGTAGACCACCACGTCGATAGGCCGGAGATGTAAGCACAGCAATGTGTTCAGTTGACCGGTACTAATTGTCCGATAGGCTTGATTTGATCCAGTAAAAGAAAGACTTTACAGGGATCAAAAGCATACACCAACTTCAGTGAACTTGACTTGGACACCGCCACGCGGCGGCAAAAAACGCGCAACCTGCCGAAAGGCAATAGCGCGAAAACAGAGGACTTTTTCGGTTTGGTGGTCATAGCGCAAGTGAAACACCCGGTCCCATCCCGAACCCGGCAGTTAAGCACTGTAGCGCCGATGGTACTGCACCTTAAGGTGTGGGAGAGTAGGTCACTGCCAAACCTAAAAAGCCCTCTGAAACATGTATCCCTCTTACCAATAAACCAATCCTAAACGCCGCCCCTAATCAGGGCGGCGTT
>NZ_JBHSGI010000042.1:0-923 GCF_042654245.1 Seohaeicola nanhaiensis
GAGAATAGATCGCAGATTTCTGTGAGGGCGTGGAACATATCGGTGAAGGTTCGCGCGCCGATCCTGCGCAGATGTGCCTTGAGTTTCGAGAAGGCCATCTCGATCGGGTTCAGGTCGGGGCTGTAAGGCGGCAGGAACAGGAACCAGCATCCGGCTTCGCGCATGGCTTTGGCAGCGGTGGCGTTCTTGTGCGTAGCGAGGTTGTCCAGGATGACGACGGTGCCTGGCTCCAGTTCCGGGATCAGTACCTGCTCGACGTAAGCGGCAAAGGCTTCGCCATCCATCGCACCTTTGATGACCCACGGGGCGATCAGCGTCCCTGCGCCCAGACCCGCGATGAAGGTCTGCGTGCCCCATGATCCAAAGGGCGCCTCCATCACCAGCCGCTCGCCCCGCCGAGACCAGCCTCGCTGGCGGGTCAGGTTGGTTTTGACGGAGGTTTCGTCAATAAAGACAACGCGATCCGGTCGGGCTGCAACGGCTGGCAGGCGATGCTTGATCCAGTCCTCGCGTTGTTTCCTTACCCGTGCGCGCCGCCGCTCGGTTGCGACCAACGACTTTTTTTGTACGTGAAGCCGAGCTTGCGCAGGAACCGTCCAATCGCATCCGGGTGCGCCTGAACACCGGTCGCATCCGCCAGCGCACCGGCCAGTTCGGGCATGGTCATGTCGCCGTCCTGATCGATCAGTTCGATCAGAAACGAGCGATGAGGATCAAGCTTGCCCGTGCCCCGAGGCCGACCTTGCGGGGTAGCGCATGCGTGTCCCCTTCGTCGGATCGCAAGGCCCCAACGCGCCCCGGTGGCAGGTGAAAGCTTCAGGCGCAACGCCGCCGCCCGCCCGCTCAACCCTTCCTCAACCAATCTCTGAAACCGCGCTCGAAGCGCATCCGGCAAAGGTGCTGACATGATCCATCCTCCCAAA
>NZ_JBHSGI010000043.1:0-684 GCF_042654245.1 Seohaeicola nanhaiensis
CGATCGCTTCCTTGTCCGCGTGACTGATGACACCGCCACATTCGTCGCAGCTGAAGCAGGCCGCATGCAGCCGCTCCGGATCGAGGTTTTTGCGGAAGTTCTCCCAGGTCAGCGGTGCCTCGTGCCCACAATGCGGGCAAGGGACGTAGTAGAGCCGCTGATCGCTTCGCTCGTAGGCCTTCGAAATCCGGCAGGTGCCTTTGATCTGCGGCGTCGACACCCGGAGGATTTTGGCATCCTCGAAGCCCGACGCCCGGCTTTCTGCCAGCGCCTCGGGATCGCCCTTGGCGGTCATCTCGAACTTGGCGACGTCATCCATGACGACCAGGCGGCGGGTGGTGCCTGCAAGATCGTCGGGTGACCCAGCGCTTGCCACCTTCAGCGAACCGTTTCTGGCGGCGGTCTCCTGATTGAACTTCGCATCCTTGTTGTCACCGCCGCTGCCGAATATCCGCTTCAGGCTGGGCGCCTGCCGCCGCATCGGCAACCACTTGTTGTCCACCCACTCGGTCGCGGCGCTGGTGGTCGGATGCACCACCAGGCTGTCCAGCGGTCCGAACTCGTGCCAGGCCCCCACGACCGGGTTGACGATCGAGACCGTCTTGCCCCACTGCGCCGAACCGCGGATCGTGTTCTCGCGCGAGGGGTGCTCGGGCGAAAGCACTTCATGGATTTCCCGCAGGA
>NZ_JBHSGI010000044.1:0-2413 GCF_042654245.1 Seohaeicola nanhaiensis
CGCAATGTCCGAACCCGCACAATCCCCTGCATCCTCTCGGCCGGTCCTTGTGGAACTACGACTTGCCAATGGTCGCTGCCTCCGTTTCGACAGCGGCATGGATGGCGAGGCCCTGACCCGGCTGATCCGGGCGGTGGAAGCCGCATGATCGGTCCAGGCACCGGAGTTCGCGTCTACCTTGCTTGTGGCGCGACCGACATGAGGAAGGGGATTGCGGGGCTATCCGCTCTGGCGCAGGACGTGCTGCGCCAGAAGCCCGCGAGCGGCGCGGTCTTCGCGTTCCGGGGGCGCAAAGGCGATCGGCTAAAGCTGCTTTACTGGGATGGCCAGGGCTTCTGCCTCTACTACAAGGTCCTCGAGCGCGGTCGCTTTCCCTGGCCAAACACCGAAGCCGGGGTCGCGCGACTGACCTCGGCGCAGCTGGCGATGCTCTGGGAAGGGATCGACTGGCGTCGCCCGGATTGGGGTGCGCCGCCTGCTCGGGTGGGGTAGATTATCCGTTTGAATCTCCTTGTTTTATTGGCCACATCCACCTGTGCGTGGTATCAGTCGCCATGTCCGATGATACCGCCATTCTCTCTGACGACCCCGCTGTCCTGAAGGCGATGATCGCCGCGCTACAGGCAGAGAATGCGCGCATGTCGGCCACGCTCCAGGCTCATGAACAGCTGGTTCAGGCCCTTCGCCTGCGGATCGCCAAGTTGCAGAAGCAGGCCTTCGGCAAGTCCTCGGAAAAGATCGAGCGCGAGATTGCCCAGTTGGAACTGGCGCTGGAGGATCTGCTGGTCGCGGTGGCCGAGCAGCGCGACCGGGCGATCGAGGGCGATGAACCTGCCGCGACCGATGCCCCCGTTGCCGAGGCGAAGCCGCGACGCAGGCCGCGCGTGTCGGACGCAACGCCTCGCGAACGCCGCGAGCTCGACCCTGGCACCTGTTGTCCCGATTGTGGGGGTGACCTGCGAGTGGTGGGCGAGGACGTCAGCGAGCTTCTCGACCTGGTCGCGGCGCAAATGAAGGTCATTCAGATCGCGCGGTTGAAGAAGTCCTGCCGCCGGTGTGAGAAGATGGTGCAGCCTGCGGCCCCGAGCCGTCCGATCTCCGGCAGCATGGCCGGTCCGGGGTTGCTGGCCCAAATCCTCGTCTCGAAGTTCGACGACCATCTTCCATTGTATCGCCAACACGAGATCTACGCGCGCATGGGCGCCGACATCCCTGACAGCACGCTTCTGGATTGGTGCGGGCGCGCCATGAAGGTGCTCGCCCCCGTCATCGAGCGGATCGAGGCCGAGGTGATGGCCGCGCCGGTGCTGCATGCAGATGACACTCCAATCCGCGTGCTGGACCGGTCACGTCGGGACCGCGGTCTCGGCAAGGGTGTCAAACAAGGCCGGGTCTGGGCCTATGTCTCTGACCAGCGACCTTGGGCCGGCACGGCGCCACCCGGCGTCGTCTACCGCTTCTCCCCGGATCGGAAGGGGGAGCATCCGCAGCGCCACCTACAAGCCAGCCGTGGCATCCTTCAGGCGGATGCCTATGCCGGCTTCAATCCGCTCTACGAACAGCGCGCGGATGGCAGCAGCCAGTTCCGAGAGGCAGCATGCTGGGCGCACTTGCGTCGCGACTTCCACGATGTGTGGGAAACCACGAAGTCCGAGATAGCGCGGGAGGCCCTCGACCGGATCGGCAAGATCTACGATGTCGAGCGCGAGATCGCCGGTCAGTCCGCCGAACTGCGACAGGCCGCGCGCCTGGCACACTCGCGCCCCATGGTCGATGCCTTCAAGGCGTGGGCCGAGGCCCAGCTGCTGCGCATTCCGGGCAAGAGCGATCTCGCCAAGGCCATCCGTTACGGTCTCAGCCGCTGGCCCTCCTTCGAGCTCTTCCTCGACGACGGCCGCGTCGGCATCGATAACAACCCGGCCGAGCGCGCCATGCGCCCGATCGGCATCGGTCGTAAGAACTGGCTCTTCGCCGGTTCCGACAGCGGTGGCGAAACCCTGGCCCGGGCGATGACGCTCATCGAAACCGCCAAGATGAACGGCCTCGATCCGCAAGCCTGGCTCGCCGACATCCTCGACCGCATCCATGATCACAAAATCAACCGGCTCGACGAACTGCTGCCTTGGTTGTGGCAAACGAAGCGTCAGCCCGGCAGCGAGGCTGCCTGATGGCGACGACTACCTACGTTTGCATACTCAGTCACGTCGCCAACCTGCTTGGCGAGGATCTGGACCTCCTCGAAGCTATTGTCAGCAACGACGACAACCTCACCTATGGCAATATCGTCAGTGTCCAGGTCGACCAGGAAACCTACCAGACTGCCCTCACGGACGACGGCATCGGCGAACTTCGCGACATGCTAAGGGCTGCTCGGATATCGACAGAGGAATGGCAAGGCTTCCTCGAGGACTTC